>RPGQ01000022.1 GCA_004193595.1 Desulfobacteraceae bacterium Eth-SRB2
AAGGTAAAAAGCATAACCCTCCGAATGTATTACTTATTACAGGAAAGGTATGCTCATAATCTGAGATTTTGCTAAATTTTGTACCGTGCGACAAGTATTTTTTCAATTTTGATAAATTTTCAAAGATCACAATGCTTATAGAAATGCCGAAAGTTACATTTTTATCATTTTGATAGTATCGTTTTTGAGTTTATGCGTAGGCTCTGTATGTACACCGGCCAAATTTACAGAATTCGAAAGGCAAGAATTTGGGAAAATAACATGGATTCGCAATTTGATCGTGTCAAAGTTTATGCAGACTGCAAATCGAATCTTGAGTGGACAATCATCGGTGGACACAGCACTGGAGGAATCCCAGAGAATTGTGAGGGCAGTTTCCTCAGTCGACCGTATGCGCTCATAACCTGTCGTTTCAGAGGGCCGCCCAAGGACGTACGGTTTGAGTTCATGCATAATTTTGTGACGGACTTCGGGGACGTCTATTGGATTATAGCTTTATCAGAAATGTAATCTTGGAAACGACATGGAACTATTTCTCAAAATCACATACGCCGCTTTCCTGATTTGGTTCTTCAGCTTCTTTATCGTTTTCCTGGGAAGCCACTTAAAAGAACTAATCGACAATTATCGGTTATGATATCTGTAATTCATTCATTTTATAAAAATTTCAATACACTGGCAAGCTGTACGCTCTTAAAGTGGTGCAGAAGAAACCCAATAAACAGGAAATAATTCCGAATTATTCATTAAACGAGAAATAATTCTCGCTACTCACTAGTTAGCCCATGCATTAAGAAAGCGAAATATCTCATGAAAACAGGCTATAACAAGGGCATGATAGATCAGCTCAAAAAATTCCTTGAGGATGAGCTTGACTACTCCGCTGCAATAAAACGCTGGTCGATGCAGGTATCTGCATTCTTAAATACTGCATTAGGTGCTGATGAAGCTGCTAATTTTCTTAAGCTGAATGATCCCAATGAGTATGATGAATATGCGCTTCGCTATGGGCACCTTCAGGGGTTAATTTCTAAAGCAGAAGCAGAGATACATCCCGCTAAGAGTAGTAAAGACCCGGTACCTGCCCTATCTGCGCCTTCTGTCGGCATTGCAGAGGCTCGTAAGGTTTTTGTAGTGCATGGACGTGATGGTCGCATCAGAGATGACTTTTTTTCATTCCTTAGGGCATTAGGCCTTCAGCCAATTGAGTGGTCTGAAGCTTTAAAGTTCACTGGCAAAGCAACTCCCTATATTGGTGAAGCCTTAGAGAGCGCATTCAAAAATGCCCAAGCTGTGGTCGTACTTTTATCTCCGGACGATGAAGTACGCTTATCACCTGAGCTTTGGAAAACTAACGAAGATGAAAATGAAAAGTCTATTAGATTACAAGCGCGTCCTAATGTCTTATTTGAAGCAGGAATGGCTTTTGGAACTCATCCCGACAGAACAATACTTATCGAGGTTGGCAAGGTAAAATCATTTAGTGATGTAGCCGGTCGCCATGTTGTCAGACTTTCAAACTCATCTAATAAACGAAATGATATTGCTGAAAGGTTAAGAACTGCTGGGTGTGATGTTTCAAAAACTGGAAATGATTGGTTAAATATAGGGAATTTTGAAATCATCCGAGAGCAAAAAAACCCATCCAATATTAACGCCTACATCTCGGACGGAAACGAGAAAATCTCAAACGAAACGCTCGTTATCAGCAAGTTGATCCACCCCGGACTTCAAGATCGCAGCCACAACAACTGCGTCATCACTGGGCGCCTTTTCAATAAGTCCAATCAAAAGGTTGTAATAAACAAAGTAAAGGCATACGATCACAATAGTAAGCCACTGAACATAACATGGTCGAATCAAATCGATCAATATGGGAACCCGGAAAAACCTTATGAATTGATCGGTTTCGTTGACAGTGAAGACATTTTCATCAGGCAGAATAATGGAGAGGAAATCGAATATTGTAAATTGGAGATCTTCCATTCGTTCTCCCAGGAGCCGCTCACGTGTGTATTTGATGAGTACGAAGATTGGATTGGCCAATAATCGACTGAATCTGACTACTGAAATCCGCATAACCAAAGAAATTTGGAGGCGCCTAATAGATTATAGTTTTCTCAGAAATGTAATTGTGGAAACGACATGTGATTGGGGATCATTATGTTGATTAATGAGAGGGCGCACCCCTTATTTAAGGAATGGTCCCCGGCCATATCTTCACTCGATTGGCATTAACCGTCTGTTGTTTATAAGATTTTTTATGGAACTATTTCTCAAAATCACATACGCCGCTTTCCTGATTTGGGTCTTCAGCTTATTTTTCACCCTCCCGGAAAGCTACCTGAAAGAACTGATCGACAAGCATCGCTTATGATATCTGTAATTCACCCGTTTTAGAGATACTGGCAAAATAACATTGGTGAGGGTGATTTATTACATGGTCTGAATAATCGCCGCAAAGATCTTGCTTATATTCATTTTTTCTAAAAGCTGAAATTCTTTCGCAGCGAATCAATGTCTAATGTTAGATGGGCCAGTCAGCCGATATCGTAAGGCTTTACGGAGATCACTTTAAATGATCCATGAGGATGCACTAAACATTTATACCGACGGTTCATCGTATTCCAAGCCACGAACCGGTGGTATCGGTATTCGGTTCGTCACTATCGATGATGCAGGCGATGAGGAAGTGGAGGATTTGCCCGTGCCTGGATATAAGAATGCGACAAATAATAGTATGGAGCTTTATGCTTGCATTGTTGCACTTCAAAAAGCTTCTGGGCACCCGAAAATTTCCCATTTGAATCGTATTTGTATATTTACCGATTCAAGATACGTGGTTGATAACTACAGAAAGGCAATTTTTCAGTGGCCTGGGCAGAAGTGGTTGACTATATCTGGAACACCTGTTCTGAATGCGCGCTTGTGGAAGCAGCTGGTTCGTGAAATCCGAAAGGCTCCTCGTAAGGTGGAGTTCACTTGGGTCAAGGGCCACTCAAAGAACCCTCACAATAAGGCTGTCGACAGATTGGCAAAACAGTCAGCCAAGAATGCCGTTAATGATCCCATGTCCATTGTGGCCGTGCGGCGAAAGCAGACCAAAAAGTCTGTCGATATCGGAAGTGTCGAAATGCGAGGTCAACGATTGGCGATAAGAATAATTACCTGCGAGTATTTAAGGGTACAAAAATTAGTTAAATATAAATACGAAGTGCTTTCGAAAGGAAGCAAATATTTTGAAAATGTCGACCTTATATATTCAACCCATGACATGCGAGCAGGCCATCACTACGAAATAAGTGTTAATAGAGATACTTCAAATCCCAGGGTGTTGAATGTTCCATGCCTATCCGGTTGTCTCCCACAAAATGATCAAAGCGTTTGTTATGATTGATCATTTTGCTTCGAATAGGTCTTCGAGGCTCACATATACATTTAATCCATTACTTACAACTGGTTATGTCATTTTTTATAAGTTATTTTGGGCGTTAACCGGATAGGCATGGAATGTTCTAAGGGAGCTTGAGAGATAATGAGAGTGTCGGAATGGGGTCACCTTGATTATTGATTAATGAGCGGACGCACCCCTTATTTAAGGAGTGGTCCCCGGCCATATCTTCCATCGATTGGCATTAACCGTCTGTTGTTTAAAAGATTTTTTATGGTGCTATTTCTCAAAATCACATACGCCGCTTTCCTGATCTGGTTCTTCAGCTTCTTTATCGTTTTCCTGGAAAGACACCTAAAAGAACTGATCGACAAGCACCGGTTATGATATCCGCAACTCAACCATTTTATAAACATTTCAACATACTGGCAAGATATTTCAGAATTGATTCCGATTCGACGTCTTCAGCTTTCGATAATTGAAGATTCAGGAATCCTTAATTTCTGAATCATCCGGTAATACGTGGTTTGTAATGGTGAAAAAGTGAAACCTTGTGATGAGAACATTAAGAAAGCTTAAGATCTTGTAAATGAGATGATTGGTCTGGCTGAAAAAGGCGATTCAGACCGGGAGTACGATGGTTGCGGCATTCTTTATGGAGTTTTGCGCGATTCGGCATACGAAATAAAACAAATCGCGGAAGCTGAAAAGGAAAACCATATAAAAAAGGGATGGTGGAAACCAGCCTATGAAAAATTGGGGCATAATCATAGAAAGTTAGGAACCAAAGGGATTACGTAGGAGAGGAAAATTGAAAGTCGGAATCGGATATGACAACCAAAAAAATTCTATTTCATTAGGTAAAAAAGTGGCTGAAAATGCAATAGAAAATGGTAAAATCAAGAGGCCTGCTCTCGTGATAGCTTTTTGCAGCGGCCGGGTTGATCACGAAGAATATTTTAAAGGTCTGCAAATTGTTGTTGGAAATCAAGTGCCGATAATAGGTGGTTCAGCAATTGGCATAATCACTAATGAAAGCCTTTCATATGAAGGTCACATAGCAGGTGCCGCTATAATAGAGTCAGAAACAATTCAGCTTAGAGTAGCTTCAGCAGATGGTCTGGATAAAAATGAAAAACTGGCAGGTCAAAAATTAGCCAAAAAATTATCAGACAGCATAGAGGGTAGAATCTTGCTCATATTCTATGATTCAATAAAAAATCCACCAACAGAAACTACACCACCGGTTATCAACGCATCCCCACCGCTGATCCAAGGCATTGAAGAAACACTAAAAACAAATGTGCCGATTATAGGCGGGGGAGTAATAGGAGATTATGAATTTAGCCAAACAAAACAATTCTGCGGTTCGTATGTTGATAATCAAAGTGTTGTTGGAACTCTATTAGGTGGAGATTTTAACCCGTATTTTCGAATTATGCATGGTTGTACACCGAAAGATGGAATCTATCATACCATAACCAAAAGTGAAGGATCGGTCCTTTATGAAGTGGATGGGAAATCTGTTGTTGATATGATCGATGATCAATATGGAAACAAGGACTGGCGAAGTCAGGTTCCTGTTGAACGTTTGACAATCGGTGTAAACTACGGGGAGAAATTCGGGGACCTTAAAGAAGAATATTTTGTTAATAGACTGATTACAGGGGTTCTCCCAAATGGAGAGGGTATTGTTCTTTTTGAGCCGGATCTAAAAGAAGGTTCAAAAATCATGTTCATGTTAAGGAATAATAAAATGATGATAGAGTCCGCGAAGAAAAATTCATCAGAATTGTTGGAGAAAATAATTACAAATGGAGAACAGCCTGTTTTTGGATTATATATTGATTGTGCGGGTAGAGCAGCAAAAGCTTCAGACGCGTTAACTGAGGAAGCATCTGAAGTTCAGAATATATTTAATCAATATAACACGCCGTTGCTTGGATTTTATTCTGGAGTAGAGATTGCCCCCTTTCTTGGGAAAAGCAGAGGATTAGACTGGACAGGAGTTTTACTGGTTTTTGCTAAAGGAAAAATGCAAACATGACAGAATTTTCGAAAATTGAATTAGAACAGACGCTTGAAGAAGCAAAAAAAGAAATTGAGCATTACAAAAAAATCGCAAAGCAAGCCGGAAACCTTTATTTAAGAGAGACGGAAGCACTATCAAAACTTCTTCGCTGGCGAAAGCAGGCCGAGGAGGAACTGCGGGAGAGTGAGGAAAGATTTAAGTTCCTCGCGGAGAAGATGGCCGATATTATCTGGACTGTAAATCTGGATTTTCAAACCACCTATGTGAGTCCCTCCATAGAGAAGATACTTGGTTTTACACCCGAAGAACGAAAACGGCAAACCCTGGAGGAGATGATCACGCCGGGATCCCTGAAAAGAGCCCAGATGATGTTTCTGGAAGAGCTTCGACGCGATGAGGCGGGCAACGCTGACCCAGACCGATCCGTCATTATTGAGGTCGAGTACTATCGTAAGGATGGATCCACCGTCTGGATGGAAAACAGCATGAAAGCAATGCGTGACAATTCGGGCGCAATTGACGGGATGTATGGCGTCTCGCGTGATATTACCGAGCGCAAGATAGCAGAGGAAGAGAAGACCAAACTCCAGTCTCAACTCCAACAAGTCCAAAAAATGGAATCCATCGGCACACTCGCAGGCGGCATTGCCCATGACTTCAACAACATGCTGGGGATAATAGTGGGTAATACTGAACTGGCAATGGATGATGTTCCGGAGTGGAATCCGGCAAGGCATAATTTGGAAGAGATTCGTATTGCCAGCATGCGCGCCAGAGATATGGTCAGGCAAATCATGGCCTTCAGCCGCCAAAGTCCACAGAAAATGAAACCGGTTAGGATTAGCCGGATTATCAAAGAATCTCTCGAGTTATTGCGATCTTCAATTCCAAAGACCATCGAAATTCACCAGAATATTTCAAGCGACTCAGATACCGTTCGTGCAGATCCGACACAAATAAATCAGGTCCTCATCAATCTTTGCACCAATGCAGCCCATGCCATGGGAGAAAAAGGGGGTGTTTTAGAGGTTAGCCTTAAAAATATTGAATTGGATGAGTGTTCTGCAATTCATTATCACGACTTATCCCTTGGGAAATATATAAGACTGACCGTAAGTGACACAGGTCATGGTATTGAACCCAAGATCATGGAACGGATATTCGACCCATATTTTACCACTAAGAAAGTAGGCGAGGGTTCAGGAATGGGGCTTTCTGTGGTTCACGGCATAGTAAAAACCCACGGCGGTTATTTCTTAGTAGATAGCGAATTAGGGAAAGGGACTACCTTTCAAGTATTTTTCCCCTGCATTGAAGACGAACCGGAACCGGAAGTTGAGATTGCGGTTGAGATTCCCAGGGGCAAGGAAAGAATACTTTTTGTTGACGATGAAAAGGCTATGGTCGATGCAATTCAACCGATGATAGAACGCCTGGGTTATAAAGTGACTGCAAGGACGAGCAGCATTGAAGCCCTGGAGGCCTTTCGCGCAAATCCTGATCAATTCGATCTGGTCATTACCGACTTTACCATGCCCAATATGACAGGTATGGAATTGGCTAAAGAATTCTTAAAATTGCGTTCCGATATACTTATAATTCTTTGTACCGGGTATAGTGAACATATAAATGAATACAAAGCGAAAGCAAGCGGGATTCGCGCTTTTCTTACCAAGCCTGTTTTTTTGGGGGAAATCGCAAACACTATCCGAAAGGTGGTGGATGATGACTAAAAAAGAAGGCTTATTCCAGAAAACAATGTTATTTTTATCAGATTCCGTGGTTTAGTTCCTACCTTCTTGGTCGAGGTCGGAACCAAAAATCGTCCAAAAACCCACTATGTGGTACCTTTTTAACCAACGAAGTTGTAACAAACTCCGATTGCATATTACTGCAATCTATCATTTTTCCCTTAAATTTTGACGTCGGTTTTTACGGTTTGGATATCGATTTTTTTTAATGTCAGATTGTCGCCGAATATGTTACAATAAACCCGAAAAATGCGCAATTTCATTGAAACGTATTCGGTTACAAAAATCCCCACATTTCCCCATTATTCATAATCATTCCATAACCTTCCGACCCGCAAACCCTTGTCCCTGTAATGTCGCCGTTTATCCATCCCCCCTCAGTTACTGTGGGGAGCATGACCGGTAGTCTGTGACCAACTTCCTGATTAAGGGGTTTATTTAAGCGGGCGTCCACAATTGAACATACGGGCGGGCGGCAAGGTCTCCTATGCCGGAAAATCGTGATTTTCAGCCATGTTACAGCAAAACTCTGCATTGACAATACAACCGATATCCGGTATGTTAACCCAAACGGTACACAGACCTTAGATCTAACCTTGTTCTTATCACCTATGTGAAGTTGATTTTAGTTTCATTGACCCACTTTTTTATGGCATGAATGCGGCAGGTTTAGTTTCGCTCAATCTTGATGGCACTTTAGGCATTAATCTTACGGCCGTGGAAGGAGATTTTCTTTTCTTGGCAGGATCCGTCACTGCTTCCGATAGTGCCAGTGCCCCCGTACCCGAGCCCGCCACCATCCTGCTCATGGGTGCCGGCCTCCTGGGTCTGGTGGGTGTGAGCCGAAAACGCTTTAGCAAGAAGAGCTAAACAGGTTATGATAGCATCATAAATGCAGATAAAGTTTTATAAAATCCTCCGCGGTTCACCCCGCGGGGGATTTTTTTGGCCCTCATCTTAGGGGACGACCTGAAAGCGCCCGGTCTATTGCATCACCTTATGATCAGGTGTTGCCGCCCTCGTTAAATGAATTGTATCGGAATTCAACCCATGATAACTTTACTGTTGACTATGGTAATGACTATGGTTATAATAGGCAATAAAAGTGAAAGGAGCCGCTCGCATCATTAAAGAATATCCATTTGAGGAGCGTAACATGCAAACAATAACGGCATCAGAATTCAAAGCAAAATGCCTGCACTTAATGGATGAGATAAACCGGACGGGGGAAGAAATTACGATCACAAAAAACGGGAAACCTGTTTCTGTCCTGAAAGCTTATCGCAGCCTACCGAAAACACTTTTCGGCCTGCATAAAGGAAAGGTACAAAGCAGGGATGATCTGATCGCCCCCCTGGATATCAAGTGGGATGCCGGTTAATGCTGTTACTTGATACACACGTTCTCGTATGGCTGGATGAAGGGAACCCACATTTAGGGAGAGAGGCGACACAAACAATTAACAGGGCCCTGGCATCTGGTCAACTTGGCGTGGCATCTATCAGTTTTTGGGAAATCGCCATGCTGGTCAGGAAAAAACGACTCGAAATCCAGATAGAGCTTGATGTCTGGCATAGGGAACTGCTCCAAAACGGTTTACTGGAAATTCCACTCCAGGGCTCAACCGCTCTTCGTGCCGGTCAGTTGCGGGCCTTTCACGGCGATCCCGCAGACCGCATGATTGTTGCCACGGCGCTTGAATACCCGGCTACCCTTGTAACAGCTGACAAAAAAATCCTTGATTGGGGAGAACTCCACCAGAAGATTGACGCCTCCCTCTAAAAGGATTGTTCCAGGGACAGACGGACACGCAACCACTTTTGTAATCCTCACAAAATCCCCCGGTCCACCCGGGGGATTTTTTTTATTCTCTTTTGACTGCCTGTCCTGTGAAACCGCTTTTTTTGTTCCACCGGGGTGTCCGTGCCCATCGGGGTCTATTGTAAAATTTCCCGACACCTACTTAGTGCCCGAACGAAAACTAGGATTTTTCGTTAAGATCAAGGAAGACGAAAATTTTAACCACAGACATACATTGAGTATTTCGAGGATTAAAATTTGAGCCTGACGCAGATATTGGCGGAAAAGACAGTTTTCGTTCAGGCACTACTTAAAATAACGGCAATCGCACCACGAACCGCGCGCCACCCACCGGCCTGTTTTCGGCCGAAACACTGCCCCCCATGCCGGCCGCCACTCTTTTCACCTGCCAGAGACCAATGCCGTTTCCCCCGTGCTTGGTGGTCTTGAACGGTTCAAACAGGATATCGGGCAACAGCTCTTCCGCGATTCCCGGACCGTTATCCGTAACTTCCACCACCGCCTGCATGGTGTCATCATCCCTGCCTGCCCTGATCTGCACAAGAGTTCCCTCTCCTTGTGCCTCAAAAGCATTGAGCAGCAGGTTCTCCAGGATGGAGAAAAAAAGGTCCGGATCGGTACTGACTTGCATTTCGCTGTTACATTCTATATGAATCTCCATGGTCGGCAGCTTTTTCTCCAGCCGGCGGCGGCAATCCCTTAAGAATCGGCATAGGTCAAGCCTCTGCCGCTCCGGTGTGATCTCATTCTTCAAAGTATGCAGGTGCTGCTCCACCCGGCCCATTCTTCTTAGAGCGTCATCCACGACCTCCAGCATGTCTTTCTGGAATTCAGGCTCGGCAATATGGTCCGGAGCATTCTCCCTGAGCAGGGCGAGCATGGTGGCCGCATTTTTGATGTCGTGAAGAGACAAAGGCGGACAGTCGGTCCCAGGCTTGCTGCTCCCAGGCATGGGCCAGTCTTTCTGCCATTTGTACAGCCAGCAGAACCGAGACGCTCTGAGTCCCAAGGGCGGCGAGCAGATCAAAATCATCATGCCCGTATTGTCCGCCGGTAAATTCCGGCCCCAGACCTATCAGCCCTAAAAGATGGTCTCCAATTAAGATGGGGGCAAGAAGCGTCAGATTCAGGGATGTCAGGAAGGCTTCTTTGGTTTTTATGACCTCCTGCCATGCCGGATCCGGGTTTTTCTCTTTCAGATAAAAATGGGAATGGGTCTGAAAAAATTGCACCAGGGGATCATTTGCAGCTATCGTATTTTCATTACACCGGTTATCGGAATTCTGAGGAAAACAGACCAGCCTGTAGCCATGGAACGTATCTCCAAGCCATTTAAAAATCTCACGGGTATACAGGCTCTCGGTCAGTACCTGGTGCAGAGCCTTGACCACATCGTTCTCGGTCAGGGCTCCCTGGAGGTACCGGGAAAGGGCGAGCCACTCATCCCGGTATTCGTATTTGTTGACATAAAAATGAGTGCTGATAAAAAAGTGGACCCGGCGACATAATTTTCCGGACAGGGCAAAAAATCCGGCAGCCACAAACCCCAGAGCCACAAACAGCCACTTGAGGACAAAGGCCATCTCCAAACCGAAGGCGCGCATGATCAAAGAGACCATTCCGAAACCTAAAAGATAGGCGCCAAGAAGGGATGGAACAACAAAGGAATAGACCACCTTCCGGGAAACGAAGATCTTGCGGTTGAGCAGCCGGTGCCGGACCACGGCATAGGACATCAATATCCAGCCGGTAAACAAAAGCGCTGACAGGAGCAGAAAATTTCTGGGGATAATAATCAGGAATGTGAGCCGATAGGAAGCATTCCAGGCCAGGGCTCCGCAAACCAGAAAGCTGCCCACCACCAGAAATTTGTACTCCCAGCGAGTTCCAACATCGAGGGAGCGCCAGAACTGTTCCAGACGCCAGGAGGCATACAGGATCGCCATCAGGATAAAAACAGCCGAAAAATATGCGGGGCCATACATAGGGAAGACCAGGTTTTCAGCGGATATTTCGATCCCGGAACGGAAAACCAGGAAGTAACCGGCGACTACCGTCACCACTGCCCCCACCATAATTTCAAACAAGAAATGGCGCCGGTAGAACTCATCATGGGTTGCGGTCGTTGCCTTGCACAAGCGCAGGGCCATGGATATCCAGATAAGGGCAAAAATAATTTCGGAAAAAAGCACTGCATGAACTGCCTGCGCTTCCAGATGAAAGGCCAGATAGAGATATCCTCCGGCAAGCAGAGGCAAGCCCAGCAACGTCTGAACCAAAGCAATGGAAAAGAGCCGTTCGCCACTGTCCAAGCGAATACCTAACACCCCTAAAAGAAAAAGTAATACATTTAGTGTATAAAAAAAGGATATCAATATATTCCCCACCATGACACTTAGCTCAGTCCTGAATATTTTCGTTGGTTGAATACCTTGACAAATTTTCTTGATACAATGCCCGCCGCCCTCTGAGCCGCATACCGTATTAAATATATCCTTTTTGTCCCAGCAGCAGCAGGATTTCCTGGACCGCCTCATCGGGATCGAGGTCAGTGGTATCGATCCGAACCTCCGGTGATTCCGGAAACTCGTATGGATCGTCAACCCCGGTAAACCCTTTAATCATTCCGGCCCGGGCCTTTGCATACATACCCTTGCGATCCCTTTTTTCACATACCTTAATGGGAGTTGATACGTGAACCTCAATAAACCCGCCGTAAGTTTCGATGTTTTTCCGGATTTCGGCCCTGGTGGTATTGTAGGGCGCAATTGGCGCGCAAATAGCGATGCCGCGGTTTTTGGTGATTTCACTGGCCACAAAGCCGATGCGTCGTACGTTAATATCCCGGTCTTCTTTGGAAAAACTCAGCTGGCTCGAAAGATTCTGCCGAACAATATCGCCGTCCAGCAGGGTGACCGGGCGATCCCCCATTTCCAGAAAGCGTGCATAGAGAACCTTGGCAATGGTCGATTTTCCGGCACCCGGAAGCCCGGTCAGAAAGACCGTAATGCCTTGCTTATCCGGAGATGGATAAGCTTTTTTCAGTTCGGCCTCAACATCCGGGAAGGTGGCCCATTCGGGGATGCGCCGTCCGGTCCTGATCCTCTCGCGGATATCCGAACTTGAAAAGGAAATATACTGGGTCCCCCCGGGAACCTGATCTTGAGAACGGTACTCATCTTCAAAAGGAAGATAGACAAGCTCTTCAAACGGAATAATGGTCATTCCGATTTCACTGCTGTATTCTTGGGTCAATCGGTGAGCCGCGTCTCTTGGGTAAAAATGGTTTCCTCCGGCATCTATTCCGGGGCCGGCATGGTCACGTCCTATGATAAAATGGGTACAGCCGTAATTTTTTGCAATGATTGTATGTAACAGGGCATCTTTGGGACCGGATAACCGCATGGAGAGCGGCAGCAAATTCAGTATAAAAGAGTCAGGCGGGTAGTGGCGAGTCACCGCCCGATAGCATCTGACCCGGGTATAGTGGTCAAAATCGCCGGGTTTTGTCATACCCGTTACCGGCAAAATGAGTAGATTGGCCCTGGCCTGCCGCATGGCCGCAACCGTCATTTCAAACTGGGGACGCTGGATGGGATTTCGAGTCTGAAACCCCACCACCCGATACCATCCGAGTTTCCGATAAATGTTTCTGATCTCTAAGGGAGTCATGCGAAGCTGTTTAAAATCGAAGTGAAGAGGAAGGCTCAACACCTCAATTTTGCCCCCCAGGTAATGATCACCTTCGGTATTAAAAAGATACTCAACCCCCTGGTGGTTCCTGTCGGTTGTGCTGTAAACTAATGAGGCCTCCTTGTTTCGATCCACAGGCCATATATCTTCAATATGCATAATGGCCAGCAGGAACCCTTCCTGATCCCTTAACGTGACCGATTGACCGACTTCCAGAACCTTGGCCTGGATATCGGATATGCCGAGACATACCGGTATGGGCCATAATACATTGCTTTGCAGCCTCATGCGGTCAAGCACGGATTCATAGTCCGGCCGGGTCATAAAACCGTCAAGCGGTGAAAAAGCCCCGGTTGCAAGAAGTTCGAGATCACAAAGCTGCCGGTTGTTTAATGTAATGTCCGGCAGATTCATAGAAATCTCCTTTAGAACCACGGCTCGCTCTTCATCCACCATAAGATTGACCAGTGAACCGCCGTGAGGTTCAACCTCTGTTGCTTTTTTCATAATATAGCCTCCGAAATTAATTTAAAAATCATCAGGTATAATCAGTCTGAAATCTTAATAACAGAATTAGCTACCGTTGCTTTCCCCTGTCTGACCGTGATAAGAACATCCTGCAGGTCTTCAAAGGGGAAGATCCCCCTCTCCGGCTTTATTTTAAGCCGGTCAGCAAGTTCAAGAAATTCATCCGCCTCGGATTTTTTCAGATTATACAGGGTTTCTATGGTGCGGCCCCATAGATTTTCAGTGTAATTTTCAATAACAATAGGGGATGAGCTTACCGGTGCAAGAACCACTGTTCCTCCCTTCTCCACCTGAGAAAGGGTGGGTTCAACCAGGTTGCCTGCAGGAGGGAATACAATTGCGGAATCGAGTTTGCAGGGCATCTGTTCTTTTGATGTGTCTGCAGCCCAGTCGGCGCCATGGTTTATTGCATCTTGAATATTCTTTGGGGATCTTGTGCTTACATATACCTCTATATCCATGGATTTTGCCACCTTGAGAACACAAAAGGCTGTGGGTCCGAACCCGTAAAGACCCAGCTTGAAGCCCTTTTGAGCTTTTGTCAGTTTGAATGCCGCATATCCGGCGATACCCGGGCACATGAGTGGTGCAATATCGGCAGGTTCTAATCTTATATGGTTTAAAGGCAAAGCAACTTCTTCTAAGACCGTTATATATTCTGCAAATCCGCCATCTTCATCCCATCCTGTAGATTTGATATCCGGACAATAGTTTTCCTTACCGGACAGGCAGGATTTACATTTTCCGCAGGTACTGTTTAACCAGCACACACCGGCTTTATCGCCAACTTTGAATTGTTTCACATTTTCGCCCACTTCATCAACAACACCTACAATTTCATGTCCTAGAATTAAAGGTGATTTTCTCAAGGAAAGATCCCCTTCTGCGATATGGATGTCTGTTCTGCATACACCGCATACCAGAATTTTAATCCGTATCTCACCATCTTTTGCGCGGGGTGTAGGAACTTCCGCCAATCTTAAAGGTCTTTCCTCGATCTTTGCCTGTTTTTCAAGAATCCATGCCCTCATTTTTTCCCTCCTATACAACACGAACGCCATGATAAGCGTCCCTTAAAGCTTCGTCAAGGCCTTCCCGATCCATTTTCATGGCAAGGGGCAGATACTCCAGTATATTCTGAGCCGTAATTCCATCTTCACCCAAATCTTTTGCCGCAAGGTCGCCGGAAAACCCATGAATGAACACCCCTTTTCTTACCGCATCTTCAATGGACAAGCCAAGACCAAACATGGCGGCAATGGTACCCGTCAGGACATCACCGGATCCTGCCGAAGCCATCCCGGGATTACCACTCATATTGATGTAAACCTTCTCATCGGGATAGCCAATCAGTGTATGAGCCCCCTTTAAAACAATTATTGAATTCAACTCCTTTGAAGTGCTCTGCAGAATATCTATTTTATTTTTATCAATATCACGAACACTCATTTTTGTAATTCTGGACATCTCGCCCATGTGAGGCGTCAATAGGGTCGGCGCCGTTCTCTTTTTTATTGTATTCAGGTCGTTGGAAATGGCGGTAAGCCCGTCACCATCGATAAGCAGAGGTTTTTCGATTTTCTTTGCCAGTTCTCTTGTCAGTTGTTGTGTTTCTTCATTTAATGATAAGCCGGGACCCATGACCACCATATCCATTTTTTCGGAAAGCATATATAATGCATCGCTATTCTCTAAAGAAATGCTCCCCGAGTCCGTTTCTTTTTGTGGGATAAAAACAATCTCGCTTCCCTTATTGGCAATGAAAGGGGTCACTGAACTGGGTGCAGCAAGGCGGGAATACCCTCCGCCTGCCTTCAGAAACGAAAGGGCGGAAAAGTAGGGTGCTCCGAAATAGTTTGACGCACCTGCGATGAAAAGAACCTCACCAAAATCCCCCTTATGGGCAATTTTGTCTTTTGGGGGAAGTTTAATGTCATCGTTTATTTCAACTTTTATGGAATCCTTATTGTAAAGGGATGGCGGAAAAGATATGTGTGAAACATATAATTTTCCACAATGTTCATAGCCGGGGAAAAGCATGTTTCCGATTTTGGGAAGGCCAAAAGTCACCGTATAGTTTGCCGTAACAGCAACACCCATAATCTCCCCTGTATCGCCATTAATACCCGAGGGAATGTCAACACTGAAAACCTTTTTCCCGCTCTTGTTTATCAACCGGATGACATCTCTATACAGACCTTCCACATTTCTCGTTAAGCCCGTTCCAAAGATTGCGTCAACGATTGCGTCGCAATGCAGAACATCACGGGTTATGGATTGAATAGATTCAATGTGCCGGATCTCAATCTCTAACCCGGATATAATATCAAAATTCTTTTTTGCCGCCCCTTTAAACTTATTCACATCGCCCAGAATAAACACTTTTACATGTCCCCCGGTTGAGTGGATTTTCCGTGCAACAACAAATCCATCCCCTCCGTTGTTACCGATACCGCAAATAATCACAAATTTTTTATTCCTAACCCCGAATTCATCCATTAAAACAAAATAAGAAGCCTCCCCCGCGTTTTCCATTAAAATCTCTTCCGGTATGGCGAGTTTCTCTATGGCGTATTGATCCAAAGACCTCATCTGCGTTACACTGCTTACTCTCATTTTTCACTCCTCCGGTTCAGATTACAGGACTTTTGATTGTAAGTTCTCAATAAATTCGGTAAAAAAAGTGACAACTTACCCGTTTTCACTGTGACCATAAGGGCTATACCCCTTAATTTCCACCTGGATTCGGTCCGGTCGGATGCCTTGATCCAGCAGAGCAACGACCTTTCGCAAGTCCTTTGCCATCCGAAGGATTCCAGCATAAGACACAACCATATGGGTCGGAGCCAAAGAGAGTTTTTGATAGTGGGTGAGGATCAAACTCGCGCCTTGATCCAGAAAAGCCACTGCTTTTCTATAGGACCCTAATCTGGCAAGCACGCTTGCTTTGTTCGTTATGAGCCCGACTCGGATCTCGATATCTAATCCGTCAATCTGATGTGCAAGCCCCTTGTTTAAATAGTCAAGCGCCTTTTTCAGAGATCCTTGACGGGCGTGGACGTATCCCAAATCTCGACAGACCCAGGCGATTTCGTGCTCTAACTCCCGCTGTTCAGCATACTCCAGTGCACGATAAAAGTAATGGAAAACCTGAATCAGTCTCTTCTTTGCATAGGCATCCCAAGCCAATTGCATCCAGATTTTTACTTGCTGGTTTTCTTCTTTAAATGACATGCGCATAGTTAGTGACTGGGTTGATTAAAATTGCCCATAATATGGCTTTAAAAAATATCCCATATTTATTCCTTCCCGTATGCCTGGTTTCAGGTGTCAGGTGTCAGGTTCCAGCGCCTCTGTTCATCATTCCTGACACCTGACACCTTAAGATATGGAACAAAAATGGAATTAAAATTCCATCTGTATACACGGCGATTTTCACCACCCCAGTTAGTGACTGAATGAAAAGTCATGTTCAGGTAAAATTCAAATAGAAATCTGAGGGCCGGATTTTTGCCTTTCCCCAGGAAGCTTTTACAAAGTCTTATTTTATAAAGATATCACAGTTCCTGCCACTCGTCCATTTCTGAAAAACCTTATTTAAGAAAATATACTGAGCATCTATCTCTTTTCTCTTTCTTTGCAAATAGTTATGGTATAACTCTCCTGAAAAGCACGGATAAGCATTTGAGCATACAAGGGGCCGGGTGTCAAAGGAAAGCAAACATCCGTTTTCCCGCAAAACAGGACATTGATATTTCCCGTTATCAAAAATAATCTGATCCTTTAGAGCGGTGAGTTCCTTTGAAGAACTGCCGCAAACCGTTATAAACAGGTCCGGGCAACTTATGTTTTTTGGGAAATGCCATTTGCAGCATTCCCCTTTGCAAACAGGAATAGAGTCTATACACTTTTTAACATAACCGAGTTCTATAGCTTTTTCATAAATCTGATACCGGATACGGTTTATCTTATTTACCGCTTTCAGAGCAAAAGCCATGTCATTTTCATTAAGCTGATTATATATGCTTATTGCCGCATTCAACACTCCGCACAAATATTTCTGATACTCTTTCTTTGCTTTGAGTTGATTTTCAGGTGTGGTGATATCAAAATACATGTCATAAATCAGAGGTTCGGTTAATTAAACGCTTCGCAAATTCTACAATCGTTTGAAATCATGTGGTTTTTAAGACCATCGATAAACGCCGCCGCTAGGGTATAATGGAATGTTAGAAACTATAATTACTGATAGAACATCATCCTTCTTGACATGAAATCAAAGTTTTAATAGTCTTTATTCAAAAAAAGGGCCTAAAATCTGTTTGGGTCCTTAACTCGTTACGGCTTCCATAAAAATCGCAGGTATTGCCATGCTAAAAGTAAAAGATATTATGACAAGAGAGCTTATCACCATTTCGCCCGAGACGGAGATTATTCAGGCAACAAAGCTTCTTCTGGAAAACCGCATCAACGGCATCCCCGTGACGGATGAAACAGGAAAATTGGTGGGAATCCTTTGCCAGAGTGACCTGATTGCACAACAGAAAAAAATTCCCATCCCCTCTTTTTTCACATTTCTTGATGGATTGATTACGCTAACCTCCATGAAACAGCTCGAAAAGCAGGTTCAGAAAATCGCTGCCATCACTGTGGCCCAGGCCATGACGCCAAACCCGGTCACCGTCCAGCCCGATACGGACATCGAAACGGTGGCTGCCCTCATGGTGGATAGAAGTTTTCACACAATACCCGTGGTGGATAAGGGAGAGCTTGTGGGAATCGTTGGAAAAGAAGATATCCTAAAAACCCTCATACCCGGATCAAAAGCATAGCCCTTGGCAGGATCCGTACCCATCCACCATCCAAATCCCGCTGAAGCAGTTTTGGAAAAAGCCGTGGGTATTTTAGCCTGCAATATGAAAGAGTTCAAGCCATCTTTAAGAATATCCCGATAAAACGCTCACCCGGCAAATGGGTCAGTTTATGGCATCTTTGAAAGGCATTATTCCAATACGATTGATCAGTTTGCCCAGGCGTTCATTCTTATTTGCATTTTCCTGATAGTGTTGAACGATTTTCTCTACCACTTGCAATGCCTGAGCATCATCCAAGCCCGAAGCGATCTCCTCGCCGATCCGTGGCTCGGCACCCACGTTACCGCCGATGACAACCTGCCATCCGCTTTTTTTGCCGATCAGGCCAATGTCACGCACCCATGACTCTGCACAGCTCAGATGACAGCCGGACACGGCCATCTTGAATTTGCCGGGCAATTCTCTGCCATGATAGCGCCGATCCAATTCCATGCCCATGCCCAAGGCATCCTGTCGACCAATTTTGCAAAATGTCGTTCCGGGACATGCCCTGATGCTGCGAACACACAAACCCACAGCAGCCCCTTTGTCCAGCTGCAGCTCATCCCATACCTGATCAATATGTTCTTCCGCGAGCCCAACAATCGCAATGCGCGTTGCCCCGGTAATCTTGATGGCTTGAGCATTATATTTTTCGGAAACATCCGCGATCCTTCTAAGCAGATCGGGGGTAACAACACCGCAGGGAATATGAGGGGCTATGGCATAGGTCTTGTTGTCACGTTGCGGTATCGCGCCTTTTTCACCTAATTTAAGCATTTTCTACCTCCTTTTTAGCATTTCATCCTTTGTGTCTTCGTGCCCTTGTGGCAATTTTTTATTCCGGCTTTTCCTGGTTGGGTTTTAATGGTTTTTAAACCATTTCCTTATACTATTTGACCGATTTCAAAAAATGCAAGCAGTTTTATTGACAATGAATCCCGAGAGCCGCCGGTATTCAGGGTTCTGCAATTGACAATACCCATTACATCCGGTATCTAAATTTGACGGTTTCGTAAAAAGTCCAACTTCTGCGTTGTGCTGCATTTCGCAATCATTCAACGTACGAAAAGTACGCCTCATGATTACAAAATTTGCACGCCTTGAATTTGAACTTTTTACGAAACCGTCTAAATCGGACTTTTTTACGAGTTCATCAAATTATAACGAGCGTCATTCGGATGAGAATTGTCATTGAATATGCCACAGGGTTATATGCATTCAACAACTCAAGAGGTGAGCAAGATGAACCGTCGCAAATTGATATACATACTCATTCTTGTCATCGCTGTCGCGATGGCCGCCGGTTTTGTCCCGATACGGACGTTGGCAGGCGGTGAACCGCCGCTGAATATCACGGTTCTGTTTTTCAACGACACTCACGGTCACCTCCGGCCATTTAAGGTTAAAACAGACACGGGCAAAGTAGAGGTAGGGGGCATCGCCCGGTTGGCCGCATGGGTTGAAAATATCCGGAACGAAAACAACCATAAAGGCGTCCGGACCTTTTTATTGCTTGCCGGCGATATTTTGCAGGGTACGCCCATGTCCACGGTTTTTCAGGGTCTGCCGGATGTGGAATGCTTCAATGCCATATCCGTAGATGCCATGACCGTGGGCAACCATGAACTCGATTTCGGGTTTCAGAACTTTTTGGATCTGAAAAAAATGGCCGTGTTTCCATTTTTAAGTTCAAATATTATCCGGAAAGACTCGGGTAAACTCATATGTGAACCATGGACCTCCTTTTCACTCACAAAAGACATCTCACTCTCAGTTATTGGTGCAACAACAAGGGACCTTCTGGTTACGACCCGTCCGGATAACGTTAAGCAGCTAACCGTGCTGGATTCCGTTCAGACCGTCAAAGATGCCGTTGACCGTCTGCATAAGAAAGGTCCGGTTATCCTCCTGTCACACAGCAAACATAAAACTGACCGGGCCATTGCCCGGGCCGTTCCCGAACTATCTGCCATCATCGGTGGGCATGACCAGATTCTGCTGTCACCCTATCGAAAGGTCGGGAATGTACCCATATTCCAGGCCTTCGAGAAATGCAGGTACTTAGGACGGATTGATCTGGAAGTCGATCCGGCTTCCGGAAAATCCCGGCTTGTCACCCATAGCTACATTCCGGTGACCGCAGATATCGATCCTGACCCTGAAATCGACCGGATCGTGAAACGATATCACGCCCGAATGGATAAAAAGTTCAAAGAAGTGATCGGTGAATCCCGAGTCTTTCTCGACGGTGAACGCGAAAAGATTCGGTGTGAGGAGACTACGCTGGGTAATTTCGTATCGGACATCATGCGTGAATATACGGGGGCTGATGTAGCCCTGTTAAACAGCGGCAGCCTGAGAGCCAGCATAGACACAGGCCCCGTCACCCGTGAGGAAGTCTTCAAGGCCATGCCATATGCCAATGAAATTATTCTGCTGGATCTGACCGGAAGAGAGCTGATGCAGGCGTTAACCCGGTCGGTCCGCGCCACGCGGGAAGACGAAGACGGTGGATTTCTGCAGGTTTCGGGAATCCGGTTCAATGTTTGCGGGCATTCGGTGGAACAGGTTCGACTGATTCCAAATCATGTTCCGGTTGATCCGGAAAAGATCTACCGGGTAGCGGTTACGGATTTTCTGGCTTCAGGAGGTGACGGGTACAAACTCTTTGTAGGAAAACCACTTGAACATACCCGATCGCCGCTGCGGGAACTAATTATGGATACTATTAGCATCAGAGGAACCGTGAAAGCCGAAGTCCAGGGAAGGATCGTTCGCATTGAGGAATAGATTAAAGATCCGGGTCCAGAGAGCCCGGCTTTGATTATCCCCAGAGGGGATTTAGTTTGACGGCATTTAACAATTTACGGAGTATTGGAGTGGTGGAGTAAGGGCTGCCCATCTCTTATGGCTGTGATTTTCAATACACCACCGGCAATAAATGAAACGATTTTTTCCACCGTCTGACCTGAAACGATTTCAATGTCACGGATTTCCTGGCGCTGATTCGGCCTTACCGACCGGTCCGTCACCTTCAGATAGTAGGTGCCCGGCGTCAACTTAAACTCCGCCGGTTTTTGATGATACCAGGTATTCTTGCTGCCCATGCTCTTGTTGTCGCTATGCCGGTAAACGTCCACCCTGGCCTCGAAGGGCCGGCCCTCTTTAAGAGACGTTATTTCCAAATACCCGCCGGTAAAGGTCGGTGCTTCCACCACTTCCCTGGCAGCGGCTAAAAATTCACCGGCGTTGCCGGCCGTATAATACCGTCCGCCACCGGCTTTGGCCATGCACTCTAATTGTTCCCGTTCATCTTCAGTAACGTCGAACCCGATGACATGCATGACAAATTTAATGCCGTTCACCTTGAGTCCTTTCACCAGACCACAGGGATCCGGGTCGCAGGTCTCTTTGCCGTCCGAAACCAGGATAATTGTGGTTTCGTCCTCCAGGTGTTTGATACGCTCGGCAGTCATCCGAACCGACCGGGAAATCGGGGTCTTGCCCTTGGGGCTCAGGCCCTGAATGGTTTTTATGAGTTTATTTTTGTCTATAGGGCTGAGAGGAACCAGTTCCTGGACGTCTTTGCAGTCCCCCTTTCGGCGGTGTCCATAGGCCACCAGGCCCACGACGGCATCATCCGGCAAATCCCGGATCAGACCGGTCAGGACCTCCTTGGCAATGGCAATCTTGGCCTTGCCCTCCACCTGGCCCCACATGGAGCCCGAGGCATCCAGGATGAACATGATATTCCCGGAAGAAGCCGCCGCTGAAATCGACTGGCCGGGTGCTTGAGCAAGAGAAGATGCGGGCACCGGAACAGGTGCAGGCGTTGGGGTTGTCTTTGCAGTTCGGACCTGTGTTGACTCGACTTTTGCAGGAGACCTTACCGGTTTGGATCCCGGCCCTGCGCCCATGTCCATCTTGGTATAGCCCACGGGAATCTTGAAGAGGGCTGCGTCAACGGTGCCTTCCTGGATATTTTGGAGTTCCAAGACCGGATTTTTGTTCAACCCGAAACGTTCGTCCCGGATGATATGGTTGAGCTTTTTTGAAATCCAGACCTTGGCGGCGGGTTCCGATTTTCCGGTCTCTGTGTAGATCCGGGTTTCGCATTCATAGCCGTTCACAGTTTCCGTGGGCCCCGGCTTTTCGGTCAAACCTTTCCGGGTCATGGCCCATCCGACCAACGGGTTCATCATAATGGTTTTTTCGATGTCTTTTATTTCAACATACTGGTGCATCTGACCATTTAAACCCCAGGTGACCCCGGTATCGTGGTTCACAATGCTGGGAAAGGGCGGGACATTCATGGGCCCTTTCACCTTCTGGAGACGATACCTGTTGTCCTTGACCTGGAGCTTAAAGGTATAGTTATCCCCGGGTCCGGTAATAAGTACATCTGCCGTGAATTCGGCCCCAAGGGCGGGCGTGAAAGAACCGATCATGGTGAAAATTACTGCGAATGGGATCACGAAACCAAAAAGTCTTTTGCATTGAGTCATAAGGCATTCCCCTTTCGAAAGCAACCGTAGGCGTTTTTTTCCGGCTGTTAATCCGGTAAAAAATTGGAGTGATAAGAACTCGATTTTTTCGGAGGAAATAGATAGGCTAAATAGCCTTGTGTGTCAAGAGAAAAGGAATACAATATGTAGCGTTTTAACCTAGGGTTACCGCCACTAATCGTAAACCTGTTGTAATATCGGCAGGCTTGTGTTGTGATATCTATTCTGGGAGATAGGGTTGTTGCTCATTCTATCTCATCCAGCATCTCAATCACAATCTCTTTTAAAACATTTTCAATCCAAATCCTTTTGGGCTGTAATTGAATTCTTTCCTTTAAACATATTTTTTGGCAGTCATCAAATACATGATCGAGTAATTTTATAGCCCCTTTGATGTCTTTGTGAATTATGTGAAATTCTTTTTTGTGCTTTCGTAAAACACGTTGGAAACCATCGGGCACTTTTACAGTTTTTCCATGGATCTTTTTAAACTGAGACAATTTAATTATATCGGTCATTCCCGTAACACCTTTTGAAATTGATCGGGAGATCTGGAGAGTTTTTCTTTTAACCCCTCAAACAAACTATTTATTCCGTTTGGTTCCAGAGCAGGTGAACGCTTTACCGATCATTTTGATATAAGTTCCCTTATCTATGCCAACCTCCTTTCCACATGGGCATTTTATTTTGCTATTTTCCTTTGTGGATGCATATATCCTTATAATTCGGTCTTTGTGGCATCTTAACACCTCACCAGGGCCAACCTTGTCATATTTCCAGAGTTTCTTTTTACATGCCGCACACCTTAAAACTAACACAATTTCCTCATAAATCTTGCTTTCATTTCACCACTCTAATTTTATGTGTCTTCCGTAATCTTTTCCATAGTGTTTCAATAATGGCAACGCATGCACCGTCTTCATTTAATTTTTTATTTTTGGTCACAAACCTGCAAGATTCCATGAGTTCATCATTACCAAACCGAAGACGGAATATATTTTTGATATAAGCACCCAAATTTGAATTGAGATCAACCAACTCACCATAGGTCATATTCGCTATGATGACCTTATCTTTAAGCGCCATTTTCGAGATTAATATGTCAACCGCTTGATTTACTGTTTTTGGAGGGCCGGGAAGTTTTCCAAAATAATCTCTTTTGGAAAAATCGGTTATATTAGAATCGGGAGAGGCATTCATTAAGTCCAATATTAATACACCCTCAACAATACCCGCTGTATGTTTTCCTGCATCAGGATTTATGTCTCCGCTCGGGCCAATCACATATAACACATCGATATGCCTCAGTTGAATCCAATCCTTAATCAGAGATGCCGCTTCAAAGGCAATTGTTTGGTTAAGGTCTATCCCAAGCAACTGGCGTTTATGTTTCAAAGTCATCTTCCTGGCATAATCAGAATCACCGCTTAATTTTCCGTATGATATTATAAGCGTTCCTTTTGAGTCTTTTACATTTTGCTCGATACATTCGGAATAATTGTCGGTGGGCATTTCTTTAAGCCTATATTTGCCGGGCAATGTTCCTGTCTTGGCCATCCGTCCCTTGGGAATCCACCCGCCATGGGAACATCCCAGTTTTATTGCAATATCAAGAACTGCCTGATCTGTTTCGGTTTGACCGCCTGATATGATTTTTTTAATCATGTTTTTATACCTGATTTTTGAACGAGTCGGAGGCTTTCATATGCAAGGCATTTAAGGGTGAAGTTATAGTGAACTATTACGAACCCTTAATAACGCAGCAGATGGAAGCCTCCGGCTCGCCCTTTGGGTAAAAATTAATGAATAAAATAGATCATCATCCGATTTGCCATTTGGGTAAAAAATATGATTATATGATTTTGTCTAAATCCGCTCCAATTGAGCCGTTTAAAAAATCTCATTAATTTTTATGCAAAATTCAGGTTATAAAATCCATAAGCTGCATGGGCTCGTCAATAACGACACGCGCCCCATTTTCCGTTAATTCTTCTAAAGAGCGAAACCCCCACAGCACTCCAACGGGGAACATTCCCGCAGAAAGGGCGGTTTTCATGTCAATAGCTGTATCTCCAAGGTAAATAATATTGGATGGCAATATTGCAAGTTTTTGGGCAACTTCAAGAGCACCCTGTGGATCGGGTTTCCGGGGAATTGAATCCCTTTGTCCCAAAACAACATCAAAATTCCATCGTGATAAAAAGAATGCCACGCAGTCTTTGGTCATCGGGTGAGGCTTGTTTGATAAAATTGCGAGTTTTAAACCCCGCTTCTGTAACTTATCCAATAGTTCCGAAACCCCGTCGTATAGGTTGGTCTTTATATTATAATTGTACCTGTAATCTTCGATAAATTCTTTTAGACAGGCAGTTATCAGGTCTTGGTTACGACTTTCTTCAGGCAATGCACGGGTCAAAAGCATTCTTACACCTTCACCAATAAACAATCGGTAGGTTGAAATTGAATGCGTTGGGAAATTCCTGTTTGATAGAACTCTATTTGCAGCATCACCAATATCATCTACCGTATCTATCAATGTGCCGTCCAGGTCAAAAAGTACTGCTTTATATTGCATCATTTTACTCCCCCGGAAGATTTTCGACTCGTAAGATTGATTTTACTCACTATTTTCCCCAATAATTTTGACCAACATTCCCGGTTTAAAAGGAATATATTTTCCGGTTTGTGATGTAATACCCATCTCATGATGACCACAGCAACCACATTTTCTGGCAGTTACTATACCTTGGATTGACTTTTTATGATCGTCTTTTAATTTAGATGATTTTTCATTCATTGTCTTTTACTATATGCCTTTCTTATTCTTGATATTTGACGGCTTCGTAAAAAGTCCAATTTCTGCGTTGCGCTTCATTTCGTGTTCACTGCGGCGTACATAAGTACGCCTCATTCCACGAAATTCGCGACGCCTTTTTATCCCGCCTATGTTTGGCGGGGGAGCTTGAACTTTTTACTTTGCCGTCTCAATTCTGACTTTTTATGAATTCATCATATTTAATTTGAATTTTTTTTAACATATCAAAAAACTCTTGCTTTGTAAAAATGCCCTTTTCTTTATGTAAATCTAACCGTCCAACAGCGTACCCGGGAAAACGCTTTGGTCGCCAAATTTTTCGCATAACGAATCTAAAGCCGTGTTCAATTTCTGGCGTTTTTGAGATGACACGTCTTGATCAAAAAGAGAAAGCTGGGTTCCGGTGCCCAAAAAATTCAGGTGAGACAAAGAGATCCCTAAAAGCCGGATTGGCTTTATCGTGACCTCGGTTTTTTCTAAGAGACGGCAAGCCGTTGAATATATTTCCAAACCATCATCCGTGGGTTTTGGCAAGGTTGTGGACCGTGTGATTTGAACAAAATCATGATATTTAACCTTCAGGGTAACCGTGTTACCGGTTACGCCCTTATGGCGCATCCGTCGAGCCACTTTATTTCCCAAAGCAAGGATCTCTTTTTTAGCCAAACCCAAAGAGATGATATCGCGTAGAAAAGTCTGTTCATGGCCCATGGACTTCACATCATGTTCCGGCACCACATCTCTGTCATCTACGCCCATGGCTAACACATGCATTTTGACACCCTGTTTTCCAAATTTTTTCTCCAAAAATGTGACGGGCGTTCGCCTTAAATCCCTAAAAGTTTTGATGTTAAGGCGACGTAAGGTCAGCCGAGTCTTTTTTCCAATCCCCCACATTTTTTTGACGGGAAGCGGATCTAAGAATTCTTTAAGACCATTGAGCATTACAACAGTTAAGCCGTCGGGTTTGTCAATATCAGAGGCAATCTTTGCCACAAATTTTGAAGGAGCAACACCGGCTGAAACGGTCAGGCCTGTTTCTATTAAAGTTATTTTTTTAATTGTTTTCGCAATATTCTCGGGGGGACCAAAAATACGTGTGGAACCGGTTACATCCAGAAACGCTTCATCAATAGATACGATCTCAACCAATGGTGTGAAACGATAATATATTTCAAATACTTGTTTGGAAACCTCTTTATATCTTGACATTCTGACCGGCAGAAAAATTCCATCCGGGCAACGGCGTCTTGCCTTGGCCATGGGTTGGGCAGAATGAACACCGAATTTTCGAGCTTCGTATGAGGCAGATGATACCACACCTCTTTCCCTGCTCCCCCCTACTATGACCGGCTTTCCCTTTAAGACGGGATTGTCCAGCACTTCAACCGAGGGATAAAAAGCATCCATGTCCAAATGAATGATATGTTTTGCCTGAACTTGCTTATCCATAATAACGTGTGATTTTAACGCACATTATTCTCCTTTTGATTTTTGTTCCACCATCAATTTCGTGTCATTGCGGGAATACGGTGGGGAGCAGCAACATAGTATCTTAAGTATTTCCTTACCGGTATTCTGAATCCGGTGTGGCGTCCCTGGCGGGATATAGATCGTATCACCCGTTGTGACTTCAAACTTCTCATCTCCATGAGTCATAAGACCTCTCCCTGATTTAATATGATAGAGTTCCTCACTTATTTTATGCTTGTGGAGCAAGGTCTTAGAACCGATGGGGATACAAGCTTCAGCAAGACTTTGCCTCTGGTTGCCATGTATTTTTGGATGCATCAATTCTTTGATCTGTGAGCCATCCTTGGTTAAATAGGGCTGTATTTTGTTGTATTCACTCTTTATTGCCATATGTATTCTCAAAAAAATAGAAAATTAGATTTATGTGTACACCGTCTTAAATTGACGGTTTCGTAAAAAGTCCAACTTCTGCGTTGTGCTGCATTTCGTAATCATTCAACGTACGACAAGTACGCCTCATGATTACAAAATTTGCACGCCTTGAATTTGAACTTTTTACCAAACCGTCTAAATCGGACTTTTTACGAGTTCATCTTAAATTAACCTAAAAGAAAATATGTATTATGGAAAGACATGTTGTCAATAATTAAAAAAACCATAATCTCGTAAAAAATCAGATAAACAATTTTCTACGAAAGTTAAGGTGTATGGAGTTTATTTATGGACGGACAATAGTTAGTGTCCGTCCATAAATGGTAGATTTTGGTTTCCGGCAAGGCCCGAGCGAGTTTTCAACCGCAGGCATAGCGCGCTATTTCGAGGATTGAAAACGAACGAGAACGCAGCCGGGGGCCGAAAGATGCCGTTTATGGATGGACACTAGTTAATCTTTTCAACCTTTACCGCACAAACTTTGTACTCAGGAATTTTAGCGATGGGATCAAAAGCAGGATTCGTTAGACGATTGGCCGGTGCCTCAATAAAGTGAAATGGAATGAAAACAACTCCTTTGGGCGACCTTCTGGTTACTTTAACGGCAACATTAATATCACCCCGTCGGGAACTCACTCGTACAATTTCTTCCTCTTCAATCCCCAATTCAAAAGTATCGGAAGGATTCATTTCAACATAAGCATTGGGATACCGAAAGTTTAACCCCTCATCCTTACGCGTCAGCGTTCCTGCAAGATAGTGATAAAGGACTCGACCGGTACTGAGGAGTAATGGGAACTCTTGATCAGGAAGTTCGGCAGGGGGAATAAATTCGACAGCATGGAACAATCCTTTTCCCCTCACAAATTTTCCCTTATGGAGATATGGCGTTCCCGGATGATCTTGAGCAGGGCATGGCCACTGCAATCCGCCCTCCTCGGCTATCCGCTCATAGCTCATGCCGGCATAGCGCGGGGTAACCGTCCTCATCTCGGAGAAGATATCCTCTGCCGATTCATAGGCCATTTCATAGCCCATTTTTGTCGCCAGTTCGGAAATAATCTTCCAATCGGGATGTGCTTCTTTAAGGGGCTCTATGGCCTTGGTTATTCTCTGGACCCTGCGCTCGGTATTGGTAAAGGTCCCGTTTTTCTCAGCGAAACTCACCGCCGGCAACACCACATCCGCCAATTTCGCCGTTTCAGTCATAAAAATATCCTGAACGACCATGAAGTCCAGATTTTCTAAAGCCTTCTTTACATGGTTCAGGTCAGGATCACTGACCAGAGGGTTTTCACCCATAATATACAAGGCCTTAAGATCACCTTTCTCAGCAGCTATTATCATTTCCGTCACTGTGAGTCCTGGTCGGGAAGATAGGGAACTCACTCCCCAGGCTTGTTCAAATTTTGCCCGAATATCTTTATTGTCTACCTTCTGATAGGCGGGATACACATTGGGTAATGCGCCAAGGTCACAGGCACCCTGGACATTATTCTGACCTCTCAGGGGATTCACGCCGCCACCTTGAATCCCGACATTGCCGCAAAGCATTGCCATATTGGCAAGCGATTTAACATTATCGGTACCCGTAATATGCTGGGTAATCCCCATTGCATAATAAATCGAACCCCGGCGAGCCTCGGCATAGAGCCGGGCTGCTTTTCGGATATCATCCCGGGGTACCCCGGTGATCTCTTCGACATATTCCGGATAATATGATTTGACGCTCTCTTTGAGTCCTTCAACGTTCTCGGTTCTCTCATTAACGTACTTCTCGGCAAACAGTCTTTCCTCAATTATGACGTTCATCAACCCGTTAATCAATGCAACATCGGTCCCGGGCTTTTGCCGTAGCCAGATATCAGCAAAGCCAACCATATCAATCTCTCGGGGATCCGCAACAATAAGCTTTGCTTTGCCATGAATCACCGCCTGTTTCATTTTAATCGAAATAACCGGATGGTTTTCCGTGGTGTTTGTTCCTATCAGAAACATGCAATCGGTTGTATAAATTTCATCAATAAAATTGGTCATGGCCCCACTTCCAAATGCAGCGGCAAGACCTGCCACTGTAGCAGAGTGTCAGAGCCGTGCGCAGTGATCAATGTTGTTGGTACCCATCACCGCGCGCATAAATTTCTGCATGAGGTAGTTTTCCTCATTGGTACAACAGGCTGAACTGAAACCACCAATACTGTCAGAGCCATATTTGTTTTTTATTTCTCCCAAACGGCTGGCACCCTGCCCAATGCCTCATCCCATGAGGCCTTTCTGAACGATCCATTTTCCCTAATTAACGGCGTTGTTAATCGGTCCTCGTGGTGAATAAAATCGTAACCAAACCTTCCCTTGGCACAAAGGCTCCCTTTGTTAACCACGCCATCCTCGGTTCCCGTAATCTTAACGACCTTTCCGTCAACAACGTGCAGGTCAATGCTGCAGCCAATTCCGCAATAAGCACAGGTGCTGGTGACCACCTTTGCATCCCAGGGTCTGCCGCCAAACCGTGCCTTCTGTTCCATCAGCGCCCCGGTGGGACAAACCTGAACACACTCACCACAAAAAACACAAGTAGAATCTGCATAATCCTTGTCACCGTCTGTAACGATCTTTCCCCGGTGTCCCCGGTACCCGAAATCGATAACATTGTTCACCTGAACCTCGTTGCATGCCCGTACACATCTGCCACAAAGCACACATTTATTTAGATCGCGAAAGATCATGGGATTTGAATTATCAATGGTCCAGGCCGGCTGATCTATGGGGAATCGGGGTTGTTCCATTTTGAGTTCATAGGCCAAATCCTGAAGCTCACATCTTCCATTGCTATCGCAGAATAAACAGTTATGATCACCTCCGGCAAGCAGTAATTCTACAACCATCCTTCGTGCCTCAAGAACGCGTTTGCTCTTAGTGAATACCACCATACCCTCCCTCTCAACAGGAGTGGTACAGGCAGTCGTCAATCTCGGTTCCCCCTCAACCACACAAACGCGGCACTTACCCACAACACGAAGCCTGGGATGGTAGCAAAGGGTAGGAACATGGATACCGTTTTTCCGACATATCTCAAGAATAGTTTTCCCTTTTTCTGCCGTAAGTTCCCTACCATCAATCGTAATCGCCAGCTCACCCATCCTTTAGTCTCCTTTCAACGCAGATGCCATGCAACCTCCGCAGATGCGGTGAAATCGGCGTTCCCGAATAACAGACAAGTCTGAACTAATAATGGCAAAAAATGTGCCATGATATTAATTTTTAAATATTTAGCATTTATAGACAGTTATCATATGAAACTCTCAAGAATAGATTTCAAGTGTGTCCATAATTTTTACAATATGTAAAAATTATGAAAAAACTTTTCTTATCTCATGTTCGACAGTCGTAGGTTAATATAGGGTTTAATTTAAGTCCATTTCGACATTTCTGCCTATCATAATATTCTGATTCAAAAACCCCCTATTAGAAAAATCTAGTACTAAAGTATTAGAAATTTCATAGTACCCCCCTACCCTTTCTAATACTAAAGTATTAGAAACCCGACCTGAAAAGTACTAAAAAATCATACTTTTGACCGATTGACACGGTAGGTATTAACCGGGTATAAGGAAAAATGGATATGAAAAGACTATTTGGATACTAATCATGAAAAACAAGAAAGAGTTTATTGAGAGAAGGAAACACAAGCGATTCAAGGTCAAGGGAGGAGCATTTGCCGTTTCAACAACGGATTGCAAAAACCTGGGTCAAATCAAAGACATCAGTAAAGGTGGGCTTGCCTTCCAGTTTATAGAAAATGGTGAACCAGCAAAAGGCTCGATTGAGATCGAAATATTTTCGCCGGCCGGTGATTTTTATTTGAAGAAGTTGCCGGTTAAAACTGTTTTGGATTTTGAAGTAGATAACTCAGTTTCTTCCGATTCAAAACCTATGAGGCAATGGGGCATGCAATTTGGGGAATTGAATT
>RPGQ01000003.1 GCA_004193595.1 Desulfobacteraceae bacterium Eth-SRB2
TTTTTGAACATAACGCAGAGATTGGGCAAAAAGACCATTTATGGATGGACACTAACTAAAATTTGCCGGCCGATATTTTGATTATGAAAAGATACTTTGCTGCACTAAATATTTTATTAATAGCGGTTGCTGTTTATTTTTGCGTAAAAGCCTTTTATAAGGTTGCAACAGCGGACCTTAATAATACTCCTTCTGGCGAGGTTACAACCAGACATGTAATTTCCCCCGAAGATGAAACCTTCCACCCAATATCTTATTACAGCGCGATAATAGAGCGCAATCTTTTCAATTCAAAAAAGGGAACCGGGCAACATGTCGAAAGTCTCGATATTGAAACCCTTGACCCCACAGATCTCAAGCTAAAACTGCTGGGAACCGTCTCGGGCGATAACAAAAAAGCTTATGCCGTTATAGAAGACACTGCGGAAAGGCGCCAAAATTTATACCGGATCGGGGATTCCATCCAAAACGCAACACTAAAGATGATTTTAAGAGAAAAAGTAGTATTACGTGTCAACGGCAAAGACGAAATTCTTGGAATCGAGGAGGCCCACGGCAGTCAGACAACAAGGATTTCTTCAAAAAGAACCAATATGGCATCTTCACAGAACATAACCTTAAAACGTTCCCAGATAGAATCATCGATTAAGGACGTAAACGCTCTCATGAAACAGATAAGAATACGGCCCCATTTTAGAAACGGAAAACCTGACGGTCTCCGTTTAACGGGGATCCGGCCAAATTCTATCTTTTATAATATGGGATTAAAAAGCGGCGATATCGTCACTGCCGTTAATAGTAATAATATCGAATCCGTAGACGATGCACTCAAACTTTATCAAAGCTTGCAGTCATCTTCAAGAGTGAGGCTTCAGATAAAACGTAGAGGTCGGCCCAAAACAATTAATTATAATATTGAATAAGTGATAAACATATGATAATATAATAATTTTATTTTTAACGACTTATACCTTAACATAAAATTAAAACGCAGGTAACATTTTAGTTTTATGAAATGAACGAGCTGGCACAGCAATCATGTGATCCGGTTTTTAAACGGATCACTGCCCTATTGTATGAGTAAACATTAAAAAGAAATGAAATCATATCATAACATCTCAAAAGCTATCAGGTATCTACTTGTCTTGCTTGTTCTGATTTTGACCACGCACCTGTCCATGGATGCAATCGCTAAAGTTTCCGGAAAAACCGGAAAGGCGTCAAAAAACAACCCGGCATCCAGGGGAAAGAGCGATTCGGAACGGTTCATTTCCATAGATTTCAACGATGTTGATATTTCTGTTTTTATTAAATTTATCAGCGAGTTGACCTCTAAAAATTTTGTTGTGGATCAACGGGTAAAAGGAAAGGTTACGGTTATTTCGCCTGCTAAAATTTCCGTCAAAGAGGCTTACCAGGTTTTTGAATCTGTTCTGGAAGTCCACGGATATACTACGGTAAAAGCCGGACAAGTGATTAAAATTATTCCCTCTCCTGATGCACGATCAAAAAATATTGAAACCCGGTTAAAAGAAGAGGCCGCATCACCGTCGGATAGGGTTGTCACTCAACTCATACCCTTGAAATTCGCAAATTCCGCTGAAATAAAAACACTTTTCGCGCCGTTGATTTCCAAAAGCAGCGTGATCCTGGCCTATCCCCCCACGAACATGCTGATCGTAACCGATATCTATTCAAACATAAAACGGTTGCTTCGCATCTTAAAAGCAATTGATGTAACCGGTATGGGACAGGAAGTCTCTGTGATTCCGCTGGAATATGCTGATTGTACAAAATTTGTAAAAATTCTGGATTCGGTTTTCAGACCCAAAGCAAGACCCAAAGCAAGGCAATCAAAAACTGAAATTAAGTTCGTGGCCGATGAACGAACCAATACGATTATCGTCCTTGCCAACGAGGTTGAAACCACAAGGATTAGAAGACTGATAGACCTGCTGGACAGGGAAACTCCTCGGGGAAAAGAGAAGATCCGCGTCTATTATCTCGAAAATGCCAATGCCGAGGACCTGGCCAAGGTTCTCCAGGAATTGCCGACAAAAAAGGGGGCGTCGCCTCAAGGAAGAAAAACCCAGCTTGTTTCGGAAACAGCCAAAATAACCGCAGATAAAGCAACCAACAGCCTGATTATCATGGCAGGCAAGGAGGATTACCTGGTTCTTGAAGAAATTATTAAGAAACTGGATGTCCCCAGATCCATGGTTTATATTGAGAGCCTTATCATGGAAGTTAATGTGGAAAAGGACTTTAATCTCGGCGTTGAATGGATGGCGGGAGGTAAAACTTCAATAGACGACAAAGAAACGGCCATTGGCGGTTCATTTAGGTCAACAGGCGGTGTTTTGCCATCTCCTCTAACATCGCCTGGGCAAGGTTTTTCCCTGGGCATATTCAGCGAAGCGGTTACCGTTGCCGGTATTACCTTTCCCAACCTTGGCGCAGTTGTGAAGGCTTTTAAAAAGGACAAAGACGTTCATATTCTTTCGACCCCTCAGATCCTGACCACAGACAATGAAGAGGCCACCATCACGGTTGGGAAAAATGTCCCTTATCAAACCCGGGCAGGGTCTTCGGATGCAGATATAGATTACAGTTATTATGAATATAAAGACGTGGGCATAACGTTAAAGATTACCCCTCAAATCAGCAAGGATCGACTGGTGCGACTCAATATCTCTCTGGAATCAACTAAACTGGACGAACTGGCAAGCATCATTGAAAATGATCGTCCGACAACCTTAAAGCGCACCATCGAAAACACCGTGATTGTAAAAGATAAAAGTACGGTGGTCATCGGCGGATTAATCGATGACAGCTTTTCTAAAACAGAATACAAGGTTCCCTGTTTGGGAGACATTCCCCTTCTCAATTTTCTGTTCAAATCAATATCAAGGGCAAGTGATAAGACCAACCTTTTTATATTTATTGCACCTCACGTAATAGAAAATCCTGCTGAAGCAGAAGAAATTTATCAAAAAAAGAAAAATGAAATGGACCAGATCCAAGAAGGCAATATCAAAATGTACGATAATAATTCGCCTTAGAGAGATCTTTAAAATCAAGCCAACCGTGAAACAGCATGAAAAAACCTCTTACACAGATACTCAAGGAAACCTTTGACGTTTCGGAGGAAGATTTAAAAGAAGCTCAAAAAATAAAATCTGAAAAAGGAGGCCATTTGGGGGAAATACTGGTGGCAAAAAAAACCATTACCGAAACAAAACTCCTTGAAGCCTTGAGCGCCCTATACGGCATCCCTTTTTGGCCTGATCTCCCCCTTGACAGTTTCAAAACAGATTTTATAAGCCAGGTTCCGATTCAATTTCTAAAAAAATACGTCATGGTTCCTTTAATAAGCGACACCAAGGAATCGGGTGGTGATAATAGCCTTCCTCAACTCGAACCGGAGAATGCAACAGAAACTCCTCCCGATTCAGGTGCGGTTATCGCCATAAATGATCCTGCTTGTATCCAGCCCCTTGATGACTTGATCAGGATTCTCGAACCCTATGATTTTAAACTGGTCCTTTCAACAAAGAATGCAATTCTTTTTGCAATAAATATATCTTATGACTTGAACAGAGATTCCGCTGAACAGCTTGTTCAGGATATGGAAGAAGACAGCAGTGCCATTATCAGTGAGATTGAGGAAAAATCGGATCTTCTGGATGACATCAGCGATGCACCGATCATAAAACTGGCGAACCATATTATTTCCCAATCCGTGAAAGCACGCGCAAGCGATATCCATATGGAACCCTACCAGGACAGTTTCAAAGTGCGCTATCGGGTTGACGGTATCCTTTATGACCTGCTATCTCCTCCCAAATGGGTCCAGCCCGCTTTGATCTCCAGAATCAAGGTCATGGCAAAGATGAACATCGCGGAAAAACGTCTTCCTCAGGATGGTCGTTTGGATGTCAAGATAGGCAATCAGGAGATTGATGTACGGGTCTCCACCATTCCGACTTCTTTTGGGGAGCGTGTGGTGCTCAGGCTTCTTGATAAATCAGGTTCTTTGATTTCACTTTCAGATCTGGGCATTGCCTCGGACAAGCTTGATTTGCTTGAAAACCTTGTCAAATCCCCGAATGGCATCATACTTGTTACCGGTCCCACCGGCAGCGGCAAGACAACGACACTCTATGCAATTTTATCATCCATCAATATACCCGACATAAATATTATTACCATTGAAGACCCCATTGAATACAAGATCAAAGGGATTAGCCAGATACAGGTCAATCCAAAAATAAACTTAACCTTTGCCGGTGGCCTGAGATCCATTGTCAGGCAGGACCCGGACGTTATTCTGGTGGGCGAAATACGGGATCGGGAAACAGCAGAAATAGCGGTTCAGTCGGCACTGACAGGACATCTTGTTTTTTCCACACTTCATACAAATGATTCTGCAAGTGCCATTACACGCCTTGTTGATATCGGAGTTGAACCCTTTTTAATTTCATCATCGGTCTTAGCTGTGGTTGCCCAGAGACTTATCCGTGTACTTTGCAGGAATTGCAAACAGCCTTATACACCCGATAATTCGACTCTGGAAAGTATAGGAATTACACCGGATCAATTCCAGGAGACTACCATCTACAGGGCGAATGGATGTGAAAACTGTTTTCATACCGGATACAAGGGACGTGCCGGAATTTTTGAAATAATGCTTATGGACCCCAGTTTAAAAAGCCTTATACTTACAACCTATGATTCGAGCCAAATAAAAAATGCTGCGTTGAATCTAAATATGATTACCTTGCGTCAGGACGGAATCCAAAAAGTGTTAAGCGGCATTTCTACAATAGAGGAAGTCATACGGGTTACGCAACAGTGACGGTCTCGTAAAAAGTCCAACTTCTGCGTTGTGCTGCATTTCGCAATCATTCAACGTACGAAAAGTACGCCTCATGATTACAAAATTTGCGACGCCTTTTTATCCCGCCTATGTTTGGCGGGGGAGTTTTAACTTTTTACGAAACCGTCTAAATCGACTTTTTACGAGACCATCAACAGTAAACAATGATTAAAAAAACACTTTTTATCATTTTTTTTATCATTCTATATACGTGTTGCAGTACTTGTTTTGCCGGACAGGAGGTAACCGTTGCAAAAAAGCATAACGTTTTATCCCGAACAGTGGCAAAACAGGAAAACGTTGTTCTTTATCCGATAAAATTTTACAGAAACTACATTTCAGGGGCTGACGGCAATCGCTGCCCCATGTATCCCTCATGCTCACAGTATTGTATGGATGCGTTAAAAAAACACGGCTTTTTTTTGGGCTGGATTATGTGTAGTGACCGGCTGATGCGTTGTGGCAGAGACGAGACAAAATTATCGCCCCATGTTTTGATGCATGGTGAAACGCTCAGCTTTGATCCGGTAAACAATAATGACTTCTGGTGGCAGTAGAAAGAACTTGGGGCTTCGCCCCAATTGGAATAATGGAATGTTTTCCGCTTTTATTCCCAATATTCCAACATTCCATTATTCCATGCCGATGGCATAAACAGGTTGCCATTAAAAGACTTGTGCCTTCGATAAGTCGTAGAAATTCCGAGACGTTTAATTATGCACATCCGAACCACTTGCCTTGCTTATCTATTCCTTACTTTCTTTAACATATTTTTTCTTTTTATCCCCTTTTCTCAGTCTGTTGCCGAATCCGATCCCGAGCCGGATCTCCAATCTTCTATTATAATAAGCCCGGACAAACAGTTTGATTTTGCAGAATCCTATTTTTCCAACAAAGACTATTTAATGGCGGTCGGTGAATACAAGCGGTTTATCTATTTCTTCCCGGAAGATGAAAGGGTAGAGACGGCAATGTACCGAATCGGCATGTCCTATTACCTTGACAGGCATTTTAATAAGGCCGTGGATTCTTTCAACGACGTGATCGATCGATATGTTGATACCGATCTTTCTATAAAATCATATTTTATGATCAGCCAAGCCCACGTCAAACTTAACACCTTCGGCGTTGCCATTATCAATCTTAACAATCTGATTACATTAACCGGTGATGAAGATGTAAGGGATGAAGCATATTACAGACTGGGGTGGATCTACATTGAAATGACGTCCTGGGAAAAAGCAAGGCTTTATTTTTCAAGAATAAGCGCTAAAAACAAAACCAAGTACAGACTTGAACGGCTTACTAACGAACTTAACAAGGAAAAATTAATCCCAAAAAAGGACCCGGGCCTGGCAGGGTTTTTATCCATAATGCCCGGGGCTGGATATCTTTACTGTGAAAGATACCAGGATGCCCTGATTGCCTTTTTACTTAACGGCGGATTAATATGCGCCGCTTATGAGTCTTTTGATGATAATAACAATGCACTTGGCGGAGTCATTGCTTTTGTTGAATTCGGTTTCTATGCCGGTAACATATACGGTGCCGTAACCAGTGCACACAAATACAATCGGAAACAAACCGGTCAATTTATCGAAAAATTGAAAAACAATACTAAAATTAACCTTTCGGCCGATGTTAAGAATAAAGGGGTTTGTCTTGCCTTTGAAATTATTTTTTAGTCCTTAAATGGTACGTGTTCATGGGGTTTGCTTCTCCGTGAACATGTACCTTAAATGAACAATTTTAGCCTGTAGAGAATCATTTGAGATTTCTATTTCTGGAACCTTTCTTCGGCGGATCACACAAAGATTTTGCCCAGGGTCTGGTTTCACACTCCCGACACAGAATTGACCTTGTTACCCTGCCCGCCCGTTTTTGGAAGTGGCGAATGCGGGGGGCGGCTTTATACTTTGTAAAAAAAATTCCCTCTCTTAAAGACTACCAAGGGTTGATCACCACAGATTTGATGAGCCTGTCGGACCTTAAATCGCTTTGGAGACGGTTCCCTCTTCCCTCTCTGGTCTATTTCCACGAAAATCAGCTGACCTATCCGCTGGCACCCGGCGAACGCATGGATTTTCAGTTTGGTTTCACCGACATCACCTCAGCATTGGCCGCGGATCAGGTTCTTTTTAATTCTCATACTCATTTTAATGCTTTTTTCGAGAAGCTTCCCGATTTTTTAAATTTAATGCCCGAATACCGGCCCAAATGGGTGATCGATGAGATACGTAATAAAGCTGATGTCCTCTATCCGGGGTGCCGTTTTCCGGCTCAGGAAAAGTGGGCCCGTCCCACGCCGCCGGCAAACTTGCCCCCGCTGATCATCTGGAATCATCGATGGGAGTTTGATAAAAATCCCAAGGATTTTTTTGATGCGCTTGATGCGGTTCTGGAACGGGGGCTGGATTTCCGACTTGCGCTGCTCGGAGAAAACTTTCAGATGGTCCCAAAAGAATTTATTGCGGCCAAGGAACGTTATCAAAATCGGGTGGTCTGGTATGGTTATGAAGCATCCGGAGAAAAATACCGTGAATGGCTTCTTCAGGGGACAATCGTTATCAGCACCGCAAAACAGGAGAACTTTGGTATTTCTGTGATTGAAGCGATCCGTTACGGTTGTATCCCTCTTTTGCCTCACCGGCTTTCGTACCCGGAAATCATCCCAAAGGCTTTCCATGATGATTTTCTCTATCAAGATCAGAATGAGTTGGTTGAAAAACTCTGCTTTTTTATTTTAAATTATCCGAAATTTAAAATAAAATGCCAAAATCTTTCCGCAGCTATGAGCCGTTTTGCCTGGGAAAATCTAATTGATCGATATGATGAGATATTGGAAAAACTGGTAATGAAGCCGGAATAAGCCAACCCGATAATTTTAATGGAATTCTAACTTGACACGATCGTATCTTTGTTGTATGGAATTTGCTGTTGTTAATAAAGAGGGATCAATTTTGAGTGCTAAAAAAAATAGAATATCGCTATTTTGGTGGTGGCAGGTTTTAAAGTGAGCCTGCCTACACATATTTAATATTTTTGGAATTATAATAAGCTGTGGGTAAGGAGAAACTTCCCATGGCTTTTTTATTTTGTAAACGCGCCATGGGGTTTTCTCCATGGTTTTTTTTAACTGGAAAGGAGAAAATAATATGAAACAGACCAAGGTGTTTTTAAATGAAAGTGAAATGCCCAGGCAATGGTACAACATCGTGGCGGACCTGCCCACTCCAATGAGTCCGCCGCTACATCCGGGGACAGGGCAACCCGTAGGGCCGGATGACCTGGCTCCGGTATTTCCCATGAATTTGATCGAGCAAGAGGTTTCGACCGAGCGTTGGATTGACATCCCTGAACCGGTTCTGGATAAGTTATGCCTGTGGCGCCCCTCCCCCTTATACCGGGCACGGAATTTCGAAAAGCTGCTGGATGCCCCGGTTAAAATTTATTACAAGAACGAAGGGGTAAGCCCTCCGGGTTCCCATAAGCCCAACACCGCAGTTGCTCAAGCCTATTACAATAAAGCTTTCGGAATAAAACGCCTGTCAACGGAAACCGGTGCCGGACAGTGGGGCAGTGCGTTGAGCATGGCCTGTCAGATGTTCGGCCTTGAATGCCGGGTCTTTATGGTAAAAATAAGCTATGAACAAAAACCGTATCGCCGGCTCATGATGATGACGTGGGGTGCGGATTGTATCCCGAGTCCAAGTAATTTAACGCAAGCGGGAAGAAACATTCTTGAAGAATATCCGGATTCACCCGGAAGTCTTGGGATGGCAATCAGTGAAGCCATAGAAGATGTGGTGGGTGATAAAGATGCTCGCTATTCTCTGGGGAGTGTATTAAACCACGTTCTTTTGCATCAAACAATTATTGGCCTGGAAGCGCAAAAACAATTAGAAAAAATTGGTGATTATCCTGATATCGTTATGGGGTGCGCCGGCGGCGGGAGTAATTTCGCCGGCCTGTTTCTTCCTTTTGCTCGAGATAAAATCCATGGCAAGCAAATTTCCATTGTTGCCGCTGAGCCAACGTCATGTCCAACCATGACACGCGGCCCTTTTGCCTATGATTTTGGCGATACCGCAATGACCACTCCTTTGCTCCCCATGCATACTCTGGGACATGGTTTTGTGCCGGCCCCTATACATGCCGGAGGCTTAAGATATCACGGGATGGCTCCTATTTTGAGCCACTTGCTGAAAGAGGAAATTATTGAAGCCCGGGCTTTAGACCAGATAGAAACATTTACCGCCGGGATTAATTGGGCCCGCTCCGAAGGGTTTATCCCGGCACCGGAAACCAACCATGCAATTGCAGCGGTGGTTCAGGAAGCGCAAAAAGCCAAAGAAGAAGGCAAAGAAAAAACAATCCTGTTTAACTGGAGCGGCCATGGGCTTGTGGACCTTGCAGCCTATGATACGTTCCTTTCGGGTAAATTGAAAAAATATGAACTTCCGGAAGAAGAGCTTCAAAAAGCACTGAAGAGTATCGAAGGATTTCCAAAACCCTAGTGCGAACCGGAAGGGGTCGGAAACAAAGGATAAGAACTCAGGGGCTTCGCTCCTATTGGAATAATGGAATAATGGAAAAATGGGTTTAACGGAAATTGCTTGACCTACAAAAAAATGTAGGTTTTGTCGATTAGTTTGAAATTAGAAGTATTCTGCTTTTATTACCCAATATTCCGACATTCCATGTCGGTTTGTCAAAGAATGGTGTCATAAAATTAATTTATCTCAAATAGCTGTAGAATCTCGGAGATGCTAACTTATGCCTGAGCAGATGGAAATCAGATGCCCAAAACTGGGGGGACAGGTTACCTTTGATTACTGCCTGAAAGAGGCCGGAGAGTTGCCTTGCGCTCGCATTATTAATTGCTGGCAGCCTTACTTCCCTGTGGAGGATTATCTCCGTAAACGGTTGACGGATGCTGATTGGGAATGCTGTTTCAATAAAAAGCCAAAAGAGAAAATTTTGACTTTGCTTGAACTCATTGAGGCAGCTAAAAACAAACCGGTTAAATGAATCACGGGGTATGCTGAAAACTAATGATATGGTTTTTAAACGCAACGGACAGTTAAGGAAGGAGAGTATATGAGATATAATCATTTATTCAAACAGTTACTTTTGCTATTGATCATTATGATAATCGGCGTTTCTCTGTCGTTGGTAAAATTACCTTCCGCATACAGCTATGATTTGCCGTCAGTGAATCTGGGATTTACGAGTTTTCTGGACGGTGGACCACCGGCGGGTCCCGGGTTTTACTTCACTGAATATGTTCAGTACTGGACTTTGGATGACTTTACAGACGACGACGGGCATGATGGAACTCTGTTTCCGGTTTCCGATCCCGACCTGGATGCCTGGATAAGCCTTTCCCAATTCATCTATCAGTCGGACACACCATTGCTCTTTGGCGGAAAATGGGGCCTCGACATAATCGTGCCCTATGTTTCGCTGGATCTGGATTTTAGTGGTGCTATTGAACCCATTAGCGATAACGGTTCAGGAGTTGGCGATATTCTCATTGGTCCCTATTTGCAATGGGATCCCATTATGGGAAAAAACGGGCCCATCTTCATGCACCGCATCGAGCTCCAATTAATCTTCCCCACTGGAGAGTACGACGACGATCACACACTCAATCCGGGCAGCAATTTTTTTTCCTTTAACCCCTACTGGGCAGCGACCCTGTTTATTACCCCGAAATGGACCACTTCCTGGCGGCTCCACTACCTCTGGAACGATAAAAACGATAATCCCATTGAGGAAGTTCCTCCTACTTCCCCATTCTTTGGCGCCGACGACACCCAGGCCGGGCAGGCCATCCATCTGAATTTTGCAACAGCCTATGAGGTGCTGCCCAAACGGCTGCGCTTGGGAATAAACGGCTATTACCTTAAACAAATCACGGATACCGAGGTGGACGGTAAGGATGTATCAAATTCCAAGGAAGAGGTGTTCGCCATAGGTCCGGGAGCCGTATACCATTTTTCCCCGGACAACCATCTTTTCCTTAACACTTATTTCGAAACATCGGCAGAAAATCGGCCGGAAGGCTTTCGGTTAAACGTCCGGTGGGTGCATCATTTTTAGTTGGGATTAATTAGTGCCCATCCATAAATGGTCTTTTTGCCCAATATCTGCGTTATGTTCAAAAAATAATCCTCGGAATATTAAACATATGCCTGTGGTTATTTTTTTCACATGCCTTGATCTTGAACAAAAATCCTCCTTTCTGGATGGGCACTAACTCACTTAAAAGAATCTAATACTGCCGGGTGATCATAATGCTCTATTAAAGATCTTCCTGTCGAGCTACAGGAACAATCTCCATTGTAGCGGACAGGGAGACTTCCCGTATGCCAGGTTTCAGGTTCCAGCGCCTCTGTTCATCATTCCTGACACCTGAAACCTTAAGATATGAAACAAAAATGGGATTAAAATTCCATCTGTATACACGGCGATTTTCACCACCCCAGGCACTATCTAAGGAATATCATCATACCCTTTAACCAGAACTTGCCTGGGTTTGGCGCCGTCTGAAGGTCCTACGATCCCTTCTTTCTCCATTACCTCAATAATGCGGGCTGCCCGGTTGTACCCAATTCGTAAATGGCGCTGAATCATGGATATGGATGCCTGCTTTGATTTTGTAATGAGTGCCACAGCATCATCATATCTGTCATCATACTCCAGGGTCTCGGAGTCGTCTTCCCCCTTTGGCGGTGATTTAACTACGGCAGTATTGTATTCCGGCGTTTTCTGAGCTTTCAAAAATTCAATGATCCTTGTTAGCTCTGCCTCTGATATGAACGCTCCATGAATTCGCTGGAGCTTTGCCGTGCCCGGAGGGAGAAAAAGCATATCTCCGTTTCCCAACAGGTTCTCAGCCCCATTACTATCGATGATGGTCCTTGAATCGGTCCTTGAAGACACCTGGAAACTAAGACGGGTCGGGAAATTAGCCTTGATAATTCCGGTCAAAACATCCACGGAAGGCCTTTGGGTGGCAAGTATCAAATGAATACCCGCAGCCCTGGCCATCTGGGCAAGACGTGTCAACGCAACCTCCACTTCCCGTGATGACGCCAACATAAGATCGGCAAGCTCGTCGATGATAACAACAATATACGGCAGTTTTTCCGAAACTTCACCTTGTTTGGTTGTATTTTCCTTATCTATCTTTTGGTTATATTGCCGTAAGTTTCTTGCTTTCTTTTCCGACAGCAACTCATATCTTGTTTCCATTTCTCGTACCGTCCAGAACAAGGCATTGGTTGCTTTCCTTACATCTGTTACCACAGGGGTAATAAGATGTGGAATCCCGTCATAATCTGAAAGTTCGATTCTTTTTGGATCGATCATAATAAGCTTTACTTCATCGGGCGTGGATTTGTATAACAGGCTGCAAATCATGGAATTTAAGGCCACGCTCTTACCGGTTCCGGTGGCGCCGGCGATTAAAAGATGCGGCATCTTGTCCAGCTCGGCCACCACAGGATCCCCGACGATGTTTTTGCCGAGACAGATCGTAAGCTTTGATTTTGATTTTTCGAAGGCACTCGAGCCAACAATTCCTTTGAATTTTACAAGCTCTCTGGTGGTATTGGGAAGTTCAATTCCGATCACCGCTTTTCCGGGAATCGGCGCCACGATCCGGATACTTATGGCACGAAGCGCCAACGCAAGGTCGTCTGTCAGATTAACTATTTTATTGATTTTTACGCCCGGAGCAGGTTCATACTCATAGGTCGTAATGACAGGACCGGGAGATACGGCCACCACCTTCCCTTTGACACTGAAATCGTCAAGTTTTTTTTCAAGGAGTTTTGACTGCATTCGCAAATTTTCATCATCAGTAGAAGAAGGTTTCTCTTTAAAATCGTCCAAAAGATTTATAGAAGGAAGTCTAAATCCTGTTTCAGAACGCATGAACTCGAATACTTCCTGTCGAGGAACCGGAGCTTCTTTTATAGGTTTGGGTCGGGGAGCTTTGATTTTGATTTTCCGTTCTTTTTCAACAGCGCGTTCTTTTTTGATTTTTGAACTTTTTTTTGATTTTTTCCTTTGTTCTTTCCATTTGATAAACAACGAATGTAATCGATCTGTCGAAAAAACAATAGATCGCCAGGAGCGTTTTGAAAAGTGTGTCAGTGAAAAACCGGTGGCCAGAATCAAACCGATAATCCATAAAAGGACCAGTATAATTACGCCGCCTATAACATTGGAATATTTTATCAAAAATGATTTTAAGAAAATTCCAATGATTCCGCCGGAAGAAAATTTATTTCCAAAAATAATAATGTGGTTATTGTTGATTGCCAACAGACTTCCTGTGGTTATCACCAGGAGAATTCCGCCGGTAATGGTAAAAAAAATTGCTCTGGAAGGGTGGTTTTGAAAAAAGTGAATACTGGTAAGAAGGAGCAAAATCGGAATCCAGAATGCGCCAAGACCGAACGGCCCGATAAGGATACCGGACAACTGGGCTCCCAACAGCCCGAAGAAGTTGTGAATATGACCTGAGGAAGTGGCATTGTTAATTGAAGGATCTGCCGGGCTGTATGACAAAAGACTGATAAGCGTCAAAATAACTAGAAAAAAAAGTATTATTCCAATAATCTCTTTACGCATAGATTCCTGATGGGGAATTAGTTCCTTAATTCTAAATTTTGTGTTTTTTGTGGTAAATCTTTTTTGATGAACTCGTAAAAAGTCAAATTTAGACGGTTTGTCTGGATTAGGTTATGGTTTCTTATCCTTGTAACCTATTATCCATTATCTGTTTTTTGTTAAACTTCCAGTATAAAAAGGAGTATAACCGGACGGCGTCTTATGGTAAAGGAAAAAAATTTCCTCAGAGCTGTTTGTATTTTTGACCGGATTTTATTGGCCCGGTCCGGGACCACAGGGCCGATTTCGTCTACGATCTCGAGTATAATACACTTTGCGTCTTCCAAAAGATGGCCGGTTTCCGTCTCGAACACAAAGCCATGGGAAACAATTTCAGGACCGTATACCACAACTCCTGTCTCCTCATCAAAAACCATGTTAACAACCACTAAGCCGTCTTCTGACAAATTACGTCTTTGCTTGAGCACACTTCGCCCGACATCTCCAATCCCTTTACCGTCTATAAGCACCCGGCCTGTCAAAACATTCTCTTGAACGCTGCCGCCGTTTTCACTAAATTCAATGACCTGACCGTTTTCAACAACAAGAATATTTTCCTTTGGAATGCCGACCTGCTCGGCCAGACGTGCATGAAGAATCAGATGCCGGTATTCTCCGTGGATCGGAATAAAATATTTCGGCCGGGTCAGGTCTATCATCAGCTTTAATTCTTCCTGAAAAGCGTGTCCGGATACATGGATCTCGGATATTTTTTCATAAATAACATCGGCCCCTCGTCTATAAAGATTATTAATAATTTTGGTAATCGCCTTTTCATTGCCCGGTATAAATTTTGAGGAAAAAATTACCGTATCCTCTTTTTTAATCTTTATCTGCTTATGGGCGTCCGCGGCCATTCGGGCCAGGGCCGCCATGGGTTCTCCCTGACTTCCGGTTGTTATGATTACAATCTTGTTATCCGGAAAGTCATTAAGTTGTTTAACCTCCACCTCCATTTCCTCGGAAATATTTAAGTATCCAAGTTCTTTTGCAATATTTACAGTTGTTTCCACGCTCCTTCCATTGAAAATGACTTTTCTGTCCATTGCACGGGCAATATCGATGACCTGTTGAATACGGGTGATATTGGAAGCAAAAAGGCCAACAATAATCCGCCCTTTTCTTCCTGAACAGATCCTTGCCAGTGTTTCACCGACCTCCTGATCGGAGATTGTATATCCTTCCTTTTCAACATTTGTGGAATCCGACAGCAGGGCAAGTACGCCTTGGTCGCCGCACCGGGCAAACCTGTTGACGTCGGTTATCATTCCGTGAACAGAAGTATGGCCAATTTTAAAATCTCCGGTATGAACCACAAGCCCAAGAGGCGTTTTTACGGCGATACCCACCCCGTCCACCGCACTGTGGCAGACACTGATAAATTCGAGTTCAAAAGGACTTAATTTAAGTTTTCCCCCTGGAAAAATTTCATGCAATAAAGGGGGAGAATAAAAAGTCTGCTTTTCCAGTTTGTTCCGCACGACTCCCAGCGTAAAAGGAGTCCCAAAAATCGGAACGTTTATATCTTTCAGCAGAAAAGGGAGTGCCCCAATGTGATCTTCGTGGGCATGGGTTAATACGATCCCCGAAATTTTAGACTTAATTTGTTTTAAATAGCTCATATCAGGGATTACGTAATCAATACCCAGCATATAGTCTTCTGGGAACATCAGGCCGGCATCAATAATAAAAGCCGAATCGGAATATTCAAAAACCATCATATTTAGGCCTATTTCTCCCAGGCCGCCCAATGGTATTATTTTTAGCATAACGGTTTATTTTTTCCATAGGATTCCAGGATGATATTTCTAACTTTTTCCATAAGATCGCTCTTGGTTTCCCTGGTGTAATCCAAAGTTTTAATCGGTTTTTTAATTTCGAGAACAACATTTCCGGGTTTAACAAGAATCTGTTTTTTTTGCATGATCGTCCATGTCCCATGAATTATCACCGGAACGATCGGAACACCGGAATCAACCGCCAAAACAAATCCTCCCTTTTTAAATGACTGTATGTTCTGATTCTGACTGCGCGTGCCTTCGGGAAAGATTATCACGGAGGTACCATTCCTTATTATTTCCGACGCCTTATTAAGGCTTTGTATAGCAGACTTTCGATCAAAACGATTAATACTGATATGACCGGCCCGTTGCATGGCATAACCGAAAATGGGTATCTTAAAAAGTTCGGCTTTGGCAAGCCATCTGAACTGAACCGGAAGATAAGCTTGAAGAACGGGGATATCAAAATTGCTCACATGGTTTGGCATGTAAATATAAAATCCCCTACGATTCAGGTTGGAAAGGCCTTTAACCGTAACTTTGATATTGCTTGCAGCAAGAATACATTTTGACCAAATTCTTGCCACTTTGTGCGGCGTTTCACCCCCTGTAGTAAAAAAAGAAGTTAATATGATGATAACAGCATAAAAACCTGTAAAAATCACCGTCCAAAAAGCAATAAAGAGTGTTCGTATCACTTATGTTTTAATCCCGAGTTTATCGAATATGGAGTCGGCAATCCGGATCAGCCAGTTGCGCTGTTTTTCGGTTGCATACCCCATGCAGCTGCATCGCATTCTGTTTTTGGTGCGTACAAGCAACTCAAAGGCCACAAGGTTTAATTCAAGATCAACGGCAACATAAAATGGTTGACATTCTGTATGTTCTTTCTGAACTTGAGTGAGAATGTTATGGTCGAGCTTAATCCAGTAAACGCCATCCACGTTTGAGGAACCAAAGTTCTCATCCATGAATGCCTTGATCATTTCGTAATCTTTAGGTCTTAACTCATCAATAACATATTGTTTCATAATAATTAAATTTCTGAGATTTTTTTACCTGCTATGAGCAGGAAAATTAATGCGATTTCAATGAGTACCGATAAATACTATCTTTCAATTATAACCTCTGTCCGTGGGTGCTTCCGGCCGTCTCGCTTTGATTGGTTGGCGGACGAATTTGCAACTACGGCATGGTTAAATAAAACATAACAAATTATCATAAATTATTTTGCCATGCAAGATGTATGTTAACCCAAAATAGGGTAATCGCATTTGATTTCTGTGCAGCGCAGCGACGGCGTGTTTCTCTTGGAAACCGACTGACTGTTTGAAGGGCTTTAGCACGCGTTAGCCCGATCCGAATAAAAATATGACTTAAAAAAAATAAACGGGATAATTTAGCGACGAAATGTTCTTAATAACTTCAGCGCGGCTCGGGCTTACGGGTGCTTAAGCACAAGTTTCAGTCGGTTGGAAAGAGATACATGCCGTCGTGGAGCGGTCTACCTATATATATTGTAATTCAAATGCGTTTGCCCTGTAACCCAAAATCAACCGGTTAATTTTACGAATTTCTTTAGTAATAAGGTGCTGTGGTCATTTTGCCTACACCGAGGCATTATATCTTGATCTTTAAACGCAGTTTTAAAGACAAATAGCGTCTTGCTTGCCAAAACAGGCATCCATATGATAAAGGCAGTTTTATTTTAAGTTCTATGTCTGGAATGCTGAATGATTTCATTTAATACTTATTTGATCGCCTATATTTGCATTTATCTGACCAGTTTTGCAGTATATATTGCCATTGAGAGAATAAATGTCAATTATCTCAAGAAATGTGGGCAAAAGGCACCTGTGGCTTTTGAAGGGATGATTGACGAGAATGAATTGCAGAAAATCGGACGCTACACCGTGGATAACGTCCGTTTTAAGCTATTTCAAACCAGCATCGGTAAAATTATTTTTCTTTATATCATCCTCTCAGGCATCCTGCCATGGTTGGCCGAATCTCTTGTTCGGATGAATGTTATAATAGCCGGCCTTATCTTTTTTGCACTTATAGGCCTGGTAGAAATATTGATGGGCCTTCCTTTCGATTATTATCACAGTTTCGTTCTTGAGGAAAAATACGGCTTTAACACCAAAACCCTGAAAATCTGTCTGGCTGATTTGTTAAAGTCCATTCTGGTTTTGATCATTTTAGGGACTTTTCTTCTTTCCGCAGTTCTTTTGATGGTAACCCATGCCGGGCAAAACTGGTGGATTTGGGCGTGGATTATTTTTTTGTTATTCCAGTTGATTATGACCGTACTCTATCCCACGGTCATTGCGCCGCTTTTTAACAGGTTCACATCGCTTGAAGATTCCGAACTTAAAGACAGTATTAAACAGCTGGCCAAAACACAAGGTCTTGCCGTTGAAGGAATATACCAGATGGACGCAAGCAGAAGAACCAGACATACCAATGCGTATTTTTCAGGAATGGGAAAAGCCAAGCGGATTGTGTTGTTCGATTCTCTGATCCGGTCACACAGTCAGGATGAAATTCTGGCGATTTTGGCTCATGAAATCGGACATTTAAAGAAAAACCATATTAAAAAACAATTTATTGTCGTTAGTGTTGTGTCCTTGTTTCTTTTTTTCCTGGCATCCAAGCTTTTAACATGGGAAGTTATCTATAATAGTTTCGGTTTTTCAAGTATGCCGTGCTACGTGGGTCTCTTTTTGGTGGGCATCCTGTGGGAACCGGTAAATTTTTTCATATCCCCCATTGGAATGGCAATTTCCAGAAAATTTGAAAGGGAAGCGGATTTTTACTCGCTTGGGATTTTAAAGACCGCAAAACCACTTTCAACAGCGCTAAAGAAAATGGCAAAAGAAAATCTTTCCAACCTCAACCCTCACCCGCTTTATGTCTTTTTCAACTATTCCCATCCCCCTTTACTCGAAAGGATCGAGTATCTTGAATCTCGTGAACCCTAAATTCAGGGCTACTGACTTAGTGTAAATTCAGACTCAACATATTTTAATGAAGAATCCAAACCTTGAATGCATATAAAAGATGAACGTCGAACATCGAACATCGAACTTTGAACATCGAATAATGTATTCTACCATTTATAATAAAGACAAAGCAAAGCACCTTCCACATTCGACGTTGAACGTTCGATGTTCAAATTGTTTCATCTGAAATTACGGTCCTGCCCGGCAAGTTGCACCCTTTAACCGGCTTCAAGCTCAATCAGTTTTCGTTTCAGGTCCGATCCTCCGCCAAACCGACCAAAAGACCCGTCGCTTCGGATCACTCTGTGGCAGGGTATCAGGATAGGAAAAGGGTTATTTGCTAAGGTTGATCCCACAAATCGATAGGCACGGGGACGGCCAACCGCCACTGCGATATCTTTATACGATCTCAATTCACCGTATGGAATATCGGCAGTACTTTCAAGGACGGATTGCTGCAGTTTTGTAAGGCCGTCCATTTCCAACCATGCCCACGGGGGGGGCATGGGCTTTCTTTTGAAATAGTCGATTATGGATTCTTTTACCCTAAAGGCGTTGTCATGAAAACCGGTGTCCTGCCGGCCAAAAGCTTTAACGGCGGTAACAAGGCCCTCTTTGTCCTGGCTGGGGAGTAAAATTTTAATGACCGCAAACGGCGTTACACGGTATATCACCGCCATATGACCCAAAGGTGCTGTAAAAATCAAATAGCCGGTCATTGTTTAATTTTTTCTTTTAAGGAATAATAATCTGCGGCGGAAATCATGTGGTAGGCGTCGTTCCCCGGTCCTTGTGAAGAAAGAGGACCAGGGAACATGCATTTAAAACTTGATTATATCTCTTCAATAGTAATTGCGCCGGCTTCGCAAACTTCGATACAACTTTCACAACCCAAACACTCGTCAGCATTTACCGGTACGGATTTATCATCCTGCATTTCAAATACCTCAACAGGGCAAACATCCACACATTCCTCACAACCTTCACATTTTTCCTCGTCAACAGTAGGAATAAAAGCCATTTTAAAAGCCTCCTTTCACAATAAAATTAAGTCACGGTATCAAAATAGACCGTATTTCCGTTATCGGGCAAAATCCATATACCAATTGATTAATAGAGTCAAGCATTCTTGTATTTTTTTTATACGATTACAGGGATTATTCTGTCCAAATTATATAAATGGCAACCGTTTATTTCTTTAAAACAAATCGATTTCAAACCCGGTAAAACAGATTGAAATTATAATAAAACTATTTTAAAGATCTTCATTTCATAAATTCGGTAACAAACAAACTAACCCTGATATTCGGTTTGCCATGACAAAAATTATTAATCTTCAATTATATCGAAATATTGCGCTCGAAAAAAGAATATTTGCTCCCTGGAAAAGACGCTTTGGAGAAATTTATGGCTTGAAAACTCGGCTTTCAGACCTTTCGGACAAAGTATTGTATCACCTGGCACAGCCGGGTGAACCGAGCTCCGTTGCGTATTATGAGTTAATTATGGGCGTCCTTGATTTTGAAAGAGCGCCCAATTTTCACTATTTAAGCAACGAAAATAAAATGAAAGTTGTTGACATCCACCTCTTTTTGGCAGATCAGGTACGCTTTGAAATGATGTGGCGATTGGAATGGATCAAAGCCTTTGAAGCAAGGAAATTCGGTTTAATCGAACTGGTTCAAAATTTTAAAAACATAAAGACAAAATGCAGAGAAAATCCGCCGGAATTGGCGGAATCAAATCCTGACTATCATGCTTACACCAAACTCACCTATGGAGATAAAGAAGTCTTTATACGCCGGATGCTTCAAAAAGCGCTTGAGGCCTTCACAGAAAGAATATAAAAAGAGAAGGCCCCGGGTGTGAATCACGACTGTTGGCAATATGAAAATTCATGTTCGTCTGCGCTACGTATTTAGCTTTGGGGAAAAGGTTTCAGGTGTCAGGTTTCAGGTGTCAGGGTCGAGATACTTGAAGAGCTGAAACCTGAAACCTGAAACCTGAAACATTACAATTGAACTCAATAACCAACGATCTTAATTTACACTCGAAGGGCCCTGTGACTGCTAACCCTCGCTTATTTTTACCCGTTCCATTTTATCCCCCTGACGGATTGAATCCACCACATCCTGGCTTCCAACGGCCCTTCCGAATACGGTGTGCTTCCCGTTCAAGTGCGGCTGTGGAGAATGCGTGATAAAGAATTGACTTCCGTTGGTGTTTGGACCGGCGTTGGCCATGGAAATTACGCCGGTTTCGTGGGTCAGGGGATTATCCGCGACTTCATCTTCAAAACTGTAGCCGGGACCCCCTGCACCGGTACCTGTGGGATCTCCGCCCTGGATCATAAAATTGCTGATCACCCGGTGAAACGACAGGCCGTCATAAAATCCCTTTCCGGCCAAGAATACGAAGTTGTTGACGGTTTTGGGTGCATGGTTAGCATAGAGTTCTAATTTAATAATGCCCTTGTTGGTCTCAATTTCCGCAATATAATTTTTGCTTGTATCAATTTGCATCTCGGGTGAACGATCCCATTTCAGCGTAGTCATCAATAATTCCTCCTTAGTATGGATTATAACTATCTTTGATTATTGGTAGTATACCGGGATGATTAAAATTGCCCATATTTATTTTGCCCTGAAAAACCTGGTCCTTTGGGCCACGATTCTTTACTCCTTCCCGTATGCCTGGTGTCAGGTTTCAGGCGTCAGGGCCTCTGTGCTTCATCATTCCTGAAACCTGACACCTGACACCTTCAGATATGGAACAAAAATGAGATTAAAAATTGAGCAAAAAGAGTCGTTTTTCAAAGATCTCGTTTTTTAAATAACCGGCTGAACAGAGCGGATAAAAAACTCATAAAAAAATGAGCGATGCCGTCTGATATTCTCCACAATATCTTCGTCCTTTGCATGATCCGGTGTATCGCTGACAAATTTGAACATAAAACATTTTGTATCAAACTTCCTGCATGCTTGAGCAACTGAAGCACCTTCCATGTCAATTAAATCTGCATTCATGGAAATCTTTTTGCGGTCATCAGGGGCAAGAACCGCCATGTCACTGGTGGAAAGCCTGGCAGTTTGAAAACCATTTAAAATATCGGGGTGATGAATGTACGGTCTTTTTGTTGTTAATTTATGTCTGTCATATTCAATAATTTCAATTATATGAAAATTTTCTCCCAGAGCATGTGAAAAATCTGTGGCGCCCGCTGCGCCGAGATTGTAAACCCGGGCCGGGTGACATTTATAACATAAATAACCGGTGGCCATGGCGGCGTTTGCTTTGCCGATACCGGAGATAATCAAAAAAACATTGTCATTTTCAAATAGAGCAAAAGGTTTTTTCCGGCTCTGTTTTAAAGACATACCCAGGACAAAAGGTTTAGCCTCAAGCATGGTGGCCATGACGATTCCCGTTACAGTATTTTTTTCCACCGAGCCATCTCCTCAAGGGTCTGTATCGCTTTTCTCCCGTTATCTCCCAGCGATAGGGTAAAATTGTTGACATACAGGTCTATATGCCCGTCAATAACCTGTTCATCCAGTTCCTGTGCATGCAATTTTACAAATTCCCGGGATGCATTTTTGTTTTTTAAAGCATATTGAACCGAATTCCGAAGAATGGATTCAATATCATTTTTCAGGTCAATGGCCGGGCGATCTTTCCTCACAGCAATACACCCCAAAGGAATGGGAAGCCCTGTTTCGTCTTCCCACCACTTACCCAGGTCGATTATTTCAACACAGCCATATTCCGGATATATGAACCGGCCTTCATGGATGATCAGTCCGGCGTCGTATTTTCCGATCCGGACCCCTTCAAGTATATTATCAAACCGGGTAATTTCAACATTACGTATTTCAGGATTCCACAACTTCAACAGAAGATATGCGGTTGTATATTCACCCGGTACGGCGACTTTTGCTTCAGACAATGAAAGATCAGAAGATCTTCCCACAAGAAGAGGTCCGCAACCATATCCGAGTGCAGAACCTGAATCAAGTATTTTATAGGTTTGTTTTAGCTTGAGATAGGCATAAAATGAGAGCTTTGAAATATGAAATGTTTTAAAAAAAGCTTTTTTATTCAGTGTCTCCACATCATGCATATGTGGAATAAAACCTAAATTTCCGGTATCAATGCAATGGTGAAGCATGGCATGAAATATAAATGTGTCGTTAGGACATGTTGAAAAAGCAAGATCAAGTATTGTCATCAAAATGGGTGTTACCCGCACCTCCTTATCTCGTGTCCATCCATAAATGGTCTTTTTGCCCAATCTCTGCGTTATGCTCAAAAAATAATCCTCGGAATATCAACTATATGCCTGCGGTTATTTTTTTCGCATGCCTTGATCTTGAACAAAAATCCTCATTTATGGATGGACACTAATTCATGATACCGAGAATCCCTCTGCACAGGAATCTTGCCTGCGTTTTTAATGATATGGACAAGCTCCTTATCGTTGGTACTGGTTTTTATTCCGGTTGCCTTTACCACAACCTCTTCCATGAGTACCCCGCCCATGTCATTTGCCCCCATTGTCAGTGCAATCTGTGCAAGCTTCAGACCTTCGGTAAGCCATCCGGCTTGGATATAGGTGATATTGTCGAGGAATATCCTGGCAATTGCAACCATCTTAAGATAATCCATACCTGTTGCCGGAAGAATATTATCCATTCGTGTGCCGGCGGGCGAAAATGACCAGGGGATAAATGCCTGTAAAATCCCTGTGTCATCCTGAACATCACGAATGATTTTAAGATGTTCTATCTTTTCTTCACGGGTCTCTCCCATTCCGTAAGTCATGGTTGCTGAAGACTTCATTCCATTTCGGTAAAGAGAGTATATTACCTCCCGCCATTCATCCACCGTGATTTTTTTCGGACTTACCTTTGCGCGTATTCTGTCAACCAGCAGATCCGATGCGCCCGGCACGGAATCCAGACCCGCCTCTTTTAGCGCCTTCACAACATCATCTATGGGCAAAGAGTTTTTACGTGAAATGTGTACAATTTCCGAAGGAGAAAAGGAATGCAGATAGATTTTCGGAAAACGATTTTTAACCGTTTTTACCATATGAATATATTTGTCCAGAGTATAGTCCGGGTGAAGACCGCCCTGAAGCATAACCTGGGTTCCTCCTGCAGCAATAAGTTCTTCAACTTTTCCGAGAATATCGTCCATTGTCAGTTCATAAGATTGAATAACATTGGCCCGGGCATGAAATGCGCAGAAAGCACATGCCGCTTCACAAATATTGGTAAAATTGACAATCCGATCTATGATGAACCCGACTTGATCTTTGGGGTATGCTAATCTTCTTCTCATATCTCCGGCTTTTCCCAGGTCAATGATGTCCCATGAAAAAAGATCCGGAGCTTCTTCAGGGGATATTCTGTCCCCCTGGTATATCTTATGAAAAAGTTCGTTGTGTTCGATCATATCTTCCTTTACTATTCAAGGGTGCATTTCCCGTTTGTTAATTTCTATCCAAGACTTTTTGGTTTCAGGTTTCAGGTATCAGCTAATTCGTTTCTTACTCCTGACACCTGACACCTGATTGCAAGGCTTTCGCTCAAAAAATGAATAATTTAATGGGTGAAAACGTAACATCTCAATAAGTTCTGGTGTACGAAATAATCATATTGACCCGAATCCATAATTTATTGAGAAGTTACGTGAAAACCATTTTAACAAATCGGTAATGCTCCCCTATTCAGCATCCAAATAGCTTAATCCGTTTACTTTTTTAAGCAGCCCCATCTCTCCTGCCACTGCGTAATAAAACATTAAGGCTTTTTTTAAATCATCATCAAATTTAAACTGCAATAGATCAAAATAGCCGTTTATGTCATAAATAATATCCGGATACTTTGCTTTTGCCAGTGAAACCACATTTTCTTTTTCTTGTTCAAGGCAGCGCAATGACCTGTGATAGGAAGAAACAACAGATTTTATGTGGAGTTTATATTTTTCAACAACGCTTTGTCTGACCGCGAACACGGCAAATACCACAGGGAAGCCGGTTTTTCGAAGCCACAGGTCGCCCAGGTCATAAATATAAGAGACCGGCTCGGAGGTTATTGCCATTGCATCATTGCCGATAACCAGAGCGGCATCCATATCTTTAAGCACCGGCCTCGGTTCGGTGGGTATGTACGACGGTTCCAACCGGTAATATTTTTTTAGCAAAACTTTCAAAAGCACCACAGAAGTATGTGACGCACGGGTAATGCCCACTTTCTTTTGATTCAAATCTTCAATGGGGATTTTGCTTATCAGAATAACCGATCCCACATACCCTACCGAACTCAAGCAGAATTGCGGAAGCACAAGCACATCATCAGCAATTTGTGCACAGGTTGCCGAGGAAATGGGGCTCATGTCCAGTTGCCGCAGGGCCATCATTTTATTGAGCATGCACGGATACCCCGGATAGATGCTGATCTTTGGGACAGGTTTTTTCTCAAACATTTGAAAATAAAAGGGATAGCAGTTAAGATAGTCGATATAGCCAAGCCTCATACCTACTCCTTTTCCGTGCCGGCACTTAGAAAGCGGTAGCTTGCGGTTGTCCGTTCAGGTATGAGTTGGGCGTTATGGATCAGTCTTTTTAAAAAACTCTCTGATCCAAAATCGGGGGTTTGAGCACCGGCGGCATGAACAACTTTTTCATTATTATACGTTGCGCCAATATCATCAACCCCGAACTTAAGAAGGGTCTGGGCCATTTTATCACCCAGATACATCCACAATGCCTTTAAATGGGGCACATTGTGGAGAAAAATTCTGCTGGTGGCATAAATCCGGATGTCATCGTAGCCTGTGGTCGTGCGCGTGACTTGCAACGCGGTATTCTCACTATGGAATTGTAACGGTACAAAGGTTTTAAAACCGCCGGTCTCATCCTGAAGATCACGAATTTTAGAAAGATGATCAACAATATCTTCGGCAGTCTCGATATGATTATAAAGCATGGTTGCATTTGTCTTGAGACCCATTTTGTGGGCTGTGCGTATGACGGAAAGCCATTGGGTTCCCGATATTTTCTTTGGCGCTATGATATCCCGAACACGAGGAGAAAAGATTTCAGCCCCGCCTCCGGGGAGGGCCTCGACGCCTGCATCCATAAGCCGCTTAAAAACTTCTTCAAGGGAAATTTTATTTTTTTTTGCAAAATAATCATATTCAACCGCAGTAAATGCAACAATATGCATATCCGGTTTTATCTTTTTAATTCGCCGCAACATCTGCTCGAAATAGTCAATCGTAAGATTGGGGTGGAGTCCGCCCACAATATGAACTTCATCAATCCCGGAGCGAGCGGCACTGTGTATCCTTTGCTCAATGTCATCGGGAGAAAGCAAAAACGCGTTTTCATCATTTTCATCGCAGGAAAAGGCACATAAGGGACATCGCAACTCACAGATATTCGTGTAGTTAAGATTCATATTAACGCCGTAGTAGGCAATATCTCCATGCAATTTTGTCCGGATATAATGAGCAATCGTGCCAAGATCCAGGATGTCATGGGTTGTAAGCATGTACAGAGCATCTTCTTTGCTTGCCGGGATGTTGTTGCAGACCTTTTCAGCGATGCTGCGAAGTTTTTTATTCTGTATGTTATCCGGAAGCACCATGTTATATTTCCTTTTTCCCCCAGCTTTCAAACAGATTGTGATCCCGGTCCAAAAGGTTCAACACCTTACCGACAACAAAGTTAACCACATCATCAAGCGATTCGGGCCGGGTGTAGAACCCGAGAACCGGAGGAACGATCTCAATCCCGGCCAGAGCGGCCCTGTGAATGTTTCCGGTGTGGACAACACTGAGCGGTGTTTCCCTGGGTACGATGATGCACCTTCGCTTTTCCTTTAACGCCACATCACAGGTTCTGGTAATCAGTGAATCTGCATATCCGTGGACAATGGCGGAAAGTGTTTTCATGGAACAGGGGATGACAACCATTGCTTGGAATTTTGTGGAACCGCTGGCCACCGGAGCAAAAAAATCATTGTTTTTGAACTCGCTCAACAGATCATGGTTTCGGGCCAGACCCCGCTTGATAAGCAGTTCTTTCAAGGATGAAAAGTGGGTTTCCCCCCGAAAGATTTCGTATTCTATGATTTGGCAGGCCGGCTGTGAAACAATTGCAGCAACTTTTTCTCCTGAATTAAGGAGTTCTTCAATCAGACGAACCCCCAGTATGGGGCCGCTGGCTCCTGAAATTCCAACAACTATCATTTTTTTTTGATCTTTCATGAATTTTGCATCTAAAGATTATAAAATTTTACCTATAAAAAGATCCGTGAGAGTCCCGAAAAAAAGTATGGGGGATATGTATATATTGGCTTTAAAAAAATTCTTTATGGCCCACGTGATATTTTTATTCCTTGCCAGTCTCTGCTGGTAAAAAAATATTATTCCCACCAGTACAACTGCCGTCCAGTAGGGGACTGTCTTATGGGTTAAAAACCCCGCATATATCATGGCGATTATAGAGACCAAATAGCATGCTGCGGAGATGACGAGCGCCCGTTTTTTTCCCAGACGAACCGGCATGGAGTGAAGATTTTCTTTAACATCAAATTCCATATCCTGGATGGCATAAACGATGTCAAGCCCTGCAATCCATGCCATTATAATACACCCCAGAACAAAGGGAACGCGTGTAAATTCACCGGTAACCGCAATATATCCTCCAATGGGAGCCGCCGCTTCAACCATGCCCAGATAAAAATGGGAAGAGGCGCTGAACCGCTTAAAATAAGAATAGGTAAACAGCATTAATACTGCGGGAAAAGACAGATAAAAACAGAGCATGTTCAGCATGAATGAAGCGCCGATGAGTAAAAACGAGGAAACACAGGCGGTTATCCATACCACCCCGGGCCGAACGTCTCCTTTGGGAACCGGCCGGTCGCTGGTGCGCGGATTTTTTGCATCGATTTTTGCATCGATCACCCGGTTAAATGACATGCCGGCGGTTCTGGCTGCAGCCAGGGCAACAATCACCCAGAACCAGGTCATAAATGTCCCACCTCCGGCAAAAAGCACACCTATTAATGCAAAAGGCAAAGCAAAAAGGGTTTGCTCGATCATAATAAGTTTCGAAAATTTCTTAAAATCCATATTCTTTCCACCGGCGGCTGACTTTTTCGATTATTTCGTCAGACATTCGGATCTCTTCCGGCCAATCCCGCCCCATTCCTTCTTCACGGGTTTTTCTTGTTGCGTCTATTCCCATTTTCCCGCCAAAATTAGGATACGGCGCTGAATGGTCCAGCGCATCCACAGGACCTTCCGATAAAAGCAGATCTCTTTTGGGATCCACATTATTTAAAAGTTTCCAAACCACGGTTCTTGAATCACGAAGATCCATATCTTTATCAAATACCACAATATACTTGGTTGACGCCATCTGACCCAGTCCCCAGAGCGCGTTAATCACTTTTTTCGCCTGTCCGGGAAACTTTTTGTCAATGGATACCAGGGCGCAGTTGTGAAATACGCCTTCCATGGGAAGTTCCATGTCAACAATTTCCGGAACCACCATTTTTAATAACGGCAAAAAAAGCTTCTCAGTGGCCTTTGCCATATAACAGTCTTCCATGGGAGGCTTTCCCACGATTGTTGCAGGATAAACCGCATCATTTCTGCAGGTGATACAGGTCACATGGAATACCGGATAACGGTCTGCCGGAGAATAAAAGCCGGTATGGTCCCCAAAAGGACCTTCAATCCGTTCTTCATCAGGATCTACATATCCTTCAATGATAACATCGGATTCGGACGGCACAAAAATATCAATGGTCTTTGCCCGGGTTATTTGGATGGAACGTGAGCCGATAAACCCCGCAAGCAACAGTTCATCCATATCCGGAGGAAGGGGCGCTGTTGCCGCATAGGTAACCAAAGGGGATCCGCCCAGGGCCACAGCCACCTCCATCCGCTCTCCCCGGGATTTGTATTTGTCAAAATGGCGGCTGCCGTCCTTGTTGTACTGCCAGTGCATACCGGTTGTGGTATTGTCGTATTTGTGCATGCGATACATACCCATATTCTGAACCCCGGTATCCGGATCTTTTGTAATCACAACCGGAAGGGTAATAAAAGGACCGCCGTCTTGAGGCCAGCAGGTGAGGATGGGAAGCATGTCGAGCAACGGCCCTTCCGGACCGTAGATTCGCTGCTGGCACGGGGCATGTTTCACTTTTTTGGGTGAGATAGCGGCCAGTCCTTTCAAGTCAAAAAGCATCTTTATTTTTTGGGTAAAACTGCCGGGAAACCTGACTTTAATTAATGCTTCTATACGTCGGCCAATATCGTCGAAAGAGTCGCACCCCAGGGCCATTTTCATTCGTCCAAAGCTTCCGAACGCATTGATAAGAAGTGGAAATGTTGATCCTTTTATTTTCTCAAAAAGAAGCGCCGGACCGTGGGTTTTGCTCATTCTGTCCGCTATTTCAGTCACTTCCAGTACAGAATCCACTTCTGCGGAAATCCTTTTGAGTTCATTTTCAGATTCGAGTTTCTTGATAAATTCTCGAGTGTTTTTAAATGGCATAAGAAAAAAATCCTAACTCCAAGTCCCTTTAAGTGGTTATAGGGTTTAGGGGTTAACGGGTTATTTTTCGCTCAACTATTTTGATACTATCTGAGATCAAAACGAAAAATATAAATAAATGAGCGTCATGTGTCAAGGTACAAAAAAATGCGAACCATATGCAAAATTTAAGCAAACTTGGGGCTTGGACCCAATTATTTCCCCTGTTATGGGTTTGTGGATATTGACGATAATGCTCCATACCGCATTGTATTGACAGCAAATTTATTTCTATGGAAAAAAGTTGATGCCGATTTTAGTTTTAAAGTTCTTATAACATAATTCCGATAATATCATTTAAGAATAATAAAAACTACCTCATAGGGAATCCGTCGAAATGAATTCAATTAATCCATGCGCTTCAAACATTTCTCAACAGCCGGATTTTAGTGCAAACAGCAGCATCACCAATGAACTGTTACTCACCCGGATTGAAACATCCAACCAGCAAAATAAAGATATCACCATCGTTACAGAGGAAGGTGACAGGGTAACGATTTCATCTTCCTTTCAAAGTCAGGCGGTTTATTCAACTTATGAAGGGATATCACAATATACAGTTTCTGCCACCTCTGAAAATCTTGCCATGGAGAATACTGAACTTGTAATGTTTGAAGGTGAAAAATTCGAATATGAAAATGCTCGCAACTTTTCAATATCAGTGGATGGCGATCTCAATGAACAAGAATTGAAAGCTATCAAAAAAGCGGTAAAGATAATCGATAAAATAATGACGGACATTCTTAATGGAAAAAATATTCCTGAAGCTTTGGCCAAGGCTGTAGAGATTAGCAATCTTGGCCCGATAGCAAGCCTTGAGGCAAATTATCAATATGAGAAAACGGTGCTCGTAGAGCAAACAGCGATAAAAGAAGCCGTTACATATTCTAAGGACGGATTGGCTGAAAATATTGCATCGCCAAATAACAATAAATTAAATATTGAAAATCCGATCGATGAAATGATAACTGCCGTAAAAGACTCCGGCGTAAAACCGTCAAAATTTAAAAAACCCATAAAGAAATTATTTGCCGACATTTTAAACAATCTTCCGGAAAATGACCATCAAAACAAACCCAAGGCTCACTTGGCGAAACGAATCGGAACGGACCTGATGAACAGGATTAACCGGCTGCCTAAAAATGGAGGAATAAACAACAATCATTTTACACGACCCTACTATAACCGGTTTCAAAACCCAGGTCATTTCTAATTCTCTTTAGGGTTCCCATATCAAGATCAGACCAGCTCCTCGGGAATGTCGGCATTGGTGTAAACCTTCTGCACATCATCACAATCTTCAAGTGTTTCCATCAAGTTGACCATCTGCTCGGCGTCCTTGCCTTGAAGGTTTACGGTTGATTGTGGGAGCATTGTAATCTCTGCAGCAATATAGGGAAGCGATTGCTCTTCTATAGCGGCCTTTACCGCTTCAAAATCTTTAGGCTCCGTAATGATTTCATAATTACTGTCATCTTCTATTACATCTTCGGCTCCCGCATCAATGGCGACTTCCATCAGAGTATCCTCGTCCACGGCATGGTTTTCCACAACGATATATCCTTTTTTTTCAAATATCCATGCAACGCATCCATTGGAGCCCAGATTCCCTCCGGCTTTGGTTAAAATATGGCGAATATCCGCCACCGCTCTGTTTTTGTTGTCTGTGAGTGACTCGATGAAAATAGCGGCGCCGCCCGGACCGTATCCTTCGTAAATACTCTCTTCGTAATTCACGCCTTCCAGTTCGCCGGTCCCTTTTTTAATGGCCCTTTCAATATTGTCTTTGGGCATATTTTCACTTTTAGCCGCCTGGATGGCGGTCCGCAGCCTTGGGTTTGCAGCCGGATCTCCTCCTCCAAAACGCGCTGCAACAGTAATTTCTTTAATGAGCTTGGTGAAAACTTTACCCCGCTTGGCATCGGTTGCACCCTTTTTATGCTTTATGGAAGACCACTTGCTATGCCCTGACATATTTACCTCCTATTTTTTCCCGAATCCGATAATATAAATTTCTTTGCTCGCCTTTCGGCTGCTTTGCGGTTTGAAAATCTTGTGCCGGTTAAATCCCTGTTTAACGGCCTCCGAAAATTTTTTAAAATCTTCTCCGTGAAAGATCTTACAAACAAATGATCCTCCGCTGACAAGCGTTTCTTGAGCAATGGAGAGTGCCGCCCGGCAAAGATTAAAAGACCTTGCGCTGTCAACGTGTCTGCTGCCGGTAGTTGCAGGCGCCATGTCGCTGAGAACAACATTAAAACCTTTTCCCGTCAATTTAAACAGCTCATCATCCATGGAAAGGATATCGCTTTGATAAATTCTTACATGAGACGGAACCCTTTCAGAAACCGGTTTGAGGTCGATGCCCACCACCTCTCCTTTATTCCCTGTGAGATCCGCAGCATAAAGAAGCCATGACCCGGGCGCACACCCCAGATCCAGGACCTTGTCTCCTTTTTTTATCAGATTGTATTTTTGCTGCATTTCTTTGAGCTTATAAACAGACCTGGCAGGAAATTTCTCTTTTTTTGCCCGGCGGGCATAGTGATCTTGCCACCGGTTATGTTTAGCAGCTGCTTTTTTCATATCATAAACCGATTCGCATAGGGTGTAAATCAAGACTGTCAGTTGCTAAGATTACTATGGCTATTTGGTGTCAGGTTTCAGGTGTCAGGTTTCAGGTGTCAGGGTTCAGGTGTCAGGTGCCAGCCCTGAGAGAGCGTTTCATCATTTACGCCATACCCTGCCGATTCCTCGGCGAACTGCCAGCGGCGTTCTCGCTCTGGAATTTTCCGCTCCAATGTTTTCTCCAATCCATTCAGCATACGAATGCATTCTTTGTAGCGACCCCGAAATTCTAAATACACCTTTTTCGTGATATAACCTCTGAGTTTCGCCATATCCATATAATTGCTCGTGCTCACCCATCCCTTTAAGCCTGAAACCTGACACCTGAAACCTGAACCCTCTTTCACCAACGGTTGTGATTTACACCCATTCGCCTGGCTAATAATTGGAAAAATGGGTTTGTTAGAACAGTTCTTCCATAGCTATGGAGATGGTTTTTACTCCTATAATTTCAATGCCTTTTATTTTGCTCATTCGTTTCAAGTTGCTTTTAGGAATAAGGCATCGTGTAAAGCCCATTTTTTTTGCTTCGGCAATCCGGGTTTCAACATGGCCGATGGCCCTGACTTCTCCGGTCAATCCCACTTCCCCAAAAATAATGGTGCCTTTTAGAATGGGCCGGTCTAAAAAGCTCGACGCAACAGCAGACACGATTCCCATGTCAACAGCGGGTTCAACAATCTTAACGCCGCCGGCAACATTAAGAAAAATATCGTGTCCCATTAAATGCATGCCTAATTTTTTTTCCATTACCGCCACCAGCAACGCCACCCGGTTGTGATCAATGCCCAGAATGGTTCTTCGAGGGTTTCCGAAGCTGGTGCTGCTGGCAAGTGCCTGTAGTTCGACAAGAATCGGCCTTGTCCCCTCCATGCTGGCCGTAACTACGGATCCCGGTGTATTTTCCGGGCGTTCGGCCAGAAATACCGCCGAAGGGTTGGCCACTTCATTCAGGCCGTTTTCTCTCATCTCAAACACGCCGATTTCGTTTGTCGACCCGAATCTGTTCTTAACCGCTCTTAAAATTCTGAACACATGGTCGCGATCCCCTTCAAAATAAAGAACCGTATCAACCATATGTTCCAGAAGCCTGGGCCCGGCTATAGCGCCGTCTTTGGTTACGTGTCCCACCAGAAATATACGGATTCCGGTCTTTTTGGCCAGGAGCATCAGCCGCATGGTAGACTCCCGGACCTGGGTGACACTCCCGGGAGCGGATGTCAGGTCCGGGCTGAACATGGTCTGGATGGAATCAATCACCATGACATCCGGTTTAACCGAATCTGCCATCAAAAGGATCGAATCTATATCGTTTTCTGAAACCACAAGCAAATCAGAGCCGGTGGCAGTCAGCCTCTGGCTTCGGATCCTTATCTGCCGGATGGATTCTTCCCCTGAAACATATAATACTTTACGCCTTGCTTCGGCAAGACCATTCAGGGCTTGCAGCATAAGGGTGGATTTGCCGATCCCCGGGTCTCCGCCGATCAGGATAAGGGTTCCGGAAACAAGGCCCCCTCCCAGGACTCGATCAAATTCGCTGATTCCGGTTAATAAACGATCTTCTTGTTCAAGTGTAACGGAATCAATGGGAACCGGTTGTGTTTGAGGAAAAGACAGGCTGCGAATGGCCCCTTGATCCGGTTTAGCAGCCTTAATTTCTTCAACAAAGCTCTGCCATTCGCCGCAATCAGGACATTTCCCCATCCATTTGGGCGTTTGATAGCCGCATGCCTGGCAGCAAAATACTGTTTTTGAGATTTTTTTCCCCATGCCAAATAGGTTTTTCAAGAACTTTAGGTGTTAATAATTGAACGTCTCGGAAATTCTACAATTATTTGGACTTATATTTTTAACTCGGACATGGAAAAATGGAATGATGATTTAAAGAAGATGAAATCCCTCTAATTAATTTCTGCCAAGAGGAATTTTACAATAACCCAGATTTCCATTTTCTCTCCGAGCGTGAGGCCCAGAACCCAATATTCCATTGTTCCAATATTCCAGCATTCCAATTGTGAGCGAAGCGAACTAACTTGCAATTTAATTCATATCATGTCATTTAGATCTGATCAACCCGAGTCTTTGTGTTAATTCCTTATAAGTAAATCAAAGAATTATTTTAATGATCGACTACCACATCCATACGCTGCTTTGCAATCATGCCCAAGGCTCCATGGAATCTTATATCCGAAGCGCCATCAATCTGGGCATGAGTGAAATATGTTTTCTGGATCATCTGACCGTTCGGGAATCCGAAAAAGGACTTTCCATGGCTCCGGGTGAGATTCCTTATTATTTTCAGGCCGTCCAGCTTCTAAAGCAACAATACAAAGAAGCGATAAATATCAAAGCCGGCCTGGAGATCGATTTTAATCCGGCCTATACAGACCTTTTCCAGGAAATTGTCGGCACATATGCCTTTGATGTTGTGGCGTCTGCACTACATTTTCCCGGCGGACTGAATATTGTAAGCGGGAGTTCCGCCTGGAAACATGGAGAAAAGGACGCAGATTATGTATATGGTCTGTATTATGAGCAACTCGAAAAAATGCTCGATTTTAATTATTTCGATGTGATATGCCATATCGACCTGATAAAAAAATTCGGCAGAAAGCCTTCAAGGTCCTTTGATAAAGAATTTAACGAAATATTGTTAAAAATAAAAACAAAGAATCTGTGCGTAGAACTCAATACCAGTGGATATAATCATCCGGTCCGGGAACCTTACCCTTCTCCAGATATGATTACAACGTGTCATAACCTGGGTATCCGCATCACTTTAGGTTCAGATGCCCATACCCCGGCCCATGTGGGACAACATTATGACCGTGCATTGCCCCTGCTTCTTTCGGCCGGATACAACAATTTAACCACATTTACAAAGCGCAGGTGCAAAAAAGTCCCCATAACACAGTCTCAGGTCATGGTCAGATAAACGGAGAGAAAATGAGCCCAATTAAAAATACAGTTTTTGGATTTGGTCTATTGATAATGGGATTGGTTTGTTTTACCCAGCCCGTGGTTCATGCAAAAAACAGCGATACATATTTTGAAACACTTCAAGAGAGCCTGATAAGAGACGGTTTTGACAAAAATACGATAATCAGGCTATACAACAATCCAAAAGTTTGTTTTGAAACAAAAAAAGCGTCCCTGTTTTTATTCCATCGTGAATCGGTGTTAAATTATGATCAGTTTACTTCAGCCGGGAACATCCAAAAATCACGTAACTATATAGCCAAGTATAAACCCGATCTGTTACGGGCGGAAAAAAAATACGGGGTAAACAAAGAGATCATTACGGCCATCATCCTGATTGAAACCAAGCTGGGGACCCGCTTGGGAGGACCTTCGGTATTGAATATGTTATCGACCGTGGCTTCACTTGCGGATCCGGATGTCCGGAATATGTTTTGGGGCAAGGTTTCAAAATCAACTAAATTTACAAAGAAAAAATTCCAAAAATGGGCGGAAAAAAAATCTAAATGGGCCTACAATGAACTCAAGGCGTTTTTAACATACACAACAAGGGAAAAGATTGACCCCGCCCGAATTTACGGCTCTTATGCAGGGGCCCTGGGGATCGCTCAATTCATGCCGAGCAACATTCTTGCCTTTGCCAAAGACGGCAACAATGACGGGCGTGTGGATTTATTTGACCATTCAGATGCCATAATGAGTGTTGCAACCTACCTGAAAAATTACGGGTGGCATAACGGAATAAATAAAAAAGAGGCGTATAAAGTTATCTATCATTACAACCACAGTCGTCAGTATGTGGATGCTGTATTAAAAGTTGCAGCGCTGTTGGAATCTAAAACCTGAATAATAGTTCAGCCACTAAACCAGGCACAAGCAAGGAGTATGTATAATTAAAAATGACGGTTTTGTAAAAAGTCCAACTTCTGCGTTGTGCTGCATTTCGCAATCATTCAACGTACGACAAGTACGTCTCATGATTACAAAATTTGCAACGCCTTTTTATCCCGCCTATGTTTGGCGGGGGAATTTGAACTTTTTACAAAACCGTCTAAATCGGACTTTTTACGAGTTCATCAAAAATGGCATTAAAAGAATTATATTATAATCTTTGGTGTCTTCGTGCCTTTGTGGCTAAACGTTTGTAAATCTGAAAGGATAAAATTGGACATAGCAACCGTTACCGTGTGGATAAAAATCACTGTGTTCTTTTATTTACTCACGGTTCTTGCAATCGTCGATATTATTCGCAAGGATTTCGGTACCATTGGGAAAAAAGCGCTCTGGGGTTTGATTGCCGTTGTTCCGTTTATCGGATGGCTTGTGTATCTGATTTTTGGATTCAGAAAAGGTAAAAAGCCGGGGGCTGATGATCCCTCAACCAATAGTGACCGTTGAAAAAAAGCGTTTTTCAACGTCCTCAAATAATGTTTGACAATAACCTTTGTTTTCTATATTCATCTTTCAACTGTTGCTTTTAATAGGTCCCATCGTCTAGCGGTTAGGACGCTGGCCTCTCACGCCGGTAACGGGGGTTCGATTCCCCCTGGGATCACCATAAATTATTTCAATGGGTTATAGAATTTCTGTAACCCATTTTTTATTCCTGAATAATCAATTTCCAACCCTATTTCCAACCGCTACGATAAAAATCAAGGTAAAAAGCGGTATTTCATGCCAACGCAAAACTCGGCCTTCTTTATAAGAAAACCGGGTTTTTTGGTCTTTAGGTAGGTTTTCTGACTTCCATTGCAGCCGGTGGTAAAGATGTTCACCTGGTCAACCTGGTACCAACTTGATAATACCGGCTGACAACAGTTCCTTTAAAAATTTAATAAACTATAAACCGGTTTTTCGTCCGGATCGAAAAAACTGAAGCGCCCAGAGAGCGGGCCACTCGAAACCGCAATCGATCACATCCTGGAAAGGACCCGCACGGATCCGGGACCCGGTTTTTAACATCGGTCAAATCAATCCAAAAAGAGCGGGGTTCTTGGGCCTGGTTAAAGAGATAATGTTTCGGTTTTGACTTGGGGAGCTAGCCGGGGATCCGGTCCAGGCAGCGCCGGCTTTGGATTGCAATCATGACCGGGAAAGGTCAATTAAGCACTCTTGAAATAAAAAAACCCGGACGAATGCCGGGTTGATTGGATAAGTATAATTTATTATAGATATGAATAAAATTCTTTTTTTGAAAGGCCAGACTGTTGAATCATTTTTTTCAGAAGTTTATGCTCGTATTTCTCCTTTTTGCTTTTTAGATGATCAACAGTAACAATTCTTCGTTAACCCTTAATATAACCCTCCCATTGAGCGTGACTGCTCTTTTTATGTCTTTTTTCTTTGAAATTTAAATTTTTTAGAATGGTCTCCACTTGACCGCGATCAAGTGGAGGGTATTGACTGCCCATTAGCAGCTACCAGACAGGTGGAACGGAATTAGCTCTTGAAATATAAAATTATTAGGAAAATTTCGAATTGATATAAGTAATTTTATGAAATAATATTTTAACCAATCATTTATTGGCGCACGCCTGGAAAGCAAAGAAGGTATAGAATCTTTATCGTCGGTTTCTATGACGGTTTCAAGATAACTGAGAATGATATCATTCAGTTTTTTCTTAAGCTCTTCCGGCGAATCAGCTTCAGCAGCCAAATTTAGATCTAAACATACGCCAAACCATCTGCCTCCATTCACTCGGTTCGCATAACATCTAAGCACCAAGTCAGACGGTTTAAACTGTGCCATGTTGCCCCCTTTAATTAAAATATTATCATAATATACAGTTTATTATCGACTGAATAATTATGGATATTTAATATTTTTGTGGACTATTAAAATCTTCAGAACATAAAAATAGCACAAATGTCAAGATGCTATATACAGCATTTCTTTTGTTGATTCCGGCTCAACTCGTTTTTAGATACCATATATTGTGTTTTTATTAATTTTGACCATTTTTAATAATAATATTTTTCTGTTAATTTTTAACGATCCAGTAGGCTTGTCGACCAATATCTACCTTTAGGAACCTTAAAATATAAGCACCTATCATGCCATAAGCAAATTGGATCACCCAGGTTATTTTTTTTATTTAGCAATAAGTAATATCCATGCCAAACTAAATTTCAAATTAGGACACTGCCCGGTTTTCCGTCCAAATCGAAAAAATTGAGGTATCCAGGGACCGGGCTGCTCGAAACCGCGATCGATCATATCCCGGAAAGGACCCGCCCGGATCCGAGACCCGATTTTTTGACATCGATCAAATCAATCCAAAAAACGGGGTTCCCGGCATGGTCAAAGGATTGATCTGTCTATATCTCATTTCCTTGATTGTTAAGCCAGGAAGCCGGATAGAGATTTCGGAGCCCAGCTCCGGCAGCCTATCTTGGGCTTTGGTCTAAAGCTGAAAGTTATTGGTTTTGGCAGGTTTTTTGGCAGGCCTTACTCTTTCGGTGGTATGTTTATGCTTAGTTTTTCGCCTGGTGGTAGGCTCTTCAGCCACTCCACCAGGTTCCAGGAATTATCTTTCGTGTCGGAGTCCTTGGGCTGCCCTTTCTGAATTAAAAATTATCGATCTTAGGTGAATTTTAGCAAGCTCTGAAATCAATCGGAATGCGTGGCCGGCTTCCACCGGAATCGGTTGTCAGCATCAGCCGGAATACGCAGAAAGGGCGTGATATGCTGTTTAAGCGTTAAACTTATAATCTAAGGGGCGTCCCGGAAGTCCATATGAAGGTGTCCCGGTGAGTGTTGTTCCGTAAAAGTAATTTACAGGAATGTAATTAAGGGAAGTCAATTTGTTCTACGTCCACAAACGTATTCTGGATTACATAGACTTTTTTCCGTTTATGGTCGAAAAGGACCCATGTCATTTTCGACCCTATTCTTAGAAGTGGTTTCAAAACCTTCAATCAGGTTCAAAGTCAAGGCGGAGCGAGGGATTCATGCACAGGAATATATTTAATATTTTGAGTATTTAATCCCTAAACCCAACAAAATAATTGGGTCTGAGGGGAGGTTTTGAAACCACTTTTACAGAGTTCTTCAGGCTTAGATCCGTTTTGATTACCTCTCAGGGTTGGCTACTATCCGTGCTCTAATTTTATTCATATTGATGTTGGACCGATTAGATACTGGCAGTGTCCGGGATGAAAAATTTTTTTTTGCTGAATTTTTTCCGTATAATACTTTTGGAGAAGTCGCTTTTTTGTTAAAAGCAATACTCAACTGGCGATCCCTTCCATATATGTCATCTCTAAAATTGATAATACCATCTTTATCCACCCAGGCTGTCCAGTAAAGAATATAAATTTTCATCGGTTTTGACAAAAATATTATTTTGTTTTTTTTACGGTTGACCGCCGCAACTAATTTTTCGAGACTCCATTTTGAATTATTTTGTAAAAGATAAGCGGCAAGTTCCATGGGTTTTTCAATGCGGATACAACCGGAACTAAAGGCCGTCTTGTCATATTAAATAATTTACGAGCCGGTGTGTCGTGTAAATATATGCTGAACTCATTTGGAAAAACAAATTTTATCTGTCCAAGGGCGTTTGATATTGCCGGATCCTGGCGGAGCTTATAGACAAAATCTTTTTTAGACGTTGCAGCCCAGTTAATGGATTCAGGATTCAGCTCCCTTGAATTTTCTTCCCAGTTTTCAAAAACCCTGATGTTATGATCAGTTAAGTAGCCAGGGTCTTTTTTAATACAGGGTAATATGTCATTCAGAGCAATTTTTTGGGGAATATTCCAATAGGGGTTCAATTCAAGATATGTTATTTTTCGTGAGAAAACAGGAGTGCGTCGCTTCATTTTTCCTACAATAGCTTTAATTGATTTTATTGATTGTTCATTTTCAATAACATTGAGTTTAAAATCGGCTGTGTTAACCATGAGATAGCATTTCCCCAACTCTTGAGGAAGCCAACGCCAGCGTTCCATATTCAATTTGATTTGTCTGATACGATCTTCCACCGGAACGTTTAGAGCCAATAGTGTCTTTGAACCCACAATTCCATCCACCTTGAGCCCGTGTCTTGCCTGGAACCTTCTGACTCCATCTTCCAAAACTTCATCAAAACAGTCATGATGGCTGTGGGTTGACGCTGTCAGATCGTTTGAAATGATCAGGCGTGATCGTAAAGTGCTAATCCGTATTCCATAATCGCCTTTCCGCAGTTTCTTCCCGGCAGATACTTCATGCCAGCCCCCTGATTTTTTTATCTTTTGGTATTTTAATAATGCCTGTTTTAATCTTAGATATCCGGAATGATGGGGTTGTAGAGCATGAATAAATCCTTCCATCTGGTCATCGAACAACAGGGTTTGAAAAATTTCTCCCAGCTTTTTCTTCGGTTTTTTTATGTACCAATTCAATTTGTTGGAATAAGGATCTACCATTCCTTCCGACAGGTGAAATCCATATGAAAAAAAAGCATCAGTTAAAAGTAAATCAAGTTCTGCCAGGATTGCAGGTTCAGGCGTATGTGACATTATTCTAAGCTTAATATCAGACACTAAGTTCAGAATATCTTTCTGATGATAGGTCTCTGGATCGAGTCCTTCATGCGTCGCTTCAATAATAGTATTTATAAGAATTTCCGAAGTACTGTTCAACCCATCCTCAGTCACCCATACCGGTTTAATTCCTCGATGAAGATAGAAAGCAGAAAGCAACTTTGGATTGCAAGTAATTGTTATATCACAATTTATTTTATTCCCGATGGTTAGGTGCCTTAGCAGTGATATCATATACTCACGCATTTCATCTATAAAATCGCAGCAATTATTGGACGTTATATTTGGCTTGGGAGTACTTATCGGGTTTTGATTAAGAGTGTCGATGAATTCGCAGGGGCAATTACACTTCATCAAAGAATAAGAAACGGGAATCTTACAATGGCTGTCAAACTTAATATGGTCATTGCGTTTCTTTTTAACAAACGGAAACGAATAATTGGTCAAAGAAAATTTATCCAACTGATCATTTAAATTCAGGGAATAACCATTTCCGAATAAGAGTAAAATGCTTCCCGACAAAATGAATATAAGTACTGATGGCTTCATATTTTCCTCGCCAAAATACCCTTTACAAAAAAAACAGCAAATATAATGCCAGAATATAAATGGGATAAATAATGTTCTATGTCCAATTGATTTTTTAGCGGGTAAATTAACAGGCATTTCCATTTAATGTCGTGCTGGATATCCCCTGGGACCTCCGTTTTAGAATGCCAAGCAACTATTTCAAAAGCTCTGTTTTCCCAAATTATGATGTTCTTTTGTCCACCATTAAGACCCCGTCCTGAATCGCACAAACCACGGTTTTTGAATAATTGTTAAACTTATGTACAAACTTTAATCCCATATTGTTTAATATATAAACACCTAAGACGTTCATTTGTTTAACATGTTAACGGTTGGATCACAAAGAAACTTTAAACTGGAGCTCCAATTCTGCACTATTTTATCCATCAATCCGCAACCGGAAGGCAAAAACCCCTACTCAATATTAATTGGCATTATTTTTGCTGTATTATTAATTGAATCAATGGGAAAACCCTCAGGCCTCAACTGGACAGGAGGCTTACAATGAATAAAGTTGTTCTCTTAACAGATCGTCCTAGAGAATGTGAAACCCTGATATCATGCCTTAGGATACTGTTTCCCGAATGCGAGGTTCAGGTTCAGCCAAAACAGACAGCCAAGTCGCAGCGTACGTCTTTGGTTTTAGAACCTTCCACATCTAAAAAATAATGGCGGAAAACAGTGTGTAATGGCTAAGGAGCAGTGACAAATGACCAAGGGGAGAGGGGACCATCGATAAAGAGGAGAACAATGGCATCAAACTTCAGAATTTATTGTCATCAAAACAAGGGTAACCTCCATCTTAAGCTTATGGGAGACTTTGACGGTTCATCCGCCTATGAACTGATCAATACCCTAAAAAAGTATCGCGGCATTGTCGGAAGAGTTTTTATTCATACATGCTTTCTTTCTTCGGTCAATTCTTTTGGTCTGGATGTATTTCAAAAAAGTTGTACGATCAAAAAACTGTCGCGGATACTGACCTTTACCGGTGAATATGGGAACAAATTGGCGCCTCATGGGCGTAATTTACTAAAACCCAAATCGGAGGTATTTCATGACAACGATAATCGGTATCATATCAAAAAAGCTTAAGGACAGAGGACTGATTCCCCTGGAAATAAACCGGCTTATAAAGGATGTGGCCAACGTAATGAGCAATGGTAAGTATTGTACACCGGTTTGCGTTAAGCAGAATTTGCAGCGTCTGGGATGGGAAGGTTATGTTTTAGATAATAATATACTGGAACTTATTTCCTTATTCCTTAGCGATCAAAAAATATATCGAAAAAAATTGTAATTTTAATAGGTTTTAGAAATTCTGAGATGCAAAGTCATGTCGATATTTATCAAAAATAACGCGGACAGGCGTTCAGGAATTGAAAGAAGGTTATTTTCATACACCATCCATATTCCGGAACGAAGATCAGGCAAAGAACGAAGGAAAAGTATAGGCCACAGAAGTGGAAAGGTCTTTAAGTTCCCGACCGCTTTTGAACATGGTCCATTCTCTCAGGATTGGAATAATACCTGAAGGCCTGACAAAAACGGCAAGAAACCCTTTGGGTTCGATGTCAAATGTATAAATTGAATAATTATGGGGAACAGATTTTATTGTCTTGCCCCAGACGAGCTGTTTTTTTTGATTTTAAAGAACATATTTTCGAAATCACAATACCAAGGGTGGCATTTATAAACTGACGAGAGGAGAAAAATATGCCATTAAAATACAGGTCTCTGCCGGAACTTCGTAGGGATATTGATACGTGTAATCTCGAATTATTATCACTTGTGATTAAAAGAGCAAAGTTGGCGATTAGTGCTCTTCAATTCAAGGATAAGGTAACTGATGATGTTTTCGATCCGGAGCGACAATTGGAGATGCTCGCAACTCTTGTCAAGGCGAATCAGGGCCCTTTTTCAGATGACACGATTGTGTCTATCTTTAGAGGAATATTTCAACACATCTTGGATTTAATGAGTCAGGAACGCAAAACAACACTCAAAGTTCATCGCAAACAAGGTGATCCAGACCAAATTTATGAAATCAACGGCCATAAAATTGGTGATCAACCCATTTATATAGCGGGTCCTTGCGCCATTGAAAGTGAAGAGCAACTCGACAACGTAGCAAAAGTGCTCCGCCAACATGGCGTGATATTTTTACGAGGTGGTGCATTCAAACCACGAAGTTCTCCCTACGCATTTCAAGGAATGGGAGAGCGAGGCTTAAAAGTTCTTCGGGATGTGGCACATCGCTATGGAATGGTCTCGGTTACCGAAGTAATGGATCCGCGTTCTGTTGAAATGGTTGCTATATATGCTGATGTTCTACAAGTTGGCACTCGAAATATGTATAATTATCCTTTACTACGTGAGCTTGGCAAAATAGACAAACCTGTCCTGCTTAAACGTGGCTTCTCTGCTACTCTGGACGAGTTCCTTTTCGCTGCTGAATATATTGTTGCAGGAGGTAATTATCAAGTAATTTTATGCGAACGTGGTATTCGCACATTTACAAAAGAAACTCGCTATACACTCGACATATCCTCTGTACCGTTATTGAGGAAAATGACGGGTTGCCCTGTGATAGTCGATGTCAGTCATGCAGCGGGGCGTACTGATATTCTGGAACCTCTTGTTGCTGCTGCTTTTGCTGTTGGGGCCAAAGGCGTAATGTTAGAGGTCCATCCGTGTCCACCAGTAGCTCGTTCAGATGCCGATCAACAGCTTACACCTGAGGAATTCGTTAAACTGAAAGATAATATTCATAGCTATATCATGGGAAATTTGCCAAGTGACTGATGATTATTTGGAAATGGGGTCTATGTTTGACCCTTGATGGTAAAAGAGAAGATTATAACGTTGATTTTGTCTTATTACCAGAGAGTTTCGAGGCTTAAAATATAACTGAAAAACTAAAAACATGCATGAACATGTAAAAAGCTGAACAATAAGGGTCAAAAGTAGACTCGACCCCATTCTCCGTGCATGCTCGTAAAAAAACCGGAAGAGAAAGATACCGGGTTTTCCGATTTTTCAAGGCAGCCGGATGTGACCTGATGTCCATTACCCGGAATCTTTTGATCTGTGTAATGGCACCACTTCACAGAAAATGAGCACGGCCGATATCACCGCCTTTATTCAAGCCGAAGGAAAAGTTCGCTTCGATGAACAGCTCAGGATGGATTTGGATTGGCAGGAGGTACTCGACGAAAACAGGCTAACCCATTTTCTCAATCTATCCAAAATTTCTCCCATATCGGATACTGCCGGTATGCTGTTTAATCTCGGCGCCGGTGATTATAAAAACGGCACTTTTTATCTCAACCATACCGGCGTTCTCTTCTTTGCCAAGCAGCCGATCCGTCGCTTGTTCCATGTGATTGTGGTCTGCGCGCTTTTTAAAGGCACCAACAAAGCCTATATTCTGGATCGCAAAGAACTGATCGGCAATCTGCTTGAAAACGTGGAAGAGGCGCTGCTTTTTCTGAAAAAGCACCTTCAACTGCGCTGGGAGATTACCAGCCAAAGCACCCGCCGCAAAGAGATCCTGGAGCTACCGGAAGTCGCCCTGCGCGAGGCCATGGTCAACGCTGTATGCCACCGGGACTACCTGGAACAAGGCGCCCAGATCATGGTTGAGATTTTTGATGACCGGGTGGAAATATACAATCCAGGCGGCTTGCCCAAGGGCCTTCCGGCCAGTGAGTTCGGTAAGCGCAGCGTCTGCCGCAATCCGTTGATTGCAAGCTTGCTGCTGCGCTGCAACTATATCGAAAAAATGGGAACCGGCATCGAACGCATCCGCACAGCATTGGAAAAGGAGCATTGCCCCAAGGTCAACATTGGTTTTAACACCATGTTTACCCTCGAATTCCCACGGCCGACCTATTTAAAAACCGATGAGAAGCCGGAAGCGGCTTGGGGAAAAACTAGGGAGGAAACTAGGAAGAAAGCGCCGGAGAAAATAACCCCTCAAGCCACCCCGCAAGTCACCCCGCAAGTCACACGGCAAGTCACACGGCTCCTTAAAGTGTTACAGGGTGAAATGACACGGGGAGCAATAATGAAAAAACTTGGCTTAAAGGACAGAATGCACTTTAGCAAAAAATATCTGACGCGCGCGATTGACGGCGGGTATATAGAAATGACCATCCCTGATAAACCGAACAGCAGATTTCAGCGATACCGCCGGACGGAAAAAGGGAATGCCCATGTCCCGTCATGGGGGACGTTCATGCAGAGCATGCACAAAGTATTTAAAATGGCCTGCAGATATTTTCAATAATGTGAAAATATCTATAACCTCAAAAACCTGGAATATGTCTGACCAACCTTAGGTTTTGTGGATAGATCTGAAAACAAAAAGAGGGGAATGGAATCAGCATTCTGCAATTTTTAAATGTACGCTTCCGGTCAACCATGATAGCCGGATGTTACGATCAATTGACAGGGATCAATAAAAATTCGGATGAACAGCCGATTCCTACTTTTGCTCATCCGAAGCAGGAGGTGGCGCTTTCTTTTTTTCTTTCTTTTCCTTCTTTGCGGGAGCACCCTTGGCGATCTTTGCCGACGGCTTATCAGGGGTGTTCTTTTTGGCAGCCAGTTTTTCTGTTTTGGTTTGGACTTTATCAGCGTTTAACTTCTCCTGGGCGGCAATACAGGCCAGGCGGTAATTTGCTTTGCGGATGTCGGCCCTCATTTTTTTGATAAAGCTGTCGCATTTAATAGCGACGGCGTCCAAACCTTTCTCTTTGAGAAAAGACATACGGGTTACAAGTTTATCACCGGCGACTTTCTTATGACCTTCTAGAAATCCCTTTCTTTTGAGACTCATAGTAAATTTTCCTCCTGCTTCATAGTATAAGCTTTTTTACATATCGATAACGACATTCCACTATAAATCGTAGCGGCTGTCAAATAGAATATAATAAAAAGAGGGCCGCAGTTTAGTTTTGCAGTTTACAGCTTTTTATTGCTAAGCGGTACGCCCCCAGGTTTCTAACAATTCATACTCGTAAACAAAACTCCATGTAGAAACTGATCGTTTAAGATGTCTCTTCAAACCTTCAGGATATCAGCCGGCCTCATAACCTTCGATATGTCTGACAGACCCGAGCTCGCTTATTTACATACCCAATCGCAATATCCGTCTTTCCCGCTCCCATGATTTACATGACCCTAATTGAGCGAAAGTCGAGGATGCCCCAGATTCAAGGCGTCACGGGTGAAGCCGTAGTGAACTACTGCAAACCCTTGACAACGCTGAAGATGGGGTATCATCGGCTTTCCCAAAGGGTAAACAAAACCGATATAAAATAACAGAATTCATATCTCACTGATAGTAGAGATATTAAAATGTCGTCGAATCATCGAAATTCTTCTTGAAATAAATATATTATAATCGTTTTTGGTTTTGTTTACGCTCAATTAGGGTATGATTCATGACCTCAGTGCGATATCCTTTACAAAACATTTACAATTTTGTCCTGGAATCAACATAAATTCTTTACATTTACCCTTTATATTAAAACCAACACCGAGGAAATATTCCTTGAAAACAAACAATCTCAAAAAAGGAGGTACATCATGAATTCGAATCTTAGGCAAAAATTTTTTACCGGCGCAATGGCTCTTTTGGTCACGGTATTTGTCATTCCGGGTTTTGCGGGAGCGTTTACGCAGGGCCAGTGCAGGCCTGACAAGGGGTTTGGCATGAAAAGGCATCATATGTCGCCTTTGGGGATCTGGCAAAATCCGAAAATGGTTCAGGAACTGGGAATTACCGACAAGCAGGTCGAGGGACTCAAGAAAGCGGATTTTGCCCATCGTGAAAAGTGTCTGGAATTGAAATCTAAACTCGACGTTCTTCACCTTGAATTGGAAAAACTGTTTGCCGCCGAGTCCGTGGACCAAGCGAAAGTTCTTGAAGTCGCCCAAAAGATTTCAGATCTGAAAGGCAAACTGTTTGTTCAGAGAATTAAATCTCGACTGGCAGTCGCAAAGCTGTTAACTGCGGACCAAGTTGGCAAGCTGAAAATGTTTAGATTGCATCACCCTGCACATCGCGGTAAACTAGACAAAACCAGAAAACATGGCAGGGCATTGTCTAAAAATTGAAATCAGATTCAAACAAAAAGCATAAGGCATCTTATTATCGACTAAGTTGGAAAACACTTAATTTGGAGGTATTAACATGAGAGAAAAATATTGCAAATTTTCGATTTTTGTGTTCACGGCCACAACTGTTCTTTTACTCGGCTTTTTCATGCTTACAACCACGCAGGCATTTGCTGATAATGGGTACAAAGGAAAAAACAAACAGAAAGAATGGCAAAAACAGAAAGGACAGGACAAGCAATATCGAAAACACCCAGGCGAAATCAAGCGAGAAGGTCGCAAACATTACGAGGAGCAGGGTCGTCGTGACTACAAAAAACGTTCGGATTACCACAAGCATCGTGGATACAAAATACGCCCCTATGATAAACGTCGTCATTACGGACGCTACGATCATAAAGGGCATCGGTATGAGTATCAGGGCCATTGGCGCTCCTGGGATCAATGGAACAAGTACGCAAGAAAACACCCACATATATACAAACATGGAACATATTACCGCGAAAATGCACATTTAATGTTCAGGTTTTGCGAACCCGGGACCGGTAACTATTTCTTCTTTTCAATCGGAAGGTAGTAGTTTGGCCAATTATAAAACAATTGGACTCATTATGAATTTAAAGGTATAATATTTCGGCATCGTTTTTACCGAGCCACGGCAAGCGATATTTTATCGCTTCAACGGGTGTGAATCATGGCTGTTGGCAATATGAAAATTCATGTTCGTCTGCGCTACGTATTTAGCTTTGGGGAAAAGGTGTCAGGTTTCAGGTGTCAGGGTCGAGAAACTTGAAGAGCTGAAACCTGAAAACTGAACACTGACACCTTACGATTGAACTCAATAACCAACAATCTTGATTTATACCCCCTTTCAACGTCTAATGCATTAAGAAAATTTGTATAAAATAGGAGGCAGGAATGAAAAAATTTAAAAGAGCAAGTTCGCTGGTATTGGTATTTTTTTTAGTCGCTTGTGCCGCACCTCAAACAAAAACTCAAAAAGGGGCAACATATGGGGCTGCCGGCGGTGCTGTGGCAGGGGCAATCATCGGGCAGGTGATTGGCGGGCATACTGAAAGTACCCTGTGGGGTGCAGCGATTGGCGCTGCTGTCGGCGGTCTTGGAGGCGCCGGGGTTGGTAAAATGATGGACAACCAAGAAAGAGAAATGCGAGACGCTTTGGCCGCTTCTGAAGCTGCCGCTGTACGCAGAGAAGGCAACCTCCTTGCGGTAACTTTCAAAGGCGATGTTACTTTTGACACAAACTCCACAGTTGTCAATCCCGGACTTTATACTGAGATTGACCGCGTAGCAGGTATTCTTACCCGGTATCCGGAAACCCTGATAAGGGTTGAAGGGCATACGGATAGCGTTGGTACAGATGAATACAATATGGACCTTTCATTTCGGCGCGCAAACTCTGTAAGAGACCTTCTGGTCCAGAAAGGGGTCAACATCAGTCGTATTCAACCCGTGGGTTTTGGTGAAACAATGCCGGTCGCAACAAACGACACGGAAGCGGGCCACCGGCTAAACCGAAGGGTGGAAATAAAGGTAGCACCGCAAGTGCAATAACAATGCTGAAAGGAACCGCAGGGGCGAGCCACTGTGCGGGGTGATGAGTTCAGCGCTCGACATGCCCCTAACCTTGCCGTATTAATGGAACAATTTTTTCAGATATTCATTAGAAACGCTATAGGGGATACTGGAAGATCAATCCCCTATTTTTAAATTTACTTGGCTGAGTCGTGAATGTTATTCGCTCTCTGGATATTTGTAAACGTTCAAACCGATTACAGCATCCGTACCCTCTATCTTCTGGTTACCCCGTGTACTGGCGATGGTTATTGTTTTACCAGATTTAGAGGGTCCGAAGTCCTTTGTCAAATCTATCTCAATAATTAGCTTACCGTCTTTAATTTCCCATTCTACGTTTTGCATTTCTTCACCTTCTTTCGTGTTTTAGTCTATACCAATCTGAATCGTTACTTCTAAACGGTGGAATATCATATCAACATCACTAATACAACTATGCATTTAGGAATATATTGGTGGTGGGGGTCCCTCTGCATTGGAAATCCGCCGGATGTGTCGTCTATCTTCATAACCTTTGCTTCTGGCGATCCAAAAGGCTCGCCCTTTTTGTTATCGGTTTACCTTGTTGTTCAGAATTGCAAAGTCAAATTTAAACAAATCATTGAATGTTGCCTCTGCTTTATCAGGTTCAACCTGCCACCAGATTAAGATATTATCAGTTCGATAAAAGTAATGCTTAAGCCCCATTCCCTCTGTTTCAAAATGAACATTGTTGCCCATTTTGCTATGGATTAATGGTGAAAAAACTGCGGTTCCATTTGCCATTTTCATGGCCATGCTCATTAAGCTTGCTTTAGCCTTTTCAGAATTTTCATAGATACTTACATATAGAATATTTCTTGAATTATTGTTTCCATAATAGGCAATGTAATTTTCGCATTCATCAAGTTTTTTGCCATGCATTTTATCAATAACACCGGTAGCTTTTTCATTTAGAATAACTTTGAAAAGACTCAGCTCGCCTAATTTTTTCGGAAGATAATTAAAATTCGCATTTGTTCTAACCTTTTTATTTTTTGATGCTTTGCCGGCATGACCGAACGGTATCTTAAATAAAGTGACCTCCGCAGATGAATGGGTTGTTCCTAAACAACCGGCAACCATAATATAAAATAGCAGGATCGATATTATAAATTTACACACTTTCAGTGGAGTTTTCATGCTGTAATTTCTCATAAATTTTCATCTACCGGGTTAATGCAGTTTGAATCATTATTTTTAACTGAATTTACTGATTTTGATACCGGATGCCCGTGTGCTTTTGATGAGTTCGAGGAGGGTTTCAACAAGTTTTGATGATCTGTTTTTAAGAAAACCGGTCTGATTATGGATTGCTTTTACGATCTGAACTTTTGTAAGTGCCATTGTCTGTTTCTCCTGCGGATATAAATAAGTTATATGAGGGTTCCGTTTTTTAAGCATAATCAGCTTTTCTAAAACATGGGGCATGGTCCTAAATGGAAGAGGACGCTTGTTCCGGAATTATTAAAATACATGCTTTCTCAAGGGCTTCAACAAATTTCGGGTTCGTTCTTCTCATTCTAATTATTCTGTCCCAAGACAGAATATCTTCAAGTGTGGGCTGCTCTATTCCGATATTGGATTCCCTCTCAACGGCTTCAATGATTAACGATACGGAATAGATTGTGATATTTTCTAACATTTCTTCAATAGATATATCCGTTTTATCGGCAGGTTGGGATCTTAATATTGCTGATACACAGATGGATAGAATTGGATCCGCAACATCCTCCGGCTTTTTACATTCTTCAAGATCATAGCTTGTATCTAAAAAATACCCGGCCATTTTTTGTAGGATGCCCAACCATTCATTATTCAGGTTCTGTGGTAAAAGTGCATCAGGCCCATGCAATAAAACTTCATTTCCGAATTTGGATAGCATTTCATTAAACCTTTCGTTTTAATTGGGGTTAATCCTATCCCTCAACTTACCGGAATATTAAAATGTGACAATCTTCCTGCGTGCCAACATCGTGGCGTCACCGGTCGCTGGATTCCTGCCCCTTCTTTCATCTTTGTGCTTGACACAAAATTTGCCAAAATTAGAGATTAACACATCCTCACCGAATCCCAACATGCTTTTGATGATTTCAAGAAGGCTTTCTATAATTTGTAATGATTTGTTCTTGGGAAAACCGGTTTTATTCCAGATTGATTCTACGATCTGAACTTTCGTAAGTACCATGATGTGTTTCACCTAAGGGTATGAGTGATGTTGATATTGGAAAGCTTGGTCAACATCTCACTTATGTTAAATATTGTCAAGATATTAATGGGTTATATGACATAAAAATAACATCTCAATAAATTGTGGATTCGGGTCAATATGATTATTTCATACACCACAACTTATTGAGATGTTACACATAACGGTGTTAATACAATTCAAATGATTGGGATTTGTTAAATTTAGTAATGATTCCTAATTATTTAAGCCCCTTGACAAATAAATTTATATGAGTAATTTTGGTTAAAATGTTCGAATGTTTCCTTAAATTCATTAGTAATATACAAAATAAAATTAAATATATTTTCATATCGTTATATTCCAATACTTTTCTATGCTGTTAGACGCATTTTCAAAGCCAATATCAGCCGTAACCGAATTATTTTCTCTATATAATCATAAAGTTGAACTAAATCGCTTCGCCGTTGTTTTATTTTTGCTCTTTGAAAATGGAATAGTGTTTTACCATGTGGTATTTTTAGAAGGACATCCTTTTTCAATGATTGTACTATCTGGATAGTTCTTCTTCCTTTAAGATTAAAGGGATATAAACCCTTTAATAGAAAGGAGAGACTGGTATTGACCCAAGAATTTGTCCAATAAGTAACCTATCACCTAAAATCAAATATTATGCTTATACTTCAAAACTATTCAATTTTCAAAGAACATCATAAAAGAACTGATTTGGAATATGATGGGATTAACTCCCCATAGTGGTGGGCGAATCGGCTCAGTTCAACATAATCGTATCTGGAATTCCCCTTCGCAAAACTCCAGATACAATCTTTAACGTTCGGCGATGTAAATATTTATAATTTATTACAAAAGGAGATTAGAATGAAGATCTATGTAGGAAATTTGTCGTACGAGGTCACCGAAGAGGACCTACGGCTGGCTTTACAACCATTCGGACAGGTTGAATCCGCCACCATTATAAAAGACAAGTATAGTGGTCAATCAAAAGGATTTGGATTCGTGGAGATGGCCTCTAAAGCTGAAGGGCAGTCTGCAATCGATGGCCTAAATGGCAAAGAGCTAAAAGGAAGACCGCTTAAGGTAAATGAAGCTCGCCCTCGCACCGAAAGTCGCGGTAGCAGAGGAGGACAAGGTGGTGGCCGAGGAGGATACGGCGGTAGCAGGGGAGGACAAGGCGGTGGCCGAGGAGGATACGGCGGTAGCAGGGGAGGGAAAGGCGGTGGCCGAGGAGGACAAGGCGGCAGCAGGGGAGGACAAGGCGGTAGCAGGGGAGGACAAGGCGGTAGCAGAGGAGGACAAGGCGGTAGCAGGGGAGGACAAGGTGGTGGCCGTCGTTTCTAATCATCGGTATACAACAGATAGATTCGCCTAACAATTTGAACCACGGATAAAAGGGGTATGAAACGCGGATAAATATCAGAAGGGAATCCGTAGTAAAAATAATGAAGCAAAAAGAAAGGGTACAGTTACCCGCGAGAAGTTTGAATCTTTGGTGCAATTTAATTTTGTTGAACTCGTAAAAAGTCAGATTTAGACAGTTTCGTAAAAAGTTCAAACTCCCCCGCCAAACATAGGCGGGATAAAAAGGCGTAGCAAATTTTGTAATCATGGATGAACTGGTACTACTTACGGATGGAAGTGTGAATACTCAGTCAAATATTGGATATGGGGCTTACCTTGCTGTGTCCGAATGTGAACTTTTATTGGATTCGTTGAGGGCGCGCGTGAAGGTGAGGCGATTTGAGCATACGTCTTCAACGAAACTGGAATTGCAGACTTTATTATGGGCGCTAAAGGATATACAAGCATTGGGGGCTAAGGTGACTGTGTGTACAGATTCTCAAAATATCATGGGTTTACAGGGAAGACGTGAGCGGCTTGAGCAAAATAATTATCGTTCAAAGAAAAATAGGCGTCTCAACAATTATGAGCTGTATCGGGAATTTTATAGAATGACCGATCAGTTGAATTGTAAATTTGTTAAAGTGCGTGGACATCAGGCATCGAATCAAAAAGATGATATAGATAGGCTTTTTACACTTGTGGATAGAGCTTCAAGGAATGCGTTGAGAGGAGATAATCGGTGAGCTGTCGTTTTCAACAAATCGATGGACTCAATTTCTAATAGCGCGCAGCGCTACTCTCCATGAGTCATCTTCACGTTCGGTAGAATGAAAGATGATCAATAATTATGAAATACGTGCATGGATATAATCAAAGAGAAAGCATACGGTTGCAGGACCAAGCTTCAACTCTTGTCGAATTATTGCACTCCGATACATTTTATCCGGCAGGGAGCCAAGTCCTTGAGGCTAGATGCGGTGTAGGTGCACAAACCATAACTTTGGCCCGTAATAGTAATCATGCGCATATCACCTCAGTTGATATATCTGAGCGTTCGGTTGCAGAAGCAAAGAATAAAATTGAGGGAGCAGGATCCACGAATGGTTTATGTTGATTCAAGTAAACCTCGGCTTGTCCAGGGCTTCACAAAGAACACTTTCACGGCAATGATTGAAGGTGTACGTGAATCCTCAATTGAAGCTGGCTTAATTGCCGAAAAGATCTTTGATGACGGAATTAAGGGGTTGTACAGAACAACAGCAACAGATGGAGTTTTTTGCTATACGTTTTTCAAAGCAATTGCAATAAAATACTAAGGTCTCGCACAAAAATAACTTCACATTTTTACATCTCAGTTTCAGCCCATCTTTGGCTGATACCTTACTCGCAAAATCCTCGACATATCCACGGGTATGCCTGAGGTTTTCGCGAACCCTTATGCATCAAAATCTCACCACATCTCTTTGCAAAAAATCGCTCAACTCAGATCAAAGTCATTCCAAAGTATTTTTCAACTTATCATTTAATACACAAAAACTTATTGAGAATTACTAAATTTTAATCTAACCACACAGAATTCATTGACAATTTTCAATCGATCCTTTATTATGCTGGTTTAATTGATGATTAAATCAGGAGGATTATATGAACAAACTGGAACTTATAGAAACGCTAAAAGAGGATGCGAAACTTACAAAATCCGAAGCAAAAGCAGTAGTAAAACTTTTCTTTAAGGAGATGTCAAACGCCTTAATAAAAGGTCATAGGGTCGAAATTAGGGGATTATGTTCTTTTTATGTCAAGAAATATAAAGCCTATGCCGGAAGGAATCCTAAAACCGGGGAATCGACCCAGGTTAAACCTAAAAAGCTACCGTTTTTTAAGTGTGGGAAGGAACTGAAAGAGCGGGTAGACAGTTAACAACCATATGATTAAACATATCATGATTGAACAATACTCTTTTGGAAGTATCGTCATAAACGGTGTGAGTTACAGAAATGACGTTAAAATTATTCATGGAAAAGTTGTTCCTGAATGGTGGAGAAAAAGAGGACATTTTGTTGATGTTGATGATATTCAAGATATTTTGAAATTAAAACCTGACATTTTGGTACTTGGTAAAGGTTCGCCGGGACAGATGAAATCGACTGAAGCTTTGCGTAAATTTTTAAAAAACAATGGTATTGAATTAATCGAAGAAAAAACATCCAAAGCTTTTAAAACGTTCAATCGTCTTTTTAATAAGGGTAACAATGTTTCCGCTGGCTTTCATCTGACGTGTTAGGTAACTCTCAAAATTCAAAGGAGGAATCCAGAAATGAAAAATCTTAAAAAGACCCTGCAGTCTGTTAACAAGGATCTAAAAGCACTATCAAATAAAGTTGATAGAATGATTGTCTCGGTCGGGAAGCTTGAGAAAGCAAAAACAAAAGTTGTCAGTGATAAACCGGCAAAAAAAGTTGCTGTTAAAAAACCTGCCGCAAAGAAACCCGTCAAATTAACAGCAGCTGATACAATCCTTGGGATTATTAAAAAAAGGAAAAAGGGTATCGGCACCGCCGAGTTGATGAAAAAGGCCAGTTTTGATCAAAAGAAAACATATAACATTGTTTATAAACTAAAGAAGCAGGGCAAAATTAAAAGTGCGGGAAAGGGTGTTTATGTCAAGGCATAAACCGAGCGCTAACTAGTGTCCATCCACAAATGGTCTTTTTGCCCAAGCTCTGCGTTATGTTCAAAAAATTAATTCACCAAAGTTCGGTGGCGAATAAATCCTTGGAATATTAAACATATTCCTGCCCGTCCCGTAGGTCCCCGTGGAATTACCGGGACAGGCTGGCAGATCGTACCGGGGTGGTTATTTTTTTCACATGCCTTGATCTTGAACAAAAATCATCAGTTATGGATGGACATTAACTAAAAGGAATAAAAAGATTTATGTCAAAAAAGTATCCAGAATGTCCATTGTATAATCACGATAACTGTAAAGAGCTTTATAATCCAAAACTCTGTGCGATTGTCAGGAAAGATAAAAAGTGCCTTAAGAAACAACAAAAGTTAAAAAACAAAAAGAAAATTTGAACTGATTTATTGGAATGAGAATTCTTTTGTAATTTCAAAAAATAGGCGATATTTATGGCTACCAAACAACAAAAATATGAAGCCCTCAAAACGGCTATTGAAATAGCAAAAGAATATGCGAGAAGCGCGGCCGAAGGTTATCCAACCGGTGTTATGAAAGACTCATACAAAGCAATTATCGCAATTATTGATGAAATCGAAAATAGTGATGATTGATTTTCCTTGTTGCTCATGTTTTCAGAAACCGCCTTCCGTCGCACCGGGTCATTTACCGGCGGATCCAATACGGTGCCAACGGCGATTTCAAAATATCAGGCAAAACGCAAGAATTGGATCAGACGTCGAAAAACGATTTGACGTATCAACATCCATCAAGCCTTGGCGAGCCGGTCATTGAGTAAAACCAATCCCAGAGCTCTTCCATTTCTTCCTTGTGGTCTTTCAATATTTTTTCCATATACCGGGCATTTTCAACGGCTATCCCTCCTTGCTCTGCTAGCGCAGTAATGAACTCAATTTCCTTATAAGTAAATTCCCTTGATTTGGAATCATAAATACGGAGTGCACCGATAACATTATCCTTAAAAACAATGGGAACGGCCAGAATCGATTGAATTCCCTCTTTTTTGCACGCTTCCGGATATTGTAGCTGCCTATCATTCTCAACATTTGGTACAACCACAGGTCTTTTGCTCATGACGGAGTCAGGAATGCTTTTATCAGCAAGAATCGGGCCTTTGTTAATAAATTCCTGGCTCAAATTACGCTGGGTTATAAGCTCTAAACGGTTTTCTTTTTTATTCCATAAACTGATGGCGCCTGCTTTCATATCTAAGGAATCAATCCCGTGTTTTACGATCAAATCCAGAACGTCTTTTAGATTTCTCGTTGAACTGATTGCCTTACTAACACTTACAAAAGCAGAAAAAAAATCTTTTTCCCCTAACGGCATAAACATCACCCCCTCTTTCATCAATAAATTTACCTTATAAAATAATATTTATTCATATGTAGCTTGGAAAGTCAAAGGTTTTTTCTTGTTAACTCCTTATACTTAACAAGGTAACATCTCAATAAATTATGGAGACTACTGGTGATAAAATGTAACATGTCCGGCGGTTTGAGCAGGTTCGTGAGCCTTAAGAAAAACAGCGAATAAGATCATTCATCTTTTAAACATATGATTGGGTGAGCATGTCCTGAACAAAGTTGGAGGATTGGTATTCGACAAGATAGGCCCTTATCAGCCAAATACTATTGAAGATTTAAGCTAACCGTACAGAATTCATTGACAAATTTCAACCCATTCTTTATTGTATTGATTTAATTGATGATTAATTTATGAAGTTGCCATGAACAAACTGGAACTTATAGAGACGCTAAGAAATGAAAAGTTGGAGCAAAAAATGCAACTTATGGATATTTTAAGTATATTTAAATTTTTGCATTGCATCTATGGAGAAAAATAATGAGAGGAATTTTTCTGCGGTGGTTAATTTTAACGGTTGCAATCATTGTAACCTCTTATTTGCTGGATGGAATATGCGTCACTAGTTTTTTATCCCCATTTTTCGCTGCAGCTATTTTAGGAATACTGAATGCTTTTTTTCGGCCCATATTATTTATTTTAACGCTTCCCATAAATGTATTAAGTCTCGGGCTTTTTACCTTTGTGATAAACGCAATCATGCTTATGATGGCCTCCGGGGCGATATCCGGTTTTGAAGTCTTCGGATTTTGGTCGGCAGTTTTTGGATCACTTTTGATCAGCCTGGTCAGTTGGATCCTGACCTCTTTTATTAATGAGCGAGGAACTGTACATTATATTGATTTGAAAAAAGTAGGCCATAATCGGTGGGAATAATCCGTAATCCGGAACTTTGCTGCAGAGAGTGCATGTGCAAATTATGATCTGCACGAAAGTGGGTTTAAATCAAGATTGTTGTTTGCTAAGATTGCCATGGCTATTTGGTTTCAGGTGTCAGGAGGCATGCAGCCCTGAGGGAACGATTCATCATTTACGCCATACACGCCGTTTCCTCAGCTAAGGGCTCACTCAAAAATAACTTCACATTTTGGATGCCGATGCATCCCGACTGGCTGCGTTACGAAAACTCGAAATATACTTGATATTCCTTAAGTTTTCGTGCCTTGCCGGCCGGGCGCCTCAACTCCCAAAATTGTAAATTTATTTTTTCGTGAACCCTAACTGCCAGCGGCGTTCTCGCTCTGGGACTTTCCGCTCCAATGTTTTCTCCAATCCATTCAACAAATGTGTAACCGACACAACTTTTTATAGACCTCAAGATCCTACACATCCATATAATTGCTATTGGTCACCTCGTTTCCCCCTTAACCCTGACACCTGACACCTGACACCTGACACCTGACACCTAAAAAAAGGGCTTCGGAGCCACGGTTTGTCAATAGACAAGGACCAGCGTTTACCAACGGCCTTGATTTACACCCCACGAAAGTCCGGTTAGCATAACGACTGAGTCATCAGAAAAAAAATACAAAATACCGGATATGCCCAGACTATTTTTCCGCACAGTTTGCCGGACATTGGGTATAGATGCATCGTTTACATTCATATCTTCTCAAAGTTGAGCACAAAACGATTACAGAAAGAAAGTAGATAACCAGCAAACCCGGTTGTAACAACAAATAATAAAGCGGAAGCAATACGAGAACGAGAGGTATAAACAGGGCCACGGTTTTTTCAAGCAGACTTAAAGGACCGGATTTTTCCTTAAAAAATTTAGGAACTCCCCAAAAAAACATGCACTTCGTGTTTTTGGCGCTTTGAATATAATGGGGGCAATGGGTACAGTAAAATTTATAAATAACCATGACAAGTAAAATACAGGTTATTATATAAAAAATTAACCATAGAATTGAATCCTTGGCAATGGCTATACATGCCGTAATAAACGGTACGGAAACAACCAGGTTCCAGTAAAGAAAATCAAGAAATTTATGCTGTGTCTTTAATTGTGTTTCCTGTTCATTCATATCCTTATTTCTCCTTTATTTTAAATCCCCGTTATGCCCTCGGATCTGGGCCATCCTCGACTTTCGCTCAATGGAGGTTCCCAGGGTATGACAGCTACACGGAAAAGCCGCCCAGCTTGGTTTCAAGGTATTCGGCAATACCTTCACGGCCTCCTTCGCGTCCCAGACCGCTTTCCTTCATACCTCCGAAAGGAGCCGAGGCTGCTGTGGGATTAATATCGTTAATGCCGATAATACCGAAATTCAGACCTTCAAACATGCGCATGGCCCGTGAAAGATTACGAGTATAAACATAGGCGGCCAGACCGTAATGAGTATCATTGGCCATTTCCAAAACTTCTTTCTGGGTATCAAACGCAATAATCGGAGCCACCGGCCCGAAGGTTTCTTGGCGATATATCAACATCTCCGGCGTTACATCATTCAGAACCGTGGGAGCATAGAAATAGCCCTTGTTAAGATTGTTATCCATCAACCTATGGCCGCCACAGACCAGCGTTGCACCTTTGTCCAGAGCATCGGTAACTTGTCTTTCCACCTTTTCCAGGGCGGCAGAATTCACCAGTGGTCCAATGCTTACGCCGTTTTCAAAACCGCTGCCAGCACGCATTCCGGATACCCGGTTTTTAAATTCCTTTATAAAGGGACCCACGATACTGCGATGAACGAAGATTTTGTTGGGACTAATACAAGCCTGTCCGGTGTTCAAAAATTTAACCAGAACAGCGCCTTTGGCGGCATACACGGGGTCAGCATCATCAAAAACAATAAACGGAGCATGGCCGCCAAGTTCCAAAGAGACATGTTTTACTTGTTCTGCGGCTTTTTTAGCCAGGATCTTGCCGACTTCTGTGGATCCTGTAAAGGTAATCTTGCGAACCAAAGGGTTGGTGATAAAGCTTTCACCAATAGGGGCAGGATCCCAAGCGGTGACAAGGTTGACAACACCTGCAGGAATTCCCGCCTTTTCAAAAATTTTGAAAATTTCAACCGCGCAAAGAGGAGTGGCTTCTGCCGGTTTCAACACAACCGTACAGCCTGCAGCCAGAGCCGGTGCCAGTTTCCGGATTATCATGGACATGGGATAGTTCCATGGCGTAATGGCCGCCACAACTCCCACCGGCTGGCGCATCACTATAAAGCGCTGGTCGGAACGGGGCGCCGGAATAGTCTCGCCATAGACCCGCTTAGCCTCTTCGGCATACCAGAGCAGGAAATCCGCACCGTATTGAATTTCTCCCCGAGAGGCTTTCAGCGGTTTGCCCTGTTCCTCAGTCATCACCCGTGCCAAGTGCTCCCTGTGTTCCATCATCAACTCATAGGCCTTATAAAGGTAGTCTGAACGCTGATAGGCGGTCAGGCACGACCAGCGGCCGAAGGCATGTCGGGCAGAATCGATCGCCTTTTGTGCATCGTTACCATCGCCATTTGCAGCCTCCCCTATCTTATCGCCGTTTGACGGGTTTAAAACGTCAAAGGTTGAACCGTCATTTGCATTGACCCATTCACCGTTTATATACATTTTTGATATATAATGATGTGCTTTCATATACTTATTGTACAATTAAAGGGTTATGTTTAATAAATCGTAACAAATCATAATAAATCGTCAAGGGTAAATATATAATATAAGCACCTCAAAATAATTAAACCCATTGTGACAGCATAGCAAAATCGTATAATAACAAATTATCCAACTTGCAAATTAAAAGTTGACTAATGTATCATAAACATGTTTTTAAATGATAATAGATCCGCTAATACAATACTAAAGTTTTGGAAAAGGTCCTTTGAGTTGATTACAGACTCATACAATATGTTCGAGATATCATAGCCAGAAGAACAATGCAGATGGTTTGCAAATAAACTTCTCTTATGGTTTACAAAGGATGTAAAGTCTGGTCTTTTGAATTCTTAGATTGATATCTCAGCCGAGTATAAAACAGTTAACGTCAGAAATTAGGTTACTCCTCCAAAGAAAAAGCGCATTACGATTCCCGAATATCACCAAACTATTACAAAGACGGAACAAGTTCTCGGAGTCTTTCTAAAAAAATGCTTATTGAGCATCATTAAAATATGATGAACTCGTAAAAAGTCCGATTTAGACGGTTTCGTAAAAAGTTCAAATTCAAGGCGTGCTAATTTTGTAATCATGAGGCGTACTTTTCGTACGTTGAATGATTGCGAAATGCAGCACAACGCAGAAGTTGGACTTTTTACGAGACTGTCAAATATATTAGGCTACATAATATATGTTCGTCGATACCGGCAAAGAATAACCAATAATAGAAAAGGGGGTATTAAAATGAAAAAATCGTTACTGGTACTGGGAATATTCTGTTTATTCCTTTTCCTTGGGTGTGGACAAGGCGAAAAAGCAAAGCAACCTATTAAAAGTGACTCTAAGGAAGCTACTGAGGCTGTGAAAGAAAAGGCCGGTGAAGCTACTGAGGCGATGAAGGGAAAGGCCGGGGAAGCTACCGAGGTTATGAAGGAAAAAGCCGGGGAAGCTACTGAGGTTATGAAGGGAAAGGCCGGGGAAGCTACTGAGGCAATGAAAGAAAAGGCCGGGCAAGCTACCGAGGTTATGAAGGAAAAGGCCGGAGAACCTACTGAAGCGATGAAGGAGGAGGCAGGTTCGGCCGTTGAAATGATGAAAGAAAAGGCTGAGTAAAGGACATACTTTATTAATAAGGACCTGTAAAAGGACAAAATTCCATTATCACCAGCCATCCACGGTTATAAGAAACCGACCCCGGAAGGGCCGGTTTCTTATAATTTTATCTCCAGTTTCGCACTTTATATCTTTGGATAGACTATTTTTATACCATACCCATCCGATGGACATTAAAAGCGCAAGGACAAGACCGACCTCTTTGGAAATAGAAAGCTTAACAAGATTTCCCCCAGCACAAAGGTATGACCCAATGAGAACTTCTTTCGGATTAAAAAAAGCACGAATACAAATACGATCAGAACCCTCATTATAGCGGGTATTTGCTGTAAAACAAACATATTCTTAACCGCTTACAGGTTCAGGGTCTACCCGTTGTGTTTTAAAATTTTACTTTGGGGGTTGCCTGTTCCGCCTCGGGTACTTTATAGTATTCTGCGCTTGAGACACCCGCAAACATTGCATAGAACCTTCCCATGAAGGTTCGGATATAGGTATTCAGAAATTGAACCGACTCATTATATCGTTTTCGTTCCACTGCAATTCTATTCTCCGTCCCCTCAAGGCTGTCCTGAAGTTTTAGAAACGATTCATTGGCCTTTAAGATCGGGTATCTCTCCTGGAGAAGGATGAGTCTTGAAAGCGTGCCCTCGAGCTGATTTGAAGCATTAATCTTGCCTTTTACATCCTTTGCCTGAAAATACAGGGTCCTTGCCTGTGCGATATTTTCGAACAGCTCTTTTTCATGCCTTGCATAACCTTTTACGGTTTCAACAAGATTTGGGATGAGGTCGTATCTTCTCTTCAACTGGTTTTCCACCTGGGCCCATTTCCCTTTAACATTTTCATCCATGGTAATAACGGTATTATAACCGGCTACGATTTTTCCTAGTAACATAAAACCGACAACCAGGATGATTCCTAACGTGATGAGTATGATTTTAAATTTTTTTGACATAATGGTCCTCCGATGAAGTATTAGTAAAAGATTACCAACGAACTACCAGCCTCCAGATGCACCACCGCCGCCGAATCCGCCGCCACCGCCGCCGCCGAAACTTCCGAATCCGCCGCCGCCGAATCCACCACCACCGCCCCATGATCCTCTTCTTCCGCCCATGGATGAAAATAAAAGAAGCATTAGGAACAGCCTCGGATTTTTAACAAACAAAATCACCATGATAATAAGAAACCCGATAGTCATTATCGTATGCAAGAGGCCGCCGGGTTTATCCTTTATGATGGGCTGAACGCGACGATTTACGGTCGGCATGCCGTCTATTTTAACTCCCGCGTCCACGGCAATCTCATTGGCCATTGCAACGGCTGTGAGAAAAATACCGTTTGAGTATTCACCTTTTCTGAACAAAGGCACCAGAAAATTGCGGCCCAGACTACCGACCATGCTGTCCGGAAGCACACCTTCGAGCCCGTAGCCGACTTCGATCCTGTATTTTCGGTCTGCTACGGATATCAGGAACAGTACGCCATTGTCTTTTCCCTTTTGACCGAGTTTCCATTTATCATGGGCGATTTTCATGGAAAAGTCTTGGATGGATTGACCTTCGAGGCTTTTTATGGTCAGGACAATCAGCTGGGCCGTTGTCTTTTGTTCAAGCTCCTGAAGATATCCGTTCAGGCTGTTTTCTGTGGTATCATCGACGATGCCGGCCAGATCCACGACGTATTTGAGAGGCCTTTCCGGAATGCCGGCGGAATGGGAAACGGATAGGGCCACCAGGCATACGAACAGGGTTGCAAAGAAAACCGTTGGTCTATTCTTTGATGTCATCTGTTATATCTCCCAGTTTCTCGATCGCGGCATAATAATCTTGGAATATGGTATTGAGCTGCTCCATCATCAATTTTGTTTTCTGTTTTTTTTGTTTTAAAACCCTTTTAAATACACTTGTGTTTACGCCGGAAACTTCCTCAAGCTCCGTCATTACATCAGAATTTGTTACGGGGGGCTCCTTTCCTAAAAGAAGAATAATCCCCTTAAAAAGCGGTATGTACCCTGAAAAAGATTGGATAAACATATCCATGAGCATTTTACTGTTGTCCAAACAAGAGATATACCCCTGCCTGAGGCCGATCAGTCTGACTTTTAGTTCTCTTTCGCACTGCAGCCTGAGATCAGATCGGTTTATTGCCAGATTCCGAAAGAGATCTTCTCCGAATATGGTGTTATGAAGAAGTTTTATGTTCAGAAACTCAAGGGGAAAAACATCAAGGGAGTTCATTATATATTCAGGGGTCATGATCAAGGGGGCCGCAATCCTTTTTTTGCGGTATCTTTTCCCCAGAAGCGCCAGAAGCTCAAGAAACTTCAAATCCATTCCCGTGAGAACAAATACCGAATTGACGTCTGATTTACCCGGCACAAAATCTTCTGTCAAAGCACTTCCGGTTATGGTTATGGAGTGAATATTATCTTTATAGCTGTTTAATATTTCATCCTGAAAGGGTTTAAATCTTTCAATGATCGCATCTTTAAGATTCAGATCAATCATAAATACCTCCTGACTTTTTAAGAGACCGTCAATGTTCACAAAAAGAACAAAACAGACCTGTGTGTTTAATTCACGGATGTTGGTTAACAGCGGTTATTTATTACTTTCCATCGGAATTCGAAGGTCTGGTTTCAGGTGTCAGGAGGACGAACGTAAGAGCTGACACCTGAACACTGACACCTGAAACCTGGATTGCTTGAGCTAAATCACCAACAATCTTGATTTACACCCCAGACCTGTTACCAAACCGTCACCTTTAGTTTTTCGATTGCCGCCAGGTTTCGGGCAGAGGTTTTCGTTTGCCAAGTTTAAATTTCCTGGACCGGATGATGTTTTCAAGATGGGATATCCGCTGGCGGCTTTCCGGATGTGACGCGAAGTAATGGCCGAATGTTCCGGGATCCTCTGCTTTAGAAATTTTTTCGAAAAAATCAGTTGCGCCGGCCGCATGGCCATAATCACAGTATAACGTTTCGAGTGCAAACTCGTCTGCACGGGTTTCCTGTTTTCGGGAAAAACTCATCTCCGTGAGATTCAGTCCGTTGGCCAGCATCTTACTGATGCTGCTGTCAGTTCCTAATAAGAGAGTGGAAATGGTAATAAACACAAATGCCCGGCCCATGCCTCGGAGATGATCCCGATGGGCGAAATGGCCCATCTCATGGGCCAGTACAAAGGCCAGTTCGTTTTCAGAAGCCACCTTATCCAGAAGTCCCGTGTACACGATAATATGCCCGCCAGGCAGGGCAGCAGCATTCATTGTGGGGGATTGACAGATATGCACCTTAAAGAGATAGGGCAATTGGGCACAGCGTTTCTGTAAATCTTCCAGCAGCGACCGGATGTAGTTTCCCCGTTCCGAATCTATATCCTTAGCCTCTATTGACCGAATGAAAAGCCCTCCCATTTTGTTTTCAAGGTCGGTGGAGATACGCGGAACAATCAGGTCCACAGCCAGTCCCAGCACCATGTAAATTACGATTACCATACCGAGCAACCCGGCGGTTAGCAGAAAAAATTCCCGCAGAGGAGAGGTGGGAGTCACATTGACATTGGATCCCGGTTGACGCGGCGTGTACTTCATCTACTTCTCCAACGTTAAGGCAGTCCCGTATGCCATGGCCTCCAAACACCCCACGCCCTTTTTATTGGCATTTCTGCCAATCGTTGATGTTTCAATGCGGACATTAACAATCACTGTTGAATCCCCGGCCATTTCCTTCATGCGGATCAGTGCTTCCCTGCGGGCACGATCAATCAGGCTTTCGTATGATTTGACCGTGCCGCCAAAAATATTGCGAAGCGATGCTAGGAGTCGTTTAAAATAATCGATGGAAATTACGGCACTTCCGCATACCAGTTCAGCGGACATGACCTTTTGATCGGGGTGGGTAACCGTTTTCATGGTTACGGCGGGCAGATAAAGAAATTTTTTTTCACGCTCATGTATGGAACGATAATGGCGTTTTTCCACCAAAGTTCCCACCACGTAGCCCATGGCGATCAAGGTCGGGAAAAATAAAAAATTATTCATTAACCGCCTCCTTTTATTTTACGTGGACGGCTGTGCCATAAGCATACAGTTCGGCGGCGCCCTGTGCAACGGAAGAAGTAGAAAATCTGACGTTGACAACGGCATTGGCCCCTAACTGGCGGGCCTGCTCAATCATACGCTCCAAGGCTTGCTGCCGGGATTCGTGTAGCAGTTGGGTGTAGCCCTTGAGTTCTCCTCCCACAAGATTTTTCAGACCCGCCATTAAATCTCTGCCCACATGCTTGGCCCGGATTGTACTTCCGGAGACCAATCCAAAATGTTCGACAATTGTTTTTCCCGGAACGGTTTCAATGTTTGTGATGATCATCTTCCCTCCATGAACAATTTTTAACACTTTTTAATTCATACTTTTTCTAAATCGTCAATCCATTTTCTGACACGATCCTTACCATAAGCTTCTTCCCATGCCGCCAGAATGATATCCACCGGTATATCCGAAAATGTCCCGTGAAATTCCAAATATTCCATGAATTCCTTTTTTTCCATATTATAGGTCTGAAAAATTGAATCTTCTCTGCCGTTAAATTCAAGGGGGATGAGTTTTTGTTTTTTACACAGATCCTCATTAAACGCAGGGGTCGCCTTAACCCATTTTCCGCCCAGATAAAATTCCGTAACTCCATGATAAACAAACAGATCGGAACCTAAAAATTCAATAAGCTTGGGTGTGGCCAAATGATTGCGGACCGTAGCGAAACCTACCCGGGACGGGATGTTGCACGCTCTCCCAAGAGCACATAGAAGAGAAACTTTGCTTATGCAAAAGCCTCGACCGCTTTTAAGTACATTACTCGCACGATAATGATCGGGAAGATAGAACGGATAATACGGATCATACCAGATATCGTCCCGAACCGCGTAATAGAGTTTTACGGCCTTTTCAACGGGGTCTTCACCGGCGTGAATGACCGTATCATTTGCATATTCGATAATTGTCTTATGGCCACTGTTAATGATTTGTGTAGGATCAAGATATTTTTTGTCCATATGATTCACTTTATCGAATTCCTCTATGTCTGATTCGAGTTGCGGGGGGCGCAATGAAAGCGCATGATCTATTCAGCAGGTCGATTTGAAAAACTCAGATTCAACACGGTATCTATTTGCTCGCTTACAGGATTCATGGATATGGGTTGGAATTGCTCGATCTGTTGTTTCACTTTTTCAAATGCGCTGCGGGTTATTTTCTCAGAATTTGCAGCGAATCGAACACATCCCTGGAACAGAAAAAAACTTAAAAACAGGGTAATTCCCATGGTTAAAAACGCATGCACAAAGAAGTCCGAGGAAAGATAGTTGCCGGTAAAGTAGTTTCGTGCGGTTATCCAGCCCACATGGCCCAGGATACCGATTACTGGCAGGTTGAAAACCATTTGCAGCAAAAATCCGCTCATGATTTTTGAAGACTTCTCTATTTTATTGTCCAGCGAATCGCTCCAGAGGGTGTTAAGGTCCCGGTCCAGGATATCACTGTCCGGAAAAACGTCTTTAATTCTTCTCACCGATGTGTCAAACCGGGCTTTAACCAGAGATTCGGCAATGTCCGGCCATTCTTTGGAAATGGAAAGACGGTAATCCCGTATGGCAGCATCCACTCTATGACTTTTGCCGGTTTCAGCCACTGACGCCCGTGATTCTTTAAAATGGCGAAACGAAGAAACCATGCCTGCCAACTGGCGAAAAGGGTTGCCGAATCTGAACATTGCCGCAATGCCGGTGCCGAAAATCAAAATGCGCGCCCATATGGCGATGAGCCATCCTACTGGCCCCAGCCACCGGTTGGCCAGTCTTTGATACAGCAGTACATTAACGCCGAACCGCTGTCTGGAGTTATTGTTTTGAAAAGCAAAAAGGGCATCCTTTACCGCCGTTGCTTCCGCCTCATGGATATTCTCTCTGGCAGCCTTAAGTTTTTCCACGTCTTTTTCAAGTTCACCCCGTGCTTCTTCAAAAATGTAATTCCGCAGGCTTTCGGCATTTTCAAGCCGTCTGTCGATCACGAAGCCCGGACGATTGAAGGTACCGAAAATCATCTGCCGGAGCGCTTCAAACTGATCAAAATCATGCAGAGGATCTGCGGTCGGGTCCCACCCCGGATGGCGCAAGTGTCGACGTGCGGAAATACACAGCACCGTTTGAACCGGTCTTTCCCAGGCATTTTTAATAAATTCTAAAAATTCCGGCAGGATCTTTTCTTTAAGCTCGTTTTCGTCCCGACGGTCACACTTGTTAATAACAACCACAAGAGAATCCCCGCCAAAAAAGCGCACATAAGATGCCAAAAAATCCACATGGTCTCTTCTTTTAGGATTTTCCGAATCAAAAACGCAGATGAGTATGTCCGAAAGCCCTATGGCGTTATGCACCATGGGAATATGCTTTTCGTATTCGTTGCTGTCCGTATCCGGTGTGTCGATAAGTATTGCGTGATTAAGGGATGCCGCCATATGACTTGATCGCGTCTCAACATTCTCTGTACCCAGCACTTGACTCAAATGGCCGGCATCGCTCTTTTCCCGGCAAAAAACAACGATATTTCGGGTAGTGGGCCGCAGATTTCCTGCCTCGGACAAGCCGTCGACTTCCGCCAGAGCATTCAAGAGCGTGGACTTTCCGGAGCCGCACGGACCGATAAGGGTAACAACGAGCTTACGTTCAAAACGTTCCTCAAGGCCTGTGATCATGAGAAGCACCTGGTCGCACTGTTTTTTTAGCCCTGCACCGGGCTGCCACATGGGCGCCTGGTTCATGACATCCCCGATCATCCTCACGTCATTTTTATACCCTTCAATCCTGCCAAGCGCTCTTATTGATCCGGTCTGCCGGTTTGAAATCGTCATGATGTCATCGCCTTTCTACACGCTTCAATGTTGGCTTCTATCTGATTTATCAGAGCATCCGCCTCATCCACGGCATCTTTTGCCGCCCGAATTATCCCGCCGGTAATCTCCTGTTCGAAAAGATCCTTTACCTCTTTAAGTTTGTTGTTTAACCATGCCTGGACAATGGGGCCCAGCATGTCATCGAGCTGTTTCTGATCAGCCCTTTTGAGACCCGTGGTGGCGGGAATTGCAACAAGGGCATACAGATCATGCAGCCCGAACAGTCCGGTGAGCTTGACCTTAATTCCCACGGCCCCCAAGGGATCGCCGGTTGAAAGAATATACGTTACCGCCACGGTGGCCGGAACCACGTTCAAAAAGGCGGAAAATGTCTGCCGGATTTTGGTCCATATCCCCATTTTGCTGCGGAAACTTTTTGCCAGATTATTCAGCTCCTGATCAATTCCTTGTGACAAATCCACAATCACATCCCGACGTGACAGAATAGACTCCAGCACCGATTTCCAGTCCCTGTTTCGCAATTTTTCCTGCTCCTGAAAAACAACCGGGTGAGCCGAAACAAAGAATGTTAAAGACACCTGTTTTTCTGTGGCCTCAATATGGGGATTGTGATTTCCTTTCAGCCCCTTATCTGCTCTGATCCGTTCGACGGCCTCACGCATTTGCCGAGTCACCGGATCTTTAAGGTTGGCGTAAACCGAAATTTCAGGATTTACCGTTTTGTAATGCATATTGTTTACGGCAGTTACAAGATCCTCGTCGACTTTGTCGGTAACATCTTGTTGAGGCTTTATGTTCTTACTCCCTGAAAATATATCTTTTACCTTTTTCGAGGTATCTAATAACACTTTAAAGGGAAGCTCAACAACTTTGCCTGTTTTGCGCATTGCTTTGACATAAGGGGGATCTGTCAGCGTCCAGATCTCAACAAAACGTTTCACGACCCGGTCCATGGGAAAATGCTTCAGGGCTTCATGCACACAATGACTCTGTGCGGTCTGCAGGGCATCAAGATAAAGGCGCAGCTCATCACGGGAAGTTCTCGCATGTTCCAGAAAATCTCCGGCCATGATCAGCACATCCTTTAAAATCGAAGAAAGAAGTTCGAGTCTTAATTCGCGGGAATCCATGGACTGGAGGGCAGTTATAAACGAAGGATCTGTTTTGCGCACCGGATGCAAAGCCATGAATCGTTTCCCCGCAGCCACGGAGTTATCCTCATCCGCACGATAAATTCCCAGTAAGTACCGGTCCGCGTCATTACCATACAAATTTCGGGCAACGGTCATGGCGTGTTCGCAAACCTCTTCTGTTTCAAAGCTGGGATAAACGCGGTAGACCAAAAAGCATTTTCTCATTCCGATACCCGTAAGCATTTCCGAAATAAAATCGGTATTTTCACGGTTGTTATAGTTGGAATTTGTGAAAACATATATAAGGATATCGGATGATTCCAGAGCCTTTAAAGTAATATCCCGGTTAATGTAAGTGCCTTTGGCTCCGGTATCAAAATCCGGCGTATCCATCAACACCAGATTTTGAGGAACGGCGTCGCTTAAAACATAGAGGGGATGTCCGGAAACGGTGAGATCTTTTGTGTCTTTCAGGGGATCGGGCAAACATCCGAACGGCTCAAACAGGGCGGAAAGAATGTTTGACTGATTGAAAATTTTCCGGTGCACGGAAGCAAGTACACGGCGGTTAAGCCCTGCACTGCCACCCACCGGCGAAAGATGTTCACCGACCATTGAGTTGAACAGACTCGATTTCCCTGAAGACCCGCCTCCGCAGATGGTTGCCATAATGGGGAAATCAGGAGAAAGCCGGGTAAGCAGTTTGCTGTCAACAATCTGGGTCCATGAGGCGATATCCTTGCTTCGACCGAGCTTGAGTCCGTCCTGAATACCAGGAATACACCTTCTTAATATTTTGAGGGCATGGGTTATGTTTTGTCTATAAAGATGTTCCATAGTAATTATCCATAAGATAACACATTTTTCTTCACAAAGGAATGCTGTAATTATGCGAACGAATCCGTTTTGTTATCACATACAGTGATCCTCAAAACGCATCAACTGTTTTAAAAAAGACAAATTTGCAATAATTACCCTGTAACATGGCCTTATTTTCGCCAACAGGCCAGTTCCTATAGAAGGTGAATTAAAACAATAAGTTAAACTTGAAATCGGCCCAATGCAACAGAAATTTTTTAAAACGTCGGAGCAATAGTGTTGAAACGGTAAAAATAACTTTACTATAAAAGGAAGAAGACATACATATGTACATGTTCCGGGTCCGAAAGCGGATGATCATCAGGATCAATTTATGCAAATAGAAGTGGTATGTTATTCCGGTTACCGGGGTGAAGAGACCCCCCGGCATATCCGGCTGGGTAGTAGAAAAATCGAGGTCAAAGAAATTCAAGATCGATGGTTGTCTCCGAACCACCGCTATTTTAAGGTGTTAGGAGACGATAATTCAATTTACATTCTTCGTCACGACTCGGAATCATGGAATTGGGACCTGACGTTCTACAAGCAAAAAGAGTAACTACAAATAATTATATCGTTTAACACAAGTCATTATCATTTCGCAGATATCCGTTTCTGACCTCAAATCTGGCATTTGCTGTGATTGAGGGCATTTTATAAAAATCCTGTTTTTCAAAACCGGACCCTTCTTTCCAAAATTGCAAACAAAATCGCCACAGGACCTTATTACTCAAGGAATTCTTAAAATCAGGCGGTGGATTTTGGTATAAGTGTGCGGGTTGACATTTCATTATAGGTGTTTTATTTTCTTAGCTTATAAACGGAGATTCGAACAACATAATATAATTAAGGAATATTCCATCGAGATTATTACAACAACAAAAATGATGCAGGCGCGCTCCGATCGGATGCGTCGTCAGTTTAAAACTATTGTTTTTATCCCTACAATGGGATTTCTTCATGAAGGTCATCTATCTTTGATTAAAGAAGGCCACAGGCATGGAGATGACATTGTAGTGAGCATTTTTGTTAATCCCACACAGTTCGGACCTGGAGAAGATTTGGAGTCTTATCCCAGAAATTTTGAAAGGGATCTGGTACTGTTACAAAAAGAAGGAGTAGACGCAGTATTTACCCCTGATGCCAAGGAAATTTACGGCAAGGAATTTCAGACCTATGTAACCCTGGAAAAACTGCCGAATTACCTTTGTGGCGTCTCCAGGCCCATACACTTCAGGGGTGTTGCAACGGTTGTTGCCAAGCTGTTCAATACGGTTAAACCCCATGTTGCCGTTTTCGGCCGGAAGGATTACCAGCAGCTTATTGTCATTCGTCAGATGGTTCGTGATCTCGATTTCGGCATAGAAATAATCGGTGCCCCCACGGTTAGGGAGCCGGACGGGCTTGCCATGAGCTCGCGCAATACTTATCTTACCCCCGAACAGCGGATTAGCGCCCTTTCCCTATACAAATCATTGCAAAAAGCAAAGGAGCTTATTAAGGGTGGGATACAAGATGCGGCGACTATTATAGATGCGGCAACAGAGCTGATACAATCATGTCCTGAAACCGATATAGATTATATTTCCATCTGCGATACGGAAACACTTGCTGATATCCGGACCATCAATGGGCCGGTGCAAATGCTTCTGGCCGTCCAAGTCGGGAAACCCCGGTTGATTGACAATATGTTAATGAATCCATAGCGGACAAGTTTTTCATCGAAACTTCAGAAGCTTATAGAAGTATTTTGTTACATCTCAATAAATTAATCATTTAATACACCGGAACTTATTGAGAACTTATAATATTTTTTGTTAAAAAATGCACAAAATTTACTTTTGGGAACTTAAATAAGGAGATGCTTTATGGGTAATGAACAATTCTTTTTTACATCCGAATCGGTGACCGAAGGTCATCCGGACAAGGTTGCAGATGCGATATCGGATTCCATTCTCGACGCAATTATCGAACAAGATAAAACCTGCAGGGTTGCCTGCGAGACGCTCGTAACCACCGGCCTTGCTTTTATCGCCGGTGAAATTACAACCAGTTGTTATGTGGATCTGCCTGAGATTGTAAGAAATACAATCCGTGAAATCGGATACCATTCATCCCAGATGGGGTTTGACTGGCAGACCTGCTCGGTCATTACAAGTATTGATCACCAATCTCCGGATATCGCTCAGGGGGTGAACATCGGTCAAGGACTTTTCAAAGACCAGGGCGCCGGAGATCAGGGGCTTATGTTTGGGTTTGCCACCAATGAGACGCCTGAATTGATGCCCATGTCGATTATGTATGCCCATAAATTATGCCAGCGTCTTGCCACGGTTCGAAAAAACGGAGCCCTTGATTTCTTAAGGCCTGACGGCAAATCCCAGGTGACCATCGAATATGAAAACGGTACTCCGAAACGGGTTGATACCGTTGTTATTGCCGCCCAGCATAAACCGCATATTACTTACGATGAGTTGAAAGAAGCCATCGTAGAGGAGGTTATAAAAAAGGTAATCCCCAGGGACCTAACGGACGGTGACACCCGATACTTTATAAATGCCACCGGCAAGTTTGTGATTGGCGGCCCCATGGGAGACTGCGGGGTTACCGGGCGAAAGATCATTGTTGATACCTACGGAGGCCAGGGGAGTCACGGCGGCGGATGTTTTTCAGGGAAAGATCCTTCCAAGGTCGATCGAAGCGCTTCATACATGGGCAGACATATCGCAAAAAATATTGTTGCCGCCGGCCTTGCAAAAAAATGTGAATTGCAAATCGCCTATGCCATTGGTGTGGCAGAACCTGTTTCCGTGATGGTAGATCTTATGGGAACCGGTGTAATCCCCAAACATCGGGTAAAAGAAATTATCAGAGAAGTTTTTGACTTAAGACCCGCAGCAATCATTGAATATCTGGACCTGCTGCGGCCCATCTATCGTAAAACTTCAGCTTATGGGCACTTTGGCCGGAATGAACCTGAATTCACGTGGGAAAAAACCAATATGGTGGATGTTATCAGGGAAAAAGCAGGGCTGTAAGGATTGACGATTGAAAATTGATGATTGAAATTTAAAACCGGACTTCTATCTTTTCAACCTTGAACCCTAAAAAGGAGATGAATAATCCATGGAATATGATGTTAAAGATATCAAATTGGCCAGGGAAGGTCAGCTGCGGGTAGAATGGGCCAATCAGAGCATGCCGGTCCTAAACAATATAAAGAAAAGGTTTGAAAAGGAAAAACCCCTAAAAGGCAATCGCATAGCCGCCTGTCTTCATGTGACCACCGAAACCGCCTCTTTGATGCAGACATTAAAAGCCGGCGGTGCCGGACTTGCTCTTTGCGCCTCCAACCCGCTGAGCACACAGGATGATGTGGCGGCTTCCCTTGTAAAGCATGACAAAGTTTCTGTTTTTGCCATCAAAGGTGAAGACAATAAAACCTATTACAAGCATATCCATTCAGCAATAGACATCAAACCTCATTATACCATGGATGACGGCGCCGATCTGGTTACAACAATTCATTCCGAGCGCCAGGAACTCATTGAGGGCGTAAAAGGAGGTACGGAGGAAACCACCACCGGAATTATTCGACTCAGAAGTATGGCGGCAGACGGAGTCTTGCAATACCCGATCATCGCTGTAAATGACGCCCGGACCAAACATTTTTTTGATAATCGTTACGGTACCGGTCAAAGCACTATGGACGGCATCATTCGGGCCACGAATCGCTTGATCGCAGGGTCCAATTTTGTGGTCTGCGGTTATGGATGGTGCGGCAAGGGCCTTGCGATGAGAGCTTGCGGAATGGGAGCAAACGTTATTGTAACCGAAGTCGATCCCACAACCGCTCTGGAAGCGGTCATGGACGGATTTATGGTAATGCCGATCCGGCAGGCGGCGAGAATCGGTAATTTTTTCTGTACGGTTACCGGAAACATGAATGTGATACGCAAAGAACATTTCCAGGTCATGAAAGACGGTGCTATTGTAGCCAATTCCGGTCATTTTAATGTTGAACTTGATCTTGAGGGACTCAAAAACATAACAAAATCCCACCGGACAATAAGGCCTTTTGTTGAAGAATTTATGCTGAAAAACGACAATCGGATCAATGTTCTGGGTGATGGACGGCTGATAAATCTTGCGGCCGCCGAAGGACATCCGTCAAGTGTTATGGATATGAGTTTTGCCAATCAGGCGTTGAGTGTCGAATATATGGTAAAAAGGAAGAAGAAATTTAAAAACCATGTCTATCCGGTGCCCGAGGAAATAGACAGGGCCATCGCCAAAGAAAAACTGGCTTCCATGAACGTTAAAATTGACAAACTTACCGCTGAGCAGAAAAAATACTTGGCCTCGTGGAGTATGGGAACATAGTGGATTGTCCATTGAAGGTTGTGGATCGAGGAATAAATAAAAGCTGGCCTCTTTTGGGTCGGCTTTTTACTCCACCACAATTATGACTCGGCATTTTTTCATAAAGGAAAGATTCTCAGAAGCACTTCGAAGCCTGCAAGCATCGACATTGCTGATTATAACGTCGGAATGTCCGATGCCTTCTGTCCTTAACCCTTTTACCGTCAAAGGATTGTCGGCAACCCTCTGATTATTCTGAGCTGTTGCAAGGTCCTTTGAATACCCACTCATTCCTTGCTGTACGGCATATTCACGGCTAACAAAAGCGGATCCATAAACTTCACGTGCACTTTCGTCTAGTATTTTTGGGGCCATGACAGGTTTTGTTCCAAGGCCCCTGGTATCAACAACCAATCCGGTAAAAACAGAGGGTAAATTCTTAACAGGCACCATGGTTCTGATCGATTCCAACGGCCTGATTTCCCCTGGAAGAACAAGCTGGGCAAATCCACCTCTCAGGTTCATTTCCATTGTAACTTCTATGGTCCCGTCTGAAAAATATTCTTTTTTTACAACCTCGGCACGTTTAACCATGCTCTCTATTTTAGACATAATTATATCATTTTTGCCCTCATAATCTCCGACAACCGTGGTATCGTCAATTCTGATCCCTTTGGTAACTTCAAGGATTTTTCGGCAGGCATCCAGCCTTGCATTTTTTAAAGCGGTTGAACGTGCCTTGACATGGTCAGGAAGCTTATTTTGAAAAACCCCGATCCCTTTTGCTTGAATGACTCCCCTGCTCCAGTTAATAATCCCTTCTGTGTTCTGCTCAACAACCTCCTGACTGTGATATTCATTACAATATCCAACAGCAGGAATTAGCAGCAGAAACATAAGTGCCAAAGTAAACGCCGGCTGATTTTTCATAGGTACTCCCTGGCTTATTTCTTTTATCTATAGGTTTTTCAGAATAACATTCCGTTTCAGAGTCCGATCAATCGGAACATATTTTTAAGAATCCTATAATAACAATGACTTAATCACCTGGTTTTGTCAATAGAAATTGACGATCTTATAAAAAGTTGTTTTTTTAGTGTTTACCAACCCATCAAAATTATCCGGTTTCTCCAAGTTCGGCAGATAATAATTTTTTATATTGTTCGATTCGGGATAGGGCGTCTTTTTCGGTGGAAACCTGTTTGATGGATTCACGGAATCTGTTGCTGTAACGTAATCCCTTTACAAACCACCCGAGCCGGCTGCGCATCATACGCATGGCCCGCTGCTCTCCAAAGCATATTACAGAAGATCTAAGATATTGAGCCATAACTTCAAAACGCTGGGATGGATCAGGCAATGAGACTTTATTCTCCCGGATTAGCTCAAGTACCTGAGAAAAAATCCAGGGGTTGCCGATGGCCGCCCTGCCGATCATGACGGCATCACACCCGGTTTGACTTTGCATCTTCAACACATCTTCAGGCCTTACGATGTCTCCGTTTCCTATGACAGGGATTGAAGCAATATTTTTAATAGCGGCAATCCGGGACCAGTCGGCCTTACCCCGGAAGCCCTGAGTTGCAGTGCGTGGATGCACTGTAATAGCGTCCACACCGCATGCTTGAGCTATTTCGGTTATTTTCAAGGCCTGGTCCCCGGAACTGTCCCATCCGGTTCTTATTTTTATGGTCAACGGAATTTTTACCGTTCTACGGATGGCCCGAAGAATTTCTTCGACCTTTTGGGGCTCTTTCATAAGGGCTGCACCTGAACCGGTTTTTAGCACTTTTTTTACCGCACAGCCAAGGTTGATGTCTAGGATATCAGCCCCTGAAGATTCAACTATGGTTGCAGCTTCAGCCATAAGGGAATGATCCGAACCGAATATCTGAACCGACAACGGTTTCTCTGCGGGCCGGTTCTTGAGCAATTCATGTGTCTTGACCGAATTATGAACCAGACCGTTGGAACTGATCATTTCCGAGCAGACCAGCGCACAACCCGCGTCTTTGGCCAGCAGCCGGAACGGCAGATTAGTGATACCGGCAAGTGGAGCCAATACGGTAATATTATCAAGTTGAACTGAACCTATTTTCATTTTTTCGACAACTTTTTTTTGGAAGTCGGATTGGCATAGCAAAACAGGCAATTATGATAGCATGGGTGCAGGTGATAAGATCCTATATCTCTCGACACCATGCATCCGCATCCGTGCGTTACCCTCTGGCCGGTATCTTTTTTAAAACTCAGATTGCCCCCGAAAATTTTCACTAAAAGATCGTTGGGAATACATGAACTTTTTTTTATGTTTGAATCTGCGAGCAGGGCGTTGAGTACGTCTTTTTCACAACAAGTATAAAGATCAATATTTTTTTCGGAAAGTTCTTTTTCCATTTTCATTAAAATTGCTTTTTTTGTTTTCAATGCCGGATCCACAAACGAAAATCCGGGCAGGTATGCGATCCGTTTTTGAATTTTTGGGTAATGGTCCATAAAGCTTGTGATACATCTTGTAACACCGCATTGGCAAGCACTGGCGGCAATCCGGGAAAAATCATTCAAATTGTCCTGAATATTTTTTTCATGAAATTTAAAAAAACAGATGGGATCAAATCTCCAGTTAACTGCTCTGGCGTCAAAATCCCGGCAGAGATCCTTTAGTTGGTCAAGACGTTGGTTTAGCGGCGGCACACCAGGTTCAAGCAAGGACGAATTCGAATTTATGGTAAAATTAAAAAAAAGATTGTATCCCATGGAAAAAAGCTTTTGGCCGAATCCGCCCTTGATGAAGGGACCAAAATTTTTTGACCAGAATACAAGGGTGTGAACGTTGTCAGGGGTTGCTATTATTCTGGACTTTTTCCGGTTATATGGATTGACAACCTCAAAAAAACCCTTCCGTATCTGATTGATGAACCAATCCATGTAAAATGCCGGAATATCGGTCCGTCTGGAGGCAGAAATAACGATTTGAGTCCATGGTTTCATTAAAAAATCCTATCTTTATTTTTTCTTTAGATCTAATAATGATATCACCTTTCCTTTATCCGGTTTTTCAGGTTTTTTTTGTTTATCTCCGGAGGGATCAGGCTCTTTGGGGCAAACTACCGGCTCCAGACGCACGCTCTTGCCGCCCATGGTAAACTCCTGACCGTCAATATAAATATCCCGCAGGATCCAAGTTGCTACCTGAAGGGGTAGCTGTAGCATAAGTATTTTGACATGATACCAATCTTTTTTTACATCAGGAGAAATATCTTCTATTCTGGCGAATGATATGGGTTGATTTTCAAGGTATATAAGTACAACGTCATTTTCTTTTGCCATGATGCCGTCCTTTCTAAAAACCCGATACAATGTTATTCACTGGTTATGCTTAGGCCGTACAGGTTTATTTTGAAAGATGAACGTCCAACATCGAACATTAAACGTCGAACGTCGAATAATGATGTCGCTCCGCTCCTCAAATTATTCTAAAATCGAATAAAAAACAAACATCCAATACCAATATTCAATAGCAATTTCTTTTTCTTTTCAGCCGTTTTGATACTCGTAACAAAAATCTTAATAAAGGTTTCACAATTGCTACAACCATATAAAATCAATATTCTTTTAATGGCAACCTCTTTGTGCCATCGGAATGGAATACTGGCCTCCGGCTCGGAGAGAATATTGGGGGGAAGCCCCTAAGTTCTATTAATGAAATTCTTGCCCTTGTTTTTGTCTTTCATTCAACATTCAATGTTGGACGTTCGATGTTCATCTCTTCCAGTAAATCCTCCACAGTCCTTCCGGCGCAAAAAATAACTTAGCGATTATTAGGTAATGGGCGGGGGAATCGAGGCGCTTCTGGCAGACCGCGGCATGGGGGCCGCGGCGCTTTTTGGGATGTGCGGATAGAGTAATTGTCTAAAATTTGTTTCCTTAGAACTAAACTTATCCGTTTTTTTGCTCGAAGGTCTTCATAAAATCCACAAGGGCTTCAATTGCCGTGACAGGTATGGCGTTGTAGATCGAGGCCCGGCAACCTCCCACAGACCGATGTCCTTTAAGGCCTCCGAAACCGTTTTCAAGGGCTTGTTCTATAAATCGTTTTTCAAGCGCTTCGTCCGGAAGGCGGAAGGTTACATTCATCAATGAACGGCTGTCAGGCTGGGCCGTGCCGTTATAAAAATCGCCTGAATCTATGGCTTCGTAAAGAATACGAGCCTTTTTTCGATTGATTTCCGCCATTTTTTCAAGTCCGCCAATGGTCTCTTCAAGCCATTTCATTACCAGTTGAATCACATAAACCGCGAAACACGGGGGGGTATTAAACATTGAGTTCTTGGATGAATAGGTTGTATATTTGAGCATTGACGGCAGGGTGTCCGGCACCCTCTTGAGCATATCCTCCTTAATGATTACCATGCACACCCCGGCAGGACCGATATTTTTTTGAGCCCCGGCATAAATAAGACCGAACTTATCCACATCAAATGGTCTGCACATTATATCCGACGACATATCGGCGATAATCGGCACACCGTTTGTATCGGGAAAAGATGCCCACTGGGTCCCTTTTATCGTGTTATTGGATGTAATGTGGGTGTAAACCGCATCGCTGCTGAACGTAATATTTTTCGGAATATATGAAAAATTATGATCTTCCGAAGATGCCACAACCTTGATGGTTTTACCCTGTATTTCGGCTTCCTTTATGGCTTTTGTGGACCAGGTACCGGTATTAACATAGTCTGCGGACTCGCCCTTCCCGAGCAAATTCATGGGGATCATGCAAAATTGCAAACTTGCACCGCCCTGGATAAAAAGCACGTGGAATTTTTCATCCAGGTTCAACATACGCCGAGTTCTTTCAACGGCATCGTTTATGACATCGTCAAACCACTTGGAGCGGTGGCTTACTTCGGTTATCGACATGCCGGAACCGCCCAAGTTTAAAAATGAATCTTTGATTTCTTCAAGTACCTCAATGGGAAGAGCGGCAGGCCCGGCGTTAAAGTTATAAATTCTATCTTCCTTCATTTGTTCCCCCGTGTTTTATCATCAGATTTATTAGAAGCTGTTTCAAAACCTTCCGTTCGTTGGTTTGAGACTTTTGCAAAGCACTCCGCTTATCCATTATAAAAAAGGTTATTTGCACAGAACAGTTGAAATATGTCAATCAGTATTTTTCAGTTACGACCATTTACTGTCCAGGCTTTCCTTTTTCTTGTATGGCGGTTTCAATCATGATTCCAAATTATCATCACATACGCCCCTGACATAATAATAGGCGCTGAAATCCTGCCACGAGACGAACCCCATATCTGCGCTGACATACCACGCCGCCATATAAGATCGTCTGTCACAACTCCATAACCATTTTTGTTTGGAGTCAAACACCGCCTCCATACAAAAATCTTCGCCGTGAGGGGTTGGGGTGAGCAAAGACATCAGTTCCTCGGTTGTGGGAAGTCGCCAGTGATGATATCCTCCAACATGTTTTTGGTTTAATTCCTCGATATATTCATGAGCCTATGGCCATGTCAGGAGATATTCCGATCCGGATTGCTGCCAAATAAGACCTGTTGCGTTATCCGTAACCATGGCGTTGGAAAGAATTTGAAAGTCATTTTCAATATAACAGGAGGGTTGCCATAATTGGTTTGTGGAAAATACAGTTCTGGCATGTTGGGGATTGACTTTAATGGCGTTGCTTCTAAGGGTAATCGAATGACAGGGGAAATTCTCTGCAACCGTCGATTCCGGGGCGATTTTGCAGATATTTTCTTTTTTCTCTTCCCACGCTTTATCAAGGAGATCGAGTTCTTTTAACATCTCGTTTGCATCACCAAATCTGTTTTCATGTTCGGTGGCAATGGCTTTGGCAATAAAAGCATCCCATGTGGGGTCCAGATCGGCATTCATCTGACTCGGTTTTTCATAATTTCCCGTGGGAAGCTCGCCCGTGAGCATTCGATAAAGCATAATTCCCACGGAATAAATATCCGCACGACGATCCACTTTATCCGGGTTGGCTTCTTGTTCGGGCGCGGCATACCAGGGAGAACCGACCTTGAGATTTTCAGGTCCTTTAAAATCTTCTCCTCTGAGCTTGGACAATCCAAAATCGCAAATTTTTATCGTATCCAGATCCGTTAACAATATATTATAGGGTTTAATATCCCGGTGCACGATGCCGAAATGGTGAAGACAGGCCAGTCCCAGCAGAATTTGTCGGGTGTATTTAATGGCTTTATCCAACTTAATAACTCGGGAGGATGCTTCGGTTATATAAGATTCGCCGATCATGATTCCGAGATTATTAAAATAATAATCCATGACATAAAAAAGTTTTCCGTCCTCTGTTTCATCGAAATTCCAAACTTCCACGATATTGGGATGTCTCAGATTTGACATGGTAACGGCTTCGGAAATAAAAAGATTCCGGATAGCCTTTTCACCCATGAGTTGAACCAGATGGGGATTGGGGGCCAGCAGTTTTAATGCGGCAATTCTACGGATAACCGGCAGTTCCACTTTATAGACCTTGCCCATACCGCCCCTGCCCAGCAGCCCGCGTATTTTGTATTTACCGATGGTTTTCATTTTTTATTTATCCGTAACAAAAAGAACCCTGTATAAAAACAGTTACCATAACCGGTCCGCGTGCACTTTGGGAAGTCCCGCGGCCATGATTTTGCTGACCACCGCTGCAATATCATACGGAACAAATCTTACTTCAAGGGAATCCTCCGATGAATTCCAAATTACGTATTTTGCATTGTTATTGCCGTCTCTGGGTTGTCCGACACTGCCCACATTGACGATATATTTTCTGTCTTTATGCAAATGTTTCACAATCCCTTTTTGAAGGGAAATACGTTGGGATGCTTTACCGTCAAATCCGATGAGTTTCAGTTCATGGGTATGCCCCACAAAGCAAAGTCTTTCTTTCATTTCTCTGAAAGTTTGCTTAAGAGTGTTTTTGGAAGCCTGAAATAAATAGATGTTCATGGAATCCGGCGGAAAACCGTGAACAAATCGGCTTTCGTAAATAACCAAAGATGACTTCATACCGCGAATATATTTAAAGGATTCCTCGGACAGCAGGGTCATTGTTTTTTGCAAAGATTTCCGGGCGGGAGGATTAAACCAGTTCAAATGCTCGCCATCTAAAACCGCCTGCTCATGATTTCCCATAACACACGGGATATTGCGTTCTCGAACCTGTCGAATCACCTGCTCCGGCTCGGGCCCGTAGCCCACATTGTCCCCCAGACAAACAACGGCATCAATACCCGAAGCTTCAATATCCTTCAAAACTTGTCGAAACGCATCCAAATTACCATGAATATCGGAAATAATTGCGACTCTCATATGTCAATCGTCTGTTGCCGGTGATAGGGTATCAATTTTAGGTATTTCAATGATATCCTTCTAATTTTACGTCTCGGAAATTCTACAACTTCTTGAAAATACAGGTTTATTAACGGCAACCTGTTTATTTCATCAGAATGGAAGAATGGAATGTTGGGGATAAAGGTGGAAGTAAAACATTATAATTGTAAAAAACTCCTTTCCTTCAACTTCGTTCAGGACAAGCTCACCCATTACTCCATTATTCCACTATTCCAATTGGGGCGAAGCCCCTAAGTTCAACCGTAATTGACCCACCCAATAGTTACGGAATTCGTTCAACCTTAAGGGTATTGGTGCGACCGCTTTGGCCATGGGGAGGTGTACCGGCAATAATCACAATTACGTCTCCCTTTCCTGCGAGGACGCAACGTTGTACCTCACTGAGCGCAACATTAACAATGTCGTCCGTTTCTTTGATGATTTTGACCAGCGCGCTTTCCACACCCCAGATTAAGGCCAGCCGTCGCTGGATTTTGGGTGATGCAGCCAAGGCCAGCACGGGCCGGTGAGGCCGGTGGCAGACCAGCCGGCGAGCGGTCATACCGGAGGCGGTGTAGGCCACAATCGCTTTGGCTGATAACGTATTGGCCACTAAATTGCCGGCATATGCAACGGTCGGCTCGATCTCCCGGTGCGGAGTAAACGGCAAAGCACCGGACAACTTGCCCTCAAACCAGGCCGTTTCCGTGGAAACGGCAAGTGTCGACATAGTCGCCACGGTTTCAACCGGATACCGGCCGATGGACGTTTCAGCGGACAGCATCAGGGCGTCCGTGCCGTCTAAAATAGCGTTGGTTACATCTGTGGCCTCAGCACGACTGGGTTTGCGCATGTCAATCATGGACTCCAGCATTTGGGTGGCCGTAATAACCGGAACGGCGGCATGGCGACAAATATCAATGATGCGTTTTTGGGCAATGGGCACTTCTTGTAAACTCATTTCCAGAGCCAGATCACCCCGGGCCACCATAACCCCATCGGCGACCCCAACAATTGCTTCAATATCATCTAAAGCATTCTGCCGCTCAATTTTAGCGATGACCGGAATGTCTGTTCCTTTTTGGGCCAAATGATCTTTTAACCTGCACACATCATCGGCAGACTGCACAAAAGACAGCGCCAGAAAATCAAGATCTTGAGTAATGGCAAAATCAATATCAACAAAATCCTTCCGGGTGATTGAGGGCAGGCTGACCCGCAGCCCCGGAAGATTAATGCCCCGGTGGCTGGACAGCTTGTCGCCCTGGAGTACGCGGCACCATACGTCACCATTGATTTCAATTTTTTCCACTTCAAGTTCAATGTTTCCGTCATCAAGCAGAATCAGGCTGCCGATCTGCACATCCCTGGCCATATCGGGATAACTCACTGAAATAATTTCATTGTTTCCTGATGATTTTTGTGGGGTCAAACAAATCTTCTGATCTGTTTTTAGGTCAACGGTATGCCCTTCAATTTCTCCCACGCGAATGCGAGGGCCGCGCAAATCTCCGATAATGGGAATAGGGACTCCCATTTCCTCTCTTAATTTCCGAATCCGTTTGATCAGAGGATCCAGATAATCGTGGCTGCTATGAGAAAAGTTAATACGGACCACATCTAATCCGGCGAGAATCATCTTTTGCAGCGTGTCCTGATTATCGCTGGCCGGACCCAGTGTGGCAACAATCTTGGTTCTTTTATAAGAACGTTCCATATTTATTTTGATTTTCATATTTTAACCCCGGTTAAGCAATTTTTTGCCAAAAGATGTGCTGAGGTCTTGATGCATAAGGGGTCGCGAAAATGCCTTGAAAAGACATGGGGATGGATATGTCGAGGACTTTCGCGGATCCTTAATGCGCAATAGATCGGTGCAGGTCGAGTAAAAAATCACTCAAGTTAATACCTATTTATTGAAATCACATCATGTTTGCACATGATTTATACCATAGTCAGATTGAATATTTAAGGAATTCTATCGATTTTTATAGAAAAGACAGAGCGAAGCGATACCACAAATCATCAATATTCAATCGTCAATATTCAATTTGGTTCCGGCTTTGCCGGGTTGGGTTTAAATATAACATCCGATGATTTTTCCTGCAATAAAAGAAAAAGGGACCCGGATTGACAAGCCCAAATCGGTCATGCTCACAGGTGAAAGCTGGGATGATTAAAATTGCCCATATTTATTCCTTCCCGTATGCCTGGTTTCAGGTTTCAGGTGTCAGGTGCCAGCGCCTCTGTTCATCATTCCTGACACCTGAAACCTGAAACCTTAAAGATATGGAACTAAAATGGGATTAAAATTCCATCTGTATACACGGCGATTTTCACCACCCCAGGTGAGGGACGAACAGAAGACCGAATCCCGTGCAATTTGAGGCTATGTATTAATAAATCATCATGGTTGCGACTATATTAATTCAGGAGCTTTACGCGCCAGCAAATAACGATAGCCGTATTCAATAACAGGCTCTTTCCGCTGATTCGTAACTTTGCACTTGATTGCCGCAAATCCTCGATCGGGTTTACTTCTCGATCTTTTTAGATCCGTCCACCAAGCCTTTACCCAAAGAGTATCCCCCGGACGCACCGGATTGAACATATTTACCTCATCCATTCCCACACCGCTTATAATTGTGACATCGCCCTGTGCATGCACAACCGCGCGAGTGCAGGCAGAAAGGGTATGAAGTGAAGATGCAACAAGTCCTCCGAAAATGGATTCCCTCGCAGCGTTCTCATCAATATGGAACGGTTGCGGATCAAAATTTTTTGCAAAATCGATGATCGCCTCCCGCGTTATTAAGACCGGCTGACAATCAAGAACTTCCCCATCACTTAGATCGTCGAAATATCTCCTTTCCATGTTTACCTCTTCCTTGGGTATTTTCTGGTATTTTTTAACATGGGCCAATATTCCAATGCATGCACCTTATGTCTTGAACCTGTCGATTCAGCAGGACAACATACAAATTACAGATATTTTTTTGGATCCATTAGGAAATTCTTGTAAATCTGGTAGTGCTCGGTCTCTTCATATGCCACCGGACAAACGGGCGCGTGATCGAAACTGTAGATCTTGGCTCCGGTGCAGGCGAGCAAAATCGGGGAGTGGGTCGCAATAATGAACTGGGCGTGACCGGCTCGGCTATTGGTGCCCAGAATCTCCAGTAATTCAAGCTGACTGCGTGGCGAAAGCGCCGTCTCAGGTTCATCGAGCAAGTAAATACCCTCTATCCGATACCGGCTACGGAAGTAGGACATCAGAGATTGACCGTGGGACTGGGTCACCAGAGATTTACCACCGAAGTATTTCAGTTGACCAGGGTCCGTTACCGCCCACTCATCCAGAATATTGGCAAAATCCTTGAAGATCTCCGAACCGAAAAACGACCCGGAAACACGACCATTAGACCATTCCAAAGTTATATAATTGTACAGTTGCCCTTCGAAACGGTTAACTTGGAAACGGGGACCCTCGGAAACACGCCAGATGTGGATATCACAGGCGTTCGCCAACGCCTCCAGCAGGGTAGACTTGCCGGTGCCGTTCTCGCCCACAAAAAAAGTCACAGGCGTGTCCAAGGATAGATGTTTGGTTTGATGAAAGACAGGCAGGGTAAAGGGATAGTATTCTCGGGTAGGGTACTTCTCAGGCATTAGTGTGATGCTTTTTAGATGAATGGACATAATATTTTCTATTTTCCCGGAACCCCCAACCCAGACCGTAATCATAGGCTTCTAATCATAGAATCCTTGTGTTTGAAATATTTTAATTGTGACCACTTCGATCCTCAGCATAAACTTAGCGAATTCACTTGTAAAAATGCAGAACGTAATTTAATAAATGCTTTTATCTAAAAAAGCAAGTTTGATAAAAAAATCGTAATTTCTCAATAAATTGATGTTAAAAAAAATCTCATGGGACGATTTTCTTATTCCCATCTTGACAATCTTATAAAATCTTTACTTTTCGATTCTTACAGTATTCTCCTTTTCAATTTAATGTCCAGCACGGGGGTACCGTTAATGGCATCTAATCCTTTGACAACCAATGTGGTCCCTTCTACCTTAACCAGCCGAACGTCCTGAATGCCAATCCTTGAGAGTCTGTCCGGCGTACGCGAAGCAAATACACCCACTTCTTTACCGTCCAATCCCCGCTTGAATCTGGCTCTGACTGGACGCGCTTTATGCAAATAATAAACAATCGTCAGGTTACGTTCGTCTTCCAGTTTGTACATAAATGGCTTTTGCGAATGAAACAGTTCGATTCGGGAGGTTCGACTTTTTCCACACAAACCAAAGTCACTGTTGTCTCTGTCCTGTTTGTTGGCAACAAAGCCAATGGGGTAGATCTTCACCGGCGAAATATCACCGAATAGACATCTACTGCACACATTCTTGCTGTCGATAATAAAAGATTCTTCTTTGCTGCAGACAGCCCCGCATTCCACACAACGGCGGGTAGTGCTATTCTTCACTGTGATATCCCTTTCAAATCTAAAAGATATCTCCTTGAAACTTTTTTAAGACTCCAGAATCTTGGATATAATTTTGTCCTTATCGCGCTTGGAGATGTAAGGTCTCATCCGTGCTTCGAGGATTTTAGTTTCATGATTTCTTTTTCTGTTTGCTGCTTCTTTAACTTTGGAAACAAGTTCATCCAGGTCACATGGCTTCATCAGGTAATCCATGGCGCCCAATTTCATGGCTTCAATGGCGGAATTAACCGTGGCATGGCCGGTGAGCATGATGGTTTTCACAAGGGGGCGTTTTTTTTTGATCATCCGGAGGGTTTCAACACCGTCCATCCCCGGCATTTTAACATCAAGAATAACCACCTCAATACTGTCGTCCGCTTCAAGTCGATTGAGTGCGTCTTGCCCACTAAATGCATACGCTACAATGAAGCCTCTTCTGCCTAAACGTTGGCCCATGATTTCAACGAACGATTGTTCATCATCGACCAAAAGTAAATTTATTGGGGCCATATCCTACTAGGAATGTACAAAATGCAATTCTTAAAACATACCGATCGGCGGCACTTCCTCCGGGTCAATAGTGACATCCAATAAAGTTGGGCCATTACGTCTACACAACGCTTGATAGTCGATTTTCCCAAAATCTTTGGGATCTCGAATTTTGTGAGCATTTGCCCCGGTTGCCTTAGCCATCATACAAAAATCAACGGGCGGAATCGAAAAATCAATGGGTTCCGTACCTGCCAGGCGATGTGCGTGCCGGATCAATCCATACGCATGGTCATTCAATACCACAAAAATTACCGGCAACCGTTCTTCCACCGCTACGGTGATTTCCTGCCCACTCATCAAAAAGCAGCCGTCACCCGTAAAACATACCACGGGGGTATTTGGTTTACCTAAGGCCATTCCCACCGACGCGCCGATCGCCCACCCCATAGAGGCAAACCCTAAAGATAAATGATAGTTTTCGGGACGGCGATGAAAAAAATAGTGGATCGACCAGGGTACGCTGTTGCTATTATCGATGAGAAAACGAGTTTCAGGCGGAAAACGCTGTATGATTTCACAAATCAGTCGCTGTGGCTTGATGGGTGTCGAGGTGTTCCCTCGACCACAACTGTCCGGTGCTTGGACTTCAATGTGATGGGGCACATATGGGGATTCTTTTAGATGATCCGAATGTAATTGTAATGCTATATCGTTTTCTCCCACCTTTCCGATCAGAGATAGTTTGCCCTCCCGCTTTAAGGTCTCAACGCGTGAGACCAATTCCTTAAATATTGTAAGGATGGTTCCATAAACGTGCAGACGTGCCATGGGGGAACGACTAAAGCAGGTTCTTTCATGATGGATATGTACCAGCTTTTCATTCATTAAGACGGAATCCCACCCACTGGTTGACCATTCGTTTAGATTGGTGCCTACAGCCAGTATGAGATCAACGGATTCGTCAATCAGTGCATTACGGGCCGTTTTATGTCCGGCAAAGCCAAATACCCCGCGAGCCAGAGGATGATAAGGATTGATCCAGGATTTTCCACGTTGTGTTGTGACAATGGATGCGCCGATAAGTTCTGCAAATTCAATGATCTCCTGGGTAGCGCCCGCGCAGTCATGGCCGATAAATAATACCACTTGGCGGTTTTGGCTTAAAACATGGTGCAATTCCTGACAGAGTTTTTCCAGTGCCGCAACATCCACCTCTGCGGCGGGTTGGGTCAACAAGCCGTGTAAATTCGGGAAAGCGATTGGACCGCTTTTGTCAGAGCGTAAGAGATCAATCGGCACACTTAAATGTGCGGGACCTTTTGTGGAGTACAAGGCTGTAGTCAACGCAGCAGCCAGTTTCTTCTCCAATTGGTCGGCATGTGTAACCATCGAGTTATAGCGGGTACAGTGTTCAAACATTCCCAGTATATCCGTGACATCAGCAGAGGATTCCTGAAAAGCGCCCATGCTGAAATCAGGCAACCGGGTTTGTGCAGTGATCACCAGCATAGGAATATGATCCGTATAAGCTGAAGCCACGCCCGTAATCAGATTGGTTGCACCGGGACCGGTGGTTGCACAGCATACCCCAATTTTTCCGGTTTCACGGGCATAGCCGTCAGCCATAAAAGCCCCGCCCACTTCATGACGAGCCAGTATGGCACGAGGACCGCCCCTTGTTTCGCTGCGCGCAAGAGCATCAAAAAGAGGGCCAAGAGGACCGCCCGGTACGCCAAAAACATATTCTACACCAAATTGTTCCAAATAGTTGATGATTAAATCACTTAGCGTCATTATCCAACCTTGTTATCTATTATTTTTCATTTATATAGGCTTTGGGGTTTGGTATCGGTTAACATAATACCCGCCCGGTTCAAATACATAACCTAAAAATTCTCATCCATCCTAAATCATTTTTTCCCGTGCAATTTCCCATACGATTATATGATGTAATGCGCCAGGGTGGTCTGTACGGGCTTTTCGTTGCAAAGGATCTTTATAGAATAAGTCTAATCCGTTGTAAACCAATATTCCAATGGACCTGGCCAGAGCAAGCCCTGTAAAAAAATGCATAGTGTCCGCTATATTCGGTCACCCACCGGAAAACAGTATCAAATTTCATTCACCATTGAAGCAACTTCATCTGCATGTGCTAGTGTCATGTCAACTTTCAAGTGTCAAATAAAGGCGTGACAGTTTTATTTGAGCATCCGCCGCAGTGAATTCCCAGTGAACCTTCGAATTTTTGTTGTTTCTGAATTCCTGCCATGCCTCTGTCTCCTTCCTGACATCTTCAATGTTATCGATCCTTCAATTTAGGCACTGCCCTGTGAGTACGTTCAATTCTATCTCCGTCTGCCTTTTTAGCGTATATGCGACTTCCTTTTTTGCCGTTACGCGTAATATCAATACCATCCCCAACAAATCGTTTTTTCACACGGTCAATCTTTTTCATACTTATGTTCAACACCTTGGCAATCTCGAGTGTAAATCAAGACCGTTGGTAAACGCTAATGCCTTTCTATTGACAAACCGTGGCTCCGAAGCTTTTTTTAGGTGTCTGATGTCAGGTGTCAGGGTTAAGGATTAAGGGGGAAACGAGGTGACCAATAGAAATTTTATGGACGTGAAGGATCTTGAGGTCTATAAAAAGTTGTGTGGATTACCCATCGATGTCTGTGACTTGACGCACAAGTGGCCCCAAGAAGAAAAATACGAGTTAGGAAGCCAATCCAGGCGCTCCTCAAACAGCGCTCCTGCCCAACTCGCCGAAAAAAATGAATCGTTCCCTCAGGGCTTGCCGATTACTACTGAACATGTTTCCTGACACCTGACACCTGACACCTGAAACCAAACAGCCATAGCAATCTTAGCAAACAACAGTCTTGATTTACACCCGGCAATCTCTTTGTTTGTCGAACGCTTTTTCTGAAATTCACCCTCATCAAATGCAAGCAATATCAAAGCATTGAGAATTTTCTGTGATCTATGCTTTAATAAAGGCTTTACAATCAACGAATCGTACCAAATCATAATAAATCGTCAAGGGCAAATGCACCTGTTGCACCCTATACACAAGCCGATAAAATTAGGTGATCGAAAAGGCAGACCATTACTGATTCGGTTTTCAAAGCGGATTATGACTGTGGTCCTGGAAAAACCTTCAGGCGCTTTTGTTTTTGAAAGCGGGGATCTTATCACGCAAGCATTAAAAATATACGTTTAGACCCCTTGCCAGGCACACAGAAGGTGCTTAGGCGGGCGATAATTTTTCGAGGTATACCCAACCAGTAACCGTCAGACCGATTTTTCAGAGTTTAGGTAAAGGAAAATAACGACAGCAACATAAATAATTGTGATGCCTAAAATGATATACACTAACATGTCATTTCTCCTGTTAAATATATTTTATATCGGCAAATATACTTAAAATCTTAACCTCTCGGGTTAAACGCGTACGGCTGAAAAGGGCGGCCCGTTGGCTTGTGGTGACGGCTTCCGCTTCACCTCCCACAAGCCCAAATGCCTGAGGATCTTTTTGATGACATCCTCATGTTCTATGAAGGCAGTGACCCCCATGGACCCCTGGCACTTTGGGCATGTCAGCGGATCGACCTCATATATTTTTTGAATCAGCCGCGCCCAATTTTTTCGAAATGCCATATCTGTGAGTTCAGGTTCCAGGATACAGGGAATCTTATCATCAGCATCGGCTTTTTTCCGTTTTCCGCGCGCCACATTGCTATAGTAGCCATAATAACGAACCATTTGCTCACCTTTGTTAGGAACGTGAGAGCATATGGCTGCAAGCCACTCCAGCGCGTGAAGCATCTGGGTTTCTTTTTCGTCTTTTGATCGATATTCTACCTGGCCGGTTTCCCGATGATAGGTCATCCGTTCCTGGGAGAAAGAGGCGCGGATAATGTAACATGCCAGATTCTCCATAGACTTACGCTGCCAGGGCAATATACGCGGCCCACAGGACACATTAAATCCCGTATGGCGCCACTTATCCAGCAGATTAATCATATCTTGGGTGATTTTTCCTTTGGCCAAAAGCATCTTTAAAGCTTTGTGCCGGAATAATTGCTCCAATGCTTTTGTATCAATGGCCGGGGAAACAGTAAACACGCCGTTTTCGTGAAAACAGGTGCGCTTATCGTTTTACCGGCACGTCAAGCTGTCGACGATCTGATTCAGGGGGGGGTCCCTTGGATGGTAAAGTATCCCGCGAAATGATCGAAAGCATTTTTTGGCCTGGAAACCCGGTTCATGATGGTGCGATTGTTATTGACGGCGAGAAGATTATTCGAGTGGCGGCTATTCTTCCCCTCACAAACAGTGGCGATTTGCCGACCCGATACGGTACCCGGCATCGCGCCGCGATTGGGCTTACTGAGATCTCGGATGCCGTGGTGTTGGCTGTGGCAGAGGAAAGAGGGGCGGTGAGTGTTGCTATCAAAGGGCGAATCCATACCGTGGCCTCTCGAACCGGATTGGAACGCTGGCTACACGATCATACCTTTTTTAAGGATCCCTCGATACAAAGTCCATTTAATGAGAAGCTTAGGGCGGGGCTGGCAGCCGTGTTGTCGTTTATGATTGTCGGCAGCATCTGGTTCAGCTATTCCATCGGCATCGTCATATCCCTGGGCACCGTGGAAGTGCCTGTGGAATAAATCAAACGCGATACCCATATGAATGTCGTGGAGACCTCCAGCACGACGGTTACGTTGCAGTTAAGCGGCCCCAGACAGCTTATCAGCACCCTGCCTGAATCCAAATCAGGTCAAAGTGCGGTTCGACCTGGAGGATACCGTTGCCGGTAAAAACGGTTTCAATATTTCAGAGAAAGATATCGTCTTGCCGCCGGGCGTCCCCGTCAAAAAAATTGAGCCCTCTACTATCGATTTTATTCTTGATATGCCGGGGGAAAAATCACTGCCGGTGCAGGTGGATTGGGCCGGAACGCTTTCCAAAAGTATATTGATTCAGGAAGTGAGAGTGGTGCCTGATAGAATTGTCATTAAAGGCGCCCAAATGATCATCGATACGATCGATACCATATACACCCAAGCCGTGTCGGTGGATAATATCGTTCGTTCCGGTGAAATATCGGTGCCCCTGGCGCTATCGCCATACGCCGTCAAACTTGCCGACAACCAACCAGACAAAATCCGTGTTTATTTCACTGTAGTACCTCGCCAATAGTCTGCTGCGCTTCATAGAGAATGAATTTTTTGTGTATAGAGAAGATAATTTGCCTGTAAAAAAGCTATAACAAACTATTTTTCGAGAATCAATTGGGCTGGCAAACTGGCCGAACCTAAGGATTTGGTTGCCATTGTATAAAAGGAAGCACCATAAACTGGCTTGGCGGCATTCAAGAATAAAGATCCCTCAAAAGGAAGGTCAACTCCATTAGTAAAAATATCAGCATATGAAAGGGCATAACACCCTTTATTAGGAATGGTAATTGTAATGTTATCGGATAGCAGACTACCATTCGCTGAATAGAGGCGATATAGGGCTTTAACTGCTGTGTCCGCCGGGTTACAAATTACGCAAATCGTGTTTAAGTCATTGTTGTAGGTCAGGTAGGGGATAACGATCTTACGACCGCCAGTCAAGCCGGGAAGAAAAGTGTCCTTGCCATCGGAAAAGTCAAATTGTTGCCAGGCTGACCGCAAGAGGGAATTTTCAATGATTTGCATTGGATTGTTTTCCTGGTGGATCACAGCAATATTATCGGTGCCTTCCCTAATAAAAGAATATACAAAATAGGTATTTGCCATTACGATCTGCGGTACTAAGTCCTCTGTTTCCAAGGGAGGAAGTAATAGGGGGGGCTTTTTCAAAGGTACTCCGGAAAATGAAGCGACGGAGGCATCTATTTCACCAGTAACAACAAGGCCTGCTGCCGGTAATGTGCTGTTGACGGTAAACACATCGGCTGCCGGCAGAGGGGAGGGGAAAAGATTGGCCAGGGCTCCCAACAGTTTTTCATTAGGCGGCAGCACAAAATGTTGCTGGGCTTTTTGTTCACCATCATTTCCAAACAAAGAAAGGGTGATATCGGTTGATTGATGATGAGGATTGAGAAGTGCAAGTCCGGTCCAATTGCGGCCGTCGTTGATCGTATGGCATGGAAAGAAGAGGCGATCTTGCAAGTAGCTGATAGCGGATGCTGCAGCAATGTCATCTTTGTTACGAAAGAGAACCATGCCTGCCAACTGCTGATCAGAAGTTACTTTCAGGGATCCTGTTTGTAAGAATACTTGACTGATATCGATTGCCGTTCCTGACAGAATAGCGTGTGGCGGCAGAGTTGCCGGTTGAAAAGATAACAATTGGCCTGTATCATCGTAAGTAAAAATATTAAGGTTGGCCGGTTGATCCGTGAGGCTGGTGATTGCTACAATAGTCGACCATTCGCTATTCATGGCAACATGAGGAAAATACAATTCTTTTCCCTGAATCGTCAAGGCAGAAAGGTCAACCTTGCCGGAACCATATAACACATCTTTCCCTATTTCACCCAAATCGATGCTTGTACCGATGAGAACCGATTCCAATTCGGTAGCCGTCCATGCCGGCTGGAAGGTTTTCAGCAACGCAGCCACACCACCGATATATGCACAAGCCGGAGAGGTACCGATAAAATTACCAAAGGTTACAGGTATTGTTCCTGGTCCCATAATATCAGGTTTAATTCGGCCATCCTGGGTTGGGCCTCTGGAGCTATAAGGCGCTGGCGGGCCATCCGTCTCCCATTCACCGAGACCGATTGCGCCGACCGCCAATACACCGGTTGCATCGGCTGGAGACAAGAGACTGGCTTCAGGCGTATAATAGGACAGCCCAGCCTTGGGATAATCGACAAAAAGCGAGAAGGCTTGATCGTGGCTTCCACAATACCGTTTAATTTTTATTCCATAGTCGCCCGAAATGGGAGCAAAAAAAGACGTAATCGCTTCTGTTGCCGACATTGTATTGGTTTGGCGGGTAGCAGATGATGCCACCACCGTATTTTTATGTGTTAAAAACAGGCCATAGTCCTGCTTTCGGGATTGCTCATCTTCCCAGCTTAAATAGATGGATACTGCTTCACCGGCAGTTAAATAAAAATTATTCGTTTCCTCAAGGGCAACCCCATTAGCATAAAATTCATGAAAATTATTCTGATTTTGATCCGTAAATATATTGCCGTAATGATGCATCGCATGGTTGCCGGTTGAATTAACCCAGAGGATGTCATGAGCCCTGGCCTTCTCGGCAATCGTTGCTATTTCTCCCTGACCATCATATCCGAAATTGAACCAGCCAACCGGGTGAACAATGATATCGATATAGCTGTCAATGCAGAACTCAACGGCCTCATCCAAAGTCTCCCTGTCTGTGGCCTTTAGAAGATAAAGCATTGCCTCTGGTGCCAGCCCATGAACCACTTCAGCGGCGGCCATGCCGTGATAACTGTCGGTTTGAAGCCCTGTACCTGTAAAGTCATAGGTTGCTATTTGATAGGGGTGACGGGTGGATGACAGTACCGTATCCAGATGTTTAAACCCGATATCAATGACAGCAACAGAGGTTCCCTGGCCGAAGATGCCATTTTTGTGTAGACGCTCAATTCCGGATAGTGTTGCAAAATCAGAGGTTTTGGGTGTTGGGTTCACCATGAGGGTAACCGGTAACTCTTCTACCGAAAAGTCATCTTCTGAAACTATCTGAATGGTACCTTGATGGATGCCGATCTTAAGTGATAAGGGGGAAAAAGACAAACTAACGTTGGCCGATCTGGTGAGGTTTATTTGGGCAGGGACGCAGGAAAGCCATGGCACTGTCGACACCAATGTAAGACCCAAAACCTTGTCCGTCTGATTAGTAAGGGTAAAATACCATTTTGTTAGGGGGTACCGTCCCTCATAAGAGGAGGCTCTAATCAGCGCAGGTGTCAGGGTTACCGTGGCATTGAAAGATGCTATCCCAAGATGAGGCAGCAGTGTCCCTGCGAGCATCAGACAAAAAAGAACTAAAGCCCTAAGACGATCTCTTTGCCTGTGTATCGCCATTTTAAAATGTGTAGGAAAAGCTAACGGTCTGACCCGTCACCACCAAGGTAAATATTACCGTATCAACAACTCCTTCCGCACCGCCGGGAATATAAAACGAGACCGTCCCTTGGCTGTTTGTCGTCAAGGTACCTGAGTTTGAGTAGCCATCTGTTCCGACGATGGAAAAGGTAACCTGAAGTCCGGATTTGGCCGGTTGGACCACTGCCGTGGCGGTAACCCCAACGCCGGGACCTGGATCAGCAGGGGAGGCGGAGGCGGACAAAGAATAGGTCGCCACCGTCGGCTCATCATCACTGACCGCTATGACCACACCGCCGTCTTCCGGCACTTGGACGTTCGGAACCTGGTTGACATTATCGTCTCCAACGACTTGAACGTTATATCCACCAGGTGGCGTTGGAAGTTTTTGGTCCTCCTCAAGTTCGTTTAAAATGGCAATAATGGTATGAAAGATCAATTCATCTTCAGACAGGGCCTCTCCGGTTTCAGGATCCGTGGAAGGAACCACCAACATTCCATGAACTTTGGATTTATCGTCATCTTCGTCATAGGCAGGGGCCACAAAACCCATGTCAAGATCTTGAATTGTTTTATCTTTATCATCACCGGTTTTATCCTTGACCAATTGGTTTTTAACAAAGCTTTGTAATTGGGCGCTGGCTTGCTCGGCTGCCAGATCGGCTACATCCGCAGAGGCACCGGTTTTGTCCTGCAGCCACTGACTAGCTTTGCCTTCCAGTTCACTCTTTACTTTGTCGGCGGCATAGCCAAAAGGATCTTCCACGAGCTTGTTGGCATCTTCAACGGCGTTTTTACCCTTGTCAAAGGCATCGGAAAAACCATCAAATTTAGAATTCACTACTGTTGTTGCAGCATCGATCACCACATCAACCCCTTTAGTCACCCCATCGGCCCCTTCTTGATGGGCGATACTTGTCGTATCCATCTTGTTATCTTGGGCATAAAGGAGATAATCAAGTGCATTAGGATCGTACAGGATAGCAGAGTGAAGCTGATGTGCCTGATTGTTTAAATTTCCGTTTTGCAGGTTCTGAACTAACTCAGCATGGTTTTTGCCGACTTTGTCAGCGCCGAATTTTGCCACGGCAGCGTTGTACATTGCCTGTTGTGTCTGGCCGTTCATTTGGGCATTGATTTGCAGAATGCGTTGACTCGATCTTTCGCCGCTGCCCTTTGCCCAGCCCCAGAAAAAGTTTTTAATACTGCTGAGTATGCCTGATGGGCTTATAAAGGAAAATCGTGCTGCAGCGGTGGGGGTTAAGGAGTTCTGCTGGTCAAAATAGTTGATGGCCTCCTGGTATTCATCCCCAGCGGCTACCACCTTGGCAATAGCCTCACCTAACAAATCGTAATCGTCTGCATCGGCTTCAACCGTTGTGTCGAAAAGGGGGACGGTAAAGTCATTTGAAAAGATGGCCAGCAGATCGGCATATGCCTCTTCTTGGGCAGCGGCCATGGCCACAAATGAGTTTAACGCCTTTAGGTTTCCGTTTGTGGAACCGGTGCCACCGGTCAAGCCAAAAAGGGTTTTAACGCTTTGGGGGGGTCCCTGGGCAGAACCCGGTACATTCAAGTTTGCTGTATTCCCAACTTGGTCACCATTTGCATCTTTGGCCGTGAGTGATACCGCTGTAGACGTTGTGCCAGGATTTGCCACACCGACGCCGGTCCACCATTGTGAATTATTAACAAAGTAGGGTAAATACAAAGTGTTATTTTTCCCACCACTTAAAGTGAGTCCGGCAATACTGCTGTCTGATTTTCGACCGAATATTTCCAAACCAACAACACCACTACTGGCGGTGGCTTTAATCCAACCGGAACCACTTACTGTGCCGCCAAAAAGATTGGCGACGAGTTCGGGCTTCATTTGACCCAGCGCAGCAATTGACGCTTGCTTGGCCGTGCCAATTTGGTTTCCGGCAGTATCGTAGGCCGTTAAGGTAACGTTTGCAGTTTGATTGAGGGGGTTGGCAAAAGCAATCCCGGTCCACCACTGAGTATCGGAAGCAAAATGGGGGAGATACAGTTCTGTTTCGGTCTCTCCGGTAGCAGTGAGCCCGGCAATGCCATTGACCCCGTTTTTTTGACCGAATATTTCCATGCCCACCACCCTTTTTGTCGATTCCATTTTGATCCAGCCGGTCCCTGAAACCTTGCCTTCAAACAGGTCACTGACCGCCCGAGGCGGCATTTGGGCAAAAGGAGGAACCGTGATTCCTGCTGTTCTTCCGATTTCCGTTCCAGACTCGTTGTAGGCGGTAAACCTGACGATATTCGATGCCCCTGAAGTGTTAGCCACTGCAATACCGGTCCACCATTGATCATTTGAGGCAAAATGGGGAAAATAAAGATTAAAACCAGCGCTAATAGCAGGGGTCAGCGCTGCAATACCCTGGGCAGAGCCAAACATTTCAACGGCGGTAATATCTGTGGTTGATGAGCTAAGAAGCAGCCAACCACTTCCCTCTGCTTGGGATCCAAATATATCCTGAATGGTCATAAACGGAGTCTGGCCGCCTGCATCAATTGTAATATTGCCTTTGGTCCACAACTGATTGCCCGCGGTATCAAAGGCGGTAATGCTAAGGCTGGTGGAAGAAGCGGTGGAAAGATTCGATACCGCCAATCCGGTCCACCAGGTCTCATTCACCGCAAAATGGGGGAAATATAAAATTTTTGCACCTGCTGTAGAGGCAAAGGTAGCGGCAATGCCATTGGACGTATTTTTCCCAAAAATTTCCAAAGCCGTAACCGGTGCGGTGGCGTTAATGGTAATGTTTCCGGTATCAGTCCCTAAAGTAGCCGCGAAGGATGCCGAGGTTAATACTAAAAAGATAAACACTAAGCACGCGATGACCGTATTTTTTTTATTCAACATCTTAATCCTCCTCCTATCCATTTTTTGATTATTTCGATCAAAAATGATGTGAGATAGTTTATTTGTCTTTTTGGGCGTCAATTTCTTTATGTTCCTACTTATAGTAGGATTTTAGTAAGATAAATAATCATTTAACGCTAATACATTGAAGCTGTTTTTTCAAGAAAAAAATCATCTTTAAAAATCGCTGAGACAATCTCCTACTGGTATTTATTTAACCTCGGATTGAATAGCCCATTTGGGGCAAGGTAGGCAGTATTTGAGGATTTCTTTCATTTCTGTGTCCGTGCAAGTCAATAATACTTCAAAAAGTTTTTTAAGAAACATGCAAAAATCATACAAAAGCAGACAACTATATTGAAACAAACAACATATCAGAGGATTATACCAATTATCATTTAAAAGTCTTTAGCGTTATTTAAGAGAAAAACTATGTAATTGTGGGGGAAATTACATAAAAATTATGAGGTATTTTACATGATTTTGTAGAACCAAATAAACTTTATCCGGTTTACAAAAGTGGTTTCTTCGGGTTCTTCCATGAAAAGGGGTTTCCTTATTTTTTGGGCTTCCCTGCCGACTTATACAACTTCCTAAGACAATTTATATCGTTACGGACAATAGAGCAGACCTTCTTGTTATCAATCTCTTTACAGTTAACGTGATTATATAAAGAGCATTCTGGATATTGTTTTGACATCTCTATTTGTCGCCCTTCTTTTCGTACTTTTTGAGAAGGTCCTTGATGGCTTCTTCAAGAAACTCGGGGATAGGCTTTTCAGCATCGATACTAAGATGCTTCAACTCTTTTAAAAAAGCGGGACAGAACCTAAAGAAAAACGCGTTAAAAGACAAATCCTTTCGGAAAATCTTAAAGCGGATGGATTTGACGGAGCAAACGATATCCGCTTACTTTCCAGAATTACAAAGAGAAAACCTCAACCAAATAGTCAGCAAGTTTGGCACAAATATTGATATCCCACTTGATTCCCGCCGCTGATTCAGCTTCACTATGGCGAAGTAGAAAACGTACCTAAAGACCTAAAACCCGGTTTCCACCTTTCTGAGACCGGGTTTTTCTTTAGCATGATATATTGCCTTGTACCCTTATTTACATCGGGCTTGTGGGGTATAGTGTGGGGTATGATATTTTTGACCAAATAAAAAGGACCTATATATTCCCTCTAAGTCCTTGATATTATTAATGGCGGGAGTGACGAGACTTGAACTCGCGACCTTCCCGTCATGCCTGACGGGACGCTCTAACCAAACTTTCTATGTAATCACTACGTTTGCGATTTTTTATAGCCTTCTCTCGTTTCACTGCATCGGCTCTTCTTGAATATTCCTCAAAATATACCACCTCCCAAGGACCTCTGTTCCTTGTGTAATTTGATCTACCTTGGTTGTGTCGAGCAAGCCGAGCTTCAATATCTTGGGTCGAGCCCACATAATAGCTACCATCTTTTTCGCTTTGAATGATGTATACGTAATAGCTCATAACAAAAAAAGCCTATCACTTGCGTGATAGGCTTCCATTTAAATGGCGGGAGTGACGAGACTTGAACTCGCGACCTCCGGCTTGACAGGCCGGCGCTCTAACCAAAACTGAGCTACACCCCCAAATGGTAGGCGGAACAGGGCTTGAACCTGTGACCCTCGGCTTGTAAGGCCGATGCTCTCCCAACTGAGCTACCCGCCCTTATGCCTTACCTAGCGGATTTTGGGTTATGCGAATTTTTAAAGCAGCATACCTGCTAACAATTTAGCAGCATGAAGTCAAGATTAAATTGTTGTGAAAAAATGCCTGGTATCAATTTTATTTATATTAAAGCGGACGGCTGCTCCAGATCAACTTCTTTTTGCATGATGTCAAAATGCATGTCGCTTTCTTTAAAAAGAGTATCCCCTTCATTTAAAACCAGCGAATGAGGCAAAACTTCGTCCATGTGCTCCACCAAAACAATTTCAAGCTCTTTTAACACCGTGGGGGGTATATCCTTTAAATCCTTTTCGTTTTCTTTGGGAACAATAACTTTCTTGACGCCACCTCTGTGAGCAGCCAGAATTTTCTCTTTTATTCCACCGATAGGCAGAACACGTCCTCTCAAAGTTATTTCACCGGTCATTGCAATATCATGATAAACAGGTCTTTTCAGAAGGGCCGAAACCAGAGATGTACACATTGAAATCCCGGCAGAAGGACCGTCTTTTGGAATGGCGCCTTCAGGTATATGAATATGAATGTCAAATTTCCGGTAAAATTTTGTATCTATGTCGAGGCTCTCGGAACGTGATCGCACATAGCTCACGGCTGCCTGAGCAGACTCTTTCATTACATCTCCCAGTTTGCCGGTCATAGTCAATTTTCCCCTGCCGGGCATAATCAGGGTTTCCACACAAAGCAACACGCCTCCCACCTGTGTCCAGGCAAGGCCGGTAACAATTCCGATTTGATCGTTTTCCTCTATTTGAAGTTCCTTGAACCGCGGCGGCCCTAAGTATTTCTGCACGGATTTTGCGGTTACTTTAAACCCACTGCTCTCTTTATCCTTTATCACTTTACGGGCGATTTTTCGACAGATTGAAGAAATTTCGCGCTCAAGGTTTCTAACCCCTGCTTCTCGTGTATATCGCCGAATAATTGTAAGAACAGCTTCCTTGGAAAAATGTACATTCTTATCTTTAAGTCCATTCATCTCGATCTGTTTGGATAAAAGAAAGTCTCTGACGATATAATATTTTTCATATTCGGCATAGCCGGGCAAGCGAATAATTTCCATTCTGTCCTGTAAGGGCAGGGGTATCTCCGGCAGCGTATTAGCCGTGGTAATAAAAAGAATGTTCGAGAGATCATAATCTATATCAAGATAATGGTCATTAAAACTGTAATTCTGTTCCGGGTCGAGAACCTCTAAAAGAGCGGCCGAAGGATCCCCACGGAAATCCATGCTCATTTTATCAACTTCATCAAGGCAAAATACCGGATTGTTAACACCGACTTTTTTAAGAGACTGAATAATTTTACCGGGCATTGCGCCAATATAGGTTCGCCGATGTCCCCGAATTTCAGCCTCATCTCGAACACCTCCCAAGGAAAGACGTACAAACTTTCTTCCCGTTGCTCTGGAAACAGATTTGGCCAAAGACGTTTTTCCCACACCGGGCGGCCCCACAAAACAAAGTATCGGCCCCCGGATCTTGTTGACCAAAGTCTGGACGGCAAGGTATTCAAGAATACGCTGCTTTGGCTTTTCCAGCCCGTAATGATCTTCTTCCAGTATGTTATCCGCTTCTTCAACATCTTTTCTAAATTTGCTCTTTTCAAACCAGGGAAGACTGATCAGCCAATCAATATAGCCTCGAACCACCGTTGCTTCGGCCGACATAGGGGTCATCATTTTAAGTTTTTTGAACTCTTGCCTGACCTTGGCCGCAGCTTCCTTTGACATCCTTTTGCGTTTGATTCGCTTTTCAAGATCGTTCAGCTCGTTTCTATTGTCATCCTCGGTTCCGATCTCCTTTTTGATGGCCCGCATCTGTTCATTCAAATAATAATTCTTCTGAGTTTTTTCCATCTGTTTCTTGACACGGTTTTTTATCCTCCGATCCATCCTGAATATATCGATCTCCATCTTTATCAGGCTCAATAGAAGAGACAACCGCTCCTCCATAACAACCGCTTCCAACAGACGCTGTTTGTCATCTATTTTAAAAGAAAAATGGGCCGCCACCGTATCCGCCAATTTTGAAGGATCTGAAATTTCAGAAACCGTTTTAACGAGATCTTTTGAGATGTTTTTGTTTGCTTTAGCATATTCATCGAAACTATCCTGAATAGCCCTGATCAGTGCTTCGCCCTCGGCCGGCAATATCTTAGTTTCAGCGACCGGTTTCAGCGCCACCTGCAAAAAGTCCTGGTTTTTGATAAAATGGACAATAGAAGCCCTGGTTTTTCCTTCAATCAGAGCTTTTACCGTACCGTCCGGAAGTCGAAGAAGCTGCAATATTTTTGCAATGGTCCCGATATGGCTGATGTCTTTTTCCGTAGGGTTGTCAATACCCGCCTTTTTTTGAGTGGCAAGAAACACTCTTTTATCGTTGTTCATTGCATCGGAAAGGGCTTTCACAGATTTTGAACGTCCCACAAAAAGGGGGACAACCATGTGTGGAAAAACGACTATATCTCTCAGCGGAAGTAACGGAAGCAGTAACTCCGGCTTATCGGGATCATTATCTTTAAAAAATTTCGGCAAGTTAATCATCGTAATATTTATACCTCTAATTATCCTTGACCTTGAGAAAAATTGCCAATTTCTGCATTGGAAACTTAATTTGTGCCCAATATAGATTTATGGATGGGCACTAATTAGCTGTCTTGTGCTTGTTTTTTGGGCTGCTCGAATAAGAGAATGGGATCCTCTTTGTTGATCACCGTATCTTCTCCGATGACACATTCCTTTACATTCTCCATAGAAGGAATTTTATACATAATATCTATCATGGAGCTTTCTATAATGGCGCGAAGGCCCCTGGCGCCGGATTTTCTTTTCATGGCCTCTTTGGCAATGGCTGAAAGGGCGCTATCTGTAAATCTTAAGTTCACACCTTCCATTTCCATAAGTTTTGAAAACTGTTTTATAAGGGCATTTTTCGGCTCCTTGAGTATTCTTATCAAAGCAATGTCATTCAATTCAGCAAGGGTTGCAATAACAGGCAGGCGACCTAAGAATTCAGGAATCAAACCGTATTTGATCAGATCCTCGGGCTGAACCATCTTCAGCATTTCACCGATACTTTTTTCTTCCTGCTTTAAGATTTGGGCGCCAAAGCCCATGACTTTGGAGCCCAAACGCCGCTGAATAATCTGCTCGAGTCCGGTAAAGGTTCCCCCACAAATAAAAAGTATGTTAGAGGTGTCAACCTTGACAAAATCCTGCTGTGGATGTTTTCGTCCCCCTTTGGGCGGTACACTGGCGGTAGTTCCTTCTATAATCTTCAATAATGCCTGCTGAACCCCCTCTCCGGAAACATCACGGGTAATGGACGGGTTATCGGATTTGCGTGCAATCTTGTCAATTTCATCAATGTAAACAATACCCCGCCCGGCTTTTTCCACATCGTAATCCGCGTTCTGAAGCAGGGAAAGGATGATATTCTCAACATCTTCACCCACATAGCCGGCCTCGGTAAGACTGGTAGCGTCAGCAATGGTAAACGGAACATTTAGAAATCGTGCAAGGGTTTGCGCCAGCAATGTCTTTCCACAGCCGGTGGGCCCAATAAGAAGGATATTGCTTTTCTGAATTTCAACCTCACTTGCTTTGATCGAAGAATCAAGACGCTTGTAATGATTATAAACAGCAACCGCAAGAATCTTTTTGGCCGCATTCTGTTCAATCACGTAACCATCGAGCATTGCCTTTATCTCTTTTGGTAAAAGGAGCTGCTCCATACCGTCTACATCTTTTTCTTTTTCCTCTTCAATAATTTCACTGCATAGCTGTATGCATTCATCACAAATATATACCGCGGGACCGGCAATCAGTTTCTGCACTTCTTTCTGGTTTTTTCCACAAAACGAGCAAAAGAGATTGTCGTTCGCGTCCCCTTTTTTTGACATTTTAATCCTCCACCTTATTTATTTTATCAAGATCATCTCTGTTCATTATAACATGATCAACGATTCCGTATTCTTTGGCATCTTGACCGGTCATGAAAAAATCACGGTCCGTATCAGACTGTATATTATCTAAATCTTGTCCGGTATGCACTACCAGAATTTGATTCAGGGTCTCCTTCATACGAAGGATCTCTTTGGCCTGTATTTCTATATCCGATGCTTGTCCCTGAAATCCCCCCATGGGCTGATGGATCAAAATCCTTGCGTTTGGAAGGGTATAGCGCTTACCTTTTGAACCGGCCGTCAGTAAAAGCGCCCCCATACTGGCGGCTTGTCCGATACATACGGTGGCAATATCCGGTTTTATGTACTGCATGGTATCATATACCGCCAAACCGGCTGTCACCAAGCCGCCGGGGGAATTGATGTAAAAATTGATATCCTTGTCAGGATCTTCGGATTCGAGAAACAAAAGTTGCGCGATCAAAAGATTTGCAATCTCATCGTTTATCGCCGTTCCAAGGAAAATTATTCTGTCTTTAAGAAGCCTTGAGTATATGTCATAGGCGCGTTCGCCTCTGCTGCTCTGCTCTATGACCATGGGTATTAGTGGCACAAATAGTCTCCTTTATCACTTTGTATTTTTTATTCTAAACAACTTAGCTTTTTGAAATCGTTGAATTTAAATTTCAGATTTTTGCTCTAAGCTGGGTTCTACCTCTTCTATGATGCTATTTTTAATTATAAGGTCTAACGCATTTTTTTCAAGTAGGGTCTGTTTAAAAAACTCGAGATTATCCTTATTCTGACTATAATACTTCTTTATTTCTTCAACAGGCTGTTTATAACCTTTGGCCATCTCCTCAAAACTATTTTCTAATTCTTCATCCGAAAGGGTCATATTTTCCTGCTCGACAATCTTACCTAAAATCAGATGTCTTCTTACTTTCTTTTCTGCCAGTTCACGATGTTGTTCCAAAAGGATTTCTCTGGACAGCCCTTGATCTTCCAACGATTTGTTATGATAAGAGAAAGCGCTTTCAACCTCTTTAATAATCCCTTCCAGCTCATAGTCGACCATTGAATCCGGCAACTCGAATTCGGTCTTTTTGATCAGGCTCTTAAAAATTTGCTCGCTTATTTCCTGCTCCGCTCTTTTGGCGTAGCCCTGATCCAAGTTTTCAGTTATCGCATCTTTCAGGTCCTTTAATGTTTCATACTGCCCAAAATTTTTGGCAAACTCGTCATCAATCTCCGGAAGCACCTCTTCCCTGATTTCATGTAGCGTTACCTGAAACGTTATTTCCTGGTTGGCCAGCTTGGCGTTAAAATAATCTTCCGGAAATTTTACCTTGATTTCCCGGCTATCCCCCATCTTCATCCCGATTAACTGATCGTCAAATTCCTTTAAAATCTTGCCCTCTCCAACTTTCAGGGCATGATTTTCCGTTTTTTGGGTTTCGGCAAAGGGGTTGCCGTTTTTAAATCCTTCATAATCGATCAGAACAAAATCGTTTTCCCGGACCCCTCGATCTTCTGCTATGGGATTTTGTTTTGCCAGATTTTTCCGGAGCATATTAAGCTGTGTATCCATTTCTTCATCCGTAACATGGTACAGATTCTTTTTCAGGGTTAAGTTTTTGAAATCGATATCCTCAATTTTGGGCTTTATCTCCACGGTAGCCGAATATTTATAAGGTCCCTTTTTATCAAGCCCGGGCGGATCAATTTCCGGCTTTCCCACAATATCGAGATCCGCTTCCTTAAGCGCCTGGATAAAAGAATCCTGAATGAGTTGGGAAGACACATCATTATGGACATCTTTTTTAAACAACCGCTCCAAAACCGAGCGCGGTGCCTTTCCCTTGCGAAACCCTTTTATTTTAGCTGTATTTTTGAGCTGTTTATAAGCATTGTTCAATTCACTGACAACCTTTTCTTCAGGAATCTCAACATGCATAATCTTTTTAACGCTACTCACATTCTCTACCGTAACTTTCATAAAAATCCTTTCTAAGAAGTTAACATGGATTAAAAACTGGTGCGAGAGGGGAGACTTGAACTCCCATTCTGTTTCCAGAGCTGGATCCTAAATCCAGTGCGTCTGCCAGTTCCGCCACTCTCGCTTACGAAACCCTTACCTGTCGAGGCCTTTGCAAAACGCCCGCTTTTTCATGTTTGAAAGAACGGGTAGAGTTGATATAGAAACTATAACTTGACAATATATTTAAATATATTAAATTTCAACAAAATTTAACCGAGAATTATAATGTCAAATCCAATGCCTGTCAAGTAAACTAACAAAAGTGTCTGCTATGCCAGCATGTTATAATCCATTTTTTATAAAACGTCATTGCGTTTTAATTATTATAGGGATCATTCTTATATGTCCGGTAACATTACAAGCAACCCCCGAAAAACCGATCCTTGCAAAGCAAAAAAAAACCATTGTGATAGACCCGGGCCATGGCGGACATGATGAAGGGGCCCTGGGTCCGGAAGAAACAGTTGAAAAAAATGTAACCCTGGACCTGGCCAGAATGTTAGCCACAGAATTCGAGAATACTTACCGAGTCATTCTTACAAGAACCGATGACTATTTTCTAAACATCCCGTCCCGAACCTCCACGGCCAACCATGAAAAAGCAGATCTTTTCATCAGCATTCATGCCGGCGGAAGCTTTCTTCATCAAGCAAGCGGCATCACTCTATATTTTTTCAAAGAAATTGCGGAGCCGGCCTTAACACCCCACACCGATCCATCCAAACCGTTTAAAAGAATTAACAACCTGTCTGCCTGGTCCAATATTCAAAACCCACATCAAACAACAAGCAAAATCCTTGCCAAATCGTTGCTAAATCGTATCAACGAACAAACAATATTCAAAAAAAGTGAAATTCTGGGTGCACCGCTCATGGTTCTGGAAGGGGCGGATATGCCCGCTGTCTGCCTGGAAATAGGATATATCACCCACCCGGATGAAGAAAAAACATTAACAGATATCAGCGTGTTATCTAATATTGTCCAGGGCATCCGAAACGGCATAGACGATTTTTTTGAAAAAGTTCGCTAATCGTTTTTATATCCTTGCATGCTTATTAAAAGCATGCTAAAAATTTTGAATCATCGGGGCGTGGCGCAGCCTGGCAGCGCGCCTGCTTTGGGAGCAGGAAGTCGGAGGTTCAAATCCTCTCGCCCCGACCAGCCTTCGCTTCAATTCAATGCTATTGAGGAGTTTTTTAGCTATTTGTGTAATGAATTGAAGCTACGGCTCGGCACGCCAAGTTCTTCATGATCTATTGAATTGAAGCGAAGGCTGCCGCGTCGAAGCCTATGGCGAAGGCGAGCAAAATTCACCTTTAATACTTGAAGCTACGGCTCGGCACGCCTCTCTATCGCGACGAAATTACTTGAATGAAGTCGGATTTATCGCGACGTAATTTCTCAAATGAAGGGGGATGAATTTCTATTATACTTACATATTAGAATCGCAAAGTAATCCGAATCGATACTATATCGGTTTTACAGAAGACCTCGAATCTCGACTCAAATCCCATAACCATGGACACAATCCCCACACATCAAAATACAAACCCTGGCGAATTAAAACAGCCATTGCCTTCACAGACCGCCAAAAGGCCCTCGATTTTGAGGTATACTTAAAAAGCCCATCGGGTAGAGCGTTTGCCAAAAAGCGTTTATGACATTCCCATTTTCAAAAACAGCAGGGAGTTCTTGTGAACTCCCGTTTTTACTTTTGTGAAATGTGGTATGGCTTAAATGGTCCGAAAATAGAGTTGTCTCGACAAGAAAGTTGACAAATTTTTGACGGTTATTCCCCTCATAAGCATAAATTGACTCTCAGGCGACCTTCTATCAGAATAAGTCTTACATTGGTTTTAATTGGCCCCGACCTAAATTTGATTTCACAGGATCGAAAGTCGGCTCATCACATCGCTTGATATTTAAAAATACAACTTCGCGGCTTTTAGCTGACGTCAATGCATACAGCAGGTATGAAAGTCAGGTAACATGAGGCAGAGAGGCCTTCAGTGTTGTGCGAAAAGGTGCTTATACACCCGACCAAAATGAAGGGGCTCAATCCCTTCGTAGTTCAGGTCAATTCCGATAAAAATGCTTTTTTTGCTTCCTTTAATCTCAATAGGTTGAGATGACTTTATTCCCTCCCTTAAATTACAGGCTTCGAACAACCCATGATTTCTTACTAATCGATAAGTCGTTTGATACTCTCCGCGATTTCCTCAGCTGAAGCCGGTTTGGCGATATAGTCATCCGCCTCGGTGCTCATACCGTCCCGGTGGGTATAGCGGGTTGATGTCACATGAGATGCAACGGCAGTCAGCAGAGCCACAGGAATGTCAACACATTTTTCATCCCCCTTCAGCTTCCTGCACACCTCGTATCCGTCCATCTCGGGCATCATGACATCCAGAACAACGGCGTCCGGCGGATTGGCATGTACTTTTTCAAGACCTTCAATGCCGTTGTAAGCGATCTCGACTTCGAAGCCCTCTTTTTCCAGTTGGCCCTGGACAATGGCGCAGAAATCCGGCTCATCATCCACCACAAGGATTCTCTTTTTTTCACTCATAATGTACCTCCTTTACTGTAATTCCGGACTTTTTTGATTCCGGATTTCTTTATTTATTTTTCAGCAAGTATTTGGTTTTGGCATCATTCCACGCCTGGCCTGGGATATAGCCCGGATTTGGAATTCCTGTTTGGACAACAACCCATAAAAATTTGCATTGAAAGCAAAACACCTTTATATTTGATTGTGCAATTTAACTACCTCTAAATTCATAATTTGCTGGACTTCTCCCAGAAAAACTTTTCTTTCTTTTTGCAAATCAAATGCGGTATTAAAGCGCTTAGCGTCATAATGGATTTCTGCGATGTCGCAGTGGCGATTGCAATGGCCTTCCAAGTCCAGCCCGTCAAAACACTTATTATACCAGTCCTTAATATCACCTGTTAATCTTTGAAGTAAAAAGTCCATAGGTTTTCCTCCCGGGCAATAGAGCCTCAAAGGAACTTCATCAATTAAAAGCTATTTAAACTATTAAATAAGAAATTTGGAATCGGTGATGTCCAAAATCCCCACCTAAG
>RPGQ01000023.1 GCA_004193595.1 Desulfobacteraceae bacterium Eth-SRB2
CAGTACTTCAATTAAAGAGCGCCAGATAGCAAAAGCACACATGGCGTTAGATCAATTCAAGGCTTTCATAATCTGAATAACCCAAATTGCCAAAATCAAGAGCAAAATTTATGAGACGCTGCACTAGCGATTAAGCCGGAGGACATCAACTGGTCAAAAGGTTTGCTCCACATCAAACGAGCTTTCACACGGGATGAAAATGGAAAAGTCATTTTAGGTAAAACCAAAAACAAGTACAGCATTAGAACCATTAAATTGATCCCGGTAATGTACGATTCGTTGAAAGCTCAGAAAAAGATTTATAACCAGTTTAAGGGTGAGTATTTTTTCTGTTCGACAACCGGGAAAAGAATTAGCAGGGGTTATCTTAGGCAGAAGGTATGGATGCCAGCATTGGAAAAAGCCGGGATTAAATATCGAGCCATGGCACAAACCAGACACAGTTTTGCAACTAATGCTTTGAGCTGTGGTGAAAACCCACTTTGGATTGCCAAGGTGATGGGGCATCGAAATACCGAAATGATTATCAAGGTGTATGGAAAATATGTTGAAGATGCCAAAGGAGTTGAGGATGGGAGCAGTCTAAATAATATTTATCAGGAATCTTTAGGTAATGAAAAGTAAGAAAAGATAATGAAAAATAAGCTATGACAGCAAATAACGGTTGGATTTTTTTAATATTGTAATTTCAAATGGTTATTGAATGCTGCCAGCATGTATTATCTGTCAATTAAGGAAAAACAGCTGTAAATAGGCCTGATTTTGTGCCATTACAGACAATATTGATAAAATGATACTTAATTAATACTTGACATTACAGCAACTTATGAAATCCAACCGTTATTTGCTATCATAGAAAATAAGAAAGGGTAAAATGAATTTTTGGCAAAATTTTGGCAAAAACACCGGCAAAAGCAAAAAGGAAGTTACAGTAATTTCTGTAACCCCTTGTTATCACTGGTGCGCCCGGCAGGATTCGAACCTGCGACCTACGGATTCGTAGTCCGGCGCTCTGTCCAGGCTGAGCTACGGGCGCAAATAAATTTAATTAAGTTTAACCAATTAATAAGCTATACAAACATATATGTCAATAATAACTTGATAGTATAGGAATTTCTCTTTTTGGGACACAGATGAACACAGATTAAAAAGTTTTTTAAATTATAAATAATAATATTATCTGTGTATATCTGCGAAAATCTGCGTCCTATTTAACTTGAATCCCAATCGAGACCCAATGCACGAAGAACACATAAAATTCATGAAACTGGCGTTAAACCAGGCCAAAAAAGCTGGACAAAAGTCGGAAGTTCCTATAGGTTCAGTGCTTGTTTCTGAATCAGGAGAAATCCTCTCCTTATCACACAACCAGACCATAAGCCTTGCTGATCCCACGGCACATGCTGAAATAATCACAATTCGCAAGGCTGCGCAAAAGATTTCGAATTACAGGTTGTTAAGCACAACTCTGTATGTTACTATCGAGCCGTGTATTATGTGTATGGGAGCCATTGTTCATGCCAGAGTATCACGGGTTGTTTTCGGCGCCCATGATCCCAAGTGGGGAGCCGCCGGTTCTTTATATAACTTCGCCCATGACGCAAGATTGAATCACCGGCCGGAAATCATAAGCGGTATATGTGAGCATGAATGCCGAACACTTATCCAGGATTTTTTTCGAGAAAAACGAATTTAGGTAAAATTAGGGCACAGATTTTCGCAGATATACACAGATAATAATACAAAAAATCAGGCGCTTCGCATAATTGCAATGCTGGAATAATGGGTTTTGAAAAAATGGGAAAGAGGGATAACGTTTATTTATAATTTTATAAATTTTGACCATCTGTGCCCATCTGTGTCCAAAAATAAATTATACAATAAAGTTAAAAAGGAGTAACACGTGGCCAATATCGTAATTGTCGGAACCCAATGGGGTGATGAAGGCAAAGGTAAAATCGTCGATCTTCTGTCGGAATTTGCCGATATTGTTGTGAGGTTTCAGGGTGGGAACAATGCCGGCCATACAATTGTTATAAACGGCGAGCAGTTTATCAGTCATCTGGTACCTTCCGGTATATTGCAGAAAAAAACCTGCCTTATCGGAAATGGAGTGGTCGTTGATCCGGCAGTTCTGGTGGAAGAAATCGAAAATTTGGAAAGCAAGGGCATAGATGTGGGTTCGGATAACCTTAAAATCAGCGAAAAAGCCCATATTATCATGCCTTATCACAAACAGATAGATCTTGCCCGTGAGAAAAAAAAAGGTGACAAAAAAATAGGAACCACCGGGCGTGGAATAGGCCCCTGTTACGAAGACAAGGCCTGCCGCAGGGGAATCCGCTTTGTTGAACTGATTGATTTCGAGGGGTTTACCGAAAAGATAAGAACAGTCATGGAAGAAAAGAATTTCTACCTTAAACATTACCTTTCCTCGGAAACACTAGATCCCAAAAGCATTATCGATCAATACAAAGTGTATGCGGAAAGGCTTGCCCCTCATGTTGTCAACATCTCTGTTGTGATGAACCAGGCAATCAAGGCAAACCAGCAGATCATTTTTGAGGGCGCCCAGGGCACGCACCTTGATATCGATCACGGCACCTATCCGTATGTTACGTCTTCAAACACCATATCCGGGAATGCCTGTTGCGGATCAGGTATCGGCCCCAAAGAAATCACCGGTGTTGTCGGTATCGTAAAAGCGTATACCACCCGTGTGGGCGAAGGGCCCTTCCCTACAGAGCTTTTTGATGAAATTGGTGACGCCATTCAAGTCAAAGGCGCGGAATTCGGTGCCACAACCGGGCGAAAACGCCGGTGTGGATGGCTTGACTCGGTTTTACTGAGAAATTCTGCTCGCCTGAACGGACTTACCGGTCTTGCCATAACCAAACTGGATGTATTGGATGAACTGGAATCCCTTAAAATCTGCACCGCCTATGAATATAACGGCGAGATTATCCATGATTTTCCGGCAAGTATAAAGGTCCTTAAGGCCTGTAAACCGGTATTCGAAACCCTGCCCGGATGGTCGGAAGACATATCTGAGGTTCGAAAAATAGATGATCTGCCACAAAATGCCAAAAACTACCTTAGCAGGATTGAAGAACTGACCGAAACCCCTATTAATATTATATCAGTCGGCCCGGGAAGGGATCAGACCATTATCGTCAATAATCCTTTCACCTAAAACCTGCAATTGCCGATTTTAGGTAAGAATGAAAAACGATTGACATTTAACGATTAGGGGCATAAAGAGATAAAACAAGTCGGGACGTGGCTCAGCCTGGTAGAGCACAGCGTTCGGGACGCTGGGGTCGCTGGTTCAAATCCAGTCGTCCCGACCAAACATTTTCAATAAGTTAAGCCGGATTTAAAAAATCCGGTCTTTCTAATTTTTTGGCAATGTATTACCAGATTAGCTTAAATCGTCAGCCGATCACCTTCGCCACTGCCTTTTGATATCGTTTTACACGGGTCTGCGCCCTAGTTAATGGGAGCTGCTCACACTGCAATGTAAAGCCGTTGACCTGGTCGCCGAACCCATCCTGATCACATCAGCCCGTAGGGGCGGACCGCGATCCCGGCTTGTGCCGATCCATCCAACACTTTTAAAATCCTTAAAAACATGAAAGATAGCGGATAAAGACAAAAAACCCTGCTAAACCGCGAAAAAAAGAGCCGACATAAACCGCCGGCTACGAATATATGATTTCCGTCACAGTTTCGCCACGACCGTGCTGGGCCATAAAGCCGATCTCAAATCAACGTCCGAGATCCTGGGCCATTTAAGACCGGACACAACCATGAAACACTATCAACACACAAATTTAAAACTGCACCGCAAAACAATAAACAAACTTCCGAAACTAAAATTATCGGAGTAAACACCTTAAAATCGTATAATCTCAATAGATCTCAGAAAATGCCAGAGATAAAATACCGATTAGATAACGCAACATTTAATTTCGGTTACACATGATGGCTCACATTCGCTCAAACATCGTTCTAATTGGTATGCCAGGTTCAGGCAAGAGCACGGTTGGCGTCATTTTGGCCAAACTAACGTCTCTTAACTTTGTTGATACAGACTTCTTATTCAGGTATCACATGGTCAGACCCTGCAGGACATAGTTGACACATCAGGCCATATGGACTTGCGAGGAATTGAGGAGAAGGAGTTGCTCACTCTTAACATCCACAATCATGTCATCGCTACTGGCGGAAGCTCTGTATACAGCCATAGTGCCATGAAACATTTGAAGTTAGATGGTATAGCCGTTTTCCTCAATGTCGATCTGCCAACACTGGAATCGAAAGTTTGTGATTTTGATACCAGAGGGCTTGCAAAACGACCGGACCAAAGCTTTGCCGACCTATTTGATGAACGCTTCAGCTTGTACATGAAGTATGCAGACGTAACAATCAATTGCCTGGACGCCACACCAGAAGAAATCTGCGCAAGAATTATCAAAGAGTTAGAATTAGAAAAAAGTAAAGCCGGAAATGAAAGCGGAGGATAAATCTGCATCTTAGTTCTATTTTTACCTACTTTGCAAGATTCCAACCTTTTTTACAATATTGTAAGAAATAAGATATATGTACTTGAAATAGAGATGCTTGGAGCTGTTGTCTTGGCAAGATATCAACAGGCGGCAATCAACTCTTCGGAAAACAAATTGCGCCTGATGGACAACCTGGATAAACATCAAAAGGATTTAGCCACGACCCCTCATTTATTTATGTCAAATTTTTATTCACTATTCAACGGGCTGTTGCCCAAATCACTTTTCGCTGGCTCTGAAACGTTTTTTAATAAATCTAAGGCTCAATGCATGCGATTCCAAAACTCGCCCTTCGGGCTTAAACAGTTGGAATCGCTTTTCTTTCACTTCGCCAAGATTTATGAATAAAAAACGTTTCAATGAGCGCTCAAAGAGATTTTCGTTTGGGCAACAGTCCGTCAAGATTTGAAACCATCTCCCGACTCATTCTCCTCCTGCGGAATTGGCGACCTGAGGATTTTTGATTTTTATTGATTTTTCAGGCATTGGTATATTCTTTTTTAATTTATTTTCTTTAAATCTGGTAATTTTAATTAAAGTTTCCACATATTTATCCGATAAATAAGGTATTACTAATTTGAAAAATGCCAGTGATGATGAGAGAACATCATGATAGCGGACCTTCGTTTATTTGCACTTAAAATAACTTCATATCTTCAAGCACTCCTAAAGTTCTTCCAGGCCGCATTGAACTTGATGACACAGCAATATCGGTCTGCAAGTCTTCGATTCAAGATTTCTTTCTTTGTGGTTATTCTCATGACAAGTACCTCTTTTGCTCTCAGTATCGTAACGGTCCAGATAATGAACAATTACATACTGAATGAGATTATCAAAAGAGGGGAATCAGTGGGTAAGAGTATTGCTGCTTCGGCAGGATACAACCTTTTGTCGAAGGATCTCTTGGGCCTGGACAATCTTGTCTTTAATGCGAAGTCATCAAATAGCGACATGCTCTATGTAGCCATCGTCGATCCGGACATGAAGACGGTTGTACATAGTGCGGCAGAAATGATCGGGGAGACCAAACCAGTTGCCCAGGGTCAGCTTTTCAGAGAGGCTGCTGACGGGACCACTGTAAAAGAATTGAAAATTTCATCAGAAAGTATTTTCGAAATATTGTGCCCTATAGTCTTTATGAAGAAGTCATTGGGTAGTGTGGTTATTGGCATGAACAAGTCCATCCTACTGGAAGCACAGCGAAAAGTTAGCAGCATGATATTGATAGTCTTCGGAATCATTGTCGTTCTCGGAATGTTCGCGAGTTCGCTGCTGGCATCTTTCCTGATAAAGCCCATAAAGGAACTCTCAGCGGGTGTGGAAGAATTGAAGTATGGAACTGCAAAAAATCCGCTCAGGATCTATTCTCAGGACGAGCTGGGGAAACTGACACGTAACTTTAATGAAATGTCCGCATTGATAGCCGATCAGCGGGGAAAACTCACCAAGTATGCTCGTGATCTTGAAGATGCCTACGTTTCCATGGTTAAGGTGGTGGCTGCAGCCATAGACGCGAGAGACTCCTATACTCATGGTCATTCCGCCCGGGTTGCTCAGCTATCTCTGCTCATTGGAGAACAGATAGGGCTTTCCAAAGCGGATCTGAGAGATCTGGAGGTCGCATGTTTATTTCACGATGTAGGTAAGATAAAGACACCTGACTCTATTTTGCTCAAGCAAGGCAAACTCACCGAGGCTGAATATTCGGAGATGAAGCAACACGTGGAGTACGGAGCATCCATCCTTAGCTGGGCGCCATCATTATTCAAGTATATCCCTTCCACCCGTCACCACCATGAGTGGCACAACGGCAAGGGCTATCCTGATGGGCTCGTTGGCGACGACATTCCATTGTTTGCGGCAATAATAAGCATACCAGATGCATTTGATGCTATGACTTCAGATCGGCCTTACAGGAAGGCCCTCTTTAAAGAGGAAGCGTTGCGCAGGATTGCTCGTATGTCAGGAACACAGTTCCGTCCGGAACTGGTTGAGATCTTCCTTGAAGTGATGGAAAAGAACCACGTCCAAGATGCGCCACTCTCTGTTGTGGGGTTTGCCGGATGACTAATCTTTGTAGGTTAAAACTGCTTGTATTTATTAGTATGCTCTTACCCATCGTCATGTCCTGTGCGGAGATGAAAAGCTGGATTTTACCAAAAAGTTTTGTTCAGACGTCGGCTCCTGTAAAGGATTCTTCACAGACATCCAGTCGAACATCCTCCGGTCAAGCTGCCAACCTGGCCAAAAAACATTCTGTTAAGACATCGGCTCCTGTAAAGGATTCTTCACAGGCATCCATTCAAGTACCAGCTCAAGCTGTCAATCTGGCCAAAGAACATATGGAGGCAAGTGAGTACCAGAAGGCGATTGACATATACAATGTCGAGTACCAAAGGCACCCACATGATCTATCTCTGGCGAGAGAGTATGTGAAGAGCATCGAGAATATAGCATCAGCAGCAAACAAGGCGTTAGATAAGGAAGGCTTTGCATCCGCTGGCAGGAACTACGATGTTTTGCTGAAAAACTACGCGCACTTTAAGGGGTTTGACAAGGATCTCTCATTCAATAGCGTCTATCTGAATGAAAAACTTTGTTACTGCAAGAAGGCTATTTTCAAACAGGGATTTCAGGAATACCGAAAAGGCAACCTCAGCAAGGCGATTGTACTGTGGCAGGATCTGCTTGTCATTGACCCTCAAAATACAGACATCAAAAAGGCGTTGAGGACAGCTACGCTGCAGCAGAAGAACCTACAGGAAAAGGAATAGGACTTTCATAAAAAACTTTGGGGTAGGAAAGAAGCAGGAGCGACTTATAAATGAGTTGGGGCAAGATTTTAAAGTGAAAGCAAGAAAATCACAAAGTAGCCAGGCTGAGGAATTGCGGGAAAAAACTTCATCCCGGATTTTAGTGGTTGTTGATTCTCCGGACATCCTGAATTTACTCACAGAGATTTTGATATATCATTGATAAGAATTCCCTTTTCTGAGGCGAAATGACGATTCAATCACGCCTGATGAAAGGCACCAAAATATTAATTAAATTTCCTTTTAAAGGAAAAATTATTGAGTCACGGTAAAAGCTTATCAGTTTTTTACGCCCGTCTTTTTCTCGGTGATCTTAAGGTATTGATTCAATTCAAAGGATTAAAAACCTAAACACCATTTTATTAAAAAATGCTACATTTCTACCATTAACCTTCAATTCAGACCACTCAAATTCGATTGCACTTTCGATATCAAAACATCCCTCCGAAACCTTGGATACCTGCAATTTATCCTGTATTTTGAAGTCGGTTTTATGGTTGTGATATCGAATTCTTGGAATCATAATTCAAACATACATAACCGGAATATAAAACCGCGAACGAATCATCCTCGAAGTCTCAATCCTGTCAATCCTGGCATACAGATCAAGATTAAGCGCGACAACATCAGGCCTGTTCCTCTCGATTTCTGACAGAAGCTTTTCCCTTGTATAAATATAATATTCCATTTTGAACTACCCATTGATTACCTGGCACCGGATATTATTTTCGGGCCCTATTTCAAACAACATCATTGTTAGGCCTGACATGATAGAAATCCTCCTGAAAAGTTTTACGTATTTACAATACATAATTCATACCAGAAAGATTATAAGTGACCCATTATTTTTAAAAAGCTTTGATTCCAGCAAGTTAGAGCTAATTTCAAAATGATGAGATTGAATTATGTAAGATAAATCAATTCTGAAAAGATATTTTTTACACATCTGGTCCTTCAATTTCCTGCGTTCTTTTTAACCTGACACCCGAAATCCGACACCTGAAACCTCATATCAGACACCTGAACCCAAAAACCTTCCTTAAATCTTGTCTGTGTATGATTCATCCATGAAATCCGTAAGTTGTTTGGCGAACAAAATTTAGACCGCCTAAGATTCCTTGCATTTTGGAAAATAATGTATAAAATGTATAGTTTGCTTTTATATATAAATGCTGCATTAGCTTTTTTCAAAAGGGATAAATTTGCAATGATTACAGTACAGTATTTGGCTATTATGAAAAAATGCAAAAAGGAGATTGGGCAATGGAATTCATCAAGTCCTATTCACGGGGATCTTTTGTTTTAATTTTAGTATTGGGCGCCTTATTTCTGGCGGCCACGGTTTCATCGTTTTGCTGGGTACTGCAGGTGATGTACCAGGACATATCATTGCTGGCAAATTCCGAAACCCCGTCAATGGCACTTCTTGACCCGATCTCTTTGATTCATCATAAGTATTTTATGGTTGCTGCGGGGGCATGGGCCGGTGTTTTTCTGGTTTTCGGCCTCATTTTGTGGGGCGGTTTGCGGAGAATCGCTGTAAATTCATTCAAAATATCCGGCAAGCCCGTGCCCAAAAAACAGGTTCAGGCACCGGCAGCATCCGCCGCTGAGCGGGAAGCGCAACAGCACCATCAGCAACGCTTGTTTTTACACCTGCTGTCCGTACTCCAACGGGAAGGCCGCCTGGTAGATTTTTTCTCGGAAGATCTCAATCTTTATGAAGATGCCCAGATCGGCGGCGCGGTTCGCGCCATACACGAGAACTGTAAAAAGGTGGTCAACAAAAGCATGGCCCTTGAGGCGGTCATAGATCGCAGTGAAGGCGAAGAGGTCCGGGTTGAACCGGGGTTTGATCCGGACGCCATAAAACTGACCGGCAATGTGACCGGCGAGCCGCCGTTTACAGGTGTTTTGCGCCATAAAGGCTGGCGAACCCGAAAACTGGAATTGCCCGCTCTATCCGGTGGTCAAGATGCAAGAATCATCGCTCCGGCGGAGGTGGAAATCCTCTAGCCTGAATATTTCATGAAAATTTTCAAGAGGCCTTTTTATTAGTAATGAAATAAGGCAAATACATTAATTTTAGTTCACTTTAGCTCACTTTAAACTTTAGTTTGAGACCTTTGAAAAATGTCAAATTTTGTTCAAGGCCAAGGAAGGCGAAAATTTTAACCACAGACATACATTGAGTATTTCGAGGATTAAAATTTGAGCCTGACGCTGGAATTGAGCAAAAGGGGGCATTTTGCAAAGGTCTCTATGGAAATCAAACTATGAACAATCCGGTTTATATCATAGGAATCGATCTTGGGACAACTAACAGCGTCGTGGCCTACACCGAGGCGGATACGGAAGTGGGCCGGCCCTTTAACATACAATTGTTTGAAGTTCCCCAGATCATTGATGCCGGCGTGGTCGAAAAACGCCGAATGCTTCCCTCTTTTATTCTGGTTCCCGGAGAACACGATGTTTCCGAAACCGCCATGGACCTGCCATGGCAAAAACCATGCCCGTTGGCAGTGGGCGAATTTGCCAAAAATCGCGGTGTGGAGTTGCCCAACCGCCTGATTGCTTCTTCCAAATCCTGGCTCTGCCATACCATGGTCGACCGGAACAAGCCCATACTGCCCTGGGAAGGTCCCGAGGAGAAATCTAAAAAATCACCGGTGGAAGCCTCCGCAGCCATTCTCCAACATATCCGGGATGCGTGGAACCATACCATGGCCGCAGATGATGAAACCCTGAAAATGGAAAACCAGGAAATTTTACTGACCGTTCCGGCCTCCTTCGATGCGGTGGCCCGGGAGTTGACCGTGAAAGCTGCCGAGATGTCCGGACTGGAAAATATCACCTTGCTGGAAGAACCCCAGGCCGCCTTTTATGCATGGATTGAAAGCACATCCCATGGATGGCGGGACATGGTCACCAAAGGCGATCTTGTCCTGGTTTGCGACGTTGGCGGCGGAACAACCGATTTCAGCCTCATCAAAATTTCCGAGGAACAGGGCGAACTTTCCCTTGAGAGAATCTCGGTGGGTGAGCATCTGCTGGTGGGCGGCGACAACATGGATCTGGCTCTGGCCTATTCAATTTCCCAACAAATGGCGGATAAAGGCACCCGGCTGGATGCCTGGCAGATGCGGGGGCTTTGGCACAGCTGCCGCAACGCCAAAGAGCAACTTCTATCCGACCCCGATGCCCAAGAATATCCGGTGACCGTTTTGGGCAGAGGCAGCGGCCTGATTGGCGGAACCGTTAAAACCGTGCTTTCCCGCAATGCGGTTGAAAAAGTACTGTTGGACGGCTTTTTCCCGGTTTGCGAACGAACCACCCGACCGGTTTCTTCACAAAAAACCGGCATCCGGGAGATGGGTCTGGCCTATGCGTCCGACCCTGCCGTAACCCACCATCTGGCCAAGTTTCTCCAACAAAACAACGGTGAAGCCCTGCCCACGGCGGTCCTTTTCAACGGTGGCGTGATAAAGGCGCAAAACGTCCGCAACCGTATCATGGAAGTGATGTCTTCATGGAAAGCGTCGGAAGATGGCCCTCCCCTTCGGGAGATCCAATCCCACGACTTTGACCTGGCCGTTGCCAAAGGCGCCGTATATTACGGGATGGCCAAACGGGGCCGGGGCATTCGAATACGCTACGGCCTGAACCAATCCTATTATGTGGGCATTGCCGCTTCAATGCCGGCGGTTCCGGGAATGCCCGCACCCATCAAAGCGTTGTGTGTGGCACCCTTCGGCATGGAAGAAGGAACCGGCGCAACCCTTGAAAACCAGGAGTTTGCCCTGGTGGTGGGCGAGCCCGTGAAATTCGATTTTCTCAGTTCCATGCGCCATGACCATGACGTGGGCACGGTGGTTGAGGACTGGGAAGGGGAAATCCGGGCCATTGCCAAAATCCAGACCACCCTGGATGGTGAACTCGGCAGCGTTATTCCGGTTACCCTGGAAATTCGGGTGACCGAGGTGGGAATCCTGGAACTGTGGTGTGTTTCACGGGAAGACGGGCGCCGGTGGAAACTTGAATTCAATGTACGGGAGAAAGAAGCCCTTGGATCTTGACGACCAACGCTACATTATCGGTATCGATCTCGGCACCACCAATTCGGCGGTATCCTATGTGGATTTGCATGCTGAGGATAACCGTGGGTCGCGTATCCGGCTGTTTCCCATTCCCCAGCTGACCGGCCCGGGTGAGGTCTCCCGGCTGCCGGTGTTGCCCTCTTTTCTCTACATTCCCGGAGATTATGATATCTCCAAACAAAGTCTTGCCCCTGACCGGGGAGGCCATGGTGATAATTTCGCCGGAGCCTATGCCAGAGATCACGGCGCCAAAGTGCCCGCCCGGCTGGTATCGTCGGCCAAAAGCTGGCTGTGTCACTCCAATGCCGATCGAAAAGCACCCATACTGCCCTGGGGCGCAAGCAAAGAGGTTCGCAAAATCTCGCCCATCCAGGCCACCGCCGCCTATTTACGGCATATTCGCTCCGCCTGGAATCGCAGACAAAGAGACGAGGAGGCCTTTCTTGAACATCAGATGGTCATTATCACCGTACCGGCCTCCTTTGACGAGGTGGCCCGTGAAATGACCCTTGAAGCGGCCAGCGCAGCGGGTATGAAATCCGTGATTCTACTGGAAGAACCATTGGCCGCCTTTTACAGTTGGCTCATGACCCATGAACATGATTGGAACACATTTGTAAAACCTAACGACCTCATCATGATTTGCGATGTGGGTGGCGGGACCACGGATTTTACCTTGATCTATTTAAGGGAGGTGGACGGCAGCCCGCGTTTTGAGCGCATTGCCGTTGGGGATCATCTGATTTTGGGCGGAGACAATATCGATCTAGCCCTGGCACGGCGCATTGAAGTACAATTCTCCAAAAACAAGCATTCCTTGAGCGGCGACCGCTGGAAAACCCTGTGCCACAAATGCCGCCAGGCCAAAGAGAACCTTCTCGACGGAAAATTGGATTCGCAAAAAATTACCGTTATGGGGGAAGGCGGCCAACTGATTGCCGGAACACTGGCGGCCACCCTAGAGTACAGGGAAGTGTCCGAAACCATTTTGAACGGATTTTTTCCTCTTGTGGATCCCAGCGAGGAAAAACCACGGGCCATTCGCAAAGGCATCACCGAATTCGGACTCCCTTATGAACAGGAACCGGCCATCACGCGCCACCTGTGCTGGTTTTTGGAACAGCACACGGCAGACGTAACCGCATTTTTACAAAAGAATCGGCCCGAACCCGATATTATTCTCTTTAACGGCGGATCGTTGAAGCCGGCGGTGATCCAGGATCGTATTCGCGGCGCCATCCGGCAATGGTTCGGGCAACCGGATGATACGCTTCCCCGGGTATTGCAAAATCCGGATCCGGATCTGGCGGTTGCAATGGGCGCGGCCTATTACGGATTGGTCAAAATCGGCCACGGGGTTCGGGTGGGCAGTGGTAGCCCGCGAGCGTTTTATCTGGGGGTGGCCGACCACTCAGACACCCGTAAAGAAGGAAACCGAAAACAGGCCATCTGCCTTGTGGAACGCGGTTTGGAAGAAGGAACCGATATTGAATTGCAAGACCGCCAATTTGAAGTGCTGACCAACCAGCCGGTCACATTTGACATCTACAGCTCCAGCTTTCGAAGTGGCGACCGGTGCGGTGATCTTGTCACCATAGACGACTCCATCACCCCGTTGCCTCCCATTCAAACCATCATTCAGTATGGGAAAAAAGGCATTCAAACCCGCATCCCTATACATATTGCGGCCGGCTATACGGAGATGGGTTCCCTGGCCCTCTGGTGCCGAAGTCTGAAGAGCACCCACCGCTGGCACCTTCAGTTTCAACTTCGCACGGTTTCAACTCCCGCCCCGGTCTCGGATCAGGAAGTTTTTGAATCTTCCGTTGTCGACGATGTTCGCGAAATGGTCCGGAAGGCGTTTTTAGATGGGGCCTCCGATACGCAAATAGTATCCCTTGCCAAGGATATTTCCAAACACGTTGAAAGACCGCGGGATAAATGGCCTCTGACCTTTATCCGCAGCATCGCCGACGAACTCATTCAACTTGAAAACGTCCGAACCCATTCACCCGCGTCCGAAAGCCGGTGGCTGAATTTTTTGGGATTTTGCATGCGTCCCGGATTCGCCAACGGTCTTGATCCACACCGGATGAAAAAGATATGGCAGATCTACATACAGGGAATGTGTCACCCCAATCATCTGCAGGTTCAAAGTGAGTGGTGGATCATGTGGCGGCGGGTGGCCGGCGGCCTGAAGCCCGGATGGCAACGGCAATTCTTCCAGGACCTGACACCCATACTTTTCCCCGGCAAAGGCGCCCGAAAAAAGGCGCCGCCCCAGCAACGGCTGGAAATCTGGATGGCCCTGGCCAACATGGAACATCTGCTGGCAAAAGATAAAATCAAATGCGGTCGCATGCTGCTGTCGGAAATAAAACCAAAAAAATGCAGGCCCCAGCATTTCTGGTCCCTGTCGCGCATGGGTGCCCGTGAACTCCTTTACGGACCCGTGGACCGTGTGATACCGGCCAAAGAAGTAGTTGCCTGGATTGAAACCCTGCGCTCAAGAAAATGGCGTGACCCCAGACCCATTGCCGCCGCCATTGCCCAGCTGGCACGCAAAACCGGCGATCGTACCCGTGATTTGGATCATGCCGATATGGAACCGGTTATGGCGTGGATGACCCAGGATCCCCATCGGGAACAACTGTTACAGTCGCACATCCGATACTTAAAAGAAGTTGTTCCCATGGCCAAACAGGAGGAAAGCAACATTTTCGGAGAATCTTTACCTGTTGGTATTGTGCTGCACATGGGATGACCGACAAACCAAAAGGAGTTTCAAATAAATTGAAATATTGTAATAATTGTGGGTTAAAATTAGATTATCGCATTCCTGAAGGCGATGACCGGCCGCGGTTTATATGCGATGCCTGTCAGACCATCCATTATGAAAATCCCAAGATGGTAGTGGGCTGTATCCCCGTATGGAAAGACCGCATCCTGTTATGCCGGCGTTCCATCGAACCTCGGTATGGCAAATGGACGATTCCCGCAGGCTTTTTTGAACAAAAGGAGACCGTTGAGGCCGGGGCAAAACGAGAACTCTATGAGGAGGCCTGCGCAACCGTCGAATTTCTCGAACCCTATGGCCTGTACAATCTTGCCTTTATCAGTCAAGTCTATCTGATATTTCAAGGACCGCTCAAGGATAAGAACTTTCGAGCCGGACATGAGAGTTTGGAGACCCGGCTGTTTAAAGAACGCGAGATCCCCTGGGATGATTTGGCGTTCTCTGTAGTTCGAAAAGTTCTTCGTCGATATTTCGAGGATGTTTTAACGGGCGTCTTTCCCTTTCACATGGGGGATATTCTGCCGGAGATGAGCTATTGATTCCCCATGGATGAGTCTGTTGATTAATGAGGATTTTCGTTCAAGATCAAGGCATGCGAAAAAAATAACCACCCCGATACGATCTGCCGACCTACGGGACAGGCAGGCATATAGTTGATATTCCGAGGATTATTTTTTGAGCATAACGCAGAGATTGTGCGAAAAGACCATTAATCAACAGACTCATGGATCCGAGGCGCCTACAGCCAGGACGAGGCCGCGCTCAATAGTCTCGTGGAGTGTCCGGGGTTTGAAGATTGCATGGGATATCCGGGATAGGCTAAGTTTCGAATTCAAGTCGAGTCACCGATATAATCAGCGGCAGGTCAAGCAACTTTTCAACAAGATTATCGGAAATGCGAACATTGGTTTTAAGGAAAATGATGTTCATTTTTCCGGTTTCTTCCTGCCCCAAATGCATCTGGTCGATGATAATTTTTTTACTGCCGAGAAGTGTTGAAAAACTGCCGATGGCCCCCGGCTTGTTAAGCGTATATATCAGCGCCAGATGACCTTGAGGGATAAGCTCAAGTCGAAAATTGTTAATGGTTACGATCCGAATTTTATTCTTGCCGAATAGGGTTCCGGACACCATATTTGTAACCTTGGGCGTGGACACACGGACGGTAATCAGGTTGATATATTCTTCAGACGCATCACTGGTTATCTCTTTGACCGTTATCCCTCTTTCCTTTGCAAGGACCTGGGCATTGACAAAATTGACATCATCCTTAACCACAGGCGCCAGCAAACCTCTTAACACCGCTATGGACACCGGTGACAGGTCAAGTCCCTTAAAATCTCCGGCATATTCAATAGAAACTTCTTGAATGGGCCCACGAATAAGCTGGGTCTGAAGACTGCCCATATGATTGGCAAGGGTCAATAAGGGTTTCAGTTTTTTAAGCAAATCACCGGTTACCGACGGAACATTAACGGCGTTCAGAATCGTGTCGTACTTTAGATAATCGATAATCTGTGAGGCCACATCAACGGCCACTTTGGTCTGGGCCTCCCGGGTGGAAGCACCGAGATGGGGCGTACAAATCAGACGTTCATGCTCAATTAACGGGCATATGCCGGGAGGTTCACTCTCAAACACATCCAATGCAGCGCCGGCAACTTTCCCTGACTGCAAGGCAGCATAAAGTTCATCCTCATCAACAATCCCGCCCCTGGCGCAGTTTACGATCATGACCCCGTCTTTCATCAGCTCGAAGGCCTCCTTGTTCAGTAAACCGGTTGTTTCCTTAAACTTGGGGACATGCACCGTGATATAATCGGATCTGCGGTATAGATCTTCAAGTGAAACACTTTCAAATCCGGCTTTTTTAATCTGCTCAGGCGTTACATACGGATCGTAAACAATGACCTTCATTTTCAGACCCCGTGCGCGATCGGCAACAATAGATCCGATTTTCCCATATCCGATAACCCCGAGGGTTTTATTGAATATTTCTCTTCCCTGAAGTTTTTTCTTGTCCCAGCGTCCGGCCTTCAATGATGCGGTTCCTTCGGGCACATTGCGAGAAAGCGCCAGTAACATGCCAATGGAATGCTCGGCGGTTGTAATAACATTGCCACCGGGAGTATTCATCACAATGATCCCTCGTTTGGTCGCCGCCGGAATATCCACATTATCAAGACCGATTCCCGCACGACCCACAACTTTAAGTCGCGTTGCGGCGTCTAAAAGATCCTCTGAAACCTTTGTTGCACTCCGGATAATAAGGGCGTCATATTCTCCGATAACACTTTTAAGCTCATCGGGTGCCAGTTCGGTTTTGACATCAACGTCAATCCCGTCTTCTTCCTGCAGCATTTGGATACCGGCTTGTCCCAGGTTATCGCTTACCAACACTTTCATGAGATTTCTCCTCATTCGGGCTGATGTTCAAAATTGAATCGATAAAACTCCCCGATTCCCAATTTAAGTAAAGATCCGGGTACAGAGGACCCGGCTTTGATTATCCCCAGAGGGGATTTAGTTTGACGGCATTTAACGATTTACGGAGTACTGGAGTATTGGAGTGGTGGAGTAATGGAAGAAACCCCTTTTTTCATCGCTCTCAGAAAACAGATCCCTGGAGAAAATCTGAAAGCTTAAAGCTCTTTTTTTAAATCAACACTCCAATACTCCAGTACTCCAGTACTCCGGTTGATTTATACGGGCAGAGCCATTGATCTCTGACCCCCGCAATGCGGCACAGGCATGGCCCTGAAGACCAGGTTTTTTAGAACCCAATAAAATCCAGGCAATCGTTTATACTGTAATTTTCCAGTCTGGGTAAAGCTCATCCCATTCCTCATAAATCCGGCCGGGGTCGCGGCGAAGATCAAGACGATTCGATTTCTCAAAAGCCGCCCGGGCTTTTTTAAATTCAGCCTCGGTAATATTGCCTTGGTCAAACAATATCTCCGCTGCCTCAAAAGTTTCATTTGCCTCCCGCGGAACCACCCTGACCAGACCCTGGTCAAATGCCTGCAAGAGTGCCTTCCTGAGTTTTTCCGATACATTTCCTCTCTTTTGTCCGGGTTTGACCGTCGCATTTTTGCTAAGGTAGCACACCCGGGAGCCGTCGGATATCAGTTGTTTTTTTTCTTCATCCCAGCTGATATTCGACGGAACAATGAGGATGCCCCGCTTTGCAAGGCTCTTGAAATTGATGAGAACCGGTTCATACTTGGTATAAGAATCGGGGTATCCCCTCTGCCCCTGAGCCCCACCCGGACCGGTAACCAGTGCGAAACAGATAGAAATTTGATCCTGACGCACATCCGGAGAAACCGCATCAAGCCGATCTTCGAGTGCGGCAACAATCAGTTCGCCCAGATTCTTAAGCCGCCGGGCAACCACCTGCATCTCGGGCTCACCGGCCCGAATATTCATTTCGTAAACAAGAATGCCCACGGGTTTTCCGGTAACCGGATCCAAGGATACGCGACAGCCCGGATAGAGAATACATGGCCGGAGAATCCCTCCCTTTTTCATCTGCTTCACAAAAGGCCGGATCACTTTATCGCCGACCAGTTTTATAAGATCAGGTGTCTCGGCGGGGTGCATACCGATTGCACCCATACCCCCGGTAACCGGGTTGGTCTGGCTGGGGGGCCCTTCAAAGCGAAGCGGATAATCCATGGCCGTGGGAAGAATGCAAAAGTTGCCCTTTCCGTCAATGAGGGCGGTAAAGCTGATCTCAATTTCGGATTTCCAGGCTTCAATCAAAAGCGGCCATTTATTGTCTCCGTGCAGTATTTTGTAGTTTGCGCTATAATCTTTCAGCAGTATATTCCATACATCGAGGATGTCTTCAACCCGGAAAACCGGTCGGGAACCTTTGCCGCCCGCACTGTAAGGATACTTGAAAACCGCACCGCCATGGTTGCGCATGAACTGAGTAACAATGCTTTTAATTTGCTGCAGGTTTTTGGCGTCGGCCACCTTGAAAGGAGCAACCGGTACACCGGCTCTCCTCATCCAGATCTTTGCCTTAACCTTATCCCCTTCAATGAACGCCGCTTCCCTTGTCAGGCCCATGACCCGGTCCCCATAACCCGCCTCGATGAGTTCATTGATGATGCCTTCATAAATCAGATCTTCAGGCATAATCACAACACAATCTATTTCCTGGTTTTCAAACGCCGTTATGATGGCGGATTTGTAATTAACAACTGAGTTTCCTGCAACGGGAAAAATTTTTACGGCCCAATCTTTAATTCCTCTGACAGCGTCAAGTACCGGGCCCATACCCGTCATGCCCTTAATTATAGCGCCGATAAACTTCTCATTCTCAACGGTTGATACGGTATAGGCGCAAATACAGGTCCTGCCATCCGGTCCAACAAAGCCGATCGTTTTTTTCGCCATAACATTCCTTCCTTGAAATCGAGTCTAATTTTACGTTTGTAGATTTCCTCCAAAGAGCGTTTCAAATTGTGACATTTTTTGAACTTGTCAAACTTCCCTACCCGTATAAATGGGTCTGTTGATTAATGGTTTTTTCCACAACTCGATTATTATTGTAAAAACGGTTTAATGCAGTTCGGGTCGTTGTTTTTAACGGAATTTACTAATTTTGATACCGGATAATATATCATATCATGGATTAAGCCATCTCGCAGAATAATCTCTAAGTTTTTTGGATTTTGCATTTTTTCATTCAACCATTTTTCGTAAAACTCCGGATCAAGGATTGCCGGCATACGATGATGAATGCTGCTGAGGGGTTCACTTGCTGCAGTGGTTATGATTGTGCAGGATTTATAAACAGATTCTTCATCATTTTCTTTATCCGTCCAAGTTTCCCAAAGTCCTGCAAATGCAAAGGGTTTACCGGAAGGGACAGTGATATAGAAGGGGTGCTTGTCCCCTTTCTCACCTTTCCATTCATAAAATCCGTCCGCGGGTATCACGCACCTGCGTTTTCTGAAGGCATTACGGAAACCGGGCTTTTGTGAAACCGTTTCTGCTCGTGCATTAATCATTCTGGAACCCATGGAAATATCATTTGCCCAAAACGGTACCAGACCCCAATGAAGCTTTTCCAGTTTATTTTCATTATCCTGGTTTATAATCGCAAGAATCTTCTGGGTTGGAGCTACATTGTAGTTGGGAATCACTTCAAATAGCACCTTGTCTGTATTGAATATCCGCTGAATTATTTGTAACGGACTGTTTTGAACGAATCTTCCACACATGGGTTTTACTTTTCAGAACCACGAAAATTCGACAATTCATTGAAATTAAATAGATTTTAAGACTAATATATTTCAGCAATCAGCGAACTAACCTGAGTTAATTTTATTCCTCAATTTACCAGAACAATGAAATGTAACGACCTTCCTGGGTGCCAGCTTTAAATCTTCACCCGTAGCTGGATTCCTGCCTCTTCGTTCTTTCTTTTGCTTTACACAAAACTTTCCAAACCCGGAGATCAAAACATCCTCATCGGATGCCAGTGTGCTTTTGATGATCTCTAAAAGAATTTCTACAATTTCCGAGGATCTGTTCCGGGTGAAACTGATCTGATTGTGGATTGATTCTACGATCCGAGCTTTTGTAAGTGCCATGGCGAGTTTCTCCTTTTTTCCTATAAAATCCAAGATAATACTGCAGTTCCAAGGATTATTGAAAAAATTCCAAATAGTCTGTATATTTGATCTGATGCTGAATTAAGATACCAGGCAATGAGTTCATCGTACCTGTTTTTTGGAATTAAAAATATAACCCCTGCTTCAATGATAGCCAGGAGTCCGATTATCCTTATAAACCATGAGTGGTGACTGGCAGTGGCGGTAAACAAAAGCAGAATGCCCATTATGGCTTCAAAGACCGAAATAATTTTTCGATCAACATTTTTGAACAGACTCTTTACAAAATTTCTGGTTTCCCGGGTATAAAGAATAATGCAACATCCAAATCCAATGCAAATCAAGCTGATGGCATAAAGAAACCATTTCATGTCCGGCCTCCTTTCTTACGTCGGTTGAACCTCTGAACCCGTGAACGGTTACAATGATCATAAACATATATTCCCTGTTCCGGCGGTTTTTGTCAAGATTTGATTTTACACACTGTGCTGTTTTTCTTGAATATTCTTGACAAATAAATTTATGCGGGTAAGCTTAGTTAAGATTTTCGAATTTTTCCTGAAATTAAGAGCAAGGAAAAATTAAATATGATGATACAAGAAATCCCATTTCTCACACTCAGAGGTGGGGTTTTTATATGTCTGAATCAACCCTATAGTCAAGCACATCCACAAAATTAGCCGTATGGGCTCCAGAGAAAAACATTGAAAAAGACCTGTCCATCTTCAAACGCCCCGTTCCCGGAATCCCGGCCCGCTGTCTGGGATTTCAAGCGCCTGTTTCATCCCCGGACCGTGGCGGTCATCGGAGTGTCCCTGGAACGTGACCGCCATCCGGCCAACGTTATTTTTAATAAAATCAATCTGCGCTACTCGGTAGATGTCTTTCCGGTCAACCCGCGAGGCGGCGACCTGTTCGGCCAGAAAGTTTATACCGGCATCCAGGCAATTCCCCATACCATCGATCTGGCGATTATTATTGTGCGTGCCCAATATACATTAGATACACTAATGGCCTGTATTGATGCCGGGGCCGGCGGAGCCACGATCATTTCCGGGGGGTTTGCCGAGGTCGGACGCCTGGATTTACAACAGCAATTGGCAGAACTGGCCCGGCAGCGCGGTTTTCCGTTTATCGGGCCTAATTGTCTGGGCTTCTATGTTCCCGGCTGTATGGACACCTTTTTTATTCCCAGTGAACGGATGATTCGGCCCGAGGTCGGCAAGGTGGCCCTGGTCAGTCAGAGCGGCGGAGTGCTGGTCGACCTGATGACCAAATTTGCCGAACAGGGGATCGGCCTTTCCCTTGGGGTCAGCATCGGCAACAAGGCACTTATCCGGGAGATGGACCTCCTCAGGTATCTGGCTGAAGATCCGGACACCGGGATAATCGCATTTTACATCGAGGGGTTTGCCCACGGTGAGGGGCGGGAGTTTGTACAGGCCGCCCGCCGGTACGCCAAACCGGTGATCGTTTTGAAAGCCGGCAAAACCCGGGAAGGAATCCGGGCCGTTTCAAGCCACACCGCGTCCATGGCCGGCGACTACGAGGTCTTCTCTGCCGTGCTGGCCCAGCACGGCATCGTGGAAGCCGCCAACGAGCTCGAACTGACCTCTTTTTGCGAGGTCTTGAGTTGTTATCAGGACTCTATAGACGGTCGGGTGGGCATTATCAGCAGTAGCGGTGGGCACGGATCCCTGGCCGTGGATATCTGCAGCCGGCACGGCTTGTCCATTCCCGCCATAGATCCACGACAACAGGCCGAGATTCGCGCTGACCTGATTCCCAGTGTGCAGCCCATTGCATCCCTGGGCAATCCCATCGATCTCACCGGCAGCGCCACCGACGGTGACTTTCAGGCCGCCGCGCAACACCTGGCCCGGTCTCCGGAACTCGACTGCATTATTCTGCTACTACTCCCTTACTCGCCGGAGATTACCTCAGATCTTGGCGCTCGCCTGAGCCAGGTCTGCAAACACAACAACAAACCCCTTGTGGCCTATGTTCCCCATGTGGATCGATACCGGATGCTCATCGAGGGGTTTGAATTCAACGGGGTTCCGGTGTCTTCCTCCATCAAAGGGGCGGTGTTGATGGTCGAAGCCCTGCGAAGGAGCCGGCCATGCTGAAAACCCAAACCAAGACCGTCATAGATGCATCCCACACGCGGGGATGGGTTAGCGAACCCGATGCCAAACGGCTGCTGGCCACGGCCGGACTGACCGTGCCGGGTTTTACCCTTGTAACCGATCCCGGCCGGATCCAATCCGCCGCCCAAGACCTCGGGTTTCCCCTGGCGGCCAAGGTGGTTTCCTCCCGCATCCTCCACAAGTCGGATCACGGCGGTGTGAAAACGGGCATCACCACCACAGAAGAACTGGCGGCCGTATTTGAAAGGTTTGCCCGCCTGGACGGCTTCGAGGCCATGCTGGTCGAAGAGATGGTCTCCGGTCTGGAATTGATCATCGGAGGTAAAATCGACGATCAATTCGGGCCGGTGGTCATGCTGGGCATGGGCGGTACCGGCGTGGAGATATACCAGGATATCAGTCTGCGCATGGCGCCCGTGGGGCCGGAGGATGTGGCGTCCATGATCAAGTGCCTCAAGGGCGGCCGCCTGCTTTCCGGATACCGGGGCGGCGTGGTCGTCAATCGCGACGAACTGACCCGCACTTTAATCTGTTTTTCGGAATTCTTCATGGCGGTAGCGGAAATGATCGAGTCCATCGATCTGAACCCGGTCATGTGCTCGGCGAAACGGTGCGTCGTGGCTGACGCCCGCATCGTGTTGCCCACTGAATAATCTGTGTTAATCTGCGTCCATTTGCGGTTAAATTTTTAGATTACCTTTGGATTTTATGTTTCAGTTGTCAAAAGTCAGGATCTGCATTTTTGATGTCAACGGGGTGTTGATAGATTCGAATCCGGCCAATGCCCATGCAATGGGGCAGGCCTTCAGCGACGATCCGCTGACGCAACAGCAGATCGCATCGTTTTATTTAACCCTCACCGGAATCGACCGGGGCGAGAAAATACGCAGGGTTCAGGATCAAATCATACAAAGGCCCTTTATAGAAAAAGAGTTCGAGCTGCGTTGGGAAAAATTAAAAACACTGACAAAACACTCCATGGGCACGGCCCCCTTGGCCAACGGCTGCAAATCTATCCTAAAAGCGCTTGCCGGACTCGACATTACCCGGGTGGCATTGTCCAACACGCCCCTGAATGAGTTACACCATATTCTGGTCGTACAAAAGGTTGAACCCCTTCTGGACATCATCCGCGGGGGAGGGAATTGGCCCAAAACCGAATCTTTAAAACATCTGCTGGATGAATTTGAGTTCAATCCCAAAACCTGTCTGTTTATCGGGGACGGCAAAGGGGATTTATGGGCCGCCAAAGCTGCCGGCGTATGGTTTGTCGCCATTGACCCGGACACCGGCGAATTCGATGAAGCGCAGGGTTTTGACGGGCCTTTTGAAAACCTTGCAGCATGGGGTCGGCAGGCAGGGTTGATATAGGATTATGCAAGGAACACGGATAATAAGACCTGATTCAAGAGTTTGTTGATTAATGAGGATTTTCGTTCAAGATCAAGGCATGCGAAAAAAATAACCACATGCATATATTTGATATTCCGAGGATTATTTTTTGAGCATAACGCAGAGATTGGGCGAAAAGACCATTAATCAACAGACTCATTCAATTGGGCCATCATTGAAGAGTACCCTGCAGTCTCGCTTTTAGTGGAACCGGGAATTTTCCCAGTATCTAAAGTAAAGATCCGGGTCCAGAGGGCCCGGCTTTGATTATCCCCAGAGGGGATTTAGTTTGCCGGCATTTAACGATTTGCGGAGTACTGGAGTATTGGAGTGGTGGAGTAATGGAAGAAACCCCTTTTTTCATCGCTTTCAGAAAACAGATCCCTGGAGAAAATCTGAAAGTTTAAAGCTCTTTTTTTTAAATCAACACTCCAGTACTCCAGTTCTCCGGTTAATTTATACGGGCAGAGCCATTGATCTCTGACCCCCGCAATGCGGGACAGGCATGGCCCATCAAAGATCCCGCATTCCGGGGAAGGACCAGGTTTTTTAGGCCAAAATAAACTGAACACATTATCTCAAATGGACAATAAAAAAATGGAGAAAAAAATTATCAAAGTAACTGCAGCAATATTCGTTAATGACGGTATGCTGCTTATAGCCAAACGAAAACCAACTGCACGCTTGCCAAATCTGTGGGAATTTCCTGGGGGCAAAATTGAACCCAATGAAACACCAAGGGAGTGTTTAAAAAGAGAACTAAAGGAAGAGTTTGATATCGATGTGAGTGTTGGAGAATATGTCGGTTCAAACATCCATACTTATGATTTTGGTACAATAGAATTGATGGCCTTCAGAGCCTCCTGGGAAAAAGGTGATTTCAAATTGCTTGACCATGAAGAAATCAGATGGATATTTAAGCATGAACTTGACCAATTTGATTTTGCACCTGCTGATAGGGCCTTTGCCGAGCAATTAATGAATGGGGCAATTGAAATTCAAAAGCTAAGCTAGTGTGAGACAGATTGGACATTAGAAAACTACTTTGCATTGGGCATCGAGGTGCCATGGGGCATGCGCCGGAGAACACGCTTGCATCAATCCGTAAGGCACTCGAGTTCGGTGTGCCTTGTGTGGAAATTGATGTCCAATACGTTGACGGGCAGCTCATCGTTTTTCATGATAACCGACTCGAACGTACGACCAACGGTACGGGAATTTTGCTTGGGCAAAAGTTTGCCTACTTGCGGACCCTTAATGCCGGTGATGGCGAAAAGATTCCCACCATTCAGGAGATATTTGAAGAAATTAATTTGCAGGCGGGGGTGAATATCGAATTGAAAGGACCCGATACTCCTCGCCCGGTCGTAGAGTTTATCTCCAATATGAGAGATCTGGGTTGGAACGATGATCTGATACTCATATCGTCGTTTAATCATCGTGTGCTAAAACAGGTAGGTCGGCTGGACCCTCGAATAAAACTTGGCGCTATGATGGTTGGTCTTCCCTTGGATGATGCGGCATTTGCGACATCTCTGGAAGCCTATTCGGTTCATATGTCTCTTGAATTCATCGACCGCCGGTTTGTAGATGACGCTCACTCTCGAAACCTCCGGGTATTCGTGTTTTCCGTCAATCACCCGGAGGATATAAGGAAGATGAATGATCTCGGGGTCGACGGGGTCTTTACCAACTATCCGGAAAGAGTTCTTAAAGAAAAAAAGGACGGGCACACAATCGGATGGATTTGATTGCACTTTGAAATGCTGCAATCTCCAATTTCGCTAATTTTAATTGGCCCTCAAGCCGGCCTGAATAAAGGAAATAAAAAATGCCTATAAAAAAGCTTGACAAACGCTTTGGAACCGTAGCCATAAAAAAGGGATTCGTTGAACCCGAAAATGTATTTGAGGCAATGGAGATTCAGATCCTCGAAAATTTGGAAGGTACTGAACATCGTCTCATCGGCCAGATTTTATGGGAAAAAGGGTATATAACAACCAAACAGATTGATGAAGTGGTTAAATTTATGGATATTTAAAAAAAAATGCCGAAGCTCTTACAGAAGAAGGTCTTACACCTGGATGGAATTTGGGCTTAAAAGAGTTCCAGGTAACGAATGAGTGAAGTGGTCTGAATACCGACTATAATCGGGGTTTTTTTCTCCTTTCCTTGTAAGCAAGTTGTAATTTTTCTATGATGGCATCCGTCACAAAATCCTGGACACTCATTTCTTTTTCAGCACAAATGGTATTGACTCTTTTAATTAACTCTTCCGGCAGCACAATATTTAAGTATTTTGATTTCGGAGTTCTCTGTAGTCGGTTTTCTTTCATGTTTTTATTTTTGTATCAGCCATTCCAATATAGCGTTGTGAGAGCCTATATTTATGGCGGTCTTCCTTTGGTTAAGGTTAAGCCGAATATCTAACCATTCATTTTTTATTCAAGAATCGGTCCATTTCTCCGTTCCTTTCCGGATCTTTTATCAGGAATATGAATGTCATATAAGAATCTACGCCGATCCATACCCGAACGTCTGTCTGGTCCATCTTTAATTGATACCTTAATATCTTCACCAAACACCTTGTTTTTTTCTGATTTTTTCAAACCTAAAGCCAAAATAATCTTTCGTTTGGTTTCCACTCTGCATGCCCTGCCCTGTTCTATCCGTGTAAGAGTAATTGGTGATATATTGGCCTTTCTAGAAAGCTCGGCTTTGCTTATCATGAGAGATTCTCTAATTTCTTTTAGGAAGCTTTTGCTCATTTTAAATACTCCCCAGCCTTTTTAAAATAATTTCTTTGGTCTGTTTCTGCCTTATCTTTATTTCCTTTTTACGCGTTGCATAAAGATTAATCCATGCGTATAAAACAAGAGTTAATGACGATATTAATATAAGATTTATCATTTTTTATTTGCTCCTTTTTTATCGATTAACTGCAAAAGTCAGGCCAAAATAGTATAATATACATTTATTATAGTTAAATTAACTTGTTATATCATATGCAAGAAAATCACATCTAATGATTTAAAAAATATTTATCTTATTTTTATGAAAACATTTACACACTTTTGCTGTAATAATAGTAATATTTAAACAAGAAATATATCGCAGGATTTTACATGAGGACTTGAGCTTTTTTGATTTAAATGCCATTCTTTCCTACTGATATTTTTGCCCACCACCTTACAAACGCAATCCAAACAGATGAAAACGGAGGTTTAATATGAAGTTCGAAGTCAAATCCATAATACCGATCCTGCTGATATGCCTCGGTATCCTGGCACCGGTTCATGCAGAAGTGGAATACAATGTTCTGAAAACATACAAACTTGAAGATCAGCCGGTTGATATGGCCTTTTCGGCCAATCGCAACGAAATTTATGTGCTCAACCCAAAAGGGGAATTGTTGATTTACGCTGCCGACGGTCGTTTGACCGAAAAAATCAACGTGGGCAAAGTCTATGACAGGTTACAGCTGATCCAAGGTTCGGATGTTCTTTTCTTGAGCAGTCGAAAGGACAAAACCATTCAGGTCATCCAGCTGGAATTTGTTCAGAAGATCGACACTTCCGGTTCCCCTTATAAGGGTTCCGAGAATGCATCGGTGGTTATTGCGGTTTTCAGTGAATTCCAGTGTCCGCACTGTTCGAGACTCACGTCTCTTCTCGATCAGGTAATCGAAAAATACCCTAAACAAGTAAAAATTGTTTATAAAAACTTTCCGCTCCGATCCCACAAGTATTCCGAACCTTCGGCCAAAGCCGCCCTGGCAGCAGAAAGGCAGGGCAAGTTCTGGTCCTTTCACGACCAGTTATACGCACACTACAAGGATCTTAGCGATGAGAAGATACGCGAAATTGCCGGCCGGTTGAAACTTGACATGGCTCAATTTGAAAAAGACCGGAAAGACCCGGCCATTGCCGGCAAGGTGCATGCCGACATACGGGATGGGAGCAAAGCCGGGGTCAGGGGTGTGCCGTCTGTTTTTATCAACGGCCGGCGCCTTCGAAAGCGCAGCCTGCAAGGTTTTTCAGAAATGATCGAGAAAGAATTACAAAAGGCCGCAAATTCATCGTCCCAAAAATGAATGGGGGGTGTAAATCAAGATTGTTGCTGATATACCTCAAGCAATCCAGGTTTCAGGTGTCAGTGTTCAGGTGTCAGCTCTTAGGTTCGTCCTCCTGACACCCGACACCTGAAACCTGAAACCAGACCTTCGAATTCCGATGGAAAGTAATAAATGACCGCTGTTAACCAACATCAGTGAATTACACACATGAATGGGTTGCGACTGGGAGTGGGATCAGAACCTGATTCGCGGGAAAGAATAAAATGTACTGGTGTATCATTCAAGATCTGATCCTTCTTTCTTTTTTTCAATCGCCTTTGTACCTGAATTTTGCACGAGTCGGAGGCTTTTTTATTCAAGGCACTTAAGGGCGAAGTCATAGTAAACTATTATGAGCCCTTAATAACGAAGCAGATGGAAGCCTCCGGCTCGCCGTTTTTCATATCTTTGGGATCACCTGTCGGATGAAGCACGACCATAACCATTACCCATTTCCCAAAAGGTAATTCACCCCGTGAAGCTGAATAATTTCCATTGCCCCATCTATCTGTTTTAAACATATATGGAGGCATACCTGCTCCGGTTTCATGTTTTTTCGGCTTGGCATTAACGAACCAGACCGTGTAAATGGAGTTGGATTTAAGCCCTCTGGCTTGAATGCTCACATGCTCATTGCCAATAAAAGCACTGCCGCCGGCATTTGCATTCCCAAGAACCAGAACCCTTTTGAACACCATCCACACCTACTACGGTTATGATTATAGTTTCGAAATCCTCGCCACCTTTTCATAGAAAATGAAGGGACCGCTTAAATCCGGAATGGATCAAAAACGTCGATATGTGGTTTATTTTATTTCTATTAAAAAGGTTGACAATGCTACATTGTGGTATTAAATTATTTTTAATTTCATCGTGATCGTTTTGTACTTATGTAAGTCATACCTGAGTTGAGCGATTGTCCATGAAATATGTATGTGGAGGATGTGGCCGAGTGGCCATGGAAGAAGGCCATCTGTGAAAACCATCGGTTATCTAATGATCGCTTTTTCATCAAAGGAGGAAACGCCATGAAAGATAAAGGAAGTTTACATTTGAAAATGCAGGAACTCTGTGATTGTTTTGCAACCGCAGATCCGTTAAAAGAAATGTCAGATATTAACGATGAAGTCGATAAAAATGAAGCCGCGTTAAAATGGCTGGCATTGGCTGCTTTGCACGGTGTCAATAACAACGCCGAAAAAATTTCCATCACAAGATCAGATGATGGAAATGTAACGGTAACTGCTGAATACCGTAAAAAAGACCTTCCATCTCCGGGTTCCGAAGTCGCTGAAAAGATTATCGAGGCGGTGACCGGAATTACTCATATCGATGGGGATAAAGGAAAAAGCCCCTTGGCATTAGGTATCCGGGATAGCAGTATTGATCTCAAAATAAAATTGAAAACAAAGGATGGCGGCAAAAAAATAACCATAAAATTTCCGGAATAATTTTGATGAATTCATAAAAAGGCCTTTTTTGATATTTTACGAGACCATCAAACTTGATGAACTCGTAAAAAGTCCGATTTAGACGGTTTCGTAAAAAGTTCAAATTCCCCCGCCAAACATAGGCGGGATAAAAAGGCGTTGCAAATTTTGTAATCATGAGGCGTACTTTTCGTACGTTGAATGATTGCGAAATGCAGCACAACGCAGAAGTTGGACTTTTTACGAGACCGTCAAACTTACGAAAAACTTTTTTGAAAAATATTGCAAATAGGCCTATTATGAAACCTACAAAACAAAAAATAATGATAGATCTTGAAAGACTCAACCGTTTAAATTCAGAAGGGTGCCCTGCCTGTAAAAGGAAGTTCACCCTCGGAGAAACGGTTGTTCTTGCATGCGGGCCATGGCAGGGAGCAAAATATATCCATGAAAATGAAGCGGTTTTTGATAAAACAACTTCAGCGTATTATGAACGTAAGTGTTACCCTATCTGATCCGGGAAAAACCAAAAAAAAGCGTGGATTATCCTTTCAATGCCACGCTTTTCCGTTTTACATGGATGACATGCTGTTTTATGTATGCAATGGAAACTAGTTATTCTGAAGAATATTCCGGAGCACACATTGCAGAATGCCGCCGTTTTCATAGTACTCCACATCCACATCCGTATCCAGCCGTGAAATCACTTCAAAATCCATGGTTTTTCCGTCTTCTGCTACGGCGGTGACCTGTAATACTTTTCGTGGGCTGATATCTTGGATTCCGCTGATATAAAACGTTTCGGAACCCGTTAAACCCAGGGTTTCCAAATTCTCATTTTCTTTAAACACCAACGGCAGTACCCCCATGCCAACCAGATTGCTCCGGTGAATCCGCTCAAAAGATTGGGCAATCACCGCTTTTATTCCCAAAAGAATGGTTCCTTTTGCGGCCCAGTCTCTGGAAGACCCGGTCCCGTATTCTCTGCCTCCCAATACAATCAGGGGCCTGGATTCAGCCATATATTCCAGGGCGGCATCATAGACAAACATTTCTTTTTTAGTGGGAAATTTTACGGTAAAACTGCCTTCCTTAGGCGCAACCAGCTTGTTTTTTATGCGAATATTTCCGAACGTTCCCCGAATCATCACTTCGTGATTTCCTCTGCGCGAACCATAGGAATTAAACTCTGCGGGAAGCACGTGATTTGCCATCAGGTAGCGGCCGGCAGGATAATCTTCGGGTATGGCTCCGGCCGGAGAAATATGGTCCGTGGTCACCGAATCTCCCAGCAATAAAAGCACACCGGCATTTTCTATATCCGAAGCCTTTGCATGATCGAGAGTGAAATTTTCAAAATACGGCGGCTTTTTAATATAGCTGGACTGTTCATCCCAGTCAAAGGTAGTACTTTCCGTAACTTCCAGGGCTTGCCAGAATTCGTCCCCGTCAAATATTTTGGCGTACTCACTTTCAAAAAACTCTTTATGAACATGCTTTTGTACCAGGCTTTGGATTTCCGCGTTGGTCGGCCAGATATCCGAAAGATAGACGGGTTGGCCGCCGGAATCGGTCCCAAGCGGTTCCACGGTCAAATCGATATCCACCCTTCCGGCCAGCGCCAGTGCCACCACCAGCAAGGGTGATGCTAAAAAATTTGCCCGGATACTCTGATGGATTCTGGCCTCGAAATTGCGGTTTCCCGACAGCACCGAGGCTACGGTCAAATCATTTTCAGAAATCGCTCTCTCGATCTCCGGATGCAAAGGACCGCTGTTTCCGATACAGGTGGTGCATCCGAAGGCTGCCAGATGAAAACCCAGGGCCTCGAGATAAGGCACCAATCCCGCGTCTTCAAGATACCGAATGACCACTTTGGAACCCGGCGCCAGGGAAGTCTTTACATGCGGAGGGACTTTTAATCCTTTGGCCACGGCCTTTTGGGCCAACAGTCCCGCTCCCATCAGGACAAAAGGGTTTGAGGTGTTTGTACATGAAGTTATGGCGGCGATCACAATGCTCCCGTGGCCGATTGTGGCCGTTTTTCCGTCAAGGTTCACCGGATATTTTCCGGCGTCAGTTACCTTGCAACGGGGTGTCCTCACCGTTCGGCAGCCGGATTCGTCGTGAAACGTGGAAATGCCGGCCAGATCCGCGTTTCGATCATATTCACCCCCCAGTACCGTGGCAAAGTTTCTTTTAAGATCCTTTAGCTCGATCCTGTCCTGGGGTCGGGCCGGACCGGCAACAGAGGGTTTTACCGAGGAAAGGTCGAGTTCGAGAACTTCCGTGTATTCCGGCTCTTGTTGCCCGGTATAGAATAACCCCACGGCCCGGGTATAGATCTCAACCAGATCGGCCTGTTTTTCCCGATGGGTCAGGTGAAGGTATTCTATGGTCTTTTCATCCACAGGAAAAAACCCCACGGTGGCACCGTATTCCGGCGTCATATTGGCAATGGTGGCCCGGTGGGGGACCGACAGTTTCTTCATTCCCGGACCGAAATATTCGACAAATTTTTCCACAACATTGTGTTTCCTGAGCAGTTCGGTCACCACCAGCACCAGATCGGTTGCCGTTATTCCTTCTTTCAACTCGCCGACCATTTTTACACCGATCACTTGAGGAATCGACATATAATACGGCTGTCCGAGCATGACGGCCTCAGCCTCTATGCCGCCAACGCCCCAGCCCATTACCCCGATGCCGTCAATCATGGTGGTATGTGAGTCGGTGCCCACCAGAGAGTCCGGATACGCCATGGATTTTCCGTCGAACGTTTCGACCATCACCACCTGCCCCAGATATTCAAGATTTACCTGGTGGCAGATTCCGGAATTCGGAGGAACCACCCGAAAGTTATTGAAACTCTTCTGGGCCCATTTCAAGAGCGCGTATCTTTCCCCATTCCGTTCATACTCCTTGGCCACATTTTTTTGTAACGCGTCCCGGGTGCCAAAATAATCAACCTGGACGGAATGGTCGATGATCAAATCGACCGGTACCAGCGGGTTGATTTTCATGGGGTCACCCCCGAGATCTTTTACGGCGTCCCGCATGGCGGCAAGATCCACCACTGCGGGAACACCGGTAAAATCCTGCATCAAAACCCGTGCCGGATGAAAAGGTATTTCCACGGGTTCGTCATATCGTTTTTTCCACCCGGCGATTTTGAGCACATCCTCTTTTTTGACAATACGGCCATCCAGTTTCCTCAACAGGTTTTCAACAAGGATTCTGATGGAAAACGGCAGCTTATTTATATCTGAAATACCTTTTTCCTGAAGCAGACTGATGTCTGCAATATCATACGGCCTGTTGTTTACCTTGATCTGGCGGATAAATTCCTGTCTTTGCATAGTTTCCTCTCTCGTAAATAATTGTGCCCGGACATCTCGGCGTTGATTTGCCCCTCGACAAATTTCAGGTTTTCACGGCGCACCTTCTTTAAAAGAAGCTAATCCCAACAACCGGACCGCAACTTCCGGGTCCATTCGGTAGCGGCTGCCGAGTCCTTGAAAAAAATGGTGTCTTTCAATAAGGGCGATCCCCAGTTGAGTGATAATCATTTGTTGACCGGTTTCTTTTTCACGGACTGCGGCTTCCCCCTTTTCAAACACACCATCCGTTTTAAATGGAGAGGGCACCCTGCCCCTGGATTCGAAAAAGACAACATAGACACCCGGTTTGATTTGAATTTCAGCGCCATGGGCTTGCTGTGCTTGTTGATAAACCGCTTTAAGGCTATCCACCAATGTTTTTATGGAAATTCCGAGCCGGTCCAATTTTCTTTGATCAGCAGAAATAATTTCATCAACCGGACGCGAATCATGCCCCAAAAATCCTTGTGCTGAAAATTTTGAAGGGCCTAAGCATTGAATTAATTCGTCCTCGGCAGGGCTCCGTTTCATGTTGCAATCCCGTTCTTTAAAATTTTAGGCAAACTTGTCAAAATAAATTTTCTCTTCCGGCAGTCCGCCTTCCGTCAATACGGATATGCACGCATTAATCATGCCCGGCGATCCGCACAGGTAGGCTTCGTGAGCGGATGTGTCCGGGAAGTATCGTTTCACCACATCCGTAATTAATCCTCGTTCTCCCTGCCAATTCGAATCCTCGGGTTCTTGTGACAGGGCCGGGACAAATTTGAACCATTCCGATGAATCGGCAATATTGTTCAGCTCATCCGCATAAAATAAATCTTTCTGGCTAAGGGCGCCAAAGAAGTAAACGGCATTTCGGTGAATGCCTTTTTCAACCATTCTTTGTATGATGCTCCAAATCGGCGCCATGCCGCTGCCGCCGGCAATAAAAATAATGGGCGCATCCGTTTCTGACAGTTGAAATTCGCCGTAGGGACCCGAGAAATAAAGTTCCTTTCCTTCCTGAAGATAATCAAACACCCATGTGGTGCAGATGCCCTCCGGAACTTTTCGGATCATCAGCTCAATGTGTCTGTTGTCAGAGGGCACCGAAGAAATCGAATAGGCGCGCATTACCGCTTCCCTGCCTTTATATTCTTCAGACTCCAGTTGAATATATTGTCCGGCCACAAAATCGATGGTTTGGGGTTCGATGAGTTCAATACGCAGCCCGGCAATATCATAGGTGAGCATTTCTTTTTCAATAAGCTTTGCCCGAAAGTGTTTGACCGCAAACAGTTCTTTTGGGATTTCAATTTTAAGGTCGTTTCGGATTTTGACCTGGCACGACAACCGAACGCCGGTTTCGAGTTCTTCAGGTGTTAAATGGTGCTCTTCCACGGGCCCGACAAATCCGGCGCCTTCTAACACTTTAAGTTTACAATAGGCGCAACTGCCTCTGCCGCCGCATGCCGATGGAATGAAAATGCTGTTTTCCGCCAGGGCGGACAATAGGGGTGAACCGCCGTCAACGGCCAGTTCCTTCTCGCCGGCATTGATATCGAGGTTGCAGGGACCGTAATTCAGGATCTTTTTTTCAGCCACAACCAGCACGGCCGCCAAAAAACCGCCGCATGCCGCTAAAAATCCTACGGATATGAATATCGCGTTAAGCATATTATTATTCAACGAATCAAATTTTGATGAACTCGTAAAAAGTCCGATTTAGACGGTTTCGTAAAAAGTTCAAACTCCCCCGCCAAACATAGGCGGGATAAAAAGGCGTTGCAAATTTTGTAATCATGAGGCGTACTTTTCGTACGTTGAATGATTGCGAAATGCAGCACAACGCAGAAGTTGGACTTTTTACGAGACCGTCAAATTTTGATCATTCCGGAAAAACCCACAAAAGCCAGCGCCATAATACCGATGATGATCAAAGTGATCCCGGGACCTTCCAACCCTCTGGGAACAGATGCTTCGTTTACCTTTTCGCGAATGCCACCGATGATGGTGATGGCCAAAAACCATCCCAAGCCGCTTCCCAGGCCAAAAGCAAAGGCCTGCAAGAGGCTATACGGTTTGTTGAGCATAAAAAGCGACGTTCCAAGAATGGCGCAATTTACCGTTATTAAAGGTAGAAAAATACCTAAAGAAAAATAAAGTTTTATGGATACCCGCTCAATCACCATTTCCACAAACTGAACAAAGGCGGCGATAACGATGATAAAGACAATCAGTTTTAAATAGGCGATGCCCAGAGGAATTAAAAGAAACTGGTATACCAGATAATTGATTACTGCCGTGCAGGCGGTGACAAAGATCACGGCCAGTCCCAACCCCAGACTGGTATCCACTTTTTTCGATACGCCCAGACAGGAGCACATCCCCAGAAACCGGGTCAGCAAAATATTATCGGTAAAGGTCGCTGAGATAAGAATCAAAAAGAACGTTTGAATGATTCCTGAATGTAAAACATCCATCACATACCCTCTGTAGGGTGTAAATCAAGACTGTTGTTTGCTAAGATTGCCATGGCTATTTGTGGTCTCAGGTGTCAGGTTTCAGGTGTCAGGAAGCATGTTCAGTTTTTTATAGACCTCAAGATCCTCCACGTCCATATAATTGCTATTGGTCACCTCGTTTTCCCCTTAATCCTGAAACCTGAAACCTGAAACCTGACATTTAAAAAAAGGTTTCAGAGCCACGGTTTGTCAATATGCAAGGATAAGCGTTTACCAACGGTCTTAATTTACACCCCCCTTTTTAAGACTACTCCTTGGGTTCAAATTTTGCCCGGGCAATCCAGGTGACAATGGCCAGCATAAAAAATGCCCCCGGCGGCATGACCATGATGGTCCATTGATGCCACCAGAGATCGGTTGCCGGCAATGCATATCCTAATAAAGTCCCAAATCCGGAAATTTCACGCACAATGGCAATGGCAATTAAAACCATTGAATACCCCAGCCCACAGGCGATTCCGTCTAAAAATGAAGGGATGGGTTTGTTTTGACTGGCAAATGCTTCGGCACGGCCCATGATAATACAGTTGGTAATAATCAATCCAACGTACGGACCGATAAACCGATGGATATCCGGGGCCATTGCATTAATAGTGATATCAACCATCATCACATAGCTGGCAATAATGAGAACCTGAACAATCATTCGGATTCGCTGCGGAATGTGCTTTCGCAACAGGGAAACCGTAAGATTAGAAAATGCCGTGGTGAAAATAACCCCAAAACACATGAACAGCGTGTTGGCCAAAAGGTTGGTTACGGCCAGCGCCGAACAGATGCCCAGCACCTGTCGATAGATGGGATTGTCGCTGAAAATGCCCTGTTTAAATATTTTTTTTGAATCGGCTATCATGAAATCATCTTTGCATCGGTTATATGATACCCTTTACCCCGAATGGGTCAGTCAAGTTTTAAGGCCCGTATGCGCTCCAGTTCGGCATTTAAAAACCGCTTTAGCGCCATGGATGTCTGGGTGGCCCCGGTGATGGCATCCACCTGGTTATCCGGCTTTGTTCCGGTTGCACGTCCGATGATCACCCGGTCCGAGGCATCCTTGTTCCAGGCGATGGCAACGCCTTTGAACTGGTCCGTAAACCATTTTTCCTCAATACGAGCGCCGAGTCCGGGTGTTTCCTTGTGATCAAAAAATTGAATGTTTATGATTTTTTCAAGATTTTGCGTAAATACAATAATCCCGTCGATGCGATCCCAAAATCCCATGCCGCCAAAATCAAAGCCGATTGCCGGGTTTTCCGGATCAATTCGTCTATAAACGTTTCTGATGCGGTTGCCGTCCGTTATGGCCTTTAACTCTATATGTTCTGAAATGGCTTGGGCGTAAGCTTTTGCACTTTCGTCCGAAACCCGGAGTAAAAACGCTTGACATATAATTCGGTTTCTATGAAATCTTTTATTCTTTTCCAGCATATCCTGAGTCGCGTTATGCACCACGGATACGCCGGTGCCAAACACCACACAAATCACAATCATGAAGCCGATGATATATGCCGCGCTTTTTTTATTCATGACGCGGATCCTTGTTTTCGTTTTTTATAAACCTGGTATCGTTTAATCCACAGGTCCAGCGAAGGTGCCAGCATATTCCCTAAAAGGATGGAAAAAGCAACCCCTCCGGCAAACACGGCCTTATATCGAAATAGAACAATCATCATGCCGATAAAAACGGCGTATATCCACTGTGAAGTTTTATTGTTAGGCGCTGAAACCGGATCGGTCACCATAAAGGCTGCCGCATAAAGCAAACCACCCGAAAACACCGTAAACCCAACCGGAGGAACATCATTTAAACCTAAAATATTTCTTAATATGACATTCAGGACAACGGCGCCGATAATCGTACCCAAAAACAGGCGGTACTGGGCGGTTTTCGTGTATAACAGGTATAAACAGGAGAGCAAAATCATTATAGAGCAGACCTCGCCGGCAGAGCCTGCGGTGAGCACGTATGGATTGCCTTCATGGGTGAATACCCCGCCGATATTGCCGGTTGCCAAATTGACCAGATCCGTGACAAAACCATATTCTCGTTTCGCCCACATGGGGGTGGCCGCGCTGACGGCATCAACCAGGGTCACCCCCCCGGCTTGAAGATAAGACGGGAGCTTTTGTAACCCCGCAAAACTCCAATGGGCAAAGCCGCCGGGGAACCCCCGAAAAACGGGTACAAATTGGGATGTCAGTTCAATGGGAAAGCAAACATAGACAAAGGCTCTGCCCACAATCGCGGGATTAAATACGTTTTTGCCGAATCCGCCAAAAACTTCTTTGCCGAACAGGATGGCTATTATGGCGCCCACTGCCGCAATCCAAAATGGGGTGGTGGGCGGAAGCGATAATCCGTATAAGCTTGCGGTTACAAAACAGGCATAGGTAATTTTGCCGTTTCTCTGGGAAACCATAATCCATTCGGTTATAAACGCAAAAACAAAAGAAACAGCCACCAGGAACAGGATTCGCCAACCAAAAAAATAAATCCCCACCAGAAGAATGGGCGTCAGCGCATAAAGCATGCGCACCATGATGGGCTGTTTTTTAAGATCGGGTTTTTTCATTGTTGTTATGGATTATGCTTTAGTGCGTTGCCCGATTTTCGGCCAAGCTGAGCGCATGGCTCTGATTGTTCAGGTATCGTTTCAGTTTTTATTCAATCAAATGATAAAATGACAAGAATTTGCTTTTTTGAGTTAGGTCTTGAGTCAGGTCTATTAAATAACAAGACTTGTGGTTTTGCTCCTGTGGTATAATAAAATAAGCCAGAGGCTTATGAATAAAAGGTCTCTATGCTTGGATGACAACATTTATTTAAGCATTGTCATCATTAAAAGTCAACCTTCGGGTTTTGCTCTAACAGGGTAAACGCATTTGATTTTGGTTCAGCGTAGCGACACCTTTATCAATTCAAAACGCAACGTTTTTCAGCCGGGGCTTAAATCAAAAATTTTACTTATTACCGAATGTTTTCCTTTGCAGATGGAATGGCGGCTTTTAGTACTAATGCGATGCAGTAAATCCCGCCTACACATGTGTTGGCAGAACTCACACTATTCGACTTGCCATTAGCCGTGAACCGTAGATTTTTAACAGTGCCGTCGATAATTCGCGGATTTCTGTAGTGTTTTTTCAAGCTGAAAACGCCGCAGCTCATGGCTTGTGTGTACATCATCTTCATGCGCGCCGGGGTCAGGCGGCCTTCGGCCAAAGTGTCCTTGGCTCTACCGGCTCTCCATCGCTTTTGCCGCGTGACTAAATAGTCGCCATTCGCTTTCACGGTAACCTCAATACCGCCACCCCAATCAGCATGAGCAGGACCGGAAGAATAACAAATGAAAAAATCCTCCGGCACCTTAACATGGGATAGAATCCGGGCGACAAGTTCTTCAGTGATCTTTCCGTGGGTTGCAAGCCCCTTTTCAGCCTGATACGCCACGATGGCCCCCGTTGTCTTGGAACCGAGCAGGCCGTCGATGCGACCGGGATCGTAACCTTCTTTCTTGAGGTATTTCTGAATCATCCGCACGTCTTCGCGATGGGTTTTCCATTGCTGTTCATCTGCCGACTCCGCGGCTTTCACAGGGAATAAGATAGTCATCACAACGACCCCTGTCGCGATCCAAACCACGAATCCTCTTTGCACAGTAAAGAGCTTTTTTTTCATGAGTACTCTCCTGGCTATTTGGTTGTTTTCGGCCAAGCTCGCTTCATGACCTTGATGTTCGATTACTCACAAGTCCTGATCCAAACGGCCTTCAGGTTATTCCAATGCAAGAAATATCGCAAAGCGAAGCGGCTCGCTATTTCTTGTCAAGTGTATCCAATTTTTCGGCCTCCTTGAGTTTTTCAATATCGATTTTATCTTGCGGCCTTCCGCTTGCTTCCTTTGCTTGGATAAGGTCAGATCGCGAAATGAATAGAATTTTAAGATCATCCAGTTGAACCACTTCACGATTTGTAAGTTCAAACTGATTTCAGAAAAAATATAAAATTTTGAAAAAAAGCGGGACATTCTTTTAAAGATATGGTACCTTAAAATGTAAAAATTTACAATTAAGGTGCCCATGAGTATAAAAAGTATATTAATAGCGACATATCAAACTTTATTAAAATGGCCAAAGCCAAGGCTTATAAACTTACTTTCCGCGCATTTGAAACACGAGTTTTATCGATTTTAATATTCGATAACCTTTTAAAATTTAAGAAGATATCAAAAACAAATTTTTGTCTAAAATTCACTATTTTGCAACTGCTTTTGA
>RPGQ01000024.1:0-15916 GCA_004193595.1 Desulfobacteraceae bacterium Eth-SRB2
ATAGCGCGCTATGCCTGTCGGAGATCCCGTGATGTTTTCGGGGCGGTTGAAAACTCGCTCGGGCCTTGCCGGAAACCAAAATCTACCATTTATGGATGGACACTAGTTAAAATTTATATTCCTTCTATACTGGCATAAATATTGCAAATAATTTTAAAAAAACGAATGCAAAAACATTTTCAAAAGGATGCCATGTTTTAATTTTTCTATAAATTTTCATAAGACGGCATCGACTCTTCTTGAAAAATTCTCATTGGTTTTTGGAAGGCACAGGTATGGATGATAAAATTCTAGTGGTAAGCAATCAAAAAAAGGACGGGAATCTTTTCGAACAAATCCTTGGGCCCGAAGGTTTTGATGTCGATATCATACCCCTTTCCGAAGCGGTCGAAGACATCATTCTTGAAAATGATTTTGCTGCAATTCTTGCCGATTACGATCTGATTGGGGACCGGGCCTGTAAATGGACCCGTCTTCTTCAGAAAAACAGCTCCAAGTCCTGTTTTATCCTTTATGGTGAAAACAAAAAAGCAGAAAAGATATCTGAGATACTCCAAGCCGGGGCTTATGGGTTTATTTCACGGAACAATCTTTCCAATCGGACCTATAAAACCGTTTTAGGCGGAATGGAAAATAGAAAATCTTTTATTGAAATTTTGGGAATGATTAATGATTTAAAAGAAGTTAACCAGAGCCTTGAAAGGGAAAAACAAGACCTCCGGAGGAAAAATCAGGAAATTAGCTTTATCAATCAACTCACCACCGAAGTTGCATACGATATGAACTGGAGTATGATTCTTCCCCGGGTTTTAAACACAGGCCTTTTAAATGTTATAAAACCTGCTCTTTTGGGTATGCTTTACCGTATCGGTTCCCGGTGGAATATAGCCTTTCATTTGTCGGAAAAGGAAATCAATAAAAAAATACTGGAAAGCTTAAAACAAGACATAGCCGACACATTTTACTCCCTGTCCGGAGAAAAAATTTTAAAAAAAGATACTGATTTTCATCTATATTCATCCAGTGTCAAAATTTCTTCATCCCATTCCATATCCCTTTCCAAACAGCGGGTCATGCCGTTAACTTTAGCGGGAAAGCCTCTGGGATTGCTTGTTATTCTGCCAAAAAAAGGTGAGGAGTTCGACAATGGAAAACTGGAGTTGCTGTCAACCATATCCAACATTCTGGCCATGTCCATGAAAAATGCCCAGGAATACCAAAGGCTTAAAGAATTGACGGTTAAAGATGGCCTGACCGGCATCTTAAACCACAAAGGGTTCCAGGACATTATTCAAAAAGAATTCCAAAGAACAAAAAGATATAATAGATCGCTTTCCCTAATCATGATTGACATAGATAACTTCAAGGTTATCAACGATTCTCAAGGCCATCAGGCAGGCGATCTTGTACTTAAGGATCTGGCTGAGTGCTTAAAAACTTCAGTAAGACAGACAGATATTCTGGCAAGATATGGGGGGGACGAATTTGCAATCATTCTACCGGATACTGAAATGAAAAGATCGGAGATGTTTTTGAAAAGGGTATTATCTGCTGTTGAAAATCATGGCTTCAAATGGAAATCTAAAAAGATCAAGGTAAAAATAAGCTGTGGCATTTCTACTACCGGCGAGCTCCATTCTCAGCAAAACGAAAAAGAATTAATCTCAAAGGCCGACGCAAGACTCTACATGGCGAAGCGCTCACAAGATCTTATACATTCAATAGCATAAATCCGGACATGCCGGAAAAGTGCCTAAAATGCCTAAATTGAGCTAAAATGCCTAAAATTATGAATGGAATTTAATTTTTATCGAACGTTATCACTCAACTAAGTTTTAATCTCCCCCTTCTTTTGTAGCTCAAGGAAGATATTTACAATTTTAGGATCAAATTGAGTTCCCGCATTTTCTCTGATAATTTTAACTGCAACATGGTCCGGCATCTTTCTTCTATAGGAACGATCCGTGGTAAGCGCATCATAAACATCCGCCACAGACAAAATCCGAGCAAGAAACGGAATCTCTTCCCCTTTAAGACCATCAGGATATCCTTTCCCGTCAAATCTTTCGTGATGGTGTCTTATGATACTCTGTTCATCTGTCCACATGCCGAAATGCCCGATAATATTGCTTCCGATTACCGGATGCTTTTTTATAATCTCATACTCTTCATCCGTAAGCCGGCCGGGTTTTAAGATAATGCTGTCAGGGATACCTATCTTTCCGATATCGTGCAGGTTGCCGGAAACGTTCAACTTGGCGATCTCGTCCTGCGAGCAACCGTATGCCTTAGCGATTGACATCGCATATGCTGATACGTTCGCGGAATGCTGCTTGGTGTACGGATCTCTTGCCTCAATTGTCTCAACAAAGGCATAAAGCGTGGAAAAAAGATTATCGTAAATATTTTCATAAAGCGCAAGGTTCTCTATCAAAAAGGATGCCTTCTCTACCAGCAAATTTAAGAAATAGAGGTCTTTCTCGCTGAAACAGTGGGTTCCCTTTCTAATAATCGATGTTAGGATACCAAAGATGCTGGACCTTATTTTGAGAGGAATAGCGATTATATCTCCATTTCCATTGTTCCCTCTTATCAGAAAAGGCATACCGTCATTTGCAACTTTTTTTGCTATCTTTTTTTCTATAACTATTGCATCCGACTTTTTTTTATTTTGATCTCTAAAAAAAGAAGCAATTATCTCATAATCTTTCATGCCTTGAGTAAAAAAGCAGAAATGTGCTTCATCGCATGGGGTAATTTTTCCCGACAAATTAACCAGTATCTTAAAAAGGTCCTGGCTGGTTGTTGCCTGATCCAAATTCTGAAAGATAAGGTTTATAGTCCCGACCTCCTTTAATTTTTCCTGTAATTCCTGGTTGATCTTAATCAGTTTCCTGCTCTTTTCAGCCTCTTCTTTCAATAAAATATTCTCAACAAAGTGCGATCTTGAAGTCATCACCCGGTTAATAGTGGGAAGAATTTGATTCATCCGGAATGGTTTGGTTAAAAAATCTGCAACACCGTTTTTCAGGGTCTCTATGGCATTATCCATGGAAGGATACCCGGTCATTACCACAACCGGAATTGTGTTGTCATGCTGGTTAATTCTCTGGGCGAGTTCCAGACCATTCAAGTTGGGCATTGAAAGATCTGTAAAACAACAGTCGATTTCTTCCGACTTGATTATATCTAAAGCTTCAAGACCGTCGTTGGCAGTTAACACGGTATAATTCGTCGTAGCTGTTAAGTAATTTTTAAAAATATCCCGAATGCACTCTTCATCATCAACCACAAGTATCTTTAAATGTTCTTCCATTAATAGTCCTGTTCAGCTATTGGCAACCGCAAATCCTCCAACCCAACCTTTGAACCCTGAACTTTGAACCGTGAACGGTTACCTTTATTGTTCATGCTCGATCATTTTATTAAGGAGATTACGCTTGAAAGTCTTGAACTCGTCTTCAGTCAGGTTCCCACTATCTTTTAAGGAAGAAAGAGCTTGCAATTTCTCGATATAATTATTGGGAAATGAACTGTTATTATAGAGATAATGGAGACTTGGAGTGTTTGAAGAAAAAAAATTAATATTTGCATTTTTTTTATTATCATCGCTTTCTTGCTTATAAGCCATCAACTCATTGTAGGCATCCTGTAATTTTTTAATTAATTCTCTATTTTCTCTATATAATTTTATCTTATCTATGGCATTTTCTACAACAATTCTTATCTCTTCGAGTTTGCAGGGCTTCCGGATATAATCATAAGCCCCCTCTTTTATGGCCATTACCGCCGTCTCTAATGATGCATGGCCGGTGATAATAATAACAAGGGCGTCAGGATTGGTCTTTTTTGCATACCTTAAAATGTCCAGACCCCCCACCTTGGGCATAACCAGGTCAACAATTAGCAAGTCATAAGAGTTCTTTTGTATGCTCTGAATTCCTGACAGCCCACTATAACAAACATCAACCGATCTTTCCTTGTGGGATAAAAAATCCTTAAGGATATCCGCCACGGCCTTTTCATCATCAATAATAAGGATCTTTATTTGACGGCTCGTCTCTTCAAGCATTTATCAGGCCATAGCTCCCAAATTTTGACTTTCAACCTTTTTGATCAAACATCATACCCACCATCTCGTCCATTTTGGCAGCAAGTTCTAATATCTCGCTTGATGGTATCTCTCTGACAACCTTTCCGGTAGATTCATCAAATACAGTGATCATCATTTGCCCGGAAGCCTTGTGAACTGAAAATTGCAGATCTACATTATGCATAATATTAAGATTTTTCTGAACATCCGCTACCAGTTCTTCCAAATCAGGCAAATCCACGCTTTTAACAGGCTGTTGAACTTCTTTATCTTTCGGATTTGTGGCCTGCTCTGCAGGAAGCCTTGCCTGAACCGGTGGCGCTTCGTTCTTTCCTGATACTGTAATAGGTTCAACTCTCATAATAATCCATACCTCCTTATCTTGATTATCGGATTATTTTCCGGATAGTTTAGACATTTTGTAACCGTTCACAGGTTCAGGGTTAAAGACAAAGAAGGCATTGAAGATCCGAAGTCCTCGTTACAAATGTTCATTTTCCCAAGTAATTGCCAATTTGGCTCCAAATTTTGGATTAGGCCTGACGAAACTGACCCTTTTCTCGTAAATACGCATTCTAAATGGAATCCGGGGACGAGAATGGAACCTTGAACCTTTGAACCCGTGAACGCCTACGACATTTTAATGTCTGATGAACTCGTAAACGGAAACTTTATAAAAAATCATATCACTGACATTACGGTAAGCCTATTTCCGGCATAAGCGGCAGAGACCTTTTTTTTTCTTTCAAACATCACGAGTTGCCGGCCCAGTTCATCCCGCTGTTTATGGATTTTTGCAACAACCTCATGAACCTGATCCCGCGTTTCTTTTACCCGGTCCAGCAGTCCGGCATCCCGGCTTAAGCCCGCCCCCTTGAGCGAATCCATCACATGCCTGTGTTCCTCAGCCAATCCTATGAGCGCCCGGGCATCATTTTCCCCAAGCGCGGATTTGATCCTGGCGGTAATATCCGCAAGGGTTCCGTACAGAGTTTCATGTGTCTCAGATTGCAATACTCATTCCTCTCATCATTTCCGGCTCATTGTTTTCGGCATGAACAAACCCGCCGGCCATCTGGGCGGCCGCCCCCTTGAAACCCTCATACAGTTGGCCCAGGAGCTGTTCCACCTCCTCCAGTGCTTCAGGATCATTCTTGATATTTGCGGTGGTCAGTCGATTCATCATATAGCCATACAGAGCCGCCATTTTATCTGCCAGATCCAAGCCATTTTCCCTGTCAAGGGCACAGTCAAGCTCCGTCAGGATCGCCAAAACTTTGGAGATCTTCTCGCCCTTAAGTTTGGGGTTTTTTTCTCTGATTCCTCTGCGTGCGATACTCAGAGAAATGAGGGCGCCTTCATAGAGCATCAAGAGGATCTCTTCTTTGCTTTCGGTCGTATGGGCCATTACGTTTCTGTAGCCGGCGTATCCTGTGGCGATCATAAAATTAGCTCCTTTCTCTCATGTTCGTAAACCGGGATCTTGTATTCCCCGATTGCAGTTACCCTCTGTTTGATATGTAGTTATTCAGATTTTGCATGCCCACGATCTGCTGACTCAAAAAATTCCCGGTGGTCTGATAGTCGGAAAGAAGCAATTCCAGCGCATTGAATTGGGCCCTGGTGCGTGTTTCCCATGCCAAATTACGCATCTCTATACGTTCAACCTGGTCCTCAATACCGTCTATGCTGTTTTGGATGCCATCCGTCCGTACGACAAGTGATCCGTCCGTAGAATCGAGTGTCGCCTCCAGGACATCCACCATACGTACGGCAAAACCCTCAGAGCCTTCTGTGGATTGGGTGAAAAACTGGAGCACATCGTCAAAATTATCATCGAGGACTGTATTAAGAGTTTCAGAATCGACTTCCAGGCGCCCTTCCGCATTCAGGGCAACGCCAAGATCCGCCAACCGGTCGAATGATTCAACACCTGAAACCATACCGGTGACATTAGCGTTTAGACGGTTCCGGATACTGTTTGTGGTGGCATCGCCCAGCAGAACGCCCGCGGCTTCGGTATCCGGGTCATAGCCCTGATAGGCCTCAAACAAGTCAAGCACCTGGTTGTATGCGCTGACAAAAGAGTTGATTTTGGAAACCACGGCTGATGTGTCCCGGCTTACCGTTAGGTTAGCCGTCTCAGCAGGGTCAGGTTCTGATTCAAGAGTAATGGTTACACCTTCAATAACATCATCAATCGTGTTGGAATCCCTCTGAATATTGGACACTCCATCTACTTCGATAATTGAGTCGGCAGCAGTCTGGGTATTCAACAACTGGTTGCTCCCATCTCCGTCATTATAGAACAACCGGGAAAGACCAAGGATATCCTTGTCTGCCTCGTCCACGTCATCTACTATCAGGCTGATTTTGTTTACCGCTCCAGTATCCTGGCCGGAGATAGTCAAGAAATAACTCGTGCCGTTAAAAATCACCACTGCCTGGACCCCGGCTTCTGCATCATTTATAGCCTGTGCTACGTCGTGGATGGTGTCGGTGTCAGACACAGAGATGTTCACTGGACTACCGCTTCCCACCGTGAGGTCTATGGTCCCTCCGCCCACGGCCTGGTCGTCAAAGCCACAGCTTGTCAGTTTGTGAACTTTGGCCATTTGCGTTACCGTAATCTCGTACGAACCTGGCGTGGCAGTGTTACCGGCGGATACAGTGAAGAGATCCGTATCTCCGGACGTGGCCGAAAAAGAGGTCAAATCGCTCACGGAATCAAGATCTTCCATGGCGGATTTTAGACTGCCCAGCACACCCTGCAGGCTCCCATATGCGGTCAATTCCACCTGATAAGCGGCCTCTCGCTTTTGAAGCGTAACAATGGGCTGCTGTTGCAACTCCAAAAGCTGGTCAATCATTCCGTTTGTATCAAGACCGGATATGAGACCTCCGACGGAGATGGTCATGGTTACTCCTTTTTTATTTTTGCGGGCTTAGACCCCGGACCGTCCTTCTTTACCCGGCGGCTTTTGGCCTGCTTGAATTTCATATATTATCGGCATTTCACCAAAAAACTTGAACGTTTTTATTTCAGTCACCAATGAAAGGGATGCAAAATGCCTGCCAATGTTTGCGTTCAGGGAACAAATTATGAACAAACATATTAATGGGGTGTAAATCAAGACTGTTGTTTGCTAAGATTGCTATGGGTATTTGGTATCAGGTGTCAGGTGTTCAGGTGCCACCGCCTCTGTTCATCATTCCTGACACCTGACACCTTAATATATGGAACCCAGTCAGCCATTAGGAATTAGGTGTATCGGAGGGAATTGACATTGGAGGAAGGGATAACTGCTTCAGAGATTTTAAAGAAGCAGGAGATTATTTTCTTTTATTCGCCGATGACTGTAAAAATAGCCCGGGATTTTGCTAACAATTACAATAGGCCTACACTATATGATTCTTTTTACCTGGCCGTGGCAAAGGAAATTGAATCAGAATTGTGGACGGCTGACAGAAAATTATAAATAGTCTGAACAATGAAATTCCATGGGTGAAATCTACTTTCGAACAATAACTCAAAAAATTTACCTCTGCGTCTGCGGTTATCAAGTATCATTTTTCCATTACAAATCCTTCAAAGAATCCCTTTATTGTCTGCCATTCTTTTTTACTAAGTATCTCAAAAATTCTCTTGTTTTCGATATCCATTTGGATATTCAAATCTTTCTCAGCATCATCAAAATATACAAGACTCTTCTTTAGAATTTGCATTTCATTGCCAATATCGTATTTTCGAAAGTTTCTCTGTAAGATATTTAAATGTATACTTGTTCGCCTCAATCAAGCTTTTAAGGTCTATGAAATCTTTAGAAGATAAGCAACAATGTTGCTGTTTAATATGGTTGCCATATCTTGTGTGATACATCTGAGAAACATGTGGTCTCCTCTCTTGAAAAACCATAAACCAAAGAAAAATAAGTTACGGTTATAGGACTCAACCCTCTACTTTCTATTACAACGGATTTAACAGCTTCAATTCCATAATAATTTTGAATGACGTCAACTTCAACCTCTGTCCCAAATTCAAGAATACGCTCAATTATAACATATTTATCCCGTCTGTGATTTAATGGGCCTTTGTCCCAAAAATATCGCCGTTTAGTTTTTAATATGTTCCATAGCCTCTTTCAAAATCGGTACGGTTGACACTTATTTTTTTATTTCTTTTTAGCTGACCTTCCAATATAGCGAATTTTGTCGCTTTCTTCAATGATCTCTCTGATCCGATCAGGATCAAATACTATCCAATAATCGATAATGTCCTGCCGACCCATGACACGACAGCCCCATCTCTTGAAATTTCCTGGTAAACAGGAAATTCCGTGAATATGCCATTCTCCCACTCATCAACGGAAGCGAACAATGGATGGCAACTCCTTTTTAGGCCGAATTTAACACCAAATATACAGCAAAAGCTCTACATATATCAAGATGTTTATTAATTTTTATTCTGAATTTGAGGATAAAACTATAGAGGAAGAATCGACAACTTTTTCGATTTCTGCTACAAATTTTCGTATCACTAGATTGCTGCGCGGATTACGGATTGTGCCTTTTGCCACCTGGCAAGAAATTTTGCAAAGGCATACCAGTCAAAAAAATCGGCATCATCTTCTAATATTTAATACCTAATACCTCATCACGTCGCGCCAGGGCGGGCTTGTTCATCATGTCTAAAAAAAACCCCGCTTCCGTTTTAAGAAAGCGGGGTTTCGGTTTAAGGTTTAGTATTCTTCGCTTCTCAACTTCTCATCTTCATATCTTCTCCCTCTTCACTACTGAAGCAGGCTGAGCACAGTCTGCGGCAGCATGTTGGCCTGGGCCAGCATGGCAACTCCCGCCTGCTGCATGACCTGGGCTTTGGTCAAATTAGCTGTTTCAGCGGCAAAATCCGCATCCATGATACGGGCACGAGCAGCAGATACGTTTTCGGAGACGGCCTGCAGGTTGGCGATGGTCGACTCAAAACGGTTCTGAATCGCAGCAAGATCTGCACGAGAATCACTGATGGAAGACAGTGCCTGATCAATAACATTAAGGGCGGCATTGGCACCAGCCTGAGTAGCAACATCAATGTCAGCCACAGATGAAAGCGTGCTTGAAGCCGCACCACCAGCAATAACAGTAGTCTCAGTTGCAGAAACGCTGAATGAATTATTAGAACTGAAGCTTATCGTGCCACCAATATCGATACTGTCAGTTGCTGCTCCACCAGTCAAGGTTATACCATCGACCACTACTGTTTTAGTAACAGCACTGCTACTATAGTTCTCGATACTGATATCATAACCAGAGTCATTTGAGAGAACCAACTCCGATGTGTCGGCCCCAAAGGTCGCGGAAATACCAGTACTGGCAGTCGAGGCATTGATAGCATCTGCCAATGCAGTCAAATCATTGACATCAGCAATGCCAACACTGATAGCAGCGATCGAACCCTTTACTGTTCCACCATCGGTAGATGACAAGCTAAAACCAATAGTACCGAGCTGGCTAATATTAGCGAGGGTTGTACTATTGGTGGCATTTGCAGTCACACCTGTTGTATCAGACACACCGTTAACAAGGGCGCCTATAGCGTTGGCAGAAGAACTAGCAGCATAGGTAAGATTACCGGAAGAACCTAGTGAACCAACCACAACAAGACCAGCAGCTTCCGCTGTAACACCGTTCACAGCAGTAGCAGAATCAGCGGCTGCGGCGGCTACCCCGATATTGACAATTGAAGAAGCACTTTGTTCCCCCATGGTGGTGGCCCTGGCAGAACCAATGGAAACAGAGATGGTTTCATTAGCCTCTGAACCAACGTGAAATTTCTGGGCCGTAAAAGACTGCCGTCCAGCAGGTACTTGGCATTAAAGGTGGTCTGATCAGCGATACGGTTCAACTCAGACTGAAGCTGACTAACCTCTTTTTGAATGGCGACACGGTCAGAAGCACTGTTACTGTCGTTGGCTGACTGAATAGACAGTTCTCGTATACGCTGCAGGATGTTGTCTGATTCCTGTAAAGCACTCTCAGCCGTCTGGGCCAACGAAATACCGTCGTTGGCATTTCTTGCCGCCTGATTCAGACCGCGAATCTGCGAGGTCATCCTGTTAGAGATCGCAAGCCCGGCAGCATCGTCCTTGGCGCTGTTGATGCGAAGGCCGGATGAAAGTCGTTGCAGGGATTGGTTTAACATGCCCTGCGTTTTTCCCAGGTTTCTCTGGGCGTTCAAAGATGCAATATTGGTATTAATTGTCATTGCCATGGTTTTATTCCTCCTTGAATTTTGGTCATTAGTCAATGATCATTCATCATTTGTTACTGACTACTGATCTCTGACATCTGACATCTGTTTTTTGGCGGCTTCCCTGCCGGCGGGTTAGTGATTAAATGACAAACCGGTTCGGCCTTGCCCTATTTCACCTCCTTTTGCCTGTATTTTTTCCATTATCTGGTTTTATCTATCGGAACCTATATTTCAAAACTTAAATAAATTTTCGAGTTGAAGAATTTGCCGGTTTGTGAAATTTGGAATGTTTTTATAAAGGCGCTTTTTTATCTGTGAGATTGATTGACGATGCTATACAAAATGTATAATAACGTAATTGAACGTAGGGTTAGGCACCATTACAAAACAAGGGTATAGAAACTGACTGGAAGTTATATATTCCAGGCTTATCCCCTTTTACTGTGTTGTCGAATAGAATGGAGCCGGTAATGTATAATGAAAATCCTGCAAAGGTCTTTGAAGTGAAATATTTTTTTTGACGGGTAAAGTTGAAGAATTCGTCCATTGGTGGGAATTATTTGGTTCAGATTTTCTTGGCTATTTGTTTTACCTCTTCGGTTAACACGCGCTTAATCTCATCCCAATCTGAGTCCCAGATCATATTGACAGGCTTTTCTGTATCCGCCTCTTCGAAATCGAGCAGGCCCTTCAAGAAAAGCATCTTGCTATAGCTAACCCCCTGGTTTTCTTCCATGGCTAATTGGAGAAGAGTATCTAGAGAAATTGTCTGTCTGGTCAAACAATAGAGGTCCACAAAGTCTTTCCTATCACCCCTGCTTCCTATAGCCATAAGTTTCATCCTGCCTATATCCCTGGCATCAGCCACAAGAAAAGTTGTGTCTAAGTGCCTCATGTCTATCAGGGGGAATGTCAAAGGAATTGATTCTTTGATGAAATCAACCTTGATGGATTGAATAATCATTTCCGTGTGCCGGTTAGTTTCATTCACTGCCAAACCCTTTAAGCCGGTTTTCCGGAAATAAAGCCTGATCTGTTCGGCATTGAAATCCTTTGCGGAAAAAAAGTCCAGATCTTCAGAAACCCTATGCCCCAGATGAAGGGCCAGGGCGCTGCCACCCGCCAGGTAAAACTCTCCTTCTTGAAGAAGAGAATGAAGCTTTTCTATTAATTCCCAAAGGGATTGGGGTAAGACCTCGGAATACATTCTTCATGCTCCAAATCTAATAGCACCTTCCAGAAATTCCTTGACCTTCGAGAAAGCGACCGACTCTGTCGAACCACTGTGGCCATCTCTTCCCGGCTATAAGTCTTTAACAAGAAGCGCACAGCCACATCGTCTCCATGTTCCATCAGACGGGCAATAATAAAACGCCACGATTTTCCGATGTACAATTTATCGAAATCAACATCCCAAAAAAACGGCTTACAATATCCTGGCAGAGCTTTATAAGTTTCCATACACGTTAAAAAGAACTCGAAGTACATGTTGTTCGGTTCAATAATTCTCCATAAAGTCAATGCTGATTACCTGGATTGCGTTAACTCAGATTTCAAGAGTGTAAATCGCAACCGTTGGTGAAAGAGGTTTCAGGTTTCAGGTTTCAGGTGCCAGCGCCTCTGTTCATCATTTCTGAAACCTGACACCTGACACCAAATAGCCATGGCAATCTCAGCAACCGACAGTCTTGATTTACACCCAGATTTCAATGATTACACTGATTGTTCTATCTTTACTACAGTCTATCATAAACGTCAATAAGGGCCTTTTCCCCCGGGATAGACAAAATTGCCTTGTTAACACTTGACATGCACACTTTGGCATTATATTCTGTGCAAAAAAAGGGGGTGTCCTATGCGCACAAACGTTGTAATTGATGACACTTCTGTCTGGATTGATTTCTTCAATGGCATTTCAAGCCTCTCCAAAATGGCCCTCCATAATCTCTTGGAGGCAGAGGAAGATATCTGCATTTCTGACTATATCCTGACCGAGACACTCCAGGGCTTTAAAGACGATAAAGAGTTTGAAGCAGCGAAAATGCATTTGCTTAATTTTCCTATTTATGGATTAAAGGTTCCCGAGTCATACATTCACGCTGCCCGGCTTTATCGTTCCTGTCGAAAAAAGGGGGTAACCATCCGAAAAACAGCCGACTGTCTAATCGCTTAATCTGCTATAGAGCACCGATTATTTTTGCTTCACAATGACAACGACTTTGATGGCATTGCCTCAATTTGCAACTTGCGGATTTTTCCAACTTGATGGTATAGTAATTTCCTTTTTTTAGAGCGGCGAAGCCGCGTTATATAGAATCGCGAAGCGATTGTATAACTTGAGAAGGATGTTGAAAAATACTCCCTATGAAAAAAGATTTTTTACAAATAATCGTTGAAGATAAAAAACAGGAAATAGCGGCGGCAAAACACCGTTTGCCGGAAGGTTCGCTCCGTGAAAAAGCACGGATCCCGCAAAAAAGACGCCCGTTTTTACAAAAACTTGCGCAACCCGGTCCATCCGGAATAAATATCATTGCTGAAATCAAACGGGCCTCTCCTTCCAAGGGGGTCATTTGTCCGGATCTGAATCCGGTCACATATGCGGTGGAATATGAACGGGGAGGAGCGGCGGCCCTGTCCGTTTTGACAGACGGGCCTCATTTTAAGGGCGGCATCCATGACTTGAAACGCGCCCGGGAAAGCACGACCCTTCCGGTGCTTCGCAAAGACTTTCTGATCTCTTCCTACCAGATTTTTGAGTCTGCGGTCATGGGGGCGGATGCCCTTTTGTTGATTGCCCGCATTCTTGACCCCAAACAGCTGAAAGATTATCTTGACCTGTGCAAGGAACTTGAAATGGATGCCCTGGTGGAAATTCATTCGGAAGAAGACATGGAAAAAGCCACACTAGCAGGCGCTAAGCTGATCGGAATAAACAACCGTAATTTGCGATCTTTTGAGACCGATATCCATACCTCCATTCGCATGAACTCTCTTCTGGAACCCCATCAGGTGGCGGTGGCTGCCAGCGGAATCCGGTCACGGAAAGACATTGAAAAAATGAATTCTTCGGGAATATGGAATTTTCTAATCGGCGAAAGCCTTGTTCGCGCGGATAATCCAGGGGCATTCCTCAAATCCCTCCTGGGAGAAGATTCACCCGAAGATACGCAAAGAACCTAGAAGCAAACAAAAGTCTTGCATTATAGATATACCGGCAATTATAATGTTTTTATCCGAACAAACCGGGAAATTACCTAAAGCAGCTGTAACATCTCACATCAAGGGTGTGTAATTCACTGATGTTGGTTAACAGCGGTCATTTATTACTTTCCATCGGAATTCGAAAATCTGGTTTCAGGTGTCGGGTGTCAGGTGTCAGGAGGAGGAACGTAAGAGCTGACACCTGAACACTGACACCTGAAACCTGGATTGCTTGAGCTAAATCACCAACAATCTTGATTTACACCCACATCAAGGTTTTTACTATAACATGCAACATAACAACTTTATACCCCAGGTCAAGATATGCGGCCTGACCCGGGTCCAACAGGCACTGCAATGTGCGGACCTTGGAGCGGATGCCATCGGATGCGTCTTTTATCCCAAAAGCCCGAGACATCTGACGGACGGCCAGGCAAAAAAAATCTGCCTGGCCTTGCCGGAACGGGTAAAAAAAGTGGGCGTATTTGTCAATGAAACGTTTTCATACATTATAAATCGTGTTGAACGCTGTCATCTTTCTACAGTCCAACTGCACGGTCAGGAATCCCCTGAGCTGGTTCGTCGTCTTCGCAACCAAAACCTTCAGGTGATAAAAGCCTTATTTATTGACGGTAGTCCCTCTTTAAAAGATGCGGAGAATTATCCGGCATCGGCTTTTCTGGTGGAATGCGGACAGGGCAAACTTCCCGGAGGGAATGCGCTAGAATGGAACTGGGATCAGGCCAAAAGTTTGGGTGAAAAACATCCGCTGATCATTGCCGGAGGTCTTTCCCCTGAAAATGTTTTTCATGCAATAAAGGTAAGTTCGCCCCATGCCGTGGATGTCAGTTCCGGTGTGGAATCGAACCCCGGAAACAAGGATATTGGCAAAGTCGCCGTCTTTCTGAATACTGTTTTCAGGTGCGGTTTTCATAAAAAAGCGAAAAAAATATTTTAAGGGGAAAAAATGGGAAAAACCATAGAATTAAAAAGAGTTGTGGTCACCGGGTTAGGCATGGTCACGTCACTGGGACTGGATGTACCGACCACATGGGAAGCCATGCTGGCGGGCAAATCAGGTATTGACTGGATTACCCAATGGGGGGATCTGGATGAAGTGAAAGCCAACTATAACTTGGCGGAAGATTTTCCTTTGATTGCCGGCGAAGTCAAAGATTTTAACATGAAAGATATTGTCAAACAAAGAAAAACAGGTTTTTCAAAAGAGGATCTCAAACAGATTAAATATATGGATGCGTTCATCCAGTTTGCCTACGCAGCAACACTGGAAGCCATTGCCGACTCTAATGTAAATTTAGAAAAAGGAGAAATTGATCCGTATCGGGTTGGCGTGATTATCGGCTCGGGTTTGGGTGGCCCCCAGTCATGGGAAAACGAATTTAAACGTTTCTTAAAGGGTAAAAAAGTATCCCCTTTTTTAATTCCCCGTCTGATACCCAATCTGGCGGCCGGCAATATCAGTATTTCTTTTAAGGCCAAAGGCGCCAATGCCTGTATCGCAACGGCCTGTGCTTCCGGCGCTCATGCGATTGGTGAATCTTTCCAGAGGATTCAACTGGGAAAAGAAGACGCCATTGCCTGTGGCGGAACCGAAGCCGCGAATACCCCGCTAACCATCGCCGGTTTTCATGCGCTTAAAGCGCTGTCTGCAAAATACAACTCGCCCCAATCCGCTTCCCGGCCATTTGAAAAAGACCGTAACGGCTTTGTTATGGCAGAAGGATCGGGCGTTTTGATCCTGGAAGAGTTGGAACATGCCTTAAAAAGAAAGGCTAAAATATATGCGGAAATCATGGGTTTCGGCATGACCGGGGATGCCAGCCATATTACCGAGCCTGATATTGACGGGGCCATTAGATGCATTAAACTGGCCCTGGAAGATGCACAAATTGAGCCCCAGGAAGTGGATTTAATCAATCCCCATGCCACATCAACACCCAAAGGGGATATTAATGAAGCCAATGCCATAAAAGAAGTCTTTGGATCTGATGGAGAACGGCCGTTTATAACCGCGAATAAATCTCAGGTCGGCCATTCTCTGGGGGCCATAGGAGGAATTGAAGCAATTTCCACCGTATTATCCGTTTATAATAATAAGGTCCCTCCGATTTTGAACCTTGAGCAGATTGACCCGGGATGCCAGGGGCTGAACTATGTGCGCGGGGAGACAAAACAGGCAAAAATTGATACTGCTCTTTCCAATTCTTTCGGCTTCGGCGGCACTAATGCCACTTTGATTTTTCGAAAATACAGATAGGGTTTAAGGTTCTGGGTTCAAGGTTCCGGGTTGAATAAATAATGGTTAATAATCAATGGTTAATAATCAATGGTTAATAATCAATGGTTAA
>RPGQ01000024.1:16016-94436 GCA_004193595.1 Desulfobacteraceae bacterium Eth-SRB2
AATTAATAATTAACAATTGATTATTGATTATTAGATCGCGCTTACCTCAGGCTTTTGATAAATTCACCGACAGCGCCAACGCCTTCTTCATCAACCAGCCGGATGGTTTGGGATCCCACCACGGCGATATCGGCTTCTCCCTTTAGAAAATCAACATCTTTTTTCTCTTTCACACCAAAACCCAAGGCCAGAGGAAGATCTGTGGCTTTCCGGCATCGAGCAAGATATTTTTTTAGTTGATTGGAAAAATCCGTATTCACACCGGTCACCCCTTTTCTGGCCACGCAATAGATGAAGCCCTTTCCAAAGGAAGCAAGGTATTTCATCCGATCATCCGGCGTGGTTGGAGAAAATATGAAGATCGGAACCAGGTTGTGTTTTTCCATGGCGTCAAGGTAGTCTCTCCCCTCTTCCGGAGGAAGATCCGGCACAATAGCACCCTTAATATCGCTTTGGGCCATTGCCTCGGTAAACCTGCCGACCCCGTATTTAAAAAGAATATTGTAGTAACTCATAAAAAGAAATGGAATATCAAAAGCCCCGGTAACCTTTTGGGCAAAATCCATGCATTTTTGCACGGTTGTCTCTCTTGAAAGAGACTTTTGATTGGCGTGCAGGATTACCGGGCCGTCTGCAATGGGTTCGGAAAACGGGATTTGAAGCTCCATCAGGTCCACGCCTGCGTTGACCATGGATTCAATGATGTTAAAACTATCATCGAATGTGGGATATCCGAGAACGATATGTGTCATTAACAGAATCTCTTTTTCTTTGAGTCTGTTTTTTAAATACGCTTCAAGCATGATATTCCTCGGCTTTCTCCTTGATAAATTCCTGCCACTTTGGGTCGGCAAATGCATCGGCAACGGTAAAAATATCTTTGTCTCCTCTGCCGGATTGATTGATCAGAATAATATCCTCTTTGGACATGGCCGGCGCTTCTTTAAATGCCTGTGCAAAGGCATGGGCCGACTCCAAGGCCGGGATCAACCCCTCCTTTCGAATCGTAAGCGAGAGGGCATCTATGACCTCCCTGTCCGTTGCCGCCTGGAATCGAATACGACCGCTTTCTGCAAATTGGGCCAGGATCGGTGAAACACCCACATAATCTAATCCCGCTGCAACACTGTGGGTCTCTTTCATCTGGCCGTCATTGTCCTGCAAAAAATAGGTCTTATACCCCTGGGCCACACCGATGCTGGCATCTTGGGAACAAAGGCGTGACGCATGCTTGCCGGTGTCCAGCCCTTTTCCGCCGGCTTCAACCCCCACAAGTTCAACCGGATCATCCAGGAAAGCCTTGAATATCCCCAGTGCATTTGATCCCCCCCCCACACACGCATAAATACGGGCAGGCAGCCGGTTCTCTTTTTCCAGAATCTGCCTTCGGGCCTCTTTTCCGATGATCGATTGCAAAAAAGAGACCATTTCCGGGAAAGGATGCGGACCGCAGGCGGTTCCCAGCACATAATGGGTGGTATCCATATTCGTCACCCAGTCACGAAATGCCTCATTAATGGCATCCTTTAAGATCCGGGTGCCCTCCCGCACGGTAATGACGTCTGCACCCAGTCGCTCCATCCAGAAAACATTGGGGCGCTGCCGCCGGACATCCACTTCGCCCATGTAGATGGTACATTTAAATCCAAACCGTGCGGCCATGGTGGCAGTGGCCACTCCGTGCTGGCCGGCACCGGTCTCCGCAATAACCCGGGACTTTCCCATCCGTTTTACCAAAAGCCCCTGCCCCATAACATTGTTGGCCTTGTGGGCTCCGGTGTGGTTAAGGTCTTCTCTTTTAACATAAATGCGCGCACCTCCAAAATGCCGGGTAAGATTTTCAGCAAAGGTTATGGGTGTGGGCCTGCACGAATAGGTTGACATGATATCAACATATTCCTGCCAGAACACGGGGTCATCTTTTGCCTTTTGAAAAATCTCCGCAAGCTCATCAAAGGTGGCGATAAGAATTTCGGGAAGATAAGCCCCCCCGAATCCTTCATAGTATCCTCTATCTTTCATCTACATATTCTCCTAACCCGGACAAACCGGAAATAAAAAAGATCGGTTTTATTTTTACAACGAAGATCACGAAGGAAAAGAAGAATAAAATATATAACCTTCGTGCTCTTCGTGTACTTCGTGGTGTAATCAAACTTTTTTTTGCCGCAAAAAGCATAAAATTTACAAATAAGCGCCCAATTCCTGTGAAAAAACAAATTTATCTGTTCTACAATAAAGCTCTGAATAAATGACATTTTTTGCCTGTTCAAAATGAAGAAACCGTTTGACTGTAAGAATGGGGGTGTCCGGTGCAACGTGTAAACTTTTGGCCTTTTTCCCGGTGACATAGCCTATCCTGAAGTTCTGTTTTCCGCCTTTGGGCCGCATGTAATAATTATCATCCACAATTTGAGAAAGAGATCTGTCCGACAGGTCGATTCTGTCTATCTTTGCAAACAGGATTTCATGGAGATAAATATCCTCGATAAGAACAGGTACATTTTCTACCCGGCTGAGCCTGGAAAAAAAATAGGCCTTTTTGTTGGCGAAAGGATTTTCCGGATCATTTCCAATCGATTTCAAGGTGATTTTTTGCAGAATTCGTGTACAAACCGATATCCCTTTTTTATGAAAAGAGGAGAGTGTTCCTGCCAGTGAAAAGAGATCAACCTCTTTTTGTTCTTTACAAACAAAAGTCCCTGAGCCTCGCTTTCGGATAAGGATTCGTTTACGAACCAGTAAGTCGGTCGCCTGCCTTGCCGTGGGCCGGCCGATACCGTAACGCTCGGCAAGGCTGTTTTCCGACGGAATCCTTGACCCTGGCAGGTATTTCCCTGAACGTATTTTGGCCAGCAGGATATCCGCCAGTTGGCGATATAATGGAATCGGAGATTTTGAATTCAGCATAATTGTATGCTGACAGATATTGGTTAAGTTGTCAAGACAATTTTACACTTCGAAATGCGTAATCCGTCAATAAACAATATATAAATGTCAAAAATTTAACACCGTAACACATTTCCAATCAAACATTGTTATCAACATCATTCAGATTTGGCATAGTTTTTTTGCCGTAACAGGCTCCTAATATCGTCTCTGATGACTTAATTGATAAAAAATAGATACAATCACTGCATTGGCACAATTTGTGCTTAATTTCTGTTTGGCTATCAATCACATTGGAAAGGCTTACAAGTATATTCTAAAATTCATACTTAAACAAAAAGACAAACCGACCGATGATAAGATTAAAGATAGGCGTTCACGGGTTCAAAGGTTCAGGGGTTCAAGGTTCCATTCTTGTCCCCGGACTGCATTTGGGATGCGTATTTACGAGAAAAGCGTTAGTTTCGTCAGTCCTAATCCAAAATTTGAAGCTAAATTGGTAATTACTTGGGAAAATGAACATTTGTAACAAGGACTTTGGATCTTCAATGCCTTCTTTGTCATTAACCCTGAACGTTGAACCCTGAACCTGTGAACGGTTACGATTAAAGATCTATGTTAGATCCGAGGGTATTTTTTCGTTTAAATCTTATCGATATAACGGTAACTATGGAAACAGCACACACATTATTTAAAAAATTTATTACCGCTAAAACCCTGCCTCATGTTGCAATACGTCTGACCAAATTGATTTCTGATGAAAACAGCACCATGCAGGATTTTGAAAATATGATGAAGATGGATCCCACACTGGTTTTACGCCTGCTGCGCGTAGTGAACAGCTCCTATTATGCATTGCGGCAAAAAGTCGACAGTATCTCCAGAGCCGTTGTCGTCATCGGTATGAATAACCTGCGCAACATGATTGTTACAGAAGCGCTCAAGGATATATTCAAGGAAAGTCCGGGGGAAAGCGACTTTTCCAGAAACCGGTTGTGGCTTCATTGTGCTGCGGTCAGTATTTGCAGCCAAATGATTTCAGAGCGAATTTTTGGGCAAAACGGTGAAGATGCTTTTTTATGCGGAATTCTCCATGACATTGGAATGATCGTTGAAGATCAGACGGCACACGATTTATTTAACCATGCGTGTAAAGCCTATGCACAGGACTCCAGACCCATTATCCATCATGAAAAAGAAATTATCGGTACCGACCACTGTGAGTTAGGACACCTTTTAGCTAAAGACTGGAAACTACCTTTTGAAGTGCAGGAGGGGATTAAGCAACACCATAAAGCTCTCAAAGAAGTCTCCCCTTCAAGCATTACCGGAATAATACAGATATCAGAATATATTGTATCTAAATTGGACTATACTGCCATGCCTGGAATGAATACCGTGCTTTCATCCCCTTTGGCTGCCCATATTCGTGAAAATGTTGAGGAATATAAAGCTCTGGTCAAAGATCTGCCTGATGAAATGTCAAGAGCCAGCGATCTTTATGAATCTCAAAAGGAGTAAAGTTGATGGATATTCCGGGAGATATCTTCAGTGAATTTGAAGACCAGAATACAGAATCAAAAAAATTTCTTTCCATGCTAAAAGAACGAATGCCCGAGGGGTGTTTTGAACTTATTTTAAATCATAAAAGGAATGTTTCTTTAGGAGACAACCTGAATTTATCACTAAACGTCCGGGATGAAATTGTCAATCGTACTAAAAAGGAAAACCGCATAACCCATATGAATTTGCCCGACGGACTTTTGGTTTATTCGACCGCTATCAATGAATTAGATGCGATATTGGCTTTTACGTTATCAAAACAGAGTCCTGATTCATTTATAAAACAATATGGAGCACCCTTTATCCAATTATGCATCGAGCTTTTTCTTTCTCAAAATGCCCTTTGTGACGAGAAAGAATTTATCAAAACTCAAAAAAACCAATACAACCGCAAAATCAGTGTGTTAGAAAAAAAATATCAAGAAATTATGGAGGATAATCACCGCGGGTATCAGATTATTCAAAAACAGCAAGAGGATTATTCACGAACCTTGAAATCTGAGATTTCACGGCAAACCGCCCAGCTCCGGGAAACCAATGTGAGTCTGAAGCAAGCACGAGAAGCCGCAGAAAGTGCCAATAAAGCCAAAAGCCAATTTCTTGCCAACATGAGCCACGAAATCCGCACTCCCATGAACGGAATTATAGGCTTTACCGAAATGCTCTTTGATACAGATCTTAACGAAACCCAGCTAAATTATGTTGAGACAATAAAGAGGAGTGGGGATGGTCTATTATCTTTAATCAACGATATTCTCGATTTTTCCAAGATCGAAGCCGGAGAACTCGATTTTGAGAAAACGGACTTTGATCCGGAACTTGTTGCATATGATGTCTGTGAACTCATCCTTCCAAAAGTTCATTCAAAATCTATAGAGGTTCTCTGCAATATCGACAATAGCCTTCCTGCACTTGTCAAAGGAGATCCATTGCGATTTCAGCAAATCCTGATCAACCTGATGGGTAATGCAGCCAAGTTTACCGAATCAGGAGAAATTGAGCTTTTTTTGGATGTTGAAGATGAAAATGAGACCCAGGTAAAGCTTCATGCAAAAATAAGAGACACCGGTATCGGCATAACCAAGGATAAGATTTCAACCATTTTTTCACCGTTCAACCAGGCTGACGGGTCCACATCAAGAAAATATGGCGGTACAGGGCTGGGACTTTCAATATGCAAGCAAATTTCAAATATAATGCGTGGCGACGCCTGGGTAGAAAGCCCGGTCGATTGTCAATTGAAAATTGAAAATTGTCGATTTAAAAATAATATCAAAATCCAAAATAATCGTCAATCGTCAATCGTCAATCGTCAATGTAAGGGGGGTCCGGGAAGCACATTTCATTTCACTGCCTGGCTGGATAAAGCTGAAGGTAATAACGCCCGAAAATCCGCGCCATCATCACTCTCCGGTAAGAAGGTGCTCGTTTTTGACGACAACGCGACTGCTGTAAACATATTGAGCAATATGTTGACATGGGCGGGAATGAATGTAACTGCCCTGAAGAACAGCAACGATATCATACCAACACTCCGCAAGGCCATAGAAACCAAGAATCCGTTTGATCGTTGTATGTTAGGTATTCAAATTTCCGGCATCAGCGGCTATGAACTAGCAAAGCAGATTCGTAATGTTGAATCCCAAATCAAAGATATAAAACGTGTTCCCGTGAATGCTGGAATACAACCTATTCATTTAATTGCATTATCTTATTTTCTGGATCATGATGCTCAAAAATGCAAAGATGCGGGTTTTGACAATTCTTTGAGCAAACCGGTTCGCAGAGATAAGCTTTACCGGATGTTGGAAAAAAGTATTGGAATGGGGAATGCGGATTGCAAATTTCGGGATGCAAAAGATCATGACATTCAAAAACAAATAAAGAACCCATATTCAGTTCGTAATGAGATAGGGCCTACTCTGCGCATTCTTTTAGCAGAGGATAACCCGGTCAATCAGAAACTGGCGAAGATGATGCTGACCAAAGCCGGTCATCAGGTAGAAACGGCCATTACAGGAAAAGAGGCCATTGAAAAATTCACAACTTCACCTGCAGATTTTGATCTGATTTTTATGGATATGCAGATGCCTGAAATGGATGGAACTGAAGCCACTCATCACATACGAAAATGGGAAAAATCCGCAATCTGCAACCCAAAATCCGTAATTAAAAGGGTTCCGATTATCGCACTGACAGCAAATGCCATGAAGGAAGACCGGATAAAGTGTTTTAAATGTGGTATGGATGATTATATTACAAAACCAATTAAAAGGGAGCTGCTATTTAAGACCGTCAAAAAATGGATATCAAATTAAAAAGTCTATAGCGTAAGGAGGTTCTATGAATTTCAGGAAATTATCGAAAAACTTAGGCCTGGAAGAAGAAGAATATATAGAGCTGTTTGAACTCTTTGTTGAGACCAGCATGGAAGATCTTAACAAACTTTGGTTTGCCATCGATATAGCAAGTACGGAGAAACTAGCCGGCATCGCCCATTCTTTAAAAGGCGCTTCCTTAAATATGGGATTGAACGAGTTTCAGGAAATTGCAGAAGCAATTGGAAAGACAGCTCGTGACGGGCAACTGGAAAAAACTGCAGAACTCGCTAAAACATTACAGGAAAAACTGGATAACGTTGCCGGTATTGTCGGGTGTTAAGCTTTTAGATTGAACTTTCTCAAAAGGATATATGGCTATGAAAAAAATACTGGTTGTGGATAATCATTCTTTGATGATCAAGTTTATGAGCAAGTTACTTGAAAAAGAAGGTCATCAAGTATTGACGGCATCAGACGGTCTTTCCGCTCTTGAAATATTAAAAACTAATATTCCTGACGTAATATTTGCCGACCTTATCATGCCGAATATCGATGGAAAAAAGCTATGCCAGATCGTTCGGCAAATACCCGAACTTGAAGATGTTTTTATTGTTATTCTTTCTGCAATTGCTGCCGAGGAGGAACCCCGTCTTGATGACTACGGCGCCGATGTCTGCATTGCAAAAGGACCTTTTAATAAAATGGCCGAGCATGTTCTTTTAGCTCTGGAGCTTTCAGACGCTGAACCCGCCCAAAAGTCTAAAAGAAAAATAATCGGACGACAAGAATTATTTAAACGAGAAATTACAGAGGAATTGTTGGCGTCCAAAAAACATTTTGAAGCAACGTTAAACAATATTTCCGAAGGGATCCTGGAACTTACTTCTGAATTAAAGATTGTTTACATAAATCCTGCTGCCCTCTCTATTATTGGTATTCCTGAGGAAACCCTATTGTCTTCAGACTTCACAAAACTTTTCAATGAAAAACATCAAAAAAGAATTATAGATTCTCTTGAAAAGCCAGGCAATAAACAACGAATAATCAGCCCGAAAGCTCCGGTAGAACTTAACAATAAACAGATCACTTTAAATATCATACCCATCAAAGACGATAAGCACCATCCTATTCTTATTATTCTAAAAGACGTCACTCAACGAAAACAAATGGAAGCACAACTTCAGCATGCCCAAAGGATGGAGGCCATAGGTACCCTGGCTGCCGGTGTTGCGCATGAGATAAATAATCCCATCAGCGGTGTCATGGGCTATGCCGAGATACTAAAAGACCGGTACCAAGAGCAAGGCCGAAATGACGATATTCCAGATAAAATTATCAAAGAAGCGGAGCGCATTGCAGAAATTGTAAAAAACCTCCTTTCATTTTCCAGGGGTTGGCAGGAAGAAAGCAGTCCTGCACACATTAAAGATATCATTTCCAATACCCTTAGTATGATAAAAGGACGAATAGCAAAAGACGGCATAAAATTGTCTGTTGATGTTCCGGATAATCTTCCCGATATTAAAGCTCATTCCCATGAGATTCAACAGGTTTTTTTAAATATTCTCAGCAATGCACATTATGGTCTGAACCAACGTTTTCCTAAACCCAATCAAAATAAATCCCTTAAAATTGAAAGCCAGACAATCAAACTTGAAGACCAAAATTATGTTCGAACAACATTTTACGATAACGGTACAGGAATTCCAAAAAATGTTTTGAATAAAATTTGTGATCCATTTTTTTCCACCAAACCTCCAGGCAATGGTACGGGGTTGGGCCTTTCCATCAGCCACGGCATAATTTATAATCAGGGTGGAAAACTCCTGTTTGAAAGTGTGGAAGGAGAGTACACAAAGGTTATGGTTGATCTGCCGGTAATTGGATAACAAATCGGAATTTTTATCCCACTATCACCCTAAAAAAGGTATATTAATCGTCAACCTGTAAAACTTTCAAATATAAAAACCTCATTCATGAACCCATTGAACTCACGAAATATATTTCATTCCAACATTAAGAAATTATTTGGAAAAATTCCAGATGATGATCGTATTACAATAGGCGAGCTCCTGAAACGAAAAGGCATTATTACCGAAAACCAACTCCGGAAAGCCCTAAAGGTACAAAAAGAAAAACTCTATACCTTGGGCAAGGCCGTTCGATTGGGTCAAATCATCGTTGAACTCGGTTATGCATCGGAAGAAGAGCTGGTCAAGGCAGTAAATATTGAATATCAGATTTCGGTTAAAACACTGGCAGACGACATTAAAGGGCTTGTCAAAGATAAACGCGGGAACTTTGTCGAAGGTCTTCCTCCACCCCGCATCCCCATATGGCTTCAATCTTTTGCTGCAACCATGGTCATTATTATCACGACTATTTTTGTAATGAGCTTTTTTATGTTAAGCCAGCAAAAAGAAAGGCTTTACCGGCAAACCGTAAAGATCGGCAAGGTCAGCCTGAACTATTTTAGCAGCAATTCTCCCGTCCCCCTTCTGGAAGACAATATTTTAAGGCTCAATACCTTAATTAAGGGGGCAACGGCTGTTGAAGGGCTTGTTTATGCCATCATCGTTGATCACAATCAGATCATAAAGGCACATACCGACATAAATAAAATCGGCAAGACCTTTGAAAAGTTCACGAACATGGAAGATGTGAAAAAAGAACAAGATGTTACTTACTTTAATTACTACTTAAAATCCGGCGAACATATTTTGAATTTAAATCGTCCTGTATTATTTAAAGGTAAAAACCTGGGTCAAGTCCATGTCGGAGTGTCCATCAATTTTATTGAAAAATTGATTTATAAAGCTCGTTTGACAATTGTAGCGATAACATTTTTTATTATTCTGTTCGGGAGTGTAATTGCAGTATGGCTCGGATTCCATTTCTCCCGCCCCATTTCAAATCTTGTTATGGCAACCGGTGAAATCGGATCAGGAAATTATCAGCACAAAATAATTCTGGCAAGAAATGACGAACTGGGAAACCTGGCCACCGCCTTTAACCGCATGGGAGACGAACTCTGGAAGAATTCTCTCATGCAGAAATCCTTTGGCAAATATATCGGTTCTGAAGTTCTTGAAATGATCCTGGCCAATCCTGAAAGTGCCTGGCTTAAAGGCCATAGGAATGAAGCCACCATCGTGTTCACCGATATCAGAGGATTTTCATTATATTCAAAGCTCAAGGAGCCTGAAGAAATCGTTGAAGGTCTAAATGAATACTTTGAGATTGCCACACAGGCCATACAGGATCATGGCGGGTATGTGGATAAGTTTATCGGTGATGCGGTTCTTGGGGTTTTTGGGGTCCCGGTTTATCACGAAAATCATGTGGAAAGGGGGTTACGGGCCGCCAGCGACATGCAGAAGAAGTTTACGAATAAACGATACAATGGAAACCGCCTCCTTCAATCTGTAGGTATCGCAATTCATTCCGGTATCGTTGTATCAGGTAATATCGGATCACAGGATAAAATGGAATATACGGTAATTGGTGATACGGTAAACCTGACGGCACATCTGAACAGGCTTGCCAGGCCCGGAGAAATTATTATTACTAAAAGTGTTTATGAAAATCTTGAAGACATGATTACCGTAAAACCAATTTCTCCGCAATATATCAAAGGCAAAACAAAACCGGTTGAAACGTTTAAGTTGCTCAGCATAAAGGACAAGCCCAATGCAACCCTTAGCAAATAAAAGGAAAACCATTTTCCACATAATTCTTTTATTATTCCTTTTAGTGCTTGCCGCCTGCGCCACAAGTACCCGGTCGCATCACAAGACTTCTGAAATTCGCATTAATGACGACTTTATCATTGTCAAAGCAACCGCCAAAGACACGCTTTCTTCCCTTGCCGCCGAATACTTGAACGATCCGTCCAAAGGGTGGTTAATCGCCGAATTTAATCATATTAAAAGCCTGACTTCCGGACAGGAATTGTGCATCCCCCTATTCCCTTTCAATAAGGGCGGCCTTAAATCCGGAGGTTTTCAAACCGTCCCGGTTTTGGCATATTACAGTTTTTCCAAAAACAAACCAAGTAAAATATCAATCACTCAAGACGACTTTAAAGCCCAGATGAAATATCTTAAGGAAAACGGCTATCATGTTATCACCCTGAATCAATTATTGGGATTTTTCGATTACCAGGAACAGATACCTGATAAATCTGTTGCAATTACATTTGACGACGGATGGATCTCCGTATATGACATCGCTTTTCCCATATTGAAAGAATATGGTTTCCCGGCTACAATTTTTATTTACACTGATTTTATCGGCGGCGGAAAAGCCATGTCCTGGAAACAAATCAAAGAGCTTTCAGACGCCGGTTTTGATATCCAATGCCAAACCAAAACCCACCGAAATCTGACAGAGCTTAGAGAAAAGGAGTCGTTTAAAGAATACTTCAAATCCCTTGAAATGGAGATAAGTTACCCCAAAAAGGTTATCAAAAAGAAACTGAATAAAGAATGCGAATGTCTGGCATATCCTTACGGTATAACGAACAATCTCGTCATTGCCATGTTAAAAAAATACGGCTACCGTGCCGCGTTCACCGTGGATAATAAATCGAATCCGTTTTTTATTGATAAATACAAAATCAATCGATCGGCAATTTACGGCAAATATGATATTGAAAAGTTTAAAAAAAGACTGTCCGTATTCCAAAACATGGAATTGAAATGAAAAGGTTGTGTAACATTTATTTATTATTATTTGTTTTGTTCATTTTCACCGGATGCGCCGGTGTGCGGGAGTTTCTCGGAGATGTCACCGATAAAATTGAAGAAAAGAATCCCCCAAAAACCCCCGAGGACACTAAAGTTTTACCCGCTTCTTCTTATCTGGAAAAAGCGCTGGAATATGAAAAAAAGAATGAATTGCAAACCGCCCTTTTTTACATGCGAATTGCCGGAACACTAAATCCGGACAGCACAAAAATTCCTGAAAAGATAGCCTCTTTAAAATCTACCATCAATTATAAGGCAAGACAGCATTTTACAAAGGGTGTGAAATTTTGTGAAAAAAGAAGATTCAAAGACGCACGAAGGCAGTTTCTGATAACGTTAAGATATTCCCCTAATCATAAAGAGGCGTTAGACTATTTAAAAAACAGGTTAGATTCAAAAAAATACCTAAACTATAAAGTCAAAGAAAAAGACACCCTTAAAGATATTTCAAAAAAATTTTACAAAAATCCTTCAAAAGATTTTCTGATCGCCTATTTCAATAATCTTAAAGCCGGTAACCCACCCGTATCCGGGACCATTCTTGAAATACCCGTACTCGAATCAAAATTTAACCGATTCCCAATCGATATCCCCATTGAACTGATAAAAGCGGAAAACCTTTTGATAGAAAAAAAATGTAAAGAGGCGTTGGATATTACAGAAAAAATTCTTGAATATGATCATTTGAACAAAAAGGCATCTGATTTAAAAAATTCTGCCTATTACCAGATGGGGATAGAGTTAAGCGGACAAAAAAAATATCCGGAAGCCATAAAGATGTTCAAAAAGGTAACTCCCGAATATCCGGGGGTTAAAGAAGCAATACAACAGGTAATTAACAAAGAATTGATCAAGGCTAAAACCCTTTTAAAAGAAAAACAATATGAACAGGTATTCGCGGTGGCAGGAAAAATTTTAGATTATGACAAATCCAATAAAGCGGCCGAAGATCTGATCAACATCACTTTTTGTCAACAAGGCAAGGACTTGATCATTCGAAAAAACTATACCCAGGCATTAAATGTGCTTAACAGGGCAAACCCTCAATATGATTGCGTTAAAAAAACCATATCTGATGTTTACAAAGCTAAGAATAAACAGGCTGAAGTACATTACCTTAACGGCGTCAAACATTTTTTGAATGAAGAATTACAAAGCGCCATAAAGGAATGGGAAAAGGCGTTAGCCCTGAATCCCGAGCACAAAAAAGCAAAAAAAAATATCAATAACGCCCGGAATTTGTTAAAAAAATTAGAAAAGGTAAAATAGTCTTACCGAACTGTTGTTTGCTAAGATTGCTATGGCTTTTGGTTTCAGGTGTCAGGAATGATGAACAGAGGCGCTGGCACCTGAAACCTGACACCTAAAAAAAGCTCGCCCCGTGGGATTCACCGCAGGGAGTTCGAATAGCGGAGTCCCACAGGGAGAGCATTTAAAAAGTCAAACTTTAGGCACGTTAGCTGACTTTAAATTTTAGCACTTAATCCAGTCCCCGAAAATCTTTGGCAAATTCCCCCAAAAAAAACATCTCATCCGGGGGTGGGAATTGATTTAATATTTCATATACTCTTGCGGAGTGTTTTCAGCAATATACGTTACCGCATTATAAATACAAGTCCTGATCGCCTTTTCCATGGGGGTCTTTGCAAAGCCCCCTAAGCCGCCCCCCATGCCGCCACTGCCGGTGAGTGCGAGAAGTGAGCCGCCAATATTGACACTTTTTCCCTCACCTTCTACACGGGTTGCCGCTAAAACTTCAGATGTATGAGCGTCAACGATACGAATATCCATAGCCATGGATGATTTTTTGAAAGCCCCGCGGGCAGCTCCAAACAAGGCCGAAGCTTTACCCAGCACACCACCGCCAAGTCCTCCGCCGCCACCGGAACTCGCCGGATCCCATCCGGTTATAGCGGCCATAATGAGCAGATCAGCCCCTTTGATTCCGCCTTTTTTAATGCCGCTTTTGTCTGAATATCCCTGTTTGGTTAATGCCATTTCCTGTTTAAGCGCATCAACATTCATGCGCTCCAACACCCGATATCTCTTGCTCTGTACCATAGCAGTGGTCAACATGTCTTTTAGACCGGTCATATATCCTGTATTCCGCTCATGGCTGACCGTGTACGATTGTCCTCCAAATCCTGAAATCTTGGTAGTACTGCCGCTCCCCCCGACTTTCCATTCGAATCCGGACACAGCGACTTTGGCTTTCGGTCCACTATAGGGTGGAAGCGCCATCTCCTCTCCCGTATCTGTCTTGGCGGTCGGCTTGACCATGCTTTCCATACATCCTGATGTCATAAACAAAACCAGCAGCGGAATCAGAACCATTAAGAATAATTTCTTCTGCATTGCAACCTCCTTGAATAATTTTGTTTTTATGAATTATAATAAATTTTGAAACGAGTTTGTGTTTGTATGCACATTTTAACGGAATAGAATGAATTGAGAAAGATTTAATCTAAAGGAATTGTACTGTCAATCAGAAATATAGATACCAACGGACTTAGGCCCGAGATTCTCTTAATCCTTGAATTCATCTCAACTCCATTTCATAACCCGCCATATTGAGCTTGTGGGCTATTTTTTCAACGTGGTCAGAGCCGCGTGTTTCCAGTTCCAAATCGACTCGTGTGACATAAATAGGCAAATCCCTTGCACGACGGTCATGATAAATATGAAGAACATTTGCTTTAAGACCGGATATCAAGGCCAGCAATTGCGCCAAAGAACCGGGGGTGTCGGTCAGACGCACCCTTATGCGCATTATCCTGGCATTTTTTAATAAGCCCTGACTCAGGATGCGGCCTAAAAGAGAGCTATCCACATTACCTCCGCTGATTAAAAGAACGACTCTGCTTCCCCGGGGAACAGTCACGGAGCCGTTTAAAAGCGCTGCTAAAGGAACCGCCCCTGCGCCTTCAGCCAGTATCTTTTTTCGTTCCAGAAGCAACAGGATCGCCGCCGCAATTTGATCTTCCTCCACCAAAACCACATCATCAACATGCTTTCTTATGATATCGAAATTCAGATTCCCCACCTGTTTAACATTTATTCCGTCGGCTATGGAGTGATGGGAATCGACTTTCGTTATTTTTCCATTGCGATACGATTCATAGGCCGAAGCACAGGCTGAAGATTGAACGCCGATGACTTTAACTCCCGGTCTGATTGATTTTACTGTGGATGCAATACCTGAAATAATACCGCCACCACCGATGGGCACAAGAATCATGTCGGTCTCCTTGAGATCTTCCATAATTTCCAAACCCATGGTCCCCTGCCCCACAATAATATCAGGATCGTCAAAGGGATGAATAAAAGTTTTTCCTTGAAGAGCCATTTCTTCAGCTTTTTTTAAGGATTCTCCCAAACTCTGGCCCTCAATGACGACCTCTCCGCCATAGCCGCGCGTAGCTTCCTGTTTTGTGATAGAAGCCCATTCAGGCATCACTATAGTTGCCGGAATAAGCGCCTGTCTGGCGGCCAGGGCAACCCCTTGAGCATGATTTCCCGCAGAGGCCGTCACCACACCGCCATAACCCATTCTGTCTTTGTTTTTTAAAATACTATAGGTTGCCCCTCTGATTTTGAAGGATCCTGTTTTTTGAAGGTTTTCTAATTTAAGGTAAATCTCTCCGCCAAACATTTTACTTAGAGAAGGTGAATACACCAGCGGTGTTTTAATAACCTTCCCTTTAATCATCTTTGCGGCCTGTTGAACATTTTCAATGGAAATCATAGGTCAATCCTTTCTTGCTCAACCATTTTTCACCCAACTATTCAGGGTAAACACATTTAATTTCGGTGCAGCGCAGCGACGGCGTGTTTCTCTTGGAAACCGACTGACTGTTTGAAGGACTTTAGCACGCGTTAGCCCGAGCCGAATGAAATTATGACCTAAAAAATCAATGGGATAATTCAGCAACGAATTGTTCTTAATAACTCCGGCGCGGCTCGGGCTTACGGGTGCTTGAGCCCAAGTTTCAGTCGGTTGGAAAGAGATACACGCCGTCGTGGAGCGTTCTCCCTGTATTGGGATTCAAATGCGTTTGCCCTGCCCAACTATTTGACGAAAATTTAATTTTATTCTATTTATTAGTATGTATGCAATAATTCATCTTGTTTTTCAATAACAATTACTTAAACCTATATTTTAAGTATAATATCAAAACCATCTGTTATTTTATATGATATATTCTAACTAGAAACAAACTATCAAGGATAAGGTTATGAAAATCACCCATTGGCTTGAAGAACGATTACTTCAGGTTGTCGATTGTTTCTATGCGCACCTGTCGCAACCCATCCCCGATAAAGAACTATTGAAACAGTGTAAAATTGTCTCACATCGGGGAGAGCATGATAATAAGACGGTTTTTGAGAATACAATCTCTGCATTTGACCGTGTAAAAAAAGCCGGCGTGTGGGGTATAGAATTTGATATCCGGTGGACCAAAGATCTGCAACCGGTTGTCTTTCATGATACCAACCTTCAAAGAGTGTTTAAGTCTGATATAGAGGTAAACAAGGTAACACTTGCCGAGTTAAAAAAACATTGTCACTTGATCCCTTCTCTTTCCCAAGTCATTCAAAAGTATAGCAAAACCTTACACCTTATGGTTGAAATCAAGGAAGAAGAATATCCTGATCCCGTATATCAAAACAATGTGTTGAAAGATCTTTTCGATCCGCTGACGCCTCAGGTTGATTTTCATTTCATTTCTCTGCGGCCCGAGATGTTCAGCTTGATTAACTTTGTACCTTCAACAACATTTCTTCCCAGCGCCCGGCTCAACGTTAAACGGCTAAGTAATCTGGCCCTTTGGAAAAAATACCGGGGAGTTACGGGGCATTACTTCTTAATCACCGATGCCGTATTGAAAAAACATCATAAGCAACGTCAACGCATTGGAACAGGATATATTGGTTCTAAAAATTGTTTATCCCGTGAGCTCAACAGGGGAATAGAATGGATTTTTTCAAACAATGCGGTAGAACTTCAGAACATATGTAATTCGCTTCTCTAGGCATTTTAGATCATTTCAGGGATTTGAAAAGACCCATATCATCACAGATTTGATGCAAGCTCAAGCTGATTCTTGTTAATGCCAAGATGAAACTCTGGATGGATAAGCTCATGATGTTGTTCAATAAATGGCATATAGACCAGCAGATAACTTTTCGGTTTTATCCTTATATCCCGGAGTTTTGGGAAAAGGTCTTTTTGGGGTTTCATAAAACTGGCCAGATTTAGGGTAAGGCTTTCAATGGCTTCCTCAATCGGTAACGTTACGGGATGGAGCCGGGTGTCCGGCAATTCCCTGACCAGTTTTTCCTGTGGTTGTGCAAGGGTTATACTGCGAGCAAGACGCAGGAACACCTGGGGTCTGACCTTGAACCCCAAGGCCCAAAAACGAAATTCCACATCTTCCCATTTTTTCTTAATCGCTTTCGGTATATTGGCAATCCTGACCAGATCCGCATACGAACTGAGCGTTATCCCGGTAACATCCGCCTTTATACGCCAGAATGGGAAATAAATAATATTTTCCTCTTTTGCCGGCAGGATTGCGAATTTCAGCTTTTTGAATCCATTTGCAGTTGGCCTCCAGACCGAATTGCAGTTCTTGCAGTTCAGAACCAGAGCATCTCGCCGGCCTTCTAAATCCCATCCGCAATTCGGACAAAGCGTGGGGATAAAATTAATGCGGCCGTGGGGACGTCCGCCCTGAAGAAGTGTCGCGTCAAAACCATCCGGCAGTACCGGCGAAACCGGCTTGTTCAATATAGCGTCAAATATTTTATCATTTGCATAAAAAGGGGAATAAATAAGACTGAGGGTTTCACCAATATGTGACTGGTGAAAAACGGGATTGGGTAAAGAAATGTTGTAGCGGTGATTAAAAATATTCATCACGTTATTAAAGGGCTGGGTCGGCTTCAGAAAATATCCCTTGCTCTCCGGGGTAACAAAATTAAGCTTAAGCGCCTGACTGCGAAGTCCCACGGAAATTGGAAAATAACTGGATTCCACGGCCTGGTGACTGAAATCTATAAACCTGTGTTTTATTCCGTCTTCCACACAGGAAAAAATCATCCCTTTAAATCTCCAGTAGGGGAAAAACAATAGATCTTTATTTTTCGGAGCGGAGTTGGGAAGCATATAGCGAAAAAATTCCTTTTGAAGCAGATAGGATTTTACCCGGCAGAACTCGCAGGCAAAGAGTCGATCTGTTTCTTTCAGGATAGCCGGTGCTCCGCACTGCGGGCATTGATGTTCGATCAGTATGTCAGACATTTTCCGAATAAAAGTCAATTACATCTCTAAAAGAGATACAATAACTGTAACGTTTTAGATTGTTGAAAATATTGATGATTCATGTATAAATTATATGTTCCGGAAATGTAACTTGCCTGCACTTAAAGCTTCTCCCCGCACTGGTTACAAAATGTCGACTCCGCAACGTTCTCGCTGCCACATTTTGAGCAAAACTTTGGCTTTGGCTTTTCTTCTGTGGGATGGCCGCAGCGTGAGCAGAACTTTGCGCTGGGAGTCAGGTTTTTGCCACATTTTGTACACTGTTTAAAAACAAGTTGCTGGTGACCGCAAAACGGGCAGAATTTTGCATCCGGGGGAATGGGTTTGTTACAATCCGGGCATGAAATCTCTTGCTGGGTGCCGGGTTGCCGGGATTGGTGCTGTGCTCCGGAAAAGTATTGGGAAAACATGGCCGGCATCATCAATCCGAGTCCCATGCCCATCCCGGGACCGGCGCCGCCTTCGGCTTCCGAAGCTTTTTCCATGGCCATGGCCGCTTTCATCTGCATGAGTTTATTCATATCTTCGAAAACACCCATACGGCTCCGGTCGTCGATGGCCTTCTGAACCTCGGGCGGGGGGGTGATGGCATTGACATATAAATGGGTGAGTCCGAGACCGAAGCTGCTGAAATCCTTCCGGAGACGTTTGACCATACCCTCGGACAGCTCTTCGTATCTTGCAGGAAGGTTCAGGATCGAGTCGATTGTCTCTCCCATGTAATCGTTGAACCTTGAAACGATAACACGGTTAAGATATTCTTCAATCTCCCGGGTGGTATACATGCCCTGGGTGCCCACAAGGCTGTTTATAAACAACACCGGTTGCATGACCTGAAGATTAAAGACTCCAAAAGCCCTGAGCCTGATCAGACCCAGTTCGGAATCCTTAAAGGCCACAGGGTCGCGGGTCCCCCATTTGAGATTTGTGAATACCTTAATATTTACGAAATAGACTTCCGCCCGAAGGGGGCTGGTAAGTCCCCATGGCAGGCTGAGAATTTTTGTCAAAATGGGGATGTTTGCTGTTTTAAGGGTGTGCCGTCCCGACCCAAAAGCGTCTATGGCCTTACCCTGATAAAAAAAGACGCCTGCCTGACTTTCCCTTACCGTAAGCTGAGCCCCGTATTTGATTTCCCCGGAACCTTTCTGAGGGAGTCGATGAACAAGTTCCTTGCCGGTATCGTCGAACCATTCCAGATTTTCCAAAAAAACAATATTGTTGGTGCCCATAATTGTTTTCTCCCTTTAAAGTGAATTTCTTAAAGTTCAAAATGAACTAAATTGTATAACCTAAAGAATTCAATCATTTTATTTATTCAGAAACTGGGTTTTCAATAACCAAGAGTTTTGATTTATACCCACCCGGACTTGTAGAATTGCTTCAACAGCTTACGTGTGGCAGCGCTGACCTTCAGGGTTTTGATATCCCTGGATGAGGCCCAGCATACATCGGTGGCATCATCACCCGGTCGGAGTTCTCCGCTCACATAATCGGCCGCCAGGTCCACAATAACATAGTGAAACAGGATTGCCCCTTCTGGGTCACGTTCAATTACGTCAAATGTATATACAGGCTCTCCGGCCTGTATCGTCAGGCCGGTCTCTTCCCATATTTCCCGTTCTGCCGCTTCCCCAAGGGTTTCGCCCAACTCAACTGATCCTCCGGGAATGGTCCAGTGGTTTTTTGCAGGCGGTTTGCCACGCAGTACCAGCAAGACCTTGTCTTCCTTAAAAACAATCGCCCCCACTGCCACAAGCGGACGGTTTGGATAAGCACCGCTTACTGGGATTTCCTGTTTTTCCATTGGCTGTTAGACCGTTTTAGCCCGAACGTTGCTTTGGCTTGAATCATACGTTCTTTTTAAAATCTTCTATTCGTTGACAGATCGGAGCTATTTCCGAAAAACTTGTGCTAAGTTCCCTACCCTCAAGATTATCGATAAAAATAGCCTGCATATACGGAATCTCGGCAATCACCTTGTCACGGTTTATATTTTTATGCATGGTTTCTATGCTTTTTTCATCAAACTTGTTGAGTACAAAAAATATTTCGGCCCCCGCTTTTATGGCCATATCACTCATTTGCTCTGATAGCGCAAACGACTCAAAACAGGGATCCACAACTCCGATGATCATATCGCATTCCGCATCGACTCTGCGACCAAAATGCTCAATACCGGCAGAAGTATCTACGATAACGATCTCATTTTCTTTAAAATCGAGTTTTGACAAAACCATTTTTGAAAGCACCCCCATGGGGCAGGCACATCCTTCTCCAAAATGATGAATCTTTCCAACAACAAGCAGCTTGATTCCGTCAGATTCAGTGATACAGTCCCCTGGAATTTCATTGATGCGTATTCTTTCTTTAAAAGGAACGGCATCTAAATTCTGGGGGAATGCCGACGCTGTCATTTCTCTAAATCCCTTTTTACCGCCCAGACTGTCCATTAATGAAACAGGATGGGAGATGCCAAGCAATCGGTGAAGACCATAATTCGATTCATCAGCATCCACCAGTAAAACACGGTACCCCCGATTTTTCAAAGCTCTTGCAATAAGGGCCGAAAGGGTGCTCTTTCCGCTGCCGCCTTTGCCACAAATTAAAACTTTCATACATCTTTCCCCTGTTCCTTTTTATTTTTTTCTATTACCTTGTCCATCTCTATTTGCATGGCTTTGGGAAATATTTCCATGGCTTTTTCTAAAGTCACTGCATCAAGAATGGCCTGAAGTAATACAGGTCCTGATGGTGACATCAACTGCGTCTGTGCCATAAAAATGGGATCTCGGCTTTCATCATCAGATCCATCGGGTTTTATGGGTGTCAGTCGCCTTATGGCAGCAACTTTGATATCGGTGAAGGCTTCCTCACGGTAAAGATTATTCAGGTCCACGGTAAAGTCGATCTTGCTCTGCGGGTCATTACTGGGCATAGTTTTTCTCCTTTTTCTTGCGTTTTTTTAAGCTCCCAATTCTTTTTGAAAAATTTTAACCTGAGTTGAGTGATTTTTTGCGAAGAGACGTGCTGAGATCTTGATGCATAAGGGTTCGCGAAAACCGCAGGCATACCCGTGGATATGTCGAGGATTTTCGCGGATACTTGATGCGCAAGAGATCGGCGCAGATCGAGTAAAAAATCGCTCAATTTAGGTTTGAGTATCAATCCAATATCAAAAGGATTAATACTTGTCCATACCTATCACTTAACCGAATAAATCGGCACACGCATCCGTTCGGCATAAAAACATCTTACTAAACGCTCTTTAAAATCACGATAGACCTTTCAGATTTTAGATACGGGAGTCTATATTTTTTCAGTATAATGTTAAAATTGCTTATGCTGTTTTTCTGTATGTCAGACCTCTTCTTTATCAGTGATAGCGTGGATTCTATTTTCTTGACAGACATTTTCCCCTTCATGGCTATTATAAATCCATCTTTTGAAAGCAACGGCAATGATATCTGAACGAAATTGACCATGGAGGATAAGGCGCGGCTTATGATAACATCATAAGTATTATTAGAGATAAAATCCCCGGACAGAGCCTCCGCCCGGACATGACAAGCCTCAATATTATCAAGACCGAGCATTCTGATCACATGTTTCAAAAAATTGACTTTTTTTCTGGAGGCATCAATAAGAGTAACCGATAAAGACGGTATCATGATCTTAAGTGGAATCCCGGGGAATCCGCCGCCCGAACCCATATCGAGTAAAGAGATATCCGGAGGAATAATCGGGGCCGGTGCTATGGAATCCAGAAAATGTTTTACCGCAATCTCCAAAGGATCGCAAATGGCAGTCAGGTTGATCTTTCGGGTCCATTTTAAAAGTTCAACGGCATGAATTCCAAATTGATCTATTTTTTCCTGATCAATTTGGATTTCAAGATCTTTGGCCCCGTCATATATAACATTCTTCCACTTTCTTGAGCCGATCTGCATAACCAATCACTCATTATCCATTTTTATTGACCTAACCTTTTCAGATTGATATTAAAAACAAGTTAGTTCGCTTTGCCCCGCCTGCCATTGCAAGGCACGAGTGGGCAGGTCACAATTGGAATGTTGGAACACTGGAATATTGGGTTCTGGGAAAATGGAAAGTTGGGTTATTGCAAAATTTCTATTGACGGGAATTAAATAGAGGAATGTCATCTTCTTTAAATCATCATTCCATTATTCCATTATTCCATTATTCCATGTCCGAGTTAAAAGTATAAGCCTAAAAGATATCTTTAATTTCAAGAGATTGTAGAATTTCCAAGACGTTAAATTAACATTTTCGATTGAAGCCTGCCCGGGTGCGACTTGACTGCCAAACATCCATGGCCCTGTAATAATTCGCAGTATTCGGCATAAGCACCCATGTAAATTAATCAGGTCCGGGCCGGGGATTGAATAGTTCAGGGAAATAGATAATTTTTCAATTTTTAATGTGCTTACGGGAATTATAATGAAAATCATACACTATTCTGAAGCAAAACCCAAGCGTTTCGATGCGGATACCGTAAAAGGTGTTACGGGACGTTTGGTAATCGGCAAATCTGACGGAGCTAATAATTTTTGCATGCGATTTTTTGAATTGTCCGAAGGTGGCTATTCTCCAAAACATTCACATGAATGGGAGCATGAGATAATCATTCATTCAGGCAACGGTGAAGTATTATCCCAGGGCAAATGGACACCTGTAACCCAAGGCCATGTTATTTTTATACCCGGCAATGAGGAGCACCAGATAAGAAATGCAAGTGAAGACACCTTGGTTTTTGCCTGTCTGATTCCTTCCGGGGTTCCCGAGTTATAACAAAGCGATAACCATTATTGCAAAAAATGTTTCCTATGAAACATGATGAACTCGTAAAAAGTCCGATTTAGACGGTTTCGTAAAAAGTTCAAATTCCCCCGCCAAACATAGGCGGGATAAAAAGGCGTTGCAAATTTTGTAATCATGAGGCGTACTTTTCGTACGTTGAATGATTGCGAAATGCAGCACAACGCAGAAGTTGGACTTTTTACGAGACCGTCAAACATAAATAGTTCTTATCCAAAGTATAGATCCTCCTTAAAATATCAAATTTGGAGGAACACTATGAAAACTTTTAAGTCATCCGGGACGTTCAGACCCTTTGAAGAACTCAAAGAACTGCTTGAAAAAAAATCATTAAAATCTGTGCCTTCCTCCGTTGACAATGCGGACAAGGGAATTTTCAAAACCTGCGATAGCAAAAATGGCGTTTCCAAACCCGATGAAAATATATCCAATAAACAACCATCTGAAAATGAACTCTTTTTGGAGGCCATGGCAAACGTTACGCCGATTCCCAGAGGAGACCGGATAGAACACAGTTTCATATCCGGGCCACCTGCCGGCTCTGATCATGATTCTGAAAATGAAACCTTGCTTAAGCTGAATAATCTTGTGAAATTCGGAACAGGTTTTGTTGTTGCCGATACTCCGGAATATATCGAAGGTCGGGGATATAATGTTCATCCTGAGATTACAAAACGACTGCACAAAGGAGATTTTTCAATACAGGCGTATATCGATCTCCACGGACTCGGGGTGGAAGACGCCCGGAATGCTTTTGAAATGTTTTTAACAGATTCCATAACAACCGGTACAAAGGCTGTTCTGATTGTACACGGCCGCGGCCTTTCCTCGCCTGACAAGCCGGTCTTAAAAACCAGTGTTATCCAATGGCTTACCTGCGGGCCCTGGCGAAAGTGGGTTATCGCCTTTACAAGTGCAAGATCCTGTGACGGCGGTGCAGGGGCAACCTATGTGCTTCTCCGGCAGCGGCCCATGACAAAACGCAACAGGAAGGGAGCTTTCAAAACACGTTAGCTTGTTGAAAATATTGCCGCTCATTCCAGACCAAATTGTTCCAAAGGATAAACCTATTACATCATTATAGATAAGAATTCCTTGACAAACACATTTTTGCAATTATTTTGCACCGTACCCATTTAAAAAAAATATCAATCTAAAATCCCCCATATGCCGCATTTCTTCCAAATGAGGGTTTTTTATTTAAAAAACAGAAAAGAACCCATACAATGAAAAACGCTATTAACAAGGTCAGAAATATAGGAATCAGCGCGCACATTGATTCCGGAAAAACGACACTCACTGAAAGAATCCTTTTTTTCACAAAAAGAATACATGCTATCCACGATGTAAAAGGGAAAGATGGTGTTGGCGCAACCATGGATTCCATGGATCTTGAAAAAGAACGAGGCATCACTATTGCTTCAGCCGCAACTTACTGTGAATGGCTTGGCCATGAAATCAATATTATTGATACTCCGGGACATGTTGACTTTACCATAGAAGTTGAGCGGTCTTTAAGGGTCCTTGACGGCGCCATACTGGTTCTGTGCGCTGTAGGCGGTGTTCAGTCCCAATCCATCACTGTTGACCATCAGATGAAACGGTATAAAGTGCCCTGTATCGCTTTTATCAACAAATGTGACCGGAGCGGCGCCAATCCCTCTCGGGTCATTGATCAGCTCAAAAGAAAACTGGGACACAATGCGATTCCCCTGCAGATTCCCATCGGGCTCGAAGCCGATCATCAAGGAGTTGTCGATCTGGTATCAATGAAAGCTATCTACTTTGACGGTGCAAACGGAGAAGATGTTCGAATCGCAAATATACCACAGGATCTTCTTCAGGAAGCCATTCAAAGGCGGGAAGACCTTATCGATGCGGCCTCCATGTTTTCAGACGAATTGACTGAAGCGGTTCTTGAAGAACAAGAGGTTACCGAAGAGATGATTATTTCGGCGGTGCGCATGGGAACCCTGACGCGCCAAATAACACCGGTATTCATGGGATCGGCTTATAAAAATAAAGGGGTTCAACCGCTTCTTGAAGCTATTACTAAACTGCTCCCCTGCCCTTATGATGTAAAAAATGAGGCTCTTGACATGGATAATGGCGAAACGCCCGTTACCCTGTCCGGTGAATTGAAGAAACCGTTTGTTGCCCTGGCCTTCAAACTCGAAGAGGGACAATATGGTCAATTAACTTACATAAGAGTATATCAGGGCTCCCTTTCCAAAGGCAATACCATCGTCAATGTCCGAAACGGGAAAAAAATCAAGGTCGGCAGGGTTGTCCGCATGCACGCAGACCAGATGGAAGACATTGAAACCATCCCGGCGGGATACATCGGCGCCCTTTTCGGAATTGACTGTTCTTCCGGAGACACTTTTGTCAGTCCGGGTCTCAATCTGGCAATGACATCCATGTTTGTCCCCGAGCCTGTTATTTCCCTTGCCATTGTTCCCAAAGACAACACATCCCAGATAAATATGTCCAAGGCCCTGAACCGGTTCAGCAAAGAGGACCCCACGTTCAGAACCTATGTTGACGATGAAACCAAAGATACCATTATTGAAGGAATGGGTGAACTTCACCTTGAGGTCTATGTGGAGCGAATGCGCCGTGAATATGCCGCCGAAGTTGCTACCGGAAAACCGCGTGTCGCTTACAGGGAAACCATAACCCGAATAGGTGAATTCGACTATACTCATAAAAAACAAACCGGCGGCGCCGGACAATACGGTCGCGTGACCGGTTATATGGAACCGATCACCGAAACCGAACTGGTCTTCGAGAATAAAATCGTGGGGGGCCGTATTCCAACCCAATTTATCGCTTCATGCGAAAAGGGATTCAGACAATGCATGATAAAAGGGCCAAAAATGGAATTTCCGGTTACCGGCATTAAAGTGGTAATCAATGATGGGGCTTCCCACTCGGTGGATTCATCTGAAATGGCGTTCATGGCAGCAGCCCGGGGAGCCTTTCGTGAAGGGTATTCCAAGGCCGGGCCGGTGATTCATGAGCCGATCATGAAAGTGGCCGTGGAAACACCGTCCGAGTTCCAGGGTGCTGTTATGGCGCTTTTAAACCAACGCCGTGGAATAATTGTCGGTTCTCAGGATGAAGGCCCTCTGTCCGTTGTTGAAGCCCGGGTTCCCCTTGCTGAAATGTTTGGTTTTTCAACCGTCTTAAGGTCATCCTCACAAGGCAAAGCCCAGTTTACCATGGAATTGAGTTCTTACAAACAGGTGCCCAAATCCATTGCCGAGGAACTGGCCAAAAAGGCGGAAAAAGAAAAGAAAGGAAAATGATTATGCTAAAAAAGGAGCTTATCCTCCAAAACCCTTTAAGGTTCATCGGAGACGAAACCGAAGATATCCTTCCTGAAGGAGGCTTTGGTGCCGTTCTTGCACGTGCGGGAGTCGGTAAAACTGCACTGCTGGTTCAGCTGGCTTTACATACACTTTTAATAGGGAGAAATGTTCTTCATATCAGCCTCGACGATCCGGTCAATAAAATTAGTCTGTGGTATAAAGAGGTCTTCCGCCATCTAACCAAATCATACGATGCCAAAAATACAAACAAGCTATGGGAAGACTTATTGCCGTACCGGTTCATTATGACGTTCAAAGTTGAGGGGTTTAGTGTGCCCAAACTTGAAGAAAGGCTGACCGACCTGAAGGAACAGAATATTTTTTCACCTCAGATGGTTTTAATCGACGGGTTTCACTTTGACGAAAGCGCAAGAACATCCCTTTCTGAATTTAAGAAACTTGCCAAAAACCATTCCTTGCATGTCTGGTTTTCCGTGAAGACCCATCGTCATAAAAAATCCGGACCGGTCGGCATGCCGTCTCCGCTTTTGGATGTCCCCGACCTGTTCGACATTGTGATTCAGCTCCAGCCTGAAGGCAAAAAAATCCATGTGATAACACTAAAGGGAGGACCGGTCGATTCCGACCGGCCGGCTTTGTTTCTTGACCCTGCGACAATGCTTGTAAAAGATACGACCTAATCCGGACAAGCCGAAATGAAAGTATTGAAAATTTAATATTGAAAATTGACTATTTATACAGGTCGTTTCGGTTAACGGTTTTTATTTATGTTTGTCCTGCTAAAATTCTAAGAATTCCTTAACTATTCAATCTTCAATTGAAAATATTCAATTATTAGTGTGGCAGGAAACCATATTTTTGATATATTTTTTGGGCGGATGAGGATCTAATAAAATCAAGGAATTTCTTTGCATTCTCAGGGTGGGGAGCATTTATTAATTTGCATACATAATAATTTATATTTTTTCTCTGATCCAAATCTTCACCAGGCTCCACCGCATCAAAGGCAAGGCCCGTTGACTTTGCATGTATTATTTCTGTTGCCCAGACCGGCCCCACATCCACTGTTTTTTTTGAAATCCTCAACGGAGTTTCTCTGTGATGGACAACCGTAAAAATGGTGGTCCCCTGTTCACGCTTTTCCTCCATAATTCGATGAACAAGGTCATCGTCGCCGGCCTGCCGGTACATATCTATAATATGGAAAGCGATATCTTCATTTTCAGGGTCCGGCTGTGAAATTCGGATATTGTCCCCGGCCAACTCCGCAACAGATGTTATGCCGGCGGGGTTTCCTTCCGGGACCATCAGTGCCAGTCTATTGTGCAGGTAAAGGTGGTAATCACCCATATGAATATGACCGGACCGTTCAAGGGAATTCATGGCTTTTTCATTAACCGAAGTGTAAATGTCAGGGGTAACGTCCAGGATTTTATCTTTAAACACAGCACCGCCGGATAAAATCTGTTTGAGTTCAAGTCCCGGTGGAAGAGTTTCGTAAAAAATTTTTTCCACATCCGGATGTTCCTTTTGAAAGATAGAGATTATCTCTTTCATCGCCATAAACTGATTTCCGGCCATAAACAATACAAGGTCTGAAGAATCTGCAATCTCCAGATTATGAAGGTCGTCTCCTCTTTCAGACGGGATTATCGGAAGATCTTTTTTGTCCATAATATTCCCCCCCGGATACGTTTACGTTTGAAATGATCTAAAGTTCCTGAACCGCAAATGCACACTAATGCACACATATAATATTTTTTAATTTGCGTGTATTCGTGTTCATTCGTGGTTAAAAAAGCCCTTTCATAACAGTGAGCTAAACTTCATAAACCGCAAATGCACACTAATGCACACATATAATATTTTTTAATTTGCGTGTATTCGTGTCCATTCGTGGTTAACCCTGAACCGCTGAACACTTATTATTTTTTTGACACTCAAATCTACTTATCCTATATTTCTTAACATGAAAATAGCATTTATTCATTATCATCTCAAAACCGGCGGTGTAACCACGGTGTTACGGCAACAGGTGGAAACGCTCCGTGATACGTGTGACATGATGGTATTAACCGGCGCGCCTCCGGAATCGTCCTTTGTTTGCGACACCGTTCATATACCGGGACTGGGTTACGATCGCGGGGATCAAAATAGATCGGACCCCGAAGATATTGCAGCCGCCATCACCCGGGCGATCCATCTAAAATGGAAAGGCGGATGCGACCTTATCCATGTTCATAACCCCACACTGGCAAAAAACAGGGATTTTTTGAAAATTCTCAAAGCGCTCCAAAACAAAAAGATCAAACTTTTTCTTCAGATCCATGATTTTGCGGAAGACGGTCGACCCTTAGTATACTTTTCTGAAGATGAATATATTCAAGACTGCCATTATGGGGTCATTAATTCAAGGGATTACAATATCCTGATCGAATCGGGATTAAAAGAAAAGGGGTTGCATAAAATTTTCAACACCATAACTCCTTTTAATTTAAGTGCAAAAGGAGCACCCCCAAAAAACCTGGTTTTGTATCCGATTCGAGCACTCCGGAGAAAAAATATTGGGGAAGCAATTCTTATCTCCCTGTTTTTCAAAAACAATGAAACCCTTGCAATTACCCTTCCGCCCAACAGCCCGGCAGATCTGGAAAGCCATGCGCAATGGAAGGCGTTTGTAGAAGAAAAGAATCTGAATGTAATATTTGAAGCAGGTTTATCCCATGAATTTTCAGAACTTGTCATGTCCGCCAGGTTTATTATCACCACAAGTATTACCGAGGGATTCGGATTTTCATTTCTCGAACCCTGGACTGCAAAAAAAATCCTATGGGGAAGGAATCTACCGGAAATATGCCATGATTTTGAAAAAAAGGGGGTCTGGTTGGATCACCTTTACACACGTCTGGCGGTTCCCGTGGAATGGCTCGGTAAAGAAAAGTTATTTAGGACCTGGAAGGCGTGCATACGAAAAGCGTGTTCCCTATTCGGCATAGTTATCGATAACACGAAAATCGCCCAGTCACTTCTTTAAAAATTCTAATAATCGCGCCGAATCTGAGAGAGAAAGCTTTTTGGTTTTCGATATATTTTTCACCGTATTCTACAACGGCAAAACACTTTCAAAGTTTAGCCCTCCTTTGGCACCCGTGTTTACAGCCGCGCCGTTGAATGGTATCCTGGTTTTTTTCCACCTCATGGTCAAAATCCGCCCTGACTTTGAAAATTTTATTAAATTTTGAATCATGGTTCTGGAGCAGGTGAAAACAGGTGGATAGCCGCTGAACAAGACAACCTTTGACTTCCAGCGGGGACCGGTTCCGGCCGAAGGGATGATGTGCCGTATCCCAGGCCTGGAAGCAAGATCTTCTATAAAAGGAGCTTTGTTTCTTGTAACGCACGTTTGAGCGCTTCCCACACGAACGCCGGGTTCATGAGGTGATAATTCGATTTCCATTATCAGACAACCGCCGTTGGCTCTGGCGGAGAGTGATCCGGCCTGGACCATGGTAAAGTCTTTGTGATAATGGTTCTATATGCTCTTTTTCAATTTGGCCGAAAACATTGTGATGCGTCGGATTTGTTTCAAAATAACCGGGGCGCTCTTTTAAAGGATTTTGATCTACCAACACATTGACCTTATAGTTGAAAGAGGTTTGGCATTTGAAACATGAAGCCCTCAATGGGTGATTTTGCTTCCTGAGAAGATATAAAACTCTTTAACGTTTTCCAGAATATCCTCCTGCAATCTTCGTCCAGAGCAGAATGCTTTGCATCCCTTGTATTGTTCCTCCTTTACATTATCTATCCGTTGTTTCACTACGAACAAAGGATTTCTTCCATGAGCTTTCAACTTGAGAAGTCATTACCTGGTTGATTTTATTGCCTCGACCGTATAATGACTTCTGGATTGAACCATACTGATCCTTTCCTCGATTTCGATTTCTGTTTCCTCTGAAGGCCATAAACTCCTCCGGTGAAATCGGCTTTTCCTTTTTAACAATGGGGATGGTTTGATACCCAATTTTGGTCCTGTTAAGCTGATATTATCTCTTCTTTTCCTTTGCCGACGCTTCGAGCGCTCTTGAATGACCTTCTTTTGTTGATCAGGAATAGCCTTTTTGGATTTCAGATTGTCTCTGGTGATACGATCTCATGCTCAAAGGCTTTGGGCAACTCTTTTCAGATCATCAATTAACTTGTTTATTGTTTTACTGAACTGGTTGCTTTGCTCTGTGGGCACGGGCTTCGGTTTTGGGGTGGTATTCATCCTTAAAATTGCTGACCATGCACCAATCCACGGGTGACGGAAGCGGTTTTTGCTTGCTTGTCGACCAGGTCTCTGATGATGGTAGATTTACCGGTGCCTTCTAATCCTGTGACAAAAAAATGTTGTAGCCCCGACTTTCTTACATGTTCAGGCCGAAGTTTATGGCTCCGAACCGCCCGTTCCTGTCCGATGACTTCATCCAGGGATTTACTTCCGCAGTATTTCTTAAAGGTAAACATCTTGTGATCACATATTGACCTAAGATCCGAAGGCTTTAATTCGCATGTTTTTTCATAATCTTCTTCTCCTTAAAAAATAAAAATTCAATAACCGGATAATCATCACAGGGCAATTATAAGGATGTTCTATATTCATATGTTTTTTAAAATTTAGCAAATTATTAAGTTTCAAGATAATGATGAGGGTGTGATGGAAAGGATACCGGACAGCCTGTCAAGAATTTGTCGATTTTATTTTATTTGCTCACCAAGGTTTTTAACGCGGTTCTTATTATAATATTATAACTATAAGGAATTATAATGAAAATATAGATATTTAACATGGGAATGATGCCACTGGCATTTGCTATTGCAAAAATTAAGAAAAGAAGAATGTCAGCGTATATTTATGAGAAAAATATTGCATATCAACAGATATCGTAGGAGAGGAGACGGTTTGCCAAGCATGGAACCGGTTCAAAAGAAGTCGGCACCGATAGATAGACGCCGGAAAGTGAGAGACGGCATAACCCTTAAAGGATTTTGATCGCAGGTAGAACAATGATCCATATTACAGTGGCTCCTGAGAGGCGTAGCAATATGGATAGAAGAAGTGGGATGGAATAATATGCTGTAAAATAAAATGGTTACCATCGCCCACAAAAGACTTTTACGAATGTTTCAATATTGCTTTTGCAGGAATCTTTCATATAAATTAAAAAAGCACAAAAATGTGAAAGTAAAGATCCGGGTCCAGAGGGGGCCTGGTTTTTGATTATCCCCAGAGGGATTTAGTTTGTCGGCATTTAACGATTTTACGAAGTAATGGAGTATTGGAGGGTGGAGTAATGGAAGAAACCCCTTTTCATCGCTCTCAGAAAACAGATCCCTGAGAAAATCTGAAAATTTAAAGCTCTTTTAAATCAACACTCCAATACTCCATTACCCGGTTGATTTATACGGGCAGAGCCATTGATTCTGACCCCGCAATGGGACAGGTTAATGGCCCAGCCTCCGCCCATAGGGAGGACCAGGGTTTTAGAACCCAATAAAAAACGGCTAAATATGGATACAGACAATTATATGATAACGGTGTGCCCATCATGTAAATGCAGGTATCGGGTTCCTGAAGCTTTTATTGGACGAAAGGTTTCATGCAAGAAATGCGGTAGCGGTTTTAGTCTAAACTTACAGGAAGAAAGCGCGCAAAAACAAAACCGGCAGGATGCCTCATCCGAACAGGGAGAGGTTTGGGAAGTCTTTCAAGATGATGCCTATTTGGTGATCGGCAAACTGGCTGTTAAGTACAAGTTTATTAATGAAAAACAACTCCAAAAGGCTCTATTGATTCAAGAAGAGGGAAAACGAGCCGGGCAGAAGCTGTTATTGGGAGAGGTCCTGGTTGCTCATAGGATGATATCTCAAGCCCAGTTGGATCTTCTTTCTTCAGTACAGAAAATGGTTGAAGTTAGAAGACTGGATGTAAAATTCGGAGCCATTGCCGTGGGAGAAGGATTCACGACCCGTGATGAAATTGACAGAGCATTAGAGGAACAAAATAGGATATTCAAAGAGAAAAAAACAATTCAGTTGATCGGTGATATATTGATTGAATCCAAGGTGCTTACGGAAAATCAGCGCGATTCAGTCCTTAAAAGACAAAAGCGTTTTGAAAAAATTACATCTGATGAGCAAAAAAGGCCTGATGTTTCTGATTCCCAAGAACAGATTGAAAGTGATGCTGAATTTAATCTTACTGTTTCAGAAGACAAACTTAATGCCTTTATATCGATAAAAAGAAAAGTTTCCGGCCCGATTACCATCGATAACATTAAAAATTTCCTTCAAATCAAAGGGATCGAATACGGAATAGTAAACGATGATCAAATAGCAGAGTACCTGAAAATTATCGACAACAAAAAGAGGCATTGAAAATTGCAGAAGGCAAACCCCCGGAATCCGGAAAAGATGAGCACATTAAATATTACTTTGAAACAGATTCGTTAAAAGTAGGAGCAATTAAAGAGGGCGGAGCCATAGACTTTAAAGACAGGGGAGATGTTCCTAACGTAAAAGAAGGAGATCTGCTTGTTGAAAAAATACCTGTTGTGGAAGGCAAGGCCGGGAAAGACGTATACGGCAGTCCAATACCCCCACAAAAACCCAATGATATAAAACTCAAAAATGGGAAAGGCACTAAAATTTCTGATGATCGGATTAAAATTATTGCTAAAATTGACGGCATACCTGAAATTTCTGCTATGGTAAAGTAAAAGAGCTTTAAATTTTCAGATTTTCTCCAGGGATCTGTTTTCTGAGAGCGATGAAAAAAGGGGTTTCTTCCATTACTCCACCACTCCAATACTCCATTACTTCGTAAATCGTTAAATGCCGACAAACTAAATCCCCTCTGGGGATAATCAAAGCCGGGCCCTCTGGACCCGGATCTTTACTTTTCACATTTTGTGCTTTTTAATTTATATGAAAGATTCCTGCAAAAGCAATATTGAAACATTCGTAAAAAGTCTTTTGTGGGCGATGGTAACCATTTTATTTTACAGCATATTATTCCATCCCACTTCTTCTATCCATATTGCTACGCCTCTCAGGGCCACTGTAATATGGATCATTGTTCTGCCTGCGATCAAATCCTTTAAGGGTTATGCCGTCTCTCACTTTCCGGCGTCTATCTATCGGTGCCGACTTCTTTTGAACCGGTTCCATATGGCAAACCGTCTCCTCTCCTACGATATCTGTTGATATGCAATATTTTTTTCTCATAAATATACGCTGACATTCTTCTTTCTTAATTTTTGCAATAACCGTACCAGTGGCATCATTCCCATGTTAAATATCTATATTTTCATTATAATTCATATAGTTATAATATTATAATAAGAACCGCGTTAAAAAAACCTTGGTGAGCAAATAAAATAAAATCGACAAATTCTTGACAGGCTGTCCGGTATCCTTTCCATCACACCCTCATCATTATCTTAAAACTTAATAATTGCTAAATTTTAAAAAAAAACATATGAATATAGAACATCCTTATAATTGCCCTGTGATGATTATCCGGTTATTAATTTTTATTTTTTAAGGAGAAGATTATGAAAAAAACATGCGAATTAAAGCCTTCGGATCTTAGGTCAATATGTGATCACAAGATGTTTACCTTTAAAAATACTGCGGAAGTAAATCCCCTGGATGAAGTCATCGGACAGGAACGGGCGGTTCAGGCCATAAACTTCGGCCTGAACATGAAAAGTCCGGGGTACAACATTTTTGTCACAGGATTAGAAGGCACCGGTAAATCTACCATCATCAGAGACCTGGTCGACAAGCAAGCAAAAACCCTTCCGTCACCCGTGGATTGGTGCATGGTCAACAATTTTAAGGATGAATACCACCCCAAAACCATTTCCGTGCCCACAGGCAAAGCAACCCGGTTCAGTAAAACAATAAACAAGTTAATTGATGATCTGAAAAAAGAGTTGCCCAAAGCCTTTGAGCATGAATCGTATCACCAGAGACAATCTGAAATCCAAAAAAAGTATTCTGATCAACAAAAAGAGGTCATTCAGAAACTCGAAGCGTCGGCAAAGGAAAAGAATATCCAGCTTAACAGGACCAAAACCGGGTATCAAACCATCCCCATTGTTAAGGAAAAGCCGATTTCACCGGAGGAGTTTATGGCCCTTCCAGAGGAAACGAAATCCGAAATCGAGGAAAGGATCAGTATGGTTCAATCCGAAGTCGACGCCACGGTCCGAGAACTTAATAAAATCAACCAGGTAATGACTTCTCAAGTTGAAAAGCTCATGGAAGAAATCGCTTTGTTCGTAGTGAAACAGCGGATAGATAATGTAAAGGAACAATACAAGGGATGCAAAGACATTCTGGCCTATCTGGACGAGGTGCAGGAGGATATTCTGGAAAACGTTAAGGATTTTATATCTTCTCAGGAAGCAAAATCACCCATTGAGGGCTTCATGTTTCAATCTGCCAAACCCTCTTTTCAACGCTATAAGGTCAATGTGTTGGTAGATCAAAAATCTTTAAAAGGCGCCCCGGTTATTTTTGAAACAAATCCGACGCATCACAATGTTTTCGGCCAAATTGAAAAAAGAGCCCATATGGGAACCATTATCACAGACTTTACCATGGTCCAGGCCGGATCACTCCTTAGAGCCAACGGCGGTTATCTGATAATGGAAATCGAGTCTATCCTCATGAACCCGTTCGTGTGGGAAGCGCTCAAACGTGCGTTACAAAACAAGCTCCTTTTTATAGAAGATCTTGCTTCAGGCCTGGGATACGGCACATCATCCCTTCGGCCGGAACCGGTCCCGCTGGAAGTCAAGGTTGTCTTGTTCGGCAGCTATCACCTGTTTCACCTGCTCCAGAACCATGATTCAAAATTTAATAAAATTTTCAAAGTCAGGGCGGATTTTGACCATGAGGTGGAAAAAAACCAGGATACCATTCAACAATACGCTCGCTTTATTTCCCGGGTATGCAAAGAAGAGGAACTCCTGCCGTTAACCCCCAAAGGTGTTGCCGCCATTGTAGAATACGGTGAAAAATATATCGAAAACCAAAAAAAGCTTTCTCTCAGATTCGGCGCGATTATGGGAATTTTAAAAGAGGCTGACTACTGGGCAAAGAAAAGGAATGCAAAACGGGTTTCAGACAAAGATGTTATCACCGCTTTCAGTGAATACCGATTTCGGTATAACCTTTATGAAGAAAAAATACACGAATCCTACGTGGATGATACCATTATGATCGATGTGAAAGGGGATGTTGCCGGACAGGTAAATGCCCTTTCCGTATTTCAAATCGGCGATTTTATGTTTGGGCGTCCTTCCCGAATCACCGCCGAAACCTATATGGGCAAGCAGGGGGTTGTTAATATTGAACGGGAAGCCAAGCTGAGCGGAAAGACCCATGACAAAGGCATTCTGATTCTCTCCGGTTATTTGGGACGAACTTTCGCGCAAAACTACCCATTAAGTTTATCCATCAGCATCACTTTTGAGCAAAGCTACAGCGGCATCGACGGCGACAGCGCTTCTTCGACGGAACTGTATGCCGTTATCTCAAGCCTTTCAAACATTCCCATCCATCAGGGGATCGCGGTAACCGGTTCAGTGAATCAAAAAGGGCAAATTCAGGCCATCGGAGGGGTTAATCAGAAAATTGAAGGATTTTTTGACGTCTGTAAAAGCAAAGGACTTACCGGCAAACAGGGAGTATTAATTCCCCGGGCCAATGTAAAAAATCTGATGCTTAAAAAAGATGTGATCGATGCCGTAAGAAAAGGAAAATTTCATATCTATCAGGTTTCTACGATTGAAGAAGGAATAGAGATATTAACAGATGTTCCTGCAGGAACTCCGGATAAAGAGGACTACTTTCCCGAAGGAACCGTTTACGGCAAGGTACAGGAAAAGCTTAAACGATATCTGGAACAATTATTTAAACTTAAAAAACAATTTGAGGACGAAGACGAAACAACCGTATAGCCTTTTTGGATTTAAAAACTGAGGGTCATGAATATCATCACAACATCCATAGAAGGCGTCCTTATGATTGAGCCCGAAGTATTTGAAGACAGCCGAGGCTTTTTCATGGAGACATACAACCGGAACAGATACTTTAAATGCGGCATTAATACGGCATTTGTTCAAGACAACCTATCTTATTCCGTGCAAGGCGCCGTCAGGGGACTTCACTATCAGATCAGAAACTCCCAGGCCAAGCTGGTACAGGTAATAACCGGTGAAATATTTGATGTGGCGGTCGACATCCGGCAGGATTCGCCTACCTTCGGCAAATGGACGGGATTCCATCTTTCGGATCGGAACCGGCGCCAGTTATTTATTCCCCAAGGATTTGCTCACGGGTTCTGTGTGCTGAGCGAAATTGCCCATTTTTTATATAAGTGCTCGGATTTTTTTGCGCCTGACCACGAGAGGGGCATCCTCTGGTCCGATCCTGACATCGGTATTGACTGGCCGGTTCAAAATCCGATCATTTCAGAAAAGGATAAACAGTATCCACGCCTGTCTGAAATTAATCCTGATCAGCTTCCTGTCCTTGCACAAAAACCGATTATCCGCGGATGATCCTGGCCGCTTCTTCAAATTTTTTGTTGATCACAAGGGTCATTTCGGCTGCATCTAAAATCAACGATCCCGCTTCACCCATATTGTTCTCTTTTGCTTTTTTTGCCCAATCCCTGTATGTTTCAGCGTGATCATCATTATGCTTTACCCAGTGCTCAAGCAGTTTGATCATTTTTTCATCAAATGTTAAAGTACTCTCAATTTCACTGTCATGGTGATGGTGATGATTATGATGATGTGTCATTTGAATTCTCCTTAAATAAACGTTTTGGAAACCGGACTTAACAGTTACAGGTATGGACAGTAACAGTCAATACATTAATAAAAATAAGGCCGCCATTTTTCTCTTCATTGTCTGTAGTGTCTTTTCAGGAATTTTGGTCGGTGCATTTCTTGCCCTTACCCATGATCTTCCCCAAATCCTCAGTCTTGAAACATTTAGACCGTCTTCTGTTACACGAATCTACTCAGCAGACAAAATGCTCCTGGCAGAACTATTTGTAGAAAAAAGGGATCCGGTTCCGCTCAAAGCCATACCCGATTATCTCAAGAAAGCGCTGATCGCCACTGAAGACCGAAAATTTTATCAACATAGTGGTGTCGACCTGAAAGGAATTCTCAGAGCCGTCATCAGTGATATCCGGGCCGGAAAATTTGTTGAAGGCGCCAGCACCATCACCCAGCAGCTTGCCAAGACTCTTTTTCTGACGCCTCGTAAAACGGTGTTGCGTAAGATCAAGGAGGCATTTCTGGCTTTTCAGCTTGAGCGACGTTACACAAAAGATGAAATCCTGGAACTGTACCTTAATCAGGTATATTTCGGAAGCGGCGCATACGGTGTAGAATCGGCCGCAAGGATATTTTTCGGTAAACATGCAAAAGACCTGGGCCTTGCCGAATGCGCCCTGATTGCAGGCCTTCCCAAAGCACCGTCACGATATTCCCCTCTGGTTGACAAAGATCTTGCCGTAAAACGTAGAAATATCGTCTTAAGACAGATGAAAGATACCGGAATCATATCGGAGACATCCTTTTCTAAAGCAAGAAAAGAACGGCTTTGTTCCCGGAAACAAAGCAATAATCTGATCAAAGCGCCATACTTTGTGGACTATATAAAAAGTTTCCTTGAAAAAACCCTGGGTTCCTCAAGGCTCTATAAAGGAGGGTTGACCGTTTATACAACACTCGATTTTAAGCTGCAAAATGCGGCGGAACATGCCGTTGCAAACGGGCTTTTGGCCCTTGAAAACAGGATGAAAAAGCAGAAAATTAAAAATCCGGCGCCTGAATGTGCCCTGGTCTCTCTGGATGTGCAATCCGGTGGCATTCTCACCATGATCGGCGGTAAGAACTTTTACCAAACACCTTTTAACCGGGCAACCAGCGCCAAAAGGCAACCCGGATCCGCATTTAAACCCATTGTCTATGCTTATGCCATTGAACATAATTTTCCTCAAAGCAAAATCATTCTCGATGCACCGGTAGCCTTTAAAATTGCAAACCGGCAAAACCTCTGGAGGCCGGAAAACTTTTCGGGAGATTACAAGGGCGAGATGACGCTCAGGATGGCGTTAGCACTTTCGGAAAACATTCCTGCGATAAGATTAATCGAAATATTGGGGCCTTCATCGGTGGCCGGGTTTGGGTATACTCTCGGCATTGAATCGACCCTCTATCCGAATCTTTCCCTTGCCCTCGGCACATCGGAAGTAAAGCTCATAAATTTAACGGCTGCCTATGCGGTTTTTCCCAATAAAGGAGAGTTGATCAAACCTTACGGCGTCATGGAAGTCGTTGATCCAAGCGGGCGGCTTGTTTGGCGTGTAAAACCCCAAAAAAAAGTGGTCATGTCACGAGCAGGCGCAGCCATCATGACGGATATGCTCAAAGGGGTAATCCAGGAAGGCACGGGGAAAAAAGCACGGGTAATTAACCGTCCTGTTGCCGGAAAAACAGGGACTACCAATGAATATAAAGACGCTCTGTTTATTGGTTTCTCACCATCGATTGCAACCGGGGTATGGGTGGGACAAGATGTTTTTATCACAATCGGCAAACGCGAAACCGGGGCCAGAGCAGCGCTTCCCATATGGATAGAGTTTATGACCCACGCACTTGACAGTAAACCATTTCAATACTTTGATATGCCCGATGATATGGTTGGGGTGCCCATGGATCCGTTAACCGGCCTCCTTGCATCTGATGTTTCACCCCGAACGGTCACGGCCCTTTTCAAAAAAGGAACAGAACCCAAAAGATTTCGGTGAAATTCAAGAAAGGATAAACGTATTTGATTTCGTTGTAGCGTAGCGCTTTCCCTGTATTGGGATTCAAATGCGTTTGCCCTGAAATTCAAGACACCGGTTATTGACTTACGTCACATTTTCAAATAAATAGAATTTCATAAAACATGACCCGGAAGAGCCGGCCTCCGGCTCGTAAGCCTACGGCTCGGAGAGAACCAGAAATATTTTCCACCAAGGCAAAAAGATACGAAGGGTTTTATTTTGTTATTCGTTCTTAGGGCTCGCGCAAAAATAACTTCGCAGAATTTGCGCTCAGATTTGGTTCAGGTTTGGCTGATCCGAGAGAGCAAAACCACAGGAATAGCGAGCTATTTCGAGGCCAATTTTATAAGATCGGGTGCGAGTGAGGTATCAGCCAAAGATGGGCTGAAGCTGAGATGTAAAAATGTGAAGTTATTTTTGCGCGAGCCCTTAGTGTCTTGGTGCCTTTGTGGCGAAAAGAAAATAGTTAATGCGGATTTTAGTTAGTGTCCATCCATAAATGAGGACGATTATGATTCGGAAAGCCAAAATAAAGGATATTAAAGCCATCCACGGTCTTCTCCAGGAATACGGGAAAAAGGGAGAACTTCTGCCGCGCCCCCTGAGTGTCTTATACGACCATGTCAGGAATTTCTCGGTTTATGTGGATGAAGAAAATGACGATATTCTCGGCTGTTGTGCATTACAATTCTGTTGGGATGACCTTGCTGAGATACGATCTCTTGCCGTGCATCCTAACTATCTGAGGAAAAAAATAGGATCAAAGCTGGTAGAAGCAATGCTTTTAGAGGCAAAATCCTTTGGGATAAAAAAAGTATTTGCACTCACTTATCGCCAGGAATTTTTTGAAAAATTCGGCTTTATGCAAATAGAAAAATCAAAACTCCCGCTGAAAATCTGGGCCGACTGCATCATGTGTGTGAAATTTCCGGACTGCGACGAAACAGCAATGATGAAAGAGATGGACTAGAATCAGGTATAAATGACATTCAAGGGAAGCGGGGGGTACTTCCATACACCCGGTTTTGCAACAATATGCTGCCCTCCGACGCTCAGCCAGTTCAAATCCGGCTTGATTTCCCGTAATTTTCCGTCATCGGGCATCCTGGCATGATTGGTAAATGAATAGGTTGACTGGAATATGCAGATGCCGTAGTTTTTTTTGCGGTCTAACACATAGTTTTTCTTGAATGTCCGGGAGGTAATATTATTTGCTTCTGCAATCTGGTCCATTTCACTATTTTTAAACTTCATCAAAAGCAATTTTGAAACGCCCCTTTCGGAAATTCGTATCAACGCCCTGGACTCACTGCTTCCTGCATAAACCGTAGTAATACAGGGGATCCTTTTAAAATACTGGGACGCAACTATAGCTGCAGTCCTTCTGCCGCCAACATCCACGGGAAGACAATAATACTCAAAGAATTTTTTCTGGATATCTTCTGCATATTTATCTCCTTTTTCATATAAATCCTTTGATATATAACGAAGACTGCGAGCGAGGTCTTCGGCCGCATCTGCAATTGGCCAGTCGATACGCACATGAAAATGTGACAGACTGTACCTATTCTTAGCTCTGCTATCCGGATCTCGCTGAATAAGGAGTGCATAATCCACGGGAAGCAACACCTTTAATAAATCATGGAAATGGGCTGAATCTAAATATTTCTGCGTTCTATCAAATTTATTTGACAGCGAAAGTCTGTCATAACGGAGAAGATTAATTTTGGTGGTTTTGTTCCTTTCAAAAAACCGGATATATTTCTTGTGTTCGGAAGGGATTGTTTCTTCCATAAAAATAACTAAAAAAGAGTTCTGGCATTCATGCTCCACAGCGGGGATACGCGCACGGGGCTTTAACTCACGCTTTTCTACAAACGGGTAATCGGTTTTTTTGAAAAGAAAATTATTAAATGAATCTAACAGAGCATACTTAACCATTTGCTGATCCAATTCATCTCGCAGAAGCTCGTAATAAGAACGCCTCAATCTGTCTTGCTGACTCAGCTCTTCCCTTACACTCCAAAATGCCAACCTTGCCCCCTGACAGCCCGCCCAAGGCGGATACTTTTTTAATTTTTCTTATAATAGCACTATTTTAGACAATCGTCAACTGCATATGATCCTCATTTTCCGTTAAACTTATCAACCCAATTATACAGCCCTTCCCGATACCTGTATGCTAAAAACATAAGGACAAGGCATACACTTAATATAAGAGCAAACCACCCGTATCTCTGTTCAAAAATATACGACCCCTGAAGGCTGAGCATGAGTGTCCCGGGCATTCGTCCTATGGCTGTAAGTAAAATAAAAACTTTTAAAGGTATGGCGCTTAATCCAAGAAATAAACACAGATAGTCTTTAGGAAAGCCCGGGAAAACAAATAAACCAAACAAAACAATGACGCCCTGACGTTTTACAATACTATCCATCCGTTCTAATTTGGCCGGAGGAATAAGTTTTCTTACAAATCTTTTTCCCAGAAAACGACCGATTGCGAAATTGATAAACGATCCTACTGTCAGACCGATACTCGAATAGCAAAATCCTTTTATCGCTCCGAATAAAAATCCTCCGATAAAACCGGTTGCTTCACCGGGAAAAGGGGCGAACAAAACCTGGAGAATTTGAATGATTATAAAAACAACCGGCGCACCCGTACCAAAGGACGTAACAAAAGACTTGATTTGCTCTCTATCCGTAAAAATATCATAGTAATAGGTGGTTTTTTCCCACAGAGGTATGCGGTACAAATATCCCAGCACAACAAGGAAGCATAGGACTGCAACAATAATTATCTTTTGAATATTTTTATTTATCACTCGTCACAGGACATTGGTTATTCGATATTCATCTTTTTCAGTACACCTCCCACAGTTTTTCCGGAGAAAAAATAACTTAGCGCTTATGGAGTTTCGCCACAATTGGGATAACCAACTTACGAATTGTTAAGAGCAGCCACGGCAGGCAGGGTCTTACCTTCCATAAGAGCAAGGAAAGCTCCTCCTCCTGTTGAGATATATGTTATTCTGTCAGTTTCGCCGCTCTTGTGTATGGCGACATCTGTATCTCCCCCGCCAACAATTGAAAGTGCATAAGAATTGGCCACACTATTGGCCATGGCAAATGTTCCCCGGCTGAATGCATCCATTTCAAAAACGCCCATAGGTCCGTTCCATACAATTGTTTTGGCATCATATAAAACTTCGTCATAGAGCCTGGATGTGGCGGGACCGATATCCATAACCATCCACTCACTTGGGATCTCCTGTATGGGTACGATTTTGATTTCAGCTCTCGCATCAAAATGGCTTGCCACAACCGCATCTACCGGAAGATAAAACTTTATACCGGTTTCAGCCGCTTTTCTCAATATAGATTCAGCGGTTTCAATAAGGTCATTTTCTATTTTTGACTTTCCCAAATCGTGGCCAAAAGTTTTAAGGAATGTATTTGCCATGGCCCCGCCGATAATGATTTTGTCAACATGATGGAGCATATTCTCCAACGCCCCTATTTTGCTCGATACCTTTGCCCCGCCCACAACGGCAACCACGGGACGTTGAGGATCAGCCATTGCTTTTCTAAAATAGTTGAGTTCCTTTTGAAGCAAAAAACCGGCTCCGGAGACCGGTGCGAATTTTGTTATGGCGACAACCGAGGCATTGACCCGGTGAGATACGGCAAAAGCGTCATTTATATAAACGTCACAAATCTCGGCCAGCGCCTTTGCAAATGTATCATCATTTTTCTGCTCCTCGGGATGGAATCTTAAATTTTCGAGGAGCACAACATCGCCATTTTCCATTTTATTTACGAGATCTTTTATCTCGGAACCGATACAGTCTTTTGCCATTATAACTTCTTTTCCAAGGAATCTGCCCAGGCGCTTAGCTACGGGAGAAAGGCTGAATTCAGGAACGGGCTTCCCTTTTGGCCTACCCAAGTGTGAAGCGATGATTAGCTTTGAATTATGGTCCAGTGCATATTCCAATGTTGGCAAAACAGCACGAATCCGGGAATCATCAGTGATATTCTGATGCTCATCCAGGGGAACATTAAAATCTACTCTGAAAAAGACCCTTTTGCCTGAAAGATTTATATCTTTAATCGTTTTCATGATTTCTCCTCCCCTTTTCCTTTATTCTGTCTTTTTCCTCTCTTTTAGCTTGCGTTCAAGGGCTTTCTTTCTAGACCATCTTTCCAGAAAATTTATGCGACCGGACTGATACGCCCTTTCGATAAATTCTTCCCGAACCTTCAGCCCGCCGACCCCCTCAATGGCTGATCTTAAACATTCTGTTTTGTGACGACATGCAAGACAGGTCTCAGGAGTATTTCGCAACCCGTTCTTGCCCATAGGAAAAACTGTTTCGAGTTCGCCAAAGCAAGGGGGAAATTTCTTATTTAGTTCTTTATCGGCCATTGTCTTGTCAATTTGAAAGGTGGGCATTTCTTAGCAATTATAGCTGTGGTCCTACTTATTTTGCATATCAAATTCCTGATTCATCCGGGCAATATAACCTTGATCCGCAAAGCTGAAATATCGGTTGTCTCCTATGATCAAATGTTCGTGAACGGTTATACCGATTACTCTGCAGGCAAAAATTAACTGTCGTGTAATGGAGATATCTTCCGGAGACGGCTTGGGATCACCTGAAGGATGGTTGTGGGCAAAAATAAGAGCTGCGGCGTGATGATTAAGGGCTGCAAGTATTACCTCCCTCGGGTAAACCGAACTTGCAGTCAACGTTCCTTCAAAAAGGATTTCCGTAGCAGCAACCCTGTTCTTGGCATCAAGAAAAAGAACCGTGAAGCATTCACGACTCTTTTCTCTTATGCTGTGGTAAAGAAAATCAAACAGCTCTCTTGAGTTGTTCAAGGGGTCTTTGTGTATCAACCGTTTTTCAAGATAACGATCTGCAACCGCTTTTATAAGCTTGATCCCCAGTAAATTTTTAGGGCCAATCCCGGGCACTTCACAAAGCGCTGCCGGTGAAGCTTCGAGTACACCCTGAAACGTTTTAAATCGTGTCAGTGAAGCCTTGGCAGCATCCTTGCAGTCTTTTCGAGGAGTGGCAAGGGTCAGGAGCAATTCAATGACTTCATAGTCATGAAAGCCGGACAGGCCTGAAGTAAGAAATTTTTTCCGTAGCCTCTCCCGGTGACCTTTGCCCTTATGTTGTCTGACACGTTCAATTTCGGGCTGCCCATCAGAAATTGCATATTTTTTCATAAACCGATCAAGTTAGTTCGCTGAGTTTATGCTGAGAAACGAAGTGCTCACAATTGGAATGTCCGAGTTAAAAATATAAGTCTAAAAAATACCTTTATTTCCAATAAATTGTAAAATTTTCGAGATGTTTAATTAACATCGAGTTCGTTTTTAAGATCGCGGGTCATCAGCCGGTGTACGGCCTCTTTGGGAGAAACATCGTTATAAAGAATATGGTATACTTCGTGGGAAATCGGCATGTCAACACCAAGCCTGCGTGACAGGTTATAAACCGACTTGGCTGTTTTGACGCCCTCTGCAACCATTCGCATTTCGGACAGGATATCCCTGAGCTTCATGCCCCCCCCTATCTTTTTTCCCACGGTATGGTTCCTGCTAACATTTCCGGTACAGGTCAGCACCAGGTCCCCGACGCCGGCGATCCCGGCAAAAGTACGCGGGTCGGCGCCAAGCTTTAATCCCAGCCGACGCATTTCTGTCAGCCCCCTGGTAATCAGTGCCGCTCTTGTATTTAAACCCAGCCCTAGACCATCCATAATCCCGGCGGCTATGGCAATAACATTTTTTACAGCGCCTCCCAGCTCAAGACCGATCATGTCATTGTTTGTATAAACCCTGAAATACGGAGTTGCAAATAGCTGCTGAATATAGCCTGCTATTTTTTGGTCTTTTGATCCCACAGCGATAACGGTGGGAAATTTATTCGCTACCTCCCGCGCAAAACTCGGGCCTGAAAGAACTGCAAAAAAGTTTTCGGCAATTTCAGGGAGGGTCTCTTTGAGCACACCGGACATGGTCAAATGGGTTTTGTTCTCGATACCTTTGGAAGCCGACACAATAATCGTCCCGGGCGAAATATGTCCGCTAATTTTTTGAGCCGTCTCCCTCATAACATGGGACGGAACAACAATCAGTACAAGATCTTTTTTTAATACCACTTCGGAAATATCGTTGGAAGGAAAAATATTTGCAGAAAGTTTAAAACCGGGAAGAAAAACTTTGTTTTCCCTGTATTCTTGGATCTGTTCTTTTACTTCCTTTTCAAATACCCAGAAATCGACTTTAAAACCTTTTAAAGCCAAAAGATCGGCAAGAGCCGTACCCCAGCTTCCGGCACCCACAACACCGATCTTTACGGCACTGACATCTATTTGATTTTTCACTGGCTAATCACCTCAACTATAAATGATCGTATCCGTTCACGGGTTCAGGGTTCAACGTTCAGGGTTAAGGACAAAAAAGCAATGAAGATCCGAAGTCCTCGTTACAAATGTTCATTTTTCCAAGTATTTGCCAATTTGGCTTCAAATTTTGGATTAGGCCTAACGAAACTGACGCTTTTCTCGTAAATACGCATCCCAAATGTAGCCCGTGGACGAGAATGGAACCTTGAACCCCTGAACCTTTGAACCGTGAACGGTTACAAATGATCTTCCTTTTCCGCGAGCCGTGCAACACCGGCAACTTTTTCTTCGGGTGACAGCCCGATAAGCGTTACCCCCTGGGTGTTACGGCTGATCACAGAAATTTGGCTCACCGACATTCGTATCAGTTTTCCTGTATCGGCCATTAACATCAGGTCGTCGTCGTCATCAACCAACAGTATTGCCACGACCTGTCCGTTTCGCTTACTTGTCTTAATGGTAATGACACCCTTGCCCCCGCGTCTCTGGAGAGGATACTCATCAATTGAAGTTCTTTTCCCGTACCCGTTTTCCGTTGCCGCAAACAGGGTCTGGCCATGGCTTAGAACCTCCATGCCAACAATTCGGTCCCCTTTGGCAACCCTCAATCCGTGAACGCCCCTTGAGACACGGCCGCTCGGTCGAACGTCGGACTCGTGAAAGCGTATGGATTTGCCCGTGGCAGAACCTAAAAAGATATTCCGGGTCCCGTCTGTTATCCTTGCTGCAATCAATTCGTCACCCGGAACCAAGCTTAAAGCGATGATACCGCCGGATCTGGGTCTGGAAAACGCCATAAGATCCGTCTTTTTGACCAGTCCGTTTCGGGTTGCCATAATGATATAATACCCCGGCTCAAATACCGAGACATCAAGCACGGTAGTAAGTTTCTCATCCTTTCCCAGGTTAAGAAGATTAACGATTGCTTTTCCTCGGCTCATGCGGCCGGCCTGGGGAATATCGTACACTTTGCACCAGTAAACCCTTCCCTGGTTTGTAAAAAATAGAAACGTATGGTGGGTGGACGCCACAAAGAGATTCGCAATAAAATCTTCATCCTTAACTCCCATGGCTGTCTTTCCTTTGCCACCGCGCTGCTGTTTCCGGTAAAGGGTAATGGGATTCCGTTTTATATAACCGCTTTTTGAAATGGTGACAACCATGTCCTCTTCAACAATCATATCCTCAATGGTTATCTCTTTTGTTGATTCAACAATCTCAGTCCGTCGCTCATCACCATACTCTTGCTGTATTTGTGTAAGCTCGTCCTTGATAATATTTTTCACAAGACGCTCACTGCCTAAAATCTCTTTGTACCAGGCAATATCCTTGAGAGTATTCTTGTATTCTTCCAGAATTTTTTCCTGCTCCAAACCGGTAAGCCGCTGCAGACGCATATCCAGGATGGCCTGGGCCTGTATCACCGTCAGGTCGTATGTCCGAACCAGCCCTTTTTTGGCCTCGTCCGGCGATTTGGATTGGCGAATCAGAGATACGACATCATCAAGATTTTCAAGGGCGATTTTTAAGCCTTCCAGGATATGGGCCCGCGCTTCAGCCTTTTTCAGGTCATATCGGGTCCGGCGGATAATAATCTCCCTGCGGTGAAGAATGAAATGCTCAAGAATCTTTTTCAAAGAGAGTTGTTGGGGCTGGTTGTTCACAATGGCAAGAAAAATGATGCCGAAGCTGTTTTCCATCCGCGTGTGCTTGAAAAGCTGATTAATGATCACCTCCGCAAACTGATCTTTTTTCAGCCCCACCGCGATCCGCATACCTTCCCGGTCCGACTCATCCCTTATATATCGTACCCCTTCGACCTGCTTTTTTCTTATCAGGTCCGCAATTTTTTCGATAAGTTTTGCCTTGTTCACCTGATAAGGAAGCTCCGTGACAACGATTGTCTCTCTTCCTGTCCTTTTGTCTTTTTCGATCACGGCTCTCGCCCTGATTCGGATGATGCCCCGACCGGTTGTATATGCGTCATAAATTCCTTTGGTGCCGTAAATAATACCGGCAGTGGGAAAGTCAGGGCCCGGGATATAAGCCAAAAGGTCTTGAGATGTTAGATCAGGATCATCTATGACTGCCTTTGTGGCTTCAATGACTTCAAAAAGATTATGAGGCGGGATGTTGGTGGCCATACCAACGGCGATACCCGAAGAACCGTTTATTAAGAGGTTGGGGGCTTTGGCCGGAAGTACACAAGGCTCTGTCAAAGAATCATCATAATTCGGCACAAACTCAACGGTTTCCTTATCCAGGTCCTCCATCATCTCATGAGCCAAACGCATCATTCTGACTTCAGTATACCTCATTGCAGCCGGAGGGTCGCCATCCACGGAACCAAAATTGCCCTGGCCGTCTACAAGAGGATACCGTAAAGAAAAATCCTGGGCCATCCGTACAATGGTATCATAAACCGCAGTATCACCATGGGGATGATATTTACCGATAACATCACCGACGATGCGGGCGGATTTTTTATACGCTTTGTTATAATCGTTTTTAAGCTCTCGCATTGCAAAGAGTATGCGTCTGTGGACGGGTTTCAGGCCGTCGCGCACTTCCGGGAGTGCTCTCCCGATGATGACACTCATGGCATAATCGAGATACGACTTTTTCATCTCGCTCTCGATACTGATCTGAGCCAACTTTTCTGTATTCAACATATTAAACCACCCGCCTGAACCTTGAACCTTTGAACCCTATACGGTTAAGGGTTAGTATTTTTGTAAGTGTTCACAGATTTTTTAAAATCACAAATTACAAGCACCAAATTTCAAATAAATTCCAAATGCCAATAACCTAAACTATTTCTATTTTTGTATCCGTTCACGGGTTCAGGGTTCAACGTTCAGGGTTAAGGACAAAAAAAGCAATGAAGATCCGAAGTCCTCGTTACAAATGTTCATTTTTCCAAGTATTTGCCAATTTGGCTTCAAATTTTGGATTAGGCCTAACAAAACTGACGCTTTTCTCGTAAATACGCATCCCAAATGTAGCCCGTGGACGAGAATGGAACCTTGAACCCCTGAACCTTTGAACCGTGAACGGTTACCTATTTTTTTAGTATTGATGAAAATATTTTTTTCAATTCGTTTGCTTTTCTTCAAGATCATAAGGTTTCGAATTTTGAATTTCGGTCATTGTGATTTGTTTGTTTTTTGGGATTTGTTATTTGGAATTTCCACAAAATCAACTACTCCATGAACCGTTACTATTTTTCAATCCTTACAGTTTTTAATGCTTACGGGATCAACCAGTTGTTGATAACTGGTATAATAAATATCGGTTAATGTTAAAAAAGCAGTGGCAACCAGAGGGCCGTAAATAATACCCAGGATTCCGAACATCTTCAATCCCCCGATAATAGATAGAAAAACAAGGAGCGTATGCATTTTAACCCGTTTACCCACCAGTTTTGGTTTTAACAAATATTCAATTCCACCGGAAAGTATAATGTAAAAAACAACAAAAAATATCCCTGATGCAATCCGCATTTTTAAAAATAGATATAGAGCCGCGGGAATAAATACAACTCCGATTCCTATGATGGGAAGAAACGCGAGCAGGGCCATTATAACCCCCCATAAAAACGGTGAATTAAAACCAAAAAGAAAAAAAACGATGCCTCCTGCCACACCCTGAATCAGACCGCAAAAGCCATTGCCGATAAGAACAGCACCGGCCATGTCCTTAAATTTTTGAATCAGTTTTTCATCCTGTTCCTTTGGCAGCGGAGAAAGATCGATGATAAACGCAACAAGTTTGTCCCCGTCAAATAAAAGATAATAGATAATAAGGAGCATAAAAAAGAAATATAGAAAAAAATTGAGTACATTCGAGGCAATAGAACTGGCCTGCTGAAATAGAAAGAGGCCGACGAATTTTCCGAGTTCTGAAACCGCCTTATTTAATTCTTCACCGGTTATTTCCATATTTAAACTAGAAAGGACAAGGTTTACTCTTTCAAGAACCCTGCTGCTTTCAAGCAGCGGCTTGATTTGGTCGCTGATTACCCCGCCTTTTCCCATAAGATACAGAGCGTACGCCTCTTTTGACAAAATGCCTACAAAAAAAACGGTCGGGATAAACAGGATAAAAAATATTAAAGCGCAGGTTAGCAGCGATGCAAGAATAGAATTAAATTTTCTGTTTAAAAAATTATAAACCGGTTTAAAAATGCCGGTTACAACAGCGGCAAGAACAATAACAGACATAAAGGGCCAGAAAAGCCGGCCAAGAAAAAAAGCTGACAAAAGAAAAAGGGCCAAAAAAAACCACAAAATATTATTATGGGACGTTCTATCCGGCATAATACTCCAACTAAAAACGACGTTTTGTTATCACAGGCTATATTGTTCCTACTTCAGGGAACCGGCCGACCTTGAAGTTCATTGGCGACAATAAGATCAACAGCATCCCCTTTCCTAATTAATAATGGAGATGATGTTATTATAATCGAGAAAGATATCGTGTAAAATGAGGGAAGGTGTTTTACTTACTCGCAAATCCTCCAGCCACAAATAAAAGAAGGGTTTCATAAACGAAAACCGGAACATAGCTATCACATAAACCATATACAATACCGCCGCCTATGATGGCCGGCACAGCACAAACAACCAAAATACCCAATCTTCTGCTGATGTTCATCTGTGTTAATCTCCTTTAAGTGTAAACATTTCTCGAAACGCCTTTTACTCAAAATTGATGAGGTTTAAAAAGCAATAACTTGATAATATTAGTTTTTTCTCTTTTTAGTACGGCGAAGCCGCATGATATAGAATCGCGCAATCATTGTATAATTTGTAACAATAACATTTAATTAAGTAAAGGAAAAACAGACAAACCTGTTTATTTTTTGTATAGTCATAAAGGTTTGACGATCCTGGTTTTTTTTAATAACATATAAAGAATTTTATGGTCAAAGGTCTCGAGACAAAATGTGCCTGATTGTATTTTCCTACGATATGCATCCCCGTTACCGGTTGATACTTGCCGCTAACCGGGACGAAGATTACAACCGTCCGACAGCGCCGCTTTCTTTTTGGGATGACGCGCCAGGCATTTTTGCCGGCCGTGATTTAAAGCATAATGGAATGTGGCTTGGGGTTTCCCGGACAGGACGAATTGCCGCCATCACTAATTTCAGAGAACCTGATTTTCGGATTGCAAATGCCCCTTCCCGTGGTTTTCTGGTGGGCGATTTTCTGGTCTCAAAACAATCTGCCAAAAATTATATAGAACACGTTAAAACTATGGGGCACAGATTCAATGGGTTTAATCTTTTTGTCGGAGACAGGTCCGAGCTATTTTATTATTCCAACAGGGGAAACAGCATTAAGAAAATAAAACCCGGCTTATACGGTGTGAGCAATCGATTTCTTGACACGCCATGGCCCAAGGTGGTTAAAGGAAAGGCTGATCTTAAAAAACTGCTTGATAAGACTGAAAAAATAGACTCTGAAAACATATTCGGTATTCTGAAAGACAGCTCTTATCCACCGGACAACGCGCTACCGGACACCGGCATCGGCCTCACTTGGGAACGGATTCTTTCCCCCTTGTTTATCACAAGCAGATTTTACGGAACACGCTCATCTTCAATCGTTTTGATAGAACGCTCAGATAGAATAACCTTTTTAGAACGGACATTTATTTCAGATGGCGCTGTATCCAGAGAGGAGAAAACCCGAAAATTCACCTTTGATATAAAATCGCAATAAATTATGGCGCCGGGTTAATATGATTATTTAATACACCAAAACTTATTGAGAAGTTACCCTCTGATATGATATAGTATAGAAAATTTGAGGAAAAGCCTTGACAAACAGACCATAGCTGCTTAGTTTTTTTTATAAAAATGTTCTTTCTCATCTTTTTACCCCAAACAATCTCTTTGTGGGGGCGAAACGGCTTCGACGGGGATAAAGAAGCATCGGCTGCATGCCAAGCTCCTGCCGGCTTGTAAAAAAGGCGGGAAACTTAAAGTAATCGCAGACGATTATAATTACGCTTTAGCCGCTTAAGGCTAACGTCCTACCGGATTATTCCTGCGCATCCGGCAAGGGCGTCGACAAGCAGGATAGCCGGTCCCGATATCCCGTTAACGGATCGGTCCTGCAGGCGGCTTTTGCGAAGGTTATGGGTTTCAGGCGATTGCGTCCGCACTCTTTTATCATCTATCTTGTTATCGTTTTCGGAGATCAGGTATTGCATTTCAATACAAAACAAGCCTTCCAGTAAAGGCGGAGTTTGATCAAAACAGTTTCGGCGACGAAACAATATTTATATCCTATTTGCTGGCGTGACGATATGGCAGGTTTCCGCGTAAAGTCGCTCAAACCGGTATTTCGAAGATCTACCTGATTCTTTATTTCTATTTATTTTCTATTTTTATGCGTGACATCGGCGCTGACTTGTTTTGAAAAGTTATACGCCTAAATCGGTGCTTTTGCCTCGGCAAGCCATTTTAAGATTCAGCATTGCTACGGCGAAAATCAAAATTGCGATTAGATAGTATTGATCACGGCAAATGACAACAGCCGAAAGTCGTCAGTTAACGGTGGTAAGTAATTGACCAGTCACACGACACCGGCATGCTCATCAAAATGCCCAGCCGCGAAGTACCAGCGCCGCCATATACGATTTCGACGTCTCATCCAGCAAAATGAAATGTCATGGCCTTTGATCTGCTCCGCATGATGGCGTTTATTTTCTAGATCAGTATAAGTTAGGTGCTGGTTTGCGTACGATTTCCCCATCAATCTTAATTTAGGCAGACTCTAATCGTTTTTATACTTTATCTCGCAATAAGCTTCGTTTTAGTAACTCTTTGGGCTCTCTACCAGTGTCGCGGAAGACTCAGTACCTTAGCTGAAAGCGCTCGCCAGACAAATAGAATGGTGCGAAAGGTTTTAGTTAAATTTTCGGTGCGTAAAGTTTCCTTTATCCATAGGTGAGCCCCAAAAGTAGCGTATGTAGTCCAACGATATGTACAGCCAGAATACAAAACCACCGATAGCGTAAGTACTGAACTCTTCCCGCTCAAACAGCAGTGATTACATTTGTCAACAACTTCAACAAGACGACCATGAAAAAGACGATCGCGTAACGATAAACACTGGCTCTGCTTTTCGCCGGACCCGACCGCAGCAGATGACCCAAATATCCGGCCCATTCAGCCCTTAACGGCGTACTAATAACATTTTAATTGAACGTTTTTTCGTGATCTAAACGTAGCGTTTCACCGTAAAAAGCGGTAATTGTATCTTTAACCAGAACCTTGATCGGGATTAATTTCTGGCTGGATTAATTCTGTTTTAGCGTTTAATCCGGCAACTCCGACCATGAAAATCATTCTTTAATGGCAGCAGTACGTTTGAAGAACGCTTTATAAAATTGATAGGTCGCATGGTGATAGAAAAGCTTAAACTGGAAGAAAAGAAAACCGCGCGGCGATTTGTCCGAAATGAGGCGCGCAACTATCCGGTTCCTGATTTACTCGAACAATTTGATTAACCTTGATGTAAGGGGCCCAAAAAGCTTTATGCTCAACCGTTATTTGGTTGTAACATAGGATTTTGAGGCGGTTTATTTGATACCAGCAATAAAAGGAACAACCCCAGAATTTATTACAGATTTTATTGAAAGCTGCACAATCAATGTAAAACGCTCAGCAAGTTACAAATTACTTCCAGGATTGCTGATGATTTTCGATGCCAAATCAGCCGCAATCACTATTTCTTGAGCTCGCGACCCAGGACATTGACGTGAATTAAATGAAATGATTAGCAGATATTTTGTACCAAGTTTTAAAGTGCCGGATGGAAAGCCAGCCATCGATTTTGTATAGTCAATTCCGCACCTTAGGCTTTATTTTGATCTGGTAATCGCGATTTCATCTTTGGACGTCAGCGCTTAAAGCGAACTTTTTATTGCTGAACGCGTTGAAGTTTCTGTAGTCAAATTTGATTACCTGGATTTCATATTTCTGATGGTCCCAGATTCCAATTAATCTTTTAAAGCAAAATATGCTAATCACTTCCTGTGGGAGGCACCAGTCCGCCGATCTTGATCTTTTATTGATTGGATATAATTTAATCATCAGCAATCCCGGTGCTTTCGCGGCCAGTCCGTTTTAGTCGGCGATGGAGGCATGGCGTTATGAAATCGCGTAAACAGATCCTAATCATCGCCCTTTGCAAATGAAAACCGGACTCCACTAAAAATCAGTTAATTCTAGAATCTGTGGTGGAAACTTTAATCGAGATGCTCGGCACCCGCCTCCAGGCAAATGGCGATAGGGCGAAACCAGGTAAAGGGATTTTCGGTGTCTTTTATGTTAAAGGGCCTCATAAAGCTGCACTTCCAGCAGCAAACCGTAAACCTAAACCCACGATGTTTTGTAACTTAGTTATGTCGCATCTTCTTTTTCGGCGCGGCGGTAAGGAATTGAAAAACGGGTGGATAATCAAAACTCGAAAATGGATGAAAAAGAGACACCAGTCGAAGTTTCATCTGGATCTGGTGTTCTGACGAATCTTTGTATCGCGGGATAAACTTAACAACCTGAAAACCGGCTGGAAGCGCATTAATTCCAGGCGTATGCGCCAAAATGATACGATCTCTCGGAGGCTCAAATAAATTAGGTTATGCTCAGTTCTGGAAATCGATTCATAGTGCGCGACGCCGCTAAACCGACATCGTACTAAAACGCCACCGAAAGCAACGGCGAACCATTGCATGTGGAAAATGAAATGACAGCTGAATCTGGAAAAGAACCTGCGCAGGCGATTAAATAAGAAAATTAAGGCGTTTTGCTGAAAGTTGATAGAGACCGATTGTCATGGTCGGTGTTTGAGAGGCGTCAGGCAAAACTGCTGGCGGCAAAAACCGACCAAAACCTACTCACTTAAATAAAACCCACCAACGCGTCGACGCCGCCCTTCGGGATTATAAAATAAGCAAAAGTGGCGTTTTGATGTTTTACACTCGATGAAAGACGATCGTCAGAAGAAAATATATTGATAATGTTAAGATTTTGAAATTAGCTTTCAGGAAAATTAAACTGCTTCGGGATTTTGGCGTAATGGAAGGCATATGCGCGGCTTAATTTGTTCACCATCGGTTTATTTCTGACTCTTTCGTGGAGCCGCCGGCTTCCTCCCTGGTTTTTAGATCATAATAATTTAAACTGTAACTCCATAAAATAAAACCCGCCTTGATGGTGCAACCATACACCAGCCCGATCTCGATCCATTACGCCCCGCTATATACACCCCAAAACCCTAAATGGGCGAACCAGCAATCCAAGCATTATCACAGCAGGAATATGGACTATCTGGATGAAATCACAAAATAATATCACCATGGCTTTTATCCGCGCTTGGAAAGGGCGAAGATGCAATTCAAGGACGTCGAAGAACGCCCCACCAGCACCACAAGTCTCCGAATTCTGCGACTGATATTATTTGAGAATCCATGACCAGTTGCTGCTATTCCAATAATGGCGATTGATGGCGGAAAACAGATATTTTATGACGGCTCCATTACCGATCCCCTCTGTAATCGTTTATCCCCCGAATAATCATCCAGGAGAAGCCATATTTTCGTTCAGCAGTCTGTTTCATCCCCAGTGGCAACATTTGCGGCGGAAAACGGTCAGTGGTATTGGGAATTGTATTAGTTTTTCGGATTAACATCAACGGAAATGAGATGAAGCTCGGGGAAAGGGTGACAGGTAAATCCCAATTTGTAAATTATTATGATTGGGTGGAAACCAGCGTGCAATCGTAATTCAAAAGGAAGACCTAAAACCAGTTGCCACGACCGCGAAAATCATTCGCCAACCTGTGGAAATGGAGCCGGATGGATTTTCTATCCTTTTTTCAAGAATAAAGTCGCTTTCCTACGCACTTTAAATCTTTCAAAAGCGCTATGAAATAGGAGTATTAGGAATGATTATATTTGGCGTCGGCCATATTCATTCAAAATATAAGCAAGCCTTTACATTGTTTAACGATGCTGCCGCGCTTATCTCTGTTTTGCCGGGGCGGTATCTATGGTACGGTATGTTGAAAGAAAGTGCTGAGTTTCGATGGCGAAACACGGCTCTGAGACCGACGAAATGGATTACGAAGGGCAACCGCATTTGATGAAATTTTAACTCAGGTTAATACTGGTTCTTTGACCTCCAGGGTCATTTGTTAAATGCCGCCAAAACGAAGGTTGAGGAATGGTTTCTACCCCATTGCCAAAACTGGAAGTGTATTTGCTAGTAAGATATCCATTACTTTGTCGGAATTATTACGTCTCCGACACTGCATGGAGGATTCTTCGCAATGGCGTAAGCGGAAATGGGCTTAACTATCCTGTTTTTACGGAGAACAATCTCTAAGATCGTACATTTACAGGCGACAACTGTTCGGCTATTGCTGATGGAAATTAATAGAAATATCTGCCTTCGGTCTTATCTTCAAGGGCGTATTGGTCCTGTGGGATGGCCAAACCAATAGCCCAAAACTGCGTTAGAGCCCCATCATTGCGTTGACCGCGATAAAACCGACGGGGCCGAACGCACGGGAAAACCAAACTGGCGATGACTGTTGAACGTTCCCATCGGTTAAAAGGAGATCCGCGAGGTACTGCTTGTTTCTTTCAAAATCACACGGCGCGTCAGGCCTCCAGGGATTACGCTATGCGTAACATTCAAACAATGGGCGAAGATCGGTCGATCGTTAAGAAAGCCATGTTAGAAAACCCTATACCGCCTTTGGCAACCGATATTCTTTTGGGTAGATCGGTTTTTATTCACAGTGGCGACCAAAATGCCATGTTCCGAAGCTCGAAAATTCCTGAGAATTACAAACAGTTTGAAGGCGACACCCGATGCGCCTGTTACCAACCGGCCGACAGTTTGTTCGGTCACTCCCTATAACCTTCCTGATATCAGTGCTTTGTGGTACCCTTGGATTTTGAATCAAGATATCATTGAGTATGCCGCTTTACCGGCATCGATTACTTCAGTTGATAATCGGATTGTTTATCGCGAGGTTGATTTTGAAACGGAAGACATAGACGAATTTCAAGAAAACTATAAAGCGGCTCCATTCCTGCAAAGCGTTTATCACGTCTTTTGTGGCAAAACCAAATTATTTAGGTGCCAGGGTAAAATTAATTGACAGGTAAATATTCCAAACATAATCTAAAAAATCGGTCTCGCCAAAGCCGATAGATTGGGTGCAGAAACAACTCCTGTAGATATTTCGCCGGGTTTCGGAAGGTTAGCCGAAACGCCCGTTACCGAGCAACAAGGTAATGGCGCGCGATCACTGAGTGGGGCCCGGGATGGGTAAAACAAACGATTTTCGATACGCTGTCTCTTAAAGTTTCTTTTTCCAAACTTCCTATTAATATATTGCTGGCTGCTCCGACCGGAAGAGCTGCAAAACGAATGAATGAAACAACCGGGCATGAAGCAAAAACAATCCGGCTTAAGAATTTGCTTCGAGTATAGCATTCGGTATGGCGGATTCCCGAAAACGATGAACAACCTTCGGATTTCGGTTATGATTTATTTCGATTAATCGATGAAGTTATCGACGTCCTGACGCATTAATTTTTAAAGTGCTTATCCTGTAGCCAGCTGACTCTTCTCCTTGTTGGAGATGTGAACCAGCTCCCTTCCTGTCAAAGCTGGAAATGTATTAAAGATATTATCCGTCTCGTACCGGTGGCAGGAGCCTAACGAAAATATTCCGGCTCGTGGCTGAAGATGAAATCGAGAATAACCAACAATTCCATAAAGTACCATTAAATTTGCGCTCGTATTCCTTCATTTCAGACTCTGCTGTGACATGGATTCTTTTATTTTATCTCAGTGCGAAGCCGATCCGGAAGACGCATTGATGGATTATTTTAGAACTTGCTAAGGATCGTATGTACTCCGACAGTGATTCGGATTTGGATCCTTTGATGACATTATTGTGATTTCCTTGACACTCTATACCGTGCCAGATCAAAGTCTGCTTTCTAAACTCAAACGCCATCGAACCAAAACCAAAATCCCGGTGTAGGCTGGCGTATGCAACATTAGGGTAACAGAAATTTCAGAGTCAACGACAAGGTCATGCAGATCAAGAATAATTATGATTGCCGATATTCTTTAATCGATATCGGAATGAATTTCCAGAATAAACTGAAGGAGTGGTCGGTGATCATCAATATCTGACGGAGTCGACCCGTTGAATATGACTATACAGACCTGGATTGAAAATTGTCCCGGCATTATGGCGTTTCCAGTCTGAGCAGTCGCATGATCTGGAATATCCTGGCTGTGGATTATCCCTGATTTTGTAATTCTTTACTACTACTTCGGTGCCATTGATGGATTTTGGTTGCAATGGAATTTTGATTTATACAGCTGTTTACCAAGAGGCTCTGCTTTCGGTTTGTCTGCGGGTTTGGGAAATCAAAGAAAGAATTGCGTATGATCTATGTCAGGGAATCGATAAAACCCGGTTTCATTGATACGCAACTGTTATACGCCTGAACCTCATGAATGTAATTGATTTAAGATTTGCTTATTTAATTATAATGACTCCCTGAATCCATAGTCGAAATCAGATCGGGTAACAGCTTAAATTCCAAAAAAATAGGAGCCTCCATACGCCAAAGAACAAGCCTGGTGATGACTCACCAAAGTCAGTGAGATTAACATCTGTAACCCTGACTCAAAATCCACCCCTGGCTCTACCAAAAACGGCTTCATGACCACAAATTATATGCAAACCTTCCTAGAAAACAAAGCGTCCCCGAACTGGAAGCAGCCACGCCCCACCAGCCGTAGTTCCTGCACCAGAAGCGTTAAAGCGTTATTGAAGTCCAGCCAGTGAGAACCCGGCCACAACCGGCAAAGCGGTGATGGTTTACGCCCTACCTGCGCCTGTTACGGCGTCATGAATTTGTTCAGGCGGAAACTTCCTCGGCAGCGGATCAAATTAAAATTTAGGCGAAAAAGAGCAGAGCAACCGTCCAAACCCAATGGCCCAGAATATTTCTATTGCCCCGGTTTTCGTACGAACGTTTATGGTTTGGAATGCGTCCAAAATCCGGGTAATGTAAAAAGAACTGCCGCAGCTTCTGAAATTAGTATGGCCGTTCCCGAAAGATCCGCGATGATAGTGTAGAGGGTGGTCTAACTGTGCTTTCCATAGGTGTTCCACCGCGGCACCGCATCGTTAACCCTCGCCATCCCGAGCCAGCAGGTGCCGTAGCAGCAACGTTTGCAGAAACGCAACAGATATTTGTAACTTCTGGCGCTCCGCTGATCAAAAACAAGATGCGCGGCTGGATCGGCTCCATGCTTTAATCGATGACTTTGCAAGTGGGATTTTATCTGGATTCTGTTAGAGATCGTCAAGAGGTAAGGGTCATCTGAAACCGCTTCCCTTAAAAATTGCTGATGGTCGCCCAAATCAGCAAAACAACCTGAAGAAACAAACAGGAACTTTTTTTCATTTTCGAGGACATGGCGCCTGGTTCTTGTCCCCTGTTTGCAAGGCAGCCGGCATAAGTACTGGAGAGCTTCCTTCGATTTTGTTGAACTTGCGCTTTCGCATTATTTCCTGTAATGAACGGTAAATTATGGCGTTCAGCGCTTTATTTCGCTATGGGCAAAGCGAAGTTTAAAGCCGCTCACGCCGTATGCCTCTATGCGGATTGAAACGACAGTCAGGCTCCTGAACAGATGGTTTGCATATGAATAGCAAACATCGCCAGTCCCCGTACTGAAGAGGCGTACAAGCAATATGCGCTGACAGTTAATCGTATTAGTCAGACCTAATCTCGGCGACGTCTTTGTGAAATATTTTGCAAAAAATACTCCGATGAAAGCGCCATTTCAGCGTTCAAATCCTGGAAGATCTGGCTTGAATCAACGCCGGGCGGAATAGGCTGAAAGTATGCCTGGTAACGGCAAAATCAGCCTTCCGGATAGCGTTTATTAGCGCTTTAAGTTCCGCCTATCAAAGTCCGCAAGAGAACGTTAACAATTGAACCTGCGCTATTTGCGGAGATTATCTTGAAAAGATCCTGGGTAATTGAAATTTTGGCGCGTTTATGGCATCACTTCACTGCGGCTGGCTTCAGAGGGATGGGGCGTATGAATTGGCGGCGATGCGATGCAATATTCACCAAGACCGCTATGAGTGCGGCGGAAACTCCTGGATATCGCGGCGGACGAGGTAAAGCAGATTTATCGATCGTAATACGGATAAATCCTCCTGGGGATTTCGTTCGTGGTATGATTTTATCCTCGGTCGTCATTTCTGGATTTCTAAGAGAACATGGTGTTGATCGAATGGCTTTCCTCAAACCATTCATCCCTTTGCCTTGGCCTAATTCCTGTATTTCTGTTTTTCTAGAATCCTCCGACTACCTTAACGAAGTCGAAAGTGAAAACATCTTAGAAAGCCGAACCTCAAAAGAAACATTCCAAAGCCTATCCTGGTATGTCTCAAATTTTTTTCCCCATCCTAATTCTATTTCACCCCTAATCATCTTTTCATTAAATTTTTTTTCGATGACCGAGATATATTTAAATTAGAGAGTTCGTAAATGGCATTTCTTGAAGCACGAGTTTTTTGTTGATCAAGACAAAAGTCGGTTAAAGAGTTTCTTGGTTTCTATTTTTAAACGCAAGGCAGGCATGATATGGCGTAAAAATCCGGTCGAAACAGTGCCGAGCAGCCAGCATGAATGTACTTTTCGGGATTTCCGTAATGGAATACTGGGGAAATTCCTGGAGGTGTCTGAAAGTGGATGCGATTGCGTTGAGAAGGTTTTGAATCTGATTTTAAATAAACTGCTGATATAAAGGGCGTGGTAAAATATCCCGACGCGATCCCGATTCTGTATTTCTTGGTGTTCTATAAACTCAGGTTCTGTGGTAATTATTTCCCAGCTCTACATCGTTTCGATATATAATATTAATAACATTATTATATATTTTATCATATACTTCCATATTGAAATCCAAAACACCCTGGCACTCTGGATTTTAAAGTTCCATCGAAATTCTATCTACCTACCTGTCCGCGACATTTATTATGATTCATAGGCGGTGACAAAAGAATTGTGGTACCGACAGATGCGGGTTTCTCCCTGCGGCGGCGCAACCGGCGAAAATGTCCGATGCAGAAAATGTCCGATGGAAAATTCGAAGGATCACCCTTAGTGCTATGCTCATGGATGATAAATGACAAACGCCCATCCTGCGTCCATGATTCGGCAATGATTTTTTATCAGGATTTTTAACCATCCGGCTCATCAGTCATGGAAACAATCTTGCCGGTTTATTTCATTATCTTTATAGGAAAATCTCGTTGTCAGAAAACTCTCAAAGTTCCTACCGCCACCTAGATAAGTTCTTGAATTATGCCCTTTATATCCGGAAACCGAAATCTGTTTCACAAGGCGCAACCGAGGGCGGCTTAAGCGGCGAGGCAATTAATTAATAGCCGAGGAGGCGTTTCTATCCTTTGGAAATATTAATCCATTGTGGTCATTTTGCAACTCCTGCTTCGGAGTGAAACGACCGATGATCCAGCGAACCTGCGAAATGCAGGCGAGGATCTTTGGGAGAATCGAAACGTTATCGAAAACAGCCCAGTCGGGCAACGAGACAGCGTTCCGTCGAATCTGATCAGGTAAAGCGCCAACCGGGGCACGGTTTGGTATTACTGTAAGTTTACGACGTTCTGCGACAAAACCCAGTCCTTTTCGAATCCGGTGGGCGGTGCCTTCGCAGGATCTAACCTGCCACCACTAAGGCCGGTGGAGGGCGGCGGTTTCAACCCAAGCGTCCTTCGTGGAACATTCCTGCGTGACGGGCGTTCCGGCGACATTACTATTATCCTGAAAATTTCTAATTTCGCCTTCCTGCAAGTCCTTCCCAGGCATGATGCGTTTCGATAGGTCATCCCGCAAGGCCGATTCTACCGGATCCGTTTAACGCGGATTATCGACCGGCTTATCCTGTGTTTGTCGATCGCCCTTGCTGGATGCGCAGGAATTAATCCGGTAGGACGTTAGGCCTTGTTTTGCCTGTAAAGGCGTAATTATTTAATCGTCTGCGATTACTTTAAGCCCGCCTTTTACAAGCCTGCAGGGAGCTCGGCATGCAGCTGATGCTTTATCCCCAGGTCAGTCGTTTCGCCCCTACTAAAGAGATTGTTCTGTGATGAGGAAAGAACTGATATTTCATAAACTGCCCATTGGCTAGTTTCTTCCTCTGCACCTCTTTCTATACTATATCATATCAGGAGGGTAAACTTTCACCAAGTTTTGGGTGTATTTTCAAATTTAATCATATTAACCTGGCGCCATAATTTATTGCGATTTTATATCAGCGGTGAATTTTCGGGTTCTTTCTCCTTCTCTTGGATTGGGAAGTCAATTCAAAACAAACCGTTCCGCAGTACGTCATCTCCATCCGACAGTTCCACAAACGATTGAAGATGAGCAGTCCTCTAAATCTGCTTTGGCGTGATTAAATCAAGGGGAAAGAATCCGTTCCTAAGCGGAGGCCGATGCTGGTGTGTCCGTAGAAGCAAGGTTTGTCCGGTGGATAAGAGCCTGTTCCTTTCTCTTAGAATAATTCCTGAATGATGTTCTCTTCTAGAGTCTATTTTTCTTCAGTCTTATCAAGCAGTTTTTAAGATCAAAGCCCTTCCTTCAAACTAATCTTGGGCCGTTTTAAGTGCGTCACAGGCAACTCTGATTTGCTCGGCCTTTCACCCTCCGTGTCACTCTGAATTTGTTTCCTGTTTTTGGAATTAAATAAAACAGCTCGGACCTGTCCTCCTGACCAAAGCTGATTTAAAAACCCCATTTAACGCTGCGCCCAGCGCTTCCAACGGAAACGATAATTTTGGTAGATTTTGTTTCGATGACCTTGTAATCGCCCCACCATGAAAACTCATTTTGGTATGTGCGATCGGCAGAACCGAAATCATAGTCCCGAAATTTTAGGTGATGGCGCAATTCGTCCTGTCTCGTAGCAAAACCTCGCTTCACATTCCCATTATAAGCGGCGAAATCACGGGGTCAAAATGTTCTGGCGCGTCTTCATCCTAAAAAGAGCTTTACGTTTGTCGGATTTGTTGGTAATTCCTTCGTCCTGTCGGTGAAGCAAAAGAATCCTGCGAAACGACGTTAACGAGGAATACGTCCAGCAACACGAAGTCCGGATGACAATCTTCTTTAACGTTAAAATTCGCCAGTATGTTATTAAAACCAAGATCAAACCTTTATGACTTTTATAGTTGCGCGGCAATGGTAAACAGTATTCGTCTGTTTTCCTTTTACTTTAATTTTTGGTACCGTTATTTAGCGCATACTTTATCAGGCATTTTTGCAAAAATCAAGGCTTTTTTATTGTAATTTTAAGCATAATACGCCAAAATGTCCCCAAATTGAGTGATTTTACAGCAACACATACTTTATCAAAAATTGCCGGCTAAAACCAATGCCGCTAACAGTAAGGCTTTCTTACAATCCAACCGTTATTTGCTATCATAGCTTTTTCCCCTGCCTCTTTTACTCATAACTGACGGTAATGCTATTTAATGGGGCCACTGGGATTGGTGGGCCAGTAAAACGGATCGTATTTCCCCTTATTATCCTTAGAATCTTCTGGTTTCTTTTCCGGGGTCGTGGATTTTTCTTCTGATTTTGATTGTCCGAGAGCCTCGGTCTTTTTCTCAGGAATTTCAATTATAGAATCTTTGTAAAGACTCATTTGAAGAGATTTTTCGGGCAGGATAACAATCTCTTTTTCCGTTTCTTTAACCCGCAGCACATGAGTTCCGGGCGCTACTTCCTTTAAAATTACCGGCGTTTTTCCAATATTAATGCCGTCTAAAAGAACATCGATCTCAGGGGGCTCACTGAATACCGACAGTCGTCCCATAGGTTTTTGTTGGCCTTCCAGCGTTCGAGATGGCTCGATCAACTCGGCGAACACAGATAAAGGTTGCATGATCAAGAAAACGAAACCAAAACCAAAAAGGACCATTAGTTTAATATTTATTTTCATTTCTTATCTCCCTGATCGTATAGACATATTCCTGTTGATTCAGATTAACACCCGTTGACGCATGGTTTCCCTTATGTTACGACAACCGTCTATAATGCCGTGAATGATAACCACTTTGCCGACAATCTGATAGATTATTCGAAAATTTTTAATGACAATTTGACGGCATAACATTTCGCTGAAACCTTCAAGTTCAGATGGGACGTGGCCACGCTCAGGGTTATGTGACAAGCTGTCACAAGCCTGCGAGAGTATCCCGTATAACCGCTTGGCCGTTTCAGGCCTTCCACCGGCCTTGATATAGCGGTAAATTTTTAAGAGGTCTTGCCTGGCTCCGGTAGTGAATTCCACGGCAAAGCTCATTTTTTAGAGAAATCCTTTGAAATCATGTCGTCGAATTCTTTAAGCAGTTGACCGGCCGGTATGGTTTTTCCCTCTTCAAAGTCCTTTTGCCCTTGAGCAACCATTTTGAGCAAAGCCAGTGCCTCTTGAATCCTCTCGTACTCGGTGATATCCTGAATGATCGCTTTAGCTTCTCCGTGTTGGGTAATGATCATGGTGCCGTGCTGTTCGTTAAGCTCACGGATCACGTCGGCCGCATGCGCCTTAAAATAGCTAATCGGTTTTATGGATTGACTAAGTTTCATAGAATGATCCTTTTATAGTTTTTTTTTAGTCTTTTAATAGACCATTTAGAGTTGTTTGTCAATATATATTATGGGGTACAATGCGCACGCCATCACCATCTACCTTGAGGACATCGATTCCGGGCTCACCTCGCCCACGGGCAGCTATCGCCGGCTCGATGTGGCCAACCAGGCTTACAGCGACACTTATCGAATTAACAACTACAACTATATGCAGGCCACCGTGGAAATTGTCTATGATGCCATAGGAAACACACTGTAGGGAATTGGGCGGCCGCAATGGGCGCACCTATCTATTTCTCATTTGTCATGAAGATACTCTTCAAATTTACGATTTTATTTATAGCGGTTAGAGTGAAGCGTTGATGGAGTAAGCAGGTTTCTAATTTCATTTACACCCAAGATAGGCGCATACTTTTTCTCTGACACTATTGAAGGCTTCATTGTCAAGGTTTCCATACTGTCTAACAATGATAGATGTACTCAAAGTGAAAAGTTTGTCACAACGAATCCAGCTTTGACGAGGCAAATGTCCTGTTTTCATTGAAGTGTTATCAATGGAAACCGCGCATTATGCTGAAGGCACTGAAGTTGCAGCAGCGCAGATAAAATCTCCGTACCGGTCTTGTTGTGTTATTACCAATACAGGTCGCCTTTTTTCGGCTTTCAGATCCGAATATGGAAATGGAATACCAACCAGATCGCCGGGCTTAAAGCTCATTCCAGATATCATCTTCTTTGTTATCCCAAATCTGTTTCATTACCGGCTCTTGAGCTTTTTTAAACGCTTCGGCACCGGAATCCAGGTGTGCACTGATTTGTTCAATGTGGATTTTCAATGATCAGAAGGATATCAAAACTGTAAAACAGAAAAGCGTTCCCCATATCATGGCTTTTTACTCTTTTGAATAATCCTGAAAGTTTCTTCGTAAATGTATTTTCTGGGCCCAAGCGCAACGATGCTTATTTCCTTTTTTGAAGACACCTTATAAATTATTCTGAAGCGTTTGATTCGAAAACTCCGCAAGCCGGAAAGTTCTTCTTTAAAGGCATTACCACAGCGTGGATCATGACAAATCTCTTTTAATGCAGATTTTATTCTTCTTTTCAGTAGTGGATGCATGCCGCGGATTAGGGATACAATTTCATCCGGGATTCTTAGTTTGTAAGCCATTTGCATGATAATTTTAATTATTCAAATAGCTCATCGAGTGTATAAAGAGATGTTTTCTTTTTCTTTAATGCATTAAGCCCCATTTTAATCTCTTCCATGAGCTCGCTATCAGAACGGACGGCCAGAGTTTCTCTCCAGCTTTCGAACTCATCCGTACTCACCAGTACTGCAGCCGGTCGGCCATTTTTGGTAATAACCACCTCCTCATCCGTAACACCAATGGAATCGATCAGTGCGCTGAGTTTCATTTTTGCTTCGGAAAGGGACATCGTTTTCATAATTAGACCTCTATTTTGGTTGATCTGAATATAGGTCAATTTAACATAATAATATGATTTGTCAAGTTAAATAAAAATTGGAGTGGCAGTTTAAATTAAATTTTCAGGAACTCGTATTTAACGAAAGAGCTGTAGCAGAAGATGAAGCTGCATTCGAAACGCCTGGTCACACGATTATGGAAATCCCTTCAGATTTAGTTCCAATTGTTCGCGAACTAATTGCAAAGAACGCCGCTGCACAATAGATTTTCCCCGCTTAAGCTGAACTTCTAATGGTTTTGGTCTGCCGTTGTTTACTCTCCGATCGTGGACTTTACCCTCTGCCCTTCGATGCTTTACCCAAAATAGCCTTTAACAGAATTGGGTAAGTTAATCCCAGCATTTTTACCCAGTTAAATTGACGAAGTCACGAGCGCAGCGAATTTAACCGGGGTCCTCCGTCCTTTTATCCGCAATCTCTGTGGCGGACTGCCCTCTGAATCCTTGAACGTCTAAACCTCTGAACCAATCAACCAATAGACATCCCCAAAATCACTTATAAATCTGTCAAGAATGAAGACCCCGATGTCTTTTCAGCCCGAACTCATGTGGACGTAAAAACATAAACCTTTACATTTTGAGGTCGATGTATTACATAAATAAAGAAAAACGTAATACTGGAGAATTAATATGCCTATAGTAACATCGACAATAAAGGGCCAAATCGTTATTCCCGCAGAGATTCGGGCGAGGTTTAAGATCAAAAAGGGCACGAAAGTTAATGTCTATGACGATGGAGAAAGAATCATCGTGGAGCCCATATCAGACGATCCAATCCAAGAAGGGCGGGGGATGCTGAAGACAAAAGGAATGATTTTGAGAGCTCTTATGGCGGACAGGAAAAAAGAGGCGGAATTGTGAAGAAATATGTAATGGACAGTTTTGCGATGATCGCCTTTTTCGAAGATGAACCCGGGGCTGAAAAAGTAGCACTGATTTTAAAGTCAATAATGGCTCGGAAAGCTAAGGCATACATGTCCGTGATCAATTGGGGTGAGCTTTACTATAATACACTCAGAGAGCAGGGACCTGAAACCGCTGAGAAAGTTATTGAACAACTCAAACAATATCCCATTGAAATAGTAGATGCTGACCAAAAATTGACTTACGAAGCAGCCAAATTAAAAGGCAGTTACAAGATAGCTTATGCCGACTGTTTTGCTGCGGCCCTTTCAAATAGACTAAATGCAGTAGTAGTTACCGGGGACCCTGAATTCAAGAAGTTCGGAGATAAATATTCGATTCATTGGCTTAAGACCAAGTATTCATAGCGGGTTAGCACAACTTAACCCAATAAACCATGACACCAACGAGCCCCTGAGCCTTACTCCATATTTCACAGAGATTTATCCCATGAAATTCACGTCAGTGACAGAGCCGCTTATTTCACCGGGACCAATTGAACAGATCCGCAAATAATGTTATAACTCCTGGGTTCTGTCTCCTGAATGTTTATTTTCAATTCGCCAATTTCGTTGTTAAAGGTCCAATTTCAAATATCTGGAATCCATTAGCAAGAAGAAAGTTATGTACGTTGTGCATGTCCCCCTATTATGAATCCTATAATTCTGAGAAAATTAATTGATTTTGACAATAATTGCCAGGCACCAGGACGTCATTTGGCAATTTGATCGATTTTACAGTAAGAAAATCAGAGGGACAGAATACATAACTTATTTACATTTTTAGATAACCTATGATATTGTATAATTTTGTATAGTTTTTGCGTGAATTTATACAATCGCTTCACGATTCTATATAACGTCCGGCATCGGACTTCATATATAAAATCGTGCAACGATTTTATTACTCGTAAAAGGCAAACCATCTGAAAAGGTGAGACGCAAAGCCACCGGCCTAAGTCTCGAAGCTTAAAAATCAGCTTCAAGATATGGCAGCGTGGTTGCCGGGGTGATACAGCACCTTCCTTAGCTGCATCTTCGGCGGCAAAATTCCAATTGTGTCTCTCACAGAGTTTGCTGAAGTGACCGATGGATGAAGGACGACCGCTTCGCTAGGATGACGGACGAAAAAGCATATCAATCTTTCGTCGTTCTTCCATCGTCCCTCGCCCATCACTCTTCGTACTCTGTGTCCTCTGTGAGAGACCAACTTCTTTATATCTCAAAACATATGGCTGTGCCGTTTTAAGCTTTGCATGAACGATACCATCCTATACTGATTGTTTCGCTGTCGGCTCTCCGCGCACGAAAGGGTAATAAAATATTTACATTTATTCATCCAAATATTATTATGTTTCCAAAAATTATGAAGATGTAAAACCCAAGACAATTCTCTTTTAGCTATTCCCTCCTCATTTACATATGCATAATAGTTGTTCTTATCACTCTCATCCCATTTACGTTCCGAATACCCGATAAAATCCATATCACATGGTCAACTGACTTTCCTGATCTTATTACCAACATTATTTTGTTTTTACCGATTGGATTTCTTTTCAGACTTAGCCAAAGAAAAAACAAGGACCGATTTTGCATACAAGCGTTAGTGGCGGACTGCCCTCTGAACCCTTGAACGTCTAAACCTCTGAACCAATCAACCAATAGACATCCCCAAAATCAATAATCACGCCAACGTTCACAACAAAGCGGTCAAAGACGCCTGCAATCCAGAAGTATCTATTTACTTTTTTATGAATATCCAGCATTCCCCATATCTACGGTAATTATTCAAGTAATTCAGAATAGTTCCGACCGGTCTTAACGATACTGGCCAAAAAAGATCTTTTGTCTAAATTTTTGTATTCTTTTTCCGTAAACGGCAGGGCTTCTATTATAGTATTATAGGTAGCAGCAATTCGTGAAAGATATTGCATGTTTTCTATTTTAGGTTTGTCCTCAAACCAATCTGAGATCACAGCCAGATCAATGTCACTGTATTCTTTGGGTTGCCCATGTGCATAAGAACCGAATAAAATAACTTCTTTAATCGGAATCTCTTGACTGAGCGTTACAATAAAACCCTTTATGATTTCATTTATTTTAGCTTCTGATAAAGCCATTTATATATTTCCCGGGTCTTTTTATAAACCTGTTCTGCCTTTTTTTCATTGATTATTTCAGATAGACTTTCTTTGTAATCACCATATCGGGCCTCAATATGATAGGGTGTTAATTCGGCAAGAAAATTAAACTGTTCGGAGGTTAGCTCTTTCCTGATGTCTGCAATTTCCGTGAGGCGATTCAAATTGTGGATCGGATAGTTTTCTTTATCCTGATGTGCAATAATAGCCTTGAGAATTTTTTCAATCCCCTGTTGGCACATATATGCGACGTAAAGATAGCGGCCAGTGTCCAACATAATTTTAGCAGTATCCAGATCATATTGCGATCTTTCAACCCAGTGTGCAACAATCTTATCCATAATCTCCCAATTTAACGATAAATTTAATATGAAATATGCTAAACAAATACTTGATATCTTAACCGAAGTCAATCTTTATCGCATTATTTTACTTGAAGCTACAGCTTAGTGTAAAGTAACGCATATAATCATTTACGCCCCCAATATCATTCCCCTATTGCATTGATCAAGCTTTCACCTATTTCTGCGCTTAAAATAAAAAAGGCTTACAAGTTACTAAAATTACTTGTAAGCCTTCCTTATTTTACAGAGTTGGAACTCCGATTGAACTGAAGAGAAATCTAGATTAAGGAGAAGAGCTCTGAATGGTAAACACAAGGGGATTTTCGCTCAAGAAAACCCCGCGCCACCAGGAGATGTTCTCGGTGAGAGCGAAATATGCCACATAGTCACTCGCCGTCATAACTACAGATCCCCATGCCCGGGCCGACCGGCTTGCGGGGTCCACAATATGTGATAGCTGCTGTCCGGTGCAAATGTGGTTGAGATTTCATCTCATTTCCTCCTTTCTTGGAAGTATTATTTAAAGTTTTTCCTGTGGGATAGTGAAATATCTTTTTCTCTTTTTTCGAAATCATCATTAGTGTTTTTGTACAGATACCTGCTCGAGTTCCTTATTCTTTTATCCTTTTCGTTTTTTTTGTTGACAAAATTTTGCGCAGAAAACACAGTTATGGCAACTCATTGCCATAAAATGCCGCTTATGTGGCATTTTGTTTTATTACCCCTTTCTTTCAATCAATTTTTGAGCGTTCTTTATCCTAAAATAAAACTCGCCCCGGTTGATTCTATCTCAGAATTCTTACAAAAAAAAGAGGAGAACTTTTTTGATTTGCGCATGTATAAAACTGAATTGGAGGGGGCCTTGCATGCCTTCCTCCAAACCGGGGGCTTTCCTTCATGGATTGATGCCCGGCTAAAGGAAGAACGCGATGAACACCTGCAGATGACTTTCCGGGCAATTATTGAAGGAGATATGGCGAGGTTGAAAAAAAACGCCTCTCTTCGGTATCGGATCTCTTTTACTGGCAAAGCAAAGCAGGCAAAGAAGTCGATTTCATATTTTTGGATCAAGAAGGGCTGCAACCGATTGAAGTAAAATACCAGAACCATGTCACATTGCGAGACAGTATCACCATGATTAGGCATTTTAACAAAGGCCTGCTTCTCTCCAAGAAAGATTTTGAAATTGGATCCAATGTCTTGATGATGCCTGTTTCATGGTTTCTCGCCCTGATTTAATCTCTTTCCCATCTTTTTATCCGCCGATCTTTGTGGCGGATTTATCCGCTGTCAGTCAGGCGGCCAATACGGTCCAAAAACGGACCGTCGATCAATTTTTATCCCTGAAAGACTATAAACGCGCAATTTCAACCCCGTCCGCCTTTTACAACCAAAAGATGAAATAAAAGCCTCAAACCCAAAGTGGGCTTATTCTAAAATTAGAATTGCTGATGGTTTGTATATCCAATTGACAGATCCCACAGGTTGTTTTATAATATTTTTAAATTGATAAATTCTTTTATGGAGGGTACCGTCATGGGCTGTGTGAAAACGAAAATATTTAAAACCAACCGGAGTCAAGCTGTCCGGCTACCTAAGCAAGTCGCCTTTTCGGAATCCGTGAAGGATGTTGAAATCACTGTGATTGGCAACAAACGTATAATTACGCCAGCGGGCCAATCCTGGGATGAATGGTTTAATGAACCAGGGGTTTCCAGTGATTTTATGGACGAACGAAAGCAGCCGAAAGACCAGAACCGGGAGACGTTGTAATGCTGAAATACCTGCTGGACACCAATATTGTCATCTATACCATGAAAAATCGCCCGCAGCAGGTTAAGAGGCGTTTTCAACAGCATCACGGTCAAATGGGTATTTCTGCTGTAACTTTAGGTGAATTGGTGTTTGGAGCGGAACATTCACAACAGGTTGAACGGAATTTGGCAGACATCGAGGCCATGGCAGCCAGGCTTGAAGTGCTGCCTTTTGATGGCAAAGCTGCGTACCATTTTGGACAGATACGGGCGGCGCTTTATCTTACGGGCCGGCCCATAGGACCTTATGACATGATGATTGCCGGCCACGCGAGGGCCTACGGCCTGAAACTGGTATCAAACAATGTCAAAGAATTTGAACGGGTGCCGGGACTGGTTCTTGAAGATTGGAGCGAGGGGTAAAACAAGAAACACAAAAGGTGACCCTGTCTTCCCTCAGTAAATGACAGGAAAGGTATAAAATCATAGACGGCGTCATTGTTTCCCCAAAGACGCAGGCCAGTGTCTTTCAAAAAAACAAAGAGAATTTGTCAAGAATGAAGGTCTGACCCCGTTGTTTTTTGTTATCCGCCGTCAGTGTGGCGGACTGCTCTTCCCACCTTTTTATCCGCCGTTAGTGTGGCGGGCTTGCCCCTTTCTCTACCCATTGGTAAGAATTTCAAACTTGACATTATTCTTTACGCCTGATATTTTTCTTTTAAACCGCTTCAAATCGTTTAAAGGAGAACCAACCATGCATGTCAGCAAACTTTCAACCAAAGGGCAGGTCACGATCCCCATAGAAATTAGAAAGGCATTGGGTATAAAACCGGGTGATCTTGTTGCCTACGAACTTCAGGACCAATATTTAAGACTCAGACGCATCACGCCGTTTGATGCTGCCTTCCATTCAGCCATCTCAGAAACACTTGAAGAGTGGAACAGCCCTGAAGATGAAGAGGCTTTCAATGATTTGTAGCCAATGGGATGTTGTGAGCGTTCCGTTTCCGTTTACAGACAAACCGGATGCCAAAAGACGCCCAGCCCTTGTGCTCAGCAATACAGCATTTAACAGGAACGGGCACACCGTTCTTACCATGATAACGACAAAAGGTCATCTTCCATGGCCTGGTGATTCTGAAATCGAGGAATATTCTGCAGCGGGATTAAATTTACAATGCCGGGTCCGATTCAAGATTTTTACCCTGGATAACAGATTGCTGCTGAAAAAAATTGGACGTCTTTCTGAAAATGATTCAAAAAAAGTAAAAAAACACCTTCATCATTATTTTTCCTGACGCCCTTCTCTCCTTTTTATCCGATCTCTGTCCTCTTTACTCTTTCCTACTTCCTATTTCCTTCCCTTTCTGCTCTTCTGCTCTTCTAATCTTCTCCTTTTCTACTCTTCTATTCTTGTTTGTCCTCTTTTCGTCCACCTTCCGCTTGCCCAGTTAAATTCTTCGCAGAAGACGACCGAAGTTTACCCCGTAGGTCCCCGTGGGAGAACCGGGACAGGCAGGGAGATCGTACTGGGGCGTATTTAACCGGGGTCATCCATCGTCCTTCGTTCTGCCTCTAACCTCTACCCTCTACCCTATTTTCTCTTTCCTTAGCTCTCTGCCCTCCCACCGGGGTGTCCTCCGACATCTGTCATCTGTCGTCTGACTTCTGTCCTCCGTCCTCTGACTTCCGATCTCTGACATCGGATCTCTTTTACTGGCAAAGCAAACCAGGCAAAGAAGTCGATTTCATATTTTTGGATCAAGAAGGGCTGCAACCGATTGAAGTAAAATACCAGAACCATGTCACGTTGCGAGACAGTATCACCATGATTAGGCATTTTAACAAAGGCCTGCTTCTCTCCAAGAAAGATTTTGAAATTGGATCCAATGTTTTGATGATGCCTGTTTCATGGTTTCTCACCATGATTTAATCTCTTTCCCGTCTTTTTATCCGCCGATCTTTGTGGCGGATTTATCCGTTGTCAGTCGGGCGGCCAATACAGGCCAAAAACGGATCGTCGATCAATTTGTGTCCCTTAAAGACTAGAAACGCGCAATTTCAACCCCGTCCCCCTTTTTCCTGGGGTCTTTGGCCTTTATTTAACTGGGATGTGACCCCGTTGGTTTTCTAACTTGCAGTTTGCCGTATAGTTTGTTATATATATTTTTATATGAATGGTGCTCTACCCGAAGCCCCTTCACAGACTTTAGGAGAAAACGATGAGACGCATTATTACAGATACTCAGATTTGCCATGGCAAAGCCCACGTCGAAGGAACCCGTATTCCAGTCCACATTATCCTTGATTTTCTTGCCGGCGGTGAAACTTGCGAAAATATCCTTCAAGCCTATCCCCAGCTTACTGAAAAGGATATTCAACTTTGCCTCAAATATGCCGCCAGGCCGGCTACTGAAGAAGTGGTATACGAGTCCAAGGTAGCTTAATGCTGTTTATAGCTGATGCCAACGTCTTTGTCCCTATGGTCGACGGACTCCGAGACATGGGTCATGACGTCTTTGACGTTAAGGAGAAAGGTCTGGAGAATTTGTCCGATCCTGAAATCTTCCGGCCGGCACAGAAAGAAAGGCGTATATTGGTCACAATGGATAAGGATTTCTCCAACATTTTGCTCTATCCCCCTGGGGAACACCATGGAATCATTGTAGTTAAGCTTTATCGCCTAAAAGTCGCTGATACCACCGGACTTTTTCAGGGAAGCAATTAATCGAGAATAGATATGGTATGTGAAATCTTTCTGCACTCTGTCCTAATCTATGCCTGTCCAGTTACTAATAAGAGCATTAATGTTTAGACAGGATTTACAGGATTGACTGGATTTTTTTCACGGCTTCCAGATGAAGCCGAGAAAACGCAATTCCGCTTTAGCGGAAAAAAGGGCCAAGAAATCAACAAGGTGATTTTTCCCCTGCATTACTGTTTTGTTGGCGCAATGAGTGAACGCCTTCCATCGAAGAGGGATGATGCTTTTTGCCTTTCTTCTGGAAAGACAAAAATATCTTGTTTATCCTGTAATCCTGTCTAAAAATATACTTTTCAATTTTCGGTGAACCCTGAACCTTTCAACCTTTGAACTTATATTGATAATCAGGATCTTCCTTCATTATCTTTACACTTCTTGGGTAGTTCTCGACAAACCATACTAAAAAAGCGGTAACATCTATTTTATCCGCCAGCATTCTTTCTCTTTTAGCTTTCCAGTCATTTTTCAAATCTGGACGTTTTAAAAGTTCTATACCTTTTTGAATAGATTTTTTCTGATCTGCCACCAAGGCAGTGTAATTAAACACCAAGCCGTACTTTTCCTCTTCCTCATCTGTATATCCTCGACCAACATCATCGACATATATCGCAGGAGTCCCGAGACAGCCAGATTCAGAGGCCATGGTTGAGCTGTCTCCATAAAATATATTGGCATAATAAAGCGCATCGTGCATTTTCTCAGGTGGAATAGGGATTTTATATGGTGCTAATTCATTCGGTAGATCCAGCTCGGAAGAAATAAAGACCTTTGCATGTTTTGAAAAACTCTGAACAGCTTTAATTTTTATTTCTATGCTTAGACTTCTATGCTCATAAAAGTCACCCACTCCTATTGCGATATCGGGTTTGAATTTTTTGCACAGTCTGCAATGATGCCATAGTCTCTTTTGAAAAAAAGCGTAAAATTCAAGACCCAGGGGTGATTTCATCGAGCAGGTCGGGGTGCTTGTCCAGGAGTTTAAACAGGTTAGTGACCGATTGCAGGGGTTTGGCTTTGCCGCGCTCGTAGCGGGAAAATGCATTTCGCCCTCCCCCGGTGAGCAACGCGGCTTCCTGCTGCGTCAGCTTGAGTTTTTTACGAATTCTTGCAAGTTCAGCCGCTTCCCTTGCATCAATTTCCCTGGCGACTTGTTTGATGGCCTCGGCAAAGCGAACACCTTCGCCTGCATCGAATTCAACTTCCCCGCAATGGAAACAGTGCCATCCCTTGACCTTGGAAATAACGGTATGATGCCCTTTATAGGTGTATGGCACATCTCGAACAGTATGTACCATCTCTTTTTGTCTGCAATTCAGGCAGTCGCGTTTCATCTCATTTCTCCTTGAACTGGATCACTATAGACCCATCATGGCGTAACGTAACCTTGACATAGGCTATTCCTGCAGGCGTTTCCGGGTGGTAAACATCCTGCCAAATTTGGCTTGACGCATGGGTCGTCATGCTTTTGTAAAAATCGGATCGACTCATGGAACAAACCACTTCTATCGCCTGAGCAATTTCAAGCCCCATGGCCTGGGCGCCGATCAATGCCGTTGCGGTAAAAGCGTCCGCACCACGTAAACGAACAGAGGATTGCACAGTTGAAAGGTCGTAATGCGGTTTTCGCTTTTCCATAACACAGATTAACCTTATAGGGTAATTTTGTCAAGTAATGTTTGGGAGGCCAAAAAAATGCTATAATTCAAAACTAAAAAAATTACCTCTCTGCTGCTCTTTGTTTACCCCGTTCAATTCCGGAGGACCATTAAACTGGGGTTTTAGGCTTTTTTTCGCAAAGCGATGACCATTTTTGTCCGGCCAGGTCTGCCCCGCCTGCCCTGTTCAATTCACGCAGTGAGGAGCGAAGCGTATTTAACCGGGGTAGCTCCGGCAGATGGTACCGGGGTGTGCCTACGGCTAATTCCCAAGTCTCCCATATCGAGTTATTTACTTATTTATGGACGTTATATAAGTGCCCTTATCCTTGATTTTCTTGCCGGCGGTGAAACTTGCGAAAATATCCTTCAAGCCTATCCCCAGCTTACTGAAAAGGATATTCAACTTTGCCTCAAATATGCCGCCAGGCCGGCTACTGAAGAAGTGGTATACGAGTCCAAGGTAGCTTAATGCTGTTTATAGCTGATGCCAACGTCTTTGTCCCTATGGTCGACGGACTCCGAGACATGGGTCATGACGTCTTTGACGTTAAGGAGAAAGGTCTGGAGAATTTGTCCGATCCTGAAATCTTCCGGCCGGCACAGAAAGAAAGGCGTATATTGGTCACAATGGATAAGGATTTCTCCAACATTTTGCTCTATCCCCCTGGGGAACACCATGGAATCATTGTAGTTAAGCTTTATCGCCTAAAAGTCGCCGATGCCACCGGACTTTTTCTTAACGCCATGGATGATATCAAGCCTAAAGATATCCCGGGCAATCTTGTAATTATTGATCGAAGCAAGACTAGAATCCGAAAAGAGAAGCTTGAAGATTAAACATGGCTTTTTGCTTCTAAATAAGAGATAGGCCTTGGACTACAAACCTTCAGCTTCCCGCTCCCGGCTCCAGTATTCTGCCTTTCTACTGTCTTCTGACCTCTGTTATCTGCCCTTTTTACCCCGCCTTTACCCGCAACTCCTTCATATTTTGACGAAAATTATCACACACCAGGACATCATTTGGCAATTCCCTCGACTTTACAGGAAAAAAATCAGAGGGGTGGAATTCATAACTTATTTATATCTTTAGACAACCTATGAAATTGTATAATTTTGCACAGTTTTTGCGGGTTAAGGCTCAATAGGACGCCCCATTACCATCTGCCGGAGCTACGGGGCAGGCAGATTTTCGCAGATATACACAGATAAAGTATTTTTTAATTTAAGAATCCGTGTTCATCTGTGTTCATCCGTGTCCAAAATGGTATTTTTTAGACAGGATATTTCATTTATAGTCTCTCGCAGAGATCGCAGAGTTCGCAGAGATTATTTTTATCTTTTCCGGCGAGCCGGAAAAAAAGAACATCGTCCTTCTCTGTGTCCTCTGTGCACTCTGTGAGAAACCAAATGTCTTTACGCTTTGCATGGGATACAAATACCGAACCCGCGGAAACATACAACCAATAAAACTAAATAAACAAATTAAATTTACCCTGTGAAATTCTGCTCAGCAGACCCCGACAGGGGATTTCATCGGGGCTATCAAATAAAATCAAGGCAGCCAAAATGCCCTGCGCCCGGTGAGATGGGATCGGCACGGTCCCAAAATTAGTAGGCGTTCACGGGTTCAAGGTTCCATTCTTATCCCCGGACTGCATTTGGGATGCGTATTTACGATAAAAGCGTCAGTTTCGTCAGGCCTAATCCAACATTTGAAGCTAAATTAGCAATTACCTGGGAAAATGAACATTTGTAATGAGGACTTCGGATCTTCAATGCCTTCTTTGTCCTTAACCCTGAACGTTGAACCCTGAACCTGTGAACGGTTACCAAAATTATTAGTTCTCGGAGCTACGTGTCAGATTCAGGGCTACACCCTTCACCTCGCCACACTCGCTTATCAGCCTTGCTGCTTGCGCAACTCAACTTTACACTACCGGGCGGTTGACTACACCTTACCCGGGCAGGCCTGTGATCCTTTGGGATCATTCCTGCTCAACTGGCAACCATTGCCAGGTTACCACTTTCTAATCTTCTCGTCTTCACTGTCCTCTGAATTTTGGATCATTTTAGGCATTTTAGCCATTTCCCAACTCTCCCCACTGGGGCCTGCCCCGAAGGTCCGGCAGATCGTACCGGGTTCTGTCCCGTAAGTCCGGCAGATCGTACTGGGATCGTTAAATTTTAGGGTTGACAAAACAATGCCGAATGTTATCTTTACCATATGGTAAAGATTTTTTGATCTTCTGTTTGATCATGGAGGGGGTAATTATGTTTACAAGTACAATCTCTTCAAAAGGTCAGGTGACCATTCCAAAAAAAATCAGAGAGTTTCTTAAGTTGGGGACATTTGATAAAATTGTTTTTATTCCTCTTGAAGAAGGGAAAGTGATAATCACAAACAAGCAGTCTCCGGTCTCTGAACTATTCGGTATGCTAAAACACCGAAAACCCAAGCAGCCTGTTTCCGTTGAAGAAATGGAAGCTGTAATACGCAAAAAAAGATCCGAAAGGGGAATGAATTGATCGCGCTGGATACAAATGCCCTTGTCAGAATACTAATTGAAGACGATGAGAAACAAGCTTTGGCAGTGAAAAAACTCATAGAATCTGTCGAAAAAAAAGCTCAACAAATCATCATCTTAAACGAGGTTCTCGTGGAGACGGTATGGGTACTTGAATCTGTTTATGAATGCACCCGGGAAGATATTTACCGGTTCCTGGAAACTCTGATGCATACATCAATATTTATCTTTTCAGAGCCCCAGGTCATGGTAAGTGCCATTCATCACTTCAAGAAAGGCGGAGATTTCGCAGACCTGGTCATCGTTATGCAGGCCTTAAATCATCATGCAAAAAAAATTTTCAGTTTTGATAAAAAGCTCCAAAAAACATTCCCCGACTATGTGGTCGAAAAACTGAGCCCCAATGATCTATGAGCAAATTAATGATAGTTCACCGCAAAGACGCTAAGATCGCTGAGGTTTATTTTTGTTGCTTTCCGTTGACCCTGTTTTAAACGGAACAGGGACGCCGAAAAGCAAAAAGGCTCACAAGTGATTAAAAATGCTTGTAAGCCTTTCTGGTTATATGGAGGCGGAAATGGGTTTCAACTGCTGAATAGCATTGCTGGTGGACCTGTGGACCTGGGGTCGGGCCACAGTAACATATTGTAAAATCAAAAAAAGATGCCTATAAGCATCAGTATTTCGGTCTTAATCGATCAATTTTCATGCAAAAACTGGCTGATTAAGGATGGTGATTGT
>RPGQ01000004.1:0-27642 GCA_004193595.1 Desulfobacteraceae bacterium Eth-SRB2
CCTATGAAACCGCTCTTCAAAGAGCGGTTCGCAATGCCGCACGATCAGTCGGAATCTCAAAGCCGGTGAGCCCCCATACATTCAGGCACTGTTTTGCGACTCATCTTCTTGAAGCGGGATATGATATTCGGACTGTCCAGGATCTTTTGGGGCATAAGGATGTTTCAACAACGATGATATATACTCATGTTTTAAATAAAGGCGGAATGGGCGTTAAAAGCCCGCTGGATATGGCAAACAAGTCTGACTTTCCGCCGGTGATTAATAGACAAAGTTTAACCCATGAGGTATTTGTTTATAATAATTAGCATATAATTCCATATTGACGCCTTCAGATAGAGGAAATGAATCATGAAATTTGACATATTTATCCGGCGTGCTTTTGAAGCGCTCAAAATATCATCCCAAAACAAGCTTGCAATACTTATAGGTATCAACCGGGCCGGGATTACCCAGGCCAAAAACAAGGGAACGGTTCCTGACAAGTGGATCCTGGACCTTTACCGGAAATACGGCATAAACCCGGACTGGATTGAGACCGGCAAGGGGAAGATGTTTATCGCGGAAAGGGATGGAAGCGTGGTTGTTCCGGAATATAGGAGTGCTCCCCATGTTAAAGCCAGACTCTGCGCCGGTGACGGATCTTTTGAAGTTGACGAAAATATTAATGATTACTGGATGTTCAGGGCAGACTGGCTCAATAATAAAGGGTCGGCTTCCCATATGATCCTTGTCGATATTTACGGAACCAGCATGGAACCCGAACTAAAACATGGAGATACGGTCATGCTTGATACATCCCAAAAAGATATTCTGGCAGGATCAATATATGCCGTGGGGATTGACGATACAATTATGGTAAAAAGAATAGAGAAGCATCCCGGCAAACTGGTTTTAAGAAGCGACAATAAAGATTATGAACCTGTTTATCTGGGTCGGAATGAAATGGACGGCTTTCGTATTATCGGAAAAATTGTGTGGATATCGAGAAATGTGACGTGACACTGATAGCGGTTTCTCCCCAAAATCTGGAGGTTATAGTTATAAATTAAGTTCAAAAACTATTTTTAAAGCCTGGTCTATTTCATGCATTTTCGCAGATGACAGTTTCCCGCAAATTTTAACAAGTCTATGACGATGATCGATGGGACGTGTTTGCAGGCAGTCGGCTACAGATTTTTTGGAAAGACCATTATCTGGTGAAGGATGAATTTCAACATTGGTTTTTATTCGGGCCTTTTTTACACTCCATTCAGTAATTGGAACAACCTGGATAACCGGGACTCTTTCATTGTAAACATCATTGGTCACAATTACGCATGGTCTGATTTTTCCGGTTTCTGAACCCAGTGTCGGATCAAGATTGACGTCAATAATCATACCTCTTTTCAACGTTGTCATTCCGGCCATCCGGTTACTGCTGTTTCGGTTAATTCTTTAAGATCATCATCTTGGGAATAAATCTCAGAATATAAATCAGCAGATTTTCTTAGACTTTCAAGTTCCATTTCTTTCTTAAAATGGTCTATGGCCGCCCGGACCATAGAGCTTTTATCTTTGAACCCATAAGCTTTAAAATTGCCCAAAAATTGAGCTTGTGTTTCTTTAACACTAAATTTAGCCTGTAGCATATGGCCTCCTTTTTGGTGCTCATATTGGCACTTAAATTACAGGCCTATTATAGGTGCTTAGGAATAAAAAATCAATGGAAAAATCTTTATTTATCAAAAGTTGTAGAATTTCCGAGATGGTAAATAAATTCACCAAAAAATTCTGTGGTATGTAATATGGGTTGATATTGCGGGAAATATTCTATAGATGTTTGAGCAACTGGAACCAAGAAATATTTGGCCACCAAGGCACAAAGACTCCAAGGATCTTTTTGTTATTCGTTCTTAGTGTCTTTGTGCCTTGGTGGCCAAAAAGAACTAACTTTTTAAATTCTAATGAAAAGATTATTCAATCGATCTTATTTTTTTGATCAGGGGATTCATTTTGAATGCCAGCAATGCGGGGTATGCTGTACCGGGGACCCGGGGATCATATATGTCGGGAAAGAGGAAGTCTCGCGTATCGCCGAATACCTTTCTGTTCAAGTTTCCTTTTTCATTGAAAAATATCTTTATCCTATAAAAAAAGGATACAGTATCAGAGAACATGCAGATGGACGTTGTTTTTTTTATGAAAATCGGTGCACCATCTATCCGGTTCGTCCAAACCAGTGCAAAACATTCCCTTTCTGGTTTGCTAATTTACGGTCTGCCAAAAAATGGAAACGCCTATCCAAAGAGTGTCCGGGGATTGGTTGTGGGCCCCTATATTCCAAAGAACAGATTCTGGAACTCATTCAATCAAACATGGATGCTGTTGTAAAAAGTCACTTAACAAACAATGATATTTTGAATGGATAAAAAATCCTGGACCATAAAACAAGGTTGGGACCCGAATAAATATGAATAATATTATGATGTTGAATACCCCTCTCCATTTTGATTACGATCAATTGAGGTTAGACTCTACCTTATAGTTGCATAAATAACACCGTGATGTTTTTGTAAAACAGCTTAAAAAAAGGCTTTGCCGCAATTCATAGGCTTCGATCAAAACACCACTGTTGGTTATCTTCAGTGATAATGGCTTTTTTCACCGTGTTGTTTACCCTCCAGGAAAGCCCGCCCAAGGCGGACAAGCCGATAATACTCCATTTCCTTTGTTGTCAAGGGTTCACAGTAAATGCAGGGCTACTGACCTATCGTAAATTCAGATTCAACATATTTTAAGAAGAATCCATACCATGAGGGCATATAAAAGATGAACGTCGAACATCGAACTTTGAACATCGAATAATGTATTCTACCATTTATAATAATGACAAAGCCAAGCGCCTTCCACATTCGACGTTCGACGTTGAACGTTCGATGTTCGATGTTCAAATTGTTGCGTCTGAAATTACGACTAAACCTTCATATCACGTTGAAATTACGTATACAGGTCAGGAGTTCTGAAATGACTACGGCCTTGACGCCGCGGACCTGGAGCATTCTCGACTTTTGTAACGTTAAGGTCTATTTTTGCATGAGCGAGTCCCACAGGCTCCAGATCAGATTTTGCTCGCTCTCGGATCCACAATTGTAGTTCTGAAGCAACCTGCGGTCTGCATCGGTCATGTCTTTGAATTGGATACCCACGACCGCAGTTGTTTTTCCTTCCAGAGGAACCTCCTTACTCCAGACAGTAGTACCTAAAATAGAGAGATTGACAAATTCTATGGGTAAATATATTTGAAGCTTAACATTTTTTCCAGCCAACGTATCAAAATTGCCGGTTTTATAATTTGAACCCAAAACGACTCTGGCCCCACCTAAAGAAATATTCTCTGTAAATCCATCGAAGAGTACAGGGGTTTTGCATAATTCGTCTTTAAATATTTTAAGATTCACCTGTGTCGGGAGCTTGTGCCGAACTGTTCTGCGAACTGTCCATGAAAATTCTTCTTCATCGGATTCCCAACGGGTCTTATAAAGACCGCTGATAAGAAGCTTAACATTAGGATATTTTCTGCAAATCGCCATTACGCTTGATTTAGAAATTTTCGCAAATTCAACGCGAGTGATTGTTTCGATAGTTGATTGAGATAACTTTTCCTCTTCAAACGGATAAATATCACCAAAAAAGTCGTTTTCCGCCAGGTTTTTAGTTGATTTCTTTTGGATCCTTCCGCCCTTTTTCAAACGATGGTAAATAGTTTCTTCCAAAGAACCGGACACAACAAAATAAAGGGCGTTCTCTTCATCGCCAAACCTTTTCATCATGCTTCCGTCAGGAAAATGCCGGGGCGCCAACTCACTCATAAAAGCAATTATTTCGGGATACTTCATCTTGATGAAAAAATTCTGTACCCCCGTGTTTTTGGATCTGCCTTGATGAAGGGATAGATAAAAGGCCTTCCCCTCTTGATTGGACGGTTGAAGGATTTGCCATTCAAGGATTTTGGATACCATAGCCTGCAATGTCATTTTTTCTTCCATAAAAAGCTCGGCGGCCGTCCCATATTCATCGGCGGCGGCATAAGACAATTTGTCCCGTTTCAAAAGGTCGGCAAAGACCCTATGAAGCCACGGATTATTTGGAAAGGCCTCAAGTAGGTTCTCAAGCTCTGCAACGGAATCGAGGGTGATAGAACCATCTATAATACGGCTTACAATGATAGTCTGTTTGTCCATCTGGTCGTTCATTACTTACCTTCCTATAAATGGAATCAGGAAAAACCAATGCATATTATTAACCGGAGGGGTAATTTTGATGAAAATCGCAAATCCGACTATTTCATTCTATATTAAAAAAACCTTAAAAGAGCAAGCCAGGTTTTGAATTGGATAACCTTTGATGAGGAGCTACCCTTAGATGTTCTGTTGGAAGAGTTTATTACCTGAAGTTGCACGAGACGGAGGCTTTTATCTATTATATGGACAATTATTATGAAAACTTAAAAACCGGGTTTGTTTGCTTGGCTTATCTGGCTATGGCGGAAGAATGTTGGAATGCTGGTCAATTTTGACGGTCTCGTAAAAAGTCAGATGTTGATGGCAAAGTAAAAAACTCCAAATTCAAGGCGCGCAAATTCCGAGTAATGAGAAGTACATATAGTACGTTGCAGTGACGAGGAATGTAGCGCAACGCAGAAGTTGGACTTTTTACGAAGCCATCAATTTTATTTCTCAAACTTTTTGATTATGATGTGATAGTTTCATGAAATAAACCTCCTGTATATGCAAGTGTAGGAGATACTCTTTGGCCTCTCTTTCCCATATTATTTTGATTGAATGTAGAAATGAACACTATTTGTCAGCCTTTTTTTACAAAGTAAAAAATGTCGGTTAAACCGAGAATATCTGTTATCAGTAAAACTATAAATATTATTAGCGCTGCCCCAACTATGGTGCCTAAAGCACCACCGCCTGCAGGCAATTGATCAATGCCGGCGACGATTTTCTCGATTTCCTGGTCAGTCAGGCTATCTGTCCTTGCCTTAGCTTCTTCAGGATTTATACCCCAGTTTAGCAAATGTTTCTGTACTTCAGAACGACCAAGGAATGTATTTATACGATCACGGTCAAAATTATTTTTACTTTGCTTAAGGATTTCAGCAGTATTTACCATTGCTGCATGGGCTGGCGCTGAAATAATGCTGAAGGTGCTAAGAGCTAAAATTACCAATACCGAGATTGATTTTCTTCTTTGTCTGAATAGATGCATATTCTTTCCTTTCTAACCTAAGGTTAAACCTGTAACTTGCTCAAAAAATCAGATAAAAACCTTTTTGTGAATATTAAAAAAAATATAGGGAAACTTATTAATATCAAGCAGTTAACCCTTTAATGTAAAAATATAATTTTCTATATTCATTATAGTAAACGCTATAGGAAGGATAATACTGATAGTTATATTTTGCCCGGAATCCATTTATTATTTCGTGAATTAAGCTCAATTTATGATGCAAAAACTGATCCGGCTTGATGAGGCAGTCGGAATATAAATATATACAGTTAGTTAGATTAATTATAGAGATGATATAATTAAAGTAGTGTGACAAATATTGTCAAATTACAGAACAAAAATTGCTAAGTTTGAAAAAAAATCAAGGTATAATTAAAGATGTTGTGGCTGAAGTTTCACCGGAATATCTAAGAAATTACAGATTGGGGGAATCCGTGCCTTTGGGCAATTTTCTCGAACATTTGCGTGAGTCCGACTCCCAGTGTGAAGACCGAGCCGATATCGAGATTCTCGTCCGCTGTTTGGTCGAAAAAAACATTGAGGCTGGATTCGAGACCGTCTTCCGGCAACCAGTAACATACCATGACGGGAACTTTAGGCAAGGGGTGCAAAACCACGGATATATCTGATTCGAACTGCTTTTCCACCTGCTTTCCGCTTAATATGTGAACCATATCATCAAAAAGGTCGGTATAAATGTCTGCCACTCGTTTCAAGGGCTCTTCGCATCGTTTCTGAAAAAGCGGATACCCTTCCCTTCCGTGTTTCAATTCTCGGAACGAAACCCAGTTTCCTGAAACCGGCACTCCTTTGCCGTAAAGAATATAGGTGAGAAACGGGACGGCCACCCATGGATTGATGTGGATGTCCGTAGAAAAATTGCCTTTTGTATTCACGCTGAAATTTTTGCCCAGCACCCTGAGTGTCAGATTTTCATCCGAAAACTGCCCTCCGACTCTTTTGGCGGCCCGAGCAAGATCCAGGTTGGCAATTTCGGATTTTAGCTTTTCCAGATAGGCATCCCGATTCTGTTCAACGGCATTCTGATCTTCGGGTTCCCGGGAGAACCGTTCCATAGTTTCCGGATCCAGTCTCGGGCATTCCTTGAGCGGTCTTTTCCCCTTGAAGACCGCTCCGGCAAATGCAAGACATGTTTTTTCGCCGCATTCCCGGCAATTCGACTTGTCGAGCAGCTGAAAGATTTCCATGGCGTTTTTCGGTTGCGGCATTAAAGTCCTCCTCTCGTATCTGAGTTTTAACTTCGGCAAACTGTGTAAATGTAAATCCCTGCTTGTCTATGTCAACCCCCCTAGTACCCAAACCAAAATCCCCTGACATCAGTTTCTGCTGCTTATCCGGCTTCAATATAGAGGAATTCTTATCAATTCCCGGAGGTTTCATAATTGTTACGCTTCTTGACGACACGGGTGAAGATGCATATATAAAAACATGGATTAAAAAACTCATCCATTCTATAATTGCTACATAATACCAATTATTGCGCACAGTTTAAGTTTTCAATGCAGAAATGAGCAATTTTTCGCAAGGTCAAGAAAATCAAGGAATTACGCGGAGCCGTACATGTAGTACACCGCACAAGTGATTCCGCAGATTGACGCAGAGATTGCGGAAAAGGGCCATTTCTGAATGGAAACTGTTTACGGAGGATTGGTATATGTAATGATTAAAACACAAAATTTTTGGAATCATACACCGGCCTGGGGTTTGCTTTTATTTGTGTTGATCTTTGCCTTGTCTGCCTGCGCAGGAAATTACGGCCGCGTTCAAAAGAATGGTCAAGTTAACCAACTATTCACAACCTATCATGTGTTGAACGATCATAGATATTATATCAGTGGTCCGGAAAGCCGGCCGGAGGTTATTTTGGGAGTTCATCAAGACTACACCCTGGAAACCACCCAGTGGACCCAGGTATCCCTCACAAAAGAACAGTTGAAAGAATGGGTGGACGGGTTGTACTTTTATTTTCACGATCTCACGCACCATTATCCTTACGGGCATGTAATACTGGATCCCTCCGGTAAGCAGGTGGGGATATGGTATTCCATTTGGGATTACACGCCGGTTATTTTCAAAGGAGATAATGTTGTTCAGATTTATGCGCCCATCATGCCGGATCCTTTTGGTGGAGACTGGGATGATAACGACAGGGATAATGATGATTAAATGATAAAGGAGGGTAAAACAAATGAAAGTTGTAGCCTTTAATGGAAGTGCAAGAAAAGATGGCAATACGGCCATTCTTGTTAATCATGTTTTCCAGGAACTTGAAAAACAAGGGATAGAAACCGAGCTGGTACAACTTGCCGGCAAAAAAATACAAGGATGTATTGCGTGTTATAAATGCTTTGAAAATAAGGATCAACGATGTTCCGTAACCCATGACGTATTAAATTCATGTATTGAAAAAATGATCCGGGCCCACGGCATTATCCTGGCTTCTCCCACCTATTTCGCCAACATTTCTACGGAACTTAAAGCATTAATTGACAGGGCCGGATTGACGAGCATGGCCAATGGGGGAATGTTCAAGCGCAAAGTGGGTGCAGCCGTGGTTGCTGTTCGACGGGGCGGAAGCATTCATGCATTTAATGCCATTAACCATTTCTTCTTTATCAACCAGATGATTGTACCCGGTTCCAACTATTGGAACATGGGTTTCGGCATGGACAAGGGCGATGTGGAAAAAGACGAGGAAGGTCTGGGTACCATGAAGGTTCTCGGGGAAAATATGGCCTGGTTGTTGAAGAAAATTCACGGTTGATCCGTGGCCGTTCCAACCCGGATTTTTCATCCGTTGGAGCCGTGCAGGGATCAGAGGATTGACCCGTATTTTTAATCTCTCGACAAACAGGATATGGACAGTTATTATGAAAACTTTCAAATGGAGAAAAGCTATCTTTGTCGGAATTTTATTGCTCGGGCTGTGCGTAAACCTATATGCCGCCACTCGACAAAAAATTGAATCCGCACTTGAATCGGCACGAAAAGACTTACGTATCAGTATGGCCACCCAGGAACAAATCGCTTCAGAGCTGGCAAAACTTAAAAAATCCGGGGATGCGTCGTCGGATATGGTAGAAGATTATGAACGTTACTTGAGCCGGGTTCAGGCCATGGTTGATGAAAACCGCAAGGTGGTTGCAAAAATAGAAGTACTCCATGCCAGGTATGATATCCGAAAAGCACCGGAGGCGTCAGCATATAGTGATGATACGGAAGCCATGATCAACCCTGAAATCCCCGAGGAACAGGTGGTGGATGAAGTGGCGGCCCTGGATCGCCAACTGGATAGCTCTCTGGCCCAATTCGACGGAATGCTGCTCAAGGAATTGGATTTGATCCAAGCGAAATCGTCGGAACGAATGCGAGATCTGGCCGAGGAAGCGGCGGCGGCGGCAAAACGCTTGCGTGACCAGGGCATCGAAATAAATAAGGATCTTGAGGAAGAATCCGATGAGTCCGGGCAGGAATCAACCCAAGCGCAAAAAAAGGTCGAAATGGACAAAAACGCCTCGGAAAGCGGAAAACAAAATAAATCCGAAGGAGACAAGGATGACGGCGAATTGACCGACCGGGACCCCTCCCGGGAAGGCGTTGAAGGCTCCGGAAATCATCCTAAAAATCGCTACGACCCCAAAGATGACGACATCGTGGCCAGACAGCTTCGCGAAGCGGCGGAAGAGGAAGCCGATCCCGAACTCAGGAAAAAGCTCTGGAAAGAATATGAACACTATAAAAAAAATAAAGGTAAGTAAAGAATTCTGGTCTATAGGATCAGGCTTTTCTTTGACCTTAAAAGGGTCACCCTGCAAGCCGGACAAGTTAAAAGTGATAAGTGACCTAAAGTGCCTATTTATCCCGTATTAATCGGGGAAGTTATGGAGTCGCTGCGCTCCACTGATTTTATATAATTGACAAAATTCCTTAACTTTAGCTCACTTTAAACTTTAGTTCACTTCAAACTCTTACAGCGTTTTTTCAGGCAAAGCTGGATAACTCTGACGTGGCCCATAGGAACAAATTTTCAAGATTAAATAAGCGTATTATCCATTATTCCACTATTATAATGTACCCATTGGTACAAAAGTCATGACTCCTGTGCTTAGATGAAGTTTACTAATTATTATAAATTGTTATTCATATGTTTTATTTTAATTTTATCCAATGGGTGTGCCCCCTATTATGCTCAAAAAGTCGGTCCCACCGACATAATGAAAGCTCAGGAAGAAATCCTTGAAGACCAATTGCTTGATATCGGTATTCAAGTCTTTGAGTCCGACAAAATCACCCAAGAGCAAGCCAAAGAAGAACATACCAGCCCGGAAGTCAGAAAAGCGGAAAGCCATTTCATACCCTATCATCTAAAAAATACCCTGCAAAAGAGCAGTTATTGGGGTGCTGTTCGTGTCCTTCCCACTGAGACGGAAAGTATCGATGTTCTGGTTAAAGGTAAAATCCTTGAGTCAAACGGAGAAATTTTGGCACTTCAAATCGACGTGGTCGATGCCACCGGAAAAAGCTGGTTCAGTAAAAAATATAAATCCCAAGCCACGCCCGAATTTTATTCCGGCAATCTCATGGGAGAAAAAGATGCGTATCAGGACCTCTACCATGCGATTGCCAATGACATGGCTGAATATTTCAAAAAGTTGCCCACTGAGAAAATCAAAACAATCCGTACCGTATCCAAATTAAAATTTGCAGAGAATTTTGCACCATCCGCTTACGGTGGATATCTGGAAAAAGATAAAAAAAACATCATTACCGTCAATCGCCTGCCCGCCGATGAAGATCCTATCATGATCCGAATACTTAAGATACGGGAGCGGGAGAACATGTATATCGACACCTTGAACGGATACTATGAAGAATATTATTCTGAGATGTGGTCTTCCTACGAGAATTGGCGCAAGCTCAATTACAAAGAAATTAAGGCAATCAAAAAGATCAAGCGGGATGGCACGATCCGCAAAATTGTGGGCGGACTGCTCGTGGCAGGTGCTATTGCGCTGAGCGCAGGGGATGTCAACAATACCGGAGCAATTCAGATGGGCATGATCCTGGTAGGCGGTCAGGTAATCGTCCAGGGGTTTAATATTACCAAGCAAGCGGAGATCCATTCGGAAGCAATCAAGGAACTCAGTGAATCTTTTGGAAGCGAGATGCGACCTATTGTCATGGAGTTCGAAGGCCGGCAGTATGAGCTTACCGGGTCCGCAGAGGAACAATTTAAACACTGGCGCGAATTGCTGGAAAAGATATATCTCTTGGAAACCGGCTTTGATCCGGATATTTCACCGGAAACCGGGGAAAAGACAAAAACGGAAAACTCTGAATAGGACGCAGATTTTCGCAGATATACACAGATAATAGTGTTATTTTGCAATTTAAGAATCTTGATAATCTGTGTTCATCTGTGTCCAAAAAAGGAAATTCCGAGGCGTTTGACTATGCCGTCTGAAAAATCGAATCAATCTCTTCGAAATCAACAGACTTCCGATCACAACGTGGAAATAATCACGCCGCTTAAGGTGCGCAGTCACAGCGGTCAACCGGATTCATCCCATCCATTTCGGTTAACTGTGAGGCCCATTTTACTCTTGCTCATGGGTCTGATGGTAATGGCGGCAGGCGGCTTTTTGTTCATCCGTCATTTATCCAAACATCCGGTGAATGTGAGTGAAGAAACCCATGGGAGCGAAACATCGGAAGTCCATGTCCAAAAGAAACCGGTCCCGGATGCCACTCGGAGGATCAAATTACCGGTCGATCCTGTGACACCGTCGGCACCCGTAACTCCGGACCCACAACAGACCATGGAACCGCAACAAACCATGAATCCTGCAAAACAGGCGCTGGAAAAAGAAAATGCGGAAAAGGCGCTGGAAGCGTTTTTAAAACTAAAGAAAGTAATCCTGGAAAAGGGCGTGGCCGAATGGGGCGGAAAAGAATATGAGGAAATGACAACCTTCAGCCGGGAAGCGGATGAGCGGTTTATGGATCAAAAGTTTTTGGCTGCCACTGAAAAATATGCGCAAGCCGGCAGCAAAGCAGTCGAGTTGGCCGACACCACCCAAGCGGTGTTTCAAAGACTGCTTGAGGAAGGTTTCAAGGCTCTTGAAGAGGGTGACAGTAGCATTGCCCAAAAAAAATTCCGCACGGCCTTAATGATCGAACCGTTCAGTGATTTAGCCCAACGAAATCTGGAACGGGCGGAGAAGCTTGATTCGGTGAACCGTCTGATAGAATCGGGCAAAACCCATGAGAAAAATGACCGGTTTGCTTTTGCCCACACCGATTACCGGGAAGCCCTGAAGTTGGACCCTGAATCCAAAGAGGCTCAAAAGGCCCTAAACCGAGTGAAAGAACGGATCGTGGGCCAACAGTTTCAGAAACTCATGTCGGATGGATTGACGGCATATCACGACGGCCGTTATCAATCGGCCAGGACCCGGCTTCTAAAGGCAAAATCGTTCCGGCCCGATTCACGCGAAGTGCAAAATGCTCTATTACAGGTTGATGAGGCAATCCGGCTCGCTAAAATTGAAAAACTGCGACACAAAGCCTTGACTGCCGAGCAGGCTGAAGATTGGGACAAGGCCCTTGGATCTTATCTTTTGGTTATTAAAATTGACCCCAATATAAGCTTTGCCTTACAGGGTAAAGAACGTGCTCTGGAACATATTCGCATTGCCAAGCAGATTCGGTTTTTTCTTCAAAAACCCGCTGTCATGGAATCAAACCCGCAGCTTCAAAATGCGATACTTGTCATCGAGGAAGCCCAAAGCTTACAACCGAGAGGACCGAAACTCAGCCAACGGTTGGATGAACTAAAGGCTCTGGTGGATGCCGCCCGGTCACCGGTTAAGGTGATGATCGAATCAGATAATCTCACGGAAGTTGCCGTTTATAAAGTCGGCAAACTGGGGCGATTTACCACTCGCGAGTTATCGCTGAGACCCGGAAGTTACACAGTGGTGGGTTCACGGGACGGTTACAAAGATGTCCGGCAGAAAATAATTGTGAAACCCGGCCGGAAAGCACTGCGGGTAAGGGTTATATGCAAAAATAAGGTGTGATCTCAAAAAAATGGAATCAAAACCCATAAAAATCGAACCCGTCTCCTTTCGTTCCAGACCTCCCTCCCCAAAAGTAAAGCCGTTGAACATCTTAAAATGGATTGTCGGTATTTTTTTGGGAGTTGTTCTGATCTTACTGGGGGTCTCGGCATGGTTTGTGTTTACGGCCCGACAGGTGGTGATAACGATCGCACCTGTTCCCGAAACCCTGGCGTTTTCCGGAAGCATGCCTGCGCTACGAATTGGCGATTATTATCTGATGCGACCCGGAGAATACACGGTGACGGCTTTAAAGGAGTGCTTTTTCCCCCTCGAGCATACGTTTCGGGTCAGTGCTGAAAAACGGCAGAAGTTTCCTCTGAAGATGAATAAACTTCCCGGTCGGCTGATGATCCAGGCCCATGAATCCGGCGGGACCCAAAGCAACATCGTGGGTGCGCAGGTGGTTATCGAGGGTCATGAGGTGGGAAAAACCCCAATAGAAAGTCTTGAAATAAAGCCGGGTCCGGCCAAACTTGAAATTCGTGCCTCCAATTACCAGAATTTGAAGACGAATATCACTGTGCACGGGTGCGGAAAACTTCAAAAGTTTAATATGGCGATGGTTCCGGGATGGTCGGATGTTACCGTCAGTTCCGTGCCCCGGGGCGCCACCCTGAAGATTGATGGGAAATCCTTCGGAAATACCCCGTCACGCATTCAGCTTGCGGCGGGCACTTACCTGATGGAAATCAGTGCCGATCTTCATAAAACCTGGAAACACCGCCTGGTCGTGAAACCCTATGAACCCTTGGAAATAAAGGATATTCGGCTCCAGCCGGCGGACGGCAAGTTGGCGATCAAAACAAACCCCTTGGGGGCGAATGTGATGATTGGCGGAACGTTCATGGGTCAAACACCGCTGGTGATCGATCTTTCTCCGGACAAAGATCACGTGGTTCGAATTTCCAAGGCCGGTTATGAAAAAGCAACCCGTAATGTGAAGGTTCCATCGGCAGCGTTAACACGGCTCCATGTAGATTTAAAATCCAGGCAAGGCATCATAAACTTGTGGTTGAAACCGGTCGGCACACAACTTCTGGTAAACGGCAAATCATGGGGCGCTACCCCCAAGAAATTACGACTGATTGCAGTGGAACATACCCTGGAATTCAAAAAAAAAGGATACCGCTCGTATCGTACCCGTATCACACCCCGGCCCGGGTTCGCACAGGAATTGAAAATAGCCCTGATAAAAGAGGGTGTTTCCAAACAAGCCACATCCACGATGGTCACCACCCAAACCGGTTACCAACTGAAGTTAATTCGGCCCAAGGCCTATACCATGGGATCTTCACGCAGGGAACAGGGACGCAAATCCAATGAGACTTTGAGGAAAGTCAAACTGACACGGCCGTTTTACATGGGGCTTCAAGAAGTGACCAACAAAGCGTTCAAGGAATTTATGGCCGCACACCATTCAGGAACGTTCAAATCCCAACATCTGAACCATAACGACCAGCCCGTGGTTCGGATAACCTGGGAACAGGCGGCCCTGTTCTGCAACTGGCTCAGCGCCAAGGAGTCACTTTCGCCTGCCTATGTTAAAAAAGGGGAAAAGGTGGTTGCAGCAGAACCGTTAACTACCGGTTACCGACTGCCCACCGAAGCCGAATGGGAATACTGTGCCCGGTTTACCCACACGCAGACATTCTTGAAATATCCATGGGGTCATAAATTTCCTCCCAAGCGATTATCGGGAAATTATTCCGATCAATCCGCAAAAGACTTGCTCCCGAACGTTCTTGAAGGGTACAATGATCAATATGCGGCAACGGCCCCTCCGGCCAAATTTAAACCCAATGGGCTGGGCCTGTATGATATGGGGGGAAATGTGGCGGAATGGTGTCACGACTATTATTCAATTTACAGCTATGCACCCGAAAAGACCTATGCAGACCCGGTCGGGCCTGTGAACGGTAAACACCATGTGATTCGGGGTTCCGGCTGGAAGCACGCAAGCATCGGCACTTTAAGGCTGGCATACCGCAGTTACGGCGATGATAAACGGGAGGATGTGGGTTTTCGGGTTTGCAGGTATTTAAAATGACCCATTGGTATATCATAATTATGGTTTGTTTGGGGGTATGCGTTCCCAAAATGACCGGCGCCGGAACCGAGCCGGCAAGATCCTTAAAGGAATTAAACGGGCCGCTGATACAAAATGTAAAATTACCTGCGCATGCGGAAATATATGTTGCACAAAATGATCCCCAAAAAACGTCGAACACCGTTACTGCCGATGATCTCTCAAAAACCAAGAAAAAAACAACCCCATCGGGAACCCTGACAAAAGATAAAAATGCCCAAAAAAACACAAAACAGATAAAGCCGTTCGTGCCTTCAGAAAAAATTCCGGCGGATCAGGGGGTGGATTTCCCGTACGATATTTGATCGACAGTTTTTTTCAAGATCAAGGCATGTGAAAAAATAACCATTTATGGATGGACACGAACTAAAAAAAATCATCATGAAAAAAACATTACCCATATCCATGGAATTTATTTACCAGCTATTCGCTCTGATTTTGATTATCATTGTTGTCCATGCCGCTTACGTGGGCATCATCCGTCCCAATGCCGATGCCATCCTGGAGCGGCAGGCCGCGATGATCCAAAAGGACAAAACCCTGAGCACGGAGCGGTCGGTCTATGTGTTGATTCGAGACTATGAGCAGGAAGCGTGTTTTATTCTCATGTTCTGGGCCCTGGCCATTATGGTGTTTAAAGCCGTTACCACCATAAAGCACCGGTCGTTGATCGAGAGGGATTTGATTCCGCTGGCCGAGGGTGTGCGTATCCTGCCTGAAGATACCCGGGAACTGTCCCGGGAAATTCAAGCATTGCCGCCTTATGAACGGAGCGCATTGCTTCCAAGAGCCTTGCTTGCGGGTTTGCAGAGATTCAGCTCTACCCGCAATATTCAGGATGTTGCGGATGCCACCCATGCCTACTGCTCAGCGGAAGGCGAACGCCTGGAATCCGAATTGTCTATGATCAGGTATGTTGCCTGGGCCATTCCCTCCATCGGATTCATCGGCACGGTCCGGGGAATTGGAGATGCTCTCGGACAGGCGCACCAGGCCATCGAAGGAGAAATCTTCGGTGTTACCCGCAGTCTGGGAGTCGCGTTTAACTCCACCCTGATCGCGCTTCTTATCAGTATTGTTCTCATGTTCATGCTGCACCAACTGCAACTCCTGCAGGAAAGATATGTGTTGGAAACCCAAGCCTATTGTGAGGATAAATTAACCAGACATTTACATATGCAATAGCAATAATAAAATTAATCGTTTGGAGTGCTTAAATGACGCTTCTCGGACTTGAACTCAGCGATGCCGGAATTTTAGCTGCCGGCGGTAATCCGTCGAGATTATTGGAAGTCGACGGACACAAGCAAGAAAGCCCGGGGGTTGCCATCCCGGAAAAAAAGCGTCTGGTTGTTGGAAATTCCGCAGCAAGCAAGGCACACCTGTTTCCGCTTCAGGTCATCAACAGGTTCTGGGATCAATTGAATACGGAACCTCTGAAGCAAACCCATGGGCATGCGCAGAATCATGCTGAAATCGCCTGTGCTCACCTATCCCACATCTGGGAACATATTAAAATGCATTGCGATGAGATGATTATCGCAGTACCCGACTATTACAACCGGGAACAACTGGGACTTATTCTGGGAATGGCCCGGGAACTGTCGATTCCGGTTAACGGATTTGTATCCCTTGCAGTAGCTGCATCATTTAATCCTTATCCGGATGCCATGCTCCTGCATTTGGATATTCATTTGCACCGGTTTGAGATGGTTTATCTCCGTCAGGATGAGCAGTTGACCCGGGAGGACTCGACAGCCGTCCCGGAGATTAACCTCGAGCAGTTATACCGGGGCTGGGTGGAATCCATTGCCGAAGAATTTGTGCGCACCACAAGGTTCGATCCGCTTCATCAGGCCGCCACCGAACAGGAGCTATATACCCGTTTACCCGCTGCTCTGGAAGTTTTTAAAAGTCAGTCATCGTTTATATTTGAAATAGCACACGGAAAACATCGTTATCGCACCCCCTTGCCCTGGGACCTGCTGAAACAAAAAAGCGACACCATGTATGATAAAATCCGCCGTTCGATTGAAAAAATGAGAGCTGCGAACGGTAAAAACATCCGGTTGATTGCCCTCCAACTGACCCATCGAATCGCCCGCCTACCGGGATTAAAGGATAAACTTTCTAAAATTGATCATTGCCAAATCATGGAACTCGAACCCGGCGCCGGCGCTCTGGGTGTTTTGCGGATCCGGGACCAGTTGAAAGATCGTCAGTCCGGTAATGGGGCGTCCTTTTTCACCAGCCGTCCCTGGCGGCAGGCAGAACCGAAAGTATCCCAAACCATTCCTTATAAAACTCCCGATAACATGCGGCCTACCCATCTGCTTTACCGGGATGTGGCCTATCCTATCTCCCAAAAACCTCTTTCCATCGGCTGCGATCCTTACCCGGCCGGAACAGGCATATATATTCAGGCCCAATCATCCGGCGTTTCTAAAAAGCATTGTACGGTTCACCGTGATGGGGACAGGATTATCTTAACAAATATCAGCAATCAAGGAACCTTCGTAAGCGATCAAAGGATCGACCAGAGCACGACACTGGAACTTGACCAAATCGTTGGTCTGGGAACATCCGGAGAAACCTTCCGTCTCATTACCTGTATAAAAACCCATGAAACGTAAAAGATTAAATGTATTCAGCTTATCTTTTATCGACTGCATCTGCTGCGGGTTAGGGGCAATAATTCTTTTGTTTGTCCTGGTAAACGCCAAGGGTGCGGTTCGTCGGAATGCCGTGACGTCGGATTTGCGTGCCGAGGCGAGAAAACTGAAAGAACAGGTGTTGGACGGAAAAAAGAACCGGGTTGAGGTGCGCAACGCCCTTTTGCAAACCCGGACCGACCTGGTGACGACCCAGGGGCGATCCAGTGAAATCGTAGACATACTCAATGAGAAAAAGGTGGAACTGGCCGATCGGGACAAGGATACCCTGGCAACCCAAACACACATCAATAAGCTGAAAACCGATTTAAAATCTCTGGAAGAGGAACTCCGGAGATTAAAGGCCGGGGCAAAAACAGACGATGATCTGGGGTCCGGGTTGCACCCGTTTCCCGGTCACGGGGATCGCCAGTATCTCACCGATTTGAAGATGGGCGGCAAACGAATTCTAATCCTGGTAGACATTTCCGCCAGCATGCTGGATGAAACCATTGTGGGGATTATTCGTCGCCGCAACCTAAAGAATTCCCATAAATTAAATGCCCCCAAATGGCGTCAGGTGGTAAAAACCGTGGATTGGCTGATCACCCGGCTTCCTTCGACCAGTAAATTTCAAATATACACATTTAACGACACCGCACGTCCTTTGATTGAAAAAACAAAAGGGGTCTGGCTGGATGCGGGCCAGGTTGACCCATTAACCCTTGCTGCAGACAGCATGAACCGGGTGGTTCCGGGGAACGGAACCAGTTTGTTAAGCGCATTCAACGCCATCGGGGAGATGAAACCGGCTCCGGACAACATATTTTTACTTTCCGACAGTTTGCCGACCATGGGCAGCAGCAAGCCCTGGCAAACAAGAGTTTCCAGCAAAAAACGGGTCCGTTTATTCAATGAAGCGATCAAGAAATTGCCGGTCCGGGTTCCGGTGAACATTATCCTTTATCCCATGGAAGGGGATCCCCTGGCTGCGGATGCCTATTGGCGTCTGGCCAAGAAAACCAAAGGATCTTTTTTCTGTCCTTCGAGAAATTGGCCGTAAACGCAGTAGCTATTTATGTATTATGAAAAACAAAAGACGTGACCTGGAAATATTCAGCCTTTCCTTTCTTGATTGCATCTGCTGCGGTTTCGGCGCCATCATTTTGCTGTTTGTGCTGTCCAAATTTGCAGAACCCGTGGTCATTGAAAAAATCAAGGAAAATATGCAGGCCCAAATCGTTCGCCTGGAAAACGAACTTTTTGAAATCCGGGGCCAAACCCAGATCTTGAATCGCGAGCTCACGGCGAAAAAGGAACAGTTGTCCCGAGACAAGGAAAAACTCGCCCGTCTTCAGGGAGACCTTTCGAACGTTGAAGGCCAATTCGCTGCATCCAAAGACGACGCCACGGTACAAAATATTATTGAAGGCAAACTGGCCCCGGCACGACAGGAACTGACCGAAGAAATGAAGCGGCTTTTGAAAAGCCGACCCAAAAAAATTACCCCTTCGGTGGGGGGTATTCCGGTGGACAGCGAGTATATCATTTTTATCATCGACACCTCGGGCAGCATGCAGCGAAACGCCTGGCGCCTGGTACAGAAAAAAATGCAAGAGACTCTGGAAATCTATCCCAAAGTCAAAGGGATTCAGATCATGAACGATATGGGGAATTTCCTGTTTTCCCAGTATGCGGGGAAATGGATACCGGATACCCCCGCCCGCCGCAGGGCGATTATCTCCGCCCTCAGTTCCTGGAACTCTTTCAGCAACAGCAGTCCGGTGGAAGGGATTACCGCAGCCATCAATAGGTTCTATTCGAAAAATAAAAAAATAAGTCTCTATGTATTTGGTGACGAATTTAGTGGTGGGACAATCCAACCGGTCATCGATGAGGTGGACAGAATCAACAGGGCAACAAAAGACGGTTCCCGTCGCGTCCGGATCCATGCCGTGGGGTTTCCGGTGGTCATGGAAAAAACCAACCAACGGGGCAACACCGGGGAAAGATTTGCCACCCTGATGCGCGCGTTATGCCAGAAAAACGGTGGTACCTTTGTCGGGCTGAACAGTACAAGACCTTGAACTTAAAAAAACGAACGTCTTCCTAAAAATTAAAACTTTCGTAAAAGGATTTTTTTTGATTTTTTACGAGACCATCACATGTAAATCATAAAAAATTAAGATTCATTTCATGCCAAATAAACACGTAAAGCAACCCCATGGCAAGTCAGGGGCTTCGCCCCAATTGGAATTGTGGAATGCTGGAATAATGGGTTCTGGCATAATGCGATATTGGGCTAATGGTAAAATTTGTGTGAACGACAAAATAAAAAATGGCTAACATCCTTTTAAAAACCAATCTTCCAGAATTCCACTATTCCATTATTCCATTTTAGAGGCAAGGGTTCAAGCCTCAAAAAATGTCCTATATTTTCATAAAGTTGTAGAAATTCCGAAATGTTTAATTAATGAAGTTGTAATCTGCCGAGTGTTCTTTGATCAAGGATCTCATCTGCTTCCTGGATATTGGTTACATTCTCCACCGTGGCAGCGAATTGAAAATTCATTAGACTTCGCTGGAATAACTCTGGATTGTGATTGGGTTTGCTGACATATACGATTTTACGGGCGCCATAAGCATAAACCAGATCTACTGTATTAAACAGCAGGTCTTCCTCTTTCTGGCGTATGAGCCCCTCTTTATCTAAAACCGCCACACAGGTAAAACCCGGCGCCAGATATCTGCAGGCGCTTTCGATTTGGCCGACGTACACCGGGAGATCAATGTAATCTTTATCCCCTAACGTAATATAAAGTCTGTTCTTTACGGGATTTGTTTGAACATCGTACATGAATACCTCCGTTACCTCAATCCATTGATTTCCTGAGTTTTTCTGAAAATCATGCGATTAAAATGAGATTAGGAAAAATTATGTGTCCCATGTTTTCATTGGATAAACAATTTATAGAAGCAAAAAATGTGCCATGAGAGTAATTTATAAATTTATGGGCTTTTACAGAAGGTTATCATATTTGAACCTCATGAATGGATTTTAGAGGTGTCAATAATTTTAACAATGTGTAAAAAAAAGGTAGGTGTTCAGGGGATATGCTCCCCCGCTTCACTCTGGTGTCTACGTGTCTGGTCATTTCAATGACTTAGCCACTCCGCCAATATCGTTACTCGGGGAAGCACACCCCCTGAATACGTACAAAAAAAGAAAAGACTTGAAGATCATAATAGAGGATATTAGTCTGTAAATTGAGTTTGAAATTATACAGTTTATAGCCATATTAAAAACAATTGATGTCGTTTTTACATAAATCATCGCGTTAATCCATGCAAAAATCATTAGTTAGTTAGTGTCCATCCATAAATCTATATTGGGCACAAACTCAGTTTCCAATGCAGAAATGAGCAATTTTTCGCAAGGTCAAGGAAATCAAGGAATTACGCGGAGGCGTACAAGTGGTACGCCGCACAAGTAATTCCGCAGATTGACGCAGAGATTGCGGAAAAGGGCCATTTCTGGATGGAAACTAGTTATCATTAGGAGGAAATATGCAGGAAATTACCCCGTTAAATTATAAAATCCGCTTCCAACCCGATTTGGTGAATTTCACATTCGCAGCATGCGCCGAAATTTCATTGGATGCTCCAAATTGGGTTAAAGAGATACCTCTGAACATTCTGGAAATAGCCATCTGGAGCTGCAACGTCCTGGAGAAAAACAAACGTGTTAAGTGTCCTTTTTTAGTAAATACCCAAAAAGAAGAACTCCGCATCCAGCTACCGGAAGCAATGACCGGTAATATTACGGTTCGGATAGACTATCAGGGGCATATCAATGATAAGATGGCCGGCTTTTACCGTAGCGGCTATATTCGTCGGAAAAAACAAAAGTATATCGCCGTAACCCAGTTTCAAGAAAGCGATGCCCGCCGGGCCTTTCCGTGCATGGATCACCCGGCGAAAAAGGCGACGTTTGATATTGAAATGGATGTTGAAAAAAACCTTGTAGCCATTTCAAATAGCCCCATCAAATCTGAAACCATTTTGGACAATGGGAAAAAACGGGTGACGTTTGACCGGACTCCGAAAATGTCCACTTATTTGGTCTTTTTTGGGGTGGGTGAATTCCAATCCGTTATAGACCCAAACGATCCTCGCGTGCGAGTGGTTACCCTGCCGGCAAAGAAAAAATACGCACCCTTGGGTCTTAAATTCGGTCGAAAAGCGCTCGAATTTAGCGAGGAATATTACGGGATTTCCTATCCTTTAGCAAAACTGGATTTGATTGCCATTCCGGATTTTGCTTTCGGTGCCATGGAAAATTGGGGGGCCATCACGTTTCGCGAGAACTTGCTCCTTTATTATCCGAAAATCACCTCAAAATCCGGCCATCAAAGAATCTGCGAGGTTATCGCCCACGAGATTGCCCACCAGTGGTTCGGGAATCTCGTCACCCCGTCGGATTGGAAATATCTGTGGCTGAATGAAAGTTTTGCCACCTATTTCGGATACGGAGTGGTGGACCATTTTTATCCCAAATGGGACACCTGGGAGCAGTTTCTCCATGACATGACCACATCCGCCCTGTCCCGTGATGCGCTGCGCGAAACCACCGCCATCGAAATACCGGGTGGCGAACATGTGGTCATAAATACAAGTACCGCCCCGATTATTTACAATAAAGGCGGCAGTATTTTGAGGCAGATTGAAGGGTATATCGGCAAAGACAATTTTAGAAAAGGGTTGCAGGACTACCTCAGTAACCACAAATACGGGTGCGCAGCCAGTCACCACCTCTGGGAATGCTTTGAAAACGTTTCAAACCAGCCCATAGGTTCCATGATGAAAAGCTGGATTGAACAACCCGGATTTCCCATGGTAGAAGTAGAAAAAGTGGAGCAAACGCTGGTTCTCAAGCAAAAGAGATTTACCTACCTGCCCAAGGATTTCGATCAAAAATGGGTCATTCCGATCATTATCAGCCTGTTCTTTGATAATGGCAAGTCTCGACAAATGACGACTCTTTTAGACAATACCCAAAAACCAATTGACATTCCGCCGGATACGGTTGCGTATAAGGTAAATGATCGACAAACCGGTTTCTACCGGGTTAAATACCAAGATCCCAAAAATCTTGAAGCGCTCGGCCGGCGGATCAGCAATCAGGGTCTGTCCACGGAAGACCGGTGGGGGCTGCAAAACGATCTCTACGCATGGGTCAAACGCGGAGACGTGTCCGTGAATGATTATCTTCAATTTCTTTCCCATTACAGGGAAGAAACCGCATACCTTCCGCTGACCGGTATTGTCGATAGCCTGTCCGAGCTTTACCGGGTCATGGATGCCGATTATAAAGAAAAAATCTCCGGGTGGGCCAGGCCCTGGTACGAAGACATCCTTGAAAAAATCGGCTATGAACCCGGAAAATCGGAAAAAAATACAATGTCATTGCTGCGCGAGCAACTCATCTGGGAAGCAGCCCTCTTTGGCTCAACCCGGATAAATGAATTTGCAGGTCATCACTTCTCTGCGCTTCTAAGCGGCGCCCCGGTGCATTCGGATTTAATAAGATGTGTGATGCAAGTGGTTGCCCTGACCGGTGATGCGCAGGTGTTTGATTGGTTTGACGGGCGTTTCCGGGCTTCCGAGATCGAACATGAACGCCTGAATATCCTGGTGGCACTGGGGTGTTTTAAAGACGAAACTTTGATCAAAAAATCCCAGGACTACGTCCTCGAGACGGTTCCCGCTCGCAACAAGGTTATCCCGGTCATGGCCATGGCTTCAAACCCGTATGCCATAGCGTCAATGTGGGGCTGGTATGTATCAAACCTCCAAGAAATCGAAAAATTTCATCCCTTGCTTTACGAACGGGTTATCGCTTCGATTGTCCCGGTGGCGGGTATGGAAAGAGCGGAGGAGGTCAACGCCTTTTTTGAGGATTACATGCAAAAAACAGACACGGCCAAAGATGTGATCACGCTGTCCCTGGAGCGGTTGGAGATAAATTTGCGCATGCGAAGTACAAATTGAGAGCCCTTAGCTTACACTATTAACGCAGGAAGCATAATGTCTTCAAGTTGCTTTCTTTGCGCTTCAAAGATCTCTTTGTCTTTGGTTCTATCAAATTTGATCATTTTCCCAAAACCAAGTCTTACCTTGGCAAAGGGTTTTGGTAAAAGAAATTTATCCCAGCTGTTGAAATACCAAGCTTTTTCCGCAGAAACATAAAACGGAACAATCACGGCATGGGTGACCTGTGCCAAACGGATTACACCAGGCTTAACCTTGCCGGAAGGCCCCTTGGGTCCATCAACAATATGAGCCGCAAGTTTTGCCTCCTTTAAATTGGTAATCATTTTTTTTAAAGCTTCCTTCCCGCCTTTTGATGAAGAACCACGAACGGTATTCCAGCCGCTGCGTTCAGCCACACCGGCGACGATTTCCCCATCGCTACTTTGGCTAATCATGATACAAGGGTTAAAGGCTTTATAATTTTGGAAATGACGAATAGCAGATAAAAATTGTTGGTGCCATACGCAAAGCAATACAACCCCATCATTTTTAAGATAATCCATCCATTCTTTCTCATTCTCAACTGTTAAACGAAATGTCCATGAATAGGCTCGACACAGTCGATAAAGGAAAGATATGAATAGTTCTGATGAAAAGAAACGGCTTAGTTTTATTTTCAAAACATTTTAACCCTATATTTCCTGTTCTTTCTTTACGAACCTTGAAATAATTGTATTGCACATTTACTACTAAATTGTAACACTATCAAATATCATACACAGATGTCAAATTTGCATAACCCAAGTAAAAAGGCTTTTGGATACAGGGTAAACGTATTTGATTTCGGTTCAGCGTAGGAGCGTTCTCCCTGTATTGGGATTCAATTTCGTTTCCCCTACCTTTGGATACCACGGGTATTGACAAACAACCTTATGTTAAACTAAAAAATAGACCCAAGAGATGAAGTATGATACACAATACCTGAATTCTTAAAATGGAAAGCACTCTTTATGAAAATCTATAATTATCCATCAAAATCGGCTGAAAAAAGGATAGCCTCAATTGCAAACAGAGGACTTGGCTTTAAGAAAAAAGACGTTCTTACGGTTACGCGCATCCTTGAGGATGTCAGGAAAAATCGGGATAAAGCGCTTATTAAATATACCAACCGGTTTGATTCTCCGGAAATGACCATAGATTCGATTCAGGCAACACGTGAGGAAATTGACACTGCTGCAAAAAAAGTCGACCGATCCTTTGGTCGTGCTTTAAATAGAGCGGTCAGACAAATCCAGGCCTTCCATAAACAGCAGTCCATAAAATCATGGATAAATACAAAAAGGCCCGGTACGCTTCTGGGACAGATGGTAAATCCCGTGGATGCTGCCGGTGTTTACGTGCCCGGAGGAATGGGTGGAAAGACACCTCTTGTCTCTTCGGTTTTGATGGGTGTCATTCCGGCCAAAATTGCCGGGGTAAAGCATATCGCCATGGTGACGCCGCCCAACAGAGACGGGAAAGTAAACCCCCATCTTCTGACTGCCGCAAAAAAGGTTGGGGTTGATGCGGTTTACAAGGTGGGTAGCGCATGGGCGATTGCCGCTCTTGCATACGGGACTGAGACGATTCCGAAAGTCGATGTCATCGTGGGTCCCGGGAATATTTATGTTACCATTGCCAAAAAGATCGTGGCAGGAACTGTAGGTATCGATATGATCGCGGGTCCCAGTGAAATTTTGGTGATCGCAGACCATACGGCGAACCCTGAATTTATTGCAGCAGACCTCCTGTCTCAGGCGGAACACGATATACTGTCGTCAGCAATTCTGGTCACGAATTCCAAAGACACGGCAAAAGCGGTTGCTCTTGCCGTTGATGAAAAGCTTGCAGTTCTTAAGCGAAAAGAAATTGCCGAGAAATCGATTGCCAGTTTCGGGGCAATCATCGTGGTGCCGGATATTGATGCTGCTGTTGAACTCTCAAACAGAATCGCACCCGAGCATCTTGAAATTCAGATCAAAGATCCATTTGCGGTTATCGGTCAAATCCGTAATGCCGGAGCGGTGTTTTTAGGAGATTATACCCCCGAACCGGTTGGCGACTACATTGCCGGACCCAATCATGTACTCCCAACTGCCGGTACGGCAAGATTTTCCTCAGCGCTTTCGGTGGACAATTTTGTTAAAAAGACCAGTCTGATCCAGTACTCCAGACAAGCTTTTGAACGTGAAGCCGGAGACATCATTCGCCTGGCAGAAATCGAAGGACTGGATGCACATGCAAATGCAGTAAAGATAAGGTTAGCCCGGTTCCACAAATAGGCCCTTCTGACCATCTTGTCAACCGGATACTTTCTATCCACAAAGATTCATACTGGATACTTTTTATACAAGATTGCTTTAGCCGGAACAAATATGATACCCTGATAAAAAATAAAAAACGACTATTTTTACGATAGTGTTAAGTATCTGTTAAAACATTTGATTTTATTTTCCTAACCCCCTAATCTTAAAACCTTAAACGTGATAAATTTGACTTTTCCCCAATTTATCTATTATGGCATAAAGATTGCTTTTTCGAGGCCATCATAATTAGTTTAAAAATATAATAGTAAAGGAGTCTATCGATGAAATTTATTACAAACAAAAAAGATGTTCCAAGAAAAAAATACGTTATCTTCATTGTATTACTGGCAGCTGGAATATTTGCGCTTTCAAGTTTTAACCCGGCCTCGGGTGTTGAAACAAAAGCCGACGCTACTCTCCTAGCTCCGGGAAGTTTTAACAAACTGGCTGAAAATGCCAGTCCGGCGGTAGTCAACATCAGGACAGTAAAAATAATCAAAGGGGGGGGCCGGGTATTCCGTCAATTCAAAAAAGGTCCTTTTGGTGAGGACGATCCTTTTCATGATTTTTTTGACCGTTTTTTCGGTGAAGAACGACCGCACGATTTTAAGCAGCGAAGCCTCGGGTCGGGATTCATCATCAGCAAGGACGGTTATATTGTAACCAACAACCATGTTGTCGAAAACGCGGAAAAGATTGAAGTCATACTTAAAAATGAAAAAGAGTTCGATGCAGAAATTATCGGGCGGGATCCCAACACGGATCTGGCCCTGATAAAAATCAAGCCGCATCGTGATCTTCCCCTATTGTTATTCGGAGATTCGGATGCGCTTAAAGTGGGTCAGTGGGTGGTGGCGATCGGGAGTCCCTTTGGCCTTGAGCACACCGTTACTGCAGGAATTGTAAGCGCCAAAGGCCGTGTTATCGGGTCGGGACCCTATGATGACTTCATACAGACCGATGCATCAATTAATCCCGGCAACAGCGGGGGACCCCTTATCAATATGGAAGGCAAGGTTGTGGGTATTAATACAGCCATTATCGCCGGCGGGAGCGGCATCGGATTTGCCATTCCCATAAACCTTGTCCAAAATATTGTCGACCAGCTCAAAAGCAGTGGAGAGGTTACCCGGGGCTGGCTTGGAGTGGGTATCCAGGACATCAGCAAGCAAGTCGCAGAGTACTACGGAATAAAATCAAGAAAAGGCGTTCTGGTTACGGAAGTTTTTCCGGATGACCCTGCGGATATCGGAGGAATAAAGCCCCAGGATATTATTCTGTCGATTAATGGAAAAGAGGTCGGGACCGCCAGAGAAATTACCAGTATGATAGCAGATACCGGTGTCGGCGAAACCGTGAAGATCAAAGTATTACGAGACGGAAAAACCCGGACTTTTAAAGTTAAAATTGCAAAAAGAGAAGAGACCAGGATTTCCGCCAGGACTACCCGTAAGGAAAAACAGGCAGAGCTTGGAATTAGCGTTAACGATGTTACCCCTGAGATTGCACGCCGACTCAACCTCAAAGAACCCAAAGGTGTGATGGTAACCGCCGTGGAACCTGACAGCAAGGCTGATGAGGCAGGAATCCGGAGGCACGACATTATCAAGGAGATAAATCACAAAACCATCACAACGGTAAGCGATCTTAACAAGGTTATCAGCGAGATCAAAAAGGACGAAACCATTAATATGTTTATCTGGCGAATGAATCGAGGTTTTCTGGTAATAAAGATGACAAAATAGCATCCACATAAATAGTGCCCGAACGAAAACTAGGATTTTTCGTTAAGATCAAGGGCAAATCTGCAGGACAGCAGATTTGGACAGCTATCAAGCTGCCCGCAAGGGCGAGGGGCATGGATGCCCCGAGTCAACACGAAAATTTTAACCACAGTAATACTGTTAGTATTTCGAGGATTAAAATTTGAGTCTGACGCAGATATTGGCGGAAAAGACAGTTTTCGTTCAGGCACTAAATAGGACACAGATTTTCGCAGATATACACAGATAATATTAGAATCTTGATAATCTGTGTCCATCGGGTGCATTACCAGTTTGTTAATTGCTATCCAAGACTTTTTGGTTTCAGGTTTCAGGTATCAG
>RPGQ01000004.1:27858-56798 GCA_004193595.1 Desulfobacteraceae bacterium Eth-SRB2
TCAGGTATCAGCTAATTCGTTTTTTACTCCTGACACCTGACACCTGATTGCAAGGCTTTCGCTCAAAAAATGAATAAGTTAATAGGTGAAAACCATTTTAACAAATCGGTAATGCTCCCGTGTTCATCTGTGTCCAAAAAAAAGAAAATTCCTATACTATTAAATTAGATAATTGAAGCTAATGGTCTTAGAATCATGAACGATGTCATGATCTGGTGGCAGCATTTGCCGGAAAAAATGAGCCCGGTTATTTTTGAAATCGGAGGGTTCAAGCTCCAGTATTACGGACTCATGTATATCGTCGCTTTTGTAATCACCTACGGCATGGTTTTATATCGCGTAAGACACGAAAAACGCTTCCGTGTTTCGGGTGATGATGTTCAAAACCTCATGCTGTTTATAATAATCGGCCTTATCGCCGGCGCGCGTGTGGGATATGTTCTGTTTTACAACTTGACCTACTATCTCAATAACCCCCTTGAAATATTTCTACCGTTTCAATTTATAAACGGTTCGATAACGTTTACCGGAATTTCAGGAATGTCTTTCCACGGCGGCCTTATCGGTGTACTTCTCTCCGTCTGGCTGTATATTCGTAAAACAAAATTGAATTTTTGGGATATGGCTGACCTGTTTGCGCCGGTCGTGCCTCTGGGATATACATTCGGACGGCTGGGTAATTTTATTAACGGTGAATTATACGGCAGGATAACATCCACACCCATTGGGATGCATTTCCCCCTTGCTCCGGGAACGGATCTGAGGCACCCCTCACAACTTTATGAAGCCTTTTTTGAAGGCATTTTTCTCTTTGCAGTTTTGTGGAATTTGCGAAAACTGAAAAAACCCCGGGGAGCAATGTTCGCTTTTTACATCATATTCTACGGCACTGTCAGGTTTTTCATAGAATACTATCGCCAGCCCGATGCCCAGATGGGTTTTATCTTTATGTCATTTTCCATGGGCCAGGTGCTTTGCACCCTCATGGTGGGAGGCGGAATCTTTTTGTATCTTTACTTATACCGAGTTGAACAAAGGAACGCCGTTCTTTTATAAAGGGAGGCGAATCGTAATGGTGCATCCGGGGCCGGTGTTGTTTTCAGCGCGAACATCGCCTCCCATTAAAGTAACAAACTTTTTAACCAGAGCAAGGCCTATACCGGTTCCACCTGTTGTTCTGGTGAGCGAGTTTTCAACCCGGTAAAAATCGTCAAAAATCTTTTTTAGTTCAGGGCGAGGAATGCCGGGACCGGTGTCGGACACATCGATATTCACACGATCATCTTCGTGACGCACCCTCAGTGTAATCTTCCGAACAGCAGCAACTTTCCCAAATTTTATACTGTTTTCCATCAGATTGATCATAATCAGAAGCATGACTTCCCGATCATATTTAAACGGTTTGGCCTCACCTCCATCCACGATTAATGTAAATCCCTCATGCCTGAGCTTTTCGTGCATTACGGCCTCCACTTCCTGTAACACATCATCAAAGGTACCCTCCTGGACATTAATATGTCGCTGTTTTTTTTCCAGCTTCGAGAGTTCCAGAACATTATTTATCAAACGAGAAAGCCGCGCACTCTCGGATCCCACTATGTTAAAATAATCTTGCTCCCGTTTCTGGTCACGTGCGATACCTTGTTCCAGCATCTCAATATACATTCTGATATTGGTCAAAGGTGTTTTCAGTTCATGGGTGACGGATGATACGAATTTAGAACGCCTTTCCGATAGGTCAACCACAGCCCGGGCACTTTTGTAAATTGCAAATAGCCCCATAAGGATAACAATGAATAGGACGGCAATCATGATGTTCAGTGTTCCTCTTCCGGAAGATTGAGGAATTTGGCCGCAGATGAGAGTTGCCCTTAAAAAGGAAAATGGAGATGGAAAGGTTCGATTCAGCAAAAAATTTACCCTTTGGCTATCAGCACCGGTTTTAATAATTTCCGTTTCATGGCCCTGATTCTCTATTTTCAGGCTCAAATTTGTAAAGCGGGCCAAAGGCTGTTTGACAAAATACGTTTTGGCCAGATGATTCAAAAACGCCCTTACCCGGATAATGAACCCCTGGCGATAACTCTGGTTATCTATTATTATGCGGCGAAATATAAAAACCTGATCCGTGTTAATAAAAATAGACCGCAGCGGTGCGACTTCCACCTGATATTTTTCTGTTTTATGAGACGGGACCGGGAGGATTTTTTTTTCAGAGTCATCATGAAGCGGCATTTCATTTTTAAGCGTTGCATCCAATGACGCTTCACCCGGTCGATCTTTACCATACCGATAACCACTTCTACCCGATCCGGAGTCCACTCCTTTTTGTCTTGTTTTCAGTATATGATCCCGGTCCCGGGGGGCGATATTCAACGCCTGGGCAATGGTAATCTTTTCAACCCTTTTTTGTTTACGCCCAAGATAAGATTTTGGTTTTTGAGATTCTGACAGATCCAGATATTTATCAGCAAAGCCGCTTCCCTCCTTTTGTTCTCGGGCTATGGGGACGTTGGTTTGAGCTACCGCTACAGCGTCAACCACTGCCAAGCGTTTCTGGTTAAAAATCCGGTTTGTATCTTTCAGCTTAGAAATCACGGCGGTTCGATCACCGGGAATACTTTTTCCTATTTCTACCAAAGGGGTTTGAAACGAACCGTCAGGATTGTTTTGGAAATAACCGAGAACATAATCTTCTTGAGGAAGTCTGGATAATGGGGAGGGTACCGCCTGGGTTTCGCCGGAGACCGGACTGGAAAGAATCGACTTATAATTATATTCATCTATGGCACGCCCCTCTTCTTTAAGGACTATCGCCGTAAGTTCTTTCTCCATCTCATCAAAAATAGTTTCCGCAAAATACTGCAATTTAGAAACCTCTTCCTGTTTCAAACCCTGATATGTTCGCAAAATAAGATAGGCCAGGGGAATCGAAAGCGCGACACAGAAAATAATGATATAAATTTTTAACCTTTTCATTCTTCAGGCTCCAACCGGTAACCTTCCCCCCGAATCGTTGATATGAAGGGACTATCGTCCATAAGGGCGGTGATTTTCTTCCTGAGTTTTAGGATATGAATATCCACGGTTCGCGTTTCAATATCGGCGTCCGCATACTGCCAAACTTCTGTGAGAAGCTCTTTTTTGGAAACAATACGGTCCATATGACGGTAGAGGTAAACAATGATATCCATTTCTCTCCGGGTAAGCTCAATGCGATGATTTTCGAATGAAGCGTTCAGTGTTTTCCCGTCAAAAAAAATGCCCTTAAAACGAATTTGTTCGTCTCCCAGATTTTTACCCGTGCGTCTTAGTACCGCCTCAACCCGGACCATCAATTCTCTGAGAGAAAAAGGTTTGCTCACATAATCATCTGCTCCGGCTCCGAATCCGGTCACGATGTCATCCTCCGAACCCTTTGCCGTGAGGATAATGATTCCCTGGCCGGGCTTTTTTTTGCGAACTGCTTTGCAAATCGAAAACCCATCCAGAGTGGGCAGCATCACATCCAGGATGATCAGATCATAGTTTTCTTCAAGGCCGGCTCTAAGTCCCTCTCCACCGTCTTCTAACCCTTTTGCCTGATATCCGTTAAAGACAAAAACATCGAGGAGTCCCTTTAGGATGGCGGGATCATCTTCCACAACAAGAATGCCGGCTCTGGGTTTTTTCATCATGCATTATTATTATATCAATTCACTCGGGTTTCAAAGCAAAAGTTTTGCAAAAACAATCCTATTTATTTTTACATTTCTTTGAATTGTGTTTTTTCAGCACGCTCGATAATATTGGAACACGATGCAAGTCATCTATTTGTTGAAACTGAAAACGGTTAGTAATTTTTCAACTCTTATAAAGAAAAGGAGAAACATCATGAAACGAAAATATTTGAAACCGCTTTTTTTTATCGGATGCTTGATTGTCGTCACCGGAGCTGCAATGGCATATTCAAGCCGGGGAAACCCATGGATGCCGAATCTTATTACCGGTCCGAACCCGGGCAACCCCGATAAAAATGGGGTTATTTCCCTGACAGGCCGTCTGGTTCAGGACAAGGTTCTCCAGGGAAGAGACGGAACGGTTGACCTTGCCCTCAGCCTGCATGCAGATGACATGCTCAACCCTGATAAAGGAAATGCCCATAATGCAGATATGGTGATTGTCCTGGATCGCAGCGGATCTATGAAAGGGAGTAAAATCAGAAATGCCAAAAATGCTGTTTTGAATTTGTTATCCGATTTGTCTGAGAAAGATCGGTTTGCTTTGGTCGCCTATTCCGACGGAGTTGAAAAACATTCTGGTCTGGTTCCTGTAACCGGTGTTAATCGCAGGCGCCTGATATCTTTAGTCAACAGGATATGGGCCAGCGGAGGAACCAACCTTGGAGCCGGACTTCAGACCGGAATAAACACCCTTGTCAGGGCTAAAAAAATTGGGAATATCGGCAAGGTTATCCTTGTTTCAGACGGACTTGCCAATCAGGGAATTACCAATTCGTTCTCCCTTGGCAATATGGCCGCCATAGCCGTTGACAAAGAATTTTCAGTGGCCACGGTGGGCGTGGGTACTGAATTCAACGAGCAGCTAATGACCTACATTGCGGATCAGGGGGCCGGGAACTACTATTATCTGAAAAATCCCAAAGTCTTTGCTGAAGTATTTCAAAAAGAGTTTTATAACTCGAGAGCCACGGCAGCAACAGCAGTGGAGGTTCAAATTCCCTTGAGAAACGGGATGTCGCTTGCCAATGCATCCGGCTACCCCATTAAGATTACAAAAGATCACGCCCTTTTTCACCCGGGGAATTTACACTCAGGTCAGACGCGAACGCTCTTTCTTACATTTAAAATGCCGCCCCACAATCAAAAAACATTTGAGATTAATGGAATCACTGCTCAATATATCCACAAAGGGCAACCCTATAGCGCTTTGCTTTCAGAATCCTTTGAGATTGCTTGTGTGAAAAATCATCGGGAAGTCATATCATCCATAGATAAAGAAGAATGGGAAAAGCAGGTAACTCAGGAAGACTACAATAAACTCAAAGATGAAGTTTCAATGGATATAAAGGATGGCAAAGAAAAAAAGGCTCTGGATCGCATCCAAACTTATTACAGAAAAAAACAACAGGTAAATACCGTGGTAGGTTCCGGGAAGGTGGCTGAAAATTTAAATAAAGATCTCAGTGAATTGCGCCATGTTGTAAAAGATACGTTTACGGGAAGTTCTGAAGCGGTAATGCAAAAGCAAAAAGTCAACTCCAAAGCCTTACAATATGAAGGATATAAAGGGAGGAGAACGAATTAGCTTAAGGTTCAAGATAGTTCGCTTGCTCCGCATAGGCAGGTATTTACAAAATGTTTAATTAAAAAGGAGATTATTATGGGAATTTTGACTCGAATCGTACGGTTATGCAAAGCAGATATCCATGGTGTTATGGATCAAATGGAAGACCGGGGTCTCCTTCTCAGGCAGCATCTCAGAGAAATGGAAAAAGCACTTTGGCTCAAAGAGGTCCGGCTTAAAAAGATGAGGGGGTCTCGCTGTCAGGCACAGCAGGAATATGACAAATACAAACGGGAATGTGAAAAAATGGAGCAGGATTTGACAATATCAATTGAAAAAGACAGGGATGATATTTCACGGTTGCTCATCAGAAAACTAAAACCAATGGCCGGCCACAAAGACGAACTCGGTCATCATATTGAAACTCTGGATCGAGAGATTGCCCAGGTTCAGGATTGTATTGATAAGCAACGTCTTCAATATGAACAGTTTCGTCTCAAGTCTTCGGAATATTGCCATAAAACTGAACAACAAGAGTGGAGGAAATCCATGTCGCCTATTCTTCCGGACATAACCTCACAGGATCTTTGCGACGAAGAAATAGAACTGGAACTTCTTCAGCGCAAAGAAGCCCTCAAAGGAGGTACACGGACATGAAAATCACACAAAAACCCATAAGAACCACGGTTTTTTTTGGACTTATCTGCGCACTTTTATTCATGCCCTTAGCCCTGGGACTTTGCGCTATTATTTCCTGGCCCATGGCCTTTGGGATTATTCTCTGGTCATATCTCACGAGCTACGGGTTTCTTTTAACCCGATGGGGAGAAAAAAGTGTGCTATCCATTCTTTTTCCGCTTCTCTTGCTTTTGATTATACTCTTTGTAGTAAAATCGAATAGTGTTTTTTTGCTTTTTGCACTTGTAATTTTCAGTTGGATTCGGAGCGGTATATGTTTTCAAAATCCTTTTTCAAGGGTATTGATAATAGAATTTTTTCTAACATTGGGAGGCGCAGCTCTGATAACCTGCTTCATCCCCGATTCCATGTTTACCTGGGCTTTGGGCATCTGGATGTTTTTTCTGGTGCAATCTCTCTATTTCGTTATTTTGGGAGACAGGAGTCTAAAAGAAAAAGTTGCGGCAGATCCTTTTGAGGAGGCAATGATGCAGGCCGAAAAAATAATATCAGGATATATTTAGGTAACATCTCAATACATTGAGTATTTTGAGGATTAACCCACCAAAGTTCGGTGGTGGGTTAAAATTTGAGACTGAGGCCGGAATTGGGCAAAAGGGGGCATTTTGCAAAGGTCTCAATGCTTTTTGGTTCCGTCTCATCCGGGTAAAGAATTATTTTGACGTTTCTTTGAATTGGTTAAAAAGTTTCCTTGTCAATGGTAACGCTCTGTTCTATAATTTAGTGTTTTGGAATTTCTACAACTTAATGAAAATATAAAACATTTTTTAAGGCTTGAACGCTTGCCTCAAATATGGAATAATGGAATAGTGGAATACTGGAAGGTTGGTTTTTAAAAGGATATTCGCCATTTTTAATTTTATCGTTAACGCAAATTTTACCATTAACCCAATATTGCAATATTCCAGAACCCATTATTCCATTATTCCAACATTCCACCGTTCCAATTGTAAGCAAAGCGAACTAACTTGAATTTAATATGTTATGCGGAATAAAGGAGAGTTTTTATGAGCGGGCTTTTGTTTGGTGAACGATTAATTGAGAAAAAAAGGATATCCAAAACGCAGCTTCAAAAGGCTTTGGATCGCCAGCGAATTCAGGGGGGTAGACTCGGAAGCAATATGGTCGCTTTGGGGTTTATAGATCATGAGGATCTGACCGACTTCTTTACGAGTGCTCCAGACGTTCCGCAAACGGTGGAAGAAACCGGACTCGATTTTTCTTTCATAGTAGATCTTATAATCAAACATGGTTTGAACCTGGGAGAATTCTCCATTCCGGGAATGGTATCACGAACAAAACTGACCGCTCCCGTGGTGGATCAAGCCATTGACAGTCTGCGCCATGACCAACTGGCTGAGGTGAAAGGGGCCAGTCAGCTCTCGAAACTTTCGTACCGGTTCATCCTTACAGAAGCCGGGATAAAACGATCCAGGGACTTAATGGAAGTCTCCCGTTATGTCGGGCCTGCTCCCGTGCCGTTCAATGAATACCGGAACATGGTAGAAATACAGACCATCAAAAGCATTTTTTTGGACCCGGAAAAGGTCAAAGATGCTTTTTCCAACCTTATCATAAGTGAACAGATCGTTGAAAGGCTTGGGCCGGCAATAAGTTCCGGCAGGGCCATCTTTTTATACGGCCCTTCGGGTAACGGAAAGACGACAATCGCTGAAAACATTGGAAGAGTTTTGCCGGGAAGCATTTACATGCCATATGCCGTGCTGGCCGAAGGAGAAATTATCACGATCTACGACAAGGGCAGCCATGTGGCCGTTAAGCCGAAATATAGCGCTGACAGTGTGGACCAGCGATGGGCTCTCGTAGAAAGGCCGGTCGTCATGGTTGGGGGGGAAATGACTCTCAAATCTTTGAATCTCGATTTCAATCCCATATCAAAATTTTATGAAGCGCCATTACAGATGAAGGCGAATAACGGTCTTTTTATTGTTGACGACTTTGGACGGCAGCAGGTGGATCCTCAAAACTTTTTGAATCGCTGGATTGTTCCCCTGGAACGCAGCACCGATTTTCTGTCTTTTCACACCGGAATGAAAATAGAAATTCCTTTTGATCAACTGGTAGTCTTCTCAACAAATCTTGATCCCGGTTCACTGGTAGATGAGGCGTTTTTGCGAAGGATTCGCTACAAGATAAAAATCGACTATCCGGATTTAAATGAATATAGAGAAATCTTTCAAAGAGTATGTGACTCTAACGGCATTGCCTTCAATAATGAACTCTTTGATCATCTGATAGAAGACTATTACCATCAGAATAATGTCAAGCTCTCCTCCTGCCATTGTCGTGACATTATAGAACAAATCGTAGACAATGCCCGGTATCACGGGGTAAAACCGGAACTTACAAAAGAGACTTTATCGGCTGCATGGAACAGCTATTTTGTGGAAATGTAGCCATGGTGAATTCGTAAAGAGTCGAATTTATAAATTGTAAAATCTATGTATTTTTTGGCAAAACTTTTTTCTTCTCGCCACCAAGACACCAAGACACTAAGAAAGAATAACAAAATAAAATCCTTCGTGTCTTTGTTCCTTGGCGGCAAATATTTCTTGGTTTCGGCTCGTCCGGGTTAGGTCTTAAATGAGAAAAACAGCGATCATTTTTTTTACAGCGATCCTAATTTCAGGGTGTGCATCAACACATGAAGCCACGAAAAGAGAAGTTCTTAGCTTAACCACTCAACATTTCAAAAAAACAGTAATTATTAAACAGGTCTCATCAGGTGAGGTAACTAAATTTTCCACTTTAAGAGGGTATCGACATGAAAAATATCTGGGAATCGGCTGGCTGGACAGCTTTTTGATAGGATATCTGAACAATCAAACCGGAAAGAGATATTACCAAGTATATCAATTTGTCAGTTACCAGCGACGGGGGTGGAGCTTATATAATCGTGTGAACTACGAAACCCCTGAGGGAACCAAGTCTATGCCTCTGAAAAGATATCATAGAGAATTAAAGAATTGCTCATCTTCAAGAGGCTGTACGTACGAAGAACACGTTGTGTTTGATGTTGAGGAGGCGTTACTGAGACAGATAGCAAAACTTGCACCTGAAACTCAAGGGAAAACAAATGCCAATGGCAAGATAACCGCTTTTCTATACCAGCTCTCTTCACAGGAAGGCCATAAAAAAAAGTATTGGTTACTGCCCGCTGAAGTTGCAGGTCTTATGGAAGTTATGGATGAATTTACGAAGTGTCTAAAGTGAACTAAAGTGCCTAACCTAATTAACTTTAGCTCACTTCAAACTTTAGGCACTACCCGGCTGTTAATTGCCCACATACTCATCCGCACCTATGTCTATGCGTTTCCCCTTTGGTCTGGGATCTCCGTCAATATCGATTTTTGGCGCTTCCCTTGATATGCCGGCGTTTATCGCAGGGGATTTTTTCGTTAAATGATAAAAATCGCCGGAACCGATGAATAAGGGATCCACATTAATATTGCCCCATCCTGAATATCCACCCTCGACTATTGAGAATATAATTTTCGGAGAATTCGTGTTCACGGACTCTTTAACCACCTGATTGGGCGTATTCCCATAAAGAATGCAATTGGTTAAGGTCGGAACCGGTTTGTATCTAACGTATATTCCCCCTCCGTCTACGGCGACATTTCTGGTGATCGTACAATTGGTTATGGTTGGACGGGCGTTATAGGTATATATTCCTCCGCCCTGATAATTGGATGTATTTCTGGCAATAACGCAATTGGTTATGGTTGAAGAACCGGCAGTACCCAGGTAAATTCCGCCACCCTGGCTATTGTTGCTGCTGCTGACGGCAGTGTTATTAATAATAATGCAGTTGGTTATGGTTGGAGAACTGTTTCCGCAGTAAATTCCTCCGCCCTTATCCTTAACCCGTCCATTGGTGATGGTAAAACCGGAGACCCGAGCGTCTTGTAATTCACCGGTATGGAAATAGAACCCTCGCCCGTCACTTTCACAATCAATAATGCATTGCTTAGGACCGTTCTCCGATTGAACGGTGAGTTCTTTGCCATTAAAATCCAGGTTTTTGTTGCCCGAGCCCGTATATTTACCGTCAGCAACCAAAACCGTATCACCGTCAAATGCCCCATCAATTGCTTCCTGTATTGTTTTGTAATCGGCAGGAACATGGATAGTGGCGCCAAAAGCGATGGTGGAACATAACATTAATGATAACACAAAAACACAAAAGAAATATCCTTTGAAACTACTTTCCTTTTTTTCCATAATTCTTTCTCCTTACACCCAGAATAGAGTTTAACCCTCAGTAAATGCTTATGGGCTCTAAGGGCTCACTCAAAAATAACTTCACATTTTGGATGCCCATGCATCCCGACTGGCTGCGTTACGAAAACTCAAAATATGCATGATATTCCTTAAATTTTCGTGCCTTGCCAGCCGGACGCCTAAACTCCCAAAATTGTAAATTTATTTTTTCGTGAACCCTAAGGGCTTTTACCATCCGGTTTGGATGACGGTTTATTCTCGTGATCCCTTTCAGCTTTTCTTAAGTTTTCGTTTGCCTTTAAGTAATAAGAGGGTTTGCTTTTAATGGCTTTCTTAAAATATCGGATCGCCTTTTCTCGTTCTCCATTCTTTAAGTAACCAAATCCCAGGTTGTTATAAGCCTGTGCTTCATCTCCTCCTTTTTTAAACGCTTCCATTGCCAGCTCGTATCTACCCGTTTTAGATAAAATCAGACCCAGGTTATTATATACTTTTTTATTAGAAGCGTTCAATTCTAAGGCCTTGTTGAAGTTCTGAATTGCTTTGTCATATTCTTCCATCAAAGAATAAGCCAACCCTATATTATTATACAAAAATCCCTTACGAGGTTTAAGCCTGATCGCATAATTATATTCACGGACAGCAAGGTCATATTTCTCCTGATAGTCATAAATGACTCCCAGAAAATTGTAGGCCTTCCATAACGTTTGATCCAGCGCTACGGCCTTGCTTAGATGTTTAATAGCATCTTCATAGTTTTCCAAACGAAAAAAGGCCTGACCCATTCCCTGATGGGCCAATGCTTGTTCCGGATCATTGTCTGTTATTTTTTTAAATTCCCGAATCGCCGCTTTATCCATCTTGCCCTTTAAAAAAATCAGGCCCTTTTTATACCGCACTCTAGTATTATCGGGATTCAGCTTAAGAGATTTTTCATATTCCACAAGTGCTAACTGGAGGTTACCCTGGTTAAAATAGAAATCACCTGATCTTTCAATTTCAGCACCTGATATTTTCCTGGAAGACAAATCGTTGCGCAGATTATTTTGTTGACCTGCACACCCGGAAAAACTGCCGGCCATGAGTAAAATCATTGACAGCCAATTGATAATTCTTATTTTTTCTGTCATGTTATAAATTAAAAAGCGCCCCCTTTTATTATTATTCTGTATATATTGATAACCGCCGGTCCAAGAATCGCAACGAACAACGCCGGAAAAATAAATAAAATTAAAGGAAAAAGCAATTTCACCGGAATCTTGGAGGCCATTTCCTCAGCCCGCTGAAATCTTTGGGTCCTCATCGTGTCCGAATATACTTTCAATGCTTTGGCCACACTGGTACCGAATTTGTCTGTCTGGATTAACAGGGTTACCAGATTGTTGACTTCTTCCAAGTCAGTCCGTATGGCCAGGTTTTTTAAAGCATTACGACGAAACTTGCCCGCCCTCATTTCGAGATTATAGAGGTTTAGTTCATCGCTCAATATCTTGTTGGTTAATGCTATCTCCTTTGCTACCCGGATGATTGCCGAATCCAAACCCATGCCGGCTTCCACGCATACGGTAAGAAGATCCAGTGCATCCGGAAAACCGTCGCGGATGGTATTTTTTCTGTTTTTGATTTTTAGTCGCAGCCAGATATTCGGCAAATAAAAACCTGCAATCGCCAGAATGGTTAACAGAGCGACTAACTGGGTTGCATCAAGGGAGAAACCGGGACAAATAAGGTGAAATAGTAATGCGGCTGCCGGCAAAAAAATTGTAAAGATTACTTTAACCCCCAAAAAAACAGCAGGAACATTTTCACTGCGCAAACCCGCCTTAAGAAAGATGGGTTTCAACTTGGGTGATCCTTCTGCCTTTTTCCTGACCGACATACGTTTGCCCAATGCCGTCAAAAATTTCAGAAATCGGTTTTTCACACCCTTATCGGTTTTAGACGATAAAGTGGCCGTCTCGATTATTTCCGTCTCTTTTGCTTCATGTTTGATTTTTTCCAGGAACACTTGTTTTTTGGCATTGTTTCGGGAAGATATTACTACCCCCGCTATAATCAGGAGCGCAATCAAAAAAACTGAAGCAGATATAACAATCGGCAGATATTCGACTGGAATATTCATTACTAAAGACTCCCGGTAATTATACTTTGATATTAACCATTCTCTTCATTACAAAAAAACCCATAATCATCATTACCAACGCGCCACCGCACATTATTCTTCCCACCGGCTCATAAAACAGCATTGTAATGTAGCTTGGGTTTAATATAAAAAGAGCGCCCACAATTAAAAATGGAAGACCTATAAGAACCCACATGGACAACTTACCTTCGGCAGCCAGTGTTTGTACCCTGCCATAAAGTTTGAATCTTTCCCGGATAAGATAAGCGATGTTTTCCATAATATCGGCAAGGTTCCCGCCGGTTTCTCGCTGCAGAATTACGGCCACCACAAAAAAGCGTAAATCCGCACAATCCACCCGGCCTGCAAGATTTGTAAGCGCTTCGGCCACGCCTATCCCGAAATTGATTTCACCAAGGGTTATATTGAATTCCGTGCCAAGAGGATCGTCAAACTCATCCCCTGCCAGATTCATACCGGTTGAAAAGGCATGGCCCGCTCTCAAGGATCGAGCCATCAGGTCGAGAGCCTCAGGTAATTGAGCCTGAAACTTTTTCAATCTCTGATGTTTCTTTATGTAAAGATAAAAGACAGGGAGGCTGCCCATCAATAAAGCAAAGATTACAGATAGCCATATCCCTTTTTTGAGAAGAACATAAAGGCCTGTGAATCCTGAAGCTGCAAAGAAGACAGAAAGTAAAATGAAAAAACCGGTGGAATACCGAGTACTTGCCTGAGATCTTAAGCGATCCAAATAGTCGATTCCGGAAATGCGAAGCAGAATCTCATTAAATGCCGGTACGTCACTTATAACTTTTTTACGCAAAATATCCGGTAGGTCTTCCCCCTGTCTTTTGGATGCCATTTTTCTAAGTTCTTTTTTGATTCTTGCACGATCCGGGTTGCGAATGGTTCTGATAGCATAAAAGAGCAACTCTATAATTGATATGGATATACAAAAAATAATTACTGTATTTGTAATAGCACCCATCTTTTTATTCCTTTAATAAAGATATGATGTCGTTAATAATTTTAAGAATTTTTGTTCATTTTAGACATTTTCCCCGTAGGGTAATCCCCTGCCCTGTGGAATCTGAAAGCCATTCCTCTGGGATGCGGACTATATTTCAAAAATTTTCTCCGGATCGAATACTTCACGGGGTATGGATATCCCGGCTACGGCAAACTTATCAATAAACCTGGGGCGAATACCCTGGAACCTGAAGTGCCCTTTTATTTTCCCTTCCTCATCCATGCCTGTCTGTCGGAATGAAAAGATTTCCTGCATGGTGATAACGTTTCCTTCCATACCCGTAATTTCCTGCATGCTGGTAACCTTTCTTGTTCCATCCGGGAAACGTGAACTTTGTATAATCAGATCGATAGCGGAAGCGATAAACCTTCTCATAAACTCGTTGGAAATATCCAGTTGGGCCATGGCCACCATGCTTTCCAGGCGCATAAGGGCATCACGGGGAGAATTAGCATGGATTGTGGTTAGAGATCCTTCATGTCCGGTATTCATAGCCTGCAACATATCAAAGGCTTCCGAACCTCTAACCTCGCCCACAATAATCCGGTCCGGACGCATCCTCAGACTGTTTCTTACAAGATCCCGTGACGTCACTTCTCCCCTGCCTTCAATATTCGGAGGCCTTGTTTCCATTCTTACCAAATGCTCCTGCTTGAGTTGCAACTCGGCTGCATCTTCGATGGTAACAATCCGTTCCTCTTCAGATATAAATTGAGAAAGGCAATTGAGCAATGTGGTTTTGCCACTGCCTGTCCCGCCTGAAATCAAAATATTAAGCCTTGCTTTGACAACGCCTTTTGCAACCTCCCCGATCTCTTTTGTAAATGATTTTAATAAGATAAGATCCTTTAACGAAAGCGGATCCTTACCAAATCGCCGAATGGATAAAATGGGGCCGTCAATAGCCAACGGCGGGATGATAACATTAACTCTGGAGCCGTCCGAAAGCCTGGCATCTACCATGGGGGAAGATTCGTCAATTCGACGTCCCATGGATGAAACAATCTTATCGATGATTCTCATCAGGTGGGTGTCGTCTTTGAACCTCGATTCAGTAATTTCCAGCTTGCCGAACCTTTCTATAAAGATCTGATTGTATGTATTTACCAGGACATCAGAGATTGTATCGTCTTTAAGGAACGGTTCCAGTGGGCCCAGCCCCAGTACCTCGTCTTCTATTTCTGTAAAAAGGTTTTCTTTTTCTGTTAAATTCAGGGGCACTCTGAAATCTTGTTCTTCTAATACCCGCTGCACAAGAGACCTGATCTGAGACTTGACAAGATTCTGATCAAGAGAATCTATCAGAGTCAGATCAATAAGATCGAGCAAACGATTATGAATCCTGGTTTTCAGCTCAAAATAGTCTTCAGAACTATGTTCCCCGAAACCGCCTTCTATTATTGTTCCACGGTTCATCTGCATTATAATCCAAACCTCCTTTAATTAACCTCTAATGACGGCGTAGAAAAGACCAGCCCTTTTTTTCCTGTTTTTTAGGTTCAGAAATCATCTGATCGGCCAGCTTTCTGAAGTTATTGGTAATCGCTTCCCGGGGCGCAAATTGAGAAAGCGCCTTTCCCCTGTTTAAGGCGGTTACCGCTGTCTGGTAGTCGTTGGCTATAGTCCAGAATATCTCTTTTTCAAGGGTAGTTTCCGCATCCTTTATAGAAATATCCGATTTTTTTAAATAACGATTGATAACAAGCTTGATGTTTTCTTTTGGAGGAAAACCCAGATCATGAAACGTTCTTAACAGCTTGTTTGTATTGGACAGGCAGGGGAGAGTTAAATTTGAGACAAGCAAAAGCGTATCTGATAATTCCAGTATTTTCAAAGAAATACTCCCCAGAGATTGCCCGCCGTCGATGACCACAAAGTCAAACATTCTTCTCATAACCAGGAGCAAACGCTCCATAATGGCTGGTGTTGCCAGGTTCTGGTCGCTCAGGTAGCTTGGGGATGGCAGGACACATACTCCTGAAGCATCAACGGACAGAATGTTTTTTAAAAAAGTATCATCCAGGCGGGAAATGTTTTTGGTAATTTCGCTCCAGTTATATTTTGGCTCTATCTCCAGGAAAAGAGGAATATCTCCAAACAAAAGATTCATGTCAATTAATGCCACAGATTGGACATTTTTTTTCTCGGCCAGGCTGACCGCCAGATTTACAGCCACAGTCGTTGTTCCAACCCCACCCTTGCTGCCGATAATATTTATAATCTTTCCGTCTTTTACTGATACCGTTCCTTGTACTTTAACTTTCCTTTCTTTGAATGCTTTCAAGGCGTGTTTGATTTCTTCATCTTCGGTGGGCAGGCTGAAAAATTCCCTTGCCCCGATTCGTATGGCTTGCAAAAGCACAGCCTGATCGGAATGGTCTGAAACAAAAAAAACCTCCCCGACTTCCCCTATGTTCAAAAGGTCCTGGACAAACTGAAATTCTTGATCAACTTTATCCCCCAGTTCAAAAATCAGAAGGTTGGATAAACCTTTGGATGTTGGTCCTTGAATATTAAATCCCTTGGCTGAACGAAGGATTTTTTCAAACCGGCTTTTTAGCTTCGGACTTTTAATCTCTAACTTAACCGTTAAGTTATCTTCTGGCACAGCATATTCCTTATCTTTATGTTTAGTTCGCTTTAGGCATTTTAATTCATTTTAGGCGCTTTGCCTGCCTGTCTGTGTTACTCCGCCTGGCAGGAAGGCGGGATTGTCCGGAATAGAACCAATCATTCAATCTTAATAAGAGGCACTCTTATATCTGTCTTTTCCGATTCCTTTTTGAAAGACTCTTTGTATTTATTAACACCATATTCGGCGGCCTCACCATTAAGACCGACAACCGGTTCCAGATTTTTCCCGGCATCAGGATTTAAAATTTGATTCTTTTTAGCGGATTCAAAAGATTTTCCCCAATTCTTTTCCAGATTCTCCATCCTGTTACCTTGAGGCAGGTTGCCGGCACATCCCCATAACGTGATTGAGAATATACCCAGTGTCACGACCCATATGATGTTGCCTTTCAGCGTTTTCATTTTACCCTCCCATGCAGTCTTTTGTATAATTTTTATTTGCTTTCAAAAATGTGTCCGAATTCACCGTCTAATTCAGCTTCTCCATAAGCTTTATGGGACTTACCGAAAACTCCCCAGAGGTAGAACTCAGCATCATCCGGATCAATGTAAAAATCGGTGGGTAAAGACTGCTCGGCCATATTAAGAGGTTTGACCAGATGAGGGGTAACGATAATGACCAGTTCCGTCTCATTCTTTTGATAAGATTTGCTCTTAAACAATGCACCAAGTACAGGCATGTCACCCAAGCCCGGATACTTGGATAAATTCTCCCGGGTAGACTCCTGAAGAATGCCGGCAATGGCAAAGCTCTGGCCGTCTCCCAGTTCCACCATGGTTGAAGCCGAGCGTGATAATATTCCGGGAACTATAGCACCTCCTATGCTTGTGGAAATCGAAAAGTCTAATTCAGAAATCACCGGCTGAACCTTTATGGCGATCCTTTTTTCACTCAGGACAGTCGGCGTAAACATCAAATTCACCCCATATGGCTTGAACTCAACGCCGACATTCCCTTCATCATCAATCTCGGGTATGGGGAATTCTCCACCGGCCAGAAAATTTGCCGTCTGACCGCTCAGGGCAATGAGGGTCGGTTCTGCCAAAACCTTAATCAACTGATTCCCTTTAAGAAAATCGAAAATGCCGGTCCACTGGTTACCCCCGTGTTCAAGCTGCAATAGCCCGGTAACATTGTCAGAAAACAAAATATCCATTCTCCCGGTATCTTCATCTTGAAAAACACTACTGAGACCTCCAAGCAAACTAATGCCAAACTCCCCGGTGTCCTTAATCCAGTTGAAATTAATCCCAAGCCGGTTTATTGTTCTCTTTTGCATTTCCGCCACTTTCACTTCCAACATGACCTGTTGGGCACCGGCAGAGTTAAGTAAATTAATAATTGTGGCGTTCTTTTCGTCTTGCTTAACAAATGCGTTTGCCAAAACCAGAGCCTGGTTGAGATGTTCATTGCTGGAAATCGTTCCAGCCAGTGTAATCGAGCCTTCTGTTGAAAAAACACGGATATCTTTTTCATCGGGGAGGATATCATAGAGCTTTCGTTTTAAAAGCGAAACATCGTAGTTAACGTGCACATCATAGATGCAAAAAAGTTCGCCGTTCTTCCATAATGTCAAAGTTGTAGCTCCCTGTTTCAATCCTTTGATATAAATTCTCCTGACGTTTTTACCTCTGCTGGCTTTTGTTAAATTAATAAAGTCAGCAACATCCTGATCCACGACTGTTATACGGAAATGATCTGATTTTGTGCATGGAATTTCCAGAACATCTGTTTTACCCTTTATCAGTTCAATGACTTCAAACCGGGGTTTTTGATATTCCGGTTGAACATTATCACCCGCCCAGGTGCCGACAGACAAGATCAATAATATGCTTGTAAGACCAAATAATACGGTTATACTTATCCAGATTTTTTTTGGCATGAACATGGGTCCAATCCTCCCTGGTCTATAACATGTCGTTTTATTTACTTAAATCCCTTTTTTAGAACACCTTTTTCAGTCCATCTTATTATTTCCAATGTGCAACCCTTTCTACATTTTCCTGTGGGTACTTTTCTGTTAACTTTCTTCGAGGGCACAATAGGACGATAAGAGGCAAGTGTTTCCGGAAGGGTTGCTCCCGTTGTCAAAACCGTTTCCGTATCCAGAATATTTCTGAGGGCAAACTGAAGTTTTCCCTTGGTAGAGGCAAGGACCAGTTTTTCCCCTTCTTCAGGCGTGACCTCCAAAGTATAATTATCCACCGGAGATGGCTTGCCTTCGGCATTTTCTATAAGCTGTGTTCCGGTTGCGAGAACACGTACGTTTTCAAAAACGGTCTTGTTTACCGATTCTTTTGTTTTGGGATCGGTTGTAATAAGAAGGATATCCACACGATCACCCGGTTTGACGAGACCTGACAGACCGAGTACTTTAGTCCCTTTTATAGATATAGCGCGTTTCCCGGGCTTTAAAATTGCTGACACCCCCCCTCGGGTTACATCCGCAGGAGCCAGTCTCGATTCCAGAATCAGCTCCTTGCTTTTTATGGGAGTAATGACAACCCTTCCGACAAGATTATTCGAACTTGAAAAAGACCCTGGGGGGAGGCTTTCTTCAAGAAAAGGAATTGTCTTAATCATTTTGGGTTTCAACTTGGTTCCCGCAGGCAGTTCCACCATTGCAATAGCCGCCTGGCGAATACTAACCTCTTCCATTTTTACCACTTCTTTTGGGGCCACCTGTCTTTTTACATATTTGTAAATAAAATAGCTGGCAACAACTGCAATCATCAAAGCCAATACAATAGGAATTACTGCTCTCCATTTCCCCATGACCAGTCTCCTTTCCTTTCTTTAAAAAATTAAACGGGAAATTGATACCCAAAACCCTCTATAAAAACGTAAAACAACGTGCCGATAGCGATAGCTATGCCATAGCACAGCCTGGGCTTTTTCTCGGATTCATCAGCAGGTATCGGAATAAAATTTCTTGTAAAAGCAAATGCCTTGACCGTGATTGCGCTTCTTGTGATGAAACCTTTAAGATATTGCATATTGAATAAAAGGACTATCAGGGCGTAAATACCACCCACAACAGCGGTAAAAAGACAAGCAATCATAACTCCTTTAGGGCCGATCATTGCTCCTACCGCACCCATCAGCTTGGCATCTCCTGCACCCATTCCACCCATTAAATAAGAAACAAGAAATATTGCGATTCCGATAGTCAGTCCCATTGAACTGAAAATAAGACCACTCCATCCATTTGCCACAGAATGATAAGTAAGCCCCACAACCATGGCCGGGAAGGTGAGAGGTAATTGGGCTACCCACTTCGAAACCGCGTTCCTTAAAGACGAGATACAATCTCTCTGATGTCCTGCAAATACATGTAATCAGATCTTTATGTGAAAGGTTCGGCAAGCTGGAAATTAATATCACTGAATCGAGGCCCAAAGACGACACCCACCTGATGAGAAATCACCTGATAAGATTGTTTCATCCATGGACGTCGAATTGACGAATCTTCCCCCATGGTAGATGCCAGGCTTTCGGACGGCCCAGAGTTAATGTGTTATCATCCCGCCGTTGGCTATTGACGGCCCCATTTTATCCATATTCGTGGCGATATTTGCAAGGATCCGCTTTCGTTAAAGGATCTTATCTTGGTTAAAAACTTTCATTTACAAAAGAGATCGGGGAGGTTGCAAAAGGCGCTGTCAAAGCAAGGCTTAATATTTTGATTTCTGTGGCGGACAGGTGAAAGTGGCAAAACCACATTGCTCAACTGCCTTTCTCAATTTATATCTGAAGAGGAACGGATTGTTACCATCGAAGATGCAGCCGAGTTGCAAACTCAAGCAGGAGAATTTCGGTAAGAATGGAACAAGGCCTGAATATTGAAGGCAGGGGAGAAGTGGACGTCACGGATCTTGTAAGAAACAGTCTGAGGGATGCGTCCGGACTGATTATTGTGTGGGCGAGGCTAGAGGTTCGGAAGCCTTTGATATATGCTGCAGGCTATGAATACCGGACATGAAGGATCTCTTAACCACAATCCATAATTCTCCCGTGATGCCCTTATGCCTGGAAAGCATGGTGGCCATGGCCCAACTGGATATTTCCAACGAGTTTATGAGAAGGTTTATCGCCTACATCGATCTGATTATACAAAAGTTCACGTTTCCCGGATGGAACAAGAAAGCGTTTCACCAGCATGCAGGAAATTACGGGTATGGAAGGAACGTTATCACCATGCAGGAAATCTTTCATTCCGACATGTGCTACGGATGAGGAAGGGAAAAATAAAAGGGCACTTTGCGGCCTGGTGGGCATTCGCCCCAGGTTTATTGATAAGTTTGCCGTAGCCGGATATCCATATACCCCGTGAAGTATTCCGATCCGGAGAAAATTTTGAAAAGATCATGTAAAATTAAGGCATTTTTTTACCCAACTTGTAAATACCGGCAAACTGACTAATATTCCTAAAGATACCTGCCCGCCAGTAGTCTATCTCCTTATAATGCGTTAGCATTTTCAATAATAAGACCAAGGATCAAAGACACCGTTACTCATTGCCAATCCAAGCAGCAGTCAAAAAACGGCATAGACTTTGCATTATTTTTGATGAGCAAATAAAAGTCCTAAGTAAAACTTATGTCTCAAGGTCTCAGTATCTAAGAGTTTGGAGGCTGGTTTACCTGAGTCTAAAAAAGCAAAATTAAGGTAGACAAATAAAAATGATTAACCTAAGCGAGTAAAAAAATGAAAAAACTAATTAAATTTTTTAAGGACGAAGAGGGAGCAACCGCCGTTGAATACAGTCTTATGGTAGCTTTTATTGCCCTTGTGATTATTTCTTCAGTGTCATTCTTAGGTTCTAATGTGTCATCTAAATTTAACCAATTCTCTACCGATCTTGCTGCAGCAAGCTAGCAATAAAAATTTATAGTAATTAGCTTGTTAACCTTTTTTAACCTATTTTAATCGTCATACCATGTAAGTAGGAGATACGGAGTGCAAATTCATGTAAATGGGTATTTAGTCATTCTTTTTCCTATTTATTATTAAGCTTATCTTGATCAGAGCAATGCAACAAACAAAGAGAATTATCTCAAATCTTAGCGTTGAAGAATATTTTTGGAGGAAAGAGTCAAATCTTCTTTAAGCAGGGCAAATCTTGTTGGATAAAATGATTTCAGTAATTATTCCCGTATACAATGAAGAGCGTCGAATAGGAGAATCCCTCCTCAAAATCAGGTACTATTTAACTAGAACAGCTTTGGATTACGAAATAATTGTCATCGACGATGGCAGCACAGACAATACAAAGCAGGTTTTAAAGCGTTATTGCCCTGATATTACAAATTTTAAAATCATAAGTTACCCAATAAACAAGGGTAAAGGTTATGCATTAAGACAAGGAGTTTCTGCTTCGATTGGTGAGATTATTCTATTAACAGATGCGGATCTTTCCACCCCTATTGAGGAACTGGCTCATATGTTACATTTAATATCCAGCAGTGAATATGATGTGGTCATCGGATCACGGGCGCTCAAAACGAGTATGACCATTAAAAAACAACCCTGGTGGAGACAGGGGATGGGAAAGGTTTTTAACCGGTTTGTCAAACTCATAGTGCTGAATGATTTCCATGATACACAATGCGGCTTTAAGATGTTTTCAGGAAAAACAGCAAGAAGTCTGTTTAAAGATGCGCGCGTTAACAGGTTCGCCTATGATGTTGAAATCCTTGCAATGGCCGTTAGAAAGGGTTTTAAGGTACTGGAAGTACCAGTCAAATGGATAAATTCACCCGCCTCAAAAGTAAATCCCGTTTGTGATTCCCTACAGATGCTTTATGATCTTGCCAAAATAAGTTGGAGACAGTGTCTTAACCAATACGATAGTTCTTACATAAAGGCCAGGCAAGACTGTTTGGATTTAACTTGAGACTCTCTTGCTTTCAACAAGAAAGGGATAAAATTCCATATAGTTCAATCTCTATGTGTCTTCCGTCCCTTCACCTATGATCAGCTCCACATCAGGATATTTCTCTATCAAATATTGGTTTCTCGGATTATCTTTTACAAATATATTAGATACCTTATCAGCATATATCAGCTTCCAGTCATCTTTCTCCATAAGTAATAACGATAAAGGTGAATTTGCATTGTATATGATCCAGTTAATTTTATATTTTTCTAAAACCTCATCCCATCCTGGCTCCACACGTGCCACCTTCATATATTCCTTTAATCTATCAACGCCATACATATCGGATCTGCCGTCAAAAAAAACTTTATATTTGGGCCATGCCGCATAGATGATATAATCTCCGAACTCATCATTATTAAACATATTACCTTGAATATTCTCTTTTGTAAAAAAATTCACCGCATTCACCGGTTTGGTTTTTACATTAAATTTATAGTCTATTTTACCCGTTACCGCGAAAATAACAACTATTGCAACAGCCATAGCCGGCCAAACATATCCTTTCGCAGATGCATCTGTTTCAGAAATGCTGATGGATCTTATTTTAATAAAATCAGCGAGCTTCCCATTTGTGGATTTTAGTATTTGTTGAGATTTTCGCATTAAAACCGGCGCCACAATTATGGAAAAAAGCGGTATATACCTGAGGGAAAAGAAAGACATATGAGCGAATAAAAGCACCATCGTCAGTTCAATTATATTCAAACGAACCTTTGAAACCGCTAATAGAGTAAAGAATAAAAGAAAAAGAAATTCAAAGGCCTTAACAACGAAAGTATGGAAATCCGGCGATAAAAATTCTGCAATATTATCCATAATAAACTTCTTTGATATCAAATTAAACGGAAACATGAGAATATGGTAGCCGTAAGGGTTTATCAGGCTCACAAGAACACAGACAACCGTTATCAAACCAATCAGTCTGGCTTTTTTCTTATATATATATTTCTCCGAACCTTTTGAATTAATGGACATAACAACATTCCCGGAAAGGTAAACACCCAGCAGTATAAAGCCAGCCAGGAACCCGCCGTGCAGATTAACCCATAGCAACATCAATAGCGGCAGGAGATACAAATAGTTTCTTCGCTGATACTCATACTCATCAAGTAGATAATACCAAATTAAAAGCAGTAGTAGTGAAAAGATGTGCGGCCTGGCGAACCAGTGGACCTGTGACGCCGTTAGGACAATTAAAACAATAAAAGCAGCAAGGATAATATTACCCCTGTCCATTCGGATTATTTTAAATAGGAGGTAATAAACCAAAGAAATTATAAAGGAAAAAAAGACAACGATGCCGGTAAGGCCGACCGCTCTGTGAACCATGGCCATAACAACCTCTGAAAGCCATTCATGAGCTGTCCATTGAAGAGGAGGGGCATGGAAAGAAAATATATCGTGTTTGGGGATTGAAAATGTATTAAGTATATATTCCCCTGCACGGATATGATATCCGGTATCGCAATCAATTAAAAGCCTGCTGCCTACACAAAAAGAAAGGTAAAGAAAAAGTGATATAAAAACAATGTCGGCAATTGGGGACAATAAAAAAAATGTAATTTTTCTTGATTTATTCATAACATTATTAATTTTAGTTGATTCAATTTGCAAAAAATGGACATGCATTGAGCAAGCATGTGATTAACCCATTCTTTTTGTTAACGGTTTTTACAAGATGTATGGCAATTATTAAACTCGCAGACCTATGGCTATAAAACCAAAGATGGCCATCTCATCTTGGAAACAAACCGTATTTTATAATGCAATATATTGCCCTAAAACCATCTTTCCAATTAATTTTTTTACCTTCCTGATAGGTCCTCCCATAATAGGAAATACCTATTTCGTAAATGCGAATATCTCTAAGTTTGGATATTTTAATGGTTACCTCCGGTTCAAATCCAAATCTATTTTCTTTCAATACTATGCTTTGGATACTTTCAGTTCTGAACATCTTATAGCAGGTTTCCATATCCGTAAGATTCAGATTGGCAAACATGTTGGAGAGAAAAGTGAGGAACTTGTTTCCAATGGTGTGCCAGAAAAAAAGTATTCTGTGTGGTTTACCTCCCATGAATCTAGAGCCATAAACCACATCCGCATGGCCGTCCAATATGGGCTTAAGAAGCAAATTATACTCATTCGGATCGTATTCCAAATCCGCATCCTGAATGATTAGATACTCGCCGGTCGCATTTTGAATGCCAGTTCGCAGGGCTGCCCCTTTGCCCATATTTGTATTGTGTTCAAAATATTTAAGTTCTAAATCGGGGTGATGGTCTTTATATTTTTTTAGAGACTGCCCGGTATCATCCGTGGAACAATCATTAACAACTATTATCTCTTTATGAATTTCGTTAAGAAGAGTTACATTTTTAATCTTATCGAGAATTAAATGGATGGTTTTACTTTCGTTGTAGGCTGGAACTATAATTGATAGTTTATTTAGCGTTAATTTTGAATTTACCATTTTTTTCTCCGTTTTCTCACTAAACAAGTTAAATAGGACGCCCCAGTACCATCTGCCAGAACTACAGGGCAGGCAGGTTTTCACAGATATACCCAGATATTATTATTCATAAATTTAAAACTCCTGAAAATCTGTGTTTATCTGTGTCCAAAAAAGGAAATCCATATACAGTAAACTTATAGGTTTAAGTAATTTCTCTGCCAAATACTTAAAGGGTCTTTCTGCCAAATAATACGGAAAAATTTGCTTAATTTCTCCATATCATTTTCATCCACTTCCCAACCCAAAATATATTGAATGGACGGATATTCAGACCAATCGACACTCTCTGCTTTATATCCAATTTGATCCGGATAAGGGAATCGAGGAATAGTATCTTTAAAGTGAATGGGAAAATATTCAAAGTCGGTTTCATAGTTTCCGATATCAACACAGCCTTTTATAATGCCATAATAGGAAGCGGCATGCATTAAGACATCAATGCGAGGCCAAGCGGCTTGCAAGTCTATTTTTTTGTAGGTCATCAGATAGGCCCCTTTGGGTAATTCGGCATTCAACCCACTTAAAAATTTTTCCACGTTTTTGCTTTGTTGCCAAAGTACAACCGTGTTAAAGACGAAAAAAAAACAGACCGTGCCTACAATAATTCTTTGACCGAATCGTTTCCAGAAAGCTGTTTCGGGAATTTGAAAAAGCGGTAAAATGATTAATAAAATAATCCATGGAAATCGCTGGTTAAAAAAGCACCCGCCTCCAAATCGGAACGGCGCAAATAAATAGATTAAAATTAGAATCAGTGCCAGGAAAAGGAGATTTTTTTCTGAATCCTTGATATTTTTATTCTGAGTGTTTTTCTTATAGATATTTGTTACAGATGAATAAGTGAAGAAAAAATATAAAAACATAAATAGAGAAACCGGAAGCACTTGCCATAGAGAAAAATTGAGTGAGGAAAAGGAAAAAAGTTCTATCAGCAACCGAACATACCGTGAAACAGAAAACAGATAGGATAACCCTGAAAAAGAACTTTTGGAGCTATGTATCAGGTAATCAATTAGGTTTAGGAGTATTGGTGAGATCGTGGCTAAAAGTTTTGTTAACTCAATAATTTTTCTCCTAAAATCCACTGATTGAGTTACAGTTATTCCTATAAGGGATATTAGAAAAAAAACGAATGAGATTATATGGCAATAAAATATAATCAATCCTGCTATATTGAAAAAAATGAATTTACAGACTGTGGAACAATTACGAATCTTCCAACTGAATGAGAAAGCCATTAAAAAAAGAGGAAAACCTATTACAAAGCTGTAAAACCCCATCAGCAAATTAAAGTTAAATATGACCGGAAAAATAAAATATATGAAAGGGAGGGATCTATTGTTAAAGGTATGCAGAAATAAAGGCACACTGACTCCCATAAAAACAATATAAATTGAAACAAAAAGTTTTTCTACAACAAAGGGGGAGAAAAGATGTAACATCGGGTAGGAAAGAAGATTAAATCCAAGGTTTGGGACAGCATTTAACGTATGGGTGAAAAAATTTCCCCATTCCCTTCCGCCGTTAAGCAGGTCTTTAAGGATGACAAGGTTATATACGTGACTGGGACCGTCTTGAGTTGGAAAATAAGGTAATAACCAGACCAAAACTATGTGAATACCGAGAAGAAATATGTAGCAAAAGAGAAAATTTAGATCTAATTTGTTCATATGAGCTTTAATATCAATTCTAAACCATTAAAAATTACAAATAGTTAACTGGCAAGATAGTTTATATTTTTTTTAGAAACATTACTTCAAAGATCATAAAACGCTTATCTATATCAGTATAAATAGGTTTGAGTTTGTCCGGATATTGAATCCTAACTTTCTCTATCAACTCAGCGAATGGCTTTTCTTCTGCAAATCTCGGCATAGGGAAATGAACCAAATATTTTGTGTGGTAGGTATCTAAAAATTGAATAAGTTCCTCAACTGTGCCTAATGGCGGGGAATCCTGACCATAAAATAAAGAAAGGGGCTTATGCTTGAATGGACGAAAACCCTGGCGTCCAGTATAAAGATAAATCATTGTATCCAGCCCTGAGGCAACAACGGCCTCAACCGGGGTGTTTGCACGGAGCCAGTCAAAAGTTCGCTCATACGATGACCACGATATATCCGAATCCACAAACGGTAAACCGGTAAGTTGGTTTTTTTGATGAATAGTGTGAGCTTGCACCAGATTAAAAATTACAATAACACTCAATCCTGCCGTGGCGACAATTTGGTACAGAGATCGAGAAAATAAGCGTTGCCTTATCATTATAATCCCGATTAACAAATAAGGAAGTAATATAGGCAAAATAGGAACTAAAAATCTGCCCGGGGGCCACGGCCATAATAAAATTATAGTCAAATAGCTAATTAGAAACCACGCCAAAATATTGAATTGTCTGAGCTTAGACATAATTATGACCCAAGGAATTGCGCCCACAAAAAGAACAATTACCATTTGAAAAAATGAATCCATACCGGACTTCATTTTGGAAAATAGCTGAAAAGCCAAATTGCAACTGTTCCACAATGCACCTAATAAATTATAAAAAACTATGTCCCCTATCGACGTCAGGGCACCCGATTTCCACCAACTTATATAATCGGTGTAATATCCTAAGTCGGAACCCCGTCCCAAAGAATCCCATCCATTTACGGCCCACATTATCCAAGGAAAAAAGACAATCGCCGATCCCAAAGCCACCCATTTAACAGGACGTTTTGCAAGGTAGACAATTATCAGTCCAGCCGCAATAAATGGCAGTCCTATTGTTCGACATAAAAATGGCAAACATAGAAAAACACCCAAAAGTAACTGGGAGGTTCGAGATGAATATGACGCCATGACATATCTATCCAATTCCCAAAGAGTCACTATGAGTAGCAACGCAAAGGGCATCTCAGACAATGTCACAGTGGAAAAATACAGAAACTCTGAAGAGGTGGCACAGAGTAATCCGGCACTCGCAGCAATACTGCGTTTACAATAACCGAATCGCACCAAATACAAATAGCAAAGCCCAATAGTAATGGCACTCGCCAGTAGAGAAAGACTTTGCATCGCCAAAAGATTTTCAGGGAACGAAGGCCATAAACACCAAATTACGGCCAACAACGCCGGGTAGATAATTGGGTATTTGGTCTGCGCCGGTGAGTGCGGAATGTTTATCAACCGATATCCCTGATCGTGTGCCAATGCTTTGGCCGTGATTACATAAATCGCGTCATCATGATATAATCCACATACACCCACCACCATCAAATAACCACCTAAGACAAGTACGACCATTCCCAAAGCAACAGCCGCAAGCATATCCCGACGATTTAAGTCTACTGTACTTTTATACATAAAAATTTATATAATTACACTTCTTGGAAAATCAATAATTATTGAGAATAACAGTTTTTTTAGGCTTAGATTTTTAATAAAGATATGGAATATCTGGATATCGAAGATTCCGAACCCAATTTCCCATTTTCACAGGATCCCTGGACAAAACCGTAATTATAGGCTCCTGATCACAGTATCTTTATGTCTGAGACATTGCAATCACAGATTCTCCATACAGACCCGTTGCACCAGGGCGCGCCAATATTCAAATGTTTCAATATTCGAATTGTCAACTGCCCGGTCGTTCCTCTGGCCGCCAAACTTTTACTGTCCGCCATGGGCTGCGTCTCAGGCGAATGCCGGTCGGGCTTTGCGGCGGGCGAGCTTGCAACGGCAGGCGGAGCAGAAAGATCCAACTTGAATCAAAATAGTCTGTTTATCCGAGTAAAGTGATATGGAAAACGAGATGATTTGAACATTTTAAATACGCAACCCTTTATGGGCGGGTATCTTATCAATCAACTCAAAGTTGGTACGTACCGAATCAATTGTTTCTCCGAATTGAAGGATGCCCTTTTCCTGGATGGGTCCAAGCCGGTCGGAAGCAGCCTGGAGATATGGAACTTTTTTTGGATTGAGTCCCATAATTCGTGTGCAGGTTGCGTCCACGGCCACAAAATTACGCCCCATCACGATTACTCCGGCTTGCTTTGGGGAACCCATAATCGGGCCATCTCCTTCCATACCAATAATACCATCGGCTATGGCAAAATGTGACTGTAACGTGGTGTTAATATCCAAAATACATCGATTGATTCCTGCATGATGAAGCACATTTTTAGGCCATCCGTAAAATCTTCCCGGCATCACTCCAAACATGTTTTTCATGGAAAGTGTTACACCGGCCCAGTGGTGTGTTTTTAATTTAGGCATGGATACGATCCAGTCTGCCTGAGCAAGTGCCACCGGAAATGTGAGTGTCTTAAGCGGGCCATAGCGACCTTTGTTCCGTATTGTGTAAACATCGTCGCAATTCAGGTCCACAAATGGAATCCGGTCTTCTAAAAGCACGTCCGCCATACCGGACTCTTCCAGGGTACGCAATGTATCACGGCAGTGACCTGTTCCTTCGGCAAC
>RPGQ01000004.1:56808-172263 GCA_004193595.1 Desulfobacteraceae bacterium Eth-SRB2
ATCCGGTCGTTTTCCCCAGGCTCCGAGTCCCAACAGGCCCCAGCCCAGAGAAAGTGGTGTGCGCAACCGCTTTATTTGAAATTCAAGATAATCAAGACTCCGGGTTACCTTTTCTTCGGCAATTCGACCTGCAAGTGCGTTTAGCGCCATTCCTGTATTTTCGGGCATGGGGCGAAGCTCTTGATCAAAAACAACGGTATTACCGTAGTTCCATCCTCCATGACTCAATTGACGGTCCATTAACATATGTGTGGCTTCATTGACACGTTTATGTGTACCATAACCGGCACGTTCAAGGGCAATCAATGACAGGGCTGTGGGTTCAACCCATGAATGGGTATTGGCAATCCAGGACCATCCTTGAATGCTGGTATCATGAGCCGCAGGGGAATCGGCCTTTCTCTGCCAGTGAAGTCCGGTTATGTGGATAAGGAATTTAACAGCACGTGATTGCGCTTCAAGTTGGTATGTTGAACCTTGCCATGCTAAAATCGCCAGAGAAGTTGGCCAATAAGTATCCGAAAGCTCCGGCAAGGCACAGATCCGACCGTCCTTAAGTTGGCTGTCTGCCAGACGTGCCCGGGATGGTTCTATATGATCATTTTTTGTGCCCGCCGCCGAAAGTGCCAATAGCGCCCATGCTGTTGAATCCGGCCGGTAATTTCCTCCAATCTTTGCTGCAAATCCACCTTCAGGAAGTGCCCGTTCCCAAAGTTTGTCGATATATGAAAAAATAAGTTTGATTTGCATGTTATAGAAAAAAATTAAATTCATTTAACTTTATAAAACTCAAAAGTGCCCAATCCAAAATAGAGAAAAGTACGGTAAAAAATAAAAGTCCTGCGATGGCAAACTCAACAACAGCAGCACCTTTTTTATTTTTGCATGTCATTAGGCAGCTTTTTCCGAATTTCATTTTATTACCCGCTGATTTCTGGTTTAAAAATAATAAAAGTCAATCATTTTTTTATAGTTTTGCATAATTATTATTAATTATTATAATTGTCAAGATTTTTAAGGAACGTAAGAGGTTTCAGTCAATCAAAAAATTTCGTTAAGCTTTAATGCAAAAAATATGCCTTAAAATAAAGAGGTTAAAGGTTTCATGGAAATCATCCTTCCTTCAGCACGTGCATCTAAATAGTATCACAACCCATTGACATTATAAAATAATTCATGTCACTGGCAAGAGTGATCTATACTTTTCATGATTTTGGTTATAAACCTTCAACTTTCTGAAATTAAATTAAATCCTTGGGTGCCACAGGCAATCATCAGAATCCACCTCATCCACTTATGTCCGCATATCGTAAGAACTTAATTATGTTTCAAAATCTTCCATAGACCTATCAGGTCTATCTTGCCTATCCTTTTAAACTTTTCAGCTTTTTCTTTCTCCTAATATTGTCCCAACATAGCGAAAATCTGTCAAATAATGGCATTTTCTTGGACAAAAATTGTCAAAATACTTCCGTTTTGCAATATGCGCATCTAATCTAACCAGTTGGTATCTAAACATTTTTTAAATTTCTTTAAAAAGCGGTTTTGAACTTTGCACAGTTTTTGCATACATATTGCACAGTTTCAGTTTTGCGTACATAATTGGTAAATTTAATATAACACCCCATCATAAAAACGTCATTTTAACTTATTGTACATAATATTTATAAAATTGAAAAAGGTGCCTTTCATGAACATATTGTTATTAAGTTCATCCTATTGATCGGAGCAAAGACTCAAAAATAAAAATGAAACTAATATTTAAAAACCAAAATGGGGGAGCAGCGGTAGAATTCGCCATCATCATTCCTTTACTTATTTTGCTGGTTGCTGGAATTTGCGATATTGGTCTGCTTTTATACAACCAACAGGTCATTACCAATGCCAGCCGGGAAGCGGCACGTGCAGGAATAACCCGGGCAGATGATAATGCTGTTAGCCAGATCGTCGACACATATTGTCAGGACCGTCTAGTAAACTTTGGTAGTACTGAGTCGCCCACCACCTCTTTTATGTATAATACCGGGAAACCGTTTCAAACAGACTTTTCAGTTACGGTAACATATAATTACCATTTTTTGTTTCCTGCCATTCTTAATTTAGGTGTTACAAAAACATTAACTGCCGAAACCTTAATGAAAATGGAAATGAAGTTATAAGGATAATCTTTCCTTTTAAAGACTAAAACGGAAATAAAATAATAAATAAGGCATATCCGGAATAATGAAAATTAAACTCATATTAAAAAACCAGAAGGGTGCCTCGGCCGTAGAGTTTGCCCTTATCCTGCCCTTACTGGTTTTGGTCATTTTTGGAATAATCGAATTCGGTCTAATTTTATATAATCAACAGGTCATTACCAATGCCAGCCGGGAAGCGGCACGTGCAGGAATAGTTGTCGGCCTTGATAGACCTGGCAATGAACATGAAACAATAAGCCACAATACAGCTTTTAATTATTGTTCGAATCACCTGGTTACATTTACTGACAATCCAAGTCCCTTATCAATATCACCACCACCTACTTCTGGTGCAGCTATTTCCGGAGATGATCTTACGGTTACGATAACCTATCTCTATGATTTTTTGGTTCTTTCAAGTTTAGGATTCGGCCCGGTGACCTTGGATGCCAAGACAATCATGAAACTGGAATAATGATATTTATTAAATAAGGATGAAAAAATGAAAACAATCGAACAATTAATTTCAATAGTTAATAATCAGCGGGGTGCAACTGCCGTTGTTATTGCCCTTGTGATAACAGTGCTCATCGGTTTTGTTTCATTGGCAACAGATGTCGGTTATGTGTCGGTAACAAAAAATGAACTTCAGAATATCGCCGATGCTTCAGCTTTGGCCGGTGCCGGAGAACTCGGCAACATTTATAAGGGCCTGACTTACGATGAACAACAGGTTCTTACTTTAGATGCTAATGGGGTAGATGCTATCAAAGCTTCTGCCAAAGATGTGGTTGGAGAAGGTAAGAACCGGGCCGGAGGAGGAAATATCATTATCAATGACGGCGATATTTTTATCAATAAATGGCCTGGAACCTCGGTTCATAGCAACGATTACAACCAGCCTAATGCGGTGAGGGTAACCGCCCGGAAAGACAGCAGTGCCAACGGGCCGATAAGCACCTTCTTTGCAAAAATATTCGGTATTCAAACCCTTGATGTTAGCGCTGATGCGACTGCCGCCTTGTCCGGCTTGGGCACAGCTCATCCTCAATTTCCTGTAGGTATTTCCAAATACTGGTTTGATGTTCATCAAGATGACTGGTGTGATAGAGGCATCAAGTTACACCCTACCGGAGATATAGATAGTTGTGCGGGTTGGCATACCTATAAAGACTGGAATGATTATCAAGCCTGGCCGTCTAATGCGGCAAAGCTAAGAGATATATTAGACGGTATGCGTGATGGTACTTTTGAAATTCCATTAGCAGAATTTAACGACGAATTTGTGTTTATCGGTGGTGATGTTGCTTCGAGCTTCGATGAAATGCAAGCCCTTTACGAGGATGCTGAAAAAGAATCGGTTGATGGTCAATATGGATGGAAAGTATCTATACCTGTTTATGATTCTGAAGACTGCTCAAATCCATCAGGCAACATAAGGATTGTAGGTTTTGCCACAGCTCTGATCACGGATGTGATCGGTCCTCCAGATAAAATTATAAATGCTACAGTCAAATGTGACTATGTGGAAATCGGCAAAGGGATTGGTTCAGAATACGGAAGCTTGGGAACCATTCCGACTCTGGTAGAATAGTCTGCTGAAACAAAGCAAATTTAAAAAAGCCTTTAACGTTATTCGAAAACAATCTATGCAATGATCACCTAGTGGGTTATTATTTTTGATGAATTAAATTGATTTATATTTTTAAAATTTGAAACCCTGCGGGATTGCCGATCTTTATCCGCCTCGGATTACGACATCTATTGCGTCAAATGCCGTCCCGCATAGTTGACTATAGTGAAGCGGAGATCCCGCGATGCGGGCTTATCTGCAGCAACCAAGGCGGGCATGCCTCCACAATCGGTCAATCTAACTACCGATATGTAACTGAAGTTTCAGGTTTCAATACCGTAGAGGCGGCAGGTATTATCCCAGGTTTTAGCAGACAGATACTCGGGATCTTCTTCTCTGACCATTGCCAGTTTTAGCAAAACAGACCGCACAAAGGCAGGCTCATTCCGCCGGGTATGGTTCTTTTCAGGTGCGGGCGTAAGGTAGGGAGCGTCGGTTTCAATAAGAATACGTTCCGCAGGAATTAAGGGCACAAGCTTGCGCAAATCAGCGCCTCGTTTTTTAATGGTAACAATGCCGGTAATTCCGATATAAAGACCCAAGTCAAGATACTGTTTCAGCTCTGTTTTATTCCCGCTGAAACAGTGTATTACACCGCTTTTCACGTTTTTAAAATGCGTTTTTAACATCTCAATTAGACGGCCGTTGCTGTCCCGTTCATGAAAAATAACCGGGAGATTCTGTTCAGCGGCAACCTCGAGTTGCCGAATAAGCCACTTTTCCTGGGTTTCTATAGGTGAGAACATTCGGTTAAAATCGAGTCCGATTTCCCCCCAGGCGTGCACACGGGGATTTTTGGCAAGGTTTATAAGGGTGTTGAGCGTCTCTTCATCGCAACTTTTGGCATCATGCGGATGAATTCCCACCGAGGCATACAGGCCGGGAAACGACTCCGCCACTGAAACGGCCTTGATGGAACGAGGCCGGGTTGTTCCGACGATCATTGCCGAAGCAACACCGGCGGTGTTCATGCGTTTGACAACCTCTTGGATATCGTTGTCGTACGCCCGGTCATCAAGATGGCAGTGACTGTCAAACAATTTCATTATGTTAGGGGTTGATTTATTAGTGACTAATTTAGACGGTCTCGGAAATTCTACAATTTTTTAAAATTAAAGTTCTTTTAATAGCACTTGGATGTAAATCAAGATTGTTGGTGATTTAGCTCAAGCAATCCAGGTTTCAGGTGTCAGCTCTTACGTTCGTCCTCCTGACACCTGACACCCGACACCTGAAACCAGACCTTCGAATTCCGATGGAAAGTAATAAATGACCGGTGTTAACCAACATCAGTGAATTACACACATAGCACTTGGTTTATGCCATTAGAATGGAAAAACGGAATGCTGGCCTCCAGATCGTCCCCTCTAAATGTCAAACTCAATGGGGGTCACCGTTTTAACAAGTTTCAGTTCATGCATTTTTTCAATAAGATCCGGAGGCATTGATACATTTGTTTTGAGGAAAATGATGTTCATCTCCCCGCCTTCTTCCTGCCCGACCTGCATCTGGTCTATGTTAATATTATTTTTACCGAGAAGCGTTGCGAAACTTCCTATGGCGCCGGGCTTGTCATAATTATATATCAGTGAAATATGGCCGTTTGGAATTAACTCGAGCCGGAAATTATTGATTTTTACGATTCTGAGCTCATTTTTTCCGAATATTGTTCCTGATATTGTGTTTGTCATTTCAGTAGTAATGACCCGTACCGTAATCAGGTTGATATACTCTCCGGAATCATCGCTGGTTGTTTCCGTTACCTTTATCCCTCTATCCTTGGCAAGGACTTGCGCATTAACAAAATTCACATCATCTTTGACCACATGAGTCAGCAGCCCCCTTAAAACCGCTATCGAGACCGGAGACAGATCAAGCTCCTTAAAATCACCGGCATATTCAATGACGACTTCCTTTGGAGCGCCTTTAGTGAGTTGAGCCTGGAGACTTCCCATCTGATTTGCCAGGGTCAATAACGGGCCCAGCTTTTTAAGAAGATCACCGGTGACAGAGGGAACATTGACTGCATTTAAGATGGTTTCGTGCTTCAAATAGTCAATGATCTGGCCGGCCACGTCCACCGCCACCTTGGTCTGAGCTTCCTGTGTTGAAGCTCCCAGGTGAGGCGTGCAGATCAGATGATCACAATTAAAGAGCTGACAAATTCCCGGAGGTTCTTTTTCGAATACATCCAGAGCCGCTCCGGCGACCTTGCCGGACTTCAGGGCATCATAAAGATCTGCCTCATCAACAATGCCTCCGCGAGCACAATTTACTATCATTACACCGTCTTTCATCTGATCAAAAGCGTCCTTGTTGATCAGACCGATGGTGCTTTTTAGCTTTGGAACATGTACCGTTATATAGTCAGACTTGCGGTACAATTCTTCCAGAGAAACACTTTCAAAGCCACACTTTTCAATCTGTTCCGGCGTGACAAACGGATCATGAACAATTACCTGCATTTTTAGCCCCCGGGCGCGATCCGCAACAATGGAACCGATCTTACCAAAACCAATAACCCCGATAAACTTGTTGTATATCTCTCTGCCCTGGAGTTTCTTTTTATCCCACCTTCCTGCCTTCAATGACGACGTCCCTTCAGGTATATTGCGTGACAAAGAAAGTATCATGGCGATAGCATGTTCGGCGGTTGTTATAACATTACCCCCCGGTGTATTCATCACAACAACACCATGTTTCGTAGCCGCCGGTATATCGACATTATCAAGACCGATTCCGGCACGGCCCACAACTTTCAATCGAGTTGCCGCTTCCAGAAGATCCTCGGTTACTTTTGTGGCACTTCTGATGACCAGAGCATCATAATCTCCGATGATACTTTTAAGCTCTTCAGGAGTAAGTCCTGTATTCACATCGACTTCAATCCCCTCTTCATTCTCAAACATTTTGATACCCGCTTCCCCCAAATTATCGCTGACCAATACTTTCATGCCTTTCCTCCTGAAAAAAATATTTACCTTCTACAAGATCAAAAAAAATCAAACGGTTATTATATTGATTTTTTTTTTATAATCAACCCATATTTTCATATCCCGGTTCATATCCGACAAAAAAAACCCCGAAACCTTGAGTCTTGAACCAATGAATTCCGAGTCTATGAACACAGAATTTCTGAACCCCGAACCCTAAACCTTGAACCTTTAAACCGAAAACCTCCAATGTTTACTGGAAAAGATGAACATCGAACATCGAACGTCCAACATCGAATGTTGAATGGAAAAAAATGAACAAACAGAGTTGAAAAAACAAAACTACTGAATGATATTTTAAAAGAAACAGAAAAATTAATTAAGATTTTTGTTGCGAGTATTAAAACGTTTGAAATAAATAAGAAAATAATTATTCGAGGTTCCACATTGTTTTTCTAAAACGAATGAAATTAAATTGCGGAGCGGAGCGACATCATTATTCGATGTTCAACGTTGGACGTTCGATGTTCAGTCGGTTCGATTTTGGACGTTAATTTTTCAAAACGACTTAGCATTTATGACCTTCAACCCTGGACCTCTAAACCCCTAATCATGCCATAGATTCAAGCTTTTTTTGGTATCCCGATGCGTTTTCAAAATCGTTCAAGGCATGGTAACAGTTAACAATAAATTCAAGGCATTGTCTTGAATATTGAAATTTTAGAAAAAATGACAGTGCTGTTTCAAAAGCACCCAAATTCATGTGGCTTATCCCCAGACACAGGTTGAGCTGCTCATTCTCAGGGAAATACTCCACACCCTTTGAAAGAATGTTAATCGATTCATGATAGGCTCTTTTCTTTTGACTTAAGATGCCCAGCCCCAGGTAAGCGCGCAGGTCGGGGTGGTATTTCAACGCTTTTAGGTATAATTTTTCAGCGATTTTATCTTTTTCATTTATGTCTTCATTTAATGAATAATCTCCATGATCAAAGGTCATCCCGAGCCTGGAGAAAAAATCGGCATGCATGGGATAAAATTCCTTTTTATCGATAAGTTCAATGGCGTCTACAATTGCAGGAAGTAATTCATAATATGTGTTTCTTAATTTTTTTCCAAAAGAGATTACATCTTCTCGGGATAATTTGGCATCTGTTTCAAAATACTTGATATCTTCAATACGATTTAACCATATATCCTCAGATACATTAAATTTTTTCTTATATTTGGAATAGAGTGCGGTTCCAGGAAACAGAGAAAGGACAAAAGAATGGATAACCAGAGGGTTGATCCTTTTAATCAAATCGATGCTCTCTTGAATGGTTTCCCTGCTTTCTCCAGGAGAGCCATAGATAAAATAGGCCCGTGGTAAAATGCCGTATTTTAAAGTGTTGGCAAAAGTGTTCTCAATTTCACCGGTTGTGATTTTCTTGTTCAGATAAGCCCGAATTTTTTCAGAACCGCTTTCTATCCCGTAACTGATTTGAATGCAGCCGGCTCTTCTCATCCAGGAAAGGACTTCTTCACTCATATAATTGACCCGGGATATGGCATTCCAGGCGATCATAAGATTTTTTTCAAGGATTTTTTTACAAATTTCGATCACACGTTTTTTGTTGACGCTGAAGGTGTCATCCGAAAAATAAAAAAAATTGATACCCTTTTCGTAAAGGAGTTCGAGTTCTTCAACAAAATAGTCAACCGAATGAAACCTGACCTTATGGCCCCAAAACTTGGGTGAACCGCAAAATGTGCATTTCCCCGGACAGCCCCGGGTTAAAGACAGATGTTGATATTCAAAGTACTTGGCCGGAACCGGAAGCTGATCAAGATCTTGAATAAATTTAGCTGGTTTCGTTCGGACAACCTTGCCGTCTTTTTTAAAAGCAATACCTCTGATATTTTCTATGTGTTCATCTTCTCCTTTTTCAAGGCATCTGACCAGATGCAAAAATGTGTATTCACCCTCGCCCATAACCACAAAATCGATTTCCGGAAAATAGGTTAAGAAATGTTCCCATAAAAAGGTGGCACTGACTCCCCCAAAAACAATTTTCACCTCCGGATCGATCTGTTTGGCTATTCTGGCAATCTCGATGCCTCCCCAACGGTTTGCCTGTAAAATAGAAAACCCTATGACATCAGGCTTTTTTTCAAGCAGGATTTCACTGATTTTTTCAGGTGTTTCATTTATTTTGCACCAGTTTAATATCTCGACATGGTAATTATTTTCTTTTAGCACTGCGCCCACGTAATACATGCCGATGGGCGGGACCACCACATCTTCGGTGTTGACCCGTTCTTCAAGCCAGTATGGATATATAAGCAATATTTTCATTTTTCGCTTTTACTCTTTAGTTACTTATTTGAGGGTTCGGAGAGTTTATCTTTTAGAGCCCCAAATTAAGCGGAATGAATGATCAGCAACGAAACCGTACACTGTTTGAATGCATTAGGGATCGTTGCGAAAAAACAGCGCTTTGATGAATTCGTAATGAAAAGATAAAAAATGTTATCTACCTAAACTATTTATTTAAATATTGATACACTGTTTTTTCGTTACGAGCCCTTATGCATGAGTTTGTACGGTGTAGTTGCTGATTATTCATGGAGCAATTCAATTAAAAAAACTTCCCGATCCCTCACTTATTTATAAATTTTGTGTTTTTTGCGGCAAAACTTTTTCCATACTGTCACTAAAACACCAAGTCTCAAATTAAGAATCATAAATATATCCTTTGTGTCTTAGAGTCTGGTGGCAATTTCTTCAGACTTCTCCGGTGCTCAGGAATTTAATTATGAATTAATCGCTTGAATCTTTATCATAGTCTGGTAATAATTTAAACATAACATATAAAAAAGGAGGAGAATGCCTTATGTTTTTATCCCTTATCCAAAAACGCAGAAGTATTCGTAAATATTTGGAAAAGTTAGTAGAGACCGAAAAAATTGATCAGCTCATTGAGGCAGCGCTGCGCTCCCCTTCATCAAGAGGGTTTAACCCATGGGAGTTTATCGTTGTTACGGATAAAGGTTTACTCGATAAACTTTCAAAGGCAAAACCCCACGGCGCATCATTTTTAAAAAATGCTTCTTTAGGAATCGTTGTCTGCGGAAATCCTGAAAAATGCGATGTATGGGTTGAGGATGCTTCCATCGCTTCCATCTTTATCCACCTGGCGGCAATGTCTGTGGGGCTGGGAAGCTGCTGGATCCAGATTAGAAAAAGAATGTATGATCAGACAAAAACCTCAAATGCGTATATCCGCGATCTTTTAAATATTCCGGGAAATTTAAATGTAGAATCGATTGTCGCCATCGGATACCCCGATGAAAAAAAACCACCTCACCGCAAAGAAGAACTGCAATATCAAAAAGTTCATTATGGTTTGTACGGCAATTACGACCCAAGGGTAGCATCTCAATAAATTATTAAGCCGGGTCAATATGAACATTTAATACACCAGAGCTTAATGAGAAGTTACATGGACACGAACGAACTTCTTGACTTAAAAGGAACCTTTAATTATTACAATTCATACAGTGAAAAACTTGGCTGATTACATATGAATAACCAATATTAATCTAAACAGAGAAAATGATGAAAAACACGACAGTTAAGGTGGGTCGGAATGATCCTTGCCCTTGCGGAAGCGGGCTAAAATATAAAAAATGCTGCCTCGGCAGATCAAAGTCGGAGCCTGATAACCTCAAGGCTTCTTATGCTAAAAAATACAGAATTCGACTCAAGCAGGCAGCGGATATCCAAGGCATCAGGAACGCCGGTCGTCTTGTCATAGACACGCTTGACCTGGTAGAGTCTGAAATAAGGCCTGGAATTAGGACCGATGAGATTAACACCCTTGTTCATGAATACACGATTAAACATGGAGCTATCCCTGCACCTTTGAACTATCGGGGGTTTCCAAAAAGCGTTTGTGTTTCCGTAAATGAAGTGATCTGTCACGGCATCCCCGATGAACGGGTTTTAGAGGACGGGGATATTGTCAATGTCGATATAACGTCCATTTTGAATGAATATTATGCCGACGCAAGTAAAACCTTTTTCGTGGGCACACCCGGATCCAAAGCTCAAAAGATCGTCCGTGTGGCTAAAAAATGCCTCGACCTGGGTATATCCATGATTAAGCCCGGAAACACCATCGGCGATATCGGATGGGCTATTCAAAAACATGCCGAAAGCCAGGGATGCTCGGTGGTCAGGGAATTTGTGGGGCATGGAGTAGGGTTTGATTTCCATGAACCGCCTCAGATTCCGCACTTCGGCAGAAAGGGAGAAGGGATCCGTTTGATTCCGGGCATTGTCCTTACCGTTGAACCCATGATCAATATAGGGCAAAAAGAGCTTGTCATTCTGAGAGATAAATGGACTGCCGTCACCAAAGACCATTCCCTTTCCGCCCAGTTTGAACAAACACTTCTTGTTACCGATAATGGTTGTGAGAGCCTTACGCCTTATGATTAATAGGCCGTTTCGTATAAAGGCCGTACTTTTCGATTTTGACGGCACCTTAACTCAACCCGGCGCTTTAGATTTTCCCCTTCTAAAAAATACCATCGACTGTCCCTCTGACATCCCGGTTCTCGAGTTTATAGACAGCCTGCCGACTTCCCTTGAGAAGGAAGAAATCATTTCTTTACTGGAACGCTTTGAAACCAAAGCTGCAGTTCATTCGGAACCCAACGACGGGGCCGAGTCTTTGATCCATTATCTGCGTTCAAAAGGGCTCAGTATGGGAATAATTACCCGAAACCGTTTTTTAAGCATAGAACGTGCACTGCAAAATTTTGAAAATATCACTATTTCATATTTTGATGTCATTATTTCCAGGAACACACCTGTCAAACTCAAACCCAGTGGCGACGGAATACGGCTGGCAGCTCAAAAACTGAACCTTGACGTAAAAGAGGTTCTCATGGTGGGGGATTATATTTTTGATATTCAGGCAGGAAAAAGCGCAGGATGTAATACCGTTTTTCTGGATTATGGGACGGTATACGGAGATTTTAAAATTGAAAGTGACTTTACCATATCCCATCTGGAGGAAATCAAGAAAATCGTTGGCATAGGACTCCCTCTTGGAGCGGGTAACCCACCTGCTCCTTTTGGATAAATTCCCCTATCCTACCCACACGGAGCAGTCTGGGGCGGTCTTCAACACTCAAGACCTTTTAGCTTTCTTATTTCTCCCCGTGCTTCCTCCCTGCTGTTAACGGAAATTAACAAGTCCTGACCCACGACGTAATATCTTTCCTGGAGTTCTAAAATTCTGAGCCCACCGGAAGTATTGATATCTACACCACTTGCTAATGTTACAATTGTCATTGTTTTGATCTCTTAGTTTATTGAGTGGTCGGAGAGTTTTTCTTTTAGAGCCCCAAATTAAGCGGTTCAACTAAAAAAACTCCCCGACCCCTCAGTTTATTTTTAATCGTTCACAAGTTCAGATTTACAAGATAAAACAAAAAGTTATAAACCTTAAACCTCTGAAACCTGAACCCAGGAACGGTTCGTTTTATTTTGACACTCGGATTGAAGGACGAACGACTTTTCTTAATATTTACAAGCCAGCTCATACCCCGCTCGCACAGCCGTAAAAGTATCCTGTACCTTGTGGGCGTCACCGATGATTTCTATATTTGCAATTGCCTTTTTAATTTCATCATCCGGTTCCGGAGAAGAAAGCATTCCGGAAGCCAGGATAACGCTCTGGAAAGGGTCCAGAGACAGCCTTTCCCCATCCTTTTCCATTTCAACGCTGTCAGCTTTAAACGCTTTAACCGCTGTTTGGGGCATCAGGACCACCTTTTCCAATTGCTCAATTCTCATTAAGGCCAATTTCTTCGTAATTCCCTCCATGGCACCGCCCAGTTGATCAATAATCTCTACGGCCACCACATCATACCCCTCTTTTCCCAATTTTTCCGTAATCTCAAGCCCGACCTGGCCCACTCCGATGACCAGGATCCTCGGCCCTTTTACCTTCTTTTCTTCCCGGAAACACTCTATGCATGTCATGACATTCTGATTATCAAGACCTTTGATTTTGGGAATATTTTGAACCGCTCCGACACCCCACACTAAAAGATCGGGCTGGATTTCTTTTATCAGGGCTGCATCAACGGCCCGGTTCATAAGGATAGAAGTCCCGCTGGATCTCACAGAATGTTTAATAGAGTCCAACCCCTCTTTCATTTTTTCCTTTCCCGGGGCCTGCCATGCCAGGGCAAATTGCCCGCCCAAATGACCTGTTTTTTCGGCTAAGGTAATCTTATGGCCCCGCCTGCTCATGTAAAGGGCTGCACTCATTCCGGCAGGGCCTCCTCCCGCAATAAGGACCTTCATGGGATTGGATGTGGGGGCAAGCTCCGGCAGACCGATCTCCGGGTTTAGATTGCAGCCCAAAGGCTCTCCGCTTTTCATTCGATGAAGGCATCCCTGAAGGCAATAGCCACAATATATGATCTCCTCATCCCTATCCTTTTGCCATTTCTCTATTAAATCCGGATCTGCGATAAGTGGCCTTCCAAGGGCCACAAGGTCGGCAAGGCCCTGATCCAGAAATTTGATTAATTTTTCTTTTCTGCCCATTCTGCCGGCCACAATCAAAGGGAGTGCGGTATGCTCACGCACCCAGGCCAGGGCATCTATCTGAGGCTTATCCGGGAGGCTGGTATGATGAAAATACCATGGGGGACTGAAGCAGGCATTTCCCATTCCCACGTGTAGGGCGTTGATTCCGCTTTCTTCCGCCAATTTCAGCAGCGGCAGAAGGTCTTCCTGGCTGATGCCGAACTCCGGCGACATCTCATTACCGGAAATCCGGAGGATACAGGGAATTTCAGGGGCCCCTTGTTTTACTGCTGAAAGTGCCTCCCTTGCAAAAAGCAACCGGTCCCGGCCATAGCGATCTTCTCTCTTGTTCAGCTTTCCGTTTAAAAATTGTGAGATGAGAAAACCGTGTCCTCCCTGAATTTCTATAATGTCGAATCCCGCTTGATTTGCCTTTTGGGCAGCGGATTTATAACCGTCAAGGATCGTCTCAATCTCTTGCTCGGTGAGCGCTTCTGAAACGCTGCCCTGTCTGGCAACACATGTCATAACCGAAGGCGCCTTGGGTGGGCCGCCAATGATCTTGGGATTGGATGCCGCACCCCCATGATTCAGATGAAGGCAGGCCAATCGAGCTTCCTTGTGTATAACGTCAACAATCTTCCGAAGTTCTCCAACGCTTTCCGGAAGATGTACACAGGGCTGCTTGGGATGTTCCCTGCCGTCAGCAGTAACCGATACGGGCTCAGTAATAACCACCCCCGGACCGTTTCTCGCAATTTGTCGGTAAAAAGTCACCTGGTGATCAGTCACAGTACCGTCAGGTTTGCCGCGCCCTATCTTGACCGGGGGAAAAACAAATTTATTGATAAGCTCCAGATTACCTAACTTGAACGCCTGGAACATTCTCTTCATGATGAACCTCCTTTTGCGCTAATCCGATGCTTTTTTAATAGCATAGAAATTTCTTTTTTTGGACACAGACCCGCCTGCCAATGCAAGGCAAGAGCGGGCAGGTGAACACAGATTATCAAGATTCTTAAATTGCAAAATAACAATATTACCTGTGTATATCTGCGAAAATCTGCGTCCTATTTAAATTACCTTAATTTCTGCAGGGCCTGTTCTGCAGCAATTGTAATGGGTTCAAGGCTCGGTTCAGAGGAACAGTCGGGATTTCCCGCACACATCAATGTGGTTAAATCCGGAATCGTTTTTTCACCCAGGATCAGGGCATTGACCGTATCAATTTCCTTAACCGGCGCGTCACTGTCGCTGATAATTTGTCCGCCGATCAGTTTTTGAGTCTTTTTGTCAAAGACAAGTTTCAGCGTCCAGGGCTTGGCACCGGGTATCATACCATGTTTGCTTCTGGAAGTTACGACAGCGCTCACCGTTTCAAATCCCTCCTTTTGTGCCCGCTTATCGGTAAATCCCGTGGCCGCGATATACTTGTCAAAGATTCTGACCGCGGAGTTGTTTAATATTCCCGGAAATTCAATGTCATACCCCGCCAATCTTTTGGCTGCAAGACGTCCCTGAATAACTGAAGGGCCCCGCAGTAGCGAAGCTGACGGTTTTTTGGTCACAAAATGGATTTTTTCAACGCAATCTCCACCGGCAAGAATATCCGGATTTGATGTTTCCAGATATTTATTCACCTTAATACCAAAGGTACCGAGTTCGAGATTCATATCCTTTGCCAGTTCCAAATTCGGCCGTGCGCCCACCGAAACCATGACCATATCCGCATCGAGTTTTTCGCCGGTTTCAAGTTCAACCCCTGCAACTTTCCCGTTTTGACCCAGAATCCGTGTTGCCCTGGACTCCATCTTCATATTGATGCCCTTTTCTACCATGCAGTCCTGTACCGTGATGGCCATGTCCGCATCGAGCATAAGAGCCAGAGGGGGTCCTAACGTCTTATACTTGACGACGGTTATATTGTAGTAATCCGGCTTATTTTCCGAAAGCAATGCCGCCAGTTCAAGATTAATAAATCCTGTTCCGATGAAAACAAGGTTTTTGGCCTTTTTCTCTTCCAGAAACCCTTTTATTTTTTCTGCATCCGGTACGCTCCGTAACGTGAATACTCCCTCAAGGTCAACGGTTTCAAATTCAGGTATCACCGGGTTTGCTCCGGTTGCCAGAATGATCTTGTTATAATCAATAGAAGCGCCGTCCGATAATTCTACGATCTTTTTTTCAGTGTCCACGTGAGTTACTTCTGCGATGATGTTCGTGATACCTGCATTTTCAAACATGGCATCCGGATTTGTGATAGAATCAACAGTGGCCAGACCGGCCACAACATGAGGCAAAGATCACCTGACGATAAATCGTTCTTCTTTTCTAATAATAGTGACATCCACATCCGGCATAAGTTTCTTTGCCAGCATTGCGGCAGGACCGCCGGTACCGCCACAACCGATAACGACCAGTTTTTCATCTTTTTTCATAAGTCCTCTCCTTTGTTAATTTTTTGTATTATTCAAATCAGGATAAAATGCCATAGCGTATCAGTGTCCTGACCTTTATTCACTCCCCTCTGAGGTGTGTAATTCACTGATGTTGGTTAACAGTGGTCATTTATTACTTTCCATCGGAATTCGAAGGTCTGGTTTCAGGTGTCGGGTGTCAGAAGGACGAACGTAAGAGCTGACACCTGAACACTGACACCTGACACCTGGATTGCTTGAGCTAACTCACCAACAATCTTAATTTACACCCCCCTATGAGCGATGTAAATATCCTGATTCCCATATCAAAAACCCATGGCAAAAAGCATACTCCCAACCAAAAGTCCGAAAACAAGATTGAAAACCTTGATCAGCACGGAATCTTTAAGACTGTATGAAAGTAGGGGCAGCATACCGTGCCCGTCCTGTACAAATGATGTTGTGAAAAGCACGGAAAACGGTACCAACCCCTGTGCATACATCATTACAAATACAAGATGGGGTCCGGATTCCGGAATGATGCCGATGAGCGCCCCCATCAGCAATACCCAGAGCATATGGTCATGGATAAAGGTGTTTAGGTTCCAGAAGGCCATGCCCCAATGCACAAAAACAAGGGCTCCAAATGTCCACAAAAAGATGCGAGAAAGGTGTTTTTTTATGATGTGGCCCCAGATATGGTACTCAAGATAGTGTTCAGGGCAAATCATAATTATGAACAATGTGCATAGCGAAAGAGATATAAAGGTAATGCGTTTCCAGTCCCATGTGGGTGAGCCGAGAGTTCCTGTTGTGATCAAAATCAGAAATGAGGTTATAAGCACAAGTAGAAGGAATCTGTTAAAAGAAAGTGATTGAAAGTTTCCGATAAAATTGGTGGGCCTAAAGATGTCGCCGATCTTTTCCTTAATGGTCGTACCGGGCAGACATTCTTCACAATACACATCAATACATGATTCGCAAGGGGTAATCCCTAAAATAAGGATAATCCTATCACTTATCCAGGCAAAAGCGATTCCGAGTATAAACAGCAATCCGAAAAGAGCCAGAGCCGTACCCGGAAATTGTGCAAGCATTACAAATGCCTCATCTCCGGATGTGGCGATCATTCCACCCACTATGGCACCAAAAGAGATCATGCCGTGGACATAAAGGCTGACATTCATAAATGCGCCCAGGCAACCAGGGGTAGAACCCAGAAAAGACGCCAGGGTATATTGTCTCCAGCGTCCTCCTTTGATAAGGTCTGACATGCGTCTTTGACTGGTCATATCAATAAAATCGACCAAAAGCATCATCACAAACACAAAAAAGCTGATCATTAAAGCGTGTTTGAAGATAGACGTAAGTTCCATGGGTTTGTGTTTATCACCGTTGACTGTTTTATTTGAGTCGGCGTGTCGAACAACCTTCCTATGAAAAAGATTCTATTCGTGGGTCATGGCCGCTCCGCATTTGGGACATTTCTGCTCATAACAGGGAGTTCCCAATTCATGGGTTGCTTTTTCACCGCAGTTGGGGCAGACGCAGAATCCACCCGGACCTGCCCCAAAACCACCTCCCCTGCCGCGACCCGCACCGCCTTGACCACGGCCCGAACCGCCTTGGCCGCGACCAGAACCTCGCCCCTGTCCTCTTCCTGTTCCAGGTCCCTGGCCTTTCGGGCCTGTTCTATCTCCTCCTGGCATTTTATTTGTTTCCTTTCGTCTTATAGCTTTTTTTCAATTACTCACAACAATATGTCAAATTACCATTAAATATTTTTCTATTCAACCATTTTTCTGCTCAACTATTTAACCATATCCGGGGTAAAATATTTTCTTATCAAACTTATCTTACTTGTCCTTTCTTGACTGCTTAATCATATAATCATTAACCGCATCCTGAAGGGCATCTACAGATAAAAAGGCGCAATGTTTGTCTTCTTCGGGGAAACCTCCTAATTTTTTTAGAATAACTTCTCCGGTAATATCCACAATTTCATCCGGGGTCTTTCCAAGGGCCATCTCGGCCGCAAACGAGCCGCACACGGCACTGGATCCACAACCATCGGTTTGAAATAATGCTTTTTTAACTCTCTCATCTTCAAACTTCAAGAACATCTGTATGGTATCACCGCATGAACCTGTGATACGCCCATATCCATCGGGATTATCCATGGTACCTATATACAAAGGCTTGATCCACCTTTGAAACGCGACATCGCCATAGTCTTCTTTTGTCTGCTCAAAAATTTGGTTCTGCAAATCTTCAACAAAATTATCAAAATCCTTACTCATCGGCGTTTCCTCATTTTTTTTCCAGATCTTTGATCTTGGCTTGAAGGGCTTTCATCTGACTAAGCAAGTCATTTGCATGATCCTTAAGTTGTTTCAATTCTTCTTCTCTGGATAAAGAAACGGTTTTTGAGGAATCCGGGGCAATCGATCCTGAAGCACCCATTCCAGATACCATACACCGGCCCATACCTTTGCCCTTACCCATGCCCCGGCCCATTCCGTACATACGGCCCATCCCCGAGTCTCCGCCGCCCATACCATAGTGATCCGTCACATTGGGCGATCCTTCGGGCTTAATATCGCCTCTCCTGTACCTTTCCACGGCCTCTCCGACACTCCCGGTCTGGCCCATAAATATCTCGACCCCTGTAGCGGAAAGGGTTTGTACCGCATTGGGGCCGACATTTCCGGTTATAATAGCCCCGGCCCCTTTGGAGGCAACAAACTGTGACGACTGAATACCCGCCCCTCCTCCCAGGGCTACCCCCTCGTTGTCAAATGCCTCAAAGCTCATGTCGTCTGTGTTAACGATGACAAAATAAGCACACCGGCCAAAGCGGGGATCAATTTGTGAATCTAAATTGGTTCCACTTGAACTTACCGCAACTTTCATATGTTATTCCTCCTTTAAGGATAGATTCTATACTGGATTTTACGTGACGCGGTTTTTCCGCCATGTTTTGCACCTACTTTTTCCAAATCCTCTCTTCATGCATGAAGCCATGCGCCTGCCCGTTAAATTCCCAATTGAAAATGCTCGAATGAAGGCCTCAAAATCTGTAGGAACAAAAACATTCTCTTTAAATTGATAATTTCTTATCATGGACTGAACCATTTTGTCATAGGCTTTTTTCTTTCATCGCTGCTACCACCTATACCGGTAATTATCCACGCCTGCACACACCTCCATCGGAGCAGGGAGGAGCATCACAGCGTTCTTCACGACCGCAACAGGTCCTGCCCGGAGAATGTTTCGATATTCCGCCTAAAAAAGAAGCAACAGACAATATCCTTTCCATCTCAGTACTTCCGCAGTTTTTGCATGAGATATTTTCTTTCTTACCCACACCGATCAGATATTCAGCTTCAGCCCCGCATTTCTTGCATCGATATTCATAAATTGGCATTTTTCCTCATTTCCCCAAAACTTACCATTACTTTTTTCCCCTGTTAGCTTACAGAACAATTATCACCACAGGCGAATCATTCTTTTTCCCTCTTTAAGTTCACCCATTACTTTCTCCATATGCCGTAAGGCAGCAAGTTCCCTTTCAAGATCTGACTCTTTTATTTGAAGAATTTCTGCCAGGCTTTTTGGGTCTTGCAGTCCCTTATCCTTCAACGTGTCGATTATCTTTTGCTGCACAGGATTTACTTCCAAACCATTTTTGTTTTTTTCAAAAGATTTTGCACTGTGTACGGCCCACGGGTCGCACATCTTTGGAGGCGAAAGTAGATCCATATAGCAATCTTCACAAAGAATCTGGCCGTCTTTTTCAACCCCCGATACGGTTCATTTGAGGAACACATTTTCGAGGAAAATACTTCAGCAGCCCGTGTTCCTTGGGTTTGTTTTTAATCGCGAACTCAATTAGTTGCAGGATATAGTCATCTTCTTTTTTCTGTCTTAGAGGTGTTTTAAGATCAATCTCCTGATCCGAAAAAAGACAGCCCCTAAGATGCCCTTCAGGGGTCAACCGCAATCGATTGCAATGATCACAAAAATGATGACTCAGGGCGCTAATCAGCCCAATCTCCCCTTGTCCCCCTTTAATTTTAAATCGTTGCGCAGGACCGTCATAGGGGTTGGGTTTCACAGGTTTCAAGTCTGCGATGGATTGGATCAGACGAAAAATTTCATCTGCAGACACAAACCGTTCGGCACTCCACGTGTTTTGGTTGCCTACAGGCATAAGTTCAATAAAACGAATATGATAAGGCTTTTTTACGGCCAGATCGGCAAAATCCAATATTTCATCATCATTGACACCTTTTATCGCTACCACATTAATTTTAATGGGATTAAATCCAACATGTTCCGCCTCCTCAAGACCCTCCCACACCCGTTCAAAATAGTCTCTTCCTGTAATTCGAAAAAATCGCTCGGGCTTAAGAGAATCCAGACTCACATTGATCCGACAGATACCGCAATTTTTGATGTCGGCAGCAAAACTTTTAAGCAGCACCCCGTTGGTAGTCAGACTGATTTCCTCCAGTCCTTCTATCTTACAAAGCATTTCAAGAAAATTTGTAACTTCCTTTCGTACCAGGGGTTCTCCCCCGGTGACCCTGACTTTACGAATACCTTTATAAACACAAAGCCTGACGATACGAAGCATCTCTTCATAGCTGAGTATCTCCCGATGCGGGATAAATTGCACTCCCAGTTCCGGCATACAGTAGATACATCTCAAATTACAGCGATCCGTAATAGAAAGTCGCAAGTAATTGATGACTCTGTGGTTGTTATCCAGCAATGGAAAGTCTCCGGGAATTTTGACGGACATGATCCGTATTATCAGAAAAGGATCAATTCGGCTTGTCTTTTTCAAGCATGACAAATTGGCCGTCTAAAAGGTCGATGGTTTGAATACTACCCTCTATGAACCTCTTTTCCCCGAACAAATTGATAAACCAAAAGCCCTGGCCCTCGGCCTCTATGCGAGCTACGTCTTTCATAATTTGATTTTGCTTATTCCCCGAACTCATATACACGGTGCTCAAGCACATGTTCTTCTCCTAATTTGTATCTCAGTTTTCTGCCAGCAGATCATCTATGACTTTCCCTACCGCATGAATTGGCTTCCCGTGGGTAAGTTGCCGGATGTAGAGAAGAGCGTTTATTACACCCGCATTAATCAACAGATTCAATGTATAGAGATCTCGTCTTCAGGTCACGGTGCAAAATTCATCTTTTCCATCTTCCGCACATACCTTTGCCCAAACCTCTCCTCCTGCAACCCCCGGTCCTCTTTGCATTAAAACCCATTTGAGAAAACTTCCGAAGTACGGAGATAAAATCGTCATCCATACCTTCTTCGTAAAACATATAATTTTCGAAAGGATCTCGATATTGAAGGTCATAACGCCTTCTTTTTTCCTCATTTCCCAGAATCTGATAGGCCGCATTGATCTCCTTCAGGCGTTCTTCGCTCTCAGGATTGCCCCCATTTCTGTCGGGATGATATTGCATTGCCAGTTTGCGATAGACTTTCTTGATCTCCTCTGCCGATGAATCGGGGCTAAGCCCGAGAGTATTGTAATAATTCATGGTCACCAACGTTTTTACCTCCTATCATGGCGCTTATCCACGCCTACATGTGCCTCCATCAGAGCAGGGAGGAGTCTTGCAGCGCGCTCTCCATAATCGCAGCAGATCCTGCCCGGAGCATGTTCCGATATTCTACCCATAAAGGAAGCAACGTATAATATCCTTTCCATTTCCACGCGTTACGGAAAATATCTTTACTGGTTCATAACTCAAGACGTTGTGCCAGATTTTCCCATATGTTTTTGACCGCCTCACAACCTTCAGAACTTCCGTCAAATTCCACAATGGTTTTTCCCTGAACCATTGCCCGCGTGAAGGCAGGATCAAAAGGAACCCTTCCCATCACTTTTATGTTTCTTTGTTTTGCAAAGGCCTCGATGGCTTCTCCTTCATCAGGATTGAGATCAAACTTATTGATACACACCATGGCAGGAATCTTGAAAAAAGCGGCCAGCTCGGCCACACGTTCCATATCATGCCTGCCGGAAACGGTGGGCTCGGTGACAATAAGCACAGCCGTAGCCCCTCCCAGGGACGCGATGACCGGACAACCGATTCCGGGAGGGCCATCCGTAAGAAGTAAATCCATATGTCTTTCCTCGGCAAGCTTTTTGCCCTCCTGGCGGATAAGGACCACCAGCTTGCCGGAATTATCTTCCGCAATACCAAGCCGGGCATGGGCCATGGGACCGAAACGGGTCTCGGAAAGATACCACTCTCCGCAGGTATTCAGGGGAAAGTCGATGGCTTGCTCAGGACAAAAATAATAGCAGACACCACAGCCCTCACATTCAATGGAATCCACCACAAAATCGTCGCTAATGGCATCCCACCGGCACAAATCCCTGCACAGGCCGCACTGGTTGCATTTTTCCTGATTTATGATTGCCGTATGTCCGGATTCAAAATCATGATGTTCTTTGATCTCAGGGTCCACGATAAGGTGAAGGTCAGCCGCATCCACGTCCGCATCACAAAGAACCTTGTTTTTGGCCAGTGAGGCAAATGCTGCAATAATACTGGTCTTTCCTGTCCCGCCCTTACCACTTATAATGACGATCTCTTTCATTAATATTGCTCCTTTTCACCCTGCGATTTTCTCAATATTATGATATAATTGCACAAATTTTTCTTTCCATTCGGGCATCACCTCTACGACCATATCTCCCCTTGCGTAGGTTTCTGCAATCCGTCGATCAAAGGGAATTTCCATCAAAATGGGCACATCCTCTTTTTTAGCATATTGGGTTACCTGATCATTGCCCATGTCTGACCGGTTGATGACCAGACCGCATGGAATTCCTAAGATTTTAACGGCCCCCACAGCCAACTTCAAATCATGCAAACCGAAGGGCGTGGGTTCTGTGACCAGCAAAACAAAATCTGCGCCTTTCATGGAGGCAATCACAGGACATGAGGTCCCGGGAGGTGCATCGATAATGGTCAATATGTCAGACCGGGTATATTCCCGAACTTTTTTGATTAGAGGGGGTGACATGGCCTCGCCAACCCTCAATTTCCCATGGACAAATTCAAGCCCGTTTCTATATCCCTTCTCGATTATGCCTAATTCCCGGCCTGTTTCAGTGATAGCCTTTTCAGGGCAAACCTCTATGCACCCGCCGCAACTATGACAGAGTTCATGAAACGGCAGGACCATATCACCGATCACGACAATGGCCTTGAACTGGCATATTTCCCCGCATTTTCCACATAGGTTGCATTTCTCCATATCCACTTCGGGAACAGGGGTGTTGATCGTTTTGACCTCTTCAATGGTAGGCCGAATAAAGAGATGAGCGTTAGGTTCTTCGACATCACAGTCCAGTAGCTGAACATCGGATCCAAGAGAAACGGCCAGGTTAGTGGCCACAGTCGTCTTTCCTGTTCCCCCTTTTCCACTTGCTATACTGATAATCATTATTTACTCCTTGCGATTAATAAGTCGCTACGCATTTTCCAAACAAAAGCTTAAAAAATGTATATTTAACATCAAACCAAGTTATTACATAAATCCGAGATAAACCTTTCTGTTTTAATGGTCACAAAGATTTTCACCCAACACCAGTGTATTCGAAAGATACTGGTTTGCCAGAGATTCCGGGGAATCCATCGGAGCACCGGTAATTACTTCAATCCCATTTTCCCTCAAAAGTTGCTGCGCCCGTTCTCCCATTCCGCCGACAATAGCCACATCAGCCCCCTGCTCATTGAGCCACTGAGGCAACACTCCGGGTTCATGGGTAGGGGGAATAAGCATCTTGGTTTCTTTTATTTTTCCGTTTTGAGTTTCTATGAATGCAAAATGTTCACAATGTCCAAAATGAGCCGAGAGTTTTCCCCCGGACACTGGAACAACAAGTACTTTTGTACCTGCCGAATCTTTTTTTATGTCTGGCAATTCATTTTTCTTTTGTGATTCAGGAACAGAGTCTGTAAAAGCCTCTGTTATTTTCACAATTTGGTCAACGATCTTATTGAACTCCTGTGTGATTGAGAGTTCCTGGTTATCCAGAAGGCTCAAATCTCCCTCATCACCCCTCTTTACAATCTCCGGTTCCATGGGCAGGGTTCCTAAAAGCCTTAAGTTTTCTTTTTTTGCGGTTAACATACCACCTTGTGTCTTGAAAATATCTATTATTTTTCCGCAATACGGGCATTTCAGGCCGCTCATGTTCTCCACCAGACCCAAAATCTCCATTTTTACTTGACGGCAGAAATTGATGGATTTTCTGACATCCGCCAGTGAAACTTCCTGAGGGGTGGTAACAATCAAGGCCTTTGCATCCGGTATGGTCTGGGCCACGGTCAAGGGTTCATCACCCGTGCCCGGGGGAGAATCAATAATCATATAATCAAGATCCATCCACTCAATATCAGAAATAAACTGTCTGATAACACCGCCTTTCAAAGGACCCCTCCATATGGTCGCTGCATCTTTGTCTCCCATAAGGACTTCAATTGAAATGACTTCCATATTTGGAAGATATTTGACCGGATGGGCTTTTCCCTTTATATGACCCGGCCCGACAGTTCCCTTGAGACCCAGTATGCGCGGTATACTGGGCCCATGAAGATCCACGTCCATAAGACCTACGGTGAAACCTTTTTTGGAAAGTGCTGCGGACAGGTAAGCGGCAACACTACTTTTACCCACGCCGCCTTTTCCACTCATAACCAGGATTTTATTCTTAATATGTTGCAACCGTTCTTTAATTTCCTTTTTTTGCACTTCCATCTGATCTTTCCGCTCTTTGCTGTCAGCGGTTTGCTTTTTCTTATGCATTTTTAGTCATTTTCTCCTTTTATTCGTTACATACCATCCGGTATTTTTAAAAATTCTGTGCCAGAGGACCAGGATTTCAATGTAGAATTAAAATAAAATTTATGCGCTTTTGGAGGCTTTGTCTTTTTCTTTTCTGTTAACCGCCAAATAATAGACAGCCCTTTTTTTGAATTCGGAACGGATTTGTCCCGTTCGCATGAGCTTCCCAAGATATTTGGACACCTCATTGAGATGCATATCGAAAACATCCGCAATTTGATCCGCGGTACACGGTCGACGCTGTAGCATTGAAAAAATCATTTCCTGGTTCGCCCGTACATGGTTTCCACGCTTGGCCTTGAACTCCGCAATAACTTCTGCGGTCGGATGAAACAAATCGGTCAGGGTTTCCATGCGTTTTTCGGAAAGGGGCGTTGCATAATCCTCGGACGGTGGACGTACCGCCGTGTTGAGCTGAATCCGATCCGGGCCTATTTCTTTTGCAAGATCGGCGATTTTCCGAACATTGGCAGGGATTGAGTTTATCCCTGCTATTAAAAAAACTTCCATCCATAGCTGACCCTTAAATTGTGCACGAAAGTCCTTTTGTCCTTCAATCAAACCATCAAACCGCAATTGTGGATGTGGACGGTTTACCCATCCATAAGAAAGCTGGTCCCAGGCACTCAGAGAAACTTTCACTACGTTTGCACAAGCAGCGGCATCACGGACTTCCGGCAGGTGTAGCATTGTGCCGTTGGACAGAATCACCACAGGAATTTTGCTGTTTGCACGGATGAACTCGAGCACTTCTCCGAAGCGGGAGTGAAGCGTTGGTTCTCCGGAACCGGAAAGGGTAATGTAGTCCGCCCTGCCATCTTTATTTAACCAATCTTTGAGTTCGGATAACACAATGTCTGTTGGAACATACTCTTTCCGGGCGGTTGTCTTTTCTGTGGTGCGCCCTAACTGGCAAAAAATGCAATCCAGAGAGCATGTCTTGTGAGGGGTTAGATCAACGCCCAGTGACCGTCCAAACCGCCGTGATGGTACGGGACCAAATAAGTAACGATATTTTTTCTCCATGATTTTTCGAGCACCTATTTTTCTTCCAGATCTTTGATTCTGGCTTGAAGGGTTTGCATCTGACTAAGCAAGTCATTTGCATGATCCTTGAGTTGTTTCAATTCTTCTTCTCTGGATAAAGAAACGGTTTTTGAGGAATCCGGGACAATCGATCCGGAAGCACCCATTCCAGATGTCATACAGCGACCCATACCTTTGCCCTTACCCATACCCCGTCCCATTCCATACATACGGCCCATCCCCGAGGTTCCGCCGCTCATACCATAGTGATCCGTCACATTGGGCGATCCTTCGGGCTTAATATTGCCTCTCCTGTACCTTTCCACGGCCTCTCCGACACTCCCGGTCTGGCCCATAAATATCTCCACCCCTGTAGCGGAAAGAGTTTGTACCGCATTGGGGCCAATATTTCCGGTTATAATAGCCCCGGCCCCTTTGGAGGCCACAAACTGTGACGACTGAATACCCGCCCCTCCTCCCAGGGCTACCCCCTCGTTGTCAAATGCCTCAAAGCTCATGTCGTCTGTGTTAACGATGACAAAATAAGCACACCGGCCAAAGCGGGGATCAATTTGTGAATCTAAATTGGTTCCACTTGAACTTACCGCAACTTTCATATTTGATTCCTCCATTCAGGATAATTTTTTTTATCGATTTTACGTGACGCGGTTCTTACGCCATCCTTATCCAATACATCCAAAGCAAGTCTTATGACCCTGTAATAATTCCCGGGGACCATCACTAATACCTCAGCATTTCTATTTTAAAAGTTTTTTCAGGGCGTCAAAAAGCACGTATTCAGGATGAAGCCCCACAAAGCGCTGTATCTCTTTACTGTTTTTAAATATGACCATGGTGGGAACACATTGTATTCCTAATTTCATTGCCACATCCTGATTTTCATGAATATCCATAGAAGCAATTAATGCTTCTCCTTTAAATTGATAAGCAAGCTTATTAATAATTGGCTCCTGAAAGTGGCACGGTGCACACCACGGTGCACTAAAATCTACAAGGGTAACTCCGTTTTCGATTGCTTTTTTAAACTCCTCTGCAGATGGGATCTTTCTTATCCCCATTGTATTCCCTCGTTTTGTGCATTCATATATTACATGCAGCCCTACTCTTATCAATAATCATGCCATGTGTAACGGCAATGTTCATATGTATATGACACCATCACTGAGTTGAAACGTAACTTACTATAATATTATTTAAATTTTAGTTATTACAAAAGACAAAGTGATTTTGGTGGAAAAAATTCAACGCAGATTAACAAATTAAAATAGCGTTACGTGTAATAAAATGTAACGTTAGGTAACGATATTGTAACGCTTAGAGATCGGATTGTTGCAAGATAATTGGCTTTCCCGCCTGCCATTTCAAGCTCGCCGCCGGCCGGGCAAAGTAAAACTGGCAAATCGACCCCAAGGACCTATCCCTTAAGGGCCGATTTGCCGATTAAGAAGGTGGGTAATATGAAAATGGAGGTTGCCAAGTTAACCTCAACTGAATAAATAAGCAAATATTATGCCAGCCATATATCACTCAATTGAATTTCTTTGTTGCAACCGGAATAAATTAATTTAAATAATTTCATGGAAATATCCGGGTCCAGAGGGCCCGGCTTTGATTACCCTCAGAGGGGATTTAGTTTGCCGGCATTTAATGATTTACGGAGTACTGGAGTATTGGAGTGGTGGAGTAATGGAAGAAACCCCTTTTTTCATCGTTCTCAGAAAACAGATCCCTGGAGAAAATCTGAAAGTTTAAAGCTCTTTTTTTTAAATCAACACTCCAATACTCCAGTACTCCTTTACCCCGGTTGATTTATACGGGCAGAGCCATTGATCTCTGACCCCCGCGATGCGGGACAGGCTTGGCCCCGAGGATCAGGTTTTTTAGAACCCAATAAATAATTTCGGTCATACGCTCAAAAAAAATACTTGACTATTTGGTGTGGATAGTTATTTTATGGTCAAAGGCTCATAACAGAAGGTAAGAACGCCGAGCCATAAAAAGCTCAAGTTTATTCAGGAAGAGCCTGGTGCGTCAAATTTTAAAGGAAAGGAGGTGTTTTATATGCCTGGATTTGATGGAACAGGACCCGCTGGAACGGGTTCTATGACAGGACGGGGTCAAGGATTCTGCAATCCTTCCCGGAGTGTTTATGGTCCAACACCGATATTGAGACGCGGATATAGAAGCTATGGCTATGGACAGGGCTTTGGTCGTGGTTTTGGTCAAGGCCGTGGCTTTAGAGCCGGTTTTGGGCCTGGTTTTGGCCAGGGGCGGGGCTACGGAAGAGGTCTTGGCCGGTGTGGAGTTTACCCTCCCACCGAGAGAGAGTATGGCCCAGCTTACTATGCCCCTTATGAGAATCCTTACGCCATGAAACCCGAAGATGAGGTTAATATACTCAAGGGTGAAGCCGATGCCGTGAAGAAAGAACTCGATGCCATAAATAAACGCATTAAAGAAATCGAGTCGGTATCTTCTGAAAAATAATGTTGATTAAAATGGTTTTCGGGCCTCCGGATTTGTTTCAAAGTTTATTTTTACCGGAGGTCCGGGATATCATTGGGCCGTTTTTTTTCAACCCCCGATACGGAGCATTTCTTCATAGCCGAGTATCTCCAGGTGCGGGATAAATTACACTCCCGGTTCCGGCATACAGTAGATACATCTCAAATTGCAGCGATCCGTAATAAAAAGTCGTAACTAATTGATGACCCTGTGATTGTTATCCAAGAGTGGGAAGCCTTCAAGGGACTTTAGCGTATATAAGCCGTGTTATCAAAAAAGGATCAATTCGACTTCTCTTTTTTAAGCATGACAAAGTGTCCGTCTATGAGGTCGATGGTTTGAATATCACCTTCGATAAACCTCCTTTCCCCGAACAGATTGGTGAACCAAAAGCCCTTGCCCTCGGCTTCTATTCGAGCGACGTCTTTCATAATTTGATTTTGCTCATTCCCCGAATTCATATACACGGTGCTCAAGCACATGTTCTCCTCCTAATCCATAATAAAAAAGTAGCGTTACTCATAACCAGAAGTAACGTCAAGTAACGATTTTGTAACGCTTAAAGATCCGAACCAGTTAATTTCCGGCATGCAAAGTAAAAATAACAAATCGACCCCAAGGACCTATCCCTTAGGGCCGATTTGTCATTAAGAAGGGGGTAATATGAAAATGGAGGTTACCAAGTTAAACCCCGATTAATTAAAAAAGCAAATATTATGCCATAAATCAGGTTTTATGCACTTTTTTTAAATTTAATATTGAATCGCTTCATCTGGTTCCAGACACTTGTTCTGGATATGCCCAGCATTCGTGACGCCTGGGACTGGTTGCCGCCGGATTGCTGCAAGGCATCTATAAGCCGTCTCTTCTTTATTTCCTCCAGGCCCAAGGACGATGGTTCACCGGTTTCATGGGGGATTTCCATGTGATAAATATTGGGCGGTAGATGCTCAGGACCAATCATCGGTCCCTGACAGGCAACAAAGGCGTATTCAAGGGTGCTTTTGAGTTCCCTTACATTTCCGGGCCATGGGTATCGGATTATTAGATCTAAGGCTTCATTGGTAATGCCTTGAATTCTTTTTTCGCTTTTCAGACAAATTCTTTGGAAGAATGACTCGGCCAAGAGCGGAATATCGCCGGTTCTTTCTCTCAATGGCGGAACCCATATGGGAACCACATTTATCCGGTAATAAAAATCTTCCCTGAAAGCACCTTGATCCACAAGCTGTTTTAGATCCTTGTTGGTTGCCGTAATGATTCTAACATCAATCCGAATCGGCTGGTGATCACCCACCCGTTCAATGTTCTTTTCTTCAAGCACCCTTAAAAGTTTTACCTGGGTTGAAAGGGGTAAATCGCCAATTTCGTCCAGAAAAATATCTCCTTCATGGGCGGCTTCGAATCTTCCGGTTCGACTCTGAAAAGCGCCGGTATAAGCGCCTTTTACGTGGCCAAAAAGCTCACTTTCCAGGAGCGACTCATTCAGGGCCGCACAGCTAACCTTTACATACGGTTTGTTTTTGCGGGGACCACTTTTATGAATCGCCCTTGCGATAAGCTCCTTTCCGGTCCCACTTTCCCCAAAAATAATCACCGGCGCATCCGACTCAGAAGCGTTTGTAATCATGGTAAAAATCTGCCACCAGTGTACTTAATATATAGATGTGGAAGGCTATCTTGAAAAGAGGCGAATTAGCCTTCAACGGCTGGCTGTGAGGATGGCGGAAAAGGTGAAAAGCACCGGAAAGCCTTCAGCACTCGGTCAAATGAATGCTCATGATCGAAGAATCGTGCATATTTCCTTGCAAGATGATAACAGGGTTAGAACTCAGAGCAAGGGGGAAGGTTTTTTAAAGAAGCTTGTCATATTTCCTAAAAAAAATTATTCCCGCAAGGAAAGATAAAGTTTAGGCCTTGGCACCATATGGCATAAAGGAGGAATGGCTTCGGTGAAATAGAAAAGAATAAACGTGAATGGTTACAAAAAAGTTTAAGCGAATAAAAATGATGGGAGAGCTTGTCCTAAAGGGAGTTGAAGAAAAGGTCTTTTTGACAACTTAAATATTTTATTTTTGATTTAGCCCTCAATATTTCAAAATTCCATCCCTCTATTCCGATTGCAAAACAGGATGCCTTAAAATAATTGAAGGGTCAATAATTTTTTAGTAACGTTCAAAAGTTACGGCAAGACCCTTTTTGCCTCGGAACTGGCAACAATATGAAATCATTTTTCTTGGTTAAAATTGTATTTTAGAATGCTGAATAAAGTTCTTTTTAAAAAATGGATATGCCCAAATTTAAAAAATATATCAATGTCTTATCCTAATTTATAAGTCTGGTTTCAGCTTTAAGATGAATAAAAACTTAATCCCAAATTCTTTGCCGACTTTGATATTATAAACCGCTATAGATCGCTGAATTTAACATGATGCCGCAACTTTTGAACCTTACCAATTTTCAAAAAGTTTTGGTGTATTAATTGATGAGAGTGACACAAATCCACCATTTGTTGAGAAGTTGCGATTTTCGGAATAGTAAGGTAGGAAATGGAAAAACGGCGTATCAAAAATGGACATTGCAACTATTGCTGCTATAGCAACTCCGACCGGAAGAGGCGGAATCGGGATTATTAAAATTTCAGGTAAAAATGCTTTTTCTATTGCCGCATCTGTTTTTAAAAAATCCGGACCGGTAATCGGTGATCTTGAAGGAAAGGGGGAACCCTTTTTATTTTCTTTAAAATCCCATCGCCTTTATCATGGTCATATTGTGGATAAGGAAAAAGGAAGGGTTTTGGATGAGGTCCTTCTTTCCGTGATGGTGGCACCGCGAACCTACACCATGGAGGATGTTGTTGAAATAAACACGCATTCAGGGCCTGTTGTCCTAACTACGATTCTCGATTTAGTTTTAAAACAGGGCGCAAAACTGGCTGAGCCGGGGGAGTTTACACAAAGAGCCTATCTTAATGGACGAATTGATTTGACACAGGCTGAAGCTGTTATCGATATAATTAATTCAAAGACCGAAAGGTCGTTAGAAATAGCAACTTCGCATATAAAGGGCGGTTTAAAAAAAAAGATTGAGGCTATAAGAGGCGATTTGGTTGATATTTTGGTAGAGATAGAGACCGCCATAGATTTTTCTGATGATGCCGGAGAAAGCTTTAATTCTGAGAGGATTGTCGAGACGCTGGAGCGGGTGATTGTTGATAATTTAGAAGGGCTTATAGAGAAATATCAAAATGCGCATGTTTTAAGAGATGGTCTTAAAATGGTCGTTGTCGGAAGGCCGAATGTAGGAAAATCCAGCCTTATGAACCGATTGATTCAGGAAGATCGGGCAATTGTTACTCCTATTCCCGGTACCACAAGAGACCTGATCGAAGAAACGTTGAACATCCACGGCATTCCGGTAAAAATCGCAGATACTGCCGGTCTACATGAAACCGATGATCCGATTGAAGCCATGGGAATTGAAAAAGCGGAGGAATATATTAGCGATTCTGATTTGATTCTTTTCATGGTAGATGCAAGTGATCCATTAACTGGTGAAGATTATAAAATATATAAAAAAATAAGAAATAAACGGCTTATACTTGTAATCAACAAGTCGGATCTTGTGGAAGATAATTTTAAAATTGATATTCCCGATTCATGGAACAAACCGGAAAGGATTAAGATATCAGCTCTTTACGGCAGGGGACTGAACGAACTTAAGGATTTAATCGTAAAACTTTCTATCGGGGAATATGGAATAGAGGTTCAAAATAAAATCATTCCCAACTTAAGGCAAAAAATGGCCCTTGAGCGGAGCTTAGGGATTTGTGTTGCCGTGGTCCAAGAAATAAAAAAGGAGAAATCTTTTGAATTTATTGCCATGGATATAAAGGAGGCCTTAGACAGTATCGGTGAAATAATAGGAGATACTGCAAAAGATGATGTAATCGATCAGATTTTCAGCCGGTTCTGTATCGGAAAATGGTGTTTCACGTGAAACAAATTAGGAGTTAACTTATGAAAATAGACTTTACGCCATATTTTGTGAAATACAAAACATTAGCAACCCAAGCCGATGAAGTGTTTGCAAGGGTACAAAAAGACCATCCGGAATGCGTAACATGTAAGATCAAATGTGCAGACTGCTGTGCGCCAACGTCACCACTTGCTATTAGGCGATCTATATAAACCATCAGTTTAATAAAATCATCAAAGGCAAGGAAAAAATCAGGCTTATCGATAGGGCCAATCAAGCGGATCGAAAAACACATATGATCAAAAAACAAGCGGTTAAAAATAAAAAAGCCGGAAAGAACGAGACGGAGATACTCATGGATATCGCCGCAGAGCGGGTCAGATGCCCTCTTCTAAATGATAATGAAATGTGTGCCGTTTATGAATATAGGCCGATAACGTGTCGACTTTATGGGATACCAACATCCATAGGAGGGCGAAGTCATACCTGTGGTAAATCGGGGTTTGTCGAAGGAAAGCAGTATCCGGCGGTTAATCTGGATGCGATTCAAAAAAAGCTTTACGACATTTCCTATGAATTTGTAAGTGGAATAAAAACAAAGTATGTAAAAATGGCGAATATGCTTGTCCCTTTATCCATGGCCATTCTTACAGTCTTTGATGAAGAGTATCTTGGTATTACAAACTCGAAAAAAGGCCAAGAAGAACAAGGAAAGGAAAATGAATAAAATTTCACCTGAGGAAGAGGAAAAAAGGAAAAAGGCGATTTTCGAAGGCATGTCACCGAGGCGCCAGAAACATATTCTAAAAAAAGGATATGAAAACTGGGAGCCGTTTCAGAAACCCAAAGATCCTATAGATATAAGAAAAGACGAAACAAAACGAACAACCCAGTCCCTTGTCCGGGAGTTTTTACAGACAAAGGATTTTGAAGAATACAGCAATGCATATGGAAGGGGAGTATTTGAAATATGCCTCGGCATTATCAATAATGATGAACGGTTCAAGGGGATGTATGAAGTTTCGGTCTGGTACCGGGAATTGTTAAAACGTGAAGGGCATGAATGACCCAAGTCATGAATCTCTCTTTGACATAATCAAAGACCAACCATAAAACTCCACAAAACACCGGCACAAATCGCGGAACCGATAACACCGGAAGAATTGCAGGCCATGGCGTGCATGAGAAGGTAATTTTCGGGGTCCTCGGACTGGCCCACCAGATGAACTTCTCTGGCCGAACCGGGAACAGCGGATACGCCGGCAGCCCCTTAAAGAGGATTTATTTTTTCTTTATGAAAAAGATTCATAATTTTAGCAAAAATGAGACCCGAGGAGGTTGCGATGCTGAATGCCACGGCGCCCAGCAAGAAAATCCCCACAGATTTTCCGGTTAAAAAGACATCGCCCTGGGTGCTGGCGCCGACGGTTAACCCCAAAAATATTGTGGCCGTATCTATGATAGCCGTGCGGGCCGTCTGGGCCAGCCGTTCGGTTACGCCGCATTCTTTTAAAAAATTTCCAAAAAAGAATGTCCCAAGAAGCGGTATGGACGCTGGTGCGAGAAAACAGCAGAGCAAAACGCCGACGGCGAGGAAAACGATGCGTTCTTTCTTGGATACTTCTCTGAGTTCCGGCATCCGGATCAACCGTTCTTTGCGAGTGGTCAGAAGTCTCATGATCGGCGGCTGGATTACCGGTATCAACGCCATATAGGAATATGCGGCGATGGCGATGGGGCCGATCAGATGAGGTGCGAGCTTGGCGGTCAGAAATATGGATGTGGGTCCGTCAGCGCCGCCGATGATGGCGATTGAAGCGGCTTCCTTGGGCAAAAAGCCGAAGGCCAACGCACCCAGAAGGGTGAAAAATATTCCCATTTGGGCAGCGGCCCCCAAGAGCATAAGCACCGGCCGTGCCAGCAAAGAGGAAAAATCAGTCATTGCCCCGAGGCCCAAAAAAACTATTGAAGGGTAGAGGCCTGTAACCACAGCGAAATACAAATAATGTAACACACTGTTGTTTTCATATATTCCAAGTCCAAATCCCTTGAAAAAAGGGACATTTCCAGAATGCCAAACCCGATCGGAATAAGAAGGAGCGGCTCGTAATGTTTTGCAGACCCTAGATATAAAAATAAGGAACCGATCACGATCATTATAACGTTTCGATAGTCAGCCAGATAATACCCGGTGTTTGATAAAAATTGAAAAAATAGCTCCATTAATTAACCTTCGATGTTTTCATTATCATCATTTTCTGTGGGGGGATTCCAGGTAAAAACACCATCGCCATCAGGGATTAATATTTTAGCTTCACGAAAAGCTGTAAGTGTAATATGTGGGTGTGGAAAATCATTTTTTTTTGACATTTCATAAAGCTGGGAAAGATAAAACGTATCACCAATTTCTTCAACCAACGGTTTATACAAACGGGCAACTTCTTTAATGTCAGTAGGGAATTGTTTGGGTAATGAAAGCCAGGGCTTGTCCTCCTGTGGTTCGATATCGAAGGTTTCCGAATCCCGGTCAATATAAACAGGCTTTTTTTCAAAGAATATTAATATCTTATGAAGTTGAGAAATTACGAATGACAGCATCACAAGACCGGAAAAGACAATTAAAAAAGCCATGGCCCAGCCGTTGTGAACGGCTATTGCGTGAAGACCGTACAATTTAATCCCCTGCGTTAGATAGTTAGATAAAAAATAATAAAATTTCTTGATGAGAAGACATAATATTTATTTCGATCATACATTGTAAAAAATGTCAACAACAAAGAACTGCGTTCACTATCACTATGTTATGGCCCTGACTTCGTAACGAATTAGACCGCAAAAAAACTTTAGCAATCACAATTCATTATGTTTTTAAATGTAAAATCGGTAATTATATTGGCGGCTACGGATGGCTCATGATCCATACCGGGGATGCGATTATTCTAAGATGACGCCCATTTCCGAATTCGGGAAACCGTTTGGTTGCGCCACTCACTTGATACCCGCAGTTTGATGAAATGGGAAAAGAGATTGTTTACAAGCCCGATGACCTTTTCAATCAGATAGGTTTTTTCGATAACAGCGCCCTCAAAATCTTCCGGCGTTTCCGCAGCCCGGTCTCCACGGCAACTGGGGTTGGAGATGTTGGGAAGCACCACTGAGGTTAGTTGCGGTATTTGATCGCCCGGTTTTATAAGACAGGTGTATTTCGGTAACAACGGACCCCTTTTTTAGCGCCAACAGGCCTTCTTCAAGGTCGGCATCCTGTCCTTTAATGGTGACGGTTTCTTTGGCGTTGTTGCGCGTGTTTTCAAGTACCATCCGGCTGCCGATGTTCAAAGATACAAGATCAGGGTCATACTGACGCAACCGGTTCTGATCGGTTTCGATTATGAACCACAACCAGGTCAGAAATTCGTTTCCTAAGAATTTGTAACGGTTATATGCTACGGCGATATCCAGCATGGGTTACTCCTCAGATTGGCTCGGCGCCAGTTTTGACAAGAGATCGCGCTCGCTGTCCGATAGTCCGGCGATCAGATTTCCCGTTGTATATGGGAATAAGCGAATAAGGGGAAAACCAAAGGATTTGATAAAAAGAGTTTCCAACGCCTCATTGGCCGATTTCAGATTGGAAAAAAACCACAAGGAGGAGTCCTTATAATGCCATACCAAATCATAGACGTTGGGTACAGCCGGGATACGCCGGCCCAGGGTGTTGATAACATGTTCTTTGATAGCTTTTTTTTCGTTGCCGGATAAGAATTGCTGGCCGGAGTCTGCCAGATGCTTGGCAACTTCCAGGGAATAATGTTTCTGAACGAGTTTAGGCGGAATAGATTTTTTGTCGATCCGCAAAGCAAAAACCATGTGGGCGCCAAAAACAAAGGAATACCCTTCGAAATCAGGTGCATACGGATACTCAAAGGACGTCCAGCCGACCATGGCTTCCGAGCCGTCATCTTCAATTTCGGGAATCGCATGCTGTTTAAGGGCTTTATAGACGGTTTCATGTACAGAGCCGTCAAGTCGACCCGCGACTTTATAGCGTGTGATGGAAATCCGTGATGATAATAGGCCCATGATATTTAGTTTTTATTGACGACGATAAATAGTTAGCAGAAGCGATTCGCATAATAAATTCAGCACAAGAGGCTTATAACGCTTTTGCCGGATACTTACAAGCAATTAATCATTCTTGAAGGGTTTCATTGATAACATATTCTCCATATTGAGAACCGGTTGAATCCTTGCCGTATCGCCAACACCTCAACAGATATCCCTCTAAGCTGGATATTTGATATAAGAAAGCTACTTTCGTTCAAAATATAAAATATTTTCACTTTTTTTTCAAAAAAATTCCAGAAATATGATTTTTTCGATTTTTATTGTTTTTTCACAACGCCTTTAAAACACAGCATTAACGGCCATCTTGCAACCGTAAACGAACGATAAATACAATTCAATACCCCCGGACGTTTGAACAAAAAAATCCAAGCATAAGCAAAAATAGGGTGTCGATATATGTAGTAATATCAGATGTTTATAAAGACACTCGCATTGACAACCCTCTTTAACTCTGCTATGCATTATACATGAACCTAGTTGCAGAAGCATCCCACAATATCACAGACCGCTTAACCTGGCATACAGCCAATAGAGATCAGGCAGGCATAGCCAAAAATCTTGCTGACGGTAACGATATTCCCGAAGTCTATGGCCTTGGCGAAGCAGGGCTTTTTGATGAGTTCTTTTGCTTTCTCGATGAATTCGGTTTTAAAGATCTATTTATGGGGATTGAGCCCATATCTAAAAAGAGAAAAAGCAAGGTCCCGTTTATGTCTGTCATTTTCATATATTTGATGCGTATTGTTGCCGGACTTAAGTTTTTTTGGCATATTGACCCTGTCATCCTTCATTCTCAGCCTCTCATGCGCCTTGTAGGCTTCAACGGCAGACAGGTAAGAGAAGGCACATGTAATCGGGGCAAGCAAAAATCTCATATTGACTCCGATGATGAGCAAAATGATCAAAAACCAACAAGAATCCGAGGTCCTGTATGCCCGGACTTTATATCTTCTTACATAACAGCTATTGCTGCATCTGCACTGGAAAATCTTTTTAATCAGGTAATAGCCATTCTGGCAAAACATAACTTTTTTCCTAAAAAAGTTCGTGCAGTGCTTGATGCCTCTGAAATTGAATCCACAGAACAATGCCCTGGCTGCGGCAAGGTAAAAAAAGAAAAAGCCCCGGAACTTCGTCGTCGGAAACGTCGTATTCGCAAAGTCTATGAAATTGTTTTTGGTTTCAAAATATGGGTGGTTTGGGACTCAAACAGTCGCCTTCCTATAGCCATGCGTTTTGCCACAATTGAGGTCGCTGATATAAATTTTGCTAAAGTTATCCAGCAGGCCATTACCAACATGGGTGAACATTCAAAAATTACTTCTATTGCCATGGACCGAGGCTTCATAGATGGTATTTCGCTGTGGTGACTGCAATCAAAAGGCATCACTTTTTATATTCCCGCCAAATCCAACATGGATGTTTACAACGATGCGCTTTCTTTGGTCAATACCGGGCATCTCGCAAACAGGACAAGAAAACGCAATGTTGGTTATGGTAAAAACAAAACGGTGGAAACTGACTATTGGGAGGTTGTGGGCATCGAGGAATTAACAACTGCCGGGTTTTATGGGCCACTCGGCAGTGGCAGTCATGAGAACCGAAAGGATTTTACACCCAATCCCATTAATGCCGTTGTTGTTCTGCATGATCCTTATAAAGAAAACCATCCTCATTCAAAAACTATGGTTATTCTGACCAACGGTCCTGTAAATAAACCATTAAAAGTCTATGACGGTTATGATGCCCGCAGCGAAATCGAAAACTCGGTTTTTCGTGAATCCAAACAGGCATGGTTTATTCAAAGGCCTCAACAAAATACCAAAGCCGGGTTCCGTGTTCATACGTATCTCACAATTTTAACTATGGCTTTGACCACCGCGTATCAAGACTGGATGGATCAGCAAGATAAATTGGAAAAAGACGGTGGATATACCGGAATTCGTAAATTCCGGGAAAAGGTCAAAGAAGAGAATGGTAACAAACTTATCATCTTTGATCAGGATCGATATGCTATCTTTGACGCTTACGAAGTTTTTATTCTTTGCGGCCGTAATGTCCTGATGCCGACTGGTGTACCCGAAAAAATTACCCCAGAAGATATATTACGAAAATATGACGTACAAATGGAATAACCTGTAGTCATCAGGCTGCCCTGGCCCCCGTTTTTTAATTTCCCACTCCTTTCCTTTTAACTACCTCAGTTATTAAGGACTATTTCTTTGTATATCTTGTTTTTCAAATTTTACTCCGGATAATTGATTGCGCAGTTGCCATGTCGAACTTAATCATGGTATTATTATATTTGTCGTCAAAAAGATGCTCAGATTCGTTTGCTAACAGCCTGTATGGCCCCTATTACGTTATGCTGCAAAACTCGCCTGGGCTTATATCAAATATGCAGAACCCCTTCTGTTCCCTTTACAAACTTATATTAGGGTGTTAATCTAACGTAATGATACGTTTTACCCAATTGATATATAGTATGATGTTCATTCAATTATTGAAAATACATTTGTCTTTAATTTGCAAATTTCTTGTTTTTTGCGGTCTCCCGGTATTTCTTTTTTATGGGTGTACAACAGTAACGCCTCCCCCAACACCTCCAGGGCATCCCAAGCCATACAAAATTGGGAAAAATTGGTACAAACCACTGCCGCACGCACGAGGGTTCAGCCAACGCGGAATGGCTTCCTGGTACGGCAGAAAATTCCACAGCAAGAAGACAGCCAACGGCGAAATTTACAACATGTATGCCATGACCGCTGCTCACAAAACCCTCCCCTTTGGAACGTATATCACCGTACGTAATCTGAGAAACAACAGGAAGATTGATGTCAGAATCAACGACCGGGGTCCCTTTGCCCGAGGCAGAATTCTTGACCTTTCTTATACGGCCGCAAATAAACTTGGAATTGTCGGTCCGGGTACGGCTAAGGTTGAAATCGTGGCACTCGGTACTATTGCCCAGCCCAAATTGTCCGGCAGCACCGGTCGATCTTATATTCCAGGAAATTATTATCAAGGAAAATTTACCGTTCAAATCGGTGCATTCAGTGATTTGAAAAACGCTCAAAGGCTGAAACAAAAACTTGGCCTATTACATAGAAATACCTATATAACAATATTTTATGATGGACTTGGTGCGGTTTACCGGGTACGGGTGGGCAGATTTTCCACTCTGGAACAGGCAAATAAACATGAAGTATCTATGATTCAAAACGGGTTTAAGGACGCCTTTGCCATTGCAGAAGACGGTTGAAAAAGAAATACTCCGAAACGTTGTTTTTTTGGACCGGGACGGGGTTATTAACCGGGATTCCCCGGATTACATCAAAAGCTGGTCCGAATTTGAGTTTCTTCCCGGAAGTTTAGAGGCGATAAAGTTACTGACTATAAATGGATTCGCCATTATTGTTATTACAAACCAATCGGTTATCAATCGCAAGATGGTATCCGGAAAAGTGCTGAACCACATGCATACCCTGATGAAACAAGCCGTCACATCCAAAGGCGGCCAAATAAAAGATATATTTTTTTGCCCGCATGTACCGGAAGACAGATGTGACTGCCGAAAACCAAGTCCGGGACTGATTTTTAAGGCTAAGCAGAAATACCGGATCCATATCTCAACCTCTGTCATGGTCGGCGATAGTGCTAAGGATATTGAATGTGCCCGGAATGCCGGGTGCGGGCACGCTGTTCTGGTAAAAACAGGCAATGGAAACAAAGCTGAAAAGATTCTGAAAAAAAAAGAAATCACCCCCGACTTTATCGCCAGGGATCTTTTAGAAGCTGTTGGCTGGATTATTACCCATAATAAGTAGTCATCAATTCTTATGAAAAAATCCCTTCCCATAAACACCCTTGAAGGATGTCTGGAAAGAATCACCTATTTCAATACTGAAAACCATTATACCATTGCAAAACTAAAAACCAGCAAGACCCATAATATCGTAACAATCGTCGGCACAATGGCGGCGGTCAATCCGGGCCAAACCCTTAAGATTAAAGGAACCTGGGAAACGCATCCCAGATATGGCCATCAGTTTAAAATTACATCGTATGAAGTTGTTTTACCGGCAACAATCCACGGTATTAGAAAATACCTGGGATCCGGCATTATCAAAGGAATCGGGCCTTCAATGGCCAACCGTATCGTCAGCTGTTTCGGAGAAAAAACTTTTGAAATAATAGAAAAAGAACCTGAGAAACTGCTGGAAGTTAACGCTATCGGAAAGGCCAAAGCAGCGTTAATATGTAATGCCTGGAAAGACCATCATGTTGCGAGAAGTTTAATGCAATTCTTGCAAAATATGGGTGTCCAAACCTCTTATTGTGCAAAAATACTCAAAGAATATGGCCCGGACGCCATCAACATCATAAGCAAAGACCCTTTTCGGTTGACAACCGATATCCCCGGCATAGGTTTCTATTTTGCCGATACCGTCGCTCAGAAGATGGGTATTGAAAAAGACCACCCCCGGCGGGTGAGGGCCTGCATTCTCCATGTCATGCAACAAGGCGCAAATCAAGGAGATGTTTTTGCTTACCAAGGTCAAATTGTTGATCACTGCAACAATCTTTTCCGGATAACGCCGGGTGTAACCCTGAATGAAATCGATGGGCTTTTTACTGCCGGAGAACTTGTTATTGAAAATGCACCGAGTGACCCGGACCACAACATGGTTTATCTGAAAGAAATTCATCAGGCGGAAACCGGTATCGCAGACAGACTCAAAGCCCTGTTATCCGTTCCCGTGACACCGCCGGGCATAGACACGGAACGGATTGCCAAAGAAGTTCAAAAAAAACTTGCCATAACGCTCTCATCCGAACAACTTAATGCCCTGGAAGAAATACTATCCCATCGAGCGGTTATCATAACCGGAGGACCGGGAACAGGAAAAACAACCCTCATAAGATCGATTAATGCCGTCTTTTCAGCGTTAGGAAAACATGTTCTTCTTGCGGCACCTACCGGACGGGCAGCCCGGCGGCTATCCGAGGTTACCCGAAGCAAGGCAAAAACCATTCACAAGATGCTTGGATTTAATTTCAAAGAGGGTTTGTTCGAAAAAAATCCGGATAATCCTCTGGATACCGATGCAATAATCATTGATGAAGCTTCCATGGTCGACACCTCTTTAATGTATCATCTATTAAAGGCGCTGCCCATGACCTCTGTGTTGATACTGGTGGGCGATATTTTTCAGCTTCCATCCGTTGGCCCGGGCAACGTGCTTTCCGATATGATCAAATCGACACGACTACCGGTTTTTTATCTAAAAAAGATTTTCAGACAGGCCCATGAAAGTCCTATTGTTGCAAATGCTCACAGGGTACGGCGAGGGGAATCTCCGGTTCTGAAACCTCTGGATGATTCGGACGGTCTTTCCGAATTTTACTTCCTGGAACAAAATAATCAAAACAAGGTGGTTTCAACGATTGTTGAATTATGTACCAAAACCATCCCTGCGCGTTTCGATTTTGATCCCATGTATGAAGTTCAGGTTCTAATCCCAATGCACAAAGGCGTGATCGGCACGACCAACCTCAATCAGGTGCTTCAAAAGGTCTTAAACCCAAACCCGGTTATAATTGAAGCCATGGGCAGTACCTTCAAAACCGGCGATAAAATCATGCACCTGAAAAATAATTATCAAAAGGAGGTTTTCAACGGAGATATCGGAATCATAAGCTCCGTTGACAGAAAAAAAAAGCAACTCTCAGTGGACTACTATGGAAGGATTGTCACTTACGATTTTACTGAAATGAATGAAATATCCCTGGCCTATGCCATATCGGTGCATAAGTCACAGGGATCGGAATACCCTGCCGTAATATTGCCAATAATGACCCAGCATTTTGTTCTCCTGCAGAGGAACCTGTTATACACTGCAATTACAAGGGGAAAAAATTTGGTAATCCTTGTGGGTACAAAAAAAGCCTTGAACATTGCCCTCAAAAACAACAAACCCACAGAGCGTCTTTCCGGTCTTGCTTCCAGGCTTATGGATAATTAACCGTTTAAATTCTTAATAACTTATGACGCCCCTTGATGATAAAATGTAAAATATCTTGACAGTCCTTATTATTTTACTTACTTAAACTTCAACCTTGAAACAGAAGAATGATTTGAAAATAATATTTAAAAATAATTTGTTAAAGGAGAACTTATGCCTGTTCCAAAACGAAAAAAATCAAAATCAAAGCGGGATAAAAGAAGGACTCATCAGAAAATTACGGGCCCTAACCTGACGAGCTGTCCTCAATGTGGTGATGCCCGGCTTCCACACCATGCTTGCCCCGGTTGCGGCACTTACAAAGGCCGCACTGTTATTGAAATCGAAGAATAATTCCAATGTCAGGATAAAGAAATGCCGGAAAAGAAAACCCCTATTATTATCGGAAGTGACCATGCAGCTTATGATTTGAAGGAAAAGGTTAAAGCATTACTCATGGAAAGAGGTATTGATGTCGAGGATGCAGGCTGCTATAATGAAGATTCGGTCGATTATCCTGATTTTGGAATCAAAGTTGCGTCCATGGTTTCAGCGGGTAAGTTTGAGCGCGGGATACTCATGTGCGGTACCGGAATCGGTATGTCAATGGTTGCCAACAAATTTCCTCATGTCAGAGCGGCTCTGTGTACGGATCTTTTTTCCTCCATTATGAGCAAACGCCACAACAATTCGAATATACTGGTTTTAGGCGCTCGTGTTGTGGGCGATATCCTTGCCTTGGAGATAGTGAAAGCCTGGCTTGAAACACCCTTTGAAGGCGGACGGCACCAGCGTCGATTGGATAAATTTGACAGGATAGACGCCGCGATGACGGATTAAGATTCTATTGTGTAACCAATTGATGAACTCGTAAAAAGTCCGATTTAGACGGTTTCGTAAAAAGTTCAAATTCCCCCGCCAAACATAGGCGGGATAAAAAGGCATCGCAAATTTTGTAATCATGAGGCGTACTTATCGTACGTTGAATGATTGCGAAATGCAGCACAACGCAGAAGTTGGACTTTTTACGAGACCGTCAATTGGACATCCTGCATCTCTTTTTATGTAAAGAATGTGGTGTGCATATCTTGAGCCAACAGGTGAGTTGTCAATTTAGCCAAATCCCAAGGCATAATCTTTAAAAAAGGAATGATGTTTGGACTTGAAACTTATTGAGAAGGTGGATCCTGAGATTGCCCATGCAATCATCATGGAGTTGGACAGGCAGAAACACACGTTAGAGCTTATTGCATCGGAAAATATTGCCAGCCCGGCGGTCATGGCCGTGCAGGGAAGTGTTTTTACCAATAAATATGCTGAGGGTTATCCGGATAAGCGTTATTATGGTGGGTGTGAATATGTTGATATTGCTGAAAAACTGGCCATAAATCGGGTCAAAAAATTATTCAATGCCCCCTATGCCAATGTCCAGCCCCACTCAGGATCACAGGCAAATATGGCGGTATATTTTGCTCTGTTAGAGCCGGGAGACACGGTTCTTGGAATGAATTTGTCCCACGGCGGACACCTTACACACGGAAGTCCGGCCAGTTTTTCAGGAAAGCTTTATAATTTTCTCCACTACGGCGTAAACCGGGATACCGAAACCATTGATTATAAAGAATTGGCGCTATTGGTGGAAAAGCATCGGCCAAAGCTGATTGTTGCCGGTGCGAGCGCCTACCCGCGTATCATAGATTTTGAAGCATTTGCCCAAATTGCCGAATCTGTAAACGCTTATTTAATGGTGGATATGGCCCACATAGGCGGTCTGGTGGCAGCCGGGCTTCATCCTTCTCCCATACCTTTTGCGGATGTTACAACTTCAACAACTCACAAAACATTAAGAGGCCCGCGCGGGGGGTTAATTCTGGCAAGAACCGACTATGGCGCTAAATTGAATAAACAAATATTCCCCGGAATTCAGGGGGGACCGCTGATGCATGTCATTGCTGCAAAAGCGCTTGCTTTCCATGAAGCTTTGAGCGATTCGTTTGTGGCCTATCAGAAAGATGTCGTTAAAAATGCAAAGGTTCTTGCTGATCGTCTGACGGACCATGGGTTGCAATTAGTTTCAGGCGGTACCGATAACCATATGATGATTATCAATTTAAGGAATCTTAACATAACCGGGAAAGATGCCGAAGACGTACTGGGCCGTGCCGGAATTACCGTCAATAAAAACTCCATACCATTTGAAACGCTCAGCCCATCCGTAACCAGCGGTATTCGTATTGGGACACCTGCCATTACCACAAGAGGTATGAAAATACCGGAAATGCAAATAATCGCGGAGCTTATTGTTGATGTGCTCCAAAATCACAATGATAACGCTCTGATTAAGGATACAAAGACAAAAGTTCGCGAACTGTGTGAAACTTTTCCTCTATATGGTAACGGGTCTGGCGCAGCGGGATAAAAAGTGTCTCAGAAAAAAAATCGCCCTTCATGGCAAACCTATTTTATGGATATTACGTTTCTTGTGGCCAAACGTTCTACATGTATCCGGCGGGCGGTAGGCGCCATAATTGTAAAGGATAAAAGAATTCTGTCCACCGGCTATAACGGCGCCCCGACCGGCATTAAACACTGCTGTGATATCGGGTGCTTGCGTGAAGAATTAAACGTGCCCTCAGGGGAAAAACATGAACTGTGCCGGGGCATACATGCTGAGCAGAATGCTATTATTCAGGCCGCCTATCATGGTGTTTCCATAAAGGACGCAACCCTTTTCTGTACAAACATGCCGTGTTCCATATGTGCCAAAATGATCATTAACGCCGGAATAAAAAAGATTTACTACCATTCCGGATATGCGGACGCCATGTCTGAAGACATGTTTACGGAGGCAGGTATTGAATTAATTCAATTTAATGACAGTCAGGGCCTCAGAAAAAAATAACCCCCCCAAATTACGCCGGATTTTGGTTCGAATTTTAGGCGCACAACGGGTGCATACGTTACGGTTTCACGGGTGGGTGCAACAAAGAATTCGAGCCAAAAGACAAGTAAGATGAAATAATTTATTTTTTCCGAGACCCTTAGCAGGGAGGAATTCATGAAATGTCCATTTTGTGGAGAAATTAACAACAAAGTTATCGACTCTAGATTAAGCAAGGATGGGAACGTCATTCGCCGGCGCAGGGAATGCCTGCTATGCAGTAGACGATTTACAACCTACGAGCATATAGAAGAAATCCCTGTCATGATTATAAAAAAAGATGGACGTCGTGAAGCTTTTTCCAGAGAAAAATTAGGTTCAGGCATCCAAAAAGCCTGCCAGAAGCGAAACATAAGCGTTAATATTATTGAAGAATTTCTTGATGAGCTGGAACGCGATCTCAGAGAAACCGGAGAAAAAGAGATACCTTCCCACAAAATTGGCGAAAAAGTCATGGCCAAACTTCATGAAATAGACGATATTGCATACGTAAGATTTGCATCCGTGTATAGAGAATTCAAAGATGTAAATGATTTTGTTTCTGAGCTAAAAAGCCTTTTGAGCGAACATAAAGCCGAATAGCCGGAAGATAATGAACGACGAATATTTCATGAAACTGGCACTTGGCCTTGCAAAAAAGGGAGAGGGCTTTACTTCTCCCAATCCCATGGTCGGTGCCGTCATTGTTAAAAACGGGAAAGTCGTCGGAAAAGGATACCATCATGCGGCAGGGAAAGCGCATGCCGAAGTCAATGCTATAAATGATGCCGGAGCGTTGGCACAAGGATCAACCCTTTATGTGACCCTTGAGCCTTGCAATCATACGGGACGAACCCCTCCCTGCACCGAAAAGATACTTGCATCCGGCATTAGACGGGTCGTTGTTGCGATGCATGACCCCAATCCAGGAGTTAAGGGAGGGGGTATAGATTATTTAAAACACCGGGGAATTGATATCAAAACGGGAGTTTGTGAGGACCGGGCCAAAAGACTTAATGAAATTTTTATTAAATACGTTAAGACAAATCGTCCATTCACAATCATCAAATGCGCGGCCACTTTGGACGGAAGGATTGCAACAAGAACCGGGGATTCCCGGTGGGTTACCGGTGAAGAAGCGAGAGAATTTGCCCATCGGCTTCGGCATGCTGTGGACGCTATTATGGTGGGCATTCATACGGTAGAAAAAGATGACCCCAGTCTAACAACCCGTTTGGCAAACAATTTTGGGGGCCTGGATCCGGTAAGAATTGTTCTCGATACCCATCTTAAAATTGTTGAAAAAGCTAAGCTGTTTCGGCTTGATTCTGATTCTGATACAATTATTATAACCGGTCATTCGGTTTCAGAGGACAAAAAAGCCGGAATAGAACAACGGGGTGCAAAGATTATTGAGTCACCCGTCAAGAACGGACTGATCGATCTTAATATACTCATGGACCGTTTAGGGGCATTGGGTATAACCAGTCTCCTCATAGAAGGCGGCAGCCGGGTTATTGCATCAGCCCTGTCAGCCGGAATTGTTGAAAAGATTTTCTTTTTTTTCGCCCCCAAAATTCTTGGCGGAGATGATGGTGTGCCGATCTGCAAAGGACAGGGTGCGGATTTGATGAAAAATTGCATACCGGTGAAAGATATTAATGTCAGACAATTCGGCAAGGATGTCATGATCCAAGGGTATATTGATAAGTAATCTAACTAAAATCTGCATTAACTTTTTTTGAAAAAGATAATTCAGGATGTTTACAATGCGCAATTGAGACCTTATTATCAAAATCAATATGTCGATAACAGGCAAAATAAAAGGATGAAATCCGGATTAGATTTCAAATGAAGTGCCCCTTCAGGAATCTCGTTTGGGATGGATTTATTGTATTATCAATTTGTTGTATAAGTTAGATGTGGAATCTCCATAAATTATGGATTCGGCTCAATATCATCATTTAATACGCCGGAACTTATTGAGAAGTTACAGTTAGATTTAACAATATCACCCTTTTTATTATTTATGTTTACCGGAATCATAGAAGGTCTGGGAACCATTATTGAGATACGGTCTGAAGGACAGGGAAAACGTTTTGCTTTTAAGGCGGATTTTGTTCTTGAGCAAACCAAGATCGGAGACAGTATTTCAATTAGCGGCGTCTGTTTGACTGTGGTTAAGATACATGACCAGCGTTTTCAAGTTGATGTTTCTCCTGAAACGCTTGAAAGAACAACTTTTGGCAGGGCAAAGATCGGAGATCGTGTGAACCTGGAGCGTGCGCTTCGGCTTTCCGGACGCATAGACGGTCATCTTGTCTCAGGACATATCGATGGCGTGGGAACCATAAAGCAAAAACAAAACAAAGGCAATGCCGAAATTGTTACTATCAGCGTGCCTGAATCCTTTTCACGGTACATGATAAAAAAAGGTTCGATTGCAGTGGACGGCATCAGCCTTACAATCAATAACTGTGATCGCAGCAGTTTTGATGTGAGTATAATCCCGCACACTGCAAATTTGACAACCATAATACTCAGCAAGGTCGGGGATCCCGTCAACATTGAAACGGACATGATCGGAAAATATGTTGAACGCTTTGTCACAGAAATACAGAGCCATGATAAAGAAAATCAAACCGGGCGGTCTATTGATATGCAATTTCTGGCCAAAACCGGTTTTATTTAAATCCATTACCTATTATCCAGTGTTCATCCGTGGTTTTATTTAACCGCAAATGGACGCTAATACACACAAATGAACATGTAAAAAATACTAGAAATTGTAGTATGTTATTTTTTTTAAATTCGTGTTTATTTGTGTTTATCCGTGGTTTTATTTAGAGGAGAAAATAATTTATAATGTCACTTATATCCACTGAAGATGCTATTAAAGAAATAAGGGCCGGACATATGGTCATTCTCGTTGACGATGAAGACCGAGAAAATGAGGGCGACCTTACAATGGCGGCCCAAGCGGTTACGCCTGAAGCCATTAATTTCATGGCAAAATACGGTCGGGGACTTATCTGCCTCTCCATGACCGGAGAAAAGATCGACTCCCTCAACCTCCCGCTCATGGTTGACAACAATACATCGCGGTTCCAGACGGGTTTTACCGTATCCATCGAGGCTCGATGCGGCGTAACTACGGGTATTTCCGCTGCAGACCGTGCCACCACAATCCTTACGGCTGTAAATGATAACACCAAACCGAGTGATCTTGTCCGGCCAGGACATGTATTCCCCTTGAGGGGGAGAGAAGGCGGAGTGATGGTGCGCGCCGGCCAGACTGAAGGATCTATCGATCTGGCGCGTCTTGCCGGCTTAAAGCCTGCCGGTGTAATTTGTGAAATCATGGATGAAGACGGTACCATGGCCAGAATGCCGGCTCTGGAAAAATTTAGCAAAGAACATGATATTAAAATATGCACCATCGCCGATCTCATTGAATACCGGATGCGCACCGAATCATTTGTGAAAAGAGCAGCGGAAACGGTTGTCCCCACTTTCATTGCCGGAGAATTTAAAGTCATTGTTTATGAAAATGATGTGGATGAGTTACTTCATATTGCCATGGTAAAAGGTGAAATCGATTCCAATAAGCCTGTACTTGTTCGGGTTCACTCGGAATGTCTGACAGGAGATATTTTCGGTTCACTCCGATGCGACTGCGGAGAACAACTGCATAAGGCCATGAAAATGATTGAAAAGGAAGGATCCGGAGTATTGCTTTATATCCGCCAGGAGGGGAGAGGGATCGGCCTTGTGAATAAATTAAAAGCATATGCACTCCAGGACAACGGTCTTGACACGGTTGAAGCAAATGAAAAACTGGGATTCAAGCCTGATTTGAGGAATTACGGCATCGGTGCACAGATTCTTGTTGATTTGGGAGTTAGAAAGATGAGACTCCTTACAAACAATCCCAAGAAAGTTGTTGGGCTTGACGGATATGGACTCAGTATAGTTGAGCAGACAAAAATTGAAATAGAGCCCAACGAATATAACCGGTGTTATCTGGAGTGCAAGAAGCTTAAGATGGGACATCTATTAAATATTGATACAGTACCCTAACCCGGAGGAATGTAAATGCCAAAAATTTTAGAAGCTAACCTGCTGGCAGAGGGCAAAAAATTTGCACTTGTGGTAAGCCGTTTTAATGATTTTATCACCGACAGGCTTAAAGAGGGTGCCGTAGACGGACTGTTACGATCCGGTGCCCGAGACGAAGATATAGAAATTGTGAAGGTTCCCGGTGCATTTGAAATACCGTTGATAGCCAAAAAAATGGCGGCAACGGGTCGATATAGCGCCATTGTTTGTCTGGGTGCCGTGATTCGGGGTGCCACGCCACATTTTGATTATGTTAGTGCTGAAGTGTCCAAAGGAATCGCCATGGTCAGTCTTGATTCTGAAATTCCGGTTATCTTCGGCATTGTGACAACCGACACCATCGAACAGGCCATCGAACGCGCCGGAACAAAAGCCGGCAATAAAGGATGGAATGCTGCAATAGCTGCAATTGAGATGGCAAATTTGATTGAGGTTGTCGACCGGGCATAACCATGGGAAACCGTCGCAAGTCCCGAGAAATCGCTATGCAGGCGCTCTTCTTTATGGATATGAGTCAGAATTACTCAAATGAAATTTTGGAAAGCTTCTGCAAAAATTTTACTCCTCCAAGGAAAATGCTTCCCTTTTTTCTTAAGCTTGTAAAAGGTGTTATGAAGGACAAAGGTGAAATCGATTCGATCCTTAAACGTTTTTCCGACAACTGGAAGCTCGGCCGCATGTCCTGCGTTGACAGAAACACCATGAGAGTTGCCGTATATGAGCTGCTTTACTGTCATGATATTCCATATAAAGTATCCATCAACGAGGCCATTGACGTGGGAAAGAAATTCGGCACCACGGAATCAGGCGCTTTTATCAATGGAATTCTCGACAGCATTCGCATCGCACTTGAAAAAGAAGAAATTATTGTAAAGAATCATATTCAAAAAAACCAAACCGAAAAAGAATACGTGCCCGATTTTGATTACACCCGCGAGAGTTAGATAGGTCTATCCATTATAATCATGATGATAAAAAACGACTCATTGAGTCTACGAATCAAATCATTAAGGAGGCTGTGTTGATTATTAAAGAACTTGTTGTTGGGCCGCTTATGGCAAACTGTTATATTTTCGGATGTGCAGAAACAAAGGAAGGTGTTGTCATTGATCCCGGGGGGGATGCCGACAGGATTCTACTTTCTCTTGCAGATTCCGAGTTAAAAATAAAATATATCATCAATACACATGGCCATTTTGACCATGTCAGTGCAAACGGAAAAATAAAAGATGCCACCGGTGCAGACATCCTGATCCATCCCCTTGATGCTCCTATGCTGGGTTCGCTTTCATCCAATGCTGCTGTTTTTGGGATTTCAGTTGAAAATTCACCGCCATGTGATCAAACCATTGAAGAAGGAGATACCGTCTCTTTTGGAAAATTTTCGCTAAAGGTTATTCATACGCCGGGGCATACGCCGGGAGGTATTTCACTATATACAGATAAAATCCTTTTTGTGGGAGATACCCTTTTTGCCGGTTCCATCGGGCGCACCGATTTTCCCGGCGGAGATTTTAACACCCTTATATCAAGCATTAGGACAAAACTTTTCAAAATGGACGATGATGTAAGAGTCTTTACAGGACATGGCCCGGAAACAAGCATCGGCAGTGAAAAGCGCTATAATCCATTTGTGGGCCTATTTTAAAAGATATCGGATATAATTATTGAAGCAGCTGGTTTTTAAGCATTCTGATAGTAGGAAAATAAATGGAAAAAGTTTATGCAGGCCGTACCAATCAGGTAAAGATAATCTGCCCCAAATGCGAATTAGAAAAAAATATAAATGTATATAAATTTAAGGATACCCATAAGCGACTAAAGGTTAAATGTAAATGCGGCGAAGAATTTCGGATCACCTTGGATTTTCGAAAGTATTACCGTAAGAAGGTTCAGATTGGTGGTGAATGCTTTATCCATGAAAAAAATGAAAGGGATGATATTCTAATCATAGACATTTCAATGACTGGAATCAATTTTACAACTTTTAAGCCACATAATTTTTCCAAAGATGATTTAGTCGAATTGAAATTTAATTTAGATAATCCAATGAAAACAGAAATCCACACGACTATCAAAATAAAATGGACCAACGACCGCAATGTCGGTGCACAGTTCAATAATACAAAATTACTTGAAAAAGATTTGGGGGTTTATCTGAGGAAATAATTTGTCCTATACAGAGACGTTTCGACATTTTTCAACAATAGGATCTATTTAACCTGACATCAGAAAAATATGATATCTGCATAAAAATTTTTGTTGTGAATGATGTCGATACTTTTGGAGCTACTACCGGTTTTGATAACCAACTGTTTTTAATTTTTACGTCCTATGCGATTATCCCGAAGCCCACGCTACGGACGATCCGCTTTGTGCTTTGCGCTTAATGCCAGCAGCATTTCCTCTCTCTCGGCTCGCACCTGATCCTTAATCCTTTTGACGTGGCCTCGGCCCAACCCCTTGACCTCACAGCCAAGTTCGAAATAGCGCTTGATTTTCGTATCATCCAATATACCGAAGCAGTCGATTACTGCCAGGGGAGCGCCGGCGGTCTCCACTACTTTATCGGGGTCCAGATCTAAATAATGCTTGTGTCTGACTGCAAAAATAACCGCATCGCAACCGTGTAATGCCTGTGCCAAGTCTTTCTTAACGTGCAGGTCGGCAAGTTTGTCCTGGCTGCGAAAGAACCTTTTCAGGCTATGCGTAGGGGAAGGGTACTCGTCTTGCTTTTCAAATTCCCACCAGTGCTGTACATAGGGGTCGTGCACCCTAAGTTCAGCTCCCATTTCAGTCAGTCTGCGAACGACCAATTCAGATCCGCTGTATCGAGTGTCTCCAACGTCCTCGCGATAAGAGGCTCCAAGAAGCAGGATTTCGGCAGCCGCCAGCGGACGGCTCATATTGCGGAGTGCATCACGGGTAAGTTGGGCAACGTGCAATGACCGGGTGTCGTTGATATTGATGGCGAGGGGGGTAATCTTGAAAATATCGTCTTCAAACCCGTGAATGTGTCGGTATGCCCACATTCCCAGCCCGCCGTCTTTGGGCAAGCAGTAACCGCCAATGCCGGGTCCCGGAAAAATAATGTTGCTGTGTGTGGGTCGAACCTTGATAGCTTCGAGAACTTTGATAAGGTCAACGCCATTTCGTTCGGCAAACAGACTCCATTCGTCGAGGAACGCCAGAATCGTTGCACGGTAACTATTTTCCACGATTTTTGCCGTTTCCGACTCAATGGGCCGATCTAATACAGTCAGAGGATACTCATCCGTATTGATCACTTCTTCGAGAAACTTTACCACCCGGCCGGTGGCCTCTTGGTTGGTTCCGCTGCAAACCCTCCAAAAATCGCGGATGCTGGCAACATAATGCCTGCCGGGCATCACCCTTTCAAAACTATGGGCCAACAAGGGATCACTTTCAATACCGCGTTTGCGAAACATTTTCCTCATAATGGGATAAGCCACCTGTTCGGTGGTGCCCGGGGCCACGGTTGTTTCGATGAGCACAAGCGCATCAGGAGTGATGTGTTCGGCGATGATCTCCAAGGATATCTCCAATGCGGCCATGTCCGTCTGTCCATTCTTCACATCACCCAAAGATTCCTTCAGGTAATCACACTGAACGTCTACAACCACCACATCTGCAAGTTTCAGGGCGTCGTAAGTAAACGTAGCCGTAAGGGTCTTTTTCTCATTAACACAGCGGTGAATCATCGGCAACACCTCCGGGTCCTCTGCCTGTACAGGAGGCAATCCCCGGTTCAGCAAGGGAATCTTCCAGTAGCTGCGAGTGCTCGGCCGCTGCATTCCAATGACAAACTTGACGGGATTGCCATTTTCATCTTCCGAATCAGCCACCACTGCCGCCATTACAGCACCGACAAACCCCACACCCATGACCACCACAATCTCACGCCCCTTGTCTCGCTGGTCATGTACCATATTCTTTAGCCGTTCGAATTCCCTTACATACTCATCCGGCTCGGGTAACTGGAACTTTTCGCCATCAGGACTTATGGAATACTGTTTTAGCAAATTGAACCTCCTTATATTTATGTTCTCAAATAAAAGCCCAACTCCGATTTAAATGATTTCGGTCCGCTAAATTTTGTGCCGATCATTTTATCTTTCACCCATATCACCTTAACGAGAATGTTTATTTCTGATCTCATTTGGTTATCTAACTTAAATTTTACTTCCAATTTATCATCTATCGAAATTTGATCTGATCCTAAATTTACAAACCGAATTCCATTCATTGAAAGGTCTTCAACGATTATTTCTCCCTTTTTCCCTTTTCCGTTATTATGGTATTCGCCGGCGAGTCTGACTTTCTTGCGGTAGTTTTTTCGAAATTCGATGGTGAACCCAAAGACCTCGCCACATCGGCATTTGCCCTTCACGCGCTTTTGAGTATTCTTGAAATTCGTCATATCTATTTGTTTCGTAAAGGCGCATTTGGGACATATTATCGTTGCTTGATTGTCATCGTTTACATAAATCTTTTTCATAAATTTATCCTTTTTTCACATAAAATATGAGCTTGTATTATGGAGTTGCTGATTATTCATGGAGCTATTGAATCGAAAAAGCTTCCCGACCCCTCATTAAAATTATAGCATTACAGCACTTTTTGTGCCAAAAAACTTGAAAATAAGTTTATATCAATAACGATAAATAGTTATGCTGCTTAACTGTGGTTCCAAATAAAGTTTTGACATAATTCTTTTATCATAAACTTAACGATGTGTCAGAAAATTGACGGGATATAATTGTATTAAGTTCTGGTGAATTAAATGTTGATATGAACCCGCCCACGGTTAACAAAATATAACCCATCAAAAACTCAGACTCGTGTCCATCCATAAATGAGGATTTTTATTCAAGATCAAGGCATGTGAAAAAAATAAACATCCCCGTACGACCTGACGGCCCTGTCCCGGTATTTTCACGGGGACCTACGGGACCCCGATAACGGGATTTACGCTTTGCTCCAACAGGCAGGCATATGTTTAATATTCCGAGGATTTATTCGCCACCGAACTTTGATGAACTCGTAAAAAGTCCGATTTAGACGGTTTCGTAATAAGTTCAAACTCCCCCGCCAAACATAGGCGGGATAAAAAGGCGTCGCAAATTTTGTAATCATGATGAGGTCTTATCATACGTTGAATGATTGCGAAATGCAGCACAACGCAGAAGTTGGACTTTTTACAAGACCGTCAACTTTGGCGAATTAATTTTTTGAACATAACGCTAAGATTGGGCCCCGGTTAAATATTAAATACGGATTTAACTGGGCAAGCAAAAAGACCATTTATGGATGGACAATAACTAAAACGCTCCCAGCTGGCAGTGCTTTATCTTGACCCCCATGGCTTCGCAGGCACCGCTGACTTTCATTTTGTGCATTTTAAATCGCAAGGCGATATCCCATGCGCTCTTGCATGGAAGTCGTCCCTGGACCAGCGCGTCAGAAATGGCATTTTTTAAATCTTCGGTTACCGTATGTTGAGGCTTCACAATCCTTTTTTTTGGCTGATACCCAAACAATCCCAGTTGGCATTTTACCAGCCTATAATTAATCAGGTCAACGGTCATACCCACCGCATCTGCTGACACTTGCAGCTCTTTTGCTATTTCAAAAGCAACCGCACAAGGAATTTCATTTTTATTAGTCCTTTTTAAAATCTCATTTTTAATTAAACGGTCCGGTTTTGCATCCGGCCCGTGTTTTTCCACAAATCTTTTTCCATTTTGCAGATCCATTACCTTTCTCCTTTTATAATTTATATCTCGGGAATTTTACAAAAGAATTGAGTTGCCTATAAATATTTTGGCTTCCTTTTCAAGATGAAATTTACCAACAACCCATTTTTCCATTTTCCAAAGCTCCAGACCCGGACCGTAATTATAGGCTCCTAATCATAGAACCTAAAATCTGCATTAACTATTTTCGAAAGAGATAAATTTGAAATAATTACAATGCGCTAAATAGATGTTCTTATCAATATCCGCACACCGATAACGGGCCAAATAAAAGGATGAAATCCGTATTAGATTTCAAAAAAAGTTAACCCTTCGGGAGCCTCGTCTCAACCGGATCTACTGCGTTATCAATCGATTGCAGTATTACAATACGGCTGCACGATTGATGCCTTGTATATCCGGCAGATACAAGGCTTGCAGAATTTAGGTAAAACTATTATGTCTGGGACATTTCAATCACAAATTCACCTCACAGGCCCGTCGCAAAATGGCAGACCATCATTCCGGTATTCCATCATTTCAATTAGGGTGAGGCCCCTAAGTTTTTATACTACCATATTTTTTATAAGCCAAATACAAAATCTGTATTTTTCTTGAACTTAAAAGATCTGTCTGCTAATTATATGTTTTGATATATTTTGCTAAAATTTTATAAAAGCATGTTTAATAAACACATAAAACGTATTTTGCGAGCAAATCATACGGGTTATGATACTATTACATATTAATAACAAACGGTTATGCCTTTTTTAATAAAACGAAAAAATACATGCCCAATTAAGGTCGGAAATGTTCCGGTGGGCGGCAATGCGCCTGTTGCGGTCCAGTCCATGACAAATACATTTACTCAAGATGTTCCGGCCACTGTTTCACAAATTCAGCGCCTGGAAAGGGCCGGATGTGAAATTGTAAGGGTGGCCGTACCTGACCCGGAGGCGGCTGAAGCAATTTCTTCAATAAAGGAACAAGTATCTATCCCGATAATAGCTGACATACATTTTGATTATCGTTTGGCCATGGCTGCGGTAAAGGCAGGTGCTGACGGGCTGAGACTCAATCCCGGCAATATCGGTAGTAATAAAAAAATAAAAGCGGTTGTTGACTGCGCAAAGACTTTTAATATCCCCATTAGAATCGGGGTGAATTCCGGCTCCCTTGAAAAAGACATCCTGAAGAAACATAACGGGGCAAGCGCAGAAGCCATGGTTGAAAGTGCCCTGCGGCATATTGATTTAATAAAGTCATTGGATTTTCACAATATAAAAATTTCGATTAAGGCCTCTGATGTACATCGAACCGTAGAGGCTTACAGGCTCCTTTCCTCAAAAACTGATTTGCCGCTTCATGTGGGGGTAACAGAGGCGGGAGGGCTTTATTCAGGAATCGTCAAGTCGTCCCTGGGCATCGGAATGCTTCTTGCGGAGGGTATCGGAGATACCATCCGTGTCTCTTTAACACGGGATCCGGTTGAAGAGGTTAGGGTTGGATATGAAATTCTGAAAGCACTTGATATCCGGCGCTATGGGCCGGACATTATATCATGCCCGACTTGCGGGCGCTGTAAAATCGATCTCTTTAATATTGTGGAACGTATTGAAAAAGCGTTATTATTAAACCCCTTGCCCATTAAACTTGCCATCATGGGCTGCGTTGTAAACGGGCCGGGAGAAGCCAAGGAGGCGGACCTCGGTATCGCCGGCGGGGACGGCACCGGGATTCTGTTCAAGAAAGGAAAGGTCATAAAAAAATTTCCTGAAGAGAAACTTGTTGAGGTTTTACTGGCTGAAGTTGAAAAATTTGATAATTATAGGAATTCTGAATGAAAAAACAAAACAAAACTGCGATAACCCCTACTCGATCTGAAGATTATTCTGAATGGTACCAGCAGGTGGTCAAGGCGTCCCAAATGGCAGATCAATCACCCGTAAGAGGATGCATGGTGATAAAACCCTGGGGGTATGCGCTCTGGGAAAATATAATGCGCGTACTCGATGATATGTTCAAAGAGACAGGGGTTAAAAATGCGTATTTCCCTCTTTTTATACCACTTTCTTTTCTTGAAAAAGAGGCCGAACATGTGGAAGGCTTCGCAAAAGAATGCGCGGTTGTTACCCACCACCGACTTGAAAAAGGGGTTAACGGCGGTCTGGAACCCGCGGGAATGCTTAATGAACCTCTGGTTGTACGACCGACTTCTGAAACCATCATTGGAGATTCATTCTCCAAGTGGGTTTCAAGTTATCGCGATCTTCCCCTCCTTATAAACCAGTGGGCAAATGTTGTCCGATGGGAGATGCGAACCCGTGTATTTTTAAGGACCAGTGAATTTCTGTGGCAAGAAGGACACACGGTCCATGCCACAGCAGAAGAAGCCGTTGAACGGACTCAAATGATGCTCGATATTTATACCAGGTTTGTCGAAGAATACCTGGCCATCCCGGTAATCAAGGGGAGAAAGACGGCCTCGGAAAGATTTCCCGGAGCCGTAGATACCTTGTGCATTGAAGCAATGATGCAGGACAGAAAAGGACTCCAGGCCGGCACCTCACACTTTTTGGGGCAGAATTTTGCCAAAGCTTCTGAAATAACGTTCCAGTCTTCCATAGAAAAAGAGGAATATGCCTGGACCACTTCATGGGGAGCATCCACTCGCCTGATCGGCGGGCTCATAATGACCCATGGGGATGATGATGGAATCATTCTTCCGCCCAGGGTTGCATCTTCACATGTGGTTCTGATGCCCATAATCCGAACCCCTGAGGACAGGACGACCGTTATGACCTATGTTGAAAGCCTGGCAAAAGAACTGAGAGATAAATTTTATTACCACCGCCGTCTTGAAGTGGAAATTGACGATCGCGAGATCGGGGGCGCCAGAGGATGGGAATGGATTAAAAAAGGAATACCGTTACGGGTTGAAATCGGTCCCAGAGACATTGCCGACAATTCTGTATATGTTGGAAGGAGAGATAAGGGGCACAGAGAAAGAACATCGATTAAAAGGGATCGTTTTGTTGGAGAAATAACACATATCCTGGACGAAATACAGCAGACTCTTTTTGATCGTGCCCTGTTGTTTAGAAAAACACATTCCATAACCCTGGACGATAAAAAAGAATTTTACAAATTTTTCACCCCGGAAAACCCCGAACAGCCTGAAATTCATGGGGGATTCGCATTGTCACACTGGTGCGGGGAAGATCGTTGCGAATCGAAAATAAAAGAAGCTCTCAGTGTTACCATCAGATGCATCCCGCTGTCCGGCCCATCGGAAAAAGGTAAGTGTATATATTGCGGCGGACCGAGCAGCGGGCGGGTAGTATTTGCAAAGGCATATTAATCTTGACGGTTTCGTAAAAAGTCCAACTTCTGCGTTGTGCTGCATTTCGTAATCATTCAACGTACGAAAAGTACGCCTCATGATTACAAAATTTGCGACGCCTTTTTATCCCGCCTATGTTTGGCGGGGGAGTTTGGACTTTTTACGAAACCGTCTAAATCCGACTTTTTACGAAAGCATTAATCTTCGATGATTCGTATCAATGACATAATCGATAAAATTACCGCATATTTCCCGGATGTGGATCTGGATATCATAGACCGTGCCTATATTTACTCGGCTAGGGTCCACGATGGACAGGTTCGTCTGTCCGGAGAGCCCTATCTTTCTCATCCCCTGGAAGTCGCCGGCATTCTGGCTGATATGAAACTCGATGTTATCAGCGTTGCGTCCGGCCTGTTGCATGATGTAATTGAGGATACCCATGCCACTCCGGAAGAAATCAATGCTATGTTCGGCGACGAAATCACACATATTGTCTCTGGGGTAACCAAGTTGAGTGCGCTTCCTTTTAGTAGCAGCTCTCAAGCACGCCAGGCCGAAAGTATCAGAAAGATGATTCTTGCCATGGCGGACGATATCCGGGTCATACTCATCAAGCTTGCGGACCGGCTTCATAATATGAGGACACTCCAGTTTCACTCGGAGAAAAAAAGGAGAAGAATAGCGCAGGAAACCCTTGATATCTATGCTGCTATTGCAGCCCGTCTTGGTATTTACTGGATAAAAAAGGAGCTGGAAGACACCTCGTTTATGTATCTTCAACCTGAAGAATATTCTAAAATAGAAAGTTATGTCAACCAAGACAGGGAAGAGGGCGAAAAATACATCGAAACCGTTAAAAGCTTCATTCAGAAAAAAATGGATGAGCACAATTTGAAATGCGAAGTTCTGGGAAGATATAAGAATTTTTACAGCATCTATAAAAAAATGGTTTCCCAGAACCTTGAATTTGAAGAAGTGTACGATATTATTGCATTCAGGATAATCCTCGATACAATACCTCAGTGCTATGAAGTTCTGGGTTCAATACACTCCCTCTGGAAACCGGTTGCCAAAAAGTTCAAAGATTATATCGGTGTTCCAAAAGCCAATATGTACCAAGCCTTACACACAACAGTTATTGGGCCTTTTGGTGAACGAATAGAGATACAGATACGAACCCGGGAAATGGATAAGGTCGCCAAATCCGGCATTGCCGCTCACTGGAGCTACAAGGAAGGTGGAAGTTTTGATGAAAAGATGACCAAAACATTTTCCTGGATTCAAAACCTTGTAGAACACCAGGAAGATTTCAGAGATCCGGATGAATTTCTGGAAAATGTTCGAATCGATCTCTTTCCTGATGAAGTTTACGTTTATACTCCCCGAGGAGAAATAAAATCCTTACCCAGAGGCGCCACGCCGGTCGATTTTGCTTTTTTAATTCATACAGAAGTCGGAAATCAATGCGCCGGAGCCAAGGTAAACGGCCGTATTGTTCCCCTTCAATATGAATTAAAAACTGGAGACACTGTTGAAATTTTTACATCAAAGAAGGGCCATCCGAGCAAGGACTGGTTGAATTTTGTCAAGACGGTCAAGGCCCGTTCCAGAATAAGACAGTGGATCAAAATCCAGGAAAAAGAACGGAGCATTTCCCTTGGCCGGGAGATGTGCGAAAAGGCTTTTCGCAAATACCGTCTTAATTTTAATGCGCTTTTGAAATCAGAAGAGATGGATAAGGTTGTTGAGCATTTTGGCTTTAAGCATATCGATGATCTAATTGCAAGTGTGGGTTATGGTAAAATTACCCCTTTGCAGATCGTACGAAAAATTACCCCAAAACCCGATGAGGAAAAAGAGCACAAATCGCTCTTGAACAAAATCATAGGCCGTGTACGGAAGAAAAAGCCAAGAGAAGGTGTGGTTGTAAAGGGTGTTGATGATATTCTGATAAAGTTCGGCAAGTGCTGCCAGCCGGTTCCCGGAGATCCGATTACAGGGTATATCACCAGGGGCTACGGCGTTACCGTTCACAGAACCAGCTGTGTCAACGCTCTGAAAATGAGCCCCGAACGGCAAATAGACGTAGAATGGAACGTAGATATTGCAGATACATATCCTGTAAAAATTCGAATTCGATCTTACGACAGAGTCGGATTACTGGCGGATATTACATCGAATATCAGCAAAAATGGTGCCAATATACTCAGCGCACATACGGAAACCCAGGAAAGTAAAATCGTTGACATCTATTTTACCATAGCCGTTAAAAATACCGAACATTTAAAAAAAGTTCTATCGGCCATTAGGAAAATAAAACACATTCAAGGAGTAAAAAGAATAGACGCGTAGTCCCTTAATTGTAAATTTCATGCGATTTGATTTCGGCTCGTGTAGGCTAGGGCGCTTTAACCACATGACCTGATTTTATACAGTTGGTGCAGACCATTATCCTTTTGACCCTGCCGTTATACACTGCCCGTACCCTCTGAAGGTTTGGATTAAATCGACGTTTTGTCACATTGTGGGCGTGGCTTACATTATTTCCAACAAGCGGTTTTTTTCCGCATATTTCACACATTTTGGCCATTATTATTTCTCCTTATATCTTTCCGAACCAAGTTAGATACATCTTAATAAGCAGGATGTAAAGTATTTTTCCTACCGTCTGCATTGAGTTTAGTTTATTTTCTATTGAGAGACCTTTTCCCCTTTTTGTTCTTTTAATGATGCCTCACAGGTGGCAATATGCTGCAAAGCCATTTGGTGGACACCCACATCAGAGTATTTGTTGAGGATTGACTTGAAACGATGTAAAGCGGCTTTATAATGTTTGCTCTTTAAATAAAAAAGTCCGACATAAAGCTCATGCCCGGTAAGGCTTTTTAAACATTTTTTGATATGTTCTTCGGCTTTGATCGCATATAAATCTCCCGGAAACTGTTTTTTAAGACGAGTGAACGTATTAAGCGCCTTTTTAGCCGTGGTCTGATCTCTATCTATAGTATCTATCTGCTTAAAAGAACAGAGCCCCATCTTATATATAACGTAGGGTATGGCTTCATTACGGGGATGAAGACTTTCAAACTCTTCATATGCTGCCACCGCTTCTTCATACTCTTTAATATTATAATTGGCATCGGCTATTTTCAATTCCGCAAAAGGCACAAATTTACTGAAAGGATACCAATCTTTGAGTTTCTCAAAGGATTCTATGGATTCTTTATATTTTCCACGGTTGAATTGATCCATTCCATCACTTGCAAGTTCCTGTGCCGTTTTTTCTTCTTTGGGCTCGAACCATGCACAACCCGAAACAAAAAGCAACGAAGAAATGAGGCCGAACATTATGATACGTTTCATTTTTATACGTTTTCAATATAATTTTCTGCAGAAATAGCTGCGATGGCGCCGTCGCCAACCGCAGTTGCAATCTGGCGCAACGGGGTATTTCTGACATCACCTGCGGCAAATACTCCGGCCACTGATGTCTCCGCATCTAAGCCTGCAATAATAAAACCGTTTTCATCCAGTTTTACACTATCTGCCAGGAATTTAGTGTTGGGAATTGTACCTACCCATATAAAGCATCCATCAACGGAACGTTTTGTTTTATCACCTGTTTTAACATTTTGCACGGTAATATTTTCAACATTAGTTAAACCGCTGATATCAGTCAACACAGAATCCCATATCATTTCTATTTTTTCATTTGCCAATGCACGTTTCTGAAGAATTGCCTCAGCACGCAGTTTGTCTCTCCGATGAATGAGGTATACTTTTTTTACAAATTTGGTTAGAAACAAACTTTCCTGTACAGCGGTATCGCCGCCGCCCACAGCAGCAACAACACGGTCTTTGAAAAACGGACCATCACAGGTGGCACATGAAGAGATGCCTTTGCCGTAAAAAATATCTTCTCCGGGAACACCCAACTTTTTTGGAGAAGCACCGGTTGCTATAATTATGGTATGGCATGTGATGGTTTTGTCGTTTAAGGTGATTTTCTTAACCGGTTCGGAAAAATCTACGGAAACGACTTCATTGTTTTCTATATTCAGATCAAATCGTTTGACCTGCTCGGTCATCTTCTGAACCAGATCGAGTCCGCTGATTCCTTCCGGAAATCCGGGATAATTTTCAATCCAGTCGGTAATAATGACCTGCCCGCCGGGAACAATCTTTTCAATCAGGATTACATTTAATCCGCCCCGTGCCGCATAAAGACCGGCGGTGAGCCCAGCAGGGCCACCGCCGATAATGACAAGCTCATAATCGACGTTTTTCATTGCATATTTTCCTGTTACACCTTATTTATAATTTCTTCGAGTTTTGATTTAGGAACGATACCGACAATCTTATCGAGAACTTTTCCCTCTTTAAAAAAAATAAGGGTGGGAATAGATTTTATCCCGTATTTCGTCGGTGTCACCGGGTTTTCATCAACATTACATCTCGTAAATTTGAATTTGTCGCCAAAAGCCTCGGCAAGCTCTTCAACAAGCGGCTCTATTGCCCTGCACGGACCGCACCAGGGAGCCCAAAAATCAACCAATACCGGTTTTTCAGACTGCAACACCTCGTCATCAAAGCTGCTGTCAGCTATTTCTAAAATACCTTTCGCCATAAGAGTATTTCCTTTCATAAATTACGTCTCTGAAGTTCTACAACTTATTGAAAAATACATGCTTATTAATGGAAATCTGTTTATTCCATCAAAATGGAAGAATGGAATGTTGGAAGTAAGGGCGGAAATAAACCATTTAAATTGTAAAAAACTCCTTCAAACCCATCATTCCATTACCCCATTATTCCAATTGGGCCTAAGCCCTAAGTTCTTTCAAATTGAAATATACTGCTGTGAATATGCATTGTCAACCTTCAAGAATTTATCTGGCTCTATGAGCGAATATATATAAAAAGTGTGGCATCTCAAAAAGTTCTGATGGGCTAAATGATGATATTGACACGGCTCCATAATTTATGGAAAAGTTAGTTTCTACTTTACTAACCATATAAATTCATTTAAAAAATCAAATTAAATTTAAATATTGTACATCGTCGTAATAAACAAAGCAAAAAATGGAGAATATTAAGTATGGAAGTTATGGGCGACAATTACGCTAAAATTGTACAAAATAATCTTAAAAGACTTTATAAAAATTTCCCGGAAAACCTGGTACGGGCTTTACCCTCGGAACGGGATAAAGATTCCTTTTTATTTGATGCTTTTGGTGAGAAATGTGAGCTTCGACCCCATGCAATCTTTCTGGGCGAAGTCCAACAGACCGGCGTGATCGGGATTCTGATTTCCCTGTATGCGCTCCATGCCACGCCGGAGCCAAGCACGCTGGAGCCGTTAAAAGCCTTTAAGGATTTTCCAAACAGTATGCCCTATGCCGGGGCTTTCGTCACCCATACTCAACAGATTCTGGTGCCACACGTTGATAAAATCCAAAAAGCAAGAGACCAAATTATGGAAAACCTCCTCGGATGTGACGCTCCGGCAAGTGTGAAAGGCGATATTTCATTTATTGTCTACCCGTTGCCCAAAATAGCCCTTTGCTATATTTTCTATGAAGCCGATGACGATTTTTCGGCTTCGGTCACCTGCCTTTATTCAAATAATGCCCTATCGTTTTTGCCCATAGACGCTCTGGCGGACGTGGGAGAATATACATCACGGAAGATGCTTGACCTTATCCATGAGTCTGTTGATTAATGGTCTTTTCGCACAATCTCTGCGTTATGCTCAAAAAACAATCCTCGGAATATCAAATATATGCCTGTGGTTATTTTTTTCGCATGCCTTGATCTTGAACGAAAATCCTCATTAATCAACAGACTCATCCATTGATTATCAAACAAGATTGCCCATTTCATCCCAAGGATGTTGTGGGTAATAATAGGTTCATGCCGAGACAGTCAATTTATCTTCAGCAAGGGAAAGATCCGGGATAATTTCGAGTGATTTGATTTGAAATTTTCTTTTCAGGCTTTCCACGTTCTTATTTTTTAACCCCCTGATTTTTGAAATGCTTCGGGGGTGAACTTTTATGGTAATTTTGTCACAAGAGCCTTTCTCGGCTTCCAGGAGTGATGTGGCCATGTCAAGAAAGATTTTAGAATGGACCATATGTCCGAAAGCCGGATGGTAGGGTCCTGCTAAAATTGTCGTGTCTTTTGAAAGGTCCTCTGAGGCCTGAAGCCCCATACGAATGACCGGTATTTTTTTGCTTTTGAAAAAAAGGAAAAGGGTTTTTACAAGGGGTACACATCGCGAAAGAGACCAGGGTGTATATTCTCCTTTTTTATACCATACGGCAAGACGGCTGCTTGCAAGTACAACCGTAGGATAAATCCTCACAAAATCAGGAGAAAGTGATGCAATTTTTTGTGCGGTAACAAGGGATTTGGTTTCGTCATCACCCGGTAAGGCAACCATCATCTGCATGCCGACTTCATAGTTCCGCTCCTTTAGCATGGCCGCCGCTTTTTCCGTATCCAAGGCGGTGTGTCCTCGTTTAGCCATGGCCAGCACCTGATTATCCATTGACTGAACACCGATTTCAATGGTTGAAACGGGATAATCCTTAATGATATTTAGTTGTTCAACGCCTATAGTATCCGGCCGGGTAGAAAACCGAATACTGTCAACTCTTTTATTTTTTACAAATTTTGTTGTTTCATCAAGTAAAAGCCTGATGTAATCTTCTTTCAGGCCCAGAAAATTCCCGCCGTAGAAAGCCACCTGAACATACCGTCCATCTTTCTCTTTATATTGAAGAAACTCATTTATCAGAAAACAAAGTGTTTCCGGAGAAATAGTGTCAGGCGTTACACCGGTGATGGATGTCTGGTTGCAGAAAGCGCACTGATGCGGACATCCGGCATTGGGTAAAAAAATCGGAATGACAAAAGGAGTGTTTTTCTTTTTAAGCAACGCAATCTTTTCCCAAATTATTACAATTGATGAATTCGTAACAAGAGAATTTCATTACGTTTTAGTCCCTTAGTTGTAAATTTTGTGCTTTTTGTGGAAAAACTTTTTCCATTCTGCCACTAAGCCACCAAGGCACGAAGAAAGAATAATAAATATATCCTTTGTGTCTTAGTGCCTTTGTGGCAAATATTTTTGGTTCCGGCCCGTCCGGGTTAGGTTTTAAGATCTAAAAGACTCGACCGATTAACCCGGTCCGGATTTTAAAATATCAAGGCCTTTTCTGGCAGCATCCTGTTCGGCGGCCTTCTTGCTTTTTCCGATTCCTTCTGCCTGGACCTCACCCACTTTCAACTGAACCCGAAAGGTTTTGTCGTGATCCGGACCGTTTTCATTAACGACACTGTAAATCGGTACGGATCTGTATTCCATCTGGACAAGTTCCTGAATCTGGCTTTTGAAATCATGATTGGCAGTAGGAGTGGTTACGGAATTAATCAAAAACGAAAAATGGCCGTCAATGATATTAAAAACAGCATCAAAACCGCCATCTACATAAACCGCTGCAATTACAGCTTCAAAAGTATCTGCCAGTATGGATTTCTTATTCCAGCCTTTTGATTGGATCTCTCCCTTGCCGAGTTGTAAATAGGAACCCAGATTTATTCCGCGGGCAATGGATGCAAGTTGAGATTCATTAACCAGATTGGCCCTCATCCTGGATAGATCGCCCTCCTTTAACTCCGGGTATCTTTGCATGAGGATGTGGCCTACGACAAGGTTTAAGACAGCATCCCCAAGAAATTCAAGCCGTTCATTGTCCTTGAGGTCTGTGTCGAGTTGTTCATTTACAAATGAACTGTGTCGTAAGGATTCGACAAGGAGATCCGTATTCTTGAATTCATAATTAAGTTTGTGAGTTAATTCAGAAAGATCTGTTTGTTCCATCTATGTTCCTATCTATAGACTTGAAATTAATTTTTCATACAGTTCATAGGGAACAGAGAAATTTCCTCTACCTGACCCCATTTTAATTTCGGGTTTGATAGAACCGTGGAAATCTGTACCCCCTGTAATTAATAATCCATGCCGGTTTGCGATCTCAGTATATCGGGCAATAAGATCCGGCGTATGTTCAGGATAATAAACTTCTATTCCTTTAAGGCCCATTTCCTTTAAACGGGAAATCAGCTTTTTAAAAACATCATCCTTTTTGATTTCGAGAAGAACGGGATGAGCCAGAACAGGAATTCCCCCGGCATTGCGTATGACTTCAATTGCCCTGTCACAATCAACACGATATTTATCAATATATGCCGGTTGACCTTTTGCCAGATATTTGTCAAATGCCTCGGCAACCGATTGAACAAAGCCCTTTTTCACCATTTGCTTTGCAATATGAGGTCTTCCAAGCTGACATTCTCCAAAATCTTTCCGTATTTCGTTCAACGTAAGTTCAAAACCCATTCGATTCAGCAGTTTAATAATCCGTGGGTTTCTATTCTTTCTCGCCTCCTGAAGTTTAGCAAGTGTCTGATTTAATATAAAATCATCAATGTTAATGGCATAACCCAAAATATGAAAGCTTCCCGGAAAAGAAAAAGGCGGTGGGGGAACCGCGCTGATTTCAACACCGGTTAAGAAATTAATGGAAGGCGGTATCCCAATGGCAAGGGCTTCTTTTGTTCCAGCAACGGTGTCGTGATCTGTAATGGATATGGCCCCGAGATTGATGCTTTGAGCCAGATTGAGGATTTCTAATGGTGAAAATGTTCCATCAGAAGCTGTTGAATGAATATGAAGGTCTATGTTCACATTCTTATTATAATCCAAGGGCTTTTTCAAAAGCCTCTTCTTTGGTTTTACAATTAATACATAACGTTGTAACCGGTCTGGCCTTAAGGCGACTCGTTGAAATATCTTCACCGCACTTTTCACATATTCCGAAAGTGTTGTCTTCAATACGATCTAAGGCTTTTTTAATCTTTTTAATAAGTTTGTTTTCTCTATCCCTTATACGAAGCATAAAATTCCGGTCTGCTTCAAGAGAAGCACGGTCCGCTGGATCCGGAAAATTCTCTTTTGGGATGGTCATACCTGAGACAGTATTGTCTGCATGACTCAAAAGTTCTTCTAACCGGTTGGTTAGAAACTCTTTAAAATATTCGATATCATCCGGTTTCATGGCAATCCTTTGAAATGATAAATAATTCGAATTTTTGAGAAATAGTAAGTTTACATTAAAAAAAAGTCTGTGTAAAGAATAAAATCTATTTTTTTGTAATTTTTAAAAATTAAGTGGTTTGTTTCAAAAATCGTTCCAGCTGCTTCATGCTGTTTACCGTATATATTTTACAGGGATAATCCTTGGGTAAAATCTTTTTTATTAAACCGGTAAGAACTTTTCCCGGGCCCACTTCAACAAAGACCTCCACGTTTTCTGCCATAAGCCTGCAGACTAAGTCATACCATTTTACAGGGTTGCAAAGCTGCCGGGCCATGATCGTTTTAATTTCATGGGTATCTTTAGCATAATCAGCCGTTACATTAAAAAGCACGGGTCTGTCCGGTGTACTAAAATGTATTGATTCCATAAAGTCACTAAACTTTTCCTGGGCGCCTTTTATCAATTCACTGTGCCATGCCCCGCTAACTTTCAACGGGATGGCTTTGGCGCCTCGGGAACCTGCCAGGGAAGAAACCTTTTTAACCATATCGGGCGCTCCGGTTATTACAATTTGCTGTTCGGTGTTGTGATTTGCCACGGCAACAATTCCTTCTTTTTGTACCTCGGCGACAAGTTCTTCGACGGTATTTATAGGCAACCCGATAATTGCATGCATGGCCCCTTTATACCGGGTTGCTTCACGGTGCATCAATTCACCTCTTTTAAAAACGAGCCGGATGGTATCTTCTTTTGATGTGATGTTTGATGCGTGCATGGCGCTGTATTCGCCCAGACTATGGCCGGCGGATACATCGGGTCTGATACCCTCTTTTTCAATTGCAGAAAGGCAGGCCAGACTTACAGCGGTTACCGCAGGCTGAAGATTCACCGTTTGGGTAAGCTCTTCGAAAGGACCTTTGAAACACAGTTTAGATATATTGATTCGGGTTATCTCTTCCGCCATGTCAAAAATTTCTCTGACACTATCGTATTCCTGATAAAAATCAAGACACATACCCACAGATTGTGATCCCTGACCGGGAAAAAGGAATGCTGTTTTTTTCAATGTCGTCCTCCATTTACTCATCAAGTTTAAAAAGTTTTCGGGTAATGTCGAGGTAGCCGGATTTGTTTTGATGATATCCATTGCTTTTTAATAACAGTGTAGGATCATGCAGGATCTTATTTATCATGGCGCTCGTCATTCGGGTAATGGCTTGGCGATCATCATCTGACAGATGTTTTAAAGAATTCAATGTTTTTTTTATTTCCGCTTTGGCAATACCGTCCATTTTGTTCCTTAACGCAACAATTGTGGGTACCACATCCAAATTGTCGTACCACTGCCTGAAACCGATGACAGCCTCGTCAACGATTCTTTCCCCTTTAATCGCCTCCTTTTTGCGATTTTCAATACTTTCGTCGATGACCCCTTTCAGGTCATCGATGTCATAAACATATGAATTGGTCAGACGGTTTATTTCCGGATCGATATCTCGGGGCACCGCGATATCAATAAAAAAAATAGGGCGATTCCGGCGGCGGCGTATGATCGCCTTTACCTGTTCGCGGGTAACGACGTAATCGGGTGAACCGGTGGAGCTGATAACAATATCAACACGCGGTAAGCTGTCTGCAATCTCTTCAAACCGAATGGCTTCGCCCTTGAATCTTTTGGCAAGTTTAACACCGTTTTCAAAAGTTCGGTTCGCGACCAGAATATCCCCGGCTTTATTTCGAATCAGATGTTCAACCGCCAGTTCAGCCATTTCCCCGGCTCCGATAAGAAGAACCTTTTTTTCTTCAAAGGCGCCGAATATTTTGCGCCCCAACTCAATCGCCGCGTAACTGATGGATACCGCATGATCTCCGATCCCGGTTTCATTACGAACACGTTTTGCCACGAAAAAGGTCCGATGAAACAACTTGTTCAGAATAACACCGGATGTTTTTTTTAACGTAGCCAGCTTATAAGCTTCTTTTATCTGACCCAGTATCTGTGGCTCTCCAACAACCATGGAGTCAAGACTTGAGGCAACTCTGAACATATGCCGGACAGCATCATCACCCTTATAGATATAAAGGGATTTTTCAAATTCGGAAGCCGGTAGCTTTTTAAATTCGGATAGAAACCTTTTAGCAGTCCTAACCGCATGGGCTTTGTCCTCGGTGGCCATAAGAATTTCTACACGGTTGCAGGTTGAAACAAGAACAGCTTCACTGATCACCGGCAATTCTTGAAAAGCTCTCAGCACAACGGATGTCTCGCCCGGTGAAAATGCGAGGCACTCCCTCAACGCAACCGGAGCTGTTTTATGATTCAATCCTAATAAGACGATTTCTAACATATTTCTTAATAATACAGGTCGGCTACCTTTGTATTTATAGTTTGGTAAAGCCTCCGTGATGGCCTTGCAATAGAAAATTAACCCCAAAAAAAGTAAATAAAATGACTGCAAAACCGATAATCGCCATAATTGCCGCCCTCCGCCCCCGCCATCCTACCGTGAGGCGCTGGTGGAGCAAGGCTGCATACAAAAGCCAGGTTATACCTGACCAAACCTCTTTGGGGTCCCAGCTCCAGAACCTTCCCCAGACCGATTTGGCATAGATGAAACCGGTTACAAGTCCCAAGGTGAGCATTGTGAATCCTGCAACAATACATGCATATCCGGTTGTATCCAGAAGTTCCAAAGACGGAAGACGTTTGAAGAAAAATCCATGATTTTTGGACTTTATCGTATGTTCCTGCACAAGATATAAAAACCCCACCCCGCAGGCCAGAGCAAATGACGCCTCGCCCATAAAGATGGTAATGACATGAGCAACAAGCCATATACTATTTAATATACTGTCGGCCTTATGCGGCGCACTGGGTAACCGGGATGCTATAACCATTATAAGGGTGACCAGGGGAGCGGCAAATATCCCCAGAATCTTAAGATGGAACCCGTAGTGAAAAAGCAGGAAAACACCGGCAATGGTCCAGCCTGCTATGGAAAGTGTCTGATGAAGATTATCTACGGGAAAATGTCCGGATTGAACAAACCCATAACCGATCCATGCCGTATGACATAAAAAGCCTGCTGAAATCAGATAAAAACCGGTTTGTTGAAGGTAATTTTTCTGAAGGAAAAGATAGGCAATGTATCCTGCCGTACTCAGCATGTAAAAGAAAATGGTTATAAATATCAAAATTTCCACTGATTGCACCTATGCATTTTTCAAAACCAGGTTGGATGTCGGTTATTTTGCCATTAATTCGTCGAATACATATCCTTCACCAAGAATTTCAAAAAGCAAGGAATTAACAGCCGCGATTTCGCGGTCTTTTATCATTTTAACAAGGTCTCGTTGTATCAACTTTTCAAAAAGAGGCTTATGAGCCTCGGGTTCGTGATCTTGACTTAAAAGTTTGTTGCGGATTCCACCCATGAGTTTGAGAAATTCTGCATATTCGGTTCCGAATACCTTTTCAAGATCTTTTCGCATCTTTTTTGCAAAAGCAGGACTTTTCCCAGAAGTCGAGATGGCGATGATCAAATCTCCCCGGTTTACAATGGCCGGAAGAATAAAATTACATACTTCGGGGCGATCTGCGATATTACACAGCATGCCGAGGCGTTCCGCTTCGCTATGAATCTGCCGGTTCAATTCCGGGTTGTCCGTTGCACCGATGACAAGAAACATTTTATGAAGATCGGAAATTTGAAAGGGTCGTTTTTTCAAAACGATTGAGCCGTTGTCGGCAAGCTCAAACACCTGCTGGGTAACTTCATTGCTTACAACGATTACTTTTGCACCACAGTCGAGCAACGTCATTACCTTGCGTGTGCCCACGTCACCACCACCCACGACCAAGCATTTTCGATTTCGGATATCAAGATTGACCGGATAATATCTCATAGCGTCTCAAAATAAACATTATAACATTTGCCACAAAAAGCACAAAATTCACAATTGATAAACCAAAATAACATTTTCATATCAAAATAGCCATGCGAATCAAAAAAAACAGGCAATATACACAATTTTATTGTAATATCAAATCATTGTCATGGTCCGGTCCCGGATTAATAATGACACGTTGATCCGAACACGCAAGTTATACGTTTTTGACCGTTATTCCATGTTACTCTTTTTTGTCCTTGGGATAAATAATAAGCCGATCTCCCGGATGGATCGGCTCGTTTAAATCAATACGGTTCCAGATAATAAGGACGGTCAGGGGCACATCGAACTTCTCGGCTATAGAGGTTAAATTGTCCCCCTCTTTAATGACATAAATCCGATCCGTTTTGTCTGCCTGATAATCTTTAACCCGTTTTTTATACCGCTCATTAAACCCCTGTTTCGCCCCTTTGGGAATGAGAATAGTATGGGTGCCTTCGGCAAGATAATGTCCCCGAATTTCGGGATTAAGATCCTTGAGGGCTTTAAAATCCGTTCCGGAAGCCTTTGCGATCAAGCTAAGGGGAATTTCCTGGAAACAATCGATGGTGATCCGGTCGAATTCAAGCGGAGAGTAATAATCGTCATCATTGATATTAAATCCGAATTTAACCGGGTCCAAAAGAATCAGCTTGACCGAAAGAATGCGGAATATGAATCGTTGGGTTTCCAGGGGCAGGTAGAGCCGGTAATAATCCCGGGTGTGCTGTACCATAATTTCAGCACTTAGCCCTTCTTCACCCATATTATACGCGGCCGCGGATAGCGTCCAGGCTCCCATGGATTGGTAAAGCACCTTAAAATACTTTATGGCAGCTTTCGTGGAGGAAAATAAGTTCCGCCTCTCATCGATACTTTCATCTATTATCAGCCCGTACTTTCGGCCCGTATCCGCCAGAAACTGCCAAAATCCAATGGCTCCCTTTCTGGAGCCCGCATGGGGACGAAGTGCACTTTCGGCAATGGCCAGATATTTGAGATCGTCCGGCATTCGGTTTTCCTGCAACATTTTTTCAATATACGGCAGGTATCGACGGGAACGTTTCAGCCAAAGAATTACCTGAGGTCGATCCCAAATCGAAAGCAGAAGTTCTTTTTCAAATCGTTCCTGAATGTCTTGATTTTCAAGGGGGACCCGCTCCCCGCAAAACGAGAGGGCATCCATATTTTTAACGGAAGACACCAGTGACGGCAGATCAACCGGCTCGGTCGAAGCACTGTACCCCTCAACAGCCAAAAACAACACAATGGCCGGAATCAGAAAAATCTTTGTTTTCATGCGAATACCCCTTTGCCTGAACCGGACAAGCCGGAACCAAGAAATATTTGCCACCAAGGCACAAAGACACGAAGGATTTTGTTATTCTTTCTTAGTGTCTTGGTGCCTGTGGCGAGAAGAAAAAAGTTTTGCCACAAAAAGCACAAAATTCACAATTAAGAACCTAAAACGAGCGTTTTAAATTGTAATATCATGTTAATAATGATGTTAAATCGTAATCATTTTAACTGTCGAAAGTCAAATATTGACTATTCATCGATAATATGCAAAATAAAATCGACCTTGAGTGAGATTAAAAGCACAATCAATAAAATATAGTTTCATCTCTTTATATTCCAGCACTTTTTTACAGTTTTAGATCCATTTTCAGTATCCACATAAACCTTAACTGCATTACTTTCTCTATATAATCATGAAGTTATAATATTTAATAAAAAACTGCTATTGGGCAAAACAGCCGCGTATTGCCGAGTTGGGCGGAACCCCGGTTCGCACAAGTTGGTCTGCAAAATAAAAAATAAAGGGTAAATGCAAAAAAATGACTGACCTAATTGATAACATTGGAAAAAACATTTCCGGCGCAGTTTCTCATTACTGGCAGACACGCAAAGCCCAAAGAGAAAAACAGAAAAAAAGAGGGGTTGCTGATGCAGGATTAAGGGGTGCAGTGACCGGCGGGGCTCAAATGGATGGTTTTATCGATCTTTTTACGAAAATAATTGTTGATGCCGGTATGGATGAAAGATATATTTTCAGAAAAAGGCGGCTTGAATTGCCGGGTTTCTTTCGCCCCACAAAAGAATGGGATCTGGTTGTAGTCAAAGATGATCATTTGATTACAGCAGTTGAAGCAAAATCCCAAGTTGGCCCTTCCTTCGGAAACAATTTTAACAATAGAACCGAAGAGGCCATGGGTAGTGCTCTTGATCTTTGGACAGCATTCAGAGAAGGAGCTTTTAATGGAGGAGTTCAGCCGTTTCTCGGGTATTTCTTTATGCTTGATGACTGTTATGCTTCAAATCGACCGGTAAGGATTAGAGAACCCCATTTCAAGGTGTTTCAAGAGTTTGTTGGGGCTTCATATATGAAAAGGTACGAGCTGTTTTGCCGAAAGCTCGTTCTTGAACGTCATTATACATCAGCATCATTCATAACGTCAGATAGCGAAACAGGTCTCTTGGGTTCCTATAAAGAACCGGCTTCTGATCTTTCGTTTCTAATTTTCGCCAAATCTCTTGCTTCTCATGTTGGAGCATTCATTTGAAGAAAAAAGCAACTCATACCTATCAAAGATTAATTAATGGAGATGCAAGAAATTTATCCTTTTTAGAAGATGAATCCATACACCTCGTTGTTACCTCACCTCCATACTGGAATCTGAAACGTTATAACGAAAATACAAATCAATTAGGCCACATTAATGATTATGAATCCTTTTTATCTGAGCTTGAAAAGGTTTGGCGTGAGGTGTTTCGTATATTAGTGCCAGGCGGTAGGCTTGTATGCATTGTTGGTGACGTTTGCGTTTCAAGGCGAAAATTTGGCCGTCATCTTGTTTTCCCATTACATTCAGATATTTGTGTTCTATGCCGGAAAATGGGCTTTGATAATTTAAATCCAATTATTTGGCATAAAATTTCAAATGCCAGCTTTGAAGTCGAAAATGGATCTAAGTTTTTAGGAAAACCCTATGAACCTAATGCCATTATTAAAAATGATATGGAATTTATTTTAATGCAAAGAAAGCCGGGAGGATATCGAAAGCCTACTCAAGAACAGAGAAAGCTTAGCAAAATCGACAAAAAAGATTTTAATATTTGGTTCCAGCAAATTTGGAATATTACCGGTGCATCTACTCGAAAACATCCAGCCCCCTTCCCTCTTGAACTTGCCTCACGTTTGGTTAGAATGTTCTCGTTCCATGATGATACAGTTCTTGATCCATTTTGCGGTACCGGAACCACAATGATTGCTGCTTTGAGATACGGAAGGAACAGTATTGGAATAGATATTGATCCTGAATATTGTCGCATGACTGCACAATATCTTAAAAAAGAGAGCAGCAACCTGTTTATAAGTGCTGAATTGATATTTGAAAAAATGATTACCGACAATTCAGGTCAACTTCAAGTCTGTGAAGCCCAAGCTCTTTACGAAGTTAGATCTGCCAGAAAAACTATGGAATAGGCAAAGCTAATTCATTAGAAGTAGGCTGCATTTTAACTACATTTCACATTTTAAAATAAAACAACGGTAAATACTAATGGGTTATATTGTTTATACCTTTTAATTTTGTGGCGGCAGTTAGCCATAATTAACTACGGTTAGATGATAATTATTCAAAGTTGAGTCTAAAGCTCCCACGGTTATGGAACATATTAAAAATAAAGCCATCAGACTCATTGATTACCTGACTGAACTGGCGCTTCTTCGGTCTAAAATCGTTCGAGACATCAGCGCCTATCAGAGCGTTCTTTGGCTGCATGAGATTCCACAGGAATTGGAATATTGCTTTTCGCAAGCTTGGGGGACAAATGAAGAATTTGACGAAAATATCTGGATCGAAGTCAAAAAATACGACGAACCGATTCTGGATGAAATTCCGGAAATATGCGAGAAATGGGTTGACCGGTCAACTCTTAGAAATACTAAAGATATTCCCGAGCTGCTTTCAAGTATCAACATTCAGGTAGAAGAACAAAATCCCGACGCAAAGCTGGACACTCCAGAAAAAGATGAGTTCATTCCAGTAAATAAAACTCTGCTATTAAATGACCACCCGGAAGTTTCTGAGGCATGGGAGGGGTTTGTTGACTCCAAATGGTTTTTCTGGGCTGATTTGCATCAGCGGTGGCAATCCGTGCAAAAAGTCTATGCTAAACTTTTTTCGATTTACCAGGAACAACAAAAGCTTGGGGAAGAGTATGAACTTGTTCTTGGGCTTGGTTTTTTGTCCTGGCGTACGCCATCCGGTCAAGCTACACGACGACACCTTGTCGTTGCTAAAGCAGCACTGACTTTTGAAGCCAGGTTGGGTAAGTTCATTGTCACGCCTGCTACGGACGGCGCTCAACTGGCGGCTGAATTCGACATGCTCGATATTGAAGACCAACCACGCCATGCAAGACAGGTCGCTCAAGAAGGACTGCTTTCGGCTGATGAAAATCCTTGGGATCGTTCATCTGTAGAGCCTGTACTCAAGGCAATTGCAAACTCTCTTGCAGACAGAGGGCAAGGAGAATATCATGAAACGCTTGAACAAAATCAACGACACTCTCAGGAAAAGCCCATTGTTGAGTATGCTCCCGCATTGGTTCTACGCAAGCGATCAGTTAAGGGACTGGAACAGACTCTTAAGAAAATGAAGGAGCAAATAGAGTCTGGTGGTGAAATTCCGGCAGAATTTATTGATCTTTGTGAAGGCGATATAGATCGTGGAAATAATTTAGATGAATACAGCCACAACAAGACAGAAGTCGACCAAAAGATATACTTTCCTAAACTATCCAATGAAGAACAACGCCAGATCATACACAAACTGCAATCTACTACCGGCGTTCTCGTTCAAGGTCCACCTGGAACTGGAAAATCGCACACTATAGCAAATCTTATCTGTCACCTCCTTGCCACAGGCCAGCGAGTTCTGGTAACGGCTAAAACACCGCGGGCTCTGCAAGTGTTGCATAAACAATTGCCAAAGCAAATACGGCCCTTGTGCATTAATCTGTTGGGGAGCGGGATAGATGAACAAAGATCATTGGAGGAAAGTGTTAGCAGTATTCTTAATAGACAAGACCGATGGAATGATAATTTAACAGCCGATGAAATCAATGAGTTGGAATCCAAAATCCAAAAACTGGAATCTGACAAGGCTAAGACAAATTACAGGATACGATCCATACGTGAATCAGAGACTTTTCAGCAAAATATAATTAACGGAACCTATCTTGGCACAGCTGCAAAGATTGCCTTGCGCTTAAAGAAAGACTCCGAAACGTTTTGTTGGTTTGAAGATGGCATCGGTTATGATCAAGAATTGCCCTTGTCTTCAAGTGAAATTGAGACCATACATGAGGATTTGGGCCTTCTTAAAGCGAAAGTGGAAGCGGAGCTTCAGTTAGTTATTCCTGACCCTGAAAAAGATCTGCCTACTCAAGATGATTTTGTAGACATTGTAAAACAGTATATTAAAATCAAAAACAACTTCTCATCCAAACAGAATTTGCTTGATTCTCATATGGGACAGCGTCTCATAAAAGCAACTTCCTCCTATATCAATCAGATAATAGAATCCGTTTCAAAATTAACTGATTCGGTTAATAGTATTAGAAAACGACCTATGCCATGGATTAAAAATGCTGTATTCGAGGTGTTGGCAGACAACGACATTCCATGGAGGGATTTGTTACGTGTTTTATCTGAAAGGATGTCAGGATTAAAAGACCGTGCAGAAAAGATAGATGCTTTAAAAATGACGATTCCTGATGTAGTTGAGCGAAGTAAAGTATCGCTGGACGCAAAAATTCTTAAGAAACATTTCAATGAAGGTGGAAAAAACGGATGGTGGATATTCAAACCTAAGGGAATTCGTGATTGTAAATACATTACTAAAGATTACTATATCGACTCACGCCCGTGCTCTTCTCATGAAAACCTGGAATTGTTGATCGAATTTCTTTCAGTAGAAGATGCCGTTGATTATTGCTGGAATCTTTGGCAGGGCAAAATGGAAAGGAGTCCGGGGCCGACTTTCCTGCAAGTATCAGAACTTGAAGAATTGCAGGAAGCACTGACCGACGTTGTTTCGCTCTCTGATTTTCTGGAAGCCTCAAAAGAGGCTTTGAGTCATATTCAGGGACTTGCTGGTGAAGTTGTTTGGCATGATCCCGAAACGGTCAATAAATTACTCGATACATGCCGAGCTGTTATTTCGCGTAATAATTTCAATGCGATACAATTTAAACTGCGACAATATATTCAAAAAATTGAATCGGTTGCTGGTTTACCAAACGCCCATCCTGTAGCCAACGAAGCATTGGCGATTATCAAGCAAGGTAAGACCCAACTTTACCCTAACTTAATGGCAAGGATTGATGAACTAAATAGACGTTCAGAACGAGCAAAAAAAATCAAGAATCTCTTAAACAAACTGTCTGAATCTGCTCCCATTTTTGCTAAAAAGCTTTCGGAGAATCCTCAAGAGTCAGCATATCACCTTAAATCTCTTGAAAATGCCTGGGCTTGGGCGAGAGCAAATTCCTGGCTGCAGGATTTTATGAATAAGGATAACCTCCCAATTCTCGAACGTCGGTTGCGACAGGTTGATGACGATATTAAAAGCAATCTTGCAGAACTGTCCTCTAATTTGGCTTGGAAATTCTGTTTCAGCCGCATGGAGAAAACACAAAGTAGGCCCTATTTAGTTGGCTGGCAATTGGCACACAAAAAAGCCATGCAGAGGTACAGTAAATATAGGGCAAGGTATATTCGAGATGCTCAAAAACAACTTTCTAAGTGTAAAAATGCAGTTCCTGCCTGGGTTATGCCTCTTCATCTTGTATATGAAACAATTGAAACCGCTCCTGAAATGTTTGACATTATTATTGTTGATGAGGCATCGCAATGCGGCCCTGAGGCTTTGCCATTGATGTATTTGGGAAAACGTCTGCTTGTTGTAGGGGATGAACAACAAATCAGCCCGGAAGCGGTTGGAGTGGATAAGAATCAAGTTTTCCGTCTCAGAGATGAGTATTTAAGCGATTTTGAGCATGCCGATTCGTTTGATGTGGAAAACAGCCTTTTTAATCATGGGAAAATACGTTTCAACAACCGAATCGTTTTGCGTGAACATTTCCGTTGCATGCCTGAGATAATACGTTTCAGTAATGACCTGAGTTATCATGCAACACCGCTGATCCCTTTGAGGCAATATCCGCCCCAAAGACTTGAACCTCTGAAGTTGGTCCATGTCCCAGGTGGTTACCGCGAGGGAAGCAATAACAAAGCCATCAATCGACCCGAAGCGGAAAAACTGGTTGAGACTGTTGTTCAGTGTTGTAATGATGATCGATATGATGACAAAACCATGGGCGTTATTACCCTTCAGGGTGATGCACAGGCTCCCATTATTGAAAACATGCTGCTCGAACAACTCGGTGCCGAAGAGATGGAACAACGGAGACTTATCTGTGGCAAGCCATACAGTTTTCAGGGGGATGAGCGTCATATTATTTTTCTCAGTATGGTAGCGGCGCCAAATGAGAGAATCGGCCCTCTATCCAGGCAGCCAGATCAAAGAAGGTTCAATGTCGCTGCAAGTCGTGCACAAGACCAGATGTGGCTTTTCTCATACCGCAACTCGAAATGATTTGAGTGGAGCGTGTCTTCGCAGGCGTTTACTCGAATATTTTGAGAACCCAATTAGCCAGATTTCAAGAGCACTCGGAGAAGATGCGGACGAGCTACATGTACGGGCATACCAAGCAAACAGGCAGATCGAGAGGCCACCCGAACCTTTTGATAGCTGGTTTGAAGTAGATGTCGCATTGGATATTGCTTCACGTGGTTTTCGTGTTGTCCCGCAATATCCGGTTGTTGAGAACAAGCGAATTGATTTGGTTATTGAAGGAACCAAGTCACAGCTTGCAGTTGAGTGCTATGGAGATCATTGGCATGGAATAGAACAATATGAAAAAGACATGGAAAGGCAGCGGTTGCTTGAAAGGTGTGGTTGGCGTTTTCATATAATCAGGGAATGCGCATACTATTCTAATCAAGATAAAACCCTTGAAAGCCTCTGGCAAGAGTTAGAACAGTTGGAAATTAAACCTGTTTCAGAATCATCCCCACGAAATGATGCAAGTGAAACTATGCACGACCGTCAGGGACAGAAAACAATGCCTTCTTTTGAATCAACAAAGATAAAAACACCAGCCAGTATTCAAGAAGCATTGTCCATGAAACAGTCTCAACTTCGGGAACTTATTATAGAGACACTAAAAACTCGCCCGAATTATTCATGTGTTAAAAGTGCGTTGCACGGTTTTGTCCTGAAACAATTACATGTTATTTCAAGGGGAAAACCAAGAGCAGAATTCAGTCGCAAAGTAAATAAAGTTCTTAGTTTCATGGAAAAGAAATCAATCGTCAGAATTTACAAGAGCAAGAACATAAGAGTACAACTTATTGATTCTAAAGATTATAAACAAACCGGACTGTTCGGATAACGGATTTTTCATTTAGGTAAGCAACAATTAGTAATATGGCAATTTACCCTATATCGGGATAAGGACGCTCATCGCTGAGTGTCCCTCCCACCGCTACCGGACATACGTGGGGATATTCGGTACATTGGAATATTGGTTTAATAAAAATATCGGGTTTTGGGCCTGTTGGTGAAATCCAATGAACTAATGGACGTGCCGAAAAATACCTATTCACAGTTTGCCAGCAATGGAGTTACACGAGCTATTTGTGCTTAAGCCAACTCTGGAAATACTGTAGGAAAGTCGAGGAATTTGGTTCCAGTGCTATATTAATTGACACGTCGATATATGTCGAAGAAAGCTCATATAACGTATTGAAAGAGCTATAAAAAATGTGGCACAATTAGAGTGCGTTCAACAATCGCATTAAGGCGGATTGCCAGCACTGATGCGCTGTTAACCGCTATGCGTATCGGCCTACTATTGATAAATTGAGGGCTTTATATCGCCCGTCATTTCGCGTTACTTACTAGGCATTGACAACTTGTAAAGAATCAAATAGTTGAAAAAAGATCGCAATTTCAAGCTATTTTTATAAATACGGGAACACTTTTCACATCAACCTTCTGACGATATAATATATAAGCAATGCTTGATACAATAAGCCGCGACTGGTACAAAGTGAAATGTGAGAATGAATACCTGAAATTGAAGCGCAATGAATTTCAGAGCTGGTTCGCTGATGTGATGGAAAAAGCCTATCCCGGTGATTTTCAGCGAGTTCGGCAGACACAGGGTGACAGGGGCTGCGACGGTTATCGAATTTCCACAAAAACGGTATATCAAGTATATGCGCCGAGGGAGATTAGGCCATCCGCACTTAACCGTAAAATAATAGATGATTTCAATCAGGCCTTGGAGGAATTCGGTGAAAAGATGGCAGCATGGACTTTCGTTCACAACGATCCAGATGGTCTAACGCCTGATACTGCCGTCGACACTTTTGGCGGACTTAAATACGAATATCCCGACATTATTTTAGCCACCCATACTTTTAACGAAATTTGGGATATCATTAAAAATCTGGATACCGAAAAAATCGAGGACCTATTCGGTCCCGCCCCGACAATAAGGCACCTGCACCACCTGCAACTGACCGAAATCGTACCGGTTTTAAGATTCATCGAGAAGCATGAAGTCCCGGTCGAGGTTACTGTCGATCCGCCAGATCCTAAAAAGCTGGAATTTAACGCTTTCAGCGAAGAAGCGCAGGATCTGATTAGCAGCGGAAGGCGTAAAGCGACGCTCGTTCAACAATATTTTGAAAAGGTGCGCGATCCGATGTATGGAGAAAGCCTTGCTGAGGCCTTTAGGGGAAAATACGATTCACTTAAGGGCAGCGATTTGAGTTCTGATGAAATTTTTGATGAACTGAGAAAATTCACCGGCGGTGATCATTTTCATGACGCTTCGAAACAGGCAGCAGTTTTAGCAATCTTATCGTATTTTTTTGAACGGTGTGATATTTTCGAAAACGTTGAGGAATCATGATATTGCCCTCCAAACATTTAACCCAGTCCCGCTCTCTTATTGGCGTCGGAGCTGAAATTCTGGTTTTGCTTGACTCCCCTCAAACTGTTTCTGCTCTCTGGAACAATTTTAGCGAAAAACACCAAAGTACTATTCGAACGGGAACTGTATCCGCATCATTCGATTGGTTTATCCTTACCCTGGATCTCTTGCATACGATGAAGGCCCTTGAATTTAAAAAGGGCCGGATTCGGAGGAAGTCAAAATGATTCACCGAATATTTAGCAGTACGCTTCCCTCATTTAAAGAGTTAAGGTTTGATTCAGGCCTCAATGTTCTAGTTGCCAAAAAAAGCAAAGATGCCACGTCCCGCCAAACTCGCAATGCTGCGGGCAAATCCAGTATGGTGGAGATTATACATTTTCTATTAGGGGCTGATTGCAAAAAAGATTCCATTTTCAAATGCGATGATCTGGTAGAGCATAAATTCGGCCTGGAATTCGATTTAAATCAAAAAAAGGTTGAAATTGAACGCACCGGCGAAAAACCTTCACGAATAATAATAAACAAGGCTGACAGGTTAAAATGGCCTCAAAAAGGAAGCACAGATGACAAAACGGGCGAACTGTTCATAACCAATACCAAATGGAAAGAGGTGTTAGGAAAACTTGTTTTTAATATACCTCCTGACCTTCCGAAGCTTTCACCAACATTTAGATCCCTTTTTTCATATTTTGCACGGCGTGTAAATGATGGTGCTTTTTCGGAGCCCACCCAACATTTTAAGCGACAATTTGATTGGGATTGGCAAGTCGCCATTTCCTATCTTTTAGGTCTGGATTGGAAGGTTCCGCAGGAGATTGAGAAGGTAAGAGTCAAGGAAAAATCTCTAAAGACGCTGAAAAAGGAGCTTAAAACTGGTGTGATAGGTTCCATTATCGGTTCAGCGGCTTCTCTCAAGACAAAAGTAACGGTGGCCGAAAGAAAATTCAAACGATTGCAAGAAGAACTTTCATCCTTTCAGGTTTTGCCCGAGTATCGAGAATTGGAAAAGGAGGCATCGACTCTGACCATAAAGATAGCAGAAATGTCGAATGAAAATACGATTGACGAAGAAATAATCAGCGAAATCGAAGTAACAATAAAATCGGAATCACCTCCAGCCCTAAAGGATGTAAAAAAAGTTTATCAGGAAGCCGGAATTGTTTTACCTGGTATTGCTCTCAAAAGGCTCGAAGATGTCGAAAATTTTCATAACGCTATTATTAGCAATAGACGCTCCCATCTTCAGGGAGAACTGGATTCAGCAAGGAATCGAATTAACAAGCGCACAACGGAAATGCAGCAAATAGATCATCGCCGTCGTGAAATCATGGAAATATTAAATTCTCATGGTGCATTGGATCAACACAATAAGCTCCAGAAGGAGTTGAATAGGCTACAGGCGGATGTGGAAGAACTGAACAAACGCTATAAGATGGCTGTAACAATTGAGACGACCGGAACGGATCTTTCGATTGAGCGAAAGCAGCTTCACAGGCGCTTGATGAACGACCACAAGGAACAATCAGAGATTATTGAAGAGGCCATCATCATCTTTGAGGAATTTTCAAGCGAGTTGTCGGAGCGGGAAGGAAGCCTCACCATTGATGCAACGGAAAAGGGGCCAAAATTTGATATCCGTGTTGAAGCCCGCAGAAGCATCGGCATCTCAAGCATGCAGATATTCTGTTTCGATCTGATGCTGATCGTGCTGTGCCAAAAGAATGACATGGGGCCAGGCTTTTTAGTCCATGACAGTCATTTGTTCGATGGTATGGATTCCCGTCAAATCGCTAAAGCCTTTGAAATAGGTTCAAGGGTTGCAGATAAATATGGCTTCCAATACATCGTCACTATCAATTCGGATATGATACCCTATTTAGAATTCAGTAAGGATTTTAAATTTGAGGATCATACATTACCCGTTTTCTTAACGGATGATACAGAGGACGGGGGCCTTTTCGGCTTTCGCTTTGAATAGCTAAATGTTTCTACATTTTAATAATAGATACAGGAAGTGGAACAAAAAAGAACAGGGTTGAATTTAGGTGTTTTTTTCATTGTTTGTGGTAATGAAGTCACATGCCACGTCAAGCCAGAATAGATGCGCCGGGTGCCTTGCATCATATTATATGCAAGTGTATCGAGCGACAAAACATTTTTAAAAACAATACGGATCGAAACCGGTTTCAGGAAAGACTCGGTTCTGTTTTGCAAAAAACCTCTACGCACTGCTACGGCTGGGCGCTAATCCCGAATCATCTCCATCTTCTTCTAAAAACCGGCAAAAAGCCGATTGCTCAAATTATGCGACGATTTCTGACCGGCTATGCGGTTACTTTTAACCGGCGGCATCTCCGTTACGGAGGTTGGCAAGTATCCCGGGCTGAACAAATCCGCTGTGAGTCGGGCGGCCACTAGAGACCAAAAACTGATCCTCGATCAATTTTTGGCCCTGAAAGACTAGAAACGCGCAACTTCCACCCCGTCCCCTTTTTTGCTTCGTCGCCCTGCTTTTTGCTGCCGGTGATTTGCGGAGTTGCCCTAAAATAACCCTTGACCGAATTACAAAAGATGGCTATACTTCGGATATACATAAGGAGGTGGTCACATGCTTGCAAAAATCCAAAAATGGGGAAACAGCCAAGGGCTTCGTCTTGCCAAGCATCTGCTCGCAGATGCACACATCAATGTAGGGGATGAGGTTGATATTGCAGTAAAAGACGGCAATATTATCGTCTCACCAGCAAAAAAGAAACGTGGGCGGCACAATCTTAAGGATCTTGTGGCTCGTATTCCTGAAAACTACCAAACCAGCGAAGTTGACTGGGGTGATCCGGTCGGTAAGGAGGCCTGGTAAATGGCTGCTTATATCCCCAAGCAGGGTGATATCATCGCAATCACTTTCGATCCACAATCCGGTCATGAACAGAAAGGACGCCGCCCTGCTTTTGTTGTTAGCAAGGATCTGTTCAACCGCAGCACAGGCTTGGCTATTGTATGTCCCGTTACAAACACAGATCGTAGTTTTCCCTTTCACGTGCCTATTCCGAAAGACAGTAAGCTGAAGGGCTTTATTATGGTTGAGCAAGTTAAATCGGTCGATTTTTGTTCTCGTCGCGCTAAACGAATCGAAAACGGTAATGATGATCTGCTGTCAGACGTGCTTTCCATATTAGATGCCTGCATCTATTAACCGCCAACATCTATATGGCCTTAGCTTGTCAAGAAAAAACTTCTCTTATAGATCTGAAGATGTATAAAAAAACCAACTTCCGTCTTAACCCATGAAGTCTTGACAAGTGACCCGTTATTTCCGGCTTATGGTTTCAAGTGTGAGTGTCAGCGCAAGTGCAAATGGGATCAAATCTATGTTTGACCCTTGGGGATAAACGATAAGAGCAGAATATAGAATTGAGCGTATTATCAAGGAGTTTCGAGACTTAAAAATGTGACCGCAGGCTATGGCTTCCAACAACCGGAACGCGACTCCGGGATCTCTGCCAGTTGCCACCACTAGGATGGCACCATGAAACCGATAGTAAGAATAGCTACAGCCCGGACCCCGGACGGCGGCGAGATGGTACTTTATCAGCATGACAGTGATTTCTCGATCAAGATCAACGGTCAGGAGTTGATGCACAGTCGCCACCATGAGTCGGAACTGGAGCTGGCGCGGCTGGGTTGTGCGCATCTGGATGGTTGCAAGGCGCCCATCATACTTATCGGCGGATTGGGTATGGGCTATACCTTGCGCCAGGCTCTCGACATGCTCAGCCCCCATGCTCAAGTGGTGGTGGGTGAACTGTTAGGTGCTGTAGTCGAATGGAATCGTGAGTTCCTCGGGGAACTCAACGGTCAGCCGCTGGGAGACGAACGAGTTGACCTCAAGACGGGCGATATCGTCGATCTTATCTCACGTTCCAAGAACAGATTCGATTCGATCCTGCTGGATATAGATAACGGTCCTAAGGCGATGACCGATTCAGGGAACCGCCGTCTGTACGGTGGTGAAGGAATTCGGGCCTGTCGACGCGCACTGCGCGAACAGGGGTGTCTGGCTGTGTGGTCGGCTGAGCCGAGTAAGAAATTCGAGCAGCTCTTAATGAGTTGCAATTTCCATGTGCGCCGTTTCCGGGTCCCCGCCTACAGGGGGAGTAAATCGCAGTCACGTTTTGTATGGGTGGCTTCGGAGGACAAGATTGCCCTGCCCCCGGGCGGCGGCGAGCCTCGCCTACCGTTCAAGAACGGGTCAAAGGGAAGCCGCAAACGGCCCCGAAACAGACGCTAATGACTTTCGGCACGCCCCTAAATGGTCTCGTAAAAAGTCAAAAGGCGTTAAATCTTTGCTTTTTGAGTAACCTGTGGTATTAAACCATCAAATATGATCCCGCCGTCCAGCTTTAATTCAGATAGATGCAGACACAATTAGCTCCGAACGGTCAAGAATTTTCTGGATACTGGATTTACGATTTCAAACCGGAGGTGCTTTTGAAAAGGCCGCATCTCCCTGCACACTGGAATCGCGAGTTAATGAATTTGATACAAGAGGTCTTCTTTTGATAGCTCTACATAGGTAAAACCACTATGTTTGAATCACGCAACCATGTTTTTGCAATCCAAATTGAAGATTCTGATCGTTTTAAAGATATATTCGGATCCGCCGTTTCTTCAATAGTATGGGATGACATCGTTAAGGGATATAGAAATATAGCTCAAAAACTCCTCCAGCGTTACAAGATATTATCTTCCGTTGTTTCTCCTTTTTGGGGAAGATGCTTTTTACCCTTTGTCTTGAGGCAGTCGTCTATACCGATCGATATGGAGGAGCAGATTTCCGTATTAACAGCATCTGGCAGTCAATTGTTTCGTGAAATGTTACAAAACAATTTAGGTATCGCAACCGGCGGCCAGTTGAACTTTAAAATCATCATAACTCCTATTCAAGAAGATTATCGGGATATTCATGGAATTAGCAAAAAACTAGACCAATTATTTAAAACCCTTTCAAGTGTCTCCTATCCGTTTTATCCCATAACTCGCGATCAACTTTTGCAAATTGTAGAAAAAAAAGAGGTGGAGACTTTTGTTCAGCCCATCGTTTCTCTGCCCAAAGAAAAAATAGTCGGATATGAAGCCTTATCAAGGGGATCATTCAACAATTCGCTACAAGGAGCCGATCTTTTATTCGGCGCTGCTGCACATTTTGGGTTAACGGAAGAAATCGAGTTCTTATGCATTGAAAGAGCTTTGGATTGGATCACAAAAATTCCATCTATATTATGGATGTCTATCAATATAGGACCTGACCTGTTAAAAAATTCTGCTTTTACGGATCTCATTTTTCAAGAACGTTTTAAGCCCTTTTGGCCGCGTCTTATTTTTGAACTTACAGAGCACCTTCCAATTGACTCGGTCATAGATTTGTATGAAATTATTAAGCATCTTAAAACTAATGGAATATGTTTATCATTAGATGACACCGGCTGCGGATTTTTCGATCTATATACGGTGGAAAAATTCAGGCCTAAAATTGTCAAGCTTTGCATTACGATCATTCGTCGTATGGGACGAAGTGATGCTATCTTAAAGGAGCTTAAGGAAACAGTGTCTAGAATTACCGAATTTAGCGAATGTATTCTCGGTGAGGGAGTGGAACAAAAGGTACAATTGGATGTACTCAAACAAATTGGAGTGACCATGGCACAGGGGTATTACTTTGATAAGCCTAAACCTGCTAAGGACGTCTTTACAACTAATGAATAACAGCGCCGGGCTTCCAGACAAAAAAAAGCGTAAACCAAGACAAGATCAAAATTCGTCTGCTTAATATTGATGAACTCGTAAAAAGTCCGATTTAGACGGTTTCGTAAAAAGTTCAAATTCCCCCGCCAAACATGGGCGGGATAAAAAGGCGTCGCAAATTTTGTAATCATGAGGCGTACTTTTCGTACGTTGAATGATTGCGAAATGCAGCACAACGTCCCGCTGAACTAAAGCGGGAGACTTTTTACGAGACCGTCAATATTAAAGATGCGACAGCTTTATCTCTCCGTATTTTTTTTGAGAAGAGAGGATGTTATGAAAAAAAATAAGTATTCACAATGTGCGGCATGCCGGAAACAAAAACCCGTCGTTCCGGTGAAAAGAAAAATAGTTCATGATGTGGATGTCCAAAAAACTTTCAGATTGATAACCGACTTTGTCACGGGAGAAAAGATACCCGATGTCGGTTCAGAGGCCAACCGCCAGATGGTTGAGAGGTATCTGGTGACAGAAAAAGGATATACAAAAGATGATATTGAAGTCAATGCCCCCCTTGAGGTGACAATAGGCGAAGCCCCCTATCGCGCATGGGTTGACCTGGTTGTCTCTGTGGACAACCAGCGGTATATGGCGGTTAAATGTGCATCGGGTTCCCTGGGGTCAAGGGAAAGGGAAATTATTTCCGCCGCCAGGCTCTTGGATGAATACCAGATTCCTTTTTCCGTGGTCTCGGACGGCAAAACTGCCATGGTGCTCGATACCGTATCCGGTGAAAAGATCGGAGAGGGTCTTGATGCAATTCCGTCCAAAAGAGCGTTGAAAGAAAAGGCTGAGAGGTTTAAATTGCAGCCGGTTGCTGAAAAACGACTGGAGCGTGAAAAACTGATCTTTCGTTCCTATGACAGTATGAATGTTAATGTAGGCCGCAAAATATCATCCAAAGAATAATCGAACACCTAACCCGGACAAGCCGGAAAAGTTACAAGTGAGCTAAAATTTGAAGGGAGCTAAAGTTAAGGAGTCGCTACGCTCCAGCTTTTATACAACTTGGCAGTATTCCTTAACTTTAGGTCACTTTAGGCACTTCACACTTAATTGGCTAAACATTTTTTTTGCCACAAAAAGCACAAAATTCACAATTAAGAAACTATAGATTTATCTGCATAAGATCCTCTGCAAGGAGCAGGGGGCCGGAATAGCTTTTTCGGCACTCTTTCTCGATATCGACTTGATCGCATTCCGGATAAAAATGGGTCAAAACCAGTTTGCGGACATTGGCCCGGTTTGCAATCTCTCCTGCCAGAGAGGGGGTAAGATGACCTTTTACCTTCAATTCATCGGGAAGTGCCGATTCACAAATAAGAAGATCTGCATCCTTTGAAAGCGTAACCAGATTTTCGGAAAAATCCGTATCCCCGGAATAGACCATGGATATTCCGGCGGAACTTGTTATTCTGAATGCAATGCTTTCCGGGTTGTGCTCAACCGGAAGCGATTCCACTGTAAAATCATCAAACTCCCTCATGTCATGACCGGTATTGTCGAGTTCAACAATGGTTAAAAGACCCGGTGCAAGTTCGATCCAATGGCCATAAACATTTTTCAGGTTTTCATAAAATTTTGCAAATCCCCTCCCGGCCATCATGGTAATCGGAATTTTACGCCGGCTCCCGTCAGGATATTTGTTGGCGAATAAAAACGGGACCAGTTCAGCGGTATGATCCGGGTGGAAATGGCTGTAAAAAACAAAGGAAACATCGAAAATCTCAATACCGTTTTCAAGAAGCTTTCGCATGGTACCGGCTCCGGAATCAAACAGAAGAAATTTGTCCCTTATTTTCGCAAGTATTGAGCATGAACTTCGTTTCAGAGAAGGGACACATGTTCCAGAACCCAGGATGGTCACAGACATCTCGACAGTATCAGAACTCATTTTTTGCCCGCTTTTTTTTCAACTTTGTTTATGATCCACAGTAAGAACTTTTTATCATCCGTATAATCAACAACCTCTTTGAGGTCGGCCAATGGAATCTCAGCACGCGCCATGCTTTTATGGCCGCCTGCAGAGCCGATTTTTCCGAAACTTAGTTTGGCGACTTTACCTGCATCCTTGCGAAGACCGTCGTTTCTGAAAACAAGAACCAGTTTTTTATTATATAAACCAGAGACAATGCTCCAGTTCACGGAGCTGATTTTCATGAAAAAATCTGCGATAATCACGCAAATGTCAGGATTTACCACCGAACCGAGGTAAGCAAACATATGTCCTTTACGGATGCGCTTATTATCAAGGGCAATTTTGAAATATTTTAAAAAATCGAGTGTCAATTCCGACTGTTCAATCTTGTGGATAAGATGGAGATTAAAATGACGGTAAAGGAACTGAAATGCCCTGACATCTTCAATTAAGGTTTGACGTACGAAATTGTCCGTATCTGTTTTAATGGCATAAAACAGGCCGGTGGCCAGTTTGCTGGAAGGTTTAATTTTTGCCGCCCTTAAATATTCGGTCATTATGGTGGCGGTTGCTCCGTATTTAGGGCGGATATCCACAAAAGGCGCACTTACACCGGTGTCGGGATGATGATCAATAATGACATGCGGCGGGTACTCTGCAAATATTTCATTATGGTCCGGCTGGGAATCGACAATTACAAAACGGGTGAAGGCATCTTTGACAATGTCTTTGATTGGAACAAGATCCACACCCAATAGTCGGATCATCGCGATGTTGTCCGGACGTTTAATGATGTTGATATTGGAGATGGTTACACCGGATACTTTGCGCCAAAGCAATCTTTTGACAGCCATAGCGCTTGCAATTGAATCCGGATCGGCATTAATCAAGATAAGAACATTACTGTCTCCTTCAAACGGATCATAAAAACGGCGTAATTTTTCGGCGGCTGAGAGTGTCATATGGGCATATAATATATTAAAAAAAATTTAATGCAATCATACTTTTTTTTCGATTCAGATAACGCACGAAAAAAAATCGTTTATCTTCTTGACAGTTACAAATAATATTTGTTATCAGTCTATCATTTTTTTTAGAGGTATTTATAAAAAATTAAAGCAATGCTTCGAGTTTAAAAGGCTTTTATCAGGCAGGATGCCAAAACCAAAAAAAAAGCTTTTCGACTACAAAAGAAACCAGCCTTGGGTCGAAAATCTTTACATTGTAACGCAACTGGGTCTTACAATGGCCGGTTGTATCGGTTTTTGTTTTTTTATTGGACTATACCTTGACAGATGGCTGGGAACACGGGGTGTTTTCATCACCATCTTTATTATTTTGGGTGTTATCGGTGGCGCAAACGTTGTATACCGTCAGATTCTCGAGATAACCGAACAAACCGAACAACAAAAGGAAAATAATAAAGTAAATTCCGAAAATGGAAACGATTAGACAAACACAAAAAAAGTACTGTACCAGAGCAATCACGGTTGCAATTTTTGCAGGACTTTTATTTATCCTGATCGATTACAAACCCATTGGAAAGGGTTTGATTCTTGGAACTGTTTTCAGCATCTTAAATTTTATCTTAATGGGTGAAATGCTCCCTCTGAAAATTGGCAAAACAAAAGGAAAAACCTTCATGTTTTCCCTGGGTTCGATTTTTTTCAGATATTTTATTTTAGCCATACCAATGGTAATGGCCATCAAACTTGAGCAATACAATCTTATTTCTGTAGTGGTCGGTATTTTTTTTGTCCAGGTGTTTATTATGGCGGATCACTTGTTAGATTTTTTATGGTCTGCCCGTGGGAAACAGGTATAGGAAAAATGCATTATGGAAGATTTAGGTAAAATCCACCAACTCATCGTTCCTTGTTTCGGACACGATATGGTCTTTAATCTTGAAATCATTGTAATGACCTGGATCGTCATCTTAGGGCTGATTTGTTTTGGTTTTCTGGCTGCCAGAAAAAAGAATATGCTGCCCGGCCCCTTACAGATAGCGGGAGAATTATTGATTACAGCTCTTTTCGGTTTGACCGGGGATGCCCTGGATGAGAAGCTGGCAAAAAAATATGCGCCCCTAATATGTGCGCTGTTCATGTTTCTGGTAGTTTGCAACTGGCTGGGGCTCATTCCCCACCTTGAAGAACCGACCAAGGATCTCAACACGCCGTTAAGTCTGGGGATAATGGGGTTTTTCATTGCCCATTATACCGGAATTAAGGCCAAGGGTTTAAAACGTTATCTATTAGATTACTGCCATCCGATCTTCATCATGGCGCCGCTGAATGTGATTGGTGAACTTGCCAAGATTGTTTCCATCTCTTTTCGTTTGTTTGGCAACATTATGGGTGGGGCAATCATTATACTGGTGGTATCTCACTTAACCTTCAGTATAATTTTGCCGCCATTTCTGAATGCTTTTTTTGGGATTTTTGTCGGCACAATTCAGGCTTTTGTCTTTACCATGCTAACGCTTGTATACATTTCAGTGCAGGTTAATTAAGTTATGTCATATGATGTTAAAACTTGGGTAGATGTGGCTGCATTTGTGGGAGCCGGACTCTCAATGGGTTTGGGCGCCATCGGCGCAGGAATCGGTGAAGGATTAACGGCAGCGCGTGCCACTTTAGCCATATCTCGCAATCCCGAAGCTTCCGGCGAAATTTTTAAGACAATGCTGGTAGGCCAAGCCATTGCTGAGACGGCTGGAATCTTCGGCCTCGTTATTGCGATGATGTTGCTGTTTGTAAAAAACCCCAACCCATCATTTATTATGGTCGCGGTCTTTATAGGGGCCGGATTGTGCATGGGGTTCGGAGCTATTGGTTCAGGTGTGGGCGGAGGTTTCCCCGCAGGTGAAGCGTGTACCGGGATAGCGCGACAGCCGGCAATGACCAAACGCCTGAACACAACCATGCTGATAGGCTCATCAATATGCCAAACCCCAGCAATCTTTGCTCTGGTAACCGCTCTTATTCTTTTATTTTCAGATTTTTCCGCCCTTCCCCTTTGCCCAACCTGGGCGGCGGTTCTGGGGGCAGGGTTCGCGTGCGGAATAGCTGCCATCGGGCCGGGAATTGGAGACGGTTTGGTTGCGGGCGCCTGCTGTGAGTCGGTGGCAAGACAACCTTCGTCGGCGACAATTGCGACGACGACGATGCTTTTGGGAATGGCGGTTACTGAGACAACAGCCATATATGGTCTTTTGGTAAGCTTTATATTGATGTTTAAAACCTTTCCGGCAACGGACGCGATTGCACCTGCCATGGCTTTACTTGGCGCGGGTTTGTGCATGGGGATCGGTGCTATTGGACCGGGAATCGGAGAAGGACTGACAGCGTATAGCGCAGTGGGGCAGGTAGGAAAAAATCAGAAGAATAGCGCAGAGTTAGTAAGAGTAATGCTGGTGGGCCAGGCGGTTTCCGAATCCACAGGAATCTATTCTCTGGTGATCGCTCTGGTTTTAATTTTTGTCGTGTGATGATAATCTCTTTTGATAACAAAATAAACCATAAACTTTTAGGAGGATAAAAATGGCAATCGAAGGCGCGGACATTATAAAAGCAGCTGCTTTTCTAGGAGCGGGACTTTCAATGGGGATCGGAGCCATCGGTCCGGGAGTCGGTGAAGGTATGGCCGCTGCAAAAGCATGTGAAGCAATCGGTAAAAACCCAAAAGAAGCGGGACTGTTAACCCGAACAATGCTCGTCGGTCAGGCGGTTTCCGAATCCACCGGAATCTATTCTCTGGTTATCGCTTTATTACTTCTTTTTGTTGTTTAATTCCTGAAGCTGTTTTTTTGGAAAGCGGACTATGCATATTATCAGCAATATAGCTCTTATAACTATAAATGAAACGCTATTTGTTCAACTTATCTCGTTCCTAATCTTTTTGTTTATCATTAACCGTATTATGTTTCGTCCTTTACAAAATACAATGAGCGAAAGGGAGAGCTATATAGGTCAGACAAATCGCGATATTTTGGATGCGACCAAGGATCTTCAAAGTCTCACCAATAACCTCCGAGCAAAGGAAATGGAAACCAGAGTTCAGGCGTTTGAATTACAGGGTGAAATCGAAGAATTAGGAAAAAATGAGGCCGCTACGATATTCGCTTCTGTTCAGGAGGAAATCAAAGATGGAAGACAAAAGGCTGAAAAAGAAGTTGAAACTCTGCTTTCTGATGCCAGAAAAAATATCAAAAAGGAATCGGAATCCCTGGTGGTGAATATCATGGAATGTTTGTTGGATCGGAGGCTGGTTCAATGAAGAGGCTCGATAAAATAATGTGGCTGTGCTTTTATTTTTTAGTAGGGATTATAAGTTTCCATCTTTGCGGGCAAGACGTTTGGGCTGCTGAAAACGCAGGGAGTTGGCGTAGCACGTATGACATAGTCTTAAAATGGATCAATTTCATAATACTTGCCTTTGTGTTGGTTAAATTTGGCAAAGCGCCTCTCATGAATTTTTTGCGGGGTAAAAAAGAAAATCTGGCGCGGGAAATAAAGCAAATAGAGAATGAGAAGGCAGAACTTAAAGGCAAAATCAAGGAGACTTCTAAAATTATCGATGAAAGTGACGTCCGTTTTGCAGAACTAAAAGATCGAATCGTTCTTCAGGGGGAAAAGAAAAAAGAGGCCATTATCCAAACCGCTCAAAATCAAAGCAAGACCATGCTGGAAGACGCAAAGCGAAGAATCGATACTCATTTTATACAGGCCAAAAACAAATTTAGGGCAGAAATGATTGACAGGGCTATTGATCTTGCACTGGAAAGACTTCCCAAAGAAATTACCGCTGAAGACAATGAGAAATTAACTATTGAGTATTTAACCTTAGTGAAATAAAATTTAATATTTCAACCGGTCAGATCTTTTTCATGTTATCATCAGTGGACCCCCCAATTTATTGGGACCTTACAATAAAACAAATTAATAAGCCCGGCTTATGATACGCCGGGCTTATTTTGTTTGAAAAAAGAAATCATTTAAACCTAACGCGGACAACCCGGAACCAAAAATATTTGCCACAAAGCCACTAAGACACAAAGGATATATTTATTATTCTTCCTTCGTGCCTTGGTGCCTTAGTGGCAGGATTGAAAAAGTTTTGCCACAAAAAGCACAAAACATACAACCAAGGAACTAATTACAAAAATAGAATTTTTTCCTCTTTATTCATTTTAGACCGGCGTAAACACGACCCGGTCTCCGTTGACATCGGCCCTTAACTTTGTTCCTTCCGGGATATTTCCCTTAAGAATCTCCATGGAAAGCGGATTTTCGATATATTTTTGAATGGCCCTCTTTAACGGACGAGCACCATATATCTGATCAAATCCTTTCTCAGCAAGAAAATTCCGTGCATCCTCTGAAAGAACGAGCGCCAGGTTCATTTGGGCCAGTCTTGATCCCAGCCGTTTAACCTGGATATCGACGATTTCAGCGATCTGTTCCTGTGTTAGATTATCAAAAATTATGATTTCATCGATCCGGTTTAAAAATTCAGGCTTAAATTTCGCTCGAAGGGCTTCGGTAATTCTGGATTCCATTTCTTCGCGTCTTGATTCCCCGAGCTCCTGAATCCACTGACTGCCCACATTTGAAGTCATGATTATGATCGTATTCTTAAAATCGACGGTCTTTCCATGGCCGTCTGTCATCCGGCCGTCATCTAAAATTTGAAGCAGTACATTAAAAACCTCGGGATGTGCTTTTTCGATTTCATCAAACAGCACAACGGAATATGGCCGCCGACGGACCGCCTCTGTAAGATATCCTCCTTCTTCATAACCCACATATCCCGGAGGGGCTCCGATCAGTCTCGAAACCGCATGTTTTTCCATGTATTCCGACATGTCAACTCTGACCATGGCCTGTTCGCTGTCAAAAATAAATTCCGCTAGGGCCTTGGCTAATTCGGTCTTACCCACACCGGTGGGACCCATAAAAATAAATGACCCGATGGGCCGGTTTGGATCCTGCAATCCTGAACGGGCGCGACGAACTGCATTTGAGATCGCCGATATGGCTTCTTTTTGTCCAATTACCCGATCCCCGAGGCGATCCTCCATATGGATAAGTTTCTCCCGTTCACCTTCAAGCATCCTGCTCACAGGGATACCGGTCCATCTGGATATGACCTGGGCAATGTCTTCAGCATCCACTTCCTCTTTTAACATTTTTTTGTTTTTCTGAAGGCTGGCGAGTTTTTCATTGGCCTGGTTCAAGTTATTTCGGAGTTCCACAGCCTTTCCGTATCTAATCTCCGCAACCTTTGCCAGATTTCCTTCTCTTTCAGCCTGCTGTTCTTCAATGCCAAGCTGCTCCTGATGCTCTTTGATCTTTCTTATGGTCTGGATCAGATCCTTTTCATTTTGCCAGTGGGCTTTCATTTCGAGGATTTCATCCTTTAGGTTATTTATCTTGGCTTCAAGCCGGGCAAGACGCTTTTTGGATGCAGAATCAGATTCTTTTTTTAATGCTTCCCGTTCAATTTCAGCCTGGGTTATCTTTCGCTGGATCTCATCTATTTCCACAGGCATACTATCGATTTCGATCCTGAGTTTTGAAGCACATTCATCCATCAAGTCAATGGCCTTGTCCGGAAGAAATCGGTCGGAAATATACCGATGAGACAGGGTGGCAGCGGCAACGATGGCCGAATCCTTAATCCGTACACCGTGATGGACCTCGTATTTTTCCTTAAGACCCCGGAGCACGGATATGGTATCTTCCACCGAGGGCTCAAGCACCATAACCGGTTGAAAACGCCGTTCCAGGGCAGCGTCTTTTTCAATGTACTTACGGTATTCGTTCAATGTGGTCGCTCCCACACATCGCAGCGTGCCCCGGGCAAGGAACGGCTTTAACATATTTGATGCATCCATGGCACCTTCGCTGGCTCCCGCTCCCACAACAGTGTGCAGCTCATCAATAAAAAGGATGACTTCTCCTTCCGCTTTTTCCACCTCTTTTAGAACCGCCTTCAGACGATCTTCAAATTCTCCCCTGTACTTGGCGCCGGCAATGAGCGCCCCCATGTCAAGGGAAACAAGCCGCCTGTTCTTAAGGCTTTCAGATACATCTCCGGCAATAATACGTTGGGCCAGACCCTCAACAATAGCGGTTTTTCCCACACCCGGCTCCCCGATTAAAACAGGGTTGTTTTTTTTACGCCGGGAGAGCACCTGGACAATTCGCCGGATTTCATCATCACGGCCGATAACGGGATCGAGCTTGCCCAGCCGGGCCAGATCGGTTAGATTACGGCTAAATTTGTCAAGGGCCTGGTATTTTTCTTCCGGGTTGGGATCGGTGATACGTTGAGTACCACGAATATCCAGGAGAACCTTTAAAATCGTTTCCCTTGAAATTCCCTTTTCCCTTAAAATTTTGGCGGCTTCTCCTTTTTTTTCGTCTGATATGGAAAGAAAAATGTGTTCAATACTAACGTATTGATCTTTCATTTTGGCAGCCTCTGCAAAAGCAGCATCAAGAACCACTTTTGTTCGGGGAGATATGAAAGCATCTCCGACAGTACTCCCGCTTACTTTTGGAAATCGGTTAATGGATACGGCAAGTTCACGGGAAACATCATCCGAAGAAACACCCAGTTTGTCCAGCATGGCCCGGGCGATTCCCTCCGGTTCATTGAGCATGGCAAGAAGTAAATGCTCCGGCTCGATCTGTTGGTTATTTTGCTCTGAAGCCATGGATTGGGCATTTTGAATAAGTTCTTGTGATTTTATAGTAAATTTATCAAAACGCATGAATTCCTCCTGTGATTGTTATCGTCAGATGTTAAAAAAATAAACACTGACGGTTTAATGTCAAACCTTCAACAGATATGAGCTTTATCGTATTATTTTAGCGCGTTGAAAATCTGGTTATCGAATGTTAAAATAATCTTATAAAAGATCCCTTGACAACCTAAAAACTTAGATTTAGAATAAATATGTCTCGTTAGGGGTGTTGGTATCATCTGAGAGTCCGGGAAAGGACAACCCTTAACCACCTGATCAGGGTAATACCTGCGAAGGGAAACGGGCCTGCGATTCGGATTTGATTGTCCATGCCGTTTTCCTGTTCGGGGAAACGGTATTTTTTTTTGAAATACCATTTGTTTATTTATAGCAGGCGGAGTTTGCTGGATCGGCCCCAAACCGCACCGTCAGATTCCATAAAATGGAAAAAACCGCAACGAACGGAGATATAAAATGACACAGATTCAAGCGGCCCGAAGCAATCGGATTACAAATGCCATGCATCAGGTTGCCCAAAAAGAGGGTCTTACCGCTGAACAGGTGCGGGAAAAAGTGGCCGCCGGTGTGGTGGTAATTCCCAAAAACCGCAACCGTGATTTCGAAGCGCGCGGCATCGGCCAGGGCTTGAAAACCAAGGTGAATGCCAACATCGGCACTTCCCCGAGCCACCATGATCTTAAAGAAGAACTGGTCAAACTCGATACGGCTGTTGCGGCCGGTGTGGACGCGGTGATGGATCTTTCCACCGGTGGCAACCTCGACCTCACATTGGAGACCATATTGAAACGCTCCCCGGTCATGGTCGGCACCGTTCCGATCTATAAAGTGGTCAGCAAGTTGATGGCAAATAACAAAACTCCCGCACAGATGACGGCGGACGACCTTATGGAGGAAATCGAGACGCAAGCAGCGCTGGGAGTCGATTTCATAACAGTGCATTGCGGTATCACCCGACAAAGCTTAAGCGTCCTTAAGGGGTGTCATCGGATTATGGGCATGGTGTCCCGCGGCGGCAGCTTTATCGCCGAATGGATTACCGCCAATAATAAGGAAAACCCCCTGTTTTCCCAATATGATCGGCTGTTGGAGATCTGTCGGCAACATGATGTTACCTTGTCTTTGGGGGATGGACTTCGCCCCGGAGCAATCCATGATGCCGAAGATCGGGCCCAAATTTCCGAGCTTTTGATTTTGGGCGAGCTGGCGCGACGCGCCCGAAAGGCCGGTGTCCAGGTGATGATCGAAGGTCCCGGACATGTTCCGCTGGGACGCATCGCCGGTGATGTACAATTACAAAAACGCGTTTGCGACAACGCGCCATACTATGTGCTGGGGCCTTTGCCCACCGACATTGCTCCGGGCTACGATCATCTGGTAGGCGCCATCGGCGGGGCGGTGGCCGCTGCCGGCGGTGTGGATTTTTTATGTTATCTGACACCTGCCGAACACTTGCATCTGCCCACGGTCCAGGATGTCCATGACGGTGTCATGGCCACGCGGATTGCGGCCCATATCGGCGATTTGGAAAAGGGGCTGCCCGGGGCCGAGGACTGGGACCGGAAGATGTCACTGGCGCGACGGAAATTCGATTGGGAAACCATGTATAAACAGGCCATCGACCCGAATTTGGCCCGGAAGCGCCGCATGCAGACGGAAGATCATGATCGGGATGTGTGCACCATGTGCGGTGATCTTTGCGCGATTAAAACCTTTGATCGTATTATGCTTTAACGAACTTGGGAGATTTGTTTGGCCTTGCAGTCGAGCCGCCCGAGAGCCTCGCTATCCGGCGGCCGCAGGAAAGGATCGGATGAAAGATTTGATCGCAACCCAGAAGATTCGGTACTCGCGCAACATCCTGGTGCCGGAAATCGGCATGACCGGACAGCAAAAGCTTTTAAGGGGCCGGGTCCTGGTGGTAGGCGCCGGAGGCTTGGGCAGTCCTGCCTTGTTTTACCTGGCCTGCGCCGGCGTCGGGACTATCGGTATTGTGGATGGGGATCGAGTCGAACTGTCCAACCTGCAGCGCCAGATTTTGCATACTTCGGAAGATCTGGGCGAGTTGAAGACCCATTCGGCTCAAGATAAATTGCATCTCCTGAACCCGGATGTTTGCATTGAACCGTACAGCGAACCGTTTACTGCAAAAAACGGCCCCGCCTTGGTAAGTCGGTTTGACTTTGTAATCGAGGCCACGGATAATTTTGAAGCCAAGTTCCTGGTCAACGACATATGTGTTCATGCCAAGGTTCCCTTTTGCCATGCCGGCATTTTAGGCATGTTCGGCCAGGTCATGACCATCGTGCCCGGCCAAGGGGCCTGTTACCGCTGTGTGTTCGGCAACATTCCCGCACCGGATCAGGTATCCTCCACCGACCAAGTCGGGGTTTTGGGGGTGGTGCCCGGCGTACTGGGGAGCATACAGGCCGCCGAAGCCGTCAAATTCTTGACCGGCAGCGGAAAATTGCTCCTCGGTCGCCTGTTGACCTACGATGCCCTGGATTTGATATTTCGGGAAATCGAACTGCCGTCGCCATGTTGCGACGTATGCCGGGCAGCAAAACTCATTTAATAAAAAAGGAAAAAACCATGACCCAACACCCTCCGCTGATTATTTCGGATCGCACCTTTCATTCTCGCCTGCTGGTGGGGACCGGCAAGTTTGCCTCCACCCGGATCATGCAGCAGGCTCTTGCAGCCTCCGGCACCGAGATTGTCACCGTGGCTCTGCGGCGTGTGGATTTGAGCGATCCCCAGGACAACCTCATGGAAGCTGTTGATAGAAATCGCTACCTGTTTTTGCCCAACACCAGCGGCGCCAGGGATGCGGAGGAAGCTGTCCGTTTGGCACGGATTGCCCGGGCAGCGGGATGCGAGCCCTGGGTCAAGCTGGAAGTTACGCCCGATCCCCATTATTTGCTGCCCGATCCGGTGGAAACCCTGAAAGCGGCGGAAATTTTGGTTAACGACGGATTCAAGGTACTTCCTTATATTAATGCGGACCCGGTCCTGGCCAAGCGGTTGGAGGAGGTGGGCACGGTAACGGTGATGCCCCTGGGTGCCCCTATCGGAACCAATCGAGGTTTGAAAACACGGGACTCGATTCAGATCATTATCCAACAGGCACAAGTGCCGGTGGTGGTAGATGCCGGACTGGGAGCGCCTTCCCATGCCGCCGAAGCCATGGAGATGGGCGCTGATGCCGTTTTAATCAACACCGCCATTGCTACGGCCGGCGATCCGGTGGGCATGGCAGAAGCGTTCCGGCTGGGTGTGGAAGCCGGGTTTAAAGCATACATAGCAGGTCTGGGCCAACATTCTTGGAAGGCGGAAGCCAGTTCCCCCCTGACCGGATTTTTAAGGAGCAACCACGTATGAGTTTCTGGCAGAAAATCATTCAATATCGCTGGGATCGAATCGAAGCGGCGATTTCCCGCAAAACGGCCCAAGACGTTCGGCAAGCTTTGCAGGCGCCTACTCGAAATTTTGACGATCTGTTGGCGCTACTCTCTCCGGCTGCAGCCGACTTTTTGGAAGAAATAGCTCTGGCGGCCCATGGGCTGACGGTTCAGCGCTTCGGCCGAACCATCCAAATGTTCGCCCCTGTTTATATATCCAGTGAATGTACCAATTCCTGTGTGTACTGCGGGTTCAACCGCCACAACCAAATATCCCGCGCCACCCTCAGCATAGCGGAAGTGGAGAAGGAAGTGATGTTTTTGCACCGCCAGGGATTCCGTCACGTGCTTTTTCTCACCGGCGAGTCGCCACAGCACGCGCCGGTGGACTACTTGATCCGCATCGCCCGCAAATTGCGGTCGCTTTTAGCGTCCATATCCATCGAAATTTATCCCATGGCAACGGACGACTACCGCCGTTTGATCGAAAGCGGCGTGGACGGATTGACCGTTTACCAGGAAACCTACCACTTAAAACAATATGCCGAGGTCCATCCAGCGGGTCCCAAACGCAACTACCGCTGGCGCCTGGAAACCCCGGATCGCGGGGGTCAGGCCGGATTCCGTCGTCTGAATATCGGCGTTCTATTAGGATTGTCCGACTGGCGCGTGGACGGCGCCTTCGTGGGGTTACACGCCGCCTATCTGTCGCACCGCTACTGGCAAAGCCACGTGTCGGTCTCCTTTCCACGCCTGCGGCCTGCGGCAGGAGGATTTCAACCCCAATTTCCCGTAAACGACGTTCATATGGTGCAGCTCATGTGCGCGCTGAGACTCTGGTTGCCCGATGCAGGCCTGGTCCTGTCCACGCGCGAACCCGCCGGCCTGCGCGAGAATCTGCTGCCCTTGGGAATTACTCAAATGAGTGCGGGCAGCAAAACCGCGCCTGGCGGTTATGTGGCCAAAGAAAACATCGAGGGCCAGTTCGAGATCAGCGATCTTCGCAGCCCACAAGAAGTCGTCCGCATGATCGCCGCCCACGGTTACGAGCCGGTCTGGAAGGATTGGGATGCGAGTTTCTTGAACGCGGCACAGCTTTGAGACCTTTGTTTGCCATAACCCGACAAATCGACAGTATGCAAAAGGAGGCATTTATGCCGATTCATATCACGCTCAACGGTAAACCCCACGCGGTTGAACACCGTATGGATATCTTATCGTTGCTGGAAATATTGAAGGTATCTCCGGCCAGTGTTGTGGTGGAGCGCAATCGAAATATTTTACACCGGGACACGTTTGATCGCATTGTTTTAAAAGATGGTGATGAACTGGAACTGATTCGATTTGTAGGTGGGGGATGAATCGTAAAGAACGGTTGGTAAAATTAAAGGCCATTGATATTTATCCGGTCACCTGCCAAAAACTTTCGGAAGGCCGAACCAACCTGGAAGTGTTGGCGGCGGTCCTGGCGGGCGGCGCCAAAATCATTCAGCTCAGGGAAAAGCATTGGGATAAGAAGGATCTTTATGAACTGACCATTGAATTCCGCAAACGCACCCTCAGCCACGATGCGCTTTTGATTATCAACGATCATGTGGATGTGGCCCTGGCTGCAGGAGCCGACGGGGTCCATCTGGGTCAGGAAGATCTGCCCATCAGGGCGGCACGAAAAATCGCCCCGGAGCTGATTATGGGTGCTTCCAGCCACAATCTCATGGAGGCCCTGAAGGCCGAGCAAGACGGAGCCGATTACGTGAACATCGGCCCCATTTTCCCCACCAAGACCAAAGAAAATACGGTCCCTTTTCTGGGACCTGGAGCCATCAGTGAAATCGGGCCGCAGCTCACCGTACCCTTTACCACCATGGGCGGTATCAATCCGGAGAATATCGGCAGGGTTTTGGAAGCGGGCGCGCGCCGGGTGGCCATGATCACGGGAATCACGCGCGCTGCGGACATCACGGCAAGGGTGCGCCGGCTCCGCAAAACCATCACCGATTATTACGACCGTTGACATTAGCCGATTTGGAAATTCTATCCCGTTGTAAGCAGGACAAATAAAAGGATTTGCTTATGGCTTGAATTTTTTCTTCGGAACTGGCATGGCGGAAGGGCGGCACAGAGGCCGATATTATAAACGATAGAGATGTAGCCTCCCCGGCGCATAAGAAAACAAAGACCATAATAAATTGTTAATAATATTTAACGCCAACTCCAAAACGAGAAGCGTCTTCGGTGCTCATTTCCTTCCACCATCTGACTTGAGCGAGGGATGCGGTTCGAAGCCCATTGTAGAGTTCCGCTGCAGAAGTATCAAAGGAACAGGTTTTCACCTTGAAGAAAATATTTGTTCCTTCTTTGAAAAATGAATCAGACTCGAAATACATACCGCCTTCACCGCAATTAAGCATTTTAACATTAAAGCTTTTATCTTTATTAAAACAGTTGCATATAACGGATGCTTCACATTTATGTCGTTTATCAGCTCTTTTTTGCATAGGGTATAAAAACTCCCGATTTAAGGTACGGCCAGATTAAGGATATTGTTGTAACTCCCGAAGCAGTTTAAACGAGCCTGGTCGTTTTGGGGATCTTCTTTCCACTGCCCGTCAACAAGGAATTTATACTCGTAGCTTCCGGGAGGAAGAATCACAGCCTTATTCCACACGCCATTCCCATCCTGCTTCATAAGATGTTTTTTGGGATTCCAATTATTAAAATCTCCCATCAAAATGACCTCTTTAGCACCTGTTGAATTAACGGAAAATGTTACTTTTTTACGCTTGATTTTCTTTTTTGATTTAACCGTTGCCATTTAATACCTCCTCATAAACAATTGTTTCGAAATGTTATGTCAGGTTCAATTAAAATATTTCGCTATCAAATTATAATTTAATCTGTCCATAGACAGAAGCCTTCATTTTGATGGTGGCAATCCCTATGGTACGGGAATTAATCCCGCGCAATCGGGAGAAAAACTGATAAGATAGATTTTTGTGGGCAGATTTATTTTTTCCACAGATAAAGCCAATAAAGGGTGTAAATCAACACGTTGGATTTCCGACTTATTCGTGTGATGAGACTATTCCCCAAATCCATAGTGAAACATTTCGTATTCGGTTTTCCCTCCGAGCAACGCATCTATCTTATCTTGAGTTTCCTGTCTTTCCTTACTTAACAACCATTTTTCCCAGTAATCAGAGGACTTCCAGGTACTGATGACCAGAAACGTATCGGGCTTGTCGAGGCTTTTTAGCGTTTCACCGGAAATATAACCCGACTGGTTCGTCGCAAGAACTCTCATTTGTCTAAACAGAGGTATCATTTCCTTTGCCTTGTTTTCCGGCACAATTCGTTTAATTAGAATTTTAACAGCCATTTTGCCCTCCTTTCATATAACAGAATTTAGATTTTATATTTAAGAAAGATCCCTTATGGTGGTTATTCCTGATACACATGTGCCCGAGTAACCGGCAACGTATTGTCCAATCCTTTGGAGACAAGAATCTGAAACAGGCGAGAGTCGCCGTACTTAAATCCTGCTGACGTACTGTTTAAAAACAGACGCCATTGCCTCACAAACGTTTCATCAAACAATTTCCTGATTTTCTCTATATTTCCTTCAAAATTTTCTGCCCATTTTTCAAGGGTTTTTGCATAGTGAAGCCGCAAATTTTCTACATCCAGAATGGAAAAACCGGCTTTCCCCATTTCTTGCACAATTTCGTGAAGTGTCGGGATATAGGCCCCTGGAAAGATATAACTAAGCGTCCAGAGATCTCTGGTGGACGGGGTATCTTTTCCAATGGTATGCAGCAGAGCCAGTCCGCCGGTTTTTAACAACTCCGATACTTTTTGAATAAAAGTAGGAATAAATTTTTTCCCTACGTGTTCCATCATTCCTATGGAAACTATTTTATCAAATTTATCATCTAACTGCCTGTAATCCTGGCATAATATCTTAAGTTTATTTTGAAGCCCCAATTCTTCAATTTTACGATTGGCGTATTCGAACTGATTTTTCGATAGCGTAATTCCAACTCCGGTTATGTCATATTTCCGGGCTGCATAGATAATCATTCCGCCCCAGCCGCACCCGATATCGAGAAGCGATTCATTGGGCTTAAGCAAAAGTTTGCGGGAAATATGTTCGTATTTGTTCAATTGTGCCTGTTCCAGAGAATCGTCCGGCTTTGAAAAATACGCACAGGAGTAGGTCATGGTCTTGTCAAGATAGAGCGCATAAAATTCATCTCCCCTGTCGTAATGAAAGGAAATGTTTTTTGGGGCTTGTCGCAGGGTAGAACTGTTTAGCACCGAAAGGATAAACGGTTGAACTTTTTGCCAGAAAGGTAAGCAATACTCGTCGAAATTAATGGCGAATCCCAGACGGAAAAGTTTTAGAAGATCCTTCTCTATTTCCAGATCTCCCTCCATATAGGCTTCTCCAAATCCTAAAAATCCTTTTCTGATGATTTTTTTGGTACAATTTTTAGTTTTCAGGCGTAATATTACCTCTGGAAAGTTTCCAAAGCGTATGGCATCACCATCCCAGAATTCTATGGCAAAACATGCTCTTGGGTCGGCTTGATGCATCATTTGGGCGATATTTTTGATAACCTTTTTCACAGCAATCTTCCTTATATTCCCTATGCCAGTCTAATATTCATGCATCCGCCAAATGCCCGTATAAAAGAGTTTAGAGGTTTCGCTCCCATTGGCCTTGGACTCGTAGGGACTATGCCCCGGAAGGAATAAGAGAATAATGAAGTAATGGAGCTGGTTAAATAGAAAAAATCACTGGGTAAAATGATAAATTTTAAGGGGGTTCTGACAATCTAAACACTTAATTTCCGCTATTACCCCCAATATTCTCTCCGAGGCGTAGGCTCTACGAGCCGGAGGCCAGTATTTCATTCTTCCATACAGAAGGCATAAACAGGTTGTCATTAAAAGACTTGTGATTGGGTCAGGTTGTAGAATTCCCAAATGTTTTTTATATATCAAATCGTAATTCATTTTGTCCATAGAGGCAAGTCTTTATTTTGATGGTGGAAATCCCTATGGGGCGGGAATTTATCCTGCGCAATCGGGAGAAAAACCGATAAGATGCCTGGTAACCGTTCGCAGATTCAGTGTTTCAGTAGTTCGGATTTCGAAGTTCAGTGTTCGCCGAAAACCTAACCCGTGAACGGTTACCCTTTTTCGCTCAAACCTTTTACTTTTTCAAATCCTCAAAAATCCTATCCAGATCGTTTTGGCCTACACAAGGAAGAGTCTTTTGATAATGAAAGTAAGGGAGGTGAATCTTCCTATTTGGCGGGATTGTTTTCTAACAACGCGGATATCTTTTGCTTGAGTTCATCGCCGGCAGAGTGGCTCTTGAGCAAATATCCATCAGCTTGAGAAAGACGGTGATTAAACAAGTAATTGTGATATGGAGCAATAATAAGCACCGGGAGGTTTGGTTCTTGTATTTTAATGTTACGTAAGACATCCCATACGATAAACCCATGCTTCAGGTAAAGGTTAAGAAGCACTATATTAGGTTTAAATGATAAAATGTTTTTACAAACGGACTCGATATCATCCGTGGCTTGGACTCTGTGGCTTTCACCGGTAAGCCCTTCTCTGCATAAATCCTTTGTCCACTCCTGATCATCGATGATAAGTATGTTTGCCATTATGTTTCCTGTCGCATGCAGAATCATCTGAATTTAGATTTTTTATAAGGTATTTAATCCGCCTTTTCACCCTTCGACAGTTCGCTCAATCGGAGAATGAATGCGGTTTCAGATGACGTTTCCGATCAGGAATTCCTTTATGCTTTCCTTAATCTTACTCTCAGGCAAATCCGCTAAATAATTAAAACAATTTATACACAAACAGACAAGGTCTTCGTTCTCAAGGATTTCTCCAGAAGCCACCTTTTCGCCGCACAAGTCACAGGAACAGGTTAATCCATGAACATTCCCGCCATAAACGGTTTGACTTTTAGCCAGATATTGGATGCCGATTCCATAACAGGAAATTTCACTTTTATCTATTTTTTTGCACCATTTTACTTTCGCCCGATAGGCCTTGTAAGCTTCAGGGCCAGGCGTATCAGGTGTGTAATTTACCATTTTAATACAAATATCTGACTTTTGCTTGATGGCATGGTCTGACTCGAAATACATACCGCCTATGCTACTGTTATACATTTTTGCGTGATAATAGTTTTCCGTATCATAATTTGCATACACAATAGGGGCTTCATAAGCATTGCGGGAATAAGCTCTTTTTATTAATGCAGACATTTTTTCACTCCTACTCTTTTGAAATTATATCGTATTTATCCGGAAACAACTGGTTTTGAATCCTGTTTAAACTATAATTTGAATCCTGTTTAAACTATAAACTGGATATCGTTCGTTTTCCGACCGGAAATTTTTATCATCAAGAACCTCGTTTATCGCTTGTTTGAGACTGTTAATGGCATCAATACTCTTAATCACATAAATCAGTACCGGAAGATTAGGAACCCTCCTTTTGATATCATTAAGGATCTTCCAACTGTCATAATTTTCGGGATGAAATCCCAAAAGCACAAGATCCAGTCGAGAATCTTTGATACGTTCCCAGATCAATTCAACAGCACCTAAATTTACAACCCGATACTTTTCCTTGGATAGCTCCTTTGAAAGAAGGGCTCGAATGTGTGGTTGATCATCTACAATCAAGACCTTTACTATTTTCTTCATCCCTTATCCGTCGGCTGTAATATTTAGAATAGCTCATCTCAAGGCATTAGAATCGTCAATCAACAATTGAGATCTTTTCCTACCTTCAAAGAAAAAACACCCTTTTCCTCAATAAGTTTGTTGAATTTTGTAACCAAAAATATGCATTCGGTAACAACTAACTTTGGTGCAGAGTTTTTTTACCAAGGCTGGTTGCCTTGATTGAGTTGCCAAGTTATTGGTTTACTTGAAGCAATTTTAATTGTTGTTCCTCTGCATTCCTTATACTGGATGTTGATTCTGTCTGCTAAAGAGAAGCAAAATTATGGAAGGGTGGCACAGGGGCCACACTTCTCGGCGCATAAGAAAGGAAATAAGATAATAGACCTTTAATAATATTTGACGCCAATTCCAAAATGAGAAGCATCTTCGCTACTCATTTCCGTCCACCATCTTACTTGAGCAAGCGATACGGTTCGCAGCCCACGGCACAGTTCCGGTGCAGAAGTATCAAACGAGCAGGTTTTTACCTTGAAGAAAATATTCGTTCCTTCTTTGAAAAATGAATCAGACTCGAAATACATGCCGCCTTCACCGTAGTTAAGCATTTTGGCATTAAAGGTTTCATTTTTATTAAAACAGTTACATATAACGGATGCTTCACATTTATGGCGTTTATCAGCTCTATTTTTCATTGGGTATGAAATCTCCTATTTTGCGGCGTTTAAAAAACTTCGACCTGTATGTTCATAATTTCAGCCAGGCTAACGCGGACCACAAGCGAACCACTAAAATCCCCCTTTTTTAAAGGGGGGTTAAGGGGATTTTTCATGTCACCGCACAGGTGGAAAAACTAATAAGGAGTAATTCTTTTTGATATTTGTTGAGATCAACTATCACGATTACCTCCTTTCAATTTATAAGAACATGTTAATTTTCTTTTTTGATTTGACCTTTGCCATGCAATACCTCTTTTTATAAAATTCCTTCGAGATTTTATGTAAGGTTCGAATAAAATAGATTATTATCAGGTTTTAGTTTCCTCTGTCCATAGAGAGAGGGCTTCATTTTTATGGTGGGAACCCCTATGAGGAGGGAATTTATCCTGGCAATTGGGAGAAATGCTGATTAGATAGGTTTTTTTGGGCAGGCTTATCCTTTCCACAATTCCACGTCGATAATTCCTAACCTTGCGGCATATCTAACCAGCTCTAATGTGCTATGGAGATTAAGCTTGCACAAAATATTTGATCTGTGATTCTCAACAGTTTTGGGACTGATGAAAAGTTTTTCCGCGACCTGTTTGGTGGAAAGGCCTTGGGCCAGCAACACCAGGATCTCTTGTTCTCGGCGGGTCAGGGTGTCATAGCTCGCATCCGTTATCTTCACCTCTTTTTCCGGGAATTCCATAAGCTTTTCAATCACCTTATGGGAGACGGAACTGTCCATGAAATACTCTCCCTTCAAGACTGTATCTATCCCCTGTAACAGTCTTTCAGAGGTCGATTCCTTGACCACATATCCTGTGGCTCCGGCCTGAAATGCCTTGACAATATAATTTACTTTGGAGTGCATGGTAATAATCATGATACGTGTTTTCGGCGATACATTTTTAAGTTCGTGAGTCAGTTGAATGCCGCTTTGATCCGGCAAAGACATATCCACAAGCGCCAAATCGGGCTTGAATTTTTTTGCCATTCGGAGTCCTTCACGCCCGTTCCCTGCCTCTCCAAGCACTTCAAGTCTTTTGTTGCGTTTGATAATCGCTTTGAGGCCTTCCCTGAAAAGAGGATGGTCGTCTATTATCAATATAGTGTTCTTTTGAGCCACTATCTTTGTCCTTATATGGAAGCTTAATAGAGATGTTTGTGCCCTGCATGGGTTTTGACTGAATTTCCATTTCACCTTGAAGCAATTTGACCCTTTGTTCCATGCTCCGAATTCCCATTCGTTTTTCTTTTGTTAGGGTTGCCAATCGTTTTTGCACATTAAAACCTCGCCCATCATCTTTTATACGAAGTATAATGTTAGGGAAAGCTGCAACCAGCTTGATGGTTACATGACCGGCGTCCGCGTGCTTTTTGATGTTGACGAGACTTTCTTGAATCAGGCGATACAGGTTGATTTCGGTATCAAAATCCAGCTTTAACTTCTTCATGCCGGCAAAATGGAAGTCAATGTTTATTCCATTGTTTTCAGAAAAATCATTACAATACTGAAAAAGGGCCTGAGCAAGCCCCAGTTCATCGAGAACCAGGGGCCGCAACTCATATGAGAGATCCCGGACCTCTTTAATGCATTCACGAAGCATTTTAGACAGTTCGGAAACTTTTTGCCTGATCTCGCGGGGAATAGTAGGCTGATTATCAAAAAGCGTTTCAAAGCCGATTTTTATTGAAGAAAGGTCTTGAGCCACGCAATCATGCAGTTCACGAGATATCATCTGACGCTCGCTTTCCTGAGCCCTCATTAGCTCTTGGGTGAGGGTATGAATCTGTTCTTCGGCATGCTTTTGATCCGTAATATTTCTGGCAATCAGGATAAAGCTTTCAATTTCACCCGCATCATTTTTCAGAGGCACGCAGTGAGTTTCCCAGTAACTTTCTCCTTCTATTCCCTTTACCTCGGGTTGATACATAAACGCCCGTTCGATTTTACCCGTCTCCCGCGCGATTACGGTGGGGCATCCTTTACAGGGTGTATCTCGACCAACGAAAAGTTCATAACAGGTATGGCCGACTGAGTCTTGGGAAGACATATTAAGCTCTTTGGCTGATGTTTTATTTGACCAAATGATTTTCATGTCCTTATCAATATAACGAATTCTGTCCATAGAGGCGTCAAGAATTGTCCGTTTCTGAGATTCGCTCTGACGGAGCGATACTTCCATCCGTTTTCGTTCGGTGATATTACGTAAAGAGCCGATAATTTTTACAGGATTATCTTGTTTGTCTCCTATGAGCTTTGCCGTTATCGAACAATGGACTTGAGAGCGGTTTTTGTCAATCAGAAGCGCTTCATAGTCAGTGACTTTTCCATTTTTCAGAAGCTCTTTTAGAAATTCATCTCTATTTTTCGGATCAACATATATATCGGATAATAATTTTCCTATGACCTCTTCTCTTTTGTAGAGCGAAACATCTTCTATCGAGGGGCTGGCTTCCAGAATTATTCCATCAAGGGTTACTTCATAATAAACATCCTGGATATTTTCAAAAATACAGCGATACTTCTCTTCCCTTTTCCGCAGTGCATCTTCGGTCTGCTTACGGGACATGATGTCTTGAAACAAAGAGACGTAATATTGTATTCGACCCTGTGAGTCGCGAACCAGAGATGAACTCACCTCAATCCACACTGGGTGCCCGAGTTTGTGGATGAATCGTTTTTCATAGGAACTTTGTGCTCCAGCTTTTATCCGTTTCAACCAATCATAACAGCCGGGCAGGTCATCCGGGCTGGTAATTTCTACCCAAGTCTTACCCAGTAGTTCTTCCTCAGAATAGCCAAGAATCCTGCACAGGGTATGATTGACTTTCATAAAGCAGCCATTGTTCGCCATTAAAGCCATTCCAATCGCCGCGTTGTTAAAAGTTGTACGGAAGCGTTCCTCGTTTTTCCGCAGCATTTTCTCTGCCTGTTTACGGTCTTGTATTTCCTGCTCCAGTTGCTCGTTTGTCTTCAGCAATTCGACAATACGCTCTTCTACGCGTCGCTCAAGCATGTCATGAGCCTCTTGCAACGCTTCCTCCGCCTGCTTGCGATCGTTAATATCGGTTATGGATATTCCGAGCTGGTTGAAATCTCCCTGTAAATCTTTTACAGGGCCACTTTCCAGGTAAGTATAAAATTCAGAGCCGTCCTTTTTCACAAGTTTCAGTTCGCACGTCTGTTTTTCTTTTGTTTCAATAAGTTTCTGACAGTGAAAATAATAAACACCCTGAGTTGCACTGGCAATGAATCGAGAAAAAGGTTTGCCGATCATTGAGCTTCTTTCCACACCCAACATCGTAGCGCTGGTAAGATTCGCCGCCAAAATCATTCCTTTATCACTAATCGTGAAATAACCAACAGGGGCAAAGTCGTAGAGGTCAGAATATTTGTCTCTTACCACTGTAATTTCCAGTTGTGTTCTGCGCATCTCCTCATTTTGCATCTCCAATTCAATCTGGTGGGCACGCAGTTCATGGATCAGGCGATCTTTGGCCTCATGTGAAAGATGCGAGAGATATTCAGTGTCTTCCGGCTTTCTTTCCAGTTTTTTTCCCGCCTGCTTGCGCAGTTTGGAAAATTTGTCTTCCGGGATTATATCCTTGCCCATTGTTTCAACACCTCACTCTATGTCGATTTTAAACCGACCCGGCAATGTTTATGATTCTAAACGTGCGTTCTTTGTCATCCAGACAATCCGAAGACAGTTGTCTGATCTTTCTATTCGATTTCAGGCTGACAGTGCCTTTTGCGTCCCTGAAGTGATTAACTATCTGATAAAAAAACAAGCTGGATTCGCCATCAAAGCACCCTTTTGGAAATTGCTCAATCTCAAGACTGCGGCACAGCAGCGTCAAAGATTGTTTAAGATCAATAACAAGTGGGGCTGTTTTTGGGTAAAACAGCCGATCGATTCCATTGATCACGAACATTACGTGATCATTTTGCGCAAGAAGATACTTTGCCCAAAAAAACATTACCCGTTGAAGTTGTTTTCACCAAACAACGGCGTTTAAGAATATTCGGAAGTTGTTACCGATAACAAAAACTGGGATCCGAAAAGGAAAATCAACCCGTATGTTTAAGAATCTAGCGTTGAAAACGTTCAGATTTCTCATCTTAAATCGTGGTGGTCGCATAGCTTGGCGCAAGGGCATAAAGGTTGTCGAGTTAACAAAAAACAATCAGGCCGAATTACTTTATAAAAAGATTTCTACTGCTCTCAACAACTGCCAAATAAAGAAAGCAGCATAATTTTTCGCTCAATTAGAGTTCAATTTAAAAGGCATATTGGTAAAACGTTGTCAATGAAGGATTGTATTCATTTTTATAGGGAAATGTCCCTATAAAAATAGGGAAGATAGGGCTTTTTCCCGGAATATGTTTTTAAATAACTTTCGTTAGTGCCGAGTATGGAATGTATGGCTAAATATGTTTCAACCATCGTGCCTGAACCTCCAATTTACTAAAAGTGAAGGTTTATAAACGAAATCATGAAAAGTACGGATCACTTGCCTTGCGCCCTTTCTCGCTGTCAACCTTTTCGGCCATTGCTTTCGAATAATTGTCCTCTGTAACACCAATTGGAACGGTTAAAGTTTTGCGCTTGGTATTCTTATGTCGAATGCATCTGTGTTTTAATGAACAGCTGTTGAACACAAGGCAATAAAAAAAGCCGGAAAATAATCCGGCTTTAGTTGTTTTTTAACAATCCCTGAACTCGGCTCAATTAAAGCTCATATTTACCTTCCATTTCGAGAATGAATTCGCCCGGGACTTTTCCTGATGTGACCTTGAATGTACCCTTGCCTTTGATGTTATCCAGCTTTCCTGTCCCTCTATAGGTTTCCCACGTTCCGGTTGTGAGCTTGCTTTTCCCGTCACGATTACCTTCAAACTTGCTGTAAACCGAACCGTACTGGAAATTGGTTACCGCATAACCCTGCATGGGGCCGCTGCCTTGTATGCGGTCATGAAAGTTTACGCTGCGACGTGAGACAAATTCACCGGCAATTCCCACTTCATAGTTAATGGGACGACCTTCCATTTCAACCAGCATCAATTGGTGGTCGCATTCATCATGGACATAAAGGGATTCTCTCCGGGTAACACGTAAACTGTAAGTCGCTTTCCGTTTCATAGCTTTCTCCTTTAATCATAGTTAGGTATAATTCCCGCAGCTTGCTGCGTTATGATTCGATTATATACCCCGTTGATACCCTGTCAGTTTTGCCGCAGGGTAGTTCACTTAATGATAATTTTGGATTATTGATTGTCTATTTAATATTTACTGTAAATCAGTGCTCTTTGCTACCATTATTTTAGAAATTAGTCAAATATAGGACAATAAATTGTGTAAAGCTTTACATGCTTTCAGGATAATACAAAGAGTTGAGAATCGGCTGCTCAATCCCAGGTGATTTCGCGGCCATATGGATATATTCCTTTGTTTTCTGCAAGATACCTTGGGCCATGTTCGAAGTGTTGGGTCCCTTTTAAAGATAAAGAAGATGAAAGGTTAATGGCTGTTGTTGTCTTACCGCATCCTCCTTTTTGATTCGCACTTGCAATAACCCTCATAAATCTTCTCCTTGGTTGTATTTGTGAATAGTGGTTACACTCTATTTCATAGAAAAAGGCTTTTCAAGTAAAAATACGACATATGGTATAATTTTTATGACCACACACCAGTTATTGTATATTGTTGGTTTTCGGGATAGGTAAGATTATCATCTCTGTTGTTTTGGTGATTATGACTGTTATTAGTTGCAGAGAGGTTTGTCAAAGACGCGGGTATGTTGTCGTAAAAATTCAAAGGGGCAAAGCCCTTAAAAAGGATTCGCCTTTACTGAAAAATGATATCACAAAAATTTTGAAGCTCTGATATTTACATTTCCATAGGAGCAGAATACACAGGTATTGAGCCCGCCGCAGGATGGGGACACATTATTTTAAAACCTCAATTAGTTGTGTGGCTTTTGATGAAATAATCGAGCTGAATTTTCTGGGTTTGTGTCAAGTTGTCAAATTGGCCGCCACATCGTCTTATTTTTCCATAGACCAAAGGCGGTTCATTGTTCTGACTAAAGTCTGAAATGGTTCTAAACGACATATTTTTTAAATAAAAAGCATCGGTGCCGGAGAATAGGTCTATATTACAATTAAACGGACCGGTTATTTTGTCTTCGTTGGCGATGTAAAGAAAAGCACATCCTACTTTGCTGATATCCATGAGTTGACCTATTTTATAATGAATATCTTTAAGGTTGACATATACGCCAGCTTGAGCCTTAAATCTCTTATGTTTCCTTCTTTTCATTTTACAATCAGGACACTTAGCGAAATAGTTGTCGGGTGAACTCTTAAATAAAAAGCCACCTTGCAATCCAAATCCTCCTGATATGGGTGTTATCTCAATGATTGTCTCGCACCCGCAGTCTGAACATTTGCATTTTAATGCGATTGTTGATTTCTCCGGGTTAGCTTCAAACATTTTTCTTAATATTTCAATCATTATGGATTTTTATATTAGGTGTTGAAGTTGGTTTTCCTAACTTTTTCAACGCATAGGCCACTAAGCCTTGCCGAGGCAGCTTTCTGCTAGCCTGAAAAAAGGGTGGCAAGAAAACCACCGTGGCGCTATCTAAAATCTGGATATTTGGTTGATCCAGTTCTTCCAGATCGATTAACCGAGCGTCCCGCATCAACTGCGGAAACATGCCCCAAAATACAGCCAAGTTTGTGCCTGTATGTGTAAGCTCAGAGCTTTCCAGAAAAGATAGCAACAACTGTCCACCTGATTTCGTCACCCGAATCAGCTCTTTAAGACCTGCTGATCCCGTATAGTGCAGCACATTAGAGCAAATTATCTCATCAAAAATATTGTCCTGAAATGGCAGTTGTTGAATGTCACTCCGGATGAACCGTCCCGGACTTCCCTTGTCCTGACACCGTTTGATCTGTTCCCAAGTGAAGTCCAAGAAACAGGCATTACTCAGGCCCATTGCCTCGGCCAGATGACCGGAACCCGAACCGGCATCCAGGACCAACCCCTTCCGGTGCAACCAGGGACGAAAAAAAGGTGCCAGGGCCTGGCGGTTTACCTGTTGATACAACCCTTCAAAGAAAAAACACCCTTTTCCTCCATAAAATTGTTGAATTTTGTAACAAAAAATATTCACAGACATGCAATCAACATGTTGCGACTTTAGGATGATCCGTTAGGGTCATGATTTTATTAAAATCAAGTCTCCCTTTCATTAAAAAGCCGGTTTCTTTCCAGGCAGTAGGGTCGCCAGTAACAGTCTGATTGGTCACAATATTCCTTTGCCCTGCGGAAACAATCAAAGTTTCCTTCAACACGCTGAATGCTTCTAATCAGGGCCGTGATATCGAAGAAATCATTTTCAATACATTGTTTCTTGGTGTTAATTGACACTTTGTCTGTTTTTACAGGGGATGCATTTAAGCAATCTTGATCTTGCATGATTTGCACCTAATAATTTGGTTTCTCGGAAATCGAATAGAGTTTTTTTAGTAAGCGTCCAACCTTTATTTT
>RPGQ01000004.1:172363-291460 GCA_004193595.1 Desulfobacteraceae bacterium Eth-SRB2
CTTTATTTTATTACGATTATTGGACAATTTGTCCATAGAGAGAGGGCTTCATTTTGATGGTGCCAACCCCTATGGGGAGGGAATTTATCCCATTTAATCGGGAGGAATACTGATAAGATAGGTTTTTGTGGGCAGGTTTATCCTTTCCACAGGTCCACATCGATAATTCCTAACCTTGCGGCATATCTAACCAGCTCTAATGTGCTATGGAGATTAAGCTTGCGCAAAATATTTGATCTGTGGTTCTCAACTGTTTTGGGGCTGATGAAAAGTTTTTCTGCGATCTGTTTGTTGGAAAGGTCCTGGGCCAGCAATACCATGATCTCTTGCTCTCGGGAGGTCAGAGTTTCATAGGTGGCATCGGTTATCTTCGCCTCTTTTTCCGGGAATTGCATAAGCTTTTTAACCACCTTATGGGAGACGGAACTGTCCATGAAATACTCTCCCTTTAAGACAGTATCTATCCCCTGTAACAGTCTTTCAGAGGCCGATTCCTTGACCACATATCCTGTGGCTCCGGCCTGAAATGCCTTGACAATATAATCCACTTTGGAATGCATGGTGATAATCATGATACGTGTTTTCGGCGATACATTCTTAAGTTCGCAGGTCAGTTGAATGCCACTTTGATCAGGCAAAGACATATCCACCAGCGCAAGATCAGGCTTGAGCTTTCTCGCCATTTGGAGTCCGTCACGTCCGTTTCCAGCCTCCCCGACCACCTCAAATCTATGGTTGCGTCCGATGATCGCTTTGAGGCCTTCTCTGAAAAGGGGATGGTCGTCTATTATTAATATGGTTTTCTTATGAATCACCCTTGTTGTCCTTATAAGGAAGCGTAATATAGATCTTTGTGCCCTGCATGAGTTTTGACTGAATTTCCATTTCACCTTGAATCAATTTAGCCCTTTGCTCCATGCTCCGAATTCCCATCCGTTTCTCTTTTGATATGGTTGCCAATCGTTTCTGAACATCAAACCCCTTACCATTATCTTCTATACGAAGAATAATATTAGGGTAAGCCGTAACCAGTCTGATGGTGACATGGTCAGCGTCAGCGTGCTTTTTGATGTTGGTAAGACTTTCTTGAATCAAACGATACAAGTTGATTTCGGTGTCAAAATCCAGCTTTAAATTCTTCATGCCGGCGGAATGGAAGTCAACGTTTATTCCATTGCTTTCAGAAAAATCATTGCAATACTGAACAAGCGTCTCTACAAGCCCCATTTCATCAAGAGTCGGGGGACGTAAATCATATGAGACATCCCGAACTGCTTTTATGGATTCTTGAAGCGTTCTTGACATTTCAGAAACTCTTCGCCGGATCTCGGGAGGTATCGCAGGCTGATGATCAAAAAACGTTTCAAAGCCGATTTTTACAGCCGAAAGCTCTTGCGCCACATGGTCGTGCAGGTCACGAGAAATCCTCTGACGCTCACTTTCCTGAGTCCTCATTAGCTCTTGGGTAAGGATATTAATATGTTCTTCGGCCTGTTTTCGTTCGGTGATATTACGCAATGAGCCGATAATTTTTACAGGATTACCCTGTTTATCTCGCACCAGCTTTGCCGTTATCGAACAATGGATTTGAGAGCCGTCTTTGTCTATCATAAGCGCTTCATGGTCAGTGACTTTTTCATTTTTCAGAAGCTCTTTTAGAAATTCATCTCTATTTTTCGGATCAACATATATGTCGGATAATGATTTTCCTATGATCTCTTCTCGTTTGTAACGAGAAATCTCCTCTATTGAAGGGCTGGCTTCTATAATTATTCCATCAAGGGTTACTTCATAATAAACATCCTGAATATTTTTAAAAATATTGCGATACTGCTCTTCGCTCTTTTTCAGTGCCTTCTCTGCCCGCTTTTTTTCGGTAATATCAGTAATAAATGCAAAGGAACCCAGAACCTCGCCCGATTTACCCTTGATTGTGGTGGCATTAAAATATGTTGGCAGGTCTTGACCGTTCTTTTTTTTCAGGGCAATTTCATAACTGCGATGGTCTGTGACGGATATCTTTGAGGTCTGTTCAATAAAAATCTTTCGGTTCTCATCGTCAACGAAGTCAAAAGGTGTTTTGCCAATCATCTCCTCTTGACTGTAGCCAAGCATTTTGCAAAGAGCCGCGTTGACTTCGATGGTTTTGAGTTCAGGATTTATCAGCCAGCATCCTTCCGATGTAATTTCCAGAAGGGTTCGGTATTTCTCTGCGCTTTCTCTCAGTGCCTCCTCCGCCTGCTTACGTTCTGTAACGTCATGCCAGATGCTGATGATAATACCCGGCTCCTCATCCGCAACTTGTTCAAGGAGAGAAGCATTGACACTGAAATGGCTCACTTTGTCCTTTGTTGTCATCTCAAACTCGGCATTACGGCAAAAACCTTGGAGGCGGACCCTCTTTTCCAGCTCAGACCAACGGTTCAACGCATTGGCATCGATTTGTTCAAGCCAGATGAACATACTGGTCTCTACTACATCCCGCCACTGCCGTCCAAAGAAAGTGCAGAAGGTCTCATTGACTACGATAATAGTATGTGTCGAGTCCGTAATCACGATACCGTCGGCCGAGGAGCGCAGCAGCGTCTCGAAGAACTTTACTGTCTGCTGGGTGGCTTCTAATTCGCCTTTCCTAAGTCGTTTCCTCATAGCAATCCCAATTTCCTTCACCTGCAGAATAATTGAGTAATAATCACCTTCTACCTATTTATGTTTTCCTCTTTTTCGATGCAACTATAACTTTCACCGCGCTGAACTTGTACTCGGGTTGTTTGGAATGTATGTCGTACACAGAGTTAGTGACAAGGTTGGCCAGCTTACCCTCACCGATTCCGAGCGCGGGACCGTAGTGCCAAGGTATATAGATAGTGCCATTAAGGAGACGATCTGTTAGTCGGGCAGGAAGGCATACTCTACCCCGGCGCGATTCAACCTCGACCTCATCCCCTTCCGCAATACCCAGGCGTGCACCGTCTTCAGGATGGATTTCTACATAACAATCGGGTGCAGTAGCGTTGAGTTTTGGAGCGCGACCCGTGCGAGTACGAGTGTTAAAGTGCCCTGATAAACGACCCGTGATAAGATTAAATGGATATTCAGCATCAATTTTATCGGCCGGTTCGATGTAGTTACGGGCCAAAATAGCTGCCCGACCATCAGGCCGAGGGAAGCGCCAGTCTGTGAACAGGCGCGGTGTGCCGGGGTGATCGGCTTCAGGGCAGGGCAACTGAGGGCCGACCTGGCCTCGCAAACGCTCATAGGTTACACCGTTCATATCGCAGATGCGATTACGGGTAATCCTTTTGAATTCCTCAAAAACTTCTTCGGGCGAGTTATAGGGGAACTCCTTTTCAAAACCCATGGCTCGGGCTACAAGCCATATGATCTCGTAGTCAGGTTTTGCCTCACCAGGTGGATCAATTAATGCTTCGACCAGTTCGATGCGCCGTTCGGCAGAAATAAACGTCCCTGTCTTTTCACACCACTGTGCGGCAGGAAGGATAACGTCCCCCAACAGCGTTGTCTCTGTCGGATGAAAGATATCCTGGACCACCAGTAGTTCGGCTTTAGCAAGTCCTTCCTTAATCCATTGGGTATGGGGCAGCGAGGCGGCAGGATTGGTAGTCATTACCCATAAAGCGCGGACGTCGCCGGAGTAAAGCCCCTTGACAATGTCCAGGATAGAACGGCCTGGAAGCGGCTGGATTTTTTCAACTGGAATATTCCAAAAATCGGCTACCTCCTGACGGTGTTTTGAATTAGCCACAAAACGCATGCCGGGCAAAAGATGCGACAGCGCACCAACCCAGCGGTTGCCCATGGCATTGGCTTCGCCGGTAATGGAGAGCGGTCCGGCCCCGGGACGGCAAAAATTTTCCGTCAACAAAGATAAGTTGTGTAATGTATTGTTTTTAAATACCGCCTGGCTGGAGTGGTTGTAGCCCTGGAACCAGAACGTGAGCATCGCTTTAGCCTCTCCAATAGCGCGAGCTGCCTCTATAATCTTTTCTTCAGTACAGCCGGTGATTTCAGCACCGCGGGAAGGCGGATACTCTGCCAAAAGTTCTTTCAAGTCGATGAGGCCGGAAGCGAAGTGCTCGACGCGATCTTCATTGACGAAACCTTCTTTCAACAGTATATGAGCCAGTGTATTATTAAGAGCCACATCTGTTCCGGGCATAATTTGAAGGTGGATGTCCGCTATGGAGGCGGTCTCTGTTTTGCATGGATCAACCACAATAACCTTTGCATTGTCCTTTTTTTTGGCAGCCCGGATTCGGCGGAAGATGACCGGAACAGAAACGGCCATGTTGTTACCTGCAATAAAGAACAGATCAGCCTCTTCAATATCGTCATAGCAGGTGGGCGGCGCATCAGCTCCAAGAGTTGAAACAAACCCCATTGCCGAACTCGCCATGCAGATGCGCGTACTGCATTCCATGTTGTTTGTGCCAATAGCCGCTTTCATCAGCTTGTTCATCAGATAATACTCTTCAGTCAAATTTATGGCCCCACCGTAGAATGCAACCGCATCGGGGCCATGTTTCTCAATAATCCGATTGAATCCGGAGGCTACATGACTAATGGCTTTCTCCCAGGTAACATTAGTGAGTTCTCCGTTGCGCCGGATCATGGGTTGCGTTAGTCGATCCTTGTCAGTAAAAATTGGCGGATAGTTGATCGGAAGGGAACAGGCATCTCCGTTGTTGGTTGGGTGGCCTTTCATGCCTCGGACCTCAGCAACCATGCCTTGTTTGACTCCGACCATCAGCCCACAACCTAACCCGCAGTACGGACATGTTGATTTGTGCCATTGCATTTTCATATTATCGAATCCTTTAACTTTCTTTCCAATTTTATATAGGCTGCCTTTTCAAGCATTAATAATTTCCCAACAGAGAAAAAATGAAAAGGCCCATACTTTGACACAGTTTATATACTGTATATGAGCCTTTATCTATCACATAGGGTTACCCCCTGAATTTGGCTGTTATTTTCTTTGTTATTCTAACAGGTTATATATCATTTTGAATTGGGCTTCCAATTTTCGTTTAATCATAAATATTATAGATAACCATATAATTTTATAACTATGAATATTTATTACAGATTTAAAAAAATAAATCTATAGGATAAAGTTCTTATTTTTATAGGAAAAAATCCTAAAGATATAGGAAGTTATCCCGTACTGAAATCAAATAGTTTTTTCAATGCCATAATATTAATGGACAATAGAATAGAATATACCATTCTGCCCTGGATAACTTCTCAATAAATTATAGAGTTGGGGCAATATGATTATTTAATACACCAGAATTTATTGAAAACTTACTGCCTTGGCATTCAGATTGTTGGAATTATTTACTATTCCGGTAGGGAAAATACCTAAGTAAAAAAAATCATTATAAAAACTGAGGAAGTGTTTGAAAAAAATGATCCCTAACCCGCTACAGCCTTCAGAACACTTGCTTCTAATTTTGGGATAAATGGCGTTCATTTTCTCCGACAAAAATTAGGTTGCTGAGTTTCTCTAAGTCGCCAAAGTTCTTTTGCAATACATTTCTGCCAAATGCATAGATGGTCCTAAGATTATTAGTATCAATAAAGATTTGATAAAAATTGGTTCCATGATCTTTTATAATATTGATCAATTCAAATGCCGAAGTTCCGTCAAAATCACCATTCAGTTTAAGATGAAGACTATCTCTGGTTTTATAAGATAAAATTTGAAAATTTGCTGCCATTGCCTATCTCCTTTAGATATTATTTTTACTTTTATTATCAGAGTGTCATTCACTCTGTCCATAGAGGGAAGGCTTCATTTTGATGGTGGGTAACACTGGGAAGCGGGAACTTATCCCATGCAATCGGGATAAAAACGGATAAGATAGATTGAGACCTTTGAAAAATATTCAATTTTGCCTGCCCCGTTAAATCCGTCTTTAATATTTAACCGGGGTTCAAGACCAAGAAAGGCAAAAATTTTAACCATCCCAGAGAAATAAGCTTCGCATTTCACGGGGCAGGCTCAAGGACCAGTGCCGTGCGGGTGGGAAGATATAGGCTAAGCAAATTACGTTGCCGCTCCATTGAAGTTTCGCACAGAGTCAGATGATGTTGCTCCGGGTGTAAACGGTTGTGGCCCCCATATTCCGGTGAATCACTGTCGAAAATCATTCGGTATTTTCCAGGCGGCGCTTCGAAGCGATAATCCGAATACGAGTGTTCGGGGTGAAAGTTGAAAACGAATAGAAGTCCTGCTCTTTCAAATATAATAATTTTATTGTCCGAGTGCTCGTAAACAAGGTGTATCTCATTTGATTCCAGAAGGTTATAATCCATGGATAGAGATATCATATCTCGATCAAAACGGGCGAGGAATTGATACTTCAGGTTTTTGTCATCCACCAGACGCCATTGGCGCCGGGCATACCTGTAAGACCAGTTGTTCCCTTCCCGCGGAAAGTCGATCCATTCGGGATGTCCGAATTCATTACCCATGAAATTGAGATAGCCATTACCCGCCGTGGCCAGGGTGATGAGCCGGATCATTTTATGCAGAGCCATTCCTCGGGCCACGGTATGGTTATCATCACCCACCTCCATGTGATCATATATATCCCTATCAATTAAACGGAAGATAATCGTCTTATCGCCCACCAGGGCCTGGTCGTGGGACTCGGTGTAACTGATGGTCTTTTCATCCCTTCTCCGGTTGGTCAATTCATGCCAAAGATGTCCCATGTGCCATTTTTCATCCGGCGTATCTTTGACAAGTCGTATCCAGTTGTCGGGCACTCCCATGGCAAAACGATAATCAAATCCAACGCCGCCGGATGTAATCGGGACAGCCAGCCCGGGCATTCCGCTGATATCCTCGGCGATGGTCACTGCATCAGGCCGCACATCATGGATCAATTTGTTGGCCAGAGCCAGATAGGTAAGGGCATCTTCGTCCACATTATCGTTAAAATAGTCGTCGTAGGAAGTAAATGCTTTTTCCAAGCCGTGATCCATGTAGAGCATACTGGTCACTCCGTCAAAACGGAAGCCGTCCAAATTATATTCATCCAGCCAGAAACGGCAGTTGGAAAGAAGAAAATGAAGAACCTGGTGCTTCGCGTAGTCAAAACACCTGGAATCCCAGGCGTGGTGCATACCCCGTGGCCCTTCATGAAAGTATTGATGTAGTGTGCCGTCAAATCTGCTCAACCCCTCCACCTCGTTGGAAACCCCGTGGGAATGGACCAGATCCATGATCACCCTCAGACCGGCGGCGTGAGCCGTGTCGATAAGCTCTTTGAGCTCCTCCGGTGTTCCGAACCGGGACGAAGCAGCAAAGAAGTTCGAAACCTGGTAGCCGAAAGAACCGTAGTAGGGATGCTCCTGAATCGCCATTAATTGCAGTGTATTGTAGCCGGTCACAGCAATACGCGGAAGGATCTGTGTGGTAAATTCTCTATAAGAGCCGATTTTCTCCTCTTCCTGGGCCATACCCACATGGACTTCGTAAACAAATATCGGGTCCGACGGAGACTGAAAATCCATACATTGCCAGTGATACAAATCCGGCGGGGACCAGACCTGGGCATTAAAAATCAGCGTATCAGGGTCCTGAACAACGCGACGGGCATAGGCAGGAATGCGATCGCCTTCACCACCGGGCCAGTGGATACGAAGTCGATAATGATCGCCGTGTTTCAATTTGTCTTGAGACAAGCGAATTTCCCAATGACCCTCTTGGCTGATCCGGTGTAGGGAAAAGTCTTTTTTCTCTCGCCAGTTCGTCATGTCGCCGATCAAGAAGATCCGGGTGGCATTGGGCGCCCACTCACGAAATACCCATTCATTGTTTCGGAAATGCATTCCGAAATATTCATGGCCGGCGGCGAAGTCCGCCAGACTCCTTTTGCCCCGGGTCAGGCTCAATTCTGTTTCCATTGTTTTCAGCAGTCGCCGGCCAATGGTTTTCTCATACCTATCCAGGTAAGGGTCCCGGGATAAAATGTGCTTGAGTATAGTATCCACATGCTGGTTTTGACCCGAACGTTTTGGGTCACCTGAAGTTTCGAATATCATGAATTTTTTCTTGGTTTTTTTTAGTTTATGATTCACTAGAGCTATCCGACGGTTTGCTCACTATCAGCGGTCGCCGGAGCATTTTTTCATAAAGCTCGATATATTGTCGAGCCGTTGCGGCATGGGTAAATTTAGCAGCACTTTCGGTCATGACCCGTTTGATTTGCTTTGCCTTTATCCTGTCGGGAAGATTATAAAATTTCATGGCCTGGTTAACGGCCCAGAGCAGCCCGTTGGCATCGAAAGTCTTAAACAGGAAGCCATTGCCGGAATTGTTTTCAACATCCAGATCGTTAATCGTATCATGGATCCCGCCGGTATCATGGGCCACCGGAAGAGTGCCGTAAAGCGGGGCTATCATTTGCGGAAGGCCGCACGGTTCAAAACTAGAGGGCATGAGGATAAAATCCGAAGCCCCGTAAGCCTGATGTTCCAGCCAGTTATCAAAATCGCAGATTGCTACGCGTTTCTGAAATCCGTGATAATTCACAATGTCTCTGAATACCATTTGATAATCACCATTGGCGACAAAAACAACCTGAAGATTCTGGTTCCAGTATTTCGAAATTACCGTGTAAAATATTTTTTCCAACAACTGGCATCCCTTTTGAATCGGATCAAGCCGGGATGGCCAAAAGAAGACGGGTGCTTTTTCGTCTTTAATCAGTCCCAACTTTTCCTGCAAAAACAACTTGTTTTCTCGTTTACCCAATAAAAAATCCTCCGGACCGTAGGTTTGCTTGAGATGTTTATCTGCACAAGGTTTAAAAGAATTATCCGGCGCATTCAATATTCCAACGGCACAGCCGGCATGATATTTATTGGCCAATTCCCGTTGTATGGGAGGTTCGACAAAACCATGCTTCCCATTGACGACTTCCAGTAGGAATGTCGGGCTGACGATATTCACAAAATGAGCGGCAAAAATTCCACTGGTGAGAAAATCTACGGGGTTGGTATCCCGTATGTCCTCATAATTCGTGGCCATATTTTCGTAATACAACTGTCGCCAAAAATAGGCGGCATCGATACCCCTGTCTTCCATGTAGGCGAGTGTTGTTTTTACCGTGTGTACATTGTGAATGGTAAAAAGGCATGGAATTCCCATTTGCCTGGCCATGGCCGGAATGATACCGGTCATCCAATCATTGCAGTGAATCAGATCCGGTTGGATCTGGGGTACGATGTGATTGATCACCTCACGTTGAAAAGCCAGGGCGAGTTTAATGTTTTCCTCTCCATACGCAGAATAAACACGGTTGATGTAATAAAAGGCCCTGTCTTCTGCCAGATGGATGCGATCATCGGGCATTTTACGCTGAATTTTATTGAGCTCTTTTTTTAGAACAGGGGCCAATCCGTTACTGAAGATGGAGCGGTAATCCGGAATGGCGACATGAACGTCGGCTCCCTGTTCAAACAAGGCACTGATCAGAGATGCCGAAACGTCGGCAAGCCCTCCTGCTTTGGCGGTAAAAAAAGAGGCCATACCTCCCATACGGTCCGGCAGATAAGTTATCTCCGGAGTTACAACGAGAATACGGGGATTGCTCTGTGGATGTGTCATGGTCAGTTCCTATGCCGGATAAACCGGAACCCAAGAGGATTTAAAATTGAATATTGTCAATTGACTATTTAAGGAAGTCGCTCCCGCCTGCCATTGCAAGGCACAAGATGGCAGGTTGCTCCATCATTTTGGTATTGATAATAATAAAAACGGGGAAAATTACTTAATCATTTAACATTCAACCCAAATTCGTCACTCGACCAGTTTAAAGTATCCAATCATCAATAGTCAATCTTAAATTTTCAACCCACCTAAGCCCATGTGATAAGGCCGGGGGCAAACCTGATTTGGTCATCTCCACTGGGCATAGCTCTGACAGTGAAACCGTACCGCCCTGAATTGCTGCAAGTTATGGTGCACGAGTAAAGATATTCACCCTCTCCATGGATTTCCTTTACGGTCATTTCTTGAGAATGACTTTCGGAGATGCTGTCCACAGTTTTTAATGCCCCGTAATAGAGCTCCATTTTTACTTCATCAGGACGAAGTTCTCCCAGATTCACAATCGCTGTTACTTCAAACCGTTCTCCCACCCAAAACGGGCCTTCGGCTTTTCGTACAGGGTGTTCAATCCGAATTTTTCCCCACAGGATGCTAAGTCGTTTATACTGGGCGGAAAGAATTACCGCTTCCTTGGCATTATCTGCAGTCAGACGTGCAAAGCACTTTGCGGCGGGGAGATAAAATTTGGTTTCATATTTTTTAACCATTATACGGGCGCAAAATTGCAGCATCGCCATCTTCATGGATTCTTTCATCATTTTGAGCCACCGGTCCGGCGCTTCCCCATTCTTCCTTTCATAAAAACAAGGAATCACGTCGTTTTCCAGCACATTATAAAGGGCTTGACTCTCCACGGTATCCTGGTAGGCCGTATCAGTATACTCCTCCTCGTCTCCTATCCGCCAGCCTCTTTCTTCAGCATATCCTTCACACCACCAGCCGTCGAGAATACTTACATTTAAAACTCCGTTTGCGGCAGCTTTTATACCGGATGTACCGCATGCTTCAAAGGGCCGTCTGGGAGTATTGAGCCACACATCCGCACCCTGAACCAGGTGCCGCGCGATACTGATATCGTAGTCTTCTAAAAAGGCGATTCGGTGGCGAACCTTGGCTCTGCGGGCAAACTGGACAAGGCGCTTGATCAATTCCTTGCCTTCGTTATCTTTAGGATGGGCTTTTCCTGCAAAGATAAACTGAACCGGTCTTGTCTTTGAGGCAATGATTGCTTCAAAGCGCTCCGGATCTTTTAGCAAAAGATTGGCCCGCTTGTACGTCGCAAAACGACGGGCAAAAGCGATGGTCAATATATCCTGCTCCAGTACCGATTCAGCATCCTTCATCATTGCTTTTGGGGCATTACGGCGCCGGTATTGTTTTATCATTAGTACCCGGCAGTGGCGAATAAGGCGACTGCGACTCATTTCGCGGGATCGCCATAATTCCTCATCATAAATATCGTCGATACGTTTGGCGATTTCCGGGTTCCCCATATCCAAATACCAATCCGGTCCAAGGTAGCGTTCAAACAGCAGGGAGTTCTCAACGGAAATCCACGAAGGAATATGTATCCCGTTTGTAATATGGGTGATGGGAACTTCATCTTCCGGCCTGCCCGGCCAGACATGGGACCACATGCGTCTGGCCACCTTGCCGTGCAATTCGCTGACCCCATTACAGTACTGGGACATTTGCACTCCCAGAACGAACATGGAAAGGGAGCTGTCTGCGCCGGATTCCATGGGTTGCCCCCACGATAAAATCTCGTCAACGCTTATTCCGAGTCTGTCGGCAAAAGAAATAAGATACGGTTTTACAAGGTCCACGGAAAACTCATCGTGCCCTGCTGCTACCGGCGTATGGGTAGTAAAAACCGTGGTTCGTGAAACGATTTCCTTTGCCGTCTCAATATTGACGTTATAGGTAGAAATCGTACGGGCAAGCCGCTCTAAGGTGACAAAGGCGCAATGACCTTCATTCATATGGCACACGGTCGGATAGATTCCCAGGGCTTCGAGAGCACGCATTCCGCCGATTCCCAGCAGTACCTCCTGGGCCAACCGAGCTTTTGGACTTCCGGCATACAGACGAGAGGTTATTTCCCGAATCTCCGGGGAATTCTCCGGCAAATTGGTATCAAGAAGAATAAGAGGAATGCGTCCCACCATGATCTTCCAGACAGAGGCCAGGATTTCGCCCTCAGGTCCGGTGACTGAGATAATTACCTCATTTCCTGAACGATCCTTTGCTCGTTTCACCGGCAGGTGAAAAAGATTGGTTTCCGGATATTCCTCCTGCTGCCAACCCTCATGATCCAGAAACTGGTGAAAATAGCCATACCGGTAAAGAAGGCCTACTCCTATCAAGGGAAGGGTAAGGTCGGAGGCCGCCTTTAAGTGATCACCGGCCAGAACTCCGAGACCTCCTGCAAACAGGGGAACACTTTCATGAATTCCGAATTCCATGGAAAAATATCCAATAATTCCCTCTTTACCGTATGGAGATTCGCTGGGGTCCTCAGGGGTTAAATCGTCCACAAAATGTTCTTCCACCCGTTGCTGATGAGCCAGAAAGCTTTCGTCTTTTGACAGTTCCTCCAGTTGTTTTTGGGGAATTAAAGTTAAAAATACGATGGGATTTCGCCCGGAATTTTCCCAGAGCCGGGGACTTATGCGACGAAAGAGTTCAATGGCATCCAGATGCCAGCACCACCAAAGGTTACGTGCCAGAACCTGAAGAAAAGAAAGGGGTTCCGGAATTGAAGGGAATACCTGAAAAGTTTGTAAAAAACTCATATTCATTTATCCTTTGTTATTGATTGTTGATCATGGGTCATCCATTCAACGGGTGTAATTCACGGCTGTTGGTTTACGGCAGCCATTCATTCCTTATCACCGGGATCTGAAGATCAGGTTTCAGGTGTCAGGAGAGAGGGACGTAAGAGCGGAAACCCAAAACCTGAACACTGACACCTGACACCTGGATAATTTAAGCTAAATCACCAACAGTCTTGATTTACACCCCCATTCAACTACTTAACTATTATCAAATAGTCAATCCAAAGCTTGGAGCAGCTTCCATACTCTCACAACTTCACTTGCCCCCCAGGCCTGTGCATCACAGCCACGCTGCCTGTGGGGAAAATTTCCGTCCATGATTTCCGGCAGATGGGTTACGCACCCCTGGGATAGAAGACGGGCGCTGCTTGCCAGCCATGAGAACGCCGTGTTTTTTCCTTTATCTCCGTAAGCTTTTACCCATGCTTCACAATAACTGGGGAACAGCCATGTCCAGGCAGTGCCGTTATGATACGCAGGCTTCCGTTTTAAATCTTCCTCTCCCGCGTATTGCCCTTGGTAAGGATGATGGGGATTGTTAATCGTTGTCCCGTTATGATAAATTGCAATGGGCCGGCGAACCGGTCGGTTTGCAAGACTACGAATGCCTCCGGGGACCAGCAGCTCCTCACAGGCAGCCACGATCTTACGGCAAATCATAGGGTCTGAGACAGCGCCAAGCGTTACCGCAAAAAGCTGGTTCGGCCTCAGGGCATCATCGGGGTCTGCCTGTGCGGCCGGTTTTCCCGAATCGGTATGGAGACAGTCGGACAGGTAACCTGATTTTTCGAGCCAAAAGAGGCTAAAAATCGACGCCTGAACCCGGGAAGCCTTTTTCGTCCAGTCGCCGGCATCCCCTGAAGGATCAATATGCGATAAAAAGGATAGTGCGGCAAACCAGAGCGCCTGGATTTCAATGGGATACCCTTGCCGGGGCGTGCCTGCAGGGTGATTGGTGTCCATCCAGGTAAAATGGGTCGGACTGAAAATAAGACACGATTCCGGGTCCATACGGATACCGTTGGGCGTGCCCTTCTCATAAGCGTTGGCTATGGAAAAAAGAATATGACGAATGGTTCGATCACCACACGTTGAATCAAGAAATTCTTCATTTCCTTCACCACGGACCAGATCGGCACATGCAACAAAAAACCATAGCGGCGCGTCAGAGGTGTTCCGGTTTCCGGCATCTTTGCCTCGGATCATATTAGGAATCGTCCCGTTGTTTTCAAACTGTCCGAACTGTTCCAGGATAGAACGAGCCTCGTCCATTTTTCCCGCTGCAATCAACCCCCTGACAAAAATCAAGGCGTCCCTTCCCCAATCGAGAAACCAAGGATATCCGGCAATTACCGTATTCAAATCGTTCCTTTTAACTACATAATCATCCAGCGCTGTTTTTAACGCCTCATACGGTTTGCAAAATCTGCTTTTTTCAAAAATTTCCGGTTCCATGTCACGGACCCGGGGCTTTTGATTCGGAACATGGGAATTTTGGCCACCCGTAATAGAGGCGTTCAGCGTTACGGATTCCCCTCCTTTCAGGAATGAAGAAAAATAGCCCGGACTGAACAGATCCGAATCCGGGTCAAGACCCCGATCAGCCTCTATGGGCCGGTGTACCATGTATTGCCATTCCGGCTCCCATACAAAAGACCCATGGGAAATTTTCAAACTCAGCCGGTGTTCCTGTTCCGGCACAAATGTGAAGCCGTCCGGATCCGATCTTACAGCCCCGGGCCAGAAATTCTCCGGTCCCTGAAATGCCTTAGTGGTCTCGTGAAAATTGCGGCTTTCAATATCCGGACGCAGGATGAGCCGGACCGGCTCATGATCTGCCAGAATTCCCTGCCGGCTTTTTGCTGAATCGCGGATAAAAACCATACGCATGGAATTTTTTCCGGGAACCATCTCCACACATATGGTCAGAAAGACATGTTCCCCCTGGCCTGTGGGCACCTGATATCGCCACGCGCCTCGGGCACGGGACTGGAAACAAAAAGAATCAAAGCAATCATCGCAGATTTCCTGTGAATAGCCCTGATACACCAGCCATGCCCGGCATCGTGTAAACATTACCCAGCGATCTTCAGGAATCTCCGGGTTCATATTTGCTGCCAGAAGGGCATCATACCTGCTGGAAAGTTCTCCCCAGGAAACCGCCGTCCGAAGCATGCCTCCGCGACCGTTGGTGCCGAGCAGAAAAGGGGCATGGCTCGACAGGTCCGGCCGGTAATAGATTCGTTTCACCGTTGCATCCTCGGACCGAGATAGGAAAAGAAGCGGCGCGTCAATATGTTGAGTATCTCCTGGCGTATAAACCGACAACTTCAAAGTATACGAGCGATGGGTCTTGGGCGGAGCAAGGGGAGAAAAAAGTACAAAAAACGATCCGTTCATACCCATTAGACTTTCTTCATGGGACAGGCACCGGTTTTCCTCCATGATCCTGGCGCGAAAAGCTCTGTCGGCGCAAACCATTAAAAAATGATCCGGGGGCACCATGACTTCTCGCTTTTTATCACGGGGCCATTGCCAGGTTATCACCCGAGGTTCATTGCTGAACGGGTTAAGGCTGCGGCAGTACTCCAGGGGATTTTCCGCCAGCTTCCGCGCCGCCTTATCCGGTTCAAATTTGCCCAGACCCCGGGTGCCGTTATAAAAATTCATTACGTCCATGGCTTTGGCCCGAAGGCATTGCTGTTTAATTCGCTCCGGATATAATGCGGTTTTAGATTCAATTTCTTCAACAAGATCAATATCCTTCCGGTCAGCGCTAAAACAGAAAACCCGACCGGAATCAAGAAGACAGGAATGTTTTCCGTCAGACTCGGCAATAGCCACATTCTCGCCTGAGATAAGATCCACAAACACAGATGAATCCATGCCTGTCTCCTGAGGATTCCAGGATGCTAACGTCTTATTCCGATCATCCAGGTTCGCCACAATAAGAAGCTTTTTCCCTGAGGGCAGATGGTGACGCAGCATAACAATGCAATTTCCATCGCCCTTCTGAACCATTTTCAGTTCCGTTCGGTCATGAAATGCCGGATGTGTTTTGAGCAGGGTGTTGAGGCGACGGATATGTTTCACCTGATTGGAAGCAGCGCCCCAGTTCAGTGAAGTCGCTTCATGGACGACGATCTTTTCCGTTGCATACCATTCCACCCCGTTGGCAAAGCCAAAGCCTCCCTGATAACTGCAAAGCGCGCACAGTGAGGTCCGCATTCGAGCATAAATTTTAGATCGAGCAGCCAGCCGAGGGTTATCGTGGGTTTCAGCGAAATGTACCGTTATTCCGTCACTTACGGAGATCTCATTGGCTCCCGGAAGATAGGTTTCAATCTGGCTGCGGTCATAATTTTGAAAAAGCTCCGAATAGGACCAGTTGAAATTGGCTTTGTTCAGAATATCCCGGGTTGCGGAAATTTTTCCACCCAGTCCTTCCAGAAGAAAAATTGTATCCGGATACTGATCCCTGACAGCAGCAACAATATACTTCCAGGCAGGAACCGGAATCATATATCCCGCATCGCACCGGAATCCGTCCACCCCCCGACGGCACCATGTAATAAAAACATCGGCCATAAATTGCCATAAGTCTTTTTGAGTGTAGTCCAGACTTGTCAGGTCTGCCCAGACGACTCCCCAGGCGCCGGGCATTTCGATCTGGCCATCCGGATTCCGGACAAGCCATTGAGGATGGGTTTCATGAAGACCGGCGGCCCATCCCGTATGGTTGACGGCAATGTCAATAAAAAGCATGGCATGACGTTCATGGATTGCATCTACCAGCTCTATGAACTGCTCGAGAGGAGTTGCCCTGGGGTCAAATTCCGCCAAAGCCGGATCCACGGCGGTAAAACTAAGTGCTGCATACGGACTTCCAAACCGCCCCATGCGGGCATAGGTAGTGGGGGTGGGATGTATGGGAAGCAACTGGATTATTCGGCACCCAAGCTCGCCGATAATGAAATCCAGTTCTCCTATCAGATCACGAAAGGTTCCTGATGGCGGAATCACCGTATAACCGTTTTTATCCAGAGACCGGATCGATTCTTCATCTGTCCCGGATAAGAACTTGCCGTTTTTGTTTGGACCGAACTGCCGGACAAATGCATTATAAATGATGTTTGAACAGCATGTGTGTGCCGGTTCCACGTTGATGGCCACATTAGGACCCTCCGGCCACACCGGGGTGATCTGGTTTTCACTTAAAAAGAAACCCTTGGCTTCAAAATGCCCCACTTCACAAAAAGGAAGGGTAATCATAAAATTTTGGTCGTCAACCCGGTCCATGGGGATGTCAAACCAGTCCCGACCGAGTGGCGGCTTATCGTTATCTACCTTTCTTATAATTTCCTGCCTGGCGGTTTGGGCATGGCCGATGTTGGTACGAAGCCATGCATTTCCTTTTCCGGGATGTGAAAGGGAGAGCTTAAATGTCCGGGTATCGCCTCTAAATATAAGAATGCGTGTTCCCGGCGCGGGTTCCTGAATGACCCAATTTGAATTAGCCATCGGGCGTCACTGTTTGGTTTGAAAATTATGATTTTTTATAAACAAAAATTGATGAGCCCGTAAAAAGTCCGATTTAGACGGTTTCGTAAAAAGTTCAAATTCCCCCGCCAAACAGAGGCGGGATAAAAAGGCGTCGCAAATTTTGTAATCATGAGGCGTACTTTTCGTACGTTGAATGATTGCGAAATGCATCACAACGCAGAAGTTGGACTTTTTACGAGACCGTCAAAATTAGTATAAAATACCCGCACGGGTGTGTCAAAGAAAAAGACATCATTATTGAAGGAAGGATAGGGCTATATAGGAGAGGAAATTTCTGTATGTTTCTGAACGACTGACACCTGATTTAATAAATTGGAGATCTTTTCCCTGAGCTCATGGGCGGCCGTGTGGCTTTTAACCAAATACCCGTCTGCTTGAGAAATATTGGGATCAAACTGGTGCGTTTCGTGGGCGGTAACGATAAGAACCGGCAGGTTTGGATTTCGCGTTTTAATGCCTTTCAAAACATCCCATACCAGGAATCCATGCTTTAAGTATTGGTTCAGGAGCACGATATGGGGGTTAAACGATAAAATGTTTTTCATCACAGACTCGACATCATCCGTTGTTGAAACATTGTATCCTTCACCGGGCAGACATTCTCTACATAGCTCCTTTACCCACGCCTGGTCGTCTATAATAAGGATATTTGCCATAAGATGCTCCAAATCTATCCGGTTAATACACTCCTCACCTTTGACTTATCCGACGCAGGCATAGCGTGCTATTTCGAGGATTGAAAACGAACGAGAACGCCGCCGGGGGCCGAAAGATGCCGTTTATGGATGGACACTATCTATGCCTTGTCTTTTCCCAAAAAGGCTGCTCTTCCAGACAGAAGGAACGCCACTTGCAGTCCACCTGATCGCAATCGATAATTCCTCTTTGGAAACAGTCCGTATTGCCTTCAGCGCGCTGAATACTCCTAATCAGGGTCGTCATATCAAGGAAGCTTTTTTTTTCAACATCCGCTCCCGTCTTGGAGCTTGATGAGGTTGCTATCTCCTCGCTCCCCTTCAGATTTTCTGTGCTGGTCGAACTTTTTTGATCTTTTCTTAATAGCATATATCAATTATTTTTATGTCTCAGAATTTCTATCCACGGAAAAAAGTCATGGGTTATTAAAACAAAAGACCGCTTTTAACTCGGTTGTTTTAGAATAGAAGGGATCACTGCTTTTTTAAAAACAGTTTTGCATTATATCGTCCATGACGAGGCAGAATGCTGTGCAATCGAAGGTGGTAGTGTATAACTGTATTCTTCGGTATAATCTATTCCGCTTCCAACATTCCATTTTTCAGTGGATACATGAATATCCTGTATTGCTTTCAGTAACTTACAATTTTTGGCGCAATCCTCCTTAGGCAGATCTTTTCTGGGACAATTTTTACATGGAGAAGAAATCATATTGCCTCCTTTATCTTAGCGTATACATAAAATCAGGAGCCGACCGATTTTTATTAATTATTATCAAGTTGGAATTGGCTTTGTCTATAGAGAGAAGGGCTCATTTTAATAGGCAAAGTTCCTGGGGAACGGGAACCTGTCCCGCAATAGCAGGATAAAAATTGATCCTTTATTCTTTCCAGAGGTCAACGTCGATCAGGCCGAGCTTTGCAGCATAGCGGATCAATTCAATGGTATTGTGAAGGCCGAGCTTGTTCATAATGTTGGCACGATGGTTTTCAACGGTCTTGGGGCTGATAAAAAGCTTTTCAGCAACTTTTTTGCTGGACAATCCCTCTGCCAGAAAGCGCATAACCTCCTGCTCACGTGGCGTTAACGTATTGTAATCGGCATCCGTGATTTTTGTCTCTTTTAAAGAAGATTTCATAAGATTTTCAACCACCGTATGTGAAACCGAGCTGTCAAGAAAATAATCGCCTTTTGCAACAGATTCAAGCCCCTGCACAAGCCTTTCCGAGGCAGACTCTTTGACCACATATCCGGTCGCTCCGGCCTGAAATGCCTCGGCAATATAATCAATTTTAGAATGCATGCTGACAATCAAAATGCGTGTTGTGGAAAAAAGAGTTCGTATTTCCCTGGTCAATTGAATGCCGCTTCGATCCGGCAAGGATATGTCCACTATGATCATATCCGGTTTGAGTTTTTTTGTCATTTGAAGCCCTTCTCGTCCATTTCCGGCTTCACCGACCACCTCAAAACGAGAATTGCGCTCTATAATGGCCTTAAGCCCTTCCCTGAAAAGAGGGTGGTCATCAATAATCAATATGCTCTTCTTTTCGGGCACAATTTTTCTCCTTATAGGGAACTTCAATAAATATTTTTGTTCCTTCCGTTGGGCGAGATTGAATCTTCATTTTCCCGTTTAAAAGGCCGACCCTTTCCTCCATACTTCGAAGTCCCATCCGCTTCTCCTTGATAGCCGATACCATCCGGTCATTGATATCAAATCCTTTCCCATCATCCTCAATGCGCAGGATGATGTATGGAAAAGAAGCGACCATTTTGAGGGTTACACTGTTGGCATGGGCATGCTTTTTGATATTCCATAGAGCTTCCTGTATCAGGCGGTACAAGTTGATTTTCGTGTCAAAAGGAATGGTTAGATCATCCATGCCGGCAGCGAAAAAATCAATGTTTATCTTATTTTTCTCGGCAAATTCTTCACAATATTGATAAGCCGTTCGAACCAATCCCAATTGGTCCAGCCCGGGAGGGTGTATATCATAAGCAAAATTTCTGACAGCCGATATCGATCTTTTGAGTATTTTTGACAATTCCGAAATTTTTTGCCTTATCCCAATGTGTATGGATGGATAATTATCAAAAAGCGTTTCACAGCCGATTTTCAGCAGGGAAAGGTCTTGTGCCACGCTGTCATGCAGATAACGGGAAATTCGCTGGCGCTCATTTTCCTGGGCCTTCATCAGTTGTTGAGTGAGGGTGCGAACATGTTCTTCCGCCCGTTTTCGCTTGGTGATATTCACTATATTTGCCATTATAGCAGGCTTTCCCCTATATTCGATGGCTGCTACAATCATTTCGCACCAAATGGTTCCCCCATCTTTTTTAAGCCTTTGAACCTCATAATTATACGGAACAAATTCACCCTTCAATCTTTTGGACACTCTTTCTGCTATAATCTCCCTGTAATCAGGATGAATCAGCGCCTTATATTCCGTTCCCAGTAATTCTTCTGGTGTATAACCATGTACCTTGGCGAATCTATCATTAACAAATACAAACCTTCCATCCTGGTGAATGAAAATACCGGTAAGGGAGTTCGTTGTAAGTGTTTTATACTTTTCCTCACTCCTCCTCAGCTCTTTCTCCACCTGTTTGCATCCGATGGCTTCTTTTTCTAACTTTTTTACCCGTTGTTCCAATTCGTCATAGGTTGGCTTTTTGGGCATTTAAATATACTCCTGATTCCAAGTTAGTTCGCTTGCCCCGCCTGCCATTACAAACTCGCCAGCCAACCAAGTCCGCCCGGCATAGGTCTTAATCGCAACGGCCGGCGGCCGGGCAGGGCAAGGACGATTTCCAAATTTATCAAAAAATTATTGTCATGGAGGGAGTATCGCGATAAATCAGGAACCTTCGTATTTAAAAGAAATTGAAACTCTGGCACGATAGGATATGACCTTACCATCATTAATCGTCATATCCAGTTTTGTGATTTCCGCAACTCTTAAATCACGTAGACTTTTAGTTGCTCTTGCTACTGCATTTTCCGCAGCTTTCTCCCAGGAAGTATCACTTGTTCCCACCAATTCTATGATTTTGTAAACACTGCCACTCATGTCTGCCTCCTTCCATTCAATTTAATGTTAATAGCCGAATAGCCTATCTGGATAACACAGAGAAACAAAGCATAAGTTAAGAGACAATATTAAAAATTTAATGTGCATGGTTTTAAACGTTAAATTGTTGATTTAAAATGTATTGGAATGAGTTCGAAGGGAAGGCAATTAAAAGAGTGGTTCTTCGTTATTGAAGAACCACCCCACACAAGCGCAAAAATATAGCCTCCCACGCTTTTAAAATGTTTTTAGATAGTATAAAATGTTACGCAAACTATGTCCATAAGAGAAAAGGTTCATTTTTATAGGGAAAAATCCCGATCTCCGGGTAATTCTCCCAGGCACTATCACAAATGATTTCAAGCCTTTATTTTAATGTTTTTTTGTTGACACTTCCTGTTGTAAGGGTAGAATAGAGTAGAAAGAATTTTTGTTTAATAAAATGAGGTGGATGATGACGGATAAATCACAGGAAAAGACAGGGCCGGAAACTTTTTTTGCGGACTGGATGAAGATGACCACGGAATTATGGGACCCGATGGCTTGGATGTGGAGCGCTTTCCATAAGACAACCGGTATGACACCGGATTCAATAAAATATGGAAAAAAGCCACAGATGCAGGAATCATGGGATAGCGCCCAAAAAACCTGGCAAGCATTTTCACAGGTTATGAGTGAACCGGAAACCATGGAAACCCTCTTGAAAGGAGCCGGTATGCTGCCCGAAATTTTCTTGAAAACAGCACAAACCGGTTCGAAAACTTTTGTGAATTTTCAGAAGCAGTGGATGGAACGTACCGGTAAGTTACAGGAATCCGCCAAAACCTATAACCTAGAAGAAGATGCATTCAAGGCATGGACCCAACTATACGAACAAGAATTCAGAAAGTTTTTTAAAATTCCTCAATTGGGACTGACTCGATTTTATCAGGAAAAAATGATCCGGTCGATGGATAAATTTAACATTTATCAGGCCGCAGTCACTGAATTTTCTCGTCTTTTATTACTGCCCATGGAAAAATCTTTCCAGGTCTTGCAGGAAAAACTGACGGAATTAGCGGATAAGGGAGACCTTCCTGAAGATTCAAAAAAATATTACCAGATATGGATAAAAATACTGGAAGGCCATTACATGATTTTGTTCCAATCGTCTGAATACACACAGGCGCTGAACAAGACTCTTAATGCAATGTCGGAATTTTCGGCAGTGAAAAAAGAGATTCTCCAGGATTTTCTGAATATGCTTCCTGTTCCCACCCATAAAGAGATGGATGAACTATATAAGGAAATTTACCTTTTAAAAAAGCGAATAAAAGAACTTGAAAAGAAAAAATGAAATGGGGGGTAATTTTATGACTCAACCCAAAATAGCCGTTGATCTGATTCTTTCAAAGCTGGCCGAGGATGCGGAAAAGGCCCGGACGCGTGCTGAAAAGGCCTCGGAAGTATTGCTCGGGCCTCTTGAAACAGAAATTGCCACCACGCCTTGCGATGTTGTTTATGAAGAAGACCGGGTAAAACTCAAGCATTATAAGCCGGCAACCAAAATTCAGCTTAATAGACCGCTTCTCTTAGTTTATGCCCTGATCAATCGGGAAACAATGCTTGACCTCCAGCCGGGTAAGAGCGTTGTGCAAAATTTTTTGCAGGAAGGAATTGACCTTTATATGATCGACTGGGGCTACCCCACTCGCAAAGACAGGTATCTCACAATCGATGATCATGTTAACGGGTATATAGACAACGCTGTCGATTTTATCCTCAAAAAACACAATCTGGACAAGATCAACCTGATGGGAATCTGCATGGGCGGCACCTTTTGTGTCATTTATTCGGCTCTTCATCCTGAAAAGGTTCAAAACCTGGTTTTAACGGTCACTCCGACCCATTTCGATACGAATAAGGGGCTTTTGCATATCTGGATGAGGGATATGGATGTAGATCAGATTGTGGATACCTATGGCAATATCCCCGGAGATATAATGAATTTAGCGTTTTTGCTCCTTAATCCCGCCCGGCTGATGATCGACAAATACGTAGGGTTTTTAGAAAACATGGACAATAAAAAATTCGTGGAAAATTTTGTCCGCATGGAAAAATGGATCTTTGACAGCCCGGATGTGCCGGGGGAGACATTCCGCCAATTTGTCCGGGATTGTTACCAAAAGAACCTGCTCATCCGGAACAAGATGGAAGTTGGCGGGCACCGTGTGGATCTCAAGAAAATCACCATGCCCCTTTTGAACTATTACGGCAAATACGACCATCTTGTACCCCCTGAGGCTTGTGAACCCCTTATAAGTAAAGTGGGCAGCAAAGATGCCGAGAACGTTTGTCTTGATACGGGCCATATCGGTATTTACGTAAGTTCCAAGTGTCAAAAAGAATTTGTACCCAGGATCGCCCAATGGCTAAAGCAAAGGACGGCGGATAAAAAGAAGCTCAAAATAAAAAAGACATCTCGGAAAAAAAGTGTTACAATAAAGACGGCGACCTAGACTAAATCAGCATTGAAAACTACAAAGAATAAATAAGGAATTTTCAATACATTGAATTTAGGGCTTCGCTCCAATTGGAATGCTGGAATATTAAGAAATTATGAAATCGAGGAGAGAATATGCTGGAAGAATACCCCAAAGAGATCACCTTGCAGGACGGTTTTATTTGTATCCTGAGGCCAATGACCAGGGACGATCAAGATGCGCTTTACCGATTTTTCATTTCTCTTCCTGAAGAGGACAGAAGATATTTGAGAAACGATGCAACGAACAGAATTCTCATCGAAAAATGGTGCCGTGAGCTAAACTACAATAAGGTTTTGCCCATACTGGCAGAACACGAAAACAGGATACTTGCAAACGCAACCCTTCACAGGGAGACATTTGGGTGGGGTCAGCATATCGGCGAAATCAGGATCACCGTTGCTGAAGATTTTCAACAGCGTGGTATGGGCTCTCTTCTCTTAGAAGAGCTCTCAAAACTGGCTTTTGAGTACAACCTGGAGAAACTCAGTGCAAAAGTTATTGCCTCCCAGACCTATGTGACCAGGGCTTTTGAAAAAAATGCTTTTGTCCGGGAAGCAACATTGAAAGACTTTGTGAAAATACTCTATGATAAAAACTATGAAGACATTGCCGTTCTTGTTAAGGATTTAAACCAAACGTCAGTATAGGTTATAGATAAAGGAGATGTTATGCGTGAAGTGGTGATAGCGAGCGCTGTTCGCACGGCCGTGGGTTCGTTTGGGGGTAGGTTGAAAGATGTAACTGCTGTTGAGTTGGGAAGCATTGTCATAAAGGAAGCCCTGGCCAGAGCCAAGATTCGACCGGAAAAGATTGATGAAGTGATCATGGGTAATGTCCTTCAGGCCGGGTTGGGTCAAAATCCGGCTCGTCAGGCTGCTAAGAGGGCGGGAATAAGCCAGTACATCCCTTCGACCACGGTTAACAAGGTTTGCGGATCGGGTATGAAAACAGTAATCATGGCTGCCCAGGCCATAAAATCCGAGGATGCGGATATTATTGTTGCAGGGGGCATGGAAAACATGAGCGAGGCACCTTTCGTACTGCCCCACAGCAGATGGGGTCATAGAATGGGCCATGACCAGGTCATTGATGTCATGATCCAGGACGGGCTGTGGTGCTCTTTTGGGGATACCCATATGGGGATTACCGCTGAAAACATTGCGGAAAAGTTCGGAATTACCAGGGAAGAACAGGACGAGTTTGCCGCAATAAGCCAGCAAAAAGCGGAGGCGGCTATTAAGAGTGGCCGTTTTAAGGATGAAATCATCCCGGTTCAAGTCCCCCAAAGAAGAGGAGATCCAATTATTTTCGATACCGATGAATTTCCCAGATTCGGCACTACCGTAGAGAAGTTGAGCAAACTTAAGCCGGCTTTCCGCAAAAACGGAACCACCACTGCGGGAAACAGCTCCGGGATAAACGACGGCGCTGCGGCTCTTATAATTATGAGCGCTGACAAAGCTTTTAAAATGGGGATAAGGCCAATGGCCAAAATTATAGGGTATGATTATCAAGGGTGCGAACCTGAACTCATGGGCACCGGCCCTATTTATGCGGTGCGAAGCGCCATTAATAAGGTAAGGGAGAAACTGGGCAAGGAAATCAATCTTGTTGAACTTAACGAGGCCTTTGCCGCCCAGTCTATCGCATGCCTGAAAGACTTGAATCTGGACCCGAAAATTGTCAACGTTAACGGCGGTGCCATTGCCATGGGGCACCCCATCGGATGCAGCGGTGCCAGGGTATTAACAACCTTACTCTATGAAATGGAAAAGCGAGATGCCAAAGTAGGATTAGCCGCTCTTTGCATAGGCGGCGGAATGGGAATTGCCACTATCGTTGAGCGGGAATGGTACTATTGAATTCTATAGCGCGATCATTACTCCTGATTTCAGGGACAGAAAGGGGGCAATAGCATATGATCCTTTATCAATATCCTAAACCAGAAAATCTAAAAGATGGAAGGCAGATTACGATCAGGCCTCTCAGAAAAGAAGACGAGAAAATTCTGCATGAGTATTTCTTGAGGCTTCCCCCAGAAGATCGGATGTGCCTCAGAGACGATGTTACCGATCCCAAAGTTATTGAAAACTGGATCTGCGACCTTAATTACGATGTTGTACTTCCACTTGTCGCTCTGGATGTTGACCATATAGTGGCCAACGGCACCTTGCAATTCGATCCCGTGGGCTGGACCAAACACCAGGGAGAAATCCGAATCACCTGCGATCCGGAGTACAGAAAAAAGGGGCTGGCAACGATTCTCATCGAAAATTTGATGCAGATCGCCGCCGATTTTGGTTTGGAACAACTCACAGCCGAGTTAGCTCCGGCCCTGGATGAAGCTTATTTCCTGTTTGAAAAACTGGGGTTCCAGGAGGCTGCCGTTCTCAAAGATTTTATCAAGGATCTTAAGGAAAATTATCAGGACCTGGTCTTGATGGTCAAGAACATCTCGCTAACGGATTGATAATTGAATATTGACAATTGAATATTTAAGGCAGTCGTTTCGCTCCGTCATTTTGATATTGATGATTAAGTCACACCAGGGTAATCTTCAATCGAAAATATTCAATTATTCGCCTATCCCTTGGATCCCAGACGCAGTCCGCCGTGGATATAAAAAACATCTCCGGCCAGTGCCTCATTGCGATAGATATCTCCAACAAAAGCAGCAACTTCCTCCGGCTCAACCAGACGTCCGATGGGCACCTGTTCTATAATCTTATCCAGGATTTTCTGATTCATTCCTTTTACCATGGGCGTTCCCACATACCCCGGTGCAATGGCCACGCAACGGATCTTGTCCGCCAGACCGCGCCGGAAAAACTCGGCTGTGATCACTTTTGGCATAACCGACATCGCAGCCTTACTGGAGGAATAATTGATCTGGCCTGCCGTTCCCAGAGAACCGGTGGAAGATACCAGACAGATCAACCCCTTGCAGTTATGATTGATCATGCGTTCAACGCATTCCCGCACGGTTAAAAACACACCGGTCAGGTTGATATCAATAACCGTTTGAAATTGCTCCAGGGACATTTTTCCTTTAACTTTTCCGGTTTTTCTGTCCGTGGACAGCATCAGTCCATCTTTAATAATCCCGGCAAAAGGGGCAACCAGATTGATCTGACCAAACGTTTCAATTGCGGTATCAGCCAGTTTGGCACAATCATCTTCATTGGTAACATTACAGACCACTGAAGTGACTTCACCATTTAAAGCTTTAATTTCCGCCTCGGCCTGCTCCAGAAATTTTTCTGCCACATCCGCGATAACCACCTTGCCGCCGTTTTGTACCCAGTATTTGGCCACTATCAGACCGATGCCGCCGCCGCCACCGGTAATAACCGCAACTGATTCCTTAATGTTCAGCATATTTTCCCTCTCTTTTATTACCTCTTGTTTTTATCTTTTTTGAAAAACTTACTAAACGTCTCCATTGTTTCCTGAAACTGTTCATTCTGCTTTTCTATTATTTCCTGAAATCCTTGAACCAATTCCCCCTGTGTCTCAACCTTTTTTTCTTCCAAAAGCATCCGCAAGTGTTTTATGGTTTCTTCCTGAGCGGCAACTTTTTCTTTGAGTTCCTCATATTTTTTGACCAGAGCCAGATGCTCGTCTTTTGGTACCACACCCATCAGACGCAAATAATCTTTAAAGGACTCTTGGAATTTTTCTGATGCCTCTTTCCAGGTTTCCATATAGGCTGGAGTGTCTTTCTCCATATGTTCCAGGCCGTAGAATTTTCTGAACATGGCTGTCAGTTCATCAAAACCTTCAAAGCCCTGTTGCATCCATTTTGAAATGTCTTCCATTTGTTTTTGCCCTTTTGCGGCATTGATCAGAAAGTTTCCCCAAAATTCCAGAAAATGTTTGTCCATGAAATCTTTCTCCTCACACACCTGATCACAGAGACGGGAATGTAGAATCGGCAGTCTTCCATCCTTCCCTGGTCAGGCCATTTTAACCGCTTGTCCGGCTTTGAAGTTGTTTTATAGACTTTATCTGACCGGCAATCTCTTTTTCCAGGTCGGCAACCCGCTTTTTTTGATTGACAATCTCTTTGTTTTGATCAGCGACCATCTTTTTCTGATCGGAGATCTCTTTTTTCAGGTCTGTAGCAAGCTTTTTCTGATCGACAACCAGCATCTTTTGTTCAGATATCTCTTTTTTCAGTTCGACAACCCGCTTTTTTTGATCAACAATTTCCTTTTTCTGGTCTGTGATCATCTTCTCTTGATCAGCAACTATTTTCACCTGTTTAGATATCTCTTTTATCTTATCAGCAACACTTTCATCCATGTTATTGTATTTATTTGCTAATTCCAGATACTCATCCTTGGGTACCAAACCCATCAAGTCCAGGTAATACTTAAAGAACTTCTGAAAGTCTTCTGTTGTCATTTCCCAGGCTCTCATATAGTCGCAAGTCTCTTTGGACAAAAAATCCATACTGCAAAACTTTCCAAACATCTCTGGAACTTCCTCAAAACCACTTAGCCCTTGCATGATCAATTTTGTCATGTCTTGCATCTGTTTTTGTCCTTTTTCTACGGTAATTAATTGATTTTTCCAGAATTCGTAAAAATATTCTTCCATAATATTCTTCTCCTTATAAGCCGTCTTCTAAATCCAGCTGAAACCGTACGGGTCCCCGATAGTTTTGATCGCCAAAACGGGTATGAAGCGCACATGCAGACGTTGGATTGGACCAGGAGGTCGCTATGGCCACATGTCCTTTTGGGAAAGGCGTCACTTCAACATCAATATAATCCAAAGGTGCAAGGGCCGTTTCTTTCTCCACCAGATCGTCACTTTCGCCATAGCAGATAAGCCATTTAATTCCCTTTTCCTGCAATCGTTTAAAATTAAGTTTTCTTCCAAAAAGCGTTACCGGAAGCGTTCCGTTTTTGGTAATCGGGATGTTATAGGAAACAAAACTCATATGGGTAATCTCTATGGGAAGATCATTACGCTCATTGCTCATCCAGTAATTAATTGCAGCTGCGGTCTTGCTGATTTTCACATCTTTACCCCCCTGTCGGCCGAACATCATCAAATCTCTGTAAAAAGTTGCAACCGGTGATTCGTCCCCTATGCTTTTGAGCTTATAGATCCATCCCATAAGTTTGCCGTCCACAACTTTGTTTCCATTGGGCAAGGTTTTGGTTCCGTAAGCCAGATCATAAAATCGCTGGGGCAGGCTATCAAAAAAATTCGCCAGCCCCCTGCTTTTGGTTCCATCTATGGGAGCTACGCAGGTGATCAGTGCATCAACCAGCCCGTCCAGTTCACCGGAAAGGAGATTGCAAACGGCAAAAAAACCGCCCTGACAATATCCGTTCAACGTGACGGGTTTTCCGTGTCTTTTTTTCACCTTTTCGCAAAATAAGCGGGTATCAAGGGCATCATCCTCACCGGTCATGACCTGAATCGCCTCAGTCGTATTGATATCCTTGAGGATTCTGATATAGGTGGGAATCCCTTGATTTGCAAAACAATGGGTGTAACTCTTATTTTCATAGGGTAAAAATGCCAGAATATTGGCTCCCAGAACATAAGGGGGCAGAATTAGGACCGGTTTGCCGTTTTTATTGACTTTAACCTTTTTATCCGTCGGAAGGATCTGATAAAGAATAAACCGGTCTGTTTCGGCAACCTTGATCGTGTCATCCCGCTCAAAGTGAAATCCATATTCAGGTTCAATGTCCTGGATAGCCTGCGGATACCTGTTGGCCATAACATCCATCATTTTCGTCTGCCTTGCTAAAAAGGATTCCACATCTTCACCATCTGCACAAAAAAGCGTGTTAAACATGGCGGCAATGGCGTTTTCCATTTCCATTTTTCCGGAACTCGCGAACGCTTGCATGCCGCCGCTGATACCCTTACTCATAAGGTCAAGGTTAAAACTCAAAAGTTCCATATAAGATTGAACGGTCTCTATGGGTGTATTACTCCAAAATCTCTGTTTTTCCACATCATTGAAATAGCTTGTAGCAATTAGATAGGGAATCATAAAATCATTTGCGTACTTGGACATAGCGGTCAGGTAATTTTGTGAGGCACTCATGAGGTGAGAGAGTGCAGAAACGTTTTTGCGAAATATATTGCTCAGAAAATCAGGATCATTCGGGTTGTTCTTCACCTTAACCATATCTATTTACCCCTCCCCATAACTCAAGAAATTATGTGGCTCATAGCCATACCCAGAAGTTCCTACAGGCTGGCCATGAACCACACTCAAAATTTGGCTTTATTTGCTAAAACCGGTAAAACATTTTTCCAGATTTTGATAATTTTGGTCAACTATTTTTTTGAGATCCTCACAACCTTTTTTATAGCTTTTCATCCACTCAATTAAGGCTTTTTTTCCCTCCTCGGGCATCCATGTTGCTTGATCTAAAAGAGAGTTTGCCATTTTTTCGTTTTGCTCCCTAAATAGGGTCATTGTGTTATAGCTGTTGTCAAATGCATTTTTATTGAATTGAGTCATCTGCTTAATAATTTGAAATTGTTCCATTACATTTATCTCCTTTCCTTATTTTTTAGTTTTTGTTCCCTTATCGAATGCGTTAAAAAAATCTTCCACTCTTTTAAAGTTTTCATCCACGCCCTTCTTGAAATCCTCACGCCCTTTTTTGTAAGCCTTCAGCCAGTCATTGATCGCCGTTCTTCCTTCTTCGGGCATCCATGTTGCCTGATTCAGGACTGTACTGGCCATACTTTCGGTCTGCTCCTGAAGCAAAACCATAGCATTGAAGGTGTTGTCAAACGTTGTTTTCTGAAAATCGATCATTTGCTTTGCAATCTTTGATGAATCCATGTTAATAATTCCTCCTGTTAAAATTTTTTTTGGCTTTTTACGCCGTTGTTGTTTATATAATAACCTTCTATTTTTATTTGTCAAGAAAAAATGTTGCGTTGCAACAAGTTCTCATTTATTTTGGATATGTTCAGGTAGAAACTAATAACTAACTTAATTTAATAATAAATAAGTTTATTCTATATTATATAATAAGATCTAAAATAAGTTTATTTGTCGCAATACAACATAAAATGAATTTGTGAAATGTGATGAACTCGTAAAAAGTTCAAATTCAAGGCGTGCAAATTTTGTAATCTGAGGCGTGCTTATCGTACGTTGAATGATTGCGAAATGCAGCGCAACGCAGAAGTTGGACTTTTTAAGAAACCGTCAAATTTATTTTCGGAAAAAGGGAAAATGCATGCCTAATAAAGTAAAATTAAAAAAATATGGCAACAGACGATTGTACGACATGGAAAAAAGCGCCTATGTTACACTCAATCAGGTGGCGGATCTCATCAGGCAGGGCCGTCAGGTGGAAGTGATGGATGCAAAAAGCAAAGAGGATGTAACCGCCTCCATTCTCAGCCAAATTATTCTAGAGGAAGCAAAAAACAAAAACATTCTTTTGCCGGTGCCGGTTCTTCACCTGATCATTCAATACGGTGATAATATACTGGGAGAATTTTTCGAGAAATACCTTCAGCAAATGATTCAAACATACCTTGGCCATAAACATGCGGTTGACGATCAGTTCAAAAAATGGCTCGAAATGGGACAGGATTTTTCAAATATGGCCGGTTTGTCACCCTTCAAATCCTTTTTTGATCAATTTTCTTCTTTTTCAGATAAACAGGAGCAAAAAAAAGAAGAATAGAAAAATTACTGGTCCAGAGAAACAAGCTTTGGTTATCCCCAGAGAAGATTTGCTTTGTTGGAAGTTCTTTGAATTATGAAATTCCAAGGCAGAGCACTATATGTCTGACCTATCCCAAGAACCATATCAGTGTCCATCCATAAATGAGGGTTTTTGTTTAAGATCAAGGCATGCGAAAAAAATAACCGCAGACATATAGTTGATATCTCGAGGATTATTTTTTGAGCATAACGCAGAGATTGAGCAAAAAGACCATTTATGGATGGACACTATTTATATTTCGGGAACCATTTGACGCAATTCTTCATAAGAGAAAACCGGGCCGTCAACACACACATACTTCGTCCCGATATTACATCGTCCACAGATGCCTATTCCGCATTTCATGCGTTTTTCTAACGTGGTAATAATCTGGTGATCTTCGAAATCCAACCGTTTGAGTCCGATCAGAACAAACTTGATCATAATGGGTGGTCCACAGGTAACGGCGATGCAGTTATATGAACTTGGCGCTTCTTCGGTGAGCACCGTAGGAACAAAACCCACCCGCTTCTTCCAACCCGGAAACTCGCGGTCCACGGTTAGCACCAGCCTAACCCCACCGGAACGCCATTCATCGAATTCATAGGTGTAGCAAAGATCTTCCGGTGAACGTGCACCGTAAATCACCAGGATATCACCGTAATCCTGGCGGTTATCGAGCATGTAGAGAAGCAGGGTGCGCAACGGGGCCATGCCGATGCCGCCGGCGATAAAGAGAATATCATGTGCTTTTAATTGGTCAACAGGAAAACCATTGCCCAGAGGGGCGCGAACCCCAATCTGATCACCAATATTCAACTGGTGTAGCCGCTGGGTCACCTCACCGGTGCGCATCACACTGAATTGCAAATACTCTTTTCGAGTCGGCGGCGAGTTTATCACAAAGGTGGATTCTCCCACTCCAAAAACGGAAAGTTGCGCGACCTGTCCGGGTTGGAATGAAAATTCACGCATCTTTTCCTCGTCGTTTAACACCACTCGAAAAGTAAGTATATTTGAGGTTTCCTGAATTATGTCCTGAATGGTCGCCAATTCCGGTCGAAACGGATTAGATTCAAACTTCGGCATCCACTGCCTCCTTCAAATGATGAACAACCCTTCGTATGTCAATGGATACGGGACAACTTCTAATACAGCGTCCACACCCGCAACAGGATATCATGCCGCTATATGTATCAGGGAAATAGGAAAATTTATGGCCCACCCGGTTACGGTAACGTTCAAATTTTTCGGGCCGTGGATTATGCCCGCTGGCTTCCAGGGTGTAATGATAGAACATACAGGAGTCCCAGGAACGTATCCGCTCCCCCTCAAGATCCCTGGATTCATCCGTAATGTTGAAACAATAACAGGTGGGACAGACAAATGTGCAAATTCCACAACTAATACACTTTGAGACCATATCACGCCAATAATCCATATCTTCAAAACGATCCGTAAAATCCCTTGCACTCCGGGTTAAATCATACTCTCCAATACGTTTGGCAGTTACTTGTTCTTGAATTCGCTGAGCTTTTTCTATCTGTTCAGTTGTCGCTTGTTTTCCCATGATGGGAATCAGCTTCCGACCCTTGTCATTAAGTGCTTGGATCACATAGCCGTCATCCACCGGAACAATCCAAAGATCACTGCCCTCCCTATCTCCGGGACCGCTGCCCACCGATGAGCAGAAACAGGCACTGTCTTTCGTGTCGCACAGCAGGGTTGCAAACAGAGTTTTTTCCCGGCGTTGTTCATAATACGGATCTTTATATCTGCCGTTAAGAAAGACTTGGTCAAAAGTATGGAAACCACGCACATCACAAGGGCGCGCCCCAAAAACAAGTGCAGAGGATACGTCTTGGCGGTCTTTTAGATCAATGCGCTGCTTGGAAGGATCATTGTCATCCTTTTGATACCGGAAACGCAATAATGTTTCTACTTGTGGAAACACCACATTTTTCGGACTTATGGTGCTTTGCCGGTCTAATACAACGATGGTGTCTTCGTGATACGGTAAAAACCGAATCCCCCATTTTTCATCTCCCATCTCAACCGGAACCCAGACATCCATTTCTTTGGAAAGACGCTCCAGCATGGCAGTCAGTTCACCTTGAGCAATAAAGATTTTTTCGGACATGGATCATTCTCTCTCAGCTTATCATCATATTCCCTTTTCACCGGGATCAAAGGTCAGCAAGGGCGGTTGTTTTTGAGGGTCAATCCCGGCTTCGTAGTCCAGAAGATCCTTGACGATCTGATTCAATTTCTTTTTAATCAATGTCACCGGTATTTCCATAGGGCAGACGCGCTCGCATTCGCCACATTCGGTACAGCGTCCGGCAAGATGGATTGCGTGGATCATATGATAAAAGAATTTTTCCTTAAGATCGCAACGTTGCGAAAGCCACTTGGGAGTTCGGGTCTCCGCAATACAACTGTCCCGGCACACACAAAGCGGACAGGCATTGCGACATGCATAGCAGCGAATACATCGGTCAAGTTCTTTTTCCCAAAATTTCAGACGATCCGGTAGCGAATACTGTTCTATCTTTTCAATATCCCCATAGGCTTGGTCATCGCCGATATGGGGTGTTATGGGTTCACCGATAAGACAATCGTAAATGATCGGATTGGGATAGCGACAATGCAGGCATCTTTGTTCCAGTACCTGTTGCAGTGGAAAACGATATGTCTTTTGTGCGGTTTCAACCTCTAACTCATTGCCTTGGATATCTACCTTTTGAACATCTTTTAAAGATGGCTCAATACGCATGAGCCGGCGCCAATCCACCGTGCCTTCGCAAGGTATGCCCACAATATAGAATGTTTCCCGGGTAATAAATTTTTCCTGAATTAAAGCAACCAGAGAACGGCTGTCGCATCCTTTGACACAAATGCCGATTTTTTTGTCGTCTTTCCGGACGGAAGCATTCAGAGTTTTTACTAAATAAGTACAAAGATTCTGGGAGCAAAGAGGATTCCAAACCAGTTTATTAAGATCTTTTGCCTGACGAATGAAAGACGGGGTAGCATGTAAAGAATCGTAACCCGGTTCCCAACCGAGCACGACCTCAAGTTTTTCGAAGACCTTTAAAAACTCTCTTTGTAATGTTTTGGTCTTGTCTTCCATAATTAAACGTTTCGGAATCTTTACAACTTAATGAAAATATAAAATATTTTTTGAGGCTTGAATGTTTGTCTCAAACACGGAATAATGGAATAGTGGAATGCTGGAAGGTTGGTTTTAAAAGGATATTCGCCGGTTTTAATTTTATCGTCAACACAAATCTTACCATTATCCCAATATGGCATTATCCCGGAATCCATTATTCCATTATTCCACCATTCCAATTGGGGCGAAGCCTCTAACTTGAATTATCCGTTAAATGGCAAATTCACCCATCTTTATGTGTAAAATGACATCCCTGCTTTTGCGTCACTTTCTCCATGAACGCCGGGATTCGGTCCCAAACCATGAATTGTTTCGGAAAACTCTGTAACCACCTGTTGCCAGAGCCGTCCTTCAGAAGACGATACCCAGGAATAACGGAATCGATCCGTATGAATGCCCATAAACGGCAAAAATTGCTTAAGGACCTCCAGGCGCCGCCTTGCATAAAAATTACCCTCGTTATAATGGCAATCTTTAGGATGGCAGCCGGATACCAGCACGCCGTCAGCACCGTAAATAAGGGCTTTGACAACAAACAGAGGATCCATACGCCCGGTACATGGAATACGGATGATACGCAAATCTGTGGGCTGGTTAAAACGGCACACACCGGCAGTATCTGCACCGCCATAGGAGCACCAGTTGCATAAAAATCCTACAATTAATAAATCTTTTTTTGTTGTGGATTCTTCTTTAGAATTAACCATGCCTTTCCCCGGCACACAACACTTCGATTTCGGCAAGAATCTGATCATCCGTGCAATGTTGTAATTGTATGGCCTTGGGCGGACAGGTAGCGTTGCACAAGCCGCACCCCTGACACACCGTATCCAGAACTTCCGCCTTTTGTGACCCGTCCCGTAAGGTCTTCCACTGAATCGACCCGAATGGACAGACATCAATACATTTCCCGCAACCGATACACATGCGTTCATTGACTTTGGCGATTTGTGGATCTGTTTCAATAGTGTCCCGGGAGAAAAGAATCTGGGTTTTTGCTGCTGCAGCACTACCCTGGGCAACTGAAGCCGGAATGTCTTTGGGGCCCTGGCAGACCCCGGCAAGGAAAACACCTGCGGTGTTGGTTTCCACAGGGCGTAATTTGGGATGACTTTCCATATAAAAACCGTACTCATCATAAGAAATACGAAGTTTTTCGGCCAACTCTTTTGCTCCGACAGATGCGGCCACACCTGTTGCCAGAACCACCAGATCGGCTTCAACCTCTACCTGTATGCCGAGCAGAGTATCTATTCCCTGAACAATAAGGTGTTCTCCTTGGGGATATATCTTTCCGACTCGGCCTCGGATATACTGAACACCATAATCTTCCTGAGCCCGTCGTACAAACTCCTCGTAATTTTTCCCCGGAGCACGGATATCTATATAAAATACATAGCAATTACTATCCGGTATATGATCTCGTGCCAAAATAGCCTGTTTGGCGATGTACATACAGCATATTCCCGAACAATACGGACGTCCGATGGAAGGATCACGGGACCCCACACAGGCAATAAAAACAATATTTTTGGGTTCTTTGCCATCGGACGGACGAATAATATGTCCTTCGTAAGGACCCGAAGCACTCACCAGTCGTTCAAATTGCAACCCGGTGATGACATCCGGATAATGTCCGCCCCCGTATTCGCCATAAACCGAATGGTCCACCAGATCAAACCCCGTGGCAACGATGATGGCGCCGACTTCTTCCACAACGGTTTCATCTTTCATATCAAATCGGATAGCGTCAACCGGACAGATTTTTTGACAGATTTTGCATTTTTCTTTTGTCAGATACCAGCAATATTTTGGATCAATTTTTGCTCTCTTGGGGATTGCCTGGGGAAAGGAGATATTGATTGCCGTTGTGGTATCCAGTCCCTCATTAAACCCATCAAAGGATTTTTTTGCCGGGCATTTTTCGGTGCACAGCCCGCAACCGGTACAGGCATCCCAATCCACATATGTCGCTTTTTTCCGTATATCCACTTTGAAATTGCCCATATAACCCGATACGGATTCGATTTCACTATAGGCATAAAGATGGATATTTTCATGTTGAGCAACGTCCACCATTTTCGGTCCCAGGATGCACGCAGAACAGTCAATTGTGGGGAAGGTCTTGTCAAGTTTGGCCATCTTGCCGCCGATGGTCGATTCCCGTTCTACCATGACAACGTCCAATCCCCCTTCAGCACAATCCAGGGCGGCCTGGATACCGGAAATGCCGCCGCCAATGACCAGCACCCGTTTGTTAATGGGAACCTGTGAAGAAAAGAGCGGATGATTAAAACGCAGTTTTTCCACCGACATTCGGACCAAATCAATGGCTTTTCGCGTATTGGCCTCCGTGTCCTTGCTGATCCAGGAGCAGTGCTCTCTGATATTGGCCTGTTCGAACATATACCGGTTCAGGCCTGCTTTTTCCACGGCGCGACGAAACGTCACTTCATGCATGCGGGGTGAACACGCCGCCACCACAACGCCCTGGAGATCGTGTTCTTCGATGGCCTGCTGAATCTCGTCCTGCCCGGGTTCCGAACAGGTATACATATAATCTGTGGCGTAAACCACATCCGGATATTCCAGGGCTTTACGTGCAACCGCTTCCGTATCCACTGTAGCGGCAATATTTGTTCCACATTTACAGATAAAAACGCCGATCCGCATATGTTCCTACCTTAAGCACTTGTCGATTCAGTCTGGTTTTCGAGTGGTTCAGATGTTTCCTTGAAGAGATCATCAGCACTGACAAACAGTTTGTCAATGCCGAGCTTTTTAGGATCGATTCCCAGTGCAAAACCAAGAAGCTGCGTAATGTACACCACCGGCATTTGGAACGTGGTATGCCAGTATCGATTGACCTGAGACTGGCGCAAATCCAAATTCTGCTGGCATAACGGACATGCCACCGCTACGGCAGCAGCACCCAAACGCCGGGCCATATCCAGAATTCTTCCGGTCATTTTACCCACAATATGGTTTTGGGTGACCCCGTAGGCCGCTCCACAACATTCGGTTTTATAGGGAAATTCGGGAACAGACGCTCCCATTGCCTGAAGCAATTCGTCCATTGAAATCGGATTTTCCGGGTCGTCAAATCGGGCAAATTCCGGCGGACGCGAAAGCAGGCAACCATAATAGGGTACAACCACCTTATTTGTAAGCCGATATCGTATCTGTTCACGAATTGTTTCTGGGCCGATATCCTCGTATAACAGTTGCAGTACGGAAATCGCTCGAATCTGTCCTGAAAAAGGCATTTGTAATATGTTCAGAAAGGCGTGTTGTTTTTCTTCATACTCTCTGAGGGCCCCTTTGAGGGCCTTTAGACAGCTCGGGCATGGCGTCATAACAACATGGAAGCCCATTTCTTCGGCCAATGCCAGGTTCCGTCCCGCCAAAGCCGCTCCCAGCAAAGGATCATATGAGTGTGCCGGTGTTGAACCGCAGCAGTTCCAATCGGGGATCTCTACAAGTTCAATGCCCAAAGCAGTGCATAGCGCACGGGTGGATTGATCGAACTCAACAGCGGTTCCCGTTACGGAACATCCCGGATAATAGGCGATGCGTTTTTCCGTCTGATTCATAATGCCCTTTGGCTAATCCAGGATTTTTTTATTGCGATAATCTTCAAAACGCTTAAAAATATCGGAAACTTTTTTACGCCCGCGAATTCGGTGAGGTATTATGGGAAGCTTGCCTTTCTTAAGCACCTTGGGCGCAAGATCTATGTCTGTAAAAAGCTTTTTGGCTTTAAGGTTGTATGTGGCCAGCAATCCGGTTTCAAACACACGTCCAAAGGTTTTTACGGAATTGAGAAACTCGTCGTAAAAGAGTTGGATATCTTTTATGGAAACAGTACCTTCCTCAACCGAAAGAAATCGCAAGGTTTCCATAACGCGGGCAATATCGATATTGCAAGGGCACCGTGTGGTACAGGCCTGGCAGTCGGCACACAACCAGATAGAACGAGACCGCAACACAACCTCCTTCTGACCCAGCTGGATCAAGCGCATGATTTGATTAACAGGATAATCGTAAACATAGGTATAGGCGCAACTTGCACTGCAATTGCCGCACTGATAGCATTTGGAAATCTGCTGTCTGCTTTTTGTTTCGACTTGACGGATAAAACTTTCATCACAGTCCCGCGGCATCCGGAGACTATTTAGAAGTGCCATTGGGTATTATCCTTTTTGATGTATGACCTGAATTTTGTAGGATCAGGCACTGCTTCCATTGTAACCGAAATCGACCAATAACTGTTGAAACTCATATTTCACACGCTGATACATGCGGGAATTTTCTATGGCAAATGCACATTGTTGAGCAACGGCGTTGGCAAACCGAACTTCTTCCTTACCGAAAGACCGATCTCCTCCAGTGAAAATGGTTAACTCTCCAATGATTTTCTTTCGTACAATCAGAGGGATGGTAAGAATTTTGTGAATATTTTCTTTAATAATTTCTGCCCGAAATTCAATCCTGGGGTCTGTCTTTACGTCATGGATGACGATAATTTTATCGATTATTTTCTCATCCGTACCTCTTTTTTTCTTTATAGGTCCTATCTTTAAAAACTCTTTGCTCAGACCGTAAGATGCGGCCAGTTGCAATTGTTGTGTCTTGGCATCTAATAGACGTATCTGGGTACCACGTGCGCCCAGTACGCTTGTGATTTTGTTTACTGCAAGTTGCATAACTTTTTTTATGTTCAGTGTGGAGTTAATGGCGCTACTGATTTCTTGAAAACTGAGAAGGAATTGTCGTTCGCGCTCCAACAAATGATACATGCTGCGTCTCACAATAAAGGACACCACGGCACGGCTGGTTATGGCTCTGGCAAATTTTACATCATTTCGGGTGAGCTCCCCGATTTTATCATCAAATAAAGCAACCATCGAAACATTCTCCTCATACACTTCGATGGGAAACAATAAAACGGAACCGATGCCTTCCGCAGTCATGGCTTTATAGTCGGGGTTTTTTTCCATCTTCCGGATGTCCCTTATGACAAAGGTATCTTCCGGAATCCTTGAAAATATGCTCTCGGGCGAATCGCTTAACTCAGAATAAATGAAATCTTCACTTAACCCGAAACTGGAAACCAATTCCAGTTTTTTATCCTGGGAAAACGTCACTCTGATACTGCTGCGACCGAAATCGAGTGCTTCTGTCTGACGTTCCACATGTTCTCCCTCAGGAGATTTTATTTTAATGAAACAGCCCTTAATCTTAAGCGTTTCCGTTACAAGTCGTGTAACAAGATTCAACACCTTCCGCTCATCCGCCCCCTCGCATATGGCTCGGTTGGCTTCTGCAAATGGTGATAAGTAGTCTGGAGAGATCATAGGTTATAACTCCTTTCCAGCTAAATATTTTCATTCAGCATTTCATCAAATACCGATGATAATTATTCTTTAAACTGTAACCCAAAACCTCTTGATGAACAACTGTTTTTGAAATTATCTTCAAAAAAGGCCTTGAATGATTCAAATACATTGCAAATTTTAGTTTTTGGCTGATAGAAACTTATATCTGAAAATTCTCATGAAAAATTTTTCAAATTTTCATTCAATTTTGGAGGCTGTCCATGTCGAGCATAAAAGAGTTAACAAAACTTATGCAGGAACTTGACGATCAGCTTAGGGTCTGCATGCGATGCGGCATGTGCCAGGCGGTGTGCCCCTTGTATGCGGAGACCGGTCTTGAATCAGATGTGGCCCGCGGAAAACTGGCATTATTAGAGGGGCTTGTGCACCAACTGTTTAAAGACCCTAGGGGTGTGAACGACCGTCTTAACAGGTGCCTTCTGTGCGGATCATGTGCCGCAAACTGCCCCAGCGGCGTGAATGTTTTGGAAATTTTTATAAAGGCTCGTGCAATTCTCACCGGCTTCATGGGTCTTTCTCCGGCAAAAAAAGTAATTTTGAGGGGGATGTTGTCCCAACCCGAGATCTTTAACAGCATAGTAGAGTGGGGGTCTAAATTTCAGAAAGTTTTTACGCGACCGGCAAGCGAGCGTATCGGCACATCCTGCGCCCGGTTGGCTTCACCATTGGTTAGAAACCGTCATTTCAAACCACTTGCTCCGATACCGTTTCATCGCATGATTCCATATTTAAATACAGACCGGGGCCGTTCCGGCATCAAAATAGCCCTTTATGTGGGGTGCCTTATTGATAAAATCTTTCCTGACATCGCACGAGATGTTATCGATGTTTTAAATCATCATGGCGTGGGAATTTTTATGCCTGAAGGACAGGGCTGCTGCGGAATCCCGGCAATCTCTTCAGGAGACACCAAGACCTTCAACCGTCTTGTGCGGCATAACCTTGAAATATTTGATGCCGAAAAATTTGATTTTCTGGTTACCTCCTGTGCCACCTGCACGTGGACAATTAAGAAAATATGGCCGATGATGGCAGATAAAGATTCCGGATATGTTAAGAGTAGGGTCGAAAAAATTGCTCAAAAAACCTTGGATATCAATCAGTTCCTGGTATCAAAAGTTGGACTGGAACATGTCAAAATTAATGATCATATGGATCCCGTTACCGTAACCTATCATGACCCTTGCCATCTGAAAAAATCGTTAGGAATATTTGCCGAACCCAGAACTCTCATCAAAGCCAATCCGGGATACAGGCTTAAAGAAATGCCTGAATCGGACCGGTGTTGCGGCCTTGGGGGAAGTTTTAATCTCCAATACTATGAACTTTCGGCGAATATCGGAAAATTAAAAATAGACAACATCAAGGCGTCCGGATGTCACGTTGTTGCAACCGGATGTCCGGCCTGTATGCTTCAGCTCTTTGATATGCTGTCAAAATCCGGTGATAATATACTTGTTAAACATCCCGTAGAAATCTACGCGGAGTTATTAAGAAATTACCCCGGAATAACTCACGAGCAGGAGTAACCTGACCATGGATTCGGATAACCCTTTGGATTGAATAGGCATATAGAGCTTCGCACTCATTTCAATGACAGTGAAGTGAGAAAGTGAAATAAGTCGGATCAATTTTATTGACATAAAGACAATTGCCTGATAATGCTACGATTACTTAGAGTGGTCTTCAATGGAATCGGATTGCGAACGCGTGTGCTGACACCGGCGCCAAAACAAGCAGTAACGACCCAATAAGCCGATCTCAATATACGGCATTTAGAGCATATGACCCCATGAAAAGCGCCGTGAAAATAAGTATCATAGACAATCTGGAAGGAAAGATAGAACCTCTGAGCGATTCAGAAGCGGAGAAAATCACCGCGTTGATCAGGCAAAATACTCGGGACGTTAATCAAGGAGAGTATACTCCGGCTCAGATAGAAAGATTAAATGCATTTGCAACGCCGGAGAAAATCCAGGAAGAAGTTAAGAGAGGCTACCTGGTTACCCTTTGTAATGATGAGGGAGATCTGATTGGGTGTGGGATAGTCGTACGAAAGGGAATGAAGCTTATCATAAAAACAATGCAGGTCAAAACAGACCATTGCAGGAAGGGCTACGGTTCAATTTTATATACGCATTGCGAAAATCTATTCAAACAAGCAGGCTTGCATGAAATAGAAGTTGAAGTTCCCAAATTCCCACGCTCAGAGGCTTTCTACAGGAAGCACGGATTCACAAGAACCGGAAATCCCACTCCCATGGATTTGTACTTCGCTATGTTCAAATACCTTTGACCTGAAGCCTCTGTTTGTCAAACCTCTCGCTCCCCTTCTTTTCACCTTTTCTACGTCTTCGATTTTTGCCTTAGATATTGAAGAAAGACTATAAAATTTCAAGTTTTCATAACCCTCTACTTATTTATCTTTTGATCTTTTCCGACCCTAAAATAAATTTAACTCTCATTATTTGCCGAAATACGTCAACTTGCTTTCAAATTCATGTCACTTTTAATTTGCTTACTAAATTTGAGATGTTGGGTTGTAATATTCTCTTTTATTCTATCTAACTGACATATAAGGCATATTGATATCTTTTTTCCTTTATTTAGTACTTTGGAACAGTTATTGCTTACCTTATAGCTGAAAAATTCTAAACGGCTAACTTAGTACAATTTTTTATTATAATATTTAGGGGCAATCGGCTGAATGAAGGAGATAAAGGATACCTCATATGATAACTATTAAGATTGAGGACGCCAACATAGAAATTTTGGCAAGGATAGCCAAAGCAGCATCTCACAAATTCGATTGTTCCATGAATATCGACTTTAAAAATGGAAACCGGGTAGTAGAATTCATTGGAGATGAATTCTACAAACCTTTGATTGCTGAAGAAGTGTTAGATATTTTTACAAAAAATGAAAAATGATTAAGGTAACGCTTTATTTTTAAAAATAAAAGTAAGTTTAAATTGCTTTTATGGTAATAAATAATTTTTGCAAAATAGTTTTTTAAAAAATAACCGGTTGCCCCTTGAAACAAAGTTTAATTTTAAATATTTTCCTTTTCTTTCAGTATTCAATACCTCCTCATTTTTTTAAAAAACAAACTAATATGAAATGATTTTCACATTATGTAGAACACAAAATTCACAATCTTTGCTTTTGGCTCTTGCTTATTTGAATTTATCTACCTGTAATCTCAACAATTAATCATTTTTTTGCCTTTGCATGATTTTTGCACATTCAAGAATAATTCCACCAGGACACAATGCCCAAATGGGTCAAAACAATTTGAGTTCTCGTGACAACCATCCTTCATTTCCGTTCCATAATTTATCGGCAGTGATGCAGATGAGATTCAGGAGCTAATTAAATGTACCTTGCTCACTATAATTTAAAAGAAAAGCCTTTTCAAATAAGTACGGATCCGAAATTTATCTGGCTTGGAGAAAATCACCGGGAGGGCATTTCCGTTTTGGAATATGGTGTGCTTGATAATAAAGGCTTCCTCCTTATTACAGGCGATGTGGGTACAGGTAAAAGCACACTTATCAATGTGTTATTAGAGCGTCTTGGCAATGAGACTCTTGTGGCTACCGTTAACAACCCCGTTTTAGAACAACTCGATTTTTTTAACATGATTGCAAATGAATTTAATAGTAATATTAAATTTAACAGCAAAGCGGCTTTTTTGACTTATTTCCATGGCTATTTGAACGATTGTTACTTAAAAAATAAAAAAGTAATACTTATAATTGATGAAGCTCATAGACTGAATCAAGAACTTCTCGAACAGATACGACTCTTATCAAATATAGAAAGGCCGGATACAAAACTTCTAAATATATTCTTTGTGGGTCAGAATGAATTTATTGATCTTATTTCTAAGACAGAAAATCGGGCTTTGAAGCAGAGAATTACCATTAATTACCACCTTGACCCTCTTAAAGAAACGGAAGTAGGGGATTATATTTTTCACCGCCTCAATGTCGCAGGTCATAAAAAAAACATTTTTAATGAAAATGCAATAGCTGAAATTTTCTCTTTTTCCAAAGGATATCCGCGTTTGATAAACATTATTTGCGATCATGCATTATTGACCGGTTATACTAAAGAAGTAAAAATAATCGATGAAATGATTATAAAAGAATGTGCAGATGAACTCCTCTTACCAACTGAAAGGAGTGATCATTATAATAAAAATCTGGAAACCAGGGGAAAAAAGCTGTCTGAATTTATAAAAGAAGAATCGATAAAATCTTCGGGAAGAAAATTTAAATATATTGCCACTTCAGTGCTATCGTTAATCATTCTCGGATTTCTTTTTTACCTGGGGAACTTAAGCCGCCATACCAGCAATATCAAGAAGTATTTTATATCGGACCTTAGCGAACAGGCAAAATTAACATCAACAAATATACCGCAAATTGCAATTGTGAAACAAAAAACAAATCCTGCTGTTCAAGATTCGGGAAACTCCCAAGATACACCTCTTCCCTTAACAGACCCTGCCTCCAAAAATTATGACGAATATAAGCAAGAAGAAAAAGATATTACGGCGCCACAAAAAGCAGAAAAAATCCACAATCTAATCTCTACCAAAGACCTTAATCAAGAAGAACAACCGGATAAAATGCTTAAACCCCGGAACGCCCTGAATCTAGAGTTTATTCCCGCTCCGAAAAAAATCATCAATTTCGGGTACGATTCAAAGGATCTTTCAGATAAGGCTTTAGAAATATTAGAACAAACCACCGAATTAATCATTCAACATCCCAATACAGAGGTTATTATCAATGGGTATACCGACTCTGTTGGAGATGATTCCTATAATAAAGATCTTTCAAAATCCAGGGCAAATATTGTGAAAAACTTTTTTGTAGGCCGAGGAATTAGCCCATCAAGAATCAAAACCTTTGGATTGGGACAAAAGAATCCCATTGGATCAAATAAGACCTTGGAAGGAAGAACACTGAATCGTAGGGTTGAGATCAAGCTCAATACTATTAAAGAATAATGAGTTTTCAATTCATTATTCTTTCCTTTATATCGTTCCGATGCTCATTTTCTGTCTTTTATAGAATATCCAGACCCCAAAAACAGAATTTCAACTTTTCCGGTGCTGGAATTATTTTTTTTCGTGATGATTTGAAATTGTCTTGTTTTCAAACGCAAAATAATTTATGGATGGACATTAGTTAAATGCCGGAGTGGTGAAACTGGTAGACGCACGGGACTCAAAATCCCGCGGGGGCGACCCCGTCTCGGTTCGATTCCGAGCTCCGGCACCATGAAAATAAGGGGTTTAGCAAACATTATTTTGCTAAGCCCTTTTTTTGTAGTGCTTTCAGAAAGCCATCCAGGAGGGTAAGCGCCCCGAACTCACCGAAGCAAAAATCGACAAAGAGATATTAAATGGGATGTTGAAGCTGCCAGAAACCGATGTTTGTCAATAATCAGGTGATGACCCAGAATATGATGGCCCACAAGGACAGACTGAGAATACCACCAATAATGGCACCCTTAAAGAAAAACATTGAGTCACCATGAAGGTCTTTTTCCACAACGTTATGGATCTTTTTAAAGATTTGAACAGAGTTAGTCGCTTGCATTTTGTAGTGAACCTCCCTTTTTTATTAATTAGCAAATAATTTAGCAAATCTTGTGCCAGGGGTCTTTTATGGGTCATTCTATTTTATATTCTATTTGTTTTTAATAAGTTAGGCAGATCTCTTCAATTTTCTTCCATACATCCTAAATGGGAAAATATTGGCAAAACAACTTAAGCATGTGGCAAAAAATTGACAGGTTGAAATGAAGTGGTAGCGGAGGCTGTTTTCTCCGGGATCGGATGAGATATGGACAGGTAATTACTCAGTTCCCCAGGGATTTATCGATTTTGTCCAAGAGGCGGTTGCCCGCGACCATATGGTTTGAAAAGAGCTATTGATTCCACCCCTTAGGGGTTCATTATCGCCCGTTCGGCGGCGGTCAGGGCGCCTTCGAGATAACCGCCGTGTTGGGTGGCGGTTTCCGTTCCGGCAAAATGGATGGTACTATCCCAAATGGAGGTTTGACCTGCCGGGGAGTGATAGATGGGGTGTTGGTACATGGGCGGCTGGTCGAACTGGGTGGCGGTAAATCGTTCGCGAGCCCAATCCTGGTAGAAGAAGGCCGTGGGCTGCGCCGCCGGTTTGCCATAGATGATTGCAAGTTGGGAGATAATCGCCTCGGTGAGATGTTGTTGATGGTTACGTTGCACCGCCGGAATGCCGACAAATCCGGTCAGTCCGTAGGGGCCCTGGCCGTTGTTGGATCCGTCATGAATCTCGCCCAGGGGACCGCGCTCGCTGAAACCATGGCCCGATAGGCCCGTTTGCCGCCAGAAAGGTTCTTCGTAAAGGGCGCAGAATTTCGCATGACCCGCCATCCACGTACCCATTCTCAGCATGGCCTGGGTCAAATTATGAGACAGGTCAGGGGTAAAGAGAATGGTGGCGGCGGCAAGACGCGGCGGCAGGGCGAGGATTACCTTGTTGGTACTCAATTGGGTCCAGGGCTCTTTGTCCAGTTCGCCGATGCTGACCAAAGCGCCGGCGGACTTTTTTTCGATCGTACAGACCGGGTGATTGAGTCTGATGGCGTTTTCAGGAATATCCTCACAAAGTTTTGTGATCAGTGCCATCATTCCGCCGGAAAGCCGCCAGCAGAGAGGTTGCATGGGGTAACCCCTGACGGTATGGACGGCTCCACTGGGATTTTGAATACGGCCCATACCCTCTTCAAACTGGCGATAACCCTTGAGGCCCAGGGCTTGAATAAGGTGCGCCATTTTCGGGTGAATCTCGGGCCAGTACCAGGAAGGGCCGAGATCGGAGAAAAGCCCTTGATGTTCACGGCTTAAAATCCTGCCGCCGATACGCTCACGGGCTTCGAGAACAACAAAAGATTTATTTCTTTGGGACAGCAGGTAGGCGGCATAGATACCGCTGAGGCCGCCTCCGATAATTATGGTATCAACTGTTTCCGTGGGCATGGCAATCTTTCATTACGATCTTTGTCATTAAATATTTTTTTTTCGCTCGATACCTCTTACGACAATATGACGAAGGACACCGGAAGCATCCATACGGACGTTACGCGGCAAAACAGGCCCTTATCATATATCAGATAAAATAGAAACTTATAATTTTAGGCTGTCCCCGGATCACTTACTATTCATCTGGCAGTAAAGACTCCGGGCCATCCACGCCAGGACGGCGACTCCAATACACAGAACGCTCCAAAGGATCCATTTTTTCCAGGGCTTTGGAGGAGAGGGGACTTTAAGAGCCTTATCTCCACCCAGGCCTAATTGTTTTCCAATGAGCGCCGGGGTGATCAGTTGATGTGATTTCTCTTTTTTCAATGCCGGGAGAATCATATCCGAGGATGATTTCCCGGGTTGGTTAAAGAGTTGTCCGCTGCCAAATGCGAGCATGTATGGTGCAGGGCCCCGGGCAATGAACAGAAGCTCATGGGCCCTCCAACCGAGCTGCAACACGGGTAAAGGTCGAGAAGCTTCAATGCCTGAGCCATCCTGGAGGACTTTGAGACGCCAGAAACGATCGGAGGTCTGCGGAAAAGTGATCATGTCATTGTTCAGTTCCACCGCTTCCATCTTCAGGCGGTAAAAAATAGCCTGACGGCGTACCACCCAGTGGGCCTCCTTATTGTCACGGGATAGTATGGTTGCGTGTAGAATACTGTTTGCCTCATGAAACTTAATCTGTAGAGCATCAACCGGCAAATGAGCATGTGATTCAAAACCAATAAGAATCACGTCGTCTTTGGTAGACTTTTTGGGATTAAGATCTGTCCATTCCCGTTTAATCATTGTTGCGAGAGGTCGGGATACAGCCTTTATATGGGTGATCTCAACGTTCTGTTGGCCGGCATTCCAGGAGAGATGAATATATTTCCTTGGTTTTCTAGGAAGTTGTATCATTGTACGACGGATTGTATTTCCTGAAAATTCAAGTTCTGCCAGGGTATTTTTTCTGGTCAGATTGATCCAGTTTGCAAGATCGTTTGAATGTTTCATATCCACCGTGGTGATAAAATGATCACCGCTGTTCCTCCATGTGAATTCAAGATTTACCGGGAATAATTTGATTTTGCTCATGTCGAGCAAATAGGCGTTGACTTTTGTTTCAGAAGTGGTTTTTCGTTTACTGGAATCGACCTTGATAATAGTCCCGTCCGTATTTCTGGTAATCATCAGGGAGAGATCGTCTCCTGCGGGGATCTTTTCTTCATCAACCAATGGGAAAAACGGCACTGACTCGGTGACGGTTAATTTTTCTGTGGCGATTTTGGGGCGACGGATAGTATGGGGAACCATGTCGCCGTGGGCATTAAACACCCGGATATCACCCAAATCCGAGCGGGTACAGTTTTTATACACTTCCTTTGGCAGGGTGATGGAGTAGACCGCACGTCGCCCGTCAACATTGATGGGTAGCCCATAGGCAAAGTCATTTGTGGTCAGAGGTTTTGCCTGTGCTTCTGCACTCATGAAAAGTATGGACAAAATGATCAGAAAATATCTCATCAAATTTCCTCTCCGGTTTTAGGGGGAAGGGGTGAAAAATAGCCGATCAGCAGCATGAGGATTCCAACCGCAATGAAGGAAACGATACGGGCGATGGTCCCGATGCCTGACAGATCTACGGTAAACAATTTGAGTACAACCATGGCAAGGAGCGTTGCCCCGGCAAACCAGATTCGGCGGGTGAGATGTCGGGTTGCCCAAATGGTAATGGCCAGGGCCGAAACACTCCAGAGGATTGAAATAGCAGATTGAAAAACCACCGAACCATACAAAGACCCATACTGAAAAGGAATATTTGTGTAGAAATGGATGATGCGCCCCGCAACACAGTTGAGCCAGATAAAAATGCATGCGCCCACCATACAGGGGATTGTCCGGTCAGGCAAGTTTTCGAATAACGAATGGGGTTGGATTTTGTTATGCAAGGCCCAGCGGAACAGAACGAGAAAGACAAAGAGTTGCGATAGCTCCAGGGGATTCAGGAGGGGCAGATACAGGATGGGTGCCGGGTCTCCGGAAGAAAAATCAGTATTCAGTCCCCATAAGACAAGAAAGAACATGGGGATAATGATACCGTTATCAAGATAATGGCTGTAATATTTCTTAACCGGCCAGCCCATTCTCTTGCCGGCATTCATCATCAACAGCATGGCGCATCCCGGAACGATTCCCCAGCAGATGATAGGCCAGATCTGAGAGCCATGAATAAACCATTGCACAGCCCAGGCAGTTTCGTGGGTGGCTATGAACAAGACTAACCACATGGTGGCCAGGTGCCAGTAGGGCCTAATCTTTTCAGGCCATTCCTCCTCAAACACCCACAACAGACCATACTGAACCAGAAGAGACGAGACCCAGGCCAGAGAGCCCCAACGGGCAAAGAGATGTATGTGAAACCTGAGATCCGGCCAGGAAAAATAAATAATGACGATCATTAGCGGCAAAAGACCCAGCAATAGATATTTGAGTTCCTGCCATTTGAGACGTTTGGCTATTATTGCCATAACCAAACAACTCATGGCACAGAACAACAGGACAAAGGAATAGAAATCCTTATGGGGGATATGCCGTTCAATATCACGTATTCCGCCCCCAAACCACCACAGCAGGCCCCAGACCATGAGCGGTATGTGGATTCTGGTTTCCCAGTCCCGAAGCTTGCCGTGGTGAAGGGCCAGATAATAACTTGAAAAGAGTCCTGAGATGCTTAAGAAAAAACAGCTTAAGGTGATTCGATTCAAAAAGAGAACCATTTCCCAAGACGGATAACCGCTTTCAGAGAGAAACGCCATGCCTGCACCGATCTGCAACAATATCCCAAACAGTCTCGCAAGCAAACGCGCCTGACGTATCCCCACCCACACCATGGCCGCGCCCTCCAGAGCCCATGCCGTTGCGGTCCAATGCCCATCTAAAGCAAGAGGGATGGCCAGGCTGCCGAACACGACTCCAAGGGCCAGAAAGGCCTCGGTCAGCATGCGCATGCCTTGGGTCAAACGGCGCCAGAGAAAAGTTGCCAGAAGGATATATGAGATACCAAGGGCCAGAACACTGATAGCCAGACCATATTCCATATCACTGACCAGGCGGGCCTGAAGACTGAAAACTGCCAGAGGCAAGCCGAAAACCAGCGGTCCGTCGATGAATCCTTTCAGTTTTGGTGGCTGGCGATGGGCAAAGAGAATGGAAATTGCGACATAAAACATAAAAAACAGGATGAGAAAAGGTTCTGTTGTTTCAAAATAGGCCGGCTGGTAATACTTGTGGCCCCAGAAGGCGGAGACCACAAAGGTAAAGAAAAAACCGAGCAGATTGAGTTCCCGCCATGCCTTGAACCAGGCAATAAATAGAATCCCGGCATTCAACAGGGCGTAATATGAAAAAAGCATGACATGGCTGCCACTGCCTATGGACATGAGCACAGGGGCCATGAAACCACCGACAATGCCGAAGATGGCAAGCGATTTTGAATCCTGAAGCACTGCGAGCGCACCCGTAAGGGTCACCAGACAAATCATGATAACCAGCGTCAGGGGAATTGGAAGCAAGTGGTATAGTTTAGAAGATGCAAAAACCGTGAGATAGATGATGCCAATGCCCCCGCCCTGCAAGGCAAGGCCGTACAAAAGCACCCGCTTCCGTAAACACCATCCGGTCATCAGCAATGCCAGGCCACCCGTGGCGATGATTGCAAGACGGAATTCCAAAGAAATCAAGTTTCGTTGCGCCACATATTTCAAGAGAAAGGCGACCCCGAAGAAAAGGATAATGATGCCCACCTTGAGCACCACATTGCCTGTGGTAAAAAACTTTTTGATATAATCGACACCCATCTCGATGCTTTCAGTGACGGTATTGAAAGCACTCCCTTTTTTCGTCTCCTCTGAGGGCCCGGTCCTGGTGGCGTGATCCGCCGGGGATGTCACTGCTTGCGTCTCCGGTTCCGGTTGAGAGATTTGCATCGATATTTCTTTATGATCTTCTTTTGTCTCGGGAACGACTGGCTCCTTTTTCTTGGCTTCTTCAAACCTATGTACAGATTCCGGAGATGGTGTGTCGGGTGTGGTCTGTTGTAATTTTTCCAGTTTGGAAATTCGTTTTCGAAGGGAGAGGATTTGGAGTATCAATACAACAAGAATAACAAATAGGAAAAAGTACATGAGAATCCTTAAGTCATGCCCAGTTGGAGGGATTGGCCATATGGTTTTTCAATCCAACAATGATTGGTGCGAAAAAACTCGCGACATTTCCGTTTAATAAATATATTTGGTTCTGTTTTATTATAATTGTAATTCGGCATGTTGCAGTGAAAACTTTAGAGGATATATAGGATGTTATGCGTCCTTGAAATTTTGATGATTTGCCCGTGTGACTGCCAGCGAAATCCAATTGGGTTGAAGGTTTTCCCCGGACCATAATCATAATCCGATTTGAAAACCGAATCAATACCCCTTCGGAGATTATCATAAAAATTTTTGACCAAGCGCTCAAAATAAAGGCATGCGAAAAAAATAACCGCAGGCATCTATTTGATATTTCGAGAATTATTTTTTGAGTATAACGCAGAGACTTGTCCGCCTCCGGCGGATTGGGCAAAAAGACCATTTATGGATGAACACCAACTAAAGATTCAACCGATTTACCAGCGCTTCGAGATAAACCGATTTCATTTGTTGACTGGCCATGGCCTGTTTAATGGGCGGAAGTTTGAGAATGACCCCTAAAACAGCGGCCATGGCACGGTGGCTGTTTAATACTTGATTGTCGAAAATCAGATCTTGAAGCTTGCCCTGCTCAATGGCCATGACCACGACCCGGTGGGCGGTATTCAGCGGCGTAATCACCCTCTGATCTCTGGATTGCAAGCCAATGCAATCTTCGGGACAGACCCTGGAACAAACGCCACATCCCAGACAAATTTTATCGTTCACCCGTGCAATTTTCTTTTTGGGATGATGGGGATCGTTGGCCGAAACCAGGCTCATGGCCTCGACCGGGCATACGGTTACACATTTTCTGCACCCCGTGCATGCCTCATCTTGAATTTTTGGAATGAAATTGGTTGTATGAACCGGCTGCAAAATCGCAAATTTCCTGGCGGTAGTCATGGCTTCACAGCAACATCCGCAGCAATTGCAGATAAAATTTACATCCTCTCTGACATTGTCGCCGAATTGAACCAGATTGTGTGAATAAGCTGTTTCCAGCAGTTCCAGGCATTCCGACACCTCCACCGGTCGGGCATAGTCATATTTAATCAGCGATGACGCCACCGCGTTAAAGGTCATGCATATTTCTTTGGGCGCATCACAGTCACGTCCCAAATGCGACATTTTATGACGGCAATAGCAAGTGCTGATCCCGATGTGTGAAGCGGTTTTAATGACCTGGGTCGCCCTTTCATAATCGAAAATTTGTAATGCGTTCTCACTTGAAAGAACCGGCTCATGAACAAAAACCCGTCCCAACTTGGTTTCTCCAACAAGAAACAGATTCTTGATAAAATCCTCTTCAACATTCAGATACTGGTAATACAGTTCACTCAATAGTCTCTGATTAATGTCACCTCTGATACGCATCAGGGAGAATTCAAAAAATCCCGCCATAGGGGGCGGCAGGCAGTAAACCTGACGACCGTTCTCCTCCATATCCATCAAAATCGCCCGGCCACACAGTTGGTCTAACGTTTTCCGGGTTCTGACCTCGTCCATTTTCCATAAATGGGCGGCTTTTTCAGCTAAAAACGGTCTTAAGGGTAATAGCGATAACAGTTTTGCCTCTTTTTTGCTAAAAAGCATTTCTAGAATTTTATATAATAGTTTTGAAGGAGTCGCACCTTGGGGAAATCGATTCAAACGATCCACCAGCTGCACATACCCGGATTTAATGGTGTGATGGGCCATAACAACCTCAAATCAGATGTCAAGGGTCTTTAAATATTCGACGGCTTTGAAAATTTCCCGTTCGCTAAAAACACGAATACTATGTTCTTCCAGAAGAACGGTGGTAATGCCTTTGCCCGGCTTTTTAATTCCGGAAAAACTTCCGTCGTAAATATATGTGCTGCCGCACGAAGGGCTGCCATCTTTCAGAACGGCAAGCTTGATTTTGTGTAAGCGGGCAAGTTCAAGCGCTTTTTGAGCACCGGTCAAAAAATATTGGGTAACATCCTTTCCTTTAATGTTCATGACCCTTGCATACCCATGCAATACTGTACTTCCGTCTTGACCGGAGATTTCCGAGCAAGGTCTGGGCACTGGAAGCCCTCCACCCACTTCGGGACAGAATGGCACCAGACGTCCCTGGAACTTTAAACCCAATAACACACTGCTTTCATTAACCTTAACCCGTCCGTTGTAACGGACATTTTCTCCAATTAAGCAGGCGCTGACAAGTACTTTATTCATTTTCATCCATATTTATTGCCGTTGAATCTTCGGTTTGCACGGCAACCATAAACTCTATCTCAGTGAGTTTCAAGGCTTACTTATAGGTTCTATTTATATACGGCCCGGTTTTTCCTGAATAATTTATGAAAAATCTTCACCAAAACCTGAAGAAATTTTCTTTATTCCAGTAATCCTGCATTTCATTCTTCCCTGTGGATGGCATAAACAGGTTGCCAATAAAAGATTTATGATTTCGATAAATTTTAGAAAATCCGCGACGGTCAAATAATATACCAAAACTTAATGAGAAGTTACTAAAAGACTCGGGAATGTTTTTAGAAAATCCCATGTTGCATTTTTGTGATTAATTTTCAAGCGTAACACTTCGGCCACTACTCATAATTGTGGGCGCAGGCAATGCATAAAATTATAGATACCCCCCTGAAAAATTATGCGGACTCTACTAAAATCGCTATGTTTTTAAAATTTAGTATTTGACACACCCTAACAATTATTATATCTGACAATATTTTTGATTGAAATTTATAAGACCCCCTAAGTAATTGGAGAAAGGTTTATGGAATTTTGGAGGGTTCCTTTTGACGCAGACACCATACAAGTTACTCTAGGCATCGTACACATCCTGGAGGATCGATGTAAAGGATGTGGATACTGTATCGAGTACTGCCCCAAGCAGGCTCTTGAATTTTCAACAAATTTCAACCAAAAGGGGTATCATCCCCCTGTTGTTGTAAAGCCCGAGGAATGTGTAAACTGTCATTACTGCGAAATCATTTGCCCGGAGTTCGCCATATTTTCAGTAGAATACCCAAGAATAACCGAACCCGGCCAGACCGAAACCAAGCATGTGATATAAACTGGCAATCATCATTTTAGCTATATGAAACCACAGAAACACACAGACTATAAAGGTTAGACAAAAGACGAATGAAACCAGCGGTCCTTACCGGTGAATATTTTATGACGGGTGACGTTGCCTGTGCTGAAGGCGCACTGGCAGCAGGATGCCGTTTTTTTGGGGGATACCCCATAACACCAGCCACTGAGATCGCCGAACGGATGGCTATCCGGCTTCCTCATGTTGACGGATGTTTTATCCAGATGGAAGACGAAATCGCCGCCATGGCCGCAATTCTTGGTGCATCATGGGGCGGTGTAAAAAGCATGACCGCCACCTCCGGTCCCGGATTCAGTCTTATGATGGAAAATATCGGTTTGGGGATCTGTACAGAAACTCCCTGTGTTGTGGTAAATGTTCAGCGCGGCGGTCCCTCCACAGGTCTTCCCACACATGGCGCCCAAAGCGACATGATGCAGGCCCGTTGGGGGTCACACGGGGACTATGAAATTATTGCCATGGCCCCGTCCTCGCCCCAGGAAATATTTTATTTAACGATCACAGCGTTCAATCTGAGTGAAAAATACCGGTTGCCGGTTCTCATCATGACCGACGAAATTATCGGGCATATGAGTGAAAAAGTCATTATACCCGAGGCAAAATTAATTAAAACTGTATCGCGTCCCAAACCCAAAGGGAGAAAAGACCGCTTCAAACCCTTTGCACCCGGACCTAACGGTGTCGCACCCATGCCGGCGGCAGGGGAAGGCTATAACCTGCACATTACCGGTCTTACCCACGATGAAAAGGGGTACCCGGTAATGGCCGTAGAAACCCAGGCGGAGATGATGGCCCGGATTACCGAAAAAATCCAAAGAAATTTAGACGACATCATTCGGACAGATAGTTACCTCCTTGAAGATGCTGAAATCGCCGTTGTTTCTTATGGAATTTCGGCTCGAACCAGCATGGCCGCTGTCGCTGAAGCCAGAAAGCTGGGAATCAAGGCCGGACTTTTGCGTCTGGTAACGATCTGGCCTTTTCCCGAAGATCAGATTCGCAAGCTGGCAGATAGAGTCAAGGGATTCGTGACGGTAGAAATTAATCTGGGTCAGATCCATCGGGAGGTTGAACGATGCGCCGGGGGCAAGGTTCCTGTATTTTTAGTGGGGCATCCCGGCGGGACGATTATCCATCCGGACAGCGTTGTTAAAATGTTGAAAGAGGCCTTTTAAACCATGCAAGACATCCCGACACCATCCAAAAAACAACCCTGTCATCCCCTGGATGATCTTATCCGCACGGATCGCATTCCCCATATCTGGTGTCCGGGGTGCGGGATTGGAACGGTGTTCTCGGCGTGTCTGGCTGCTCTGAAAGGAAGCGGTATCAATCTTCGAAAGACGGTGATGGTCTCGGGAATCGGATGTTCGGGACGTGCCGCCGGTTATGTTAAACTGGATTCCTTTCATACAACCCACGGCAGGGCCATACCCTTTGCCACCGGATTAAAACTTGCCAACCCTGAACTGAATATCGTGGTGTTCAGCGGTGACGGCGATCTCTTCGCCATCGGCGGAAACCATTTTATCCATGCGGCCCGGCGGAATATGGATATGACGGTTATCTGTGTAAATAACTTAAATTATGGCATGACCGGCGGCCAGGTCGCCGCAACCACACCTCACCTGGCGAAATCGACAACAACACCGATCGGAAATCCTGAAACCCCTTTTAATCTGCCACTAATGGCCTATGCGTGCGGCGCCACGTATGTAGCCCGATGGACCATGCTGCACATCAGAGATCTTACGGATTCCATAACAGAAGCGATTTGTAAAAAAGGATTTTCCTTTATTGAAGCACTTTCACCGTGTCCGGTAAATTACGGTCGACGCAATAAACAAAAACCTTTGGATATGCTAAGGTTATACCAGGAAAAAGCCATCATCAAAAATCATGCAGATCCTTCTACACTGGATATAGACTTTGAAAAGGGCATCATTTTGGGCAAATTTATCGATCTGGATCGACCAACGTTTATTGAACAGTATGACAAGATCTACCGGCCGAGCCGTCTTCAAGAAAACGTTTCGGAATTGAACTCATGACCGACGCTCAAAATCATAAACAGGCAAAAAAGGAAATTATAATCACCGGCTTTGGTGGGCAGGGCATTATTCTTGCGGGTATTATCCTGGGAAAAGCGGCCGCTATTGGTGAACACATGGAAAGCACACTTGTTCAGTCATACGGGCCCGAGTCTCGTGGGGGGTCGTGTAATGCTCAGGTCGTGATTTCCCATGAAATGATTCATTACCCTTATGTGAGTCATCCGGATATTTTGGTCTGCATGTCTCAATCAGGCTATGATAAGCTGATCCAGCAGATCAAGGAAAACGGAACGTTAATCATTGATCAGGATCTGGTTCGACCTGCCCGTGAATTAAAACGTGACTTTTTTTCTATCCCTGCCACCGGCATGGCCGAAGAGTTGGGGCGGGTAATGATCGCCAATATCATTATGATCGGTTTTTTAACCGCCGTCACAGATGTTATTTCCATGGATGCAGCCCAAAAATCCGTCCTGGAATCCGTGCCAAAAGGCACTGAAAAACTGAACACAACGGCCTTCAAAAAAGGTCATGACTATGGCCTGGCCACACTCAAGGGACGGCAGAAAAAGGCCGCAGGTCAAGCAGGAGCTATTTCATGAAACGTCCCAAAGAACGGCTCCACCGGGTCACCGTTATCGGTGCGACACCGGCAGGTATCGCCGCTACCAACAAGCTTGGAGAACTGGGCATTCCCCTCACCCTTGTGGATTCTGATTACGATCTGGATAAAAAACTTTCCCGGGACGAATGGGTTCTAAAATCAGGCATTCCTTTAAACCATGCCCATCGACCCGGGCTTATCAGAATTTTAAGAAACCCTGCCATTCGATGCATCTTTCCTGCAAAAGTCTCCTCCATTAAGCACAATCGCCAAGGATTCCGTGTTCACCTAAACATCCCCCAAACCTTTGTAGATCAAAACAAATGTACGCTTTGCGGTCGTTGTGTTGAAATATGCCCGGCTTTGCTTCCCGGGGGAGAGAAAGCCATCCAAATTAACAGTCAGCGAAGCCTTCCCGGCCGGCCGGTCATAGATAAACGGCGACGGCCGCTCTGCCAGGAAAACTGTCCGCTGGGGGTGAACGCCCAGGGCTATATCGCCCTTGTAAAAGCAGGCAGGTTTGCCCAAGCGCTTGACCTTATCAGGGAAAATAACGTTTTGCCCGGCATCTGCGGACGCATTTGTACCCACCCTTGTGAGGCCGTCTGCAGAAGGAGCGAGCTCGATGAATCCGTCGCCATCATGGATATTAAGCGATTTGTGACAGACCATGAGCGCTCCAATCCCAGAGACATACAAGCATTTGATGTTCATAAAAAGTCGGAAAAGATCGTCATTATCGGCTCAGGTCCGGCCGGGATTGCCGCCGCTGCGGACCTGGCCCGATTCGGCTATGAGGTAACGGTTTTCGAAAAAGAGAAAGAAGTCGGCGGGCTGCTCCGTTACGGAATTGGGCGTCATCGCCTGCCCAGGGATATCATCGATAATGATCTTGAATATATTAAGAAACTGGGCGTACAATTTATTACCGCCCATTCTGTGGATCTGGCCTGTGATATGGATTTGCTCAAAAAAGACTTTGACGCTGTCATTCTCTCCATTGGGACGTGGTCTGATTTAAAATTAGGTGTGCCCGGAGAAACGATCGAAGGCGTTGAAGGTTGCCTCTCTTTTTTGGAGCGCTTTTATCGCAACCAAATAAAAGCACTGGATGAAAAAGTAGCGGTAATTGGGGACGGCAACGCCGCATTTGACCTGGCCCGGACACTGTTGCGTCTGGGTGCCCATGTGACAATTTTATCCTGGTTCCCTGAAGAGTTGATCCCTGCCAATGCCGAAGAAATTCGGGCCGCCAAAGAAGAAGGAATTATCATTCGGGATTGCACCCAGACCATTGCGTTTTTAGATCAAAGCGGTAAGCTCCATAGGCTGCGTTGCATGACCACCAAACCCGGAGAACCCGATGCTAAGGGTATCCCCTGGCCGGTTATTATCCCGGATCGTCAGCCCTTTGAACTCGAGTTTGACCGGGCTTTTGTTGCCATCGGTCAAAGGGGAGCTTTGCAAAGTCATAACCCTTCGTTCAGCTTTGATGTTTCAACACGAGGCTTGATTGAGGTTGATGAATATTTGCGTACGAATTTACCGGGTGTCTATGCTGTAGGAGATTCGGTTTCAGGACCCTCATCCGTTGTTGAAGCCATGGCCGCAGGCCGGCTGGTTGCCCGTATGGTTCATGGCGATATTTGTAAAGAGGAGGTTTTTTATCCTGGGCCCTTAAGGCCGGAGGACAAAGATTTTCCGGAAATTCCGGCGGATATACCTTCGCAAGCACGAACCATCATGCCGGAAAGGCAACCGGCGGTGCGCAAGAATAGTTTCTTGGAAGTCTCCATGGGATTGAGCGAACAACAGGTTTTTTTAGAAGCCGCCCGTTGTCTTCAATGTGGAGTTTGCAGCGAATGTCTCCAGTGCGTTGATGCCTGTGGTGCAATTCATGCGATAAACCATGCACAATTACCGGAAGAAACCATTGAGCAAACCGGTGTGATCATTATTGCAGACCCGGAAATAGCCCCGACGGTCAAAGGGGATGATGTCATCCGAGTATACGGGCCCAAAACGGCGAAACCGGATGTTAACGCCATGTTTGTTCGAGGTTTTGCAGCGGCTTCCCGGGCCATGATATTGCTTGGGAAAACCTTCCAACGGCCAAAAGGGTATGGCTTGTCATTTTCCACGCCTGATCCGGGGCTTTCCCCGGAAATCCGTCTGGGAATTTTTGTCTGTAAATGTAACAATACCTTTGGATGGCTTGATGATATGAGTCAATACGTCGCGGCATTACAATTTCAAGAGGATGTGGTCCATGCCCAAGTTGTAAACTCGGCCTGCACTCATGAAGGATCCTCTGCTATTATCCGGACGATTCGTGAAAAAGGACTCACCCGGGTGGTACTTGCATCCTGTGTATGCTGCCCGCTCAATTTTATTTGCAGCGCCTGTACGGACCAGCGAAGTCGGCTGAAAAACGCCTTATTTACCGGAACAGGGATCAGTCGTTCAATGGTGCAGACGTGTAACTTAAGAGGAGAAGTCCTTCGTCTTTTAAAACGGAGCCCTTCCCTGGCCTTGAAAAAATATACCGGATTCATTGATCGTTCTATGAATCGGGCAAGAAGATTGAAACCGCTTCCGGATCTTATTAGAAACTATAATTTCACTACGGCGGTAATTGGGACATCCGAAGTCGCCGTAAGCAGTGCTATGACCCTTGCCCAAGCGGGACTGGAGGTCTTTTGGTTCCCACGCACGCAAAAACCGCCGATTCAAATTTCTGATCATCCCAATGTGCATAGTTTCGGAGGCTTTTCCATCAAAGAATTGAGCGGGACTCTGGGTAATTTTCACATTATTGCGGAATCAGACGATTCCCGACAGATAATGACGGTGGGGGCGGTCATCCTGGATGAAAAGTCAAGAAAGAACATTAAGTATATTCACCAGGAAAGTCTGCCGGGCAGAACCGTGTCTTCTTCTATGCAGGACATGGGCGTCCCCGGAATACCATTCTTTTATCCGGGGTCAACCGCCATTTCCGGACTTTTTTTAGCTGAACCGCCGGGCATCAATGTCTCTAATCGGAAAAAAGGCGCTGCCGCCGCAGCCCAGGCAGCAGCCATTATGCCGCGCGAACCGCGTCATAACAAGGGATATACCGTTTTAGTGGATGAAAGCCTGTGCCGAAGTTGTGGACGCTGCATTCGCGTCTGCCCTTATCAGGCGGTGACATTGCACAAAAACGCCATGGACGGATGGGCCGCCTGGGTGGACGAGACGCTGTGCAAAGGCTGCGGTAATTGTATTTCCGTATGTCCCACCAATGCCGTGGACAGCCCGTATCGTAACCAGGAATTTCTCGAACAGACACTTGAAAAAATATTGCTGACGTAAAAAATGAACGACTTCAAAATAATCTTATTTTTATGTAACTGGGGGCCCCATACCGCTTTCCAAACCCTTCAGGACACTGGACGCGAGATTCCCGATGAGGTAAGTATGATTCGGATTCCCTGCACCGGAAGAATCAGTAAATCCCTTCTGTTTAAAGCGTTTGAAATGGGAGCGGATGGTGTGGTTCTGGCAGGGTGTAAACCCGGAACCTGCCGATATGGCAGCGGTACGGCTACCGCTATAGAAAATACCGAAGATACGCGGGATATTATCGGACTTTTAGGCCTGGGGAAAGAACGGTTGCGGCATGTCACATTTTTCCCGGATGAGTCGGATCTATTGTTGAAATTCTTGAATGACTTTTGCAATCAAATCCGGTCGTTGGGCCCGAGTCCCATGTTGCCGATTCCAATAACGGAATCAGAAGCTATCAGCCGGGAGTCTTTGGCCGAGATCGTCTCTTATCATGATGCCTTTGCCTGTCAGGACTGTGGGAAATGCTCTTCCGCCTGTCCTCTGGCATTGATCGGCAAACCATTCTCGCCCCGGGAACTGGTCAACTCCATCATTGCCGGCGATATGGACTCTCCTTCCGTAAACAAAGATATCTGGTCCTGCCTGACCTGTGGCCTCTGTTATGACCGCTGTCCATCGGCAGTTAATTTTCCCGAGTTTATCCGAGATATTCGCCACGTTATCAGAAAAAAGGGAGGGAATGCTCATGAGGCGCACGGTGGCTTTTTTCAGTCTCTGATGCGAGCCATGACATCACCCGGGCTCAAAACACAGCGATGGGATTGGCTGCCCCAAGATGTGGAGGTTGATTCCAAAAGTAAGATCCTTTTTTTTGGGGGGTGTAGCCCGTACTTTGACATATTTTTCAGAAACCATCTGGGCGTTGAAACCCGTAAGATCTTAAAAGATAGTCTTCGTCTTCTCAATTTCTTCGATATTAAACCGGCCTTACTCCAGGATGAGCGATGCTGCGGACATGATCTTCTCTGGTCGGGAGATAAAGATAATTTTTTAAAATTAGCAGCAATGAATGTGGAGTCGATCCATAACCTTGGAATTGAGGAGGTGATTACGGCTTGTCCGGAGTGCTACAGGACACTGGCCCATGATTACCCGAAATATGGGATTACATTAAATTTCAAGGTCACCCACATCTATGAACTGCTTGAAAACGAAATCAGCAAAGGCGCCATAGATTTTAAAAAAATTGATAAAAAAATAACATTCCAAGATTCGTGTCGTTTAAACTGGATCGAAGAACCTGCAGACCTTCCCAGAAAATTGATCCGGCGCCTCAAGCCAAGCAGCTTCCGGGAGATGCAGAATAATGGAAAGTCGGCCATATGTTGCGGGAATTGCGCCTGGACCGGATGTGATGCGTTCAGCAAGGCACTTCAGGTCAAACGCCTGCGACAGGCGCATGACACCGGAAGTGATCTTCTGGTCACGGCCTGCCCCAAATGTCAGATTCATCTCCGTTGTGCCATGGAAGATCCTTTTCTCGGAGAAGAACTGAACATGGAGATGATAGACTTGACCGGTATTATTGCAAAAACCATTTGCTGGGAGTAACCGTTTATAAAGGTTTCAGGTATCAGGAATGATGAACAAAGGCGCTGGCACCTGAGACCTGACACCTGAAACCTGAAACCAGGCATACGGAAAGGAATAAATATGGGATATTTTTTAAAACCATATTATGTACAATTTTAATCATTACGGATATTAACTGATTTCAAGGGTTGTTATTTTCCCAACACAATATAGAAAAATTTAAAATTGCCCCGATGGTCTTATTTAAGGAATGAACATGGAACCTGTTACTTCAATAAATACAAAACCGCAGATGCGTATCGGCGTCTATGTCTGTCATTGCGGGTCAAATATCGCTCAGACGGTGAACTGTCCAAAAGTTTCCGAAACAGCTTCCCGGCTTGAGGATGTTTTTATTTCAAAAGATATCGCTTACGCCTGTTCCGAGCCGGGTCAACAGGAAATCCGGCAGGATATTCAGGAACACGGGCTGGAACGCATTGTCGTGGCCTCTTGTTCACCGAGGCTTCATGAACCCACTTTTCGACAGATGATGCAATCCGCGGGTCTTAATCCGTATCTTTTGGAAATGGCCAATCTCCGTGAGCAATGCAGCTGGGTCCATTTGAATGAACCTGATGCAGCAACACAAAAGGCTGAAGACCTTGTAAAAATGGCCGTGTCCCGGGCACGATTGCTCCAGCCGCTTAAAGAAGAAAAGCTGCCGCTCACCAAACGAACCTTGGTCATCGGCGGGGGTATTGCCGGCATTCAGACCTCCCTCGATCTTGCAGACAACGGTTATGACGTTGTTCTGGTGGAAAAAAATGCTTCCATTGGCGGAACCATGGCCCAGCTTGACAAGACCTTTCCGACCATGGACTGTTCCATTTGAATCCTGGGTCCTAAAATGACGGATGTCGGTCGACATCCCCGGATAAAGCTCTACACCCTGAGCGAAATAGTAGATGTTAAAGGCTATGTGGGCAACTTTGATATAAAGATATTAAAAAAGGCGCGTTATGTGTCAGAGGAAGAGTGCACGGCGTGTGGTGACTGTGCTGTGGCTTGCCCGGTAGTTCGTCCCGACGAGTTCAACCTGGGATTATCATCACGCAAGGCCATTTTCACCCCGTTTCCCCAGGCTGTCCCCTCGGCCTATGTCCTTAATGTCAATGAATGCTTGGGACACAACCCGGTGGTTTGCGCAAAATGTCTCGAAGCCTGTGAAAAGGGCTGCATCAATTTTCACATGTCCGATGACGAAATCAAGGAACGTGTGGGATCTATCATCGTGGCGACCGGACTGGAGCCTTACGATCCCACTGAGCTTGACGAATACGGATATACAAGGTTCGAAAATGTCCTTACCAGTCTTGAATTTGAACGCCTCGTCAATGCCGGGGGCCCTACCAAAGGAAAACTGATTCGCCCCACAGACAGAAGACTTCCTAAATCCGTGGGCTTTATCCAATGTGTGGGCTCACGGTCTGCCAGGAAAGGCAGCAAGTATTGCTCCAATACCTGCTGTATGAACACCATTAAAAGCACACTGGTACTCAAAGAACATTATCCTGATATTGACATAAAGGTTTTTTATATCGACATTCGTGCCTTTGGCAAAGGATTCGAAGATCTCTTTATGCGCAGCCGTCGTCTGGGAGTGCATTACTTGAGAGGGTTGCCGGGCAACGTTGAAGAGCTGCCGGATCACAGCATGCGGGTTGCGGTCGAAAATACGGTAACCGGCAGGCTGGAATTTTTCGATCTTGAAATGCTCGTCTTAGCTATCGGAATGAAGCCGGCCAAAAGTACCCGGCGGCTCCAAGAAATGCTGGGGCTTCAGCTAAGCCCGGACGGTTTTTTCCTGGAAGCGCATCCCAAACTCCAACCGGTTGACGCGGCCTCTCGAGGAATTTTTTATGCGGGATGCGCCGAGAGCCCCAAGGATATCAAAGAAAGCGTTACACAGGCTTCAGCAGCCGCAGTCCGCGCCATTCGCCTGATGCATAAAGGAGAAATCTACACAGAACCGATTACTTCCGAAATAGACCCGGAAAAGTGCAACGCTTGCGGCAAGTGTGTTGAAATTTGTCCCTATAATGCAATTACAAAAGGTATCAGAAAAAAGACGCCTTGTGTCGTGAATACCGCAGCATGCGCCGGCTGCGGCACTTGCGCTGCGGAATGCCCTTATGATGCCATTGTTATGAACCATTTTACAGACGACCAGATTAACAACCAAATCGATTCCATGTTCGAAGAAAGTTCGCAAGAAAAAATTCTGGTATTTGCCTGCAACTGGTGCTCATATGCCGGCGCGGATTACGCGGGGGTCTCACGTCTTCAATATCCCTCAAATGTTCGGATTATCCGGACCATGTGCTCAGGCCGAGTTGACGAAAAATTTATCTTTAACGGTTTTCTTAACGGTGCACCGGTTGTCCTGGTCAGCGGATGCCATATGGGTGACTGCCATTATATTGATGCCAACCGCTGGACCGAGAAAAGAGTTAAAAAGATTCGAAAGAAAATGGAGAAACTGGAAATCCGGCCCGAACGGCTCCAGCTCGAATGGATCAGTGCGGCAGAAGGGAGTCGATTCGCCGAGATAATGGGAAGGATGGAAAAACTTCGTCAGAGTGTTTCCATACAGGAAATTTCAGAAACCATTGAGATCCTAAAGAATCAGGGAAAAATGACCCAAAACTGAATAATAACAAAAATTTTCAAAGATCCACACCATCCCCATAAATGCGACCCGCCGGCATCATTTCCTTTCCAATTCAAATCTACTTTATTACCTTAAAAGAACGGGTAAACTTTTTTTCGTATATAGGAGGAAGATATAATGGAAGACTGGGTCCAACAACTCCAAAACAGCGTCAACACCCTTGATAGACTGAAGGCGGTTGTCAACGTCACCTCGGAAGAAGAAGAGGCCATAACGACTCTAAATACGAAATGGGGGACAACCCCTTATTTTGCTTCTTTAATGGATCCGGACACCCCTGATTGTCCCATACGCAAACAGGTTATTCCTTCAATGAAAGAAACTGAGAATCGATATGGAATGCCGAATTACCTGATCTGGGAAGAAAATCGTGATACCGGGGAGATCAGACCCGACTGTATTGCCAGGCAGTATCATGATCGCATCGCCTTCACCGTTACCGATATCTGTGCAACTTACTGCCGTCATTGTTTTCGGAAAGAACTCGTGCTTGACCGAAAGATCAAGCTTCGCTTTGATTTGGAAGAGGGTATCGCGTGGATCCGTGAACATGAAGAGATTCGGGATGTTCTCATTACCGGCGGCGACCCTTTTATACTCTCAGACCAAAAAATTGAATATCTTATCCGCAAGCTGAGAGAGATCTCTCATATAGAAATGATTCGCTTTGGAACACGTACACCGATTGTTTTACCCCATCGAATTACCGACGGTCTCAAAAAGATTCTGAACAGCTATCATCAGGTGCCAATCTGGGTAAATACTCAGTGTAATCATCCCAAAGAAATTACGGAAAAGACGGCAAGGGCTGTTTTCGATCTCCTATCCTGCGGAGTCAATGTGGGGAACCAGGCTGTTTTGTTAAAGGGGATTAATGATAACGTGGAGACTTTTCGTAAGCTACACCAAAAGCTTTTAGCGGTTCGCATCCGGCCTTACTATGTGTTTTACTGTGAGCCGGCACCGGGAATCGATCATTTTCGGACACCGATTGAAAAGGGATCTGAACTTATTCGAGATGCGCTGCGGGGTCACACCACAGGTTTGGCTCAGCCCATGTATGTTATTGCCACCAACATCGGCAAGATTCCTTTAATGCCGGATTATTACATCATGGAAAAGAATGAAAAAGAATATATCCTGAAAAATTATCAGGGTATTTACACAACCTGGCCGAATATGCCGGAATCCTGATAACGACGACCTATTGATTTGGCAGGTAGGGCGTCAGGTCCTGGATGTATTCTGTGAGTATTTTGAAGCCGCCATCCGTTAATACAGAAATGGCTTTTTCCTTATCTTCAGCAGGCACCCTCATAATGAGCTGATAAATGCCCGGAGACTTTTTCACCGGCCAGGTAACCAAACTTCGGATACTGATCTGCTGCTCCTTTAGGAGTTTCGAAACCTCAGCCACAACTCCGATACGGTCTTTAACCAGAACGATGAACCGGCCACTTCCCTCATCTACGCCGATGGCACGGAGCAACACTTCCAAAACATCGGTGGTCGTGATGATTCCAACGAGTTTTTCCCCTTCCATGACCGGCAGAGCACTGATCCGGTTTTCCTGCATGATTAGGGCGGCCATTTCAATGGTGGTGCCGGATGATATGGTGATGATTTTCTTTTTCATGATCATTTCAACGGTCAACTGAGTTAACAGATAATTCAACTCATGAACGCTGAGAGTTGTGGCCGGAGAGGCCCAGCTCTGCTTAACATCTCTGTCCGAGACCAATCCAAGCAAATTTTCATTTTCATCTACTACCAAAAGATGGTTGATCTTTTTTTCGTCAATAATGTCTTTGGCTTTTATAATGGTTGTATCAGGGGGGACAGTCACAAGATATGTATTCATAACACGACCCACGTACATAGAGGCCACCTCCTTTGCACGATAAAAATAGCCTTAACAAAAAAGATTATACTCGTTTTAAGTGCGAAAAAAAAGAACAATCATTTATGCAATTCTACGTTGTTTAAACAAAATCGTCCTTCTTCAGTATAATCTATGGCATGGAAAACACTTTCTTTTTCATATAAAACCTGGTGACATTGTATGGCCTGTAATATTTTACAATCTTTGGCACATTTTTCTTTAGGTTGATTTTTCTTTTGACAATTTGCACATGGGGAAGAGATCATAATTCCTCCTTCTATTATGCGATCTTAATAACGAAAAACCATTTCCTTTAAAGCTTAGTTATAAATAATTTGTCGGCCTGACTGTAACAACTTAGACAAACTTTATATAAATGTAAAATAAAGTATCTTGTGTGTCAAGTAAAAAGATACCACAATATATTGAGGTGATTGTTAAAATGTCGGTTAAGCAGCTCAAGTAGATTTGTTCTGCTTATCATTACGGGGTTCTATGGATAAATTATCTTTAAATCCAGGATGTTGTATAATTTCCAAGATGTATAACAAGGGGATATGAGATGCGAGGGGACCCTTGCATCAGGCCAGATAAAAAACGGAGATGGTAAAAATGATCGTAAGTTTACGCCGGAGCCATTATTTCTCGATTCTTTTAACGGCCGGTTCAATCATTAACCAGCGTTTGACTTTTTGGGCTATTCTTTTTAAAAGCCACTCTTGGGCATCCGGACTCGCTTTGTCAGCTATTTGATCAGCGAGTGTAACATCACCCGCCTGGTACCGCATATAAACTTCACTCATATGCATCTCTAAATCAGCAGACAAATATTTTGCATAAGCCAGGGCAATTTGCCAGTGAGCAAAAGTTCCTGATTTATTATATTTTTCTACCATCCCTTGAGAATGCCCAATTTTAGACTCAAGTCTGATCATAAAATTTATTGTTTGTGGGAGACGCAGCCACTGGGGGGCGGATTTGTTTTTAGGACGCCCCACAGCTTTCCAAAAATCTGTTAAGCAAAGAAGATCATTCTTTACATTAATTTTTTGACCTTGGTAGTTTAGATTAAATTTTTTATAAACCATGATTTTCCTTTTTTCCCGATTTCTTTTGATGTATTCGAAAAAAATAATAAAAATGAATTATTCCGATCACATCATATTTAGTATATAATAAGGTTAGGTGTCAAATACGGAATGTTATCTTGTTTGACACGAATGCGCCGTTATTGTAATATCATGTTCAAATAGATGGCTATCAACGGTATGAAAGGGAGTCGTATATGCGTAAAAGAATTTTGATTTTTCTAATACTGCCATTTGTTCTTCTGGCGTGTAAAGAGAATTCCCTTAACCTAAAAATCCGCTTCAATCAGGTTCAAGGACTTAAACACGGAAACCGAGTCATTTTTGAGCAGAATCATATTGGCACCGTCAAAAGTCTGTTTTATTCAGATCAAGGTTTTTTCCTTGTGGATATTACCATAAAAAAAGAGTTTGCTGACACCGCCACGGAGTATTCCAGGTTTTTTATCATTACTGATTTCCAAAACCAGGAGAATAAGGCCGTTGAGATGATTCAGATCCTTAGCGAGGGAACGCTTTTGCAAAATTATGCCACAGTAGAAGGTTCCACCGAAACTTCCATCCTTTTCCATAAGCTTTTTGGCGGGATGGAGAACGGGCTTAAAGATTTAGAAAAACAGTTTGAACAATTCTCCAAAGACTTAAAAAGCATTCCGGAGACTGAAGAATTCAAAAAGCTCGAAAACGAATTGAAGGGTTTGGCAGAAGAAATGAAACGATCCGGCGAAGCGGTGCGACAAAAGATAAAGGAAGAATTATTGCCGCAACTCAAAAAAGAGATGGAAGAACTCAGAAAACGATTGCACGAGTTCGGCCGTGAAGATGATATGAAACCTCTTGAAATCGAAATGGAAAAAATTCAAAAAATATAACACCATAAATTTTTTATGAGAGATAAGAAACCTTGCATCGGCAAAAGATAATATGATATTCTTTAACTCTAGTATATAATAGAAAACAAGGCTGCCAAAATGACGGAAAACGTTTTTATTTACAAAGATAATAAGGCGATAATTATTTGCCCTAAATGCGAAAAATCAAAGGCAATAGACGTATCCGAAGAATTAGGTTCTAAATACTTAGTCCGTTTGAAGCACAAATGCAGTTGCGGATATTTATATATTGTTCTTTTGGAAAGAAGAAAACGACACAGAAAAATAATAAATCTTCCGGGGACATACACTTGTTTTGTTTCCGGAGAGCAAGCAGCTAAAGGATCGATGACAATACAAGATATCACTCGGGCCGGATTAAGCTTTAAACTGGACGAAAGTGCGAATCAAAAATTTAATATGGGTGACACACTTTTATTGGAGTTTCACCTGGACGACAAATCGAAATCTTTAATCAAAAAAGAGGCGGTTATAAGAAATATTCGCAGCCCTTATATCGGTGTTGAATTCTCTTCCGTTGATCTTTATGACCGGGCTCTTGGACGGTATATGTTTAGTTGATACCAGATCTTGCTACACACCCATAGCAGGAGACCTTTTAAAAACAATTAATATTTGAGAGTAATTATGGATATTAAAGAACGGCTAAAGAACTTGTTAGAAACGGCAACGCTTTATCGAACCCAAGGATTATTATTCGAGGCAAAGAGGAAATACGAAGATGTATTAACCTTAATTCAGGAAACCGGGTTGATAAAAGACGGACAAAATCTGATAGATATTATTTCAAAAAAAATTAGTGGCGTAAAACAAGATATTGAAAAAATTGAAAAGCAACCCTCATTACCTGAGGTATCAGAAGAAGTTCAGGACGTTATCAAGGAACTATTTTCTGATACAACGGGAAAAGACAAAGATGCGGCAACTCTGGAAGGGGCCATAACACTGGCCAAGTTCGGTCAGTTCGATAGGGCTTTAAAAGAGTTAAACGAGTTGTTAAAAAACGATTCTGTCCGAATGAATGCGGCTAAAAATATTTTGCGATGTCATATGGCACGCACTTCCATAGAGGATGCTGTTATTCAATTTCAGAAATGGCAGTCAACGGATATTTTTACCCAGAATCAATTGGTAACCATACGTCTGTTTCTTGAAGTTTTTCGTTTCGATAATTTTAAAGACAATATTTCTATGCAGTTAAAGAATCCCGCACATGTTGAAAAGATTGAGATAACAGATGGCGAGGTTCCCGATATCTGTTCCATGATAATAACTTTGGACAAAGGACCGCTAAAAGGAGTGACATTTATTCTTGATGTCCGTTTTCAATTAGGAAATGTAATCACTTTATTCATTGAAGAGCACAAAGAAGAATTGCTGGAAAGTTTTGAAGTTGGCAAACTAAATGATAATCTTCAGTTTAATACCACGGTTGCCGTATTTAAAGGTAAAGGTGAGGTTTCTGAAAAGATAAGGATGGATTCCGGATCAAGGCAGGGAGATTACAGAGTCGACATACAGGTTATGAGTTCGTAATTGTTGATAATTTCTTTCATTTTTTATCTTCCTTTCTCTGTATGTAAGCAATTTCTCTAAATGCGAACGAACGCATTTGATAAAAGAACAGGGGTTACAGGTGACGGTTCACGTAATCATGTGCATGTGATACAGCCTCTGTGATTTCTTTTGAGTGCGGAAGGGTAGCCTCAATCTGTTCTATATACTCACGAGTTTTAACAGCCCGGAACGAAGGAACAAAATTAAGATCAAACACCCAGCTGATCTGGAGCAGCTTAAAATCGTTTAATGTTTTTAAATTTTGCATAAGGACAAGGCGGCCCTCTCGTATTGCTGCTACAATCTGTGGTGAACACGCTGGATCATTGGGAAGGCCGATTTCTAAAATCGAATTTGGCCGTTTATCAGGCTCTCTATAGTGATCTATGACAACTTTCCAGATATCCAGCTTGTCGGCATCCCGCAGAAGGCGAATGAAAAAAAGTGTTTTCTCATCCTCATCTTTGGGTATTGACGCGGTGTTGTGATAGGCAACGGCTTTTGTGATCCAGCGTTTCTCGTCTTTTGTGCATACCGCCAGGACGTTATGTTTGGCCATCTCCCGGAGTCCGAGCTTGGCATGGTTTTCAGAGACCATATCATTGAACGTTCCATATACTGCATACTGTTTGAACCGGCCAATATCATGAAATAGCCCCATGGTCTCTGCCAGTATCATTTCATGGTCAGACAGACCCAGAGCGTTGCCAAGCATGATGATATTTTCGCAGACTCGCTCTGTATGTTTTTCCTTGAGACGTATAGCATAAATGTTTCCGGGGTCATCCGTGTAAAAACCCGCAACATAATCAGCAAACCATGATTTTAAGTGGTTCAGATCTACCCGGTTCATAAATATTTTTTTTCTATCAGGTCCGACAGTGCTTTAATCTCTTCCAAGCCAAATGTGGGCACATTTACACTGATATCCGTATCTGTGACCAGGGCGATGAAAGTTTTATCATCATTGCAAAGCGGCTTTTTGTTTTTATGGGAGCGATATACTTCTATTTTGGGTTTTTTTTCCTTTTTGAACCCTTCAGTAATAACAAGATCCACGTCATCAAAATATTTTTCAATGCTTTCCAACTGCACGAAATTTTCATCTTTTACCATGACGATCCTTTCACTGGAAGCAACAATGACCGTATCTGCACCGGCTGCTTTGTGGCGCCAGCTATCCTTTCCTTTTTTATCCATATCAAAATTATGAGAGGCGTGTTTAACAGTCCCTACCCTGTATCCCCGTTTTTTAAGTTCAGGAATTAGCTTTTCGATCAATGTGGTCTTTCCGGATTTGGATTTTCCTACAATGGAAATAATCGGCAGCATGGTAACTTACCTTTTGTATTTGTAACCTCTCAAAAAGTCGGATCTGTTAGATTTGAGAAGTTATTTTTAATTTTTGCGTGAACATAAGTAGAAAATTAAGTAATGTCAAGGTGAACACAAAAACGGTTCTTATCCGCTTGACACCCGGATTCTGTTTCTTTAAACTTGCTTACGGGAAAAGATTTGAGTCACACAGGCCGTTGGGTTCAAAAGATTATTTGGATAAAACAATCAAAATTTTGTTGCTATTACCATGTACGGATGGTGCGAAAAAATTGCAAGAATAAACCTCTCTGATCAAACCTGGAGCGTCGAAACCGTTGATCCGGAGATCCTAAAAAAGTTTATCGGAGGGAGAGGTCTGGCCGGATATTATCTCCGAAAGAGAATAACACATCACTGGGATGACCCGGATATGCCGCTTCTCATTTTTACCGGACCTCTCGTTAACACCCGCTCTCCCACATCCGGCCGGATGACCATTATGTCCCGGTCACCGCTGACCGGTACGGTGGGTGATTCATCAGTGGGAGGATCTTTTGGCACTGAATTAAAAAAAGCCGGATTAGACGGCATTATTATAACCGGAAAGAGTCATACCCTTGCCGGTATAGAGATATTGAACGGTTCTATCCGTATTACAGATGCCCGTCATCTTGCCGGACGGCAAACCGGTTATGTTCATTCACTGCTAAAAGGTAAAGGATCTAGAGCGGTTATAGGACCCGCGGCCGAAAACGGAGTTGTTTTTTCCAGCATTATTGTAGATCGTCATTTTGCAGCGGGTAGATGCGGCATCGGACGGGTACCGGCTTCCAAAAACATAAAATACATTACCGTAAAAGGTACGTGCAAAACTAAAATATTTAATGCCCTGGATCTTAAAGGCGCCCGGGAAGATATTTTCAGGCTTGCAGCGGCTTCCCCGGTTCTGCTTGGAGAATTCGGAATATCCCGATTCGGCACCGGCGCGTTGTATGATCTTATGGATGCAAGACGCATGATGCCTACCGACAATTTTCGCAAAACAAAGTTCAGCCGGGCCTCCCTTATGAATGCCCATGCGTTCAAGAAAAAATATGCGCCTAAAAAAAGCGGATGCCGGGGATGTCACATTCTTTGTAAGAAAATAACCAAAAACCGGACCCCTATGCCCGAGTTTGAGACCATGTCTCATTTCAGTGCGCTTTTAGAAAACAGCGATATACAATCGGTAGTCCGAGCAAACCGGATATGTAATGAAATGGGAATGGACACCATCTCGGCGGCAGCCACCCTGGCTTGTTTTTCAGAAATCTCCCAAAAAAGACTTGCGCCTGATGAAATCGTCTCTTTGCTTGTTGATATTGGGAAAAAAAGGGGTGTGGGTAGAGATCTCGGCAGGGGCGCTGCAGCATATGCAAAGCGCAGCGGCCATTCCGATCTTGCGATGGCGGTCAAAGGCCAGGAACTGCCGGCCTATGACCCGAGAGGCGCATATGGGATGGCCCTGGCTTATGCCACATCCACTCGTGGCGGATGCCATTTAAGAGCATACCCTATCAGCCATGAGATTTTAAGAAAGCCGGTTGCCACGGACCGTTTTAGTTTCAAGGGCAAAGCCAGAGTAATTAAAATCGGTGAAGATTTAAATGCTGTGGCCGATTCCCTCACCGCATGCAAATTCATATTTTTTGCCGCATCTCTCGAGGAGTATGCCAAGATTTATACCGCCGTCACAGGAATAAAGACATCCGCACAGGATCTATTTAAGACCGGTGAACGAATCTGTTATAATGAACGGATGATGAATGCGGCCAACGGGTTTACAGAAAAAGATGACGATCTGCCGGATCGTTTCTTTAACTCACCGGGTTACAAAAACGGAAATATTGATATTGATCCCATAGACAGGGAAGCGTTTTTAAAAGCGCGTTCCGATTATTATGCGGTCAGAAAACTGGATAAAAAGGGAATGCCGGTTCCGGATACGGCAAGGACGCTTGGCCTCGATGTTTTATAACAGTAAAATGATACATAGTGCCCGAACGAAAGAATTTTTCGTTAAGATCAAGGAAGACGAAAATTTTAACCACAGGAATACTGTTAGTATTTCGATGATTAAAATTTGAGCCTGACGCAGATATTGGCGAAAAAGACAGTTTTCTTTCAGGCACTACAAAGGATCAATGGATCAAATTTTTCGTACATACGAAGATAAATTCCTAAAAAACGGCCTGGCAGATCTGGGGGCGCCGCTGCTCGGCCTGCTTGATGCACGGCTTTCATGGAACAGAAATGACATAGCGTGTGCTGAACTTGAAAGACTGTTTGAACACCTTAACATTAACTCCCTTGTTTTTTCCCAGCCTGCCGAGCCGTATCGGAGCATTGTAGATTATCTGGCGGAAACGTCGGGCGGGATTATCTTTCCCAGTGACTGTGAAACCAGAACATTCCTCCATGACCTTCCGGTCTCATTCGATTTTTCATTGGAGTCCATTATTTTAGCCCTGAAAGAGCGAAAAAGCGTTATCATTCCCGGGCAAGGTATTATCACTTACGGCACTGTCAGTCTTGAACAGGCTTATGTTACATTTTCTTCGGTCTGCTTTGCCTGTTTTGTAAAATTCTTTTCAGATTACCTGTATGACATAAAACATGGAAAGATAAATAACAGAAGGCAAAATCTATTTGATTTGCTTGTAAAGAGACTCGAACCGGCTCCTTGTTTTAAGGGTTCACTCATGGAAGGACCTTTTGACTCGGAAATAAGTGTTTATCAGGCCATACAGGAAGCGGGAATGCTTACGGTTGAACACCGTTTGGTGGATTCCTATTTTGGAAACATTTCGTTTTGTTACAACGATACGCTTTATATCAGTCAGACCGGAAGCAGTTTGGACAACCTGCAAGGATTTATAGATCCTTGCCCATTGGACGGATCATCCTGTACGGCGATCACCGCTTCCAGCGAACTTCCGGCACACCTGAAAATTGTTAAAAATACCGGGAACAAAGCAATTCTGCACGGTCACCCGAGATTCTCCGTCATACTTTCAATGGACTGTGACATTGAGAAATGCGAATGTAAAGGTCAGTGCCACATGAAATGCCCATATGAACGGTTTGTTGGTGACATTCCCATTGTTTCCGGCGAGGTGGGTTCAGGCCCGTACGGACTGTGCAACACGGTTCCTGAAGCCATTAAGGGCAGGCCGGGTGTTATCGTTTACGGTCACGGTCTTTTTACAACCGGTCAGAGGGATTTCAACCAGCCTTTTGAGAATCTTATTAAAATCGAAAACCATTGCCGCGAGGAATATTTTAACAGAGTCCGTTCATTTGGCCGCGCAGGACACCAACCCTAATATTTCATGAAATATCCGGGTTAGGACGACATGTCATGTTTGATCATTTTGACATCATTGCACCGTTTAAAATAGACAATGGCGTTGTTAAATATCAAGCGGTTAAACGCGGCCGCCGCTCCATCTCAGTTTGGCCTTGAGCACATCAAAATAATGCTGGCCCGGCAATGTGATCATTCTTACGGGATAGAGACCTTTCCGTATAATAATGGTGTGCTCTTCATTGATTTCGATACCGGCCTGGCCGTCAAATGTCAGCATGATATCCGATGACTTTTTTCCAAGGCGGATCTTTATGCTTGCTGAATCAGGAACAATCAGGGGGCGGTTGGTCAGGGTAAACGGGCATATGGGCGTCATTAAGATACCCGCCACTGCCGGATGGATAATCGGACCGCCGGCAGCAAGTGAATAGGCGGTTGAACCGGTGGGCGTTGCAACGATAAGTCCGTCTGCACTGTATGTGGTCAAATAGTGATCGTTTATATAAGTTTCAATGTGAGCCAGTCTTGCAAGCGCACCCTTGTTGATGACAATATCGTTCAACACTGTTTCACAGGCCAGTTCTTTTCCTTCCCGGATGACTTTAACCAGAAGACGCATCCTGGGTTCTGTGTTAAACTCGTTATTTAAAACAGCCTCGGCAGCAGAAAAAAGATTCTCTTCCACGGTTTCCGCCAGAAAACCGACTTCACCGAATTTGACTCCCATAATCGGTATGTTCTGGTCTCCGATCCAGCGAACCGCACTCAAAAAAGTGCCGTCTCCTCCAAGCACGAAAATGTAAAGCAGATCCGACGGAGCGCAAGATTTTTCTCTGTCTGCAATTCTGCGTTTTGGAGGCAGGTTTTCTTTTCTGATAACACCTATATGTTTTGAATGCAGCCAATTTTCAAGTTCATCGGCTTTTTTGGTTGCCTCCGCATCTGCTTTTACAACAATTCCTATCTTTTTCACGGCTAAGTATTACTCCTTTATTATTATTATTCTAGAATTTCTCCCCTGCATTTTGCTTTGTGGTTTTGGGTCTTCCAGGGTCTTGCGGCCAGGATAAAGGCGATGACCAGATTTATCAGCAGCCAGAGGATGCCGATTAAAACAACAGCCGTCCAGGAATAGTTTCCATAGGGTTTGCTCAGCTCATTATAAAAATCCAGGGTCAAAAGCCCTAAAAGTACAGCCGGAGTAAAAACTTTAATAAAAAATTCCCATCCGGCGCCGACTTTGATAGAAGATATTTTGTTAATATGCTGCCGTATTATTTTTATATTAAACAGCCATCCCACAAGCAGACACTCTCCAATAGCCACGATTAACAGCCCGTAATGGGTAATAAAATGATCGGCAATATCCAGCCAAAACAAACCGGCATTTGTTGTAAAGATAATGGACCCTATAAAGCCGAGTATACAAAGAATAGTAACAAAAGTTTTTCTTCTGATGCCGAACTTGTCAACCACTGCGGAGGTAAAAGACTCTACAATTGAGATAGAAGAAGATACCCCGGCAACCACCAGGCAGAGAAAGAAGACGGCGCCGAATATATTTCCGCCGGGCATTATAGAAAGCGCTTTTGGATAGGCAACAAAAGCAAGTCCGATGCTCTCTGAAACAACTTTTGATATTTCTTGGCCCTGTGAGGCAGCCATAAAGCCGAGCACTGCAAAAACGGCAAAGCCGGCAAAGATGGAATAACCACTGTTGATTAAAGCTGTAAAATAGGCTCCCCGTGTCAAATTGGCCTTTTCAGGCAGATAACTCGCATAGGCGATCATAATTCCGAAGCCCAGAGAAAGGGTGAAAAAGATCTGACTGAAAGCATCTATCCATATCTTGGGTTTGGCAAGCATGGTAAAGTCCGGTGTTAGATAGGCTTTTATACCGGCGCCTGCACCCTTTAGGGTAAGAGACCAGAAAACCAGGATGACTGTGAGAACAAGAAGTAACGGCATAAATATTTTATTTGCAAGTTCTAACCCCTTCTTTACCCCTCTGTACACAATAGCCCAGTTAATGAACCATATAAACGCCACGCCGGTAAAAACAGGCGTAACAATACCTTTCAGCTCAAAGGGGGATTTGCTGACTGCTAAAAATTGGTTGAAGAAATAACTGTTGGGATCATTTCCCCAGGCCAGGGAGAAGGATTTAATGAAATAATTTAAACACCAGGAAATAATACTGATATAATACAGAACAATGCCGAACATCACAAAAGTAACAGACCACCAGCCGAGCCACTCCCATTTTTTATTTATCTTTGTGAAAGCAAGAGGAGCAGACCCGATCCTCTCATGTCCGATTGCAAATTCAAGAATTAATAACGGGATGCCTACGGTAAAGAGGGCGATTAGGTAAGGGATTAAAAATGCGCCTCCTCCATGCTTATAGGTCATGTAACTAAAACGCCATATATTGCCGAGCCCGACGGCGGAACCCACCGCTGCCAGAACAAACCCTATTTGACTGTTCCATTGTTCTCTTGCCATGATATAGTATCTTGAAAAATTTTAGTTGGATATAGCATAATCTTATTATTTTAGAAATAAGTATTTTTAGCCGGGGTCTTCCCATCTTTGAAAAAATCTATTCTCATTAGAATTGGGGAATATAAACTGCCGTTAGCCCATAGGGTGAAATCCTCCCGAGGCGTATAAAATTTATGAGAAATGGAACAAGAAAATTTTTTGTACAAACGGTTACCTTAAAACTAGAAGCAAGATGGTAAATAACAAACGGTTTTCATCACGAATAAAAAGGCCTCTCGAAAATTTTCATGAAATATTCGGGTTAGGTTCTTTCCTGAAGTTGTTGGAGAGATTTGCTGAGATTAACCGGGTAAGCGTTATGTTCTAAAATCGATTTGTAGCGATCATCCAGAAAGGCAAAATTCTTTTTAAATCGATCCCGTATGGTCTGCAACGGAGGATGCGGACGTAGTATCTCTCCGTTTTCCATAACCTTATTCAGCAGAGGCTTTGCTTGATCCATGATGTCGTCTCTCAAACCCATGATATCTTCCAGATAGCGACCGTTTGGATCTGATTTTCTAAAGACCTGCTTTTCACCGGCCAGTGTAATCTTGCCGGGACTCAATTTCCTGACATCACGGTCCTTGAAATGAACCATTTTGTATACCACATCAAGATAGGGCGCGTCTGCAGAGACCCCGACTTTGGTGCCGACTCCGAATGCATCGATTTTGGCGCCTTGGTCAATGACCTTTGCAATCTTGAACTCATCAAAACCGCTGCTGGCAAAGATCTTAACATCAAAAAGACCGGCATCATCGAAGATTTTTCGCACCTTTTGGCTTAAATCAGCCATGTCTCCGCTGTCAAGGCGCACACCGATGAGGGAATGCCCATTTTCTTTCATCTGTTTTGCAACCGTAACGGCATTTTCTGCGCCGTGAATGGTATTGTAGGTATCGATTAAAAAGATGGAGGTATCGGGAAAGGTCTTTGAATAAGCGGAAAATGCCACACGTTCACCGCTGAATGCCTCAACATAGGAATGGGCCATTGTTCCGGATATGGGAATTCCGAACCTTTGTCCGGCAAGGACATTGCTTGTGGCCGCAAATCCGGCAATATATGTGCTTCGGGCAACGTTGTGCCCGGCATCCTGACCCTGAGTCCGTCGCAGGGAAAAGTCGATCAGCGGACGGTTGCCGGCAACATGAACACATCTGGCCGCTTTTGAGGCGATCATGCTCTGAAAACCCATGGTGTTGAGCAAAAAAGTTTCAATCATCTGGGCTTCAATAATCGGCGCCGTCACTTCCAGAACAGGTTCATTGGCAAAAAAGATCGTGCCTTCGGGCATGGCAAAAATTTCCCCTGAAAAACGGAGTCCGGCAAGATATGAGAGAAAATCGTTTGAAAAAATGCCCGTGGTTTGCAAATATTTTATGTCTTGCTCGGAAAAGCGATATGCCGCCAGCTCATTCAGAACATCCTCAAGACCGGCCGCAACAAAAAAGTTCCTTTTTAAATGATTATCTCTGGTAAAAAGTGAAAAGGTGGCCGTGGAAAATACCTGATGCGCAAAATAACTGGCCGCCATGGTCAACTCGTAAAGATCGGTAAAAAGGGGACCTGCCCGGTGTGCTTTTGTCATGAGACGCTGGCTCCGTATAATTGTTTCATCCGTTTTAATGCAAACTCATGGAATTTTGGATCAAAATCGGCAACTCCCTTGACCGGGACAGTGATGTTATAGTCACGATTTGCCAATCCGCCCACCGTGTCCATAACACAGATCGACGTGCAGACTCCCACCACCTCGACCTCTTCAACGCCCTCAGATTCAAGGATACTTTCGAGATCGGTTCCATAAAAACCGCTGTATCGTTTTTTGGGTATTACCTTTTCCCCGGGCTTTGGCGTAAGTTTGGGAATAATTTCATTACCCCGAGTGCCGGTGACACAATGACTCGGGAATCTTTCAAACTCCTTGTCGTTTTTGTCATGCGAATCCTGCAGGTAGATTACAAGATTTTTATTATTTCTAAAAGCTTCCAGCCTTTGTCTGATAAAAGGTATAATCAGTCGCGCAGTGTCGCCGCAATAGAGCGCTCCGTTTTTATCGATAAAATCGTTTAACATATCAACGATAATCAGTGCTTTTTTTGACATATGGGTCTCCTTTATAAGTACGTACGATTTTCATCGTAAAATATGAATTATAATGAGAAATTTCAAGGACATTTTGGACGGATTGCATATGGATGACGATTTATGTGATTTCAGGGTGTTTTCTTTAAGGAAAATATCTATTTTCAATGAGTGCTCAAAAAGATTATCGTTTGGGCAACAGCCCGTTGATAATTGAATCAAAAGGGGGCGTTTTGCAAAGGTCTCTCAAGGAATCAATGTCGTTGTAGGGTCGGGGAGTTTCTTTAATTCAACCGCTTTGTTTGAGGCTCTAAAAAAAATCTCGATCCCTCAATGTCATTTAGCATTATTTGCGGGTGGATCTCCAAATAGAATTTTTATAAAGGCTTTCTTGTATGATGTCAAAGTCTTGTCTTTTCTCATAACGACCGCAATATAATCCGGTTTAAACAAATGATCCATTGACAAAAACGCCAGCTTTCTCTTTTTTAATTCCGGCAAGTCCGCCACGATGGTCGCAAAAGATATCCCGAGTCCCATCTCCACATACAGAGAGCTTAACTCGACATTAGAAGATTCCATGATGACGTGGTAATCAATACCCAGTTTTTGAAACTTTTCTTCCAGGTTACTACGGTATTTTAGGTTTACGGGGGGTAAAATCAGGGGATATTTTCCAATTTGTTCCAATGTGACTCTTTTAGCTTTGACCAAGGCATGGCCTAGGGGTGTCATCAAAACGGTTCTTACCTTCTTCCAGCGGAGGGATGTGAAATCTTTCGGGACATTGGATTCCAGTACCAGACCCAAATCGATATCCCCATTTTTTATCAAATCGAGAATATTGTGCTGTGACCGATCCAGGATGGTCAGCTCAACATTTGAAAATTGTGTGATATAATTTTTCAGCGCAAAGGGAACCAAGTGGTAGAGCGTTGTGAAAGGCGCGGCCATTCTCAAAAGACCCTTTTGCAATCCTTTTAACTCGTTAAGTTCTTCAGTAAGGGATTGGTATCGTTTCAAACTTGTCTCTGAAAATTTAAAAAACCTTTGACCGGCTGAAGTTAAACGCAATTTACGCTTGCCGATCCTTTCCAGGAGCCGGCATTCCAATTCTTTTTCAAGGTTCTTAATCTGTTGACTCAGGGCTGACTGGGTTCGAAACGTAGCACCGGCAGCTTTGGTAAAACTGCCAAGCTTGGCCACGTAGTAAAAGCCTATGATTTGTTGCCACTCCATTTAATATAAGCAGCTCTAATTAAATATATTAATATTATTAATTTGACTTATTTTCAATTAACAGAAATACTTTTCAAGAACAACAAGAAATATTTCGTATGGAGATTTTATATGATGCTAAAACACTATCGAAAGGAATTCCGCCGACCACCCAACCCAAGTGCGAAACACCTCAGATGTGTTGCTTATCTTGATGAGAATATAAGCGATGTGCTTCCCTATCTAAATACGGTGCTTAGAGGACATCAGTATATTACGGATCCCCCATCCCTAACGCTAAAATTCAACGGAAAACTCATCACTATTTATTCTAAAGAAATTGCAATAAATATCGTAAAAGATACGGTTGAGGCAGATAAGATACTGGAATGGTTTAAGAAAGAAATTAATGACACCTGGAAAAGACGCAACCAGATAACACCCAGTTTCTCGGTCGCACAGAAACCCGGTATCATAAATATTCTCAAACTATTGCCCAAAACCAACTGTAAAGAATGCGGTAAGCCCACGTGTATGGTGTTCGCCTTATTGGTAACTGAGGGGAAAAAAGGCCCTGAGGATTGCCCGCAATTGGATGTGAGAAACAAGATAAAACTTCAAGAATATTTGGAACAGTTTTAAATCTTTTCAAAATTAAAAAAGACGGTTTTGTAAAATGTTTAAATTCCCCCGAATAAATCTCTCGGGATAAAAAGGCGTCGCAAATTTTGTAATCATGAGGCGTACTTGTCGTACGTTGAATGATTACGAAATGCAGCACAACGAAGAAGTTGGGCTTTTTACGAAACCGTCAAAGAAAGGAGGGAAACATGAATATTAAAACATATGCCGACAAGATTTCTCAGATGATACGCCCCCAGTCTTTTCCCCTTGGCGTTAAAATTATTAAAGAGGAAAATGAACTCCCCGAAGGATTTATGAGACCATCGAAATACGGAATCCAAATTTCCCTATGTCAATGGACGACTCTTGCCAGACGGTGGGGAAGATTCGCAGGCGTATTGGCAGAAGACATAAACTGCTCCCCATGTCTTGCGGCCTTAGGATTGAAAAAACTTGAAGATCGGAATGATTTGGCAACATACTTTTTAGATATGGGCTACTTCGATACTATTGAACTCGCTCAAAGGGTAACTGAGCAGCTGGATCCGATTCCGGCAGGAAAAATAAAAGGAATTGCCATGTTTCCCCTGGATAAAACGCCTGTTGATCCGGATCTGGTTGTGATCTATGGAACACCCGCCCAAATGGCCCGTTTGTCAGCGGGTTTTCTTTATCATTCAGGGGAGTTGATCGAATCATCGACCACGGGCTTTGGCCTTTCCTGCCTTTCCGCGATAAAACCCTATGTGTCAGGAAAGCCTGCCCTGGTTCATCCCGGGCGAGGCGAACGCATCCTTGCAGGAACTGACGAGTGCGAGATGTTTTTTTCGTTTCCGGCAAAAGATCTTGAGTTGCTTGTGGATGGCCTGGAAAAAACACATAAAAAAGGAACTCGGTATCCCATACAGAGCTACATGCTCTACCAGCCTCCGGTAATTCCGCCGGTGAAAACTCTTGATGAGAAACTCCGGGTTAGCAACTAAGGGCTTGTTTAAGAATAATATCACATTTTGGATGCAGATGCATCCTGGGGTGGTGAAAATCGCCGTGTATACAGATGGAATTTTAATCCCATTCTTGTTCCATATCTTAAGGTTTCAGGTGTCAGGTGCCAGGAATGATGAACAGGGGCGCTGGCCCCTGAAACCTGACATCAGACATACGGGAAGGAATAAATATGGGATATTTTTTAAAGCCATATTATGGGCAATTTTAATCACCCCAGATGTATCCTATCTGGCGGTATTGCGAAAACATAAGCTTTCAACCAGTTCTGGTGTATTAAATAGTAATATTGACCCGGATCCATAATTTATTGATAAGTTACGGCGAAAACTCGAAATATGTTTGATATTTCTTAGTTAGTTTCCATTCATTCCTGAAAATATGGAAATCTTTTCATATTTTTTTTGTAATTTATTCCACAATTTCAAATAGGATTCAATCAATTATAATCGCGGTCCCGCCCTGAGACATCCATAACCATTTAAAATTCCTATAAAATTAAAATATATTGCCGCAACTTTTTGAATTTGCATGGTATTTGCATATTTAAAGAAGAACACAGACGTAGTATTTATGAGGGGTTTTACAAAAACTATTTTTACCTAAAAAATTAAGGCGGTGAGCAATCATGTTAAAAATATTCCTGATGATTGTAGCAATAGCGACCATTCTCTGTCTGTGTGTTGTTATCCTTTTCTTATTTGCCGCATTTTCCGAGAACGAATTACCGGATATCGAGGATGTTGAGGTTGGCTAAATAATTACCTTGTAAGTATAAAAAAGCAATGAAAGAAATGGCCCTGTTTTTTTATTTGCCCGGTATAACGAGCAAAAAAAATTCCCGCCAACAGGCCCAACAGGCTTGGCGGGGCTTTTAATATCATAAAGACGTTTGTTGCTGCGTTAACAATCGCTTAATGTTTAAAACTTCTCTGCCCGGTATAGACCATTGTCGCGCCGACCTCGTTGCAGGCCTCGATGGACTGGTAGTCATTTTCTGATCCGCCCGGATGAATTACAGATGTTATCCCTTCTTTTAAACCCACATCAATTCCGTCTCTAAAGGGAAAAAAGGCATCACTGACCATGGCGGCGCCAATCAGACCGCCTTTTTCCTTTGAAACCTTATTATCAATTTCCGCCTTTTTATCTTCATCATTTAGATCGTTATAGGGAATACCATGCTTTTCAAAGCAGTAACGGTCTGCCAGCTTTCGATAGGCCTTGTCTCTTGCAATTTCTGCAACGCCTACCCGGTCCTGCTCACCGGTTCCGATGCCCACGGTTACTTGATCTTTAACGTAAATGACTGAATTTGATGTAACACCTGATTCCACAAGCCAGCCAAAGAGCATGTTTTCGTATTCCTGTTCGGTGGGTTTCCGGTTGATCCGGTAGTGTTTGCCCTTATATTCGCATTCGGCAAGTTTTAGATCCGCCTTAGTGCGGGCGGCCGGAACAAAAGACCACTGGGCGATAATACCGCCGTCTATCAAGCTTTTAAATTCCACACATCTTTTCCCCACAAATGTCTGCAACCGGTCAATATTTCCAATACGGATAACCCTGAGATTTTTTTTCTTGGCAAAGATATCCATGATCCCTTCTTCAAAATCCGGAGCAACGACGACTTCGGCGTATTGTTCGGTAATGGCTTGAGCCGTTGCCCGGTCAACAGCTCTGTTGACTGCAATGCATCCCCCAAATGCCGCCACCCTGTCTGCAATGTTTGCCTTCTGATAGGCGTCTACCAATGTATCAGATCTGGCAACACCGCAGGGATTGTTGTGCTTGACGATAACTACCGTGGGTTTATCCACAAAATATCTCAGGATGTTCAGGGAATTGTCCGCATCGGTCAGATTGGTTTTGCCGGGATGCTTTCCGGATTGCAACAGCTCAATGTCCGAAGCCAGATATTGGCCCGGCTGAATAGATTCGGCTTCCCCCAGAATCAGGTTTCCATTTGCCAATTTATAAAGCGCTGCTTCCTGACCGGGATTTTCACCGTATCTTAACCCTTTTTGGACGTTATCGATGGTCCAGGCAACTTTTTCATAAAACAGGGTTTGCCTTTTATCCTGATCCACAAAACTGATTTCCATGTTGGGAGGAAAATGGTCATCCATTATCGTTCGATACATTTTTTTCAAATCTTGTGTCATTGTTTTCTCCTTTTAATTGTAAACAATTCCTTTCCTTCAATTTCGTTCAGGACAAGCTCACTCATCATTTTTACTCAGCCTGCACCGCCCCCCCCCCGTAGCTCCGATAGATGGTACTAGGGTAGGTCCGGTAGATCGTACTGGGGTGAAACTTTTTTCTATTCCACCGGGGCCATTATTCCAAATGAGGCGAATCCCTTAAGTTTGTTTTCTAATATGTGTAACTTTCCGTTACATCCTCAATGGCTCTGGAACCCAAAAAGTCGGCAATCGTGCGATCGTAGACGGCGGTATATTCAAACGCCTTTTGTGCCAGCCGGTAACGGAGTTCCAAAGATATGGACCCGTGATTTGCTTTCATATCGGATAGAATCGATTCATAGTCGGAGGGGTCAACAACAGATGCCACCCGTATATAATTTTTGGCCGAGGCCCTTATCATACACGGCCCTCCGATATCGATATTCCCACGGGCCTGTTCAACGGTTACATCCGGTTTTGAGATCGTATCCTTAAAAGGATAAAGATTGCCGATAACCATATCGATATGAACGGAACCCGTTCGTTTGATATCATCATTATGGGCGTCATTGTACGTTTCGGTGAGCAGCCCGAGATATATCTTAAAATCGAGTGTCTTTACAAGACCGCCCTGGGTTTCCGGCTGGCCCGTATAATCCGAAACCCGGGTGAGACAGGATTCAGCTTTTTCTCCGAGGATCTCTTTTATTTTCTTGTACGTACCTCCGGTTGAAAAAATCTTTATCTCAGGATTTATTTTGAGCAGTTCAGGGATGAACGCTTCAAGACCGGCTTTATCAAAAACGCTGGCAAGCACATGTCTAACCTTTACAAGATCATCAATCTTCGCCACTACATTAATACTCATAGCATCACCCTCTTTTCCCAAATTATTTGTTAAATCGTTTTAAAAATTGCACACAGACTTTATCCGATTTTATGGGTTCATAGTCAATATCAAATTCAAAACAGACAGAATAGTTCTTTTTTAGCATGTCGAGTTTTTTGCCTTGTCCGGCGGAATGAAAATAGAGTGTATTATCTTTATATCCAAAGCAGAGTGGAACAATATAAGGACGGTTTTTATCAGCCATTGCCAGCCGGCATACCATTGATCGGCAGATGATCGATTCGATTTCGGCGTTATCCGTAATTTCTTTGTCTTTTCTTCTGATTATTTTGTTCCTTATTTGTAAATTTTGTGCTTTTTGTGGCAAAACTTTTTCAATTCTGCCACTAAGGCACCAAGGCGCGAAGAAAGAATAATAAATATATCCTTTGTGTCTTAGTGCTTTTGTGGCAAACATTTTTGGTTCCGGCTTGTCCGGGTTGGGTTTAATGCTTTTAATCCCAAATGATTATGACGTCTGTTTTTGAATGGGCCGACATGATAAAACAAATCTTGTTTTGACACGAACTGCATCAGCATATATAGACAGTAACATTATATTTGTCAGATATGTGAATTAAAGATGTTACTTACTGTTATTTAATCATAAATTCAAGAGGACCCCATATAAAACATGTTTAATATTTTGATCGTGAGTATAATTTTCATATTCGGCATGTGCATCGGAAGCTTTTTAAATGTTTGTATTTACAGGCTGCCCACCTCAAAATCTATTTCAAATCCTCCCCGTTCTATCTGTCCGAGCTGCAACAGCCCCATTCGATTTTATGACAATATTCCGGTTTTAAGTTATATCTGGTTAAAAGGCAGATGCCGAAATTGCGATGCATCGATATCTTTTCGCTATCCCATGGTTGAATTGATGACTGGAATTGTTGCCATGGGTCTGCTGTTTAAGTTTGGTCTGTCCCTGGAAAGTTTAGTATACTTCGTTTTTGTTTCATCTCTGCTCGTAATAACCTTTATTGATCTTGATCACCAAATCATACCGGATATCATCACGCTTCCCGGAATCCCCATGGGTCTGGTTGCTTCTTTTGCATTGCCGACAATTACTTTTAAAGCTTCGGTACTCGGATTGCTTATCGGAGGGGGGAGTCTTTGGTTTGTTGCATGGGCTTATAACCTGATCGCCCACAGAGATGGAATGGGGGGTGGTGATATCAAACTTCTGGCAATGATTGGAACCATTATCGGCTGGCAAGGGGTTATTTTTACTGTTTTTGCTTCATCGGTTATGGGTTCATGCGTGGGTATAACAATAATGCTGATCAAAGGCAAGAATATGAAGTTTGCTATCCCCTTCGGCCCTTTTCTGTCTCTCGGTGCCATTGCTTATGTTTTTTTTGGATCGCAGATTATAGCCTGGTACTTTAGTTAGTTTCCATCCAGAAATGGCCCTTTTCCGCAATCTCTGCGACAATCTGCGGAATTACTTGTGCGGAGTACCACTTGTACGCCTCCGCTTAATTCCTTGATTTCCTTGACCTTGCGAAAAATTGCTCATTTCTGCATTGGAAACTTAATTTGTTCCCAATATAGATTTCTGGATGGCAATAGTTAACCAGACGGAACTATGGAATTACCTACGCAATGGCCACTTTAAGATACAAATCCCCCCGTTGACTATCGGGTGTTATTTTGCCCAAACCTTTCAGCCGCAGCTTGCTCCCTTCTTTTACACCGGCGGGCACGGCAACTCTTACCAGCCGTTTTTGAAATCCCCAAGGAATGTTTACCAGCTTAAGTGTCCCGGTAAGGGCCTCAAATGAGGTGATGGTTATCGTACCATAGAGGTGGGGATTTTTTCCGGGACCTACAGGCCTGATCACCTGCAGGCGGTGCGTTTTTCTTTTTGCGGTCACCTTGCGCATTTGACCGCTTACACCGGTCTCCGGTAAGGCAAGCAAAATCTTTAAAAAAATAATACCGAAGATAAAACCGCCGATATGAGCCCACCAGGCAATACCGCCAATACCCCCGTGGCTTCCGGCAGCACTAATAAACTGGATAAAAAACCAGAGACCGAGAAAGAAGAACGCCGGGATTTCAACAAACCAGGGGATAAAGATAATGGGAATCAATGTTAATATCTTTGCATTGGGATGAAGAATCAAATAAGCGCCCATAACACCGGCGATAGCTCCGCTGGCTCCTATGGTAGGTATATTGGAATGAAGATTAATGATAAGATGGGAAAGACCGGATGTAATTCCGCAAAGCAGGTAAAAAACCAAATAACGAAACGGCCCGAGGCGATCTTCGATATTGTCGCCAAAGATATAAAGCGACCACATATTACCCAAAAGATGCCAGAATCCGCCGTGGAGAAACATGAAAGAGATCAAAGAGAAAATCTGCTGGCTTGTAGAAAAATAAGAGGTAATTTGGGGGATTGAGTAGCGGGCGGGAACAAGGCCATAAATATAGACAAAACGATTTAAATTCGGAACCAGCGATATCTGTACCAGATAAACAACCACGTTGATACCAATGATCGTATTATTAACAATCGGATAATTTTTAGAAGGTATTGTATCACGTATGGGTATCATATGACCAAGCTAGTTCGCTTCGCTCACAATTGGAATAATGGAATGATGGAGTAATGGAATAAATAGGTTGCCGTCAATAAACATGTATTTTCAAGAAGTTGTAAAATATCCGAGATGTCTAATTAGCTGTCTGGATTCGCATACTCATATCCACGCATCTTGCAGAATGGGTGAGGGCTCCTACGGAGATGATATCAACTCCGGTATCCGCCAGGGATTTAAGAACGTTTTTTGTTACATTCCCCGACACTTCAACAATTGCCCTCCCACCAATAAAGGCTGCGGCCTCTTTTATCTGCTCTCTGCTCATATTATCGAGCATGATAACATCTGCACCGGCGTTCAAAGCGTCCTTGACCTGGCCCGGAGTGGATACCTCTACCTCTATTTTGACAAGATGGTGTACCTGGGTCCGGATACGGTCAACAGCCTTTTTTATCCCCCCGCAGACAGCATGGTGATTATCCTTGATCAAAACACCGTCATATAGCCCCATCCTGTGGTTATAGGCTCCTCCCACTCTAACGGCATATTTTTCCAATACACGCCATCCGGGTGTGGTTTTGCGGGTATCCACAAGACGCACCCTTTTATTTTTGAGTTCATCCACATATGAGCGAACACAGGTAGCAATGCCCGAAAGTCGCTGAAGAAAATTCAAGGCGGTTCTCTCACCGGAAAGCAGGGCGCGAAGTTTACCCTCAACCGTTGCTATGGTTTCACCTTCTTTTACAAGATTGCCGTCAATATAATTGGGTATAAATATGACGTTGGCATTAAGGTGCTTAAAAACCTGACAGGCCACATCAAGACCTGCAATGACAAAAGGTTCTTTGGCGATGATGACGCCTTTGCCTTCAAGATCGGGATCCACGAGATTATCCGTTGTAATATCTCCCGAACCCATGTCTTCTTTCAGGGCTATTGTTATGAGATGTTGTGTTGAATTCATAATAGACTCGGATTAGGCCTCAAGCTCTTTGATTTTATTCAGGTTGGACAGCAGTTTTTGCTGTTTTTCAACAAGAAGACCGTGCTTTGCTTTTACTTTTTCCACCACCTCTACGGGTGCCTTTCTGAGAAAATCTTCATTGTTCAGTTTCTTTGAAACCGTAGCCGATTCATTGGTCAGTTTATTGATTTCCTTTTCAAGCCGTTCAATCTCCTTTGCAAAATCGACAATTCCTTCTAATGAAACAAAAATCGTGGCATCATTTACAACAGCCGTTGCCGCGGACTTTGGTCTTTCAACCGCATTTCCCACAGATAAAGATTTAAGTCTGGCAAGGTTAATGATCATGTCCCGGTGCTGTTGTACGGTTTTTTTTGTTGATTCGTCCTGGGACTGGGCCGAAACGGCCAAGGATAATGACGGTGAAATGTTCATCTCACCCCTAATATTTCTGATGCCGGTTATGATCCCTGAGATAAGTCTCATATTTGATTCCGCTTCTTCATCCCGTTGTATGCTATTATTATTGTCGGCATATAACGGAAATGCTGCTTTCATGATGGATCCTTGTGTACCCGGCAGTTTATGCCAGATTTCCTCTGTAATAAAAGGTACAAAAGGATGAAGCAAAACCAGTGTATCATGCAGAACACGCCACAACACGCTCAGGGTTGCTTGTTGCCGGTTCTCTCCCTCTTTTCCGTACAACGTCGGTTTAATCGCTTCAAGGTACCAGTCACAGAATTCATGCCATACAAAATTATAAAGCGCCCCGGCCGCATCATTAAACCGATAACTTTCAAGCGCTTGGGAAACTTTGCCGCTCACACGATAAAGTCTGGATAGAATCCACCGGTCCACAAGGGAAAGCGGTTCGGTTGTTATGTTTTTACAGGAGTTATTTATGTGTGTCAGGGCAAAACGGGCGGCGTTCCAGATTTTGTTGATAAAATTTCGATAGCCTTCAACACGCTTTTCAGACATCTTCACGTCTCTGCCCTGGGCTGCAAAAGCGGCCAGGGTAAAGCGAAATGCATCGGTTCCATAGCGGTCAATAATGCTCAAGGGATCGATTACATTTCCCGTGGACTTGCTCATTTTTTTGCCTGCTTCGTCACGCACCAGGGCGTGCACATAAACATCTTTAAAGGGCACATCCTCCATGAAATGGATACCCATCATCATCATTCTGGCGACCCAGAAAAAGAGAATATCAAAACCGGTAACAAGAACAGATGTGGGATAAAACAATTTTAACAGTGGGGTCTGATCCGGCCATCCCATGGTTGAAAAAGGCCACAGGGCGGAACTGAACCAGGTATCCAGAACGTCTGTATCCTGTAAAAGATCTGTTCCTCCGCACGCCGGACATGTTGCCGGCGTATCCAGGGCAACAATTATTTCTTGACAGGTGTTGCAGGTCCATGCCGGAATCTGGTGTCCCCACCATATCTGCCGAGAAATACACCAATCCTTAATGTTGTTCATCCATTCAAAATAAGTTTTGGTCCATATTTCAGGAATGATCTTCGTATCACCGTTCTTAACGGCATCAATCGCTTTTTTTGCAAGGGGCTTTGTCCGGATAAACCACTGTTTTGACAAATTAGGTTCAATTATAGTCTTACACCGGTAACAGTGACCGATACTGTGCTGATACGGCTCGATCTTTTCAAGAAGCCCCTCTTCTTTAAGTGCGTTAACCACAGTTTCCCTGCATTCGAATCGATCAAGCCCTTGGAACCTGCCTGCTTCTGATGTCATCAGGCCGTCATCACCGATAACTTTTATACGTTCCAGGTTGTGGTGGTTTCCGATCTCAAAGTCGTTGGGGTCATGGGCGGGGGTAATCTTTAATGCCCCGGTTCCAAAGGACATATCCACATATTTGTCTTTAATAATTGGAATGGGTCTGTTCATAAGGGGAAGAATCACCTGAAGGGACTCCATATCCCGGTAGCGCTCATCATTTGGATTTACTGCTACGGCCGTATCACCCAACATGGTTTCAGGACGAGTTGTTGCAACAACCACTCCCTTTGTTCCGTCAGTAAAAGGATACCGTACATGATACAAATGACCCTCATGCGCTTCATGTTCGACCTCAAGATCGGCAAGCGCCGTATGGCAGCGGGGGCACCAGTTAATAATGTAATTGCCCCGGTAAATTAGACCTTCCTGGTACAGGTTTACAAAAACCTTACGTACGGCTTTTGAAAGCCCCTCATCCATGGTAAAGCGCTCACGCTCCCAATCACATGAAGCGCCAAGGCGTTTCAGTTGATTGATGATAGCGTTGCCATATTCGCTTCGCCATTCCCAAACTGCCTCAATGAACTTTTTCCTGCCCACCTGATGGCGATTCATACCCTCATCGGCAAGCTTTTTTTCCACAACATTCTGGGTGGCGATTCCTGCGTGATCGGTACCGGGCATCCACAGCACATTATCGCCACGCAATCTCCGGTATCGGCAGAGAATATCCTGCAATGTATTATTTAGCGCGTGACCCATGTGAAGAACGCCGGTGACATTGGGCGGAGGGATTACAATGGAATAGCATTTTTGATCGTTTTTTTCCTCGTTTGCCGCAAACAGCAATTCTTTTTCCCAGAAATCGTACCAACGTTTTTCCACGTCATGGGGTTCATAACCTTTGTTAAGAAGATTGGAACTCATATCATATTACTCCATTATTCCCATTGGGGCGAAGCCCCTGAATTCTTGAGCTGCGCATATCTCACGCAGCATCCGGATACAGGTAAAAAATTGAAAAGGGGATTATTGAATAATCCCCGATTGTTTTACCATTCGATTTATTTGCTATGATCGGATTAATCAGGCAAAATGTAATTATTGTGAAAAGAAACGATCATTTTTCATTTTCCGCCGCTTCTTCGAGCAGGATACTTTTTAATCTTTCTAACTCCCGCGAGACCGTTTTTTCAATGACCTCAACAAGAATACCATCGATCTTTTCGTAAAACATCTTTTTTATAACACGCTCCAAAGCTGCTTCCATATGTGCATCCGACACCTTTTCAGAATCAATTTCAGTATCAGGCAAATCCTCCGAAACATCTTCTTTAGCGTCGAGCTCCATTCCCAGGGAATCGACAAAATCATCACTCAGGTCCTGATCAAAGGCGACTTCCTTGCCAAATTCATCATCTAATTCACTTGGTTCTTCTAAAAGATCTGGTTCTATCTCAATAAGATCCTCTGCTTCCTGAGATGAATCCACGATTATAGGGATAGGTTCACCGATTTCTTCTATTTCCTTGGAGGTATCGCCCACTGTATCGGTTTCTGTTATGATATCTTCTGCTGATTCTGCTTCTTCAGTGACCACGGCTTCCTTTATATTTTCTACGCCAGGCTCATCGACGGCCTCCAAAAGGTCGATAATTTCCCCATCGTCTTGAGATGCATCAAGTGTCTCTTCTTGGAGTTCTATGATCTCTGGGTCTGGTATTGAATCTGTCTCTTGGGAGACCACGGCTTCCTTTTCACCTTCTAAACCAGGTTCGTCGGCATCCTCTAGAAGGTCGATAATTTCCTCATCGTCTTGAGATGCAACGAATGTCTCTTCTTCAAGTTCTATAATCTCTTGATCTTGTATTGATTCTGCCCCTTCAATTTTCTTGTCCGGATCATTATTGTCCGACATATAAACCCCCTGTTTACCATAACGTGCCGTACATCATAAACAAGTACCCTATAATCAGATGAAGAAATTTACCACAGGGCATACAGGGTGTCAAGATATTTGCTTTTTGGAAAAATTTGGCTCTGATTTGGCTGAACATGCAAGGGCAAGCGGTTTAGCAAAAAAATGATTTACAATATACCCGCCTGAATTATAAAAGAGAGTATGCGGTATTTTTTTATCGAATCATCGGAAATTTCCGGCGCAACATCTATTATTACCGGTTCTGATGCCAGGCACATAAAAACCGTATTGCGCCTTAAGCCGGGTGATAAGATAGGTCTTTTTGACGGCAGAGGGTTTGAATATCGGGCTGAAATTATTGCTTTTTCTCCAGAAAGTATAAACGTATCCATAACAGACTGCTTTCCTTCCACAGCCGAGTCTCCGGTTCATATTGTTATTGCCCAGGCGTTTTTAAAAGAAAAGAAAATGGACGGTCTTGTCCGTCATCTTACCGAACTCGGAGTAACAAAATGGATACCTTTTTTTGCCGAACGATCTGTTTCCAGACCCGATAAAAAACAAATTTCAGCGCGTACGCAACGGTGGAAAAAAATAGCAAAAGAATCTCTCAAGCAGTGCAAACGCGGCCGTATTTTAGAAATCGGTGAAACCGTATCCTATGGAGAGGTGCTGACTCTTGGTGAATTTTGCGACTTAAAAATCATTTTCTGGGAAAATGAATTTAAATTAGTCCATAAGGAATTACCCAAACCCAACCGGCAAATTAATACAATTTTTGCCGTGCTGGGGCCGGAGGGAGGGTTGACCTCCCGGGAGATAGAAATTGCCAGAAACCGCGGATTTGTTACCGCCGCACTTGGACCCCGTATATTGAGAGCTGAAACGGCAACCATTGCAGCAACAGTCTTGTTGCAATATATTTTCGGGGATATGGGTCAAAAAAATCTTGACAAAAAACCGTGCTTCTAATAGCAGTACTATTTTAATTTTAATAAGCCGAGGTAGCTCAGTCGGTAGAGCAGGGGACTGAAAATCCCCGTGTCGGCAGTTCGATTCTGTCCCTCGGCACCATAAAAGGTTATTATATTGAAGGGGTTAACCAAAACTCAGGTTAGCCTCTTTTTGTTGAAATCGTGGATTGTGCCAAAAACTGTGCCCAGTGGGGTCCGTGAACCTAAACGGATAATGCCAACCAATAGCCATTCATGGGTTCAGAGGTATATCGGAAACGATTCATTCGATCGAAAAAGCCCTTTGCTTCAAACCCCATTTCACGGAACATGGGTTTGACCTTCTTTCCGCATTATGATATTTATTCTCTGGATACCTTCCAAAGGACCTAAACCATGAGAAACAAAACACCGTTCGATTCCGAAATCGCATCAATTATTATGGCGGCCGGCCGAGGCAGCAGAATGACTGGCTACGAGGGCAATAAAACACTGTTGCCGCTGTTGCCCGGCAGTTCAATTTTTGAAGGCAGCCATCCAATTTTGCTCTATCTATTGGAGAATTTGCCGGTTGGCCAAAGAGCGCTCATAGTCAATCATTGCAAAGAAGATGTGATTGCGACAACCCGAGATTTGGATATTACCTACTGCGAGCAGCCGATTCTTAACGGTACCGGCGGTGCTATTTTAGCTGCCCGACCGTTTATTGAGTCCCTGCCGTGCTCTAAGTTTATTATTACCATGGGAGATGTTCCTTTTGTTCAAAAGGCAACCTATATGCAGCTCGTTCACCATCTTGAAACGTTCGACCTTGTCATCCTGGGATTTTGTCCGGATGACAAAAAGCAATACGGCGTTTTGGAAACCCAGGGGGGCCTTGTGAAAAAAATAACCGAATGGAAACACTGGAAGGACTATCCGGAGGAAAAACAAGCGGCTTTAACCATCTGCAACTCAGGAATTTACGCTGTAAAAAAGAAAGCCTTAGAAAAATATCTACCGGTCATGGCCTCGCGGCCTCAGATCGTTCACAAAGAGATAAACGGCAAAACTACTCCCATAGAGGAGTTTTTTATAACCGACCTTATTGAGTATATGGCCGAAGACGGACAATCCGTTGGATATCTTTTGGCCCAAAATGAGAGTGAAACCATGGGCATTGACGATCATACTGCGCTTCAAAATGCCCAGGCAATATTTAAGACACGAGGCCCTTGAAAAACGTTCAATTTTGTTCAAGATCAAGGAAGGCGAAAATTTTAACCACAGGAATACATGAAGTATTTTGAGGATTAAAATTTGAGCCTGACGCAGGGATTGAGCAAAAGGGGGCGTTTTTCAAGGGTCTCGGCGCGGGGCACCGCGTGACTCAAACCCCGCCCCCGGATTTCTGATAGAGCTCTATGATCGATGCATTGTCAAACAAAAAGGCAGAACTAATGGGCTCTGCCTTTTTTAACTATCTTCGTTATTTTAATTTTCTTACCTTTAACCTTCTATCGTTCCCGCTTCTTCGTTCTTTGCCGGATCTACGCTCCGGTATATAAGAAGTGTAGGAAAATTCACGCCTGTCAATTCCTAAGCGCCGGCCTCCATTATCGGGTAGTGTGTTGGTCATGGCAATAATCATCTGCTATTTAAAGAACTTTTTTCGCCCAAATACTGCCAAACCGATTAAGCCGGAGCCTAAAAGAAGCATGCTTGCCGGTTCAGGGACGGATGCAACGCCCGTTTTAGCCAACAATAAACTGCTTGTGTCGGTAAATAATAAAGATGCAGTGAGGATTATAATAGATAATATTCTCATATTTCACTTCTTATGGTGAAAAACCGTTTCTAAAAAATGTATTAAATTGATTGTTAGACTGATAAAAATTGAAATTCCACGCATCAAAAAAGCCGAAGCACCTTACTTCCCAAGGTAACTTGGCTATCTTAATACAGATCCTTGGCTTTCCGTCCCGGCCCCATGACCGTTTTGGCTTTTTCTTGGTATGTTCTGATTTAATTTGTTCAGATTTGTTTATGCAAAAATCATGCATAACCAGAATTTTTTTTGCCCCTTTAAATTTCAATTAGTTATCGTAAATGGAAAGGCGATGAACATTATATTGTGAAATGAATACCATAGATTTTATTGAATTTTTTACATATTGGGTAGTTCAGGTAACACTTAAACTCTGCATCCATAATTTAATATTTTCTTCTTCCTTTATATTTTTCCAGTTCGTATCGAACGGTAATCCAAAATATATCATCGGAGGGTATTTGGGCGCCGAATTCCCGGATAGCTCTCTTTGCAAGCATAGAAAAGGCTCTCTGGAATGCCGGGCCATGGTGGCCTTCGCGCAGTAATTTTTTTTTAATAACAAGCGTTTTGAGGTCAATATTCCATGGGTTTTTGAAAAGGGCTCTTTCCCTGTACTCCCTGGTTTTAAAAGCGTTATACCTGAAAACTGCAACATGTGCCAGTTCGTGAATCATCGTTCCCTTCCAGTCTCCAAGGTAAGGCCATAATTTAATTGTAATTTTGGCTACTTTACCCTTGCGTTCTGTCCGCGTGGGTTTCACATCTTTAAAAACCATACGTCCCGACACCATACCAAGGGCAGGTTTGACCTGATTTTTTAAAAAAACGTCACCATATCTGTTTTCAAAATATTTAATCCCATCCTTGCATTCACAGGGATAGCATTTATTCCCGAAATAATCTGTGAAAACCTCGTTTTCCGGTTTCTGAATACTGATAAGGATATTTAAAACGCCCGGCGCCTTGATTTCATCCTCCGGCCGCAAAACCAGGTTCCAGCTTTTCGGTGTGATCCGGTCGGCAAACCGTCGTATTTCTTCTTTTTGCGCGGGTGACAACATATTTGTTTTTTAAAATCTATTCGGAATTTTTTTGGACACAGATAATCAAGATCTGAACGTCTCGGAAATTCTACAATTTATTGAAATAATATATTTTTTGATGGCAACCTTTTTATGCAGGCGGATCTGCGAAATTTTGTGTGATATTACCTCTTGAGTTCCACCAGGGTAGCGCCCCAGCCTCCGGCTTCAGGGGGTGCATTTCGAAAAGATTCAACCATTTGATTTTGTTTCAAAAGTTCCTGAACCCGTTTTTTCAGAATCCCCCGGCCCTTTCCATGAACAATTCGTACAGAGTAGATATCTGCGTCAATGCAAGCTTCAAAGTAATCCACAAGAAGATCCGGTATGTCTTTGGGTATAAAAGTATGAAGATCTAAAATATCTTCTATGGGCATGTTAACGGGTTGCACGTAAAAAGGCTATCCTTTCGAGTTGTTACGAATTCATTAATCTTGATGAACTCGTAAAAAGTCCGATTTAGACGGTTTCGTAAAAAGTTCAAACTCCCCCGCCAAACTTAGGCGGGATAAAAAGGCGTGCAAATTTTGTAATCATGAGGCGTACTTATCGTACGTTGAATGATTGCGAAATGCAGTACAACGCAGAAGTTGGACTTTTTACGAGACCGTCAATCTTGATATTGTTGCATATGGTGCTATAGTACATTCAATATTTTGATATTAATTAATTTTGATGAACTCGTAAAAAGTCCGATTTAGACGGTTTCGTAAAAAGTTCAACTTCAAGGCATGCAAATTTTGTAATCATGAGGCGTACTTTTCGTACGTTGAATGATTGCGGAATGCAGCACAACGCAGAAGTTGGACTTTTTACGAGACCGTCAATGTTGAATGCCAAACCCTGAACCCAGTGTCTTGTATCATGTATCCGGAATATTTTCATCAAAATAACAAAACGGAATTGTATAAATGATTAAGTTATTTGTGCTACTTGTTTTTGCCTATTTGCTCGGCTCCATCCCCTGGGGTATTGTTTTGACCCGGCTGTTTACTTCCGTAGATATCCGGCGTGAGGGAAGCGGAAACATCGGTGCCACCAATGTCGTACGTATCGCAGGGCCGACTCTTGGAGTTCTGACACTTATTGGTGATATGCTAAAGGGGGGTATTCCGGTATGGATTGCAGGTGTACTGACAACTCCAAACAGCTTTTGGGGTGAAATTTACATCTCACTTGTGGCGCTTGCTGCTTTTTCAGGTCACCTTTATCCGCTTTACATGAGGTTTAAAAAAGGAGGCAAAGGGGTTGCAACTGCTGCAGGGTGTTTTGCGGTAATTTCACCCGTGGCATTTATGGTTGCGATTCTGGTTTTTATCATGTTTGTTTGCTGGCTCAACATTGTTGCGGTTGCATCACTTGCCGCCGCCGCCGTTCTTCCTGTTGCAATTTGGAAGGCAACCGGATCCGGTGTCCTGACCGTATGCGCTATTGTAACAGCCATATTAATCTATTTTCGCCATACAGATAATATCAAAAGACTTCTTAAAGGTACGGAACCTGTAATTTGGAAATAGACAGATTCTGCCACTGTAGTTAGTGTCCATCCATAAATGGTAGATTTTGGTTTCCGGCAAGGCCCGAGCGAGTTTTCAACCGCCCCGAAAACATCACGGGATCTCCGACAGGCATAGCGCGCTATTTCGAGGATTGAAAACGAGTGAGAACGCCGCCGGGGGCCGAAAGATGCCGTTTATGGGTGGACACAATTAACATCAAACGCAGTTTTGGAAAAAAAAAGACCCGATAAGCGTAATAATACCTGCCGTAATGAAGTTCGTTTCAACCAGAAACTCCAGCCTTGTGCCGGGAAGCATATAGCCCAGTTCATGGGCTGAAAGGACAACAAAAATAAAAATCGGACAGATTGCAAGTGCGAATCCAAGGATTGAAATAAAATGAAATGTACTGGATACAAGCAATATGCCGATATTTATTATGAGTATGGTTTTTAAAAGGCGCAAGGCTCGCTTTTCTCCCATCAGTATAGGCATGGTCTCTTTTCCCACAATACGGTCTCCCTGAATGTCAAGAATATCAAAAAATGCAGTTCTCACAAAAACAAGGCTTATGGACCAAAAAAATACCAATACGGTACTCAGGCCCATATGTTCCGATACAGACAAAGAGGGCAATACCGCGGTAACGATTCCCCATGCCATTGCAATTAGAATTGTTTTCGATCCCGGGATATCCCTTATTCTCCGGTACTTGCCGTTGAAAAAACGTTCCGGCAGAAGTCTCAAATTGTAAGAAAGGCCCATTATACTCATAACAAAAAGAACCAAAAAAGGGACAGGTCCCATTGAATAGGCGGTCATCAATCCGGCGCCGCCGGCGAAGAAAGCAAGAAGTACCAGCAGGACCTTTTTTCTGTTATAAAAAGAGGATCTGTCAGGATCATTGTATCGGTCTTCCTTTGTGCCGATAAGATTGTTGAGAATGTGCATGGACTGGACATAAAGCATGGCCATAAGGACATTGGGCAAATAGTTGGCAATTTCCTGGAGTTTTGTGCATGCATAGCACAGGCATCCGGCTCCCATAGCCACATAGATATTTGTGAGAAGAAGTGAGCGCTGGATGGCAAAAATGACACTGCGCCAGCTTTTTTGATTTTTAAAAGGGATGGCCTCCAGCGTTCTATAAACCCTTTTTATTATCCAGTTCGGGGTGGACGCACCTGCCGTTATTCCTATGTGTCGGATTGAAGAAAGTGCGTCTAAATCGAGATCAGATTCTGTTTCAATATGATAGGTGGGCTTACCGGTTTGCCTTGAAATTTCGGCAAGCCGCTGGGTATTCCCGCTATTATGGCCTCCCACGACAATAACGGCATCTACCAGATTCGCCAGGCGATGGACCTCAACCTGACGACGGGCTGTTGAATCACAAATTGTATCAAAAATCTTATAGTGGGGGAATTTTTGGATCGCCCAGTTTTTTACTTTTTCAAAAAAAAGCGTGTTCTGGGTGGTCTGTGCAACAATAATAGCCCTGTCAAAGGGGGGAAGGGAATCAAGATCGTTTATATTGTCGACTGCATACCCTTTTCCCCCTGCGTAACCCAGCAAGCCGATGACTTCCGGATGATCCTTGTCCCCGATAATAATGCATACATAATCTTGTTTTGCATGTTTCCGGATGATGGTCTGGACTTTGATAACCCTCGGGCAGGTGGAATCAATAATTTTGAAACCGGTCTTTTTAAGATTTTTCTTGGTTTCGGGAGGAACGCCGTGAGCCCTGATCAGGACGGTACCGGATCCGTGGTCAGGGATATTATTTAAGACAGATATCCCTTTTTCTTCCAAAAGGTTCAGAACCTGGGGATTGTGTATAAGCGGTCCATAAGTGCAGATAGGATTTTCGTATTTGCTCGGTGCATCTAGAACCATTTCAACGGCTCTGCGTACTCCCATGCAGAAACCGGCGGTCTTGGCTAAAAGTATTTTCATCTAAACCATTTGGCTTGCCCAAAACTCCTTAAAGCCCTTGTCATGCAAATACCTGTTCGTGTCCGCACGCAGGCGGGAGCAATGCACAGGCAGGCATCGCTCCATTACTCCAGCAGTCCAATTGTTGAGCACAGCGAAACTTATTTGATACACCTATTTTATTCTTTAAGAAAAATGTTGTGGTCTACAAGAGCCAGTGAATGGATATGGGCTTTAAGAAATTTCTGATCTCCGAATATACTCACGAGTTTAATGCCGTTACCTTCAGGTTCGACCGTATCAACAGCCTCCATAATTAGCTTTTTCTCATTTTCTCGAATCAGATATGCATTTGCTTCACACATGATATTCGTTCCTTATTTTCTATGACAGCAAATAACGGTTGGATTTTTTTAATATTGTAATTTCAAATGGTTATTGAATGCTGCCAGCATGTATTATCTGTCAATTAAGGAAAAACAGCTGTAAATAGGCCTGATTTTGTGCCATTACAGACAATATTGATAAAATGATACTTAATTAATACTTGACATTACAGCAACTTATGAAATCCAACCGTTATTTGCTATCATAGCTTATTTTTATTTAATTTTTTTTTGATAAATTTAGATTCTTGAGGATATTCCTGCTCCTTTGAAATCGATTTGTTTAAAAAAACGAAGCCCTTACTATTTTTTAATTCCGCTTTATCCGTTTTAGGGTGACTCAAAAAAGTTTTTTAAATTTTCTTGAATAAGAGCCTCGATAAGATGGGGTAGCGGAATTGGAGATATTCCTACAATTTCAACATGTTCCTGGGTAAGCGGTATAAGCAGTTTTTTTGCCGGGCTGCTTGCCACTGCCTCCGCCATTTTCGGTGTTACTTCTCCCATCATGGAATGCGCCATTATGATAGCTACCGTACCAATGATAATATCGGCCTTTCCAGCGGTCTGAACAATTGCATTTTCTCCAGAGGCGCCACGATTGGCTTTGGCTTTAAGCATCTGAGACGTTGCAATGGCATTCGTACCTAAGGCAATAATTTCAACGGCTTCTCCAAACAGATCTTTAAGTTTTTTTATTACGGCGCTTCCGATGCCGCCGCCCTGTCCGTCTATTACGCAGATCCGCTGCAGGTCTGATTTTTTGTTTGTTCTATTCATATGGTAAACTATTAGGTCTATATTTCAAAATATTCAGAATCGTTGAGTGAGTACCAGATAATGATACCGTCGTCAATGAAAACAAAACACCGTCTATTCTGAAATTAAAGCTTTTTAATTTTAATCCGGTTCCGTCGTTTTCTTTTTGAAAGTCGTCTGCTGGGACCTTTCTTTTTTGTGGTGGGGACCCAGCCGCCCTGGTTTTGCTCCACCTCTCCCTTTGTATCCATATAAACAGCCATTGTGATCTTTTCTTCAAATGCAGGAGAGCTTATGGTGGCTGCTCCCATGGACGCCGCAAAATTGACAATATCCAGGTCCGAGCTAACGACCAGGGCCTTTTCCCTATCTCTTGCCGCCATCCTTTTAATTACGGTATCGGCAGTTTCTCCACTGCGAGAAAATTTAACCTTGATCCCTTTGACTCGATCTTTGTGCTGTGAGAGAGGAGGTGCATGGGTTCCGTCAAATACTACCGTAATCATGTGGCGTTTTATTCTTTTGTATGATGAAAGGGCGTCGAGAAGGGCTTCCCTGCCAAGTTGTATATCCTGTTGATCAAGTGTGCTCAGCGAACTGGAACACCGGATCAGATTGTAACCGTCGATTATAATATGAATAGACATGAACTTGTTATGTCTGCTTCAGAAGTGTTAGCACCCGATCAAGATCATCATTGTTGTAAAAAGCGATTTCAACCCTTCCTTTTTTTCCGTGCCTTTTGATCTGAACTTTGGTTCCAAAGCGACGGGAAAGATCCTCCGCCAGACTTAAAAGGTGTCTTTGCTCCGAATCGGCGGAAGGCTTTTTCGCTTTTTTCTTTTCTGCATTTAAACGGTTAATCAGACGTTCCGTTTCCCTGACCGATAGTCCTTTGGAAACAACAGCCCGCCATGCCGCATTTTGCTGGGCTGAATTCGAGGCGCCCAGCAATGCCCGTGCATGCCCCATACTCAGAGCGCCGGTTATTATATCGATTTTAATTTGTTCGGGCAGTTGCCGGAGCCTTAAAAAATTGGCCACGGCAGACCTGCTTTTTCCTACGCGGGCCGCGGCCTGATCCTGGGTAAGGTCGAATTTGGTAATAAGCTGATAGTAAGCCTCAGCCTCTTCCATGGGATTCAAATCTTCTCGTTGTATATTTTCAACAATAGACATTTCCAGAAGATCTGTGTCCGCAATGGTTCTGACAATGACCGGCACCTGGATGAGTCCGGCCTTTTTTGCGGCACGAAGTCGTCTTTCACCGGTAACCAGCTCAAAACCGTTATCGTCTTTTCTAACCAAAAGAGGCTGTATGATTCCCTGTTCTTTAATAGAGCGAGCCATTCCTTCAAGTTCATCTTCAGAAAATCTCATGCGGGGCTGGTAACGATTCGGGCGGATTCGTTCGATATCACAGTGAAAATATTCCTTTGATACGCTTTCAACAGGATCGATACCGGGTAGCAGGGAATCAAGGCCTCTTCCCAGGGCAATTTTTTTTGTTTTTTTAAATTGTGACCCGGCTTCTTCTTTTTTCTTTTTTACGTTTTTCATATTAATTTAACGAATGAATTTAGTGGGTTATTTTTGACAAATGTAATTTTTCAGTAACTAATGGATTCGGGTCCATATCCTCAATGAATGTACCGGAACTTATTGACACATAATCTTGGTTCCATCAAATTGGGTGGTGAATTTCATTGGCCATTATTTCTTTTGCCAGATTAAAATAGCTTTGTGCCCCCGGGGAAGCGGCATCATACAGCAAAATCGGTTTCCCGAAACTCGGCGCTTCACCCAACCTCACATTCCTTGGAACCATGGTCTTGAATACCAGATGTTTGAAATATCTTTCAGCATCTTCAGCAACCTGGTGAGACAGGTTTGTCCTTTTATCAAACATGGTAAGAAGAATACCGACAATTTCCAGTTTCGGATTCAGATGATGCTTGATACGCTTCATGGTCTGTAAAAGCTGCCCCAGGCCTTCCAGTGCATAAAATTCGCACTGAAGGGGAATAAGCATAAAATCAGCAGCCGTCAAAGCGTTGACGGTAAGAAGACTCAATGAGGGAGGGCAGTCAATTATTATGTATTCAAATGAATCCGCAAGTTGGGCCAAAAGTTTCTTTAACACCATTTCACGTTTGGGTTTTGACATCATTTCCACTTCAAAACCGATAAGCTCCACCCGCGAAGGGATGATTTTCAAGGTATCTATGTCGCTGTTTAAAACCAGGTTTCTAGCGGCAACTTTACCAATCATTCCGTGGTATAATGTATGATAAATACTGTTTTTGTCTATACCAAGACCGGTGGTGGCATTTCCCTGGGGATCGCAATCGACGAGGAGCGTTCTTTTTTCAGAAACCGCGAGTGCTGCGGACAGATTTACCGCTGTGGTGGTTTTGCCAACGCCACCTTTCTGGTTGGCGATACATATAATATGTGTCATACTTAAAAATCCTATCATAAAACATTTGGTTTGAAAAGTATGAAAGGATATGTATTGATTATTGACGATTGAAAAAAAAGAACCTATTTTTGTTTAAATATTAATTTATGAGGTAGTTATGCAAGTTATCAGGAAAGCATTTTTACTCTGCTTTATTTTGATTTTCATTGTCAACATTCTTGTACCAAAAGAGGCGTTGTGTATTACCATACAAGAGGAAGAAGAAATGTCCCGTGAAGTGATGAAAGTCATTATAAAACATTACGAGGTTATTAATGATCCTCTGATTGTCAACTATATTAATCAAATGGGTCAGAAAATGGTTTCAGCCCTTCCGCCACAGCCGTTTGATTATCATTTTTATGTAATAAAAAACGATGAATATAATGCTTTTGCAACCCCTGCGGGTCATGTTTTTGTAAACAGCGGCCTGCTGGAAGCCATGGAGAATGAAGAAGAGTTGGCCGGGATACTTGGCCATGAAATCGCTCATGTTGTGTGCCGTCATATTTCCCAACAGATAGAAAGGTCAAAAAAGATCGGAATTGCAACCCTTGCCGGAGTTGCCGCCGGTATATTACTCGGAATCGGAGGATCGGCGGCGGCGGCACAAGCGGTAACCATGGGGTCTGCGGCTGCCGGTCAGTCCGTGCAATTGTCATACAGCCGTGAGGACGAGTTCCAGGCGGACCAGATCGGTCTCATATCTCTGACCAAAGCAGGATATAGTGGAGAAGGGTTGCTCACGATGCTGAAAAAACTCTGGAGCAGGCGATGGTTTGGTCCCGATCAGATCCCGACTTATCTTACCACGCATCCTGCCACAGAGGAACGAATGGCCAATATCGACACCTGGCTCGAACAAAACAAAAAGATACAAGCACACATTGACGCTTATAATTTTTCAAGGGTTCATGCCCGGATTGTTGCTGTTTACGGGGACAAGAGTGTTGCGTTAAGAAAGTTTGAGGCAGAGGTTAAAAACCACCCTGAAGATTCTTTGGCACAATACGGATACGGACTGATTTTGGCCCGGACAGGTGATCGGAAAGATGCCATTAATCACCTTAAAAAAGCACTGGTGAAAAATGCTTTCGATCCGTATATGTTAAAAGATCTCGGCCAAATTTATTTTCTCGACGGCCGGTATCAAGACGCATTAAATACACTGGAAAGTGCCGCTAGCATTTCCTCTAACGATCCCGAAGTATTTTTTTACCTTGGACGCGCACAGATGGAGCTTGGGCGTTTACAAGAAGCAGCGGTTACATTTGAAGAACTCATTGAAAAAAACCATGATTATCCCCAAGCGTTTTATTCCCTTGGTGAAACCTATGGCAAGATGGAAAGGCTGGATGAGGCCCATTATTGGCTGGGTGTTTATTATAAGAAAAAAGATGATGTTAAAAATGCGGCGTTTCATTTGAAACGGGCTCTGGAACTTACGGGAGATCCGGATAAAAGGGAAAAAATTAAAAAGATGCTAAAAGAGATCCATGGAAAAAAGAGACCGTCATAGAAAAACTTTCGGGCCGGTTGCCGTGTTGTCAGCTGCGATCAAAATGGGAAAATTGCATGGTAAACGTCCCTCGGCCCTGGGTCGCTGACCGTAATGAAGTGGCGTATCCGAACATACGTGCCAGAGGAACAATCGCCTTAATTACCACTGCGTCTATTTTGTGCGCTATGGATTCAATTTTCCCCTTGCGGGAATTAAGGTCTCCGATAACATCTCCCATAAAAGCTTCAGGAACAAAAATCTCAACATCCATGATCGGATCAAGGAGAAACGGTTCACCGTTGGCAAGAGCGGTTTTGCATGCCATGGATGCACTGACCGTATAAGCCAATTCCGTGCCCAGGGATTCCTTGAATGCCCCTCCGGTTAGGATCGCTTTAACGTCCACCACCGGATAGCCCATCAGGGATCCGCTTTCCAAAGATTCCATGACCCCTTTTTCAATGGCAGGAATAAAAACATCCGGTATGGTTTCCTCATCAATTTCGGATATGAACCTGTTTTGACTGCCGCGTTCCAGAGGTGTCAGCTTTAGCGTCACTTTGGCAAAATGACGCTGCCCCGCAATTTCCTTGTCAAACACGGCGGATCCCTCACCCTCTTTCTCAATGGTTTCCCTGTAGACAACCTGGGGTTTTCCCACATTTACGTTGGTTTTGAATTCACGCTGCATGCGACTGATGATGACTTCAAGGTGAAGCTCACCCATACCGGACAAAATAGATTGCCCGGTGTCTTCATCATTTTTAAGTTGCAGCGTCGGGTCTTCGGCCATAAATTTTTCTAATACCTCATCCAGCTTTTCCTGATCGGCATGTGTTTTAGGCTCTATGGCAATGGAAATGACGGGCGCGTAAAACTCTATTTTTTCAAGTAAAACCGGGTGATCAATGGAGCATAGTGTTTCGCCGGTAGAGGATTCTTTCAATCCCACAACCCCCACAATACTCCCGGCATCGGCAAAGTCGATCCGTTCTCTCTTGTTGGCATGCATCCTTAAGATACGGGAGAGTTTTTCATTTATTTTACGGGAAGGGTTATAGGTGGTTTCTTTGGCATGCATCTTTCCGCTGTAGATTCTGACATAGGAAAGCTTTCGCCCTTCAATCATGGCGACTTTAAATATGAGTGCCGCAAGGGGGGCGGTGTCTTTGGCTTTGCATTCAACAATTTCACCGGTTTCAGGGTGCACCCCTTTAATGGGCGGGATATCGACAGGACTGGGAAGGAAATCCACAATTGAGTTAAGCAAAGGTTGTATGCCTTTGTTTCTCAGTGCGCTGCCGCACAGTACCGGTACCAGTTTCAGATCTATGGTTGCTTTTCGTATGGCGGTAATCAGGCTTTCCGTTGAAACCGGGGCTTCCGATAGATAATCCTCCATAATATCATCATCGACTTCAGCGATGGTTTCAATGAGTTTGTCGCGATATTTTTCGGCGGATTCAAGAAAATCAAAGGGTATCTCTTCGGTTGTGTATGTTTCTCCCAGAGCGTCATCTTCCCAGAGAATCTGTTTCATATGGATCAGATCGATAACACCGGCAAAGTCATCTTCCGATCCCACCGGCAATTGTAATATAAGAGGGTTGGCATGCAGTCTGTCTTTCATCATTTCAACGGTTTTAAAAAAACTTGCACCGACTCTGTCCAGTTTATTGATAAATGCAATCTTCGGGACAAAGTATTTGTCTGCCTGTCGCCATACCGTTTCCGACTGGGGTTCCACACCGCCAACCGCACAAAAAATTCCAATAGCGCCGTCAAGCACCCTCAATGAACGTTCTACTTCGATTGTAAAATCCACATGTCCCGGCGTATCTATTATCTGGATCTCGTTTCCTTTCCAGTGGCAGGTGGTAACCGCAGAGGTAATTGTAATGCCGCGTTCCTGCTCATCAGCCATCCAGTCCATTATGGCTTCGCCGTCATGAACCTCGCCGATTTTGTGGGAACGGCCCGTATAGTAAAGTATCCGCTCAGTTACCGTTGTCTTGCCGGCGTCAATATGGGCTATAATTCCGATATTACGTATATTTTTGATGTGAGTCTTTTTTTTCATCGTATTAAAAGCATATTTGCTTTAAAGGGAAATCTAAGATCAATATGACCGGCCAGGGTCATAGATTCGCGTCCCCCGATCAATATTTTTACGGCATGGATTTCAGGGATATTCAATATTAATGAATTAACGATTGAGTATATCGAAAAAAGTTCTGTTTTTATTCCACCGGGGTGAGAATCTATTATTGTATTTGATATGTCGACATAAGCTGTTCCGTCCCGGGTAACATAGAGCGCCCTGATCGTTGTCCCTTCGGGAATTGTCCTCATAAGTTGTTTCCGTGGACCGTCTATCAATGCCTCGATAATAATTTTAGCAAATTCGGCGGGACTGTCGGAATGAAAAAGAGTCCTTTTTTCTGCTGTCAGAAACGAATTGCTTTTATTAGAAAAATAGAGATGGACAACCAACTTGTCCGAATATTGTGTGCCCGTTTTTTGGACGTTTTGCTTAAATTTATCATCGGCCGATGATTTTAAGGGAATATTCAATAGCGCCATGCAGACAGCGCTAACCATAATAACAGCTAAAACAGCATATAATACAGGGCGCTTTGTAATCATGATGTAACATCTAATAATTTTATAACGTTCAGATGGTCCGGCATCAACGTATGTTTGATCAAGCCACATTTGACGGTCTCGTAAAAAGTCCAACTTCTGCGTTGTGCTGCATTTCGCAATCATTCAACGTACGATAAGTACGCCTCATGATTATAAAATTTGCGACGCCTTTTTATCCCGCCTATGTTTGGCGGGGGAATTTGAACTTTTTACGAAACCGTCTAAATCGGACTTTTTACGAGTTCATCACATTTGACTGTTTATAAAAATAAAATGGTTTTTTAAGCCAATACACTAGCGATGTCAAGGATAGAAGAGAAAGCGTGATATACAAATAAAAAAAGGCCGGCCCCATAGACCAACCCTTTTTAAATGTTTGGTGGAGCTGAGGGGGGTCGAACCCCTGACCTCATGACTGCCAGTCATGCGCTCTCCCAACTGAGCTACAGCCCCATGCAAAAAAATCTAACAAAAGGCGATAAACGTGTCAATAAATATTTTATAGCATTTTATGACTGGAAAATGTTGACAAAATTAAAGACAATAAATATCATTGGTTTTTTAATATTTACAACATACTGTATATATAAGATTTTTTAATATAGACCATTTGGATTGGTTTAAGGCGGAGGATTTTGTAAAAAGTCAAGAAAGGTTCAATATGGCTTAAAATGATTTTTTACGATTTCGTTAATAACGGGAATCAATATTTGATAAGGTAAGGTATGGCTCCAAATAATTTACCAAGATTTAGTAAACTATCGGTAGCAAATAATCCTCAAAGGACCAAACAAGCCGGAATGTATAAGGAATTTGATGCTACAGAGCTCTATTGTCCTAAATGCAAACGTGCGGTTCCGGTTCGAAAGCGACTTCTGCTTGTTCTTCCTGAAGGTGATAAATATGAATATTTGTGTAAGTTTTGCTTAGAGACTGTGGGGACAAAGATCGAGCGACAGGTGAAGCCTGTTTCGGTAATAATTTAAATCGAATATTGCAATGAACAGTGACTTCAAAAAAATTATGGTGAATTAAATGACGATATTAACCCGACCCCATAATTTATTGAGAAGTTACAAGGAACCATATTGAGAAGAATAAATAGAGAGGAAATATATGCTCAGGTTTATGCGGCAACAAGCGGGTAATTGGTTAATCAAAGTACTGTTAGGTGCTATTGTTATTGTATTTATATTCTGGGGCGTAGGAAGTTTCAGGGCGCAAAGAGGCGGCCGGGTTGCGCTTGTTAATGGAGATCAGATCACGCTGGATGAGTACAGGGAGACATATAATAATCTTATTGAACAGTTGCGCGAAAGATTCGGGAACAACCTGAATGAAGATATGATAAAGATGCTTCAGGTAAAAAAGCAGGCTTTGAATCAACTTATCGACAAAAAACTCCTGGTTCAGGAAGCCAGGAGGCTTGAGTTTCGTGTTTCGGACAAGGAGCTTGCCGATAGCATCATGAAAATCGGGGCATTTCAAAGGGGCGGAGTATTCGATAAACGCCTTTATCAAAATGTTCTGGGTCGTCTCAGAATGACCCCTGAAGAATTCGAGATAGCCCAAAAAGATGCCATGCTTATTGAGAGGGTAAAAGTGCTTATCACAAGCAGCGCTAAAGTTTCAGACCAAGAGGTCAGGGAATGGTTTAACTGGGCAAATGCATTGGTAAATATTGATTTTGTACGGTTTGATCCCGACAAATATAAAGATATCAAGGCGTCTATCGAAGAAATAAAAGCATTCTTTGAAAAGAATAAAGAAAACTATAAAACAGATGCTATGGTGAAAGTTCGATACCTGAGTTTTGATCCGGATGCATACGGATCTAAGGTTTCAATTTCCGATGAAGAACTTCAGGATTATTTTGATGAAAACCGGGAAGAGTTTAACATCCCGAAAACCGTTGAAGCCCGACATATTTTGCTAAAGGTCGATCAGAATGCCGGTCCTGAAGATGTTGAAAAGGCGAGAAAAAGAGCTTTAGATATACTGAAGATGGCCAGAGAGGGAAAAGGTTTTCCTGAACTGGCCAAAAAATATTCAGAAGGACCCACCCGAGACAGGGGAGGATACTTGGGTACATTCAAAAGGAAGGCCATGGTAAAACCCTTTGCCGACAAGGCCTTTTCAATGAAAGCCGGGGAAATCAGCGAACCCGTTCGCACGCGTTTCGGATGGCATATTATCAAACTCGAAAAGGTAAATGAAGAATCCTCCTTATCTTTTGATGAAGCCAAAAAGAAAATACAAAAGAAATTGACCGGAAATAAATCAAAAAATCTTGCGTACGACGAAGCAGAGGCGGTTTCCGATGTTTCTTTTGAAGGGGATGATCTGTTAAAATCAGCAAAAGAACAAAACCTGAAAATTTTGACTACAGATTTTTTTACAAAAAAAGGGCCGGAAAAAGGTATTAAAAGCCGAGCAAAGTTTGCATCGGCCGCCTTTGATCTTGCGGTTATGGAAATAAGCGATATACAGGAATTTGAAAACGGATATTATATTCTTCAGGTAATCGAAAAAATACCCGAAAAAATTCCGGAATTTAAAAAAGTCAAGGAGAAAGTCCGGGTTGATTTAATACAGGAAAAGCAGGAAGAAAAAGCGAAAAAGGATGCGGATACATTCCTATCCGCTTTAAAAAGCGGCAAATCCATGACCACGGAAAGCAAACAGTTTAATGTAACTCCAACAACCACCGGTTTTTTTAAACGCAATGATTCGATTCCTAAAATTGGATTTGAGCGTGAGGTTTTTAAGGCTGCTTTTCAACTGTCACCTGAACAAAAATTGCCGGAAAAACCCATAAAAGGTTCAAGAGGGTATTATGTTTTTCAGTTAAAGGATAGAAAAACGCCGGAAGCTGAAGAACTTAACACGGAAAAAGCATCGATAAAGCAAAAATTGCTCCAGGAAAAGAAAGCCAGAACCTTTGATGCTTTGATAGCTCAAATAAGAAGCAATAGCGAAATTACCATTAAAGAAGGATTTTTGGATTAGGCAACGGGTTCCTAAATTATTATATAATTTCATTTGGCTAAATCTTTCAACCGTGACCTCTCAATAAGTTCTGGTGCATTAAATGATCATATTGACCCGAATCCATAATTTATTGGGATATTACTTTCGGCCGATAGAAACCGGGCTTTTAAAGAAATGAGGACTATTCCCCGATTATTTTGACTAAAACCCGCTTACGTCGTCTTCCGTCAAACTCTCCGTAGAATATTTGCTCCCAGGTTCCAAAGTCGAGCCGGCCTTGGGTAACTGCCACAACCACCTCGCGTCCCATGATTTGTCTTTTCATATGCGCATCTGCGTTGTCTTCTCCCACGTTGTGGCGGTACTGTGAAACCGGTTCGTGAGGCGCCAGCTTTTCAAGCCAGATGTCATAATCATGATGAAGACCTGATTCATCGTCATTTATGAATACAGAGGCTGTGATGTGCATGGCGTTACAAAGCACCAGACCTTCCTTGATTTCGCTTTCTTTGAGGCAGGCTTCAACCTGAGGGGTAATATTAATCAGCGCACGCCGTGTCGGCACTTGGAACCACAATTCTTTTCGATAACTTTTCATTGGAAGATCCTCCGTTAAAATTCGAGATTGTTTTTGAATTAATATTATATTGTCGGTTTTGTTTCAATGGTTATGTACTATGCACGTCCTTAAATGGGAATTGTTTAGATGTACATTCCCGCTTGCGTCTGGTAATGAAAACTTAAAAAATGGGTGAGCAGAAACTATGAGTATAACAAAGAACAGGCCGTGCAAGCCGTTTCAAAATAAAAAGAATTTTGTAACCGCCGTTGTCGCAAATAATGCCGGAGAGATTTTTGACCTTAAAGGATATGCTGCCGTGGGTATGGCCGGTCCTTCCCTGGTCCCTCTGACGCTCCATGAAACCATCAATATGCCTTTTGGCGGGGAACTCATGTATCTGCCGGATAGAAAGCCGATTTTATACGATATGGAAAACAGCAGGATCGAGATTTTGGGGGAGAATCCATATGAACCCGGCGAAATGATATTTCCGGTTGCCGCGTTTAATTCGCCCGGCTATGTTATTTCTTATATAAGCGCTTATAGGGAAAACAACGGCGCCGGATATCTCCCCCTTTTTTCATACGGTGCTGTAGGATGGCACAGGGGGAGGTTCAGATCTGCCGTGATAAGAGTGGACAAAGAAAGGCGGCAGGATTTGAGACTGATGAAACCCGAAGATGTCATTGACGGAGTCCGACGGATGAAAAAAAAGATGCCGGATAACCGGCTAAGGAAGCATCTGGAAAAATGTGCTTTGGAATACGGTTGTCCGGCGGCCAAAAATTTCTTTCTCGGAAGATACGAAGGAGCGCTGCCCACGTCCGAAAACTGTAACGCCGGATGCCTGGGTTGCTTGTCGCTGCAGCAACATGGCGAAATTCCGCACAGCCAGGACAGAATTTCTTTTAAACCGTCACCTCAAGAAATTGCAGAAGTGTCTCTTGAACATATCGGGCGGGTGAAGAGAAGCGTTGTCAGTTTCGGGCAAGGATGTGAGGGAGAGCCCTTGCTGGCAGCCGACGTCATTTTGCCGGCCATAGAAAAGATACGTTCGGCTACCGGTCGCGGCACAATTAACATGAATACCAATGGAAGCAGACCCCATATTCTGAAAAAACTCTTTGATGCGGGTCTTGACAGCATCCGTATCAGTATCAATAGTTTTAGAAAAGAATGCTATGATGCATATTTTCGACCGAGAGGGTATGGTTTTTCTGATGTGTTAAAAAGCATAGACATTGCCCTTGGCCGGGGCAGATTTGTATCTGTAAACTATCTCAACTGTCCCGGATTTACCGATACCCCGGAAGAAGTGCAAGCACTTACCCGGTTGTTAAATCACTATCCCATAAGCATGATCCAGTGGCGGAATTTAAATTTTGACCCGGTAAGATATTGGAAAGTGATGTCCGATGCCGCACCCCAGGGCAGTCCTATGGGAATGAAAAATATTCTCCGACAAACAAAAGAATCTTTCCCGAATTTAATGTACGGTTACTTTAATCCGCCAAAGGAAAAGTTTACCCCAACCCGGATAAACCGGAACCAAAAATATTTGCCACAAAGACACTAAGACACAAAGGATATATTAATTATTCTTTCTTCGCCTGCCCTGTTAAATATTGAAAAATCAGGACCGATTTTTGTTAAAAAGTACCATCGGATATCTATACTAAGCGAAATTTAGAACTATTTAACAGGGTGAACCTTGGTGCCTTAGTGGCTAAACGTTTACTGCAGATTTTAGATATGAAATGGATAGAAGCAAAGGTGGTTTTTGATTTTGATGATAAGCAATTGGCCACAGATCTTATTGCCGATATTTTTTATGAATTGGGAACAACGGGTCTGGTTGTAGAAGAGCCGGATATTGATCATCCGGAAGATTGGGGAAAAGATGCAATACAGTCTGAACATTATGCGGTGACAGGCTATTTTCCCCGTGATGAAAAAACCCGAACAAGACGCCGGGTTCTTGAAAAAAACCTGGCAAGGCTCGAAAAGAAAAACGGGATTATATGTAAAATTGTTTATTCTGATATAAAGGAATCAGACTGGGCAAACCAATGGAAAGCCCATTTCCGGCCTGAGAAAATAACCGCCAATATCGTTGTAAAACCCACATGGAGGCAATATCTCGGGAATCAGAATGAAATTATCCTTGAGATCGATCCGGGCATGGCATTTGGCACCGGAACCCACCCCACAACCTGCATGTGCATTACAATGATTGAAAAATATCTGAACAAGGGGGATTCTTTTCTGGATGTGGGAACCGGTTCAGGCATCCTTATGGTTGCAGCAGCAAAGCTTGGCGCAGGTAGAGTATGGGGGACGGACAATGACGAAGTTGCTGTGGATGTGGCCGGTAAAAATTTGGCGCAAAACAAAATAGCAAAAGCAACTTTTAATGTCGTCACCGGCAATTTTATAGAAAAGGTTTCCGCACAATTTGATGTTGTTGCTGCCAATATTACGTCAAAGAGTATTTTAATTCTACTTGAGGACATCAAAAAAGTTCTGATCAAAAAAGGCACATTTATCTGCTCGGGTATTATTGAAGAGGATAAGAATAACGTTATAGAAAAGATGGAAAACTTGGGTTTTGAAATCATCGAAATACTTACAAAAGAAAATTGGGTTTCTATTGCTTCTATGTTGCGCTAAACGATACCGGCACCGTTTCGGTAACCGCCGATTGAATAACCAATAGATCTAACGCGTGTCCATCCATGAACGGCATCTTTCGGCCCCGGCGGCGTTCTCGCTCCTTTTCAATCCTCGAAATAACGTGCTATGCCTGTCGGAGATCCCGTGATGTTTTCGGGGAGGTTGAAAACTTTCTCGGGCCTTGCCGGAAACCAAAATCTACCGTTTATGGATGAACACGAACTATGGTTGGAAGAAGCGGCGGCACTCGTTTCAGGTTTCATACGGTCATCACCGGGCCTTGTGAATCCCGCCGCAGGCCTTTCATCTTATATCCATCCGAAACAGTTCGGCGATGATGATACTATTCATTTCGAGGCACGGCCGAAGAATGATGGTCGATAATGTACCACTCACCATCCCCGTCCTTACGATAAACAAACGTATAACGAGCGGGTATGCTCATCATTTTACCATCTTTTTCATAATAAAATGTGTAATAACCAGAATTTACAGCAATATCGCCATATACTCTTACCATGGGTTTGTAGTAGATGGCATTTAATTTTTCCAACCCCATGAAATGTTCAAAATAATTCTTTGTTCCTTCAGGAGTTGTCCGCACAAAAGGGGAAACCGTGCCCCAGAAAACGGCATCTTTCGCATACAATTTTGCCACTGTCTCGGGATCAGTGGTGGTGACCGCCTCAATCCATTTGTCCATTGCCTTCAGGACAGACTGTTGTTCTTCAGTGAATTGTCGGGAAACGCCCTTTTGATCTATTAAAACGTCAGTTTTTGCCATGTAAGCTTCTCCTTTTTATTTCATTTAATTAGTTTCCATCCAGAAATGGCCCTTTTCCGCAATCTCTGCGTCAATCTTCGGAATCACTTGTGCGGCGTACAACTTGTACGCCTCCGCGTAATTCCTTGATTTCCTTGACCTTGCGAAAAATTGCTCATTTCTGCATTGGAAACTTAATTTGTGCCCAATATAGATTTATGGATGGGCACTAATTAAAAAATTGTCAAAATATATTCATAATTCCTGAACCCACCCAATAACACAACAAACCGCATGCTTCAACTCAAACTATCAGGCGCTCTTTATGATAAATTCGGGCTAATAGTCTTCGGCTAAAAGATGTACATTCCCTATATGGACATTTCGCAGGCCGGCCTTTTTGGCAGCATCACGGCAACGGAGTGCATGAGACCTGGACGTGGTGGGAAGATCGTTTAGATAAAATTGCGGATAAAATGCCAACAGACTGTAAGGGATTTCCGGGTCAAGGCTTGAAATAAACCCCGCGATTTCATGAACTTCGGGTTCATCCACGTATCCTGGAACCAGTAGCGTGCTGGCGATAAGCAGCGGCGGTTTTGGTCTTTTTTTTGTCCATCCGGCCAGAATTTGGAAATTTTCAATGGTTTTTGTATGGGTTACCCCGCAAAGGGCATGGTGAATGCCCGGGTCCCAGGCCTTTAGGTCGAACTTGATGCACCCTCCGGATTTTAAAGACAGATCCGCCATCATTTTCAAAAATGGCTCTTGCATGGCTCCGTTGGTTTCCCAGCATATTCGCAGGATTCGGCCGTCCGCATCTTTAAGGGCTATTTTGGAAGTTTTTACGGCATGAAGGATCTGAGGCGTGGGATCACCGCCAAAATAGCAGATGCAATTGGTTTTTTTATCTACGGCCCGGGCAAGTTTTTTTGCGGTGATCTTTTGATTAGAAAATGTGTGTTCCTTAAAATGGTAGTTTTGACAGTACAGGCAATTAAATGCACAAGCATGATAGAATACGGCCAGATTCCTGTAGCCGTGCTCAGGTCCTTTTGAAACCGCATATCTGGGATATCCGCAGCCGGTGCCGGCGGGACAGACAAAATCGGCGACGCAGTTTGTGGGAAGGGGATCGTAATAATAATACAGATTTCCCTCGTGAGGCCTTCCGCCATGGATCTTCCCGTTTTGCACTCGCCGCAAACCGCAAAAGCCGGTTCCATTTTCAGGAATCCGACAGTCATGGACGCACAGTCCACAGGCAATGCCGTGATCTGATCGGGGAGGATCTTCCGGAAGATCATAAGCCCTTCGGCTGTGCCGGTGAACATTTTTAATTTGCGGCCAAACCATATCAAAATGGGCCCTGATACAGTCGGCACAAAAGCCGATGGTGTTTGAAATAGTTTTCGCGCTTTTTTTACAAAAATTGCATGTGCCCATAAAAGTAAGTTAGTTCCCTTCGCCCCGCCTGCCATTGCAAGGCACGAGCGGGCAGGTCACAATTGGAATGATGGAATGATGGAATAATGGAATAATGGGTTATAAAAAAATTCTATTTTACGGAAAATTAAATTATAATTGATATATGATGCGTTTTCAATTAACTTTTATATTATGAAATGGGTTATTGTCTCAATGGTTTTATTCCTGGCGGGTTATGCCATTTGCCTCGAAAGTAAGGCAGAGAAGGAGGTATTCATGATTGACATGGAAAAAACATCTGAACGACTACAGGACCACCTCAGGATGCTGACGCAGACCATCGGTGAACGGAGTGTCTTATTGCCTAAAAATCTTAAAAAGACTCAAGAATACATAGAAAAATTTTATCAGGACATGGACATACCGGTACATTGCGAATCCTACCCCTACCGAAATTATACGGTTGCAAATGTGGTGGCGGAAATCTCTTTTTGTGACACGCCCAAAAAACATTTTCTTTTAGGAGCACATTATGACTCGGTGGCAGGAACGGTGGGAGCCGACGACAATGCCAGTGCCATCGCCGTTCAATTGGAGACCGCCCGGCAATTAAACGCACTGAAAGATAATCGGGAACTGGACCTGGCGGTGAAATTCGTTTCTTTTACTCTGGAAGAACCGCCGGCTTTTGGCACACGGCATATGGGAAGCCGGGTCTATGCAAAGAAGGCCTGGAAAGAAAAAGAACAGATAGACGGTATGATTTGCCTGGAAATGGTGGGCTACACTTGCCATGATCCGGGATGCCAGAACTATCCGTTTCCGTTGATGTTTTTAGGATATCCCAAGCAGGGAGACTTTATCGGAATTGTGGGCAATTTAAGCTCTAAAGGTTTTACAGAAGGGTTATATCGGGCTTTTTGCGAAAACCCGGACCTTCCCGTGGTTAAGCTGACGGTTCCATTGGGAGGGTACCTGCTTCCTTCTGTGAGACTCAGCGACCATTCATCCTTATAGGATCGGGGGTATAAGGCCGTCATGATAACAGATACGGCCTTTTTCCGAAATCCCCATTATCACCGGGCATCAGATACCATGGACAGGCTGGACTACGGCTTTATGGCAGAACTGGTGAAGAGTTTGCTTCTATTCTTTTGTTCTCAATGTCGGTGATTATAATTTATATGTCAATGGACGAAGATGATTTGACAATCTGTAAAACGATCTTGATTTGATATGTTGGAAGTTTAGGAGGGTATCAACGTAGAATTGAGGTGCGGCGGTTTGCGTTAAAGTCTTTGGCTCGTGGTAAGTACAGGCGCGCTGGTTACCCGCAACGTTGGCCTAAAACAACCCTTGACTACATTATAAAAGATGGCTATACTTCGGATATACATAAGGGGGGATCACATGCTTGCAAAAATTCAAAAATGGGGAAACAGTCAAGGGCTGCGCCTTGCCAAGCATCTGCTCGCAGATGCACACATCGATGTAGGCGATGAGGTGGATATTGCGGTAAAAGACGGCAATATTATCATCTCACTAGCAAAAAAGAAACGTGGGCGGCACAATCTGAAGGATCTTGTAGCGCGTATCCCTGAAAACTACCAAACCAGCGAAGTTGACTGGGGTGAGCCGGTCGGTAAGGAGGCCTGGTAAATGGCTGCTTATATCCCCAAGCAAGGTGATATCATCGCAATCACTTTCGATCCACAATCCGGTCATGAACAGAAAGGACGTCGCCCTGCTTTTGTTGTTAGCAAGGACCTGTTCAATCACAGCACAGGCTTGGCTATTGTATGTCCAGTTACAAACACAGAGCGTGGTTTTCCCTTTCACGTGCCTATTCCGAAAGACAGTAAGCTGACGGGCTTTATTATGGTTGAGCAAGTTAAATCGGTCGACTTCCGTTCTCGTCGCGCAAAACGAATCGAACACGGTAATGATGAGCTGCTGTCAGACGTGCTTTCTATATTAGATGCCTGCATCTATTAACCGGCCAACATCTATATGGCCTTAGCCTGTCAAGAAAAAACTTCTCCTATAGATCGGAAGATGTATAAAAAAACCAATTTCCGTCGTACCCCATGGAAATGGGGTCTATGGTTGACCCTTGGTAGCAAACCAGAAGAGTAAAATGTTGGTTTGGCCTTATCACTAAATAGTTTTGAAGCTTAACAAATATAACAGAAAAATTAAAAAAAGATAGGGAAAATACAAGACGGTATTCTTATGGGTCAAAAGTAGACTTGACCCCTTTCCCTTTATACGCCCTGGTACAACCACAGAACAGATAAGACGAATCATAGATTACCTGGATATTAAAGATAACATAAAGCCTTTTTCAAGATGTCTTCGTTGCAACACCCTATTAAATATCGTACTAAAGGAAAAAATCTTAGATAGAATTCCTCCAAAGACAAAAGAGTTCTGCGATGAATATGTTCAATGCCAGTCCTGCGATAAAATTTATTGGAAAGGAACTCATTTTATTAATATGAAAAAGGTTGTTAGGCAAATACTCGACCAAGCAGAATCTTAATGCTTCAAATTTGACAGCTTCGTAAAAAGTCCAATTTCTGCGTTGCGCTTCATTTCGTGTTCACTGCGGCGTACATAAGTACGCCTCATTCCACGAAATTCACGACGCCTTTTTATCCCGCCTATGTTTGGCGGGGGAACTTGAACTTTTTACCTTGCCGTCTCAATTTTGACTTTTTACGCGTTCATCAAATTTATAAATGGACAAAGATGATTTGACAAATGGTAAAAACTGGATTTACTTGACCTGACACCAGCAAAGTATGATATCTGTATTTATACTATTTTTGTAATTAGTGTCGATACTGGCAATGTCAGGTTTTGAAAAGCACGATTTTTATGGTATTCTCAATAAATCGCAACGCGTTGACATCATGTGATATATAATTTATCTGGTATGATATCTCTAATTTTTTAGCATCTGGCATTACCACAAGATATGGTATGCGTCTAGATTGGGCATTTTGGGTTATTGAAGTCAGATACTGGCAAGCTATCACACGATTTTAGCAGTCCGTTTTTCGTGCGAATATCTCAATATATCTCAGAAAATGCCAGACTTGAGGTTTGGAATGGTTATCTGTAGAAATATCTTGGCTTGATATTTACAGTTCAAATTTGGTATCTGTCAATTTAGCGGATTTCAGATCGTAGCAAGCGATCTCAGGAATCTGAACTCCCGGTCTTTGACTGGTCACCAATACTGATCACAAAATTGGTTTTTTTTTTAATATACATCTTTGGGACACAAGATATTTTCGCCCGGTAGGATTTCTGCTCTATAGCAGCGATCTTGAATCTGGGTTCCATACAGCTCGGTTGGAGAAATCCAATTAAAAATAATAATATATTACTAAATATGATGAAAATAAATAAAAATAGGATTGCTGATACAGGGGGGATGCGGTTAGCGGTTGCTTTTTTATATAGCTTTG
>RPGQ01000025.1:0-22065 GCA_004193595.1 Desulfobacteraceae bacterium Eth-SRB2
TTCAAGATATCTCAAGTATAAAAAACAATCATTCATTCACGTGGCCTGGTGGGGATGTCGAGAATTTCGATACAGCCATATCCTATAAAGTTGCATCTGCAGATGGAGAGGCTGAAATTACTATAGGATACGGATACCGTGTAACATATGGCACTAAACGACGACGTGTCGTGGTATGGATAGACAATTACCCTTATGCTGAGTTCATGGGGGCTGACGATTTCGAGGTCACTGGAGAGGTGCTTTCGGAGATTCGAATATGGGATGATGAAAACGATTCTAAAAGGATGTGTAGGTATGCTGTAGACATCATACCTGAAAGGTACTCTATGTTTAGGGCTGGCAGTCTCAAGCACAGGGTGACTGGTGATGGTGTCCATGACGCTTGGGCTGTGATCGCGAACGTAGCTGACCATAAATGCATGTCCGCTCTTGCGGCAATGCGGAAGTATGAAACTGAGGAATGAAGGCAGAACAACGGCATTAAGGGCGACGGCAAAAAGCCGCCGCGCCTTATGCCGGTTAGACCCAAGCTGGATTTAATATTAACTTGTTTATCTGGGTAATTATGGACTCAATTTCAAAACAAAATTTTATAGAATCAAGCACTCAGAATCTAATAGGTTACCCAAAATGTACAAAATTTTGGTTGCCTATCATAAATTCAAGAGCATCTCACAAAAAAACAACTCCTGAAGACCTTCTTCTAAATCCAATATTCCGTTGGGTTTTTTTAAACAATAATGAAAAGTTAAAAGCATTCGAAAAGCAAATTTCTATTCTTGAATCGGCTATGGGAGTCCATGAATTACAGGAATTTAACAACCAAATACTCAAAGATATATCAACGCACCCGATAGAGAATTATGCTCACAATCGCCTTTTATCAGCAATGACAGAAATTCGCGCGATATTACGTTTTTTCGAGGAAGGGTATAGAATCGCCTTAATACCCATTCGCGTAGGTGTAAAAACTCCTGATTTTTCAGCAAAAAAGGAAATGGAAACTTATTTGGTTGAAGTCAAATACATAAGACCGCCAGATAAGTTGGAGGAATACCTATTTCGCTGGTGGCAAGCAAAGAAGGAAATTTCTAAAAACAATCCTTTAGGCTTGCTTCCACATGTTAAGTTTAAATGGTCTCCAATTGAATCCCGAAAGGAGTTGTCACATACAGAAATTTCAAGTTTAAAAGGTTTCTTTTTAGAGGTCTACCAAAATCCAGAATTATCGCTGGAATTTGTAGATGGAAGGATTAATATTAAGTATCTTCCAAATCGTAAACTTCCAGCTGCTAACATACCTATCCCTATAAAGGCTGAATGTAGTAGAGCTAATCGCCAAGGGCTTTTTTCAAAAATAATCAGCACACTTGACTATGCTGTAAAACAAATATCCTCTCATTCAGAAATTAGAGATAAGATTATATTCATAGCAATTAATCTAAGTCCTGACATCCAATTTCTTTGGAATGATCGTTTTGAAGAAGAACTGGGTGGAATATGCCAACAATATTCAGACAAAGGTGTAGAAGTGCGTGTTGAGAAAGTCGGTTATCTTTAAAACAATGGTCTAACCCATTTTTCCACGCGACCCAAAAAGCCGGGCGCGTGAAAAACCCGTTATACCCACAATCAAAAACAATTTGCTTGACATATTACGCCACTCGTAATACCATTTGCGTATGATAAAATCATTTGCCTGCCGAGATACTGAAAAGCTGTTCAACGATCAACGAGTTCGCCGCTTCCAATCTTTTGAACGGCAGGCGAGAAAAAGGCTTATGGTTCTTCATGCCGCTCCGAGCCTGAAAGCTTTAATGCTCAATCCAGGAAATAAGTTTCATGCTCTCAAAGGGGATAGGAAGGGACAATTCGCCATCAGCATTAACAAACAATGGCGTGTTTGTTTTGAGTGGCATGAGGGTAATGCATTTGATGTTGAAATTATAGATTATCATTGAGGTATTGATATGAGTGCGAAAAAACTTCTTGATCCGATTACACCAGGTGAAATCCTGCGTGAAGATTTTATGGAACCCCTGGGTATTAGTATAAATCAGCTTTCACGTGACCTTTCTGTCCCTCCCAATAGGATTAGCGAGATTGTCAACGGGAAAAGGTCCATTACGGCTGATACCGCCTTGAGATTGCAGCGCTACTTTGGTGTTGAAGCTCAGTTTTGGCTGAATTTACAGACTGAATATGATCTGCGAATGATAAAGCGAAAGATTTGGTCCGACATCGAACGGCGAATTATTCCGGTTAAGACAACTGAAACAGGGGTTGAGCATACTGCTGGGGCATAACATTCTCCTGGAGCAGACGGAAGTAAAATCGTGGTTTTAACGTATAATTTTTAGAGGTACGGTCCAAGATAGAGGCGGGGCGTTAACCTCCCGAGGAATAAATGAATCATGGCTATTTCGTTTAATGATATAGAAAATGCATTTGAATGGTGAATGGTGTCAAAGCTTGAATTGTGAATAAAAACAATTTTAGAGATAATATCAATAAATTATTGTCTCATTAAAACCTTGATTTGTGGATATATGCAGCATGAATATGATTAGTTTTCTCAGTCCCATAGATGCAATGAATCTGCCCGTTCACTGAAGTGGCGAATTAAAAGCTTATACTTGTCCGCCTATGGAGGATTCCTCTTGCGTGAGAAATTGTGGCACCGTTTTTTCGATTTTTGGATATGGGATACCGGTGGCGATATTTTCAGGTATGATTCGGTGAAGCGTCAAAAAATGGTAAAATTGCCTTAGGGTCCAGACCCGGGATTTTGAGACATGAATTGAGGGGGCATTGTAGTCGGCTGTAAAATCGATTAGATGCCGATAGCGAACCATTTTAACAGACCGAATTCTCTGTATTTTTAGAAAGTTTGCTAATTCGTTGAGCCTGATGGTTAAAGTCTGGATGGAACGCGCCGAGAAATCGACCAACTCACAGTATGCAAGAAACTGGCTGCAATACCGATGGAGCATGATGCCACCTCCTTGTCGCGCCATAGCTTTTCAGCGAAGGCGGACCGTTAATCATGCTCCATCATTAAACACCCATTAATAAAAGGCAAACTGCGCTAACTGCGGGGTTTGTTGGTTAGCAGAAGTAGTCGGTTATAAAAACTTTAAATTAATAAAATAGATTGGAGGTCTATTATGATGAAGAAATCAAAGATGGTTGGTTCTGTAGGATTAGCTTTGGCTATTCTGTTAAATGTAACAATGTTTCTGCTTCCAACGGAAGCCAAGGCAAAGACAAAAGTCGTTGCAATTGAAGGAATAAGCTATAATGTTAATTCCTCTCTGGAGGACAACTTAAAATCGCTTGTCGGCAAGAAAGTTTATGTGACCCTTGATTCAGGGAAAACCCTTGCCGGATTCGTTAAGGAGGTTGGGAACCATTTAATGCATCTGGAAAAATTAGAGGGTAAAGATTATTTTGATGCCCTGCTCCGAATTGAAAATATTAGCGCCATCGACACTAGATTCCGAAACATCCAACGCTGATTTGCATGTCTTCTGTTCGTGTGATTCTGTCTTGGACTCTTTCTACTCGGAGTCACCCAAATACGCTAACCAAGGGTTGAACTATGACTGGCTCAAGCTCACCGCTTTCGCCAGCCTGTTACTCTGGTTGGTTATACCAAAATCAGGGATAACCTGTCACCGCACCTGACATCAAAAACCTGTCGGTCTTCGGTACCGGCGATTTCTGTTTTATGTCTCGTTAGTCGAGGAAGATAAATGAATGTAGGATACTACCAATACGATCCCGAATTTGGTGCTCCCGAACGAAATTTGGAAAAGGTGGAAGATTCTCTGTCCGGCGTTGATGCAGATATTATTGTACTGCCTGAGCTTGCATTTACGGGATACTTCTTCGAGGACCGTGCCGAGTTGCAAGAGTTAGCCGAAGACATCTCTGAATCCCGGACGGTTCAGGGTCTTTCGAGACTTTGTAAAGACAACACATTTTATCTGGTAGTCGGCTTCGCAGAACGATGCAAGGGACGGCTGTATAATACCGCACTCGTAATTGGTCCATCGGGGCTCTTGCATCGTTATCGGAAGCTCCACCTCTTTAATACTGAAAAAGAGTATTTTGACCCTGGCGATACCCCACTTAACACAATAGAGATTCGAGGAGCAAAGGTAGGCGTTATGATTTGCTTCGACTGGGTATTCCCGGAGGTTGCTCGATCCCTTGCATTGCGAGGCGCTGATCTGCTTTGCCATCCCTCGAACCTGGTGCTGACGTATTGCCAGAAGACGATGCTTACTCGCTCTCTTGAAAATTCTGTGTATTCAGTAACGGCAAACAGAACCGGGAAAGAGACTCGTCCGCGGGGAGAGCTTTTGTTTACAGGCCAAAGCCAAATTGTTGGACCTGATGGGGAGGTTATTGCAAGTTCTGACTCAAAAGAGGAGGCGGTTGTCCTTCGTGATATTGACTTGTCTGATGCTCGAGATAAATTAATTACCGAAAACAACGACTTGTTCGCGGACAGGCGACCAGAGTTTTATGATTCGATTGTTTAAAATATTTTTGTCAGATTCAAATTAATTACATAGCCTTCAGAACGATCCACTGCATCAAACTCCCGTAGACCTTTGAGCGAAATTCCAAGCTTCAAGCAAGGTAGAAAGGCTCTCACCTCCGGACCTATGGCCCACACTCGATCATGGACGCTTTTATCCCAACTGACGTCCGAGCCACTGTCATCGGTCACTTGCCATTGACAGTAACCGGCCAGTCCCACCTCCCAGATTTTTGCCAGTGTCTTGCCGACACCCCATTCAAAGTGAAAGTCATTTCCCGGTTTGATATGGGATTCGCTTTTTTGGCTATGAATCTCATATCTGCCGAGAATTGAGCCCGACCAGGTTTTCTGAATATCGAAATAATAGGTTGCCCCAAGGGTTAGCATTCCGGTCCAGAAATCTTTGCCTGGTGAAGCAGCCTCATGTTGATCGTACTTTCCGACCGGTAGATAGGCGGCCAGTCCAAAAGCAACATCGTAACGGCCGCCATGCCAGGACAGAGCAAACGGTTCAATACAGATATCGCCCAAGGCAAAGGCATTATCTCTGATTCCTGTCGCCTTTACTTGGATATCCGTGTAAACAAAGGGTATGGTTGCATCAAAGACATAATCCGCTCCTAATATTTTAATGGGAGAAACCCAAATGAATCGATGGGCATTGGCAAAAACAGACACATCGAAATTTACATTAAGTTTTTTCCCATTTTTATCTTTGATTTCATCAGCGCTATAGAATAAATTATACATAATATAATATAGGCCCGGGCCAGGTATTGTAGCCGCTTTAATTCCCTCTAACCCGTTAGCATAATGGCCGGTTTCACCGGTATAAGCAGTCCCCGACAAAGTGAATAAAATTGTCACGATAATTAGCAGTCCCTCTAAAAGACGCGGCATTTTACGATTTTCCTTTTTATTTAAATTTGACGGTCTCGTAAAAAGCCCAACTTCTGCGTTGTGCTGCATTTCGCAATCATTCAACGTACGATAAGTACGCCTCATGATTACAAAATTTGCACGCCTTTTTATCCCGCCTATGTTTGGCGGGGGAGTTTTAATTTTTTACGAAACCGTCTAAATCGGACTTTTTACGAGTTCATCAAATTTAACCTAAGTTGAGATTTACCGAAATCATCATCAAGTGTCGGCGATGATCTTGCGTCCCCGTGTACTAAATCTTTTCCAGAATGGAAAAACCAAAAAAAATCCTCAAGCGACATGTCGCTTGAGGATTTACCATTCCCCCAAAACATGAAATCTAATGGCAGGTCTTCTGACTTCCCCGCCCTTTCAGCGGCCTTCCCATCCCGCTCATACGGAACAGTGGCACATAGTTGCTGAAAGGGTTCCCTTGTCTTTGGAAAAGGGCGGGGTTACAGCGGCGGGCCCGTACCGGATTTTCACCGGTTTCCCTATCATACCCCGAAGGGCACCATTAAACTGCACAATTTATCTTTAAAAGATTATTTTTATGGATGAAGCTAATTCGTTTGTCAAGTTTTCTTTTCGATCAATTAACTCATGCACTCCTGGATTAGCCGGGATGAAACTATTAAAATGATTTGTTATGGAAATAGGCCTTGCGCACGAAGTCGAAATGGTTCCCTTTGGTATTATTTATAAAATTATGTTATACTAAGTTTTGACTGTGGCTGATTCTGTGGTTACCCGCATGGTCATATTTAAAATACTGCAATTCCTGTTATAAAAGGAGAGGCCCATGCCGTTACCATATTTCATTTGGTCAGGCTGGCTGAAACAATCGGATCTATTGCAGACCATGCTCAAAACGCCGGCCATATGATGAGAGCCATGCTTTATAGATAACAAATTATTATAATTATTAATTATGGATGATAAAGTCTCCTGGCTTTTTTTTGATAAGCGCGACCACGAACTGATTCGAATCGTCAACGATGTGCTGCGAGGAAAAAGCAGCAACAAGCATGCCCGCCAATTTTACTATCCGTATTTTCACTCCCACGGCATCAAAGAAATGACTGAAACCAGAGGGTTGCGCATCGCCTATGCGGTTGTCCACCTGTTAAGTTTTCTGGAAGTCGGTGGGGTTGAAGAACGTATCAATGCGTTGCGTTCATTGCGCAAAGAAATCATAGATACGGCCGAAGGCCCAATGCCCAAAAATACCGCCAGGGTGTTACTACAAATCATGAAGGACTTGGTGCGGGTCCACGGCGATTACCGCAAACAACTGCAACTGGCCCATGACTTCCGGATAACGGCATCCGGGAAACCGCGAATTGTTCGTCGGCAGCTTAAACGCTACCATCTCCTGGAAATGCCCGAAGAGTGGAATCAAATTGCATTTGACGATCACGTACATGACGTCAACACAAAAGGACGTAAGTCTTCCACCCATCTGATCATGGATGCCTGGATAAAAGGCATCCAACGCTTGCGGGTAATTCACTATAACTTTATCGAGCCGCGTTCCGCGGCGGAACTTCTTGAAGCCGCCAGAATTCTGGAAATCGATATTCGAATCGGCATCGAGTTTTTCGCTCGGTTCCGTGACAAATACGTTCAACTAATATGGGTACCTCGTGGGTTTGACGATGCACAGTCATTTCTCTGTTTTCTTGCTGAACCCACGGTCATGAAGTTCATGGAGGCCGGTCGCCGGGTATCGTTGTACCAGCAAGAGTATATCCCGGCTCTTGTGAAGAAATTTAACGAAAGCCATCGGCCGGAGATCAATCAGACTTACGGAATCGAGTTGCCGCCGATTAATGAAAAAGATTTTATGGCGTATGTGGGCATAGGACAGAAATCAAAATTGCACCTATCGAAATTCATCCACGATCAGATGCTGAAGGTGTTGCAGGGGGAAGCCGAACGCATGAGAGCAGAGTTTCCTTTGGCAAACCCTGAACGATGCAACACCATCATTGGATGGATCGAGACCATGAACACGCTGGATCTCGAATCTGTCATCGACTGTTATCTGGAGCCTGAAAAAAACCCTGAGATCAGGTATCCCGAAATGCCCGACCATGGCACGGATATCCCGGAGCTGTTGCGACTGAATCCATTTGAAATTTTGGGACAGCTCACTCAGCTTCATTCCGGGTACCGGGCAACGCTGAATTTGACCGACTTGAAAGCTGAGGATGTTCTTGAACTTCTTTACGATTGCCAAGGGATGATCACTCGGCTTGAGATATTCAATTTAAAAGATCATGCCGCGGGCAAGACCGCCCATATTCCTGAAATAAGCGGGTTGCAGGAGGCGATCAACGAAGGAAGTGCGATTCGTCTGAAGCAAATCATTCGTGAGATTATTGAGAAGCTAAAGCGTTCGGGAACCTCAGCCAACGGCGAACAGATAGACAAGCTGATTACGATTCTTTACGATATCGACATATTAAGGTCCTACTACACGGGGAAGCCTCTCAAAGCGAGGATCGGAAGTGACTCCACGGGCCGTTCTTCCAAATTTCACGGGATGGGACTGGTGATCAAGGAAACATTACCGAAACGGTCCCAGCGACAGATTGCGCTGGATTGTCGAAAGGGTATTCGTGAGACCATTCCCATTAAAATCAGTGCATACAAATACAAGGTTTACATCCCACATGAAGAGGACGGGCCGTTTGGCAAGATAATAAACCGCTTGGTAACAATTCTTCCTTTTTTCGGGTTGCTGAGAGTTGGTTACAGGGAAGGCTGGGAGGTCCAGGCCACCTCTACCCGTATGGCCCATCCCGGCAACATCGTTACTCTTGGAGGTGCTCAGAAGAACATTATCAACGAACTATATCTTAAGCCGCCCAAATCGCCTGAAAGATGGGGGCGATTCCGTTGGAGCTATTTGAACTCCACCCTGAAAAACTCACTCAAGGTCCTGATCGGATTTGTCCCGGCTTTTCTAACCTTTGCCCTGACCAAGGACTGGTGGGTGTTGGCCTATTTAGGGGCTTTTATCTGGTTCGGCATTACCGGACTGCGCAATATTCTTCAATCCATCCTGGGAGGGGGTGGCTTTCGTCGCTCGCCGCTCTTGAACTGGAATGATTACATCAGCTGGTCCCGTATCACGGATTCTCTGCTTTTCACGGGGTTCTCCGTACCGTTACTGGATTACCTGGTAAAGACCGTGATATTGAATCGGGGATTCGGCATTACAACAGAGACCAGCCCGGTGCTTCTGTACACATTCATGGCGCTGGCCAACGGCATCTACTTGTCTACCCATAATATTTTCAGGGGGTTATCCAAAGGCGCAGTTTATGGAAACTTCTTCCGCAGCCTCCTGTCAATCCCTGTGGCCGTGGCATTGAATGCAGCCATCGGAGGCATCTTAACCCTGTCCGGAACGGTGGGTGTCAATGATATTCTGCAAAAGTGGGCGGCGATTATATCCAAAGCCGCGTCGGATTTTGTTGCGGGTTTTATTGAGGGAACCGCCGACCGACACAAAAATATCCGAATGCGTTTTCGTGAGTACAAGAACAAGTTCAGAGAGCTTATGGACATTTATGTTCAACTGGAACTGCTCTATCCGGATGTGGAGACGTTAAAGATTCTTGAGTATTCATCCAACCTGAAGCGGAAAGCAGATGCAGAAGCTCGAGATCTGGAGAAAATCATCATGATCCATGCCTTGGACATGCTGTACTTCTGGATGTATCAACCTCGTTCCCGTGTGGCGTTGCCGCAATTCTTGCGTACACTTTCCGAAGACGAACGTCACATTTTGGTAAGCTCCCAGTTCACCTTGCAGCGGCACCGTGAAATTAGTCAGATGTTTATCGACGGTATTGTGGGAATCAACTTTCCTCGTCCCCTGTCGTTTTACCTCTCGCGCTATGAGGAGTACCTTGAACAAATCAAACGCTTATTGCTCAGCCAGGAATTCAGTGGCGTGTACACCATAAATGGCTTCAGGGGCTCTGTGGACCCGGAAGTCTCGCCAAAGGTCACTGCAAATGTTGAACTTGAGAAGTAACCGACCGTAAAAGCATCGATTTTGAAGACGGATATGACTTAATCCTCCAATAAAAATGACTGGGAAATGATCCCTTAAAAACAAGAAAGGCTATAGTTTTCTGGATCGAAAAATCATGACAATGAGCCAGATTCCAAGGAAACTGGCAACAACATACCCCGTCATGCCCAAAAGAGCCGTTAGGGAAATCTTCTGGGCGCCAAAAAAATTGACCGTGAATACAAACAGTTTTTGAGAGGCATTCAAAACCATGGCACCGGCAATCAGGGAGGCGGAAATGACCAATCCGATGATCAGCCGGTTAATGCCTTTTACAAACTGGCGACTCATATCCTGAAAGCCGTTATGCCGGAGTTCTATTCGCTGTTTGCCTTTGGCGGTTTGATGGAGAATATCATGGACAAGTTTTGGAATCAATTTCATACTGCTGCCCATGGAAATGGCGTCTTTTCGCATGGTTTTCAAGACGTCTTTTTTCTGGTAACTGCGTTCAATGAGCTTTTTGGCATACGGTTTGGTCACTTCTAGAATGCTGGCGTCGCTTCCCAGTATCTTGCCCAGGGCTTCTGTCTGAATAAATGTTTTAAAAAGCAGTAAAAGATTCCTCGGCAACCGGATCTTGTATTTATATATGAGCTGAATGATCTGGCCATATACATCTCTTACCGAAATAGTCCTAAGGGAACGTCCGTAAAAAGACTCACTCATATCCTTAAGATCCCTGCGGAAGCTCTTGAGGTCCATGGTTTCTTCATCGATTAGCCCTGCATTCAACAGGGCGTCCATAACCATTTCATAATCGTGTTCGGCATACCCCAGCAAGAGGCATGCGATTTGGCGCATGGTTTCATCATCCAGGTAACCCGTAATACCAAAGTCAACCAGACTGACACGACCGTCAAACATGACAATGGTATTGCCGGAATGGGGATCTGCATGAAAAAGGCCGAACTCCATCAATTGGCGGGAAAAAGAACGCAGTCCAATCATCGCGATGTCCTTGGGATCCATACCATGGGCGCTGATGTCATCCACCTGGTCCATTTTAATGCCGGGAATATGTTCCATGGTCAGGACCGATTTTGTGGTGTAATCCCAGTAGACCTCAGGAATATAGATTTCATCATCCGACTTGAAGTTATTGGCGAATTTCTCAATATTGCCGGCTTCTATGAACATATCGAGTTCTTTGAAAATAACCCGTTCGAATTCTTTTACCAGGTTAACGGCACCGATGACGCGGGCGATTTCTGAGATTTTTTCGGCCCGTTTCGCCATGGAGTACATCAGGCGGATATCTTTCCGGATTTCCTTGTCAATGTTCGGTCGGATGACCTTGACGGCGATCTCTTCTCCGCTGAAAAGTTTAGCCAAATGGACCTGTGCCACGGATGCGGCAGCCATGGATTTGGGGGTAAACTCTTCAAAAATTTCTTCTAAATGACGTTTAAGTTCCTGCTCAATGACCCGCTTGATGTCGCTGAAGGGTACCGGCGGTACCTGATCTTGAAGTTTTGTAAACTCTTCAATGTATTCAGCTGGAAAAATATCGGCTCGCGTGCTCATTAATTGGCCGAGTTTAATGAAACTGGGTCCCAGTTCCTCCAAAACGCACCGAATACGTTGCGGAGAAGGAAAGCCGTTTTTGGCCGTCCATTCCTTTTGTCGTTGATCAACCGGTTCCTTTTCTGCTTTTTTAAAAAGCCTTTCAGCAATATCTCCAAGGCCATGTTTGACAAAGATTCGGATTATTTTTCCAAGCCGCCATAATTCTTTCACAAAGACATCCTCTTTAACTAGTTTCCATCCAGAAATGGCCCTTTTCCGCAATCTCTGCGTCAATCTTCGGAATTACTTGTTCCCGCCTCGGGGCGGGACGCGGTGTTCCTTGATTTGACTCGGGGCGTCCATGCCCCTCGCCCTTACGGGCGGCTATTCAGCCGTCCAATTCTGCTATCCTGCAGAATTGCCCTTGACTTTGCGAAAAATTGCTCATTTCTGCATTGGAAACTTAATTTGTGCCCGATATAGATTTATGGATGAACACTAACTATGGTTCCCGAATTCCCGTAAAGCGGGTCCGTGAAACGCGTTTGCTGTTGCGATTCAAACCGGCAAACCAAGATATTTCCCTGAGGACTTGGGCTAGGTTTTTTCCTGCGAAACTTTATTTACCTTAGGCCACTTTCTAACGATTTCTTTCAGTTTTTCGGCATCCGCGATGTAACTTTCAAAATAACCGCAATCCGTGCACACATAATTGTCAAGTGCAGCAATGGAAACGATACTTACGGGTATGCTGTTACTTCCAAAGGGGCCGCTTTTCGGTAACACCTCTTCACCTGAATAAACTTCTTCCGAGCCGCATTTGGGACATTTTCCTTGTTTCAAGATACCACCTCCTTGCCCGGAAAAACCGGAAAATCCTTCGAAACATGTCTAAAATATAATATTCGAGCAAGCAAAACATCGCATGCTGGTTGCTGCCTACAGGTTAAAATCTGAATTCTTAATATTACTGCATTAACCCGGCATATTTGTCAAGAAAGTAAAGGGGATATCCCTCTCCGCGCCTCTGCTCTTGCACTAAAGATCGTATAAACGGGTCGCTACGGCAGCGGGCCGACCAAAAAACCCAGGGAGAGGAAAGCCGCGGTCTACTGTATGTTGAAGATCAAGTTAGTTCGCTTCGCTCCGCCTGCCATTGCAAGCTCGCCCGCCAGCTGAGCAAGGCGAGACGGCCTGGGGCACAAGCGGGCAGGTCACAATTGGAATAATGGAGTAATGGAATAAACCACGAGCTATTAAAAGATATTTAATTTCAACCAATTGTAGATTTTCTGAGACGCTCTGTTACCTGACAATCAAATCAACAGCTTAGCAACCACGATAATTAGCATGGCCAGGGGATAATAACTGGCCATGTTGAAGAGCGACATTGCATATGGAGACGCTTTGGTTTTATAAAGGAGAACGGCGGGCAACACGAAAAAGCAAAGCCCTGTTGAAACTGAAGCCACCACATATGGAAATTCAAAAGAAATCGGAGAAACGTAAAAAACGACCATAGCAAGAATGGCCGAAAGTATCAAAGAACCAAGAATAATTACCCTGGCTTGGTCAAGACCCAGTCGAACCGGAATGGTCTGGGCATGAAGACGGCGATCTTCCTCAATGTCGGTCCAGTCATTGGGAACGTTCTGCCCACCGATTTCCCATAAGAACAACCATAATAAAAGCATCAACAAAAATAAAGGCGAAGGGTATGGATCCACGGCAAATACCCCGGCAATCGCTCCCGCGGTTTTAACCCCCCCGCTGACCAGTGTACGCAGATGGCTGACCTTGAGCAGCAAACAATAAATTGTCTCCAGGACACAGCCCATGATAAAAATTGCAACACAAACGGGGTGTAAATAATAAGCCCCCAATACGGTCACAATAGACCAGGTTGCGGTCCACAGCAGCCCTTCTTTAAAACTCAAATATCCCTGGGCCATGGGATGACGGATCATCAGGGCATCCAGGTCGCATTCCATATCAACGTCTACGCAACGCCTTATTTTTTCTTTATCCGTATGATAATCGATGATATCATTTAAAGAGTAAACTGCCGTGTAGCCTGCGAAAGTGGTAATAAGCCCCAAAATGATCACTTCAAAAGGAGGGAACCGGCCGAGCCAGAGCAATGCACCCAGCGCAGGAGTGGCCATGTCCAGCAACCCATGGGGCGTTCTGGAAAGCGCCCAGAAAAGTTTTAAGCGGGATAGACCGCTATATGAGATGGCCGGCGGTGTTATCAACGTATCCTTCATTTCAATCAAAACACTCCGAACACTCCCTTTTTTCCACCGAAATTACGGTGGCATGCTTATTGCTTTTAAATAATTTTAGATAAACATTAGATGAACATATTTGAACGGATGTTTGAAAAGCAACGTTCATTCTGATTTTTAATGATTCTATATAAGTGCAATACACATTCATGTAAAGGAAATATGCCATGATGGAAATAAAAGATATAAAACAGAACTCAGATTTACTAAATGCCATAGACTGGGAAATGACTCCTGAAGAAGCCGTCCGGCTGTATCTTGAATGGGGAAACAACTGGGCCAGCGGTAATTACGTAATCAGATCAAAGGAAGATGTTACCCACTATTTTGTGGTAAATACCTGGGGGAAAACACCGATAATTTATCTTATCCGGCGCAATTCTGAAGAAGCAGTGGAACTTGCAACGATTGATATGCCGGAGGATATAAAAGCACATTTTCTTAAAGTTAATGGCCATTTTAAAGGGGTTTATCCGGTTGAAGGCGAAGTAAAAAACTGGCTCAAACAACAGCTTAACTCAGGGAATAATTAGAAGGAACAACTATGGAAAAAAAAGTTCTAAACGCAATGAAAAAGGCCGGTAAACCGGTTCGGCCGGGTGAGGTGGCAGACATGATCGGCGAGGAGAGTCAAGCGGTTTCAAAGATAATAAGCAGTTTGAAAAACAAGGGTAAGGTGGTTTCTCCAAAAAGGTGCTACTATATACCCAGCGACGAATAAAAGAAGGTTGCCTGAACAACATTCTGTATCACATTTAATTTTGATACAAAAGTGTCTCATAAGACAAAATTCAGCGCTTTCCTGACATGCATAATTACAAAAAAAGCGCCCATTTCAAAAAAAAATAATATTAATGAAAAATTAAGGTGTAATGTCCATAAACGGTGTTTGGATCTCTATAAAATAAGGATATCATATGTGTTGCAGAAATTTTAAAATCTGATAAGAATATATTCTGAGATCTTCATTAATTTTCATGCAGGATTCAGGTTTTAAAAAACCGTTTTAAACCAAATTAAACTGAGAAGTGAAAAAACCAAGACATTAAAGGAGGATAATATGAGTTTTGAGTCTTTTGAGGAGATTATCGGTTTTGCAATAGAAAAAGAAAAGGAAGCCGCCGCTTTTTATACGGATGCAGCGAAACAGACCTCTTTTGCAGGCGTTAGAGAATCCTTGGAAGAGATGGCCGAAGAAGAGAAAAAGCACCAGACCATGCTTGAAAATTTGGAAAGTAATAAAGACGCGTTGGAAGAATATAAACTCAAATGGATACCTGATATGAAACGAAGCGACTATATGATTGATATGAACTATCAGGATGGAATGAGTTATACGGACATTTTACGGCTGGCCATGAAGCGGGAAGAACAGGCCTTGAATATGTATAATGAATTGCAGAAAAAAACGGACAATGCCGAGTACATTAAACTTTTCAAGGTGCTTTGCCAGGAAGAAGCAAAGCACAAACTTTTTCTTGAAACCCTTTACGATGACTATATGGCGGAGCAGGGAGATTAGTTTTTTTACGAGTCTTGGTAACTCAGCCGGTCGGGATGCATGGGCCCAAAAAACTCGAAGTTCTCTTAGAGTAAACCCTTAATGAACTCATAAAAAGTCAAAATCCGACGGCAAAGTAAAAAGATCCAAATTCAAGGCTCTGAGGTTTGATTTTTCCGGCAATGGCCAGGGCAGATTTGATGAATCAACCTACTCCAAACAGATCCAGAAAGTGAAGATTGCAACCGCCTTTATCGCGGAAAAGGGCGCTTTGCGGATCGGCCTTGCCGGGCACAGCATGGGGGCGGTAATTGCCATCCTCACCGCAGCCCGGATGAACACAATTCAGGCGGTATGTGCCCTGGCAGGCCGTTTATCCGGGCTAAATGCAACTCATTTTCTTAGCCAGAGCCAGCGCAAAGAACTTTATGACACCGGCAGGGTATCCTTTAGCAGCCGGGGCCGCTCACTGCAACTTTCAACCGGCTTTTTTGCTGACGCCGGACAGTATAATCTCCCGGAAACAATAGCAAATTTGAAGGCCCCTTTGCTGATTGTCCACGGGGACCACGACGAAATCATCCCGGTACAAGAAGCATACCTGGCGCAAAAATTGAATCATGAAAACACAACGCTGGCCATTTTCCCCGGAGCGGATCACATGTTCGGCCCAAAGGAATCTCGCCGACAGGTTTCCGATTCGGTGGTGAAATGGTTCAAAAAGCATTTATACGAAAAAGCGAAAAACACAAATGATCGATGACCGGTCACGGTTGACCCATGACAAACATAAGAAGTTACGGGCTTCGCCCCAATTCAGAACTCCTGACCTGTATACGTAATTTCAACGTGATATGAAGGTTTAGTCGTAATTTCAGACGCAACAATTTGAACATCGAACGTTCAACGTCGAACGTCGAATGTGGAAGGCGCTTGGCTTTGTCTTTATTATAAATGGTAAAATACATTATTCGATGTTCAAAGTTCGATGTTCGACGTTCGACGTTCATCTTTTATATGCCCTCAAGGTATGGATTCTTCTTAAAATATGTTGAATCTGAATTTACGACAGGTCAGTAGCCCTGCAATTGGAATGGTGGAATGCTGGAATAATGGGTTCTGGGCCTCCGGCTCGGAGAGTCTGGGGTTCAGAGAGAGAATAGAAAGTTGTGTTATTGTAAAATTTCTAATAACGGGCATTAAATAGAAGAATGTCATCTTCTTTAATTCATCATTCCAATATTCCATCATTCCATTTTTCCATGTCCGAGTTAAAAATATAAGTATAAAAAGTAGCTTTATTTTCAATAAATTTAAAATTTACGGGACGTAAAATTAGGCACAAGCGCATGAACCGATTTGAAACGTTGAACGCGGACTTCATCGACGCCCAATATGAACAGTGGAAAGCCGATCCCAACGCGGTATCTGAGGACTGGCGTTTTTTCTTTCAAGGCTTTGAATTGGCCGGTGCCCAAGACAGGGAAGCCGCACCGGTTTGGGATGAAGAGCAGGCGCTGCGACAATCCCGTGTGCACGCACTAATATCCCGCTATCGTAATATCGGCCATTTACTGGCCTGTCTGGACCCGCTGACGTCCTGTCCCACCGACCATCCTTTGCTGAACCTGGCGGCTTTCAATCTTTCCTTAGAAGATCTGGATACCATGTTTTATGCCCATAATTTTTCCAAAACCAACCGAGCTTCGCTGAAGGATATCATCAATATTCTTAAACAAACCTACTGCAGGTCCATCGGCGTAGAATTTATGCATCTCCAGGATCCTGATGAACGCCGCTGGTTGCAGGATCGCATGGAACCGGTTCGAAACCGCCCGGATATTAATCCTGAAGATAAGCGTAGAATTTTGGAAAAACTTTATGAATCCGCCCTGTTTGAACAGTTCCTTCACAAAACATATTTGGGCCAGACGCGGTTTTCCCTGGAAGGTGCTGAAGGGATTATTCCCATGCTTGATTCTCTTGTCAGTTTGGCCGGCCGGCAGGGGCACCGTGAAATCATTCTGGGCATGGCCCATCGCGGCCGTTTGAACGTCCAGACCAATGTCCTGAACAAGTCTTACCAAGAAATTTTCAGTGAATTTGAAAGCTGCCATGATCCGAACAACATCTTCGGCTCCGGCGACGTCAAGTACCACAACGGGTATCTGGCGGATATAAAGACCTACGAGGGTCACTCTCTTCGCATATTTCTGGTCAACAATCCCAGCCATTTAGAGTCCGTGAATCCGGTTGTTCAAGGGGTTGCCAGAGCCCGCCAGGACATGCTTGGAAACGACAATAGGAGCACGGTCTTACCGCTTTTAATCCATGGTGACGCAGCCTTTGCCGGTGAGGGTGTTGTGGCTGAAACCCTTAATATGTCTCAGATAGCAGGCTATAAAACCGGCGGCACCATCCATCTGATCATCAATAACCAGATCGGATATACAACACTTCCGGAAAATGCCCGCTCCACCCGATACGCCACGGATGTGGCTAAAATGCTCATGGTCCCTATTTTCCATGTACATGGCGAAAATCCGGAAGCCGCTGTTCATGTTGTCCGCCTTGCCGCCGAATACCGAAAGGCCTATAACAAAGATGTGGTCATCGATGTGATCTGTTACCGCCGGTACGGTCATAATGAAGGCGACGAGCCTTATTTCACCCAGCCCCTGATGTATGAACGAATCAGAGAGCGGCCTCCCCTCTATAACATATACAGTGAAAAGCTCATAAAAGAAGGTCTGATAGCAGCAAAAGATCTTGGGGGTATGGAGGAAAAAATCAACAGCCGGCTGAACAAGGCGTATCAGGAGGTGCATGAAAGCGTTTGCATCTTTCCCGAATACCGTTTTTATGAAAACTGGAATAATTTTCATGGACGTTACTCCCATGAAGCTCTGAAAACCGGGGTGCCGGAGGAAAAACTCGTGTCTTTTGCCCGTAAACTGAATACGGTTCCGGATGGATTTTCCTTGAATCCCAAACTCCAACGACTGTTAAAAAAACGCCTGGATTGCGTTGAAAAAGAGCAAAATATCGATTGGGCCAATGCAGAGGCCCTTTGCTTTGCCTCGCTGTTGGCGGAAGGCATTCCCATCCGTTTAAGCGGCCAGGACAGCGGCCGAGGAACGTTCAGCCAGCGCCATAGTGTGTTAATGAATACCCAAAGCGGAAAAGAATATGTGCCGCTGAATAGCGTGGCTAAAACCCAGGGCTACTTCTCGGTGTACGACAGCATGCTTTCCGAAGCGGGTATCCTTGGATTTGAATACGGTTACTCTATGGCACAGCCTAAAGGTCTTGTCATCTGGGAGGCCCAGTTCGGCGATTTTGCCAACAACGCTCAATCGGTCATCGATCTTTACATTGCCAGCGGAGAAACAAAATGGCAGCGGTTAAGCGGCCTGGTTTTACTGCTTCCTCACGGATGGGACGGCCTGGGTCCTGAACATTCCAGCGCCCGCCTGGAGCGTTTCCTGCAGTTATGTGCGGGCGATAATATCCAGGTGTGCAATCTCACCACACCGGCCCAGTATTTTCACATGATCCGGCGCCAGGTAATAAGCGATTTTCGCAAGCCCCTTGTGGTGATGGCCCCAAAAAGTCTGTTACGCCATCCCCTGGCGGTTTCCGGCCTCAGCGATATGTCTACCGGATCATTTCATCAAGTACTTGACGACCCGGATAATTTAAAAAACGGTAACCGGGTCCTTTTTTGCAGCGGCAAGATATTTTATGAACTCCTTCAAAAACGCCGGGAAATGAAAAAACGCGATACGGCTATTGTACGAGTGGAACAGCTCTATCCCTTTCCTGAAAGGCAGCTGAAAGATATAATCAAAAAATACCGGAAAGCCAAACAATATTTCTGGGTTCAGGAAGAGCCGGAGAACATGGGGGCCTGGTTTTTTATTCGTCATCGTCTCGAAAAATTAACCGGAAAACCGGTTGAATACATAGGTCGAAAAGCCTCGGCCAGCCCGGCAACCGGTTTCCCCAATGTCTATCGAAAGGAACAGAACGCCGTCATCCAGAAGGCGTTGGGAATAGCTGAAAAGTGAACGCTTACGTTTTCTTTCCTGTGGATAGTACCTTAGTTGTAAATTTTGTGCTTGTTATGGCAAAAAAAATGCTTAACCAATTAAGCGTGAAATGCCTAAAGTGATCTAAAGTGCCTAAAGTTAAGGAATACTTCCAATTTGTATAAAAGCCTGAGCGTAGCGACTCCTTAACTTTAGCTCACTTCAAACTTTAGCTCACTTGTAACTTTTCTGGTTTATCCGGTTTAGGGCAAAGGAGCAACCATGGAGATAGAAATCAAAATTCCGAATGTCGGAGAATCCGTGCAGGAAGCGGTTCTTGTGGAGTGGTACAAAAAGGACGGAGATACCATTCAAAAAGACGACCCGCTCTTTGTTGTGGAAACCGACAAGGTCACCCTGGAAATCGTGGCCGAGGCGTCAGGAACTTTAAAGATACGGGTGCCGGAAGGAAAGACCGTTGCCATCGGCACAGTGGTGGGGATTATCGATACCCAAGGAGCACCGGCTTATCCATCCAAACCGGCCCCGCCTGAAAAAGAAGCGCCCATGCCTTCGGCACCACCGGTAGAAACCGAGGAACCGGCTCCTACCGAAGTTTTACCCGAAAAAGCACCCACGGAACCACCACTGCCCGAAGTACGACAAATCATTCCGCCGTCGGTCCGGCGGTTGGTTGCTGAAAAAAATATCGATATTACCGCCGTTACCGGCACCGGTCCGGGCGACAGAGTTACCAAAGGCGATGTACTTCTATACCTGGAACAGGCCCAATCAGCGCTTCAGGTCTCCGAACCTGCGCCGCCGGAAACCCGGAAACTTCCGGTTCCAGAATCTGAAATATCCTCGAAACCAGTTCCCCCCGTAGGGGAAAAAATTAGCCGCAAACCCATGAGTCCGATTCGCCAGCGCATTGCATCACGCCTCGTGGAAGCCAAACAGAATACCGCCATGCTCACTACGTTTAACGAAATCGACATGACCCGTACCATGGACATCCGATCCCATTTCAAGGAAACCTTTCGTGAAAAGTATGGGGTATCTTTGGGATTTATGTCTTTTTTTATCAAAGCATGCGTGGAGGCTCTCAAAGAATTCCCTGAGATTAACGCATTTATTGACGGGAAAGAGATTGTTTACCATCACTATCACCATATTGGCGTTGCCATCGGCACCCCCCGCGGTCTGGTGGTCCCGGTCATTCGCAATGCTGAAAATTTAAGCTTTGCCCAACTCGAACAGGCGATTGTGGATTACGTGGATAAAATAAAAAACAATCGCCTTGAACTGTCCGATCTGGAGGGAGGCACATTTACCATCAGCAACGGCGGAGTGTTCGGATCTCTGCTCAGCACCCCGATTTTAAATATGCCCCAAAGCGGCATATTAGGAATGCATAAAATTGAAAAACGGCCGGTGGTGGTCGATAATGAGATAAACATACGGCCCATGATGTACGTGGCCCTCAGCTATGATCACCGAATCGTGGACGGAAGAGAAGCAGTCACCTTTTTGGTACGGATTAAGGAAATCATTGAGGATCCGGAACGGATCATGATGGAGATTTAACTATGACACAGAAAGAAAGTTACGACCTTATTATTATAGGTACAGGCCCCGGAGGATACGTGGCGGCCGTACGCGCGGCCCAACTGGGCTTAAAGGTGGCTTGTGTTGAAAAGGAGCCCCGTTTGGGCGGGGTATGTCTGAATGTGGGATGCATTCCGAGCAAAGCGCTGCTGGACTCCAGTGAATATTTTCACCTGGCTAAAGATCACTTTGCTTCCCACGGGATTAAAACAGGAAAATTAAGTCTGGATCTGCCGGCAATGATGGCACGCAAAGAACAGGTGGTTAAAGACCTCACGGATAATGTTCGCAAACTTCTTGAAGGAAACAGCATCCCAATTTTCCATGGAACGGCCCGTCTTGCCGGGGTTGATCGCATTGAAATATCGAAATCTTCAACTTCGGGCAAGGGGAAACCGCAGACCCTTGAAACCCGGTCCATCATACTTGCCACCGGCAGTACGCCGGTTCAAGTGCCCGGCCTGGAATTTGACGGCAAACATATCGTCACTTCTACGGAAGCCCTGTCATTTAAAACGGTTCCCAAGCACTTGGGTATTGTGGGAGGAGGATATATCGGTTTGGAATTGGGATCGGTCTGGCTTCGCCTGGGCGCAAACGTAACCGTTGTTGAAATGCTGCCTCAAATTGCCGCCACCCTGGATGGTCAGGTGGCCCGAACCCTGGGTCGGATTCTCAAAGAGCAGGGGCTGGAAATTTACCTAAATACCCGGGTTACCGGAGCCAAAATCTCTAGAAACAAAGTAGGGATGACATTGGAATCCAGCGGAAAAGAAGATAAGATTACGTGTGATCGTCTTTTGGTGTCGGTGGGCAGACGGCCCTTGACGCAAAATTTGGGGTTGGAAGAGATGGGCGTGGAAACCGATTCTACAACCGGCCATGTGTTGGTGGATGAAGCATATCGAACCAACATTCCTTCCATCTATGCGATCGGTGATCTCATCCCGGGACCTATGCTGGCCCATAAAGCCTCGGCAGAAGGAATCGCCGCTGCCGAGTGTATCGCCGGCCTTCCCGGTGAGGTAAATTACGATGCCATTCCCGCGGTCGTCTATACCTGGCCGGAGGTTGCCAGTGTCGGTCTCACCGAGGAACAGGTCAAAGAACGCAATATCCCTTATTGTATCGGCACCTATCCCTTTTCAGGGGCTGGTCGGGCCCGGTGCATGGGAGAAAAGGATGGCTTTGTCAAGCTCATTGCCCATTCTAAAACCGATCGAATTTTGGGCGTACATATCATCGGACCCCGCGCCGCGGACATGATCGCTGAATGTGTGCTGGCTGTTGAATTCGGTGCAAGTTCCGAAGACATCGCCCGGACCGTCCACGGCCATCCCACCTTTGCCGAAGCGTTGCAGGAAGCAGCCATGGCGGTTCGTAAGTGCTCCATTTATGCATCTTGAAATCCTTCTATGTAGTGCCCGAACGAAAACTAGGATTTTTCGTAAAGATCAAGGAAGACGAAAATTTTAACCACAGACATACATTAAGTATTTCGAGGATTAAAATTTGATTTTGACGCAGATATTGGCGAAAAAGACAGTTTTCGTTCAGGCACT
>RPGQ01000025.1:22075-28226 GCA_004193595.1 Desulfobacteraceae bacterium Eth-SRB2
CCCGACGGCAAAGCAGAAAAGTTTGGAAAACCTAAAGGCTGTATTGGATGCCATGGAACCAGAGCAAAGAATGACTTTGTTTTGATCCACGAATTCAAGTAAAAAACCTGTCCCAAATGATCCGGATTTTCTCAAAAAGAATAAATAGTGCCCGAACGAAAACTAGGATTTTTCGTTAAGATCAAGAAAGACGAAAATTTTAACCACAGGAATACATTGAGTATTTTGAGGATTAAAATTTGAGTCTGACGCAGATATTGGCGAAAAAGACAGTTTTCGTTCAGGCACTGAATATAGTTTCGAATTTAAAAGAGGTAGCGTTTTGCTTATTCTTCATCCCATCGTTCAATTGTCAGCCATTGTGATGGCAATTTACGTATTCTTCTTAGGGATTCAGCGTTTTCGTTTTTTGCATCTCAGGCAAAAGGTAACGTTTAACTGGAAACGGCATGTACTTTTGGGAAAGATAACCATGGTATCGTGGCTGGCCGGTATGTTCGGAGGAATCAGTATGGTGTACGTTTACTGGCATGGATTTTTAATAACAGGGGCCCATGGCAAACTCGCTTTGGTGATGCTGCCTCTGATTCTCTTTGGGTTGTTCTCCGGTCTGTACATGAACCGAGTTAAAAAAAAACGCCAATGGCTTACATTAATCCATGGACTTAATAATCTAATTGTCCTTATTCTGTCCCTGTATCAGATTTCAACCGGATGGTGGGTTTATAATGTCTATGTATTAGGGAATTAGAATGCGGATAGGAGGCAATACCATAATGTTTTGCTGCTGATAACGCAAAAGGGGGCATTTGTCAAAGGTCTCTCCAATTGATTTTGACCAAGCCCAAAGGACGTGGATTTCTAAGTCAAGTTAAATAGGACGCAGATTTTCGCAGATATACACAGATAATATTGTTATTTTGCAATTTAAGAATCTTGATAATCTGTGTTCATCTGTGTCCAAAAAAGGAGCAGATCATGGCTGATTATGATTATGATATTGGCGTTATCGGCGGCGGTGCCGCCGGACTGACAGTTACATCCGGTGCCGCCCAACTGGGAGCCAAAACACTGCTGGTTGAAAAAGAAAAGGAGCTTGGCGGAGACTGCCTGCATTTTGGATGCGTGCCCAGTAAAACGTTGATCAAAACGGCTCATGTTTATCACCAGATGAAAAATGTTAAAATCTTTGGTCTACCCCCAGTTGAGGTTCCTCCGGTAGATTTTAAGCAGGTGTCAAAAAGAATTAAATCGGTGGTAAGCATTATTCAAAAGCATGATTCCGAAGAGAGATTCTGTAATCTTGGGGCTAAGGTAGAATTTGGAGACCCAAAATTTACAGATGAACACACCATCCGGCTGAATGGAAAAGCTTTATCAGCCAAGTACTGGGTCATTGCAACCGGCTCATCTCCCATGGTTCTTCCCATTGAAGGCCTGGATAAAACCCCTTATATCACCAACAAGGAGATCTTTTACCTTGATCATCTGCCTGAGTCTATGATCATTTTAGGCGGCGGTCCCATAGGAACAGAAATGGGACAGGCCTTTAACCGTCTGGGAACAAAGGTTTATATTGTGGATCGTAGTGAACAGATTCTGGGAAAAGAGGATAAGGATATGGCCGACGGGGTTATGAACGTCATGCGCTCCGAAGGTGTGGTGTTCCACTTAAATTCTTCCATTCAAGCTGCAAAAGATCTGGGTCGACACAAAGAAGTGATCATAAAAAATGCTGAGGGCAAAACCATCCGCCTGAAATCTGAAACTATTCTTGTGGCCATGGGCAGATCCGCCAACGTCCAAGAACTGGGCCTCGAAGATATTGGGGTTAAATTTGACAAACGAGGCATCACGGTAGATAAAAGGCTAAGGACAAATCACAAACACATTTATGCGGCCGGAGATGTGAACGGAGGCTTCCAGTTTACCCATGCCGCTGGCTACGAAGGGGGCATTGTAATCACCAACGCAATTTTTCATCTTCCCCGGAAAACCGATTATACTTTTCTGCCATGGTGTACCTACTCAGATCCCGAGCTGGCAAGCATCGGAATGAATGAAAAAACAGCACAGGCAGCCGGAATCGACTATGCGGTTTGGACAGAGGAATTCAAAGACAATGACCGAAGCCTGGCAGAAGGCGAAAAAGTCGGCAAGATTAAAATGATCCTGGATGAAAAAGAAAAGCCGGTGGGTGTTCAGATCTTAGGCCCCCGGGCAGGAGACCTGATCAGTGAATGGGTGGCAACGTTAAACGGCAAGGTCAAACTTTCCACTCTGGCTTCTGCCGTGCATCCCTATCCCACCATCGGTGAAATTAATAAAAAGGTTGCCGGAACATATTTTTCTCCCAAGATTTTTTCCGATAAGATTAAAAAAAGTCTCAAGTTCTTTTTCCATCTTAAAGGGAGGGCATGTACTCCTGAGGCCTGTGAAGAATAAAGAAATATATTTTTTAGCAAGAAATATTTGCCACCCAGTCACAAAGACACGAGGGATTTTATTATCTTATTCTTTCTTAGTGTCTTGGTGCCTTTGTGGCGAGAATAAAAAAGTATGGCCACAAAAAACACAAAAGTAAAGAATCCTGGCCCAAAGGATAAAAAAAATGGAGACGTATTACAATCCGAAAGATCTACTGAAATTTGAAGAGATCGGGAAACAAGTGCCCGAACTCGCGAAAAAGTTTTTTGAGTATTATGGCGCCGTGTTTGCCCAAGGGGAGCTTACAGAAAGAGAAAAGGCCCTCATTGCCCTGGCGGTTGCCCATGCCGTACAGTGTCCATACTGTATTGATGCCTATACACAGGCCTGTCTCGAAAAGGGGTCCAATCTCGCGGAAATGACAGAAGCGATCCATGTGGTAACGGCCATTCGCGGCGGTGCTTCGCTGGTTCACGGCATTCAAATGCGCAACATTACTGAAAAGTTGTCCATGTAAAATCTTGGCCCGGAGGATCAAGCTTTGGTTTGACCCTAAAAGGGTCTGTTATCCTACAAGCCGGACAAGTTAAAAGTGATAAGTGACCTAAAGTTATGGGGTCGCTGCACTCCGCTGATTTTATATAATTGGCAAAATTCCTTAACTTTAGCTCACTTTAAACTTTAGTTCACTTCAAACTCTTACGGCGTTTCTTCAGGCAAGGCCATATAGCTCTGACCCGGCACAGAGGACCAGGTTCTCAATCTAAAACAAAAGTCAGGGGAGATATGCTTACCGAGCAAACATTATATAAAAAGGATACGGTCTCATCGGAAAATACGCTTGGTGTTGCCCCTTTCAGCCTGACCCTTTCCGGTCACGGCCTTAAATTAAACCGGGCACGAACCCATACCTTACAGGTGAATGTGGGTTTTCTTTGCAACCAGACCTGCCGTCACTGTCATCTGAATGCCGGCCCGACCCGTAAAGAAAATATGGAATCTGGAATCCTAAACGAAGTTGTTTCCTATGCCCGGCGAAGCCGATTTGAAACCATAGACATCACCGGTGGCGCACCTGAACTGAATCCGAATATCAGCAGGCTGATACAAGAAATGTCTCCTTTGGCATCACGGCTTATGCTGCGCTCGAACCTGTCGGCCTTGAACGACGGCAACAGAGACCATTTGTTTGAACTGTTGAAATCTTATCGCGTAATCATTGTCGCCTCTTTTCCTTCTTTAAACGAACTCCAGACAGATTCACAGCGGGGTGACGGTATCTTTAAAATCAGCATCCATGCACTTAAAAAGCTGAATGCCATTGGATATGGACACCCGGGATCCGGTCTGGAACTCAATCTGGTATCCAATCCCACCGGGGCATTTCTTCCGCCGGAGCAGGTTGAGACGGAAAAGAGGTTTCGTCAGGTCCTTAAAGACAAATGGGGAATTGTTTTCAACCAGCTCTTTAATTTTGCCAATGTGCCTCTGGGAAGATATCGCCGGTGGCTCATAAAATCGGGCAACTTGGAAAAATATATGGCCAAGCTCTCTTCCAGCTTCAACCCCTGCGCTGTTGAAAGCGTGATGTGCCGCACCATGGTCTCTGTTTCATGGGACGGATTTCTTTACGATTGTGATTTTAATCTTGCCAGAGGCCTTTTCATGGGAGGACATAAAATTCATGTTTCTGAAATGGGCGGGCCTCCGGAGCCGGACAGCCACATCGCTACAGCGGATCACTGTTATACCTGCACTGCCGGTGCGGGATTTACCTGAGGCGGGTCTATTGAGACCTGAGTTCAGGTTCCATTCTGCCACTAAGGGTTCGCGCAAAAATAAACTTAACATCTGCCTTTATTAAACCTTCAATTATTGCGCTTAGGTCTGCGCTTGTTGTTTTTTTGCCGTTGGTATGCATTTCTCAATTCCAAAATAGCACGTATCGCGTTATCATTTGCTTTTAGCCGCTCCTCCGGTGACATCTTAATGAACATGGCAACCAATCCTTTGTCGACACCTGAACTATTCTGAGTTTTTATTCCCTCAGCCATAAAACACCTATTTGAACTTAGCTTTTATTATATCAGCCTAACGCGCGCTTGACCAGCGAGCGAGGTTTTTAGCCCGTCTGCGTCCAGGCGCAGGTTATCCGTATCTCTGAAAAATCATGCAGCTTTTATTCGCTTTAAATCTTTCACATCAATGGATTGTTCCGCTTTCCATAAATCGAACTGCAGTTGTAGCCGAAGCCACCCTTCGGGTGTACGACCAAAAACCCTTGACAGTCTTATAGCCATCTCAGGACTGACACCCGCTCTACCGTTCAAAAGGGTCGAAAGGGTTTTTCGTGTAACGCCAAGAGCTTTGGCAGCATCAGTTATTGTTAAATTCAGAGGTTCTACACAAAACTCTCTTATGATTTCACCTGGATGGGGCGGATTATGCATACGCATGGGATACTCCTTTAATGATAATCTTCATAATTTACGTCGAAGGCATCTCCTTTTTGCAGTTTAAAAGTTATACGCCAATTTCCGCTTACTTTTACTGACCAAGTTCCTTTACGATCACCTTTAAGTTCATGCAGATTTAAACCGGGCAAATCCATGTCATCTAAGGTTTCAGCGGTCTCAAGAAGTGCTAGAATTTGTCGTAGACGCGTTACATGCTGTGGGTTGATACCTGCAGAGCTGCCAGATTCAAATAGCCGTTTTAAACCTGTGTGTTTGAATTTCTGTATCATCCAACCATATTGTAACCAGATACGTAACGGGTGTCAATAAAATTTAAAGCGACCATCATGCTATCATTTCGGATAACGACCGCCATCACCAGTTCATCTGGTGAATGGCGTGGTTGGGCAATCCTATTTATTTATTAATAAGGCAACAAATCACCAACGTCTCTATCTCCACCGTTTCCACTATCTGACCTCTTGGTGTTCCACCAACTCGGATTTTATAAACCGCCCTCGGATCAAAATACTTGATTTTCACTGTGAATCAATTCAATCGTCAATCGGGGTCGGGCCACGCGAACTTATTGAAATTTATGAATTAACGCTCCAAAAATAGGTGTTTTTAGCTTATTTGACGCGAATTTAAAACGTTTTATCTATTATATCAAGATGTTCCTGCGGCCCGACCCACATTCGACCCACATTCGAATCGACCCCTCCATTAGCGGTGTCTGAAATGCCATAGAAACCTGCCTTTTTTCTGTTCCCGACCAGCAACTGGCCGACAAAAATCAAACTTCTGGTCCTACCATCTCTTACAACCTCACATTTTTCTGCTATGGAATGGATATCTGAAAAACAATACCAATCTAACTCGACAACCAATCTTCTGCTTCCGCTTTTTGGTCTCTATTAAAAGCCTTAATTTCTAGACCTGGGTAAAAAGCTCCCTCAAATTCACTTACTTTCTTTAACCAAGTCTTATCAGTCAATACCGCTGCGCGGTCAAATTTTTTCATAAGCCCGAACATCCCAGGAAGCCGAGAAAATTCAATTCCAATTGCACCCAGTGACGGAAGATGAAAGTCGATAATTTCATACAGCATTTTACCATTTTCAATATTTTTCGATTTGCTGACAAGTTCGTCTAATGCAATTTTCATATCTTCAGCATTCAACTTTCCACTCATTTCAATATCTAAACGATTTATGCCATTTGGTATTACTTTAAACATAAACACTCCTATTAATTGGATAGGTAAC
>RPGQ01000026.1 GCA_004193595.1 Desulfobacteraceae bacterium Eth-SRB2
GAACAACGCCGGCTTTTTTCCATTTTTCATAAAGGGGTTGGGGCGCTCTTTTTGCGTACAACAGTTCGCCCTCGTACTTGCCCCATTCATTGATTGCGGCTTCAGCCACTTCAAGGGCAATATCATCAGTTTTTCGGTTAACCTGCTCGCCGTCAACTTCAACCGTGGTTTCAACACCCAGACAGGGAGCAATCAGCAAAAGTTTGTCCACATCTTTGATCTTGTAAGCATCGGTTTCCTTTTTTGCAGCAGCCATGAAAACTTCGGCCACACCGCGGCCGTGATCTGAATGGGCTGAAGCACCCCCTGCGATCATCCGGATAAAGTTACGCGCTGCAATGGTATTGGCTGTGGCTCCGCACAGGCCCTTTCGGGTGTCCTCTCCCTCGATTCCCGCTTTGGGAAGCGGAAGACGGCACGGTCCCATGGAACAGTTTTTACAACATGTGCCCTGCACGCCAATGTTACAGGGTTTCATTTGTGCCGCTCTGTCATAAACCGTATCGATTCCCAGTTCCTGAGCCCGGGCTTGCATCTCCTGAGTTGCAGGATCAATGGAAATCGCTTTCGGATCAGCCATCTTTTTCGCCTTTTTCGCCTTTGCTTTTATTTCTTCTGCCATTAGAGTTACCTCCTTCTAAGAGATGGTTTTTCCTTCATGAAAAGGTTTCATTTTAGATAACTTGACAATTCAACAATAATAGTAATAATTACTATTAATTTTTATTTTAAAAACCTTTTTTTGTCAAGAGTTAAAATAAAATTATTTCGTTATTAATTCAGAGCCTCTAAATATGGGAAAAAACCGAATCGGAACACATTTTAATGTTAATAAAACGTATTTTCATGCTTATTGTTCCGGTTATTCTTTTTTTTATACAACCTTAGCGTACATATTGCGGATCAGGAGAAAAAAATGACTGAAGAACATACAAAACCTAACCGGCTTATACATGAAAAAAGTCCGTATCTTCTCCAGCATGCCTATAATCCGGTTGACTGGTATGCGTGGGGAGATGAAGCATTTGAAAAATCAAAATCGGAAAATAAACCGATTCTTTTATCCATTGGGTATTCAACCTGTCACTGGTGCCATATAATGGAGGAAGAATCGTTCATGGATTTGAAAATCGCTGAATTGATGAACCATAACTTTGTATGTATAAAAGTGGACAGGGAAGAGCGGCCCGACCTTGATAAAATATACATTACCGCGGTTTCAGCCTTAATCGGTTCAGCCGGTTGGCCATTAAATGTTTTTCTTACACCCGAATTGGAACCCTTTTACGGGGGGACCTATTTTCCGCCGGTTTCTAAACCGGAGATGTTATCATGGCCCGACCTTTTGAATCTTATTACCACAGCCTGGAACGATCCTTCAAAAAAGAAAAAACTACTCTCCTCCGGTCAGGAATTATCAAGAATTGTAACAAATTATCTGTCATGGTCTTCAACTCATGGACCCATCGATACCCGCTTGCTGGATAATGCCTTGAACAATTTCTCCACAAGATTTGACAAAAATTTAGGCGGGTTCAGTCAGGCTCCCAAGTTTCCATCTCCCTCAATTCAGAATTTTTTATTTGCTTATTATTTTTATGCTAAAAATGGGGACAAAAAAGATAACGCAGGCGATACCGCCCTTGAAATGGGAAATTTTACACTCCGTGCCATGGCAACCGGCGGAATTTATGATCAATTGGGCGGAGGGTTTCACCGATATTCCACAGACGCCAAATGGCATGTCCCCCATTTTGAAAAGATGCTGTATGACAATGCCCAGCTACTTAGAAATTACCTGGATGCTTTCCTGATTACCCGTAACCGTTTTTTTGAAAAAATTGCAAAGGAAACAGCCGATTATGTTCTGCGGGATATGACGCATCCGGATGGCGGATTTTATTCGGCAGAAGATGCCGATAGTCTGCCGGCAGACTCAGATTTCAAGGGTGGTGATAAAAAGAAAATCGAAGGGGCCTTCTATGTGTGGGAGCAAAGAGAGATCCATGCTCTACTAGGTCCTGAGACGGGTAAAATATTTTCTTACCGCTACGGATTGGAACCGGAAGGAAATGTCGAATATGATCCACATGGGGATTTTATAGGTAAAAACATTTTATTTACCGCCCATTCTCTGGATGAGACCGCTGATAAATTTGGCCGATCAAAAAGTGAGATCGCCCAATTGTTGGATGAATCTAAATCAAAGCTATTAAAGGCCCGATCCGCCAGACCCCGACCACACCTGGACGACAAAGTCCTTACCTCTTGGAATGGCCTTATGATATCCGCATTGTCCAGGGCATATCAAGTGTTAGAAGACGAAAGATACCTGATGGCAGCCCGAAATGCAGCGAAATTTATCCAGAAAAATCTTTATAATTCTGAAACCAAACTTCTTTACAGACGGTGGCGTAAAGGAGAGAGAAAAATTGTCGGTATGGCCAGTGACTATGCTTTTTTAATCCAGGGCCTCATTGATCTTTATGAAGCCGATTTCGATCCAGAATGGCTGGAATGGGCCCTTGAACTCATGGACCAACAGATAACATTGTTTTACGATACAGAAAATGGCGGCTTTTTTATGACCCGTAAGGGACATGATAAAAAGATTGGTTTGCGTGTCAAGGAGGATACGGATAGTGTGACACCTTCCGCCGGATCAGTGGCTGTTTTGAATGCATTGCGTCTTGCGAGGTTTGCCGATTCAGGGAAATATTTGACCGTGGTCGAACGAACTTTGGAAAGTGTTCTATCAAGAATTAATTCACAGCCGGATTCAGCCCCGGAACTTCTGGTTGCCCTGATTATATCACGGTTAAAACCGGTCGAAGTGGTAATCGACGGAGATCGTAACGGGGAAGATACGCGCTCAATGCTAAGAACCGTAAATTCTTTCTTTATTCCCGGCAAAGCGGTTATGCTTGTAGATAATACGATCCGTAGCCGGCTGGCCCGACAGCTTCCATTTATCTCATCGGTTAAAAGAATAGATAACAAGACCACTGCCTATGTTTGTATGGACAAATTGTGCAAACCACCGGTTACGGATCCGGAGAAAGTGAGGAACCTGCTCCATTGAAATAGTAAGATAAGGAGGGGTGCATTACCAGTTTGTTAATTGCTATCCAAGACTTTTTGGTGTCAGGTGTCAGGTTTCAGGTATCAGCTAATTCGTTTCTTACTCCTGACACCTGACACCTGACACCTGATTGCAAGGCTTTCGCTCAAAAAATGAATAAGTTAATGGGTGAAAACCATTTTAACAAATCGGTAATGCTCCCGATAAGGAGTTAATCATGGAATTTATAGATGTTATTAATAATAGACGAGCGGTTAATTTTTTTGATCCGGATAAAGACGTTTCAGATGAAACACTGAGAGCAATGATTGAAACTGCGGCAAAGACGCCGTCAAGTTTTAATCTTCAGCCGTGGAGTCTGATTATTTTAAGAGGGCATGAAGAGAAAACGCGCCTTCAGAGTCTGGCCTGGAACCAGCCCAAAGTCAGCGAAGCGCCGGTAACGCTAATTGTGCTGGCTGATCAAGATGGGTGGAAAGCAGGTCACCAGTTTGTTGAAAAAAATTTTCAAGAGATGATTACGGCTAAAGCTATGAACGAGGATCAGCGGCAATGGTTCATAGATGCCCGTACATCCCTTTACGGGGAAAGTGAAGACAAACAGCTGGCTTTCGCCTGTAAAAATACAGGCTTTTTTGCCATGGCACTGATGTTGACCGCAAAAAACCTTGGACTTGACACCCACCCCATGGACGGATTTGACCACGATGCGGTGCGAAAGGAATTCAACATCCCGGATAATTACTGGATTCCGCTTTTGCTGGCTGTTGGATATTTCAAAAAAGGCATGGAATTGGTTCCGCCCAAATGGCGCAAAGCCTTTGAAGAAATAGTTGTAAAATTCCATTAAGTGTGCTTTATTATATTCGGCTAAAAATTTATGGTGAAAGGATTCTCATATGTCTGACAACACAGTGAAAATATATTCTCTAAGCACCTGTAGCCATTGCAAGTCCACCAAAAAATTCCTTAGCGATTGCACAGTATTGTATGATTTTGTTGACGTCGATCTTTTGGAAGGACAAGAACGCAAGGAAATACTGGAAGATATCAAAAAATTCAATCCCAAATGTTCTTTTCCTACAATTATCATAGGTGATAAAGTCATCGTGGGATTTAAGGAAAATGAGATAAGGGAGGCGCTTGGATTATAATGGAAGTCACAAAACTCTATGAAATGCTGAGGAAAACTCAGGAGTCCAAGGGATATTTTTTTAACAAGGATAGAGAGCGGGTATTTGAACTGCTTGAAGCCTTGATTACCAACAAGAAGCGCTACGGCTACATGGCATGCCCCTGCAGGCTGGCTTCCGGAAATAAAGATAATGACAAGGATATACTTTGTCCATGTGTATACAGGGCGCCGGATGTTGAAGAATACGGCAGTTGCTATTGCAGCCTTTATGTATCAGAGAAATGGAACAAGGATAAAATTCCCCATGAACATGTCCCCGAACGAAGACCTCCCGAAAACATTTTGTTTTAATTATTTGATCTTGTTTCCCACGGCTATTTCTTTTTGTCTTTAATACGACGTTTCCAAAATGCCATCACGCCATCCTTGCCGAAAGAAATTTGGACAAGCGCCCAGCCTTTACTTCCCCGGTTGTTCAGAATATCAGCCAAAATTCTTGTCTGATCTTTTGCGACTTCATCAATACCGCATTGGCCAGACTCACTACAAAAATAGATTATCTTATCAAAAGTATCCGCAGAGTGTTTGGTAATTTCATATTCGAAACGCTCCATAAGGCCTCCTCTCTCATCCTTTTTTCAATGAACTTAGTCCTTATTGTTGCATGTTGCTGCTATTGCGTAATCCATGATCAGTGATCAGAGAATAAGTCAGTTAAATTGAAAGTCAAGAGAGTTGGATAAAGCTCCAATTCTTTGTTTGAAATGCGTTACATCAAGACCCGGCTTTGATTTTTTCTTATAATTTCATTTAACAAAGCTCGCATGGACAAAATTATGCAATGGGCAAACAAATCGGCGAAACACCGCCCAGATCAGATTTGCGAAAAGTATTTGGAAAGTTGCCCCCTGTACATTAAACACATCGCCGTCGGCGATCCGGCGCAAGAAATTTTAAAACTGATTGATAAAGAAAAGGTTGACCTGGTGGTGATGGCAAGCCGAGGGGAAAGGGGGCATTTTCGCTTTGGAAGTGTCACTGAAAAAGTTTTAAAAAATTCTCCAGTACCGGTTACTACGATCCCTGTAAACCAGGAGAAAACTCCTGGTTCTTAGATAAAATAGTAACATACAATTTTAAGGGTATGCCTATTCCTATAATCTGATTAGTTTTGTTCTTCTGCTGCCATCATTTCAAAAACATCCCGTATCGCCTTATTTTCAGTGTTTTCTGCAACTTTCTGATAAAAAGCCTTGCCTCTTCTTTCCAGTAAAGAATCTTCTCTTATGCCACATGTCTCATGATACACTTATGTTTCATGCTAAAAATATGAGACGTTTTTTCAATTTTGTATTGTGCTTTTTCTCCCCGGATCATCTTATGTGAATAATTAAATATTCATCAAATTATATTACTATTCCTTGTTATACCTTTAATCTGCATAAATTATTTTTGAAAATGGTTTAGCCTTCAGGAGCGCAAATTTTATCAATTTAGCTTTGTTATCAAAAGGTTGTGGTAGCATTCTACAGATTTGCTTTCAATAACTTTCATCTTTCGGCACACTCGACGTTTGCAGAAAGGTTTTACTTGTTTTTATACACGAATGCCCCTTTGTTCGCTATTATCGGGTTTTAATTTTATTTTATAAAACTTGGCATGAATTTTGATTAAATACTATGATGAAATAAGGAAAATTTATTTATCACCAAAGAACGAAAATATAGAACAACGGAATAAAAGAACCACTTTTTCTGGATTTGCTTCTTTGGTTTTTTATGATTGTTTTTTAATTATTTTACCAAAAAAACAGAAACGGAGGTGTAAAATGGAATCATGTCAACCGATTTTAAATACGGGCCTCCGGGGTTTTCAAGTCGCAACAACAAGGATCAGCGATGTTGACGGTACTCTTGGCAGATTGATTTACAGGGGGTATCTTGTCCAGGACCTGGCCGGAAAAGTCTCCTTTGAAGAGGTTGCCTATCTTCTTCTTTTTGAAAGACTGCCTCAAAAAGAAGAACTTGAAAACTTCAAGAAACAGCTTGCCGGGGAAAGGGGGATCCCACCTGAGGTGATTGCAGCCCTTGAAACAAGGCCCAAAGACGCTCTTCCCATGGACATACTTCAGGCGGCGGTTGCGATGTTGGCACACCATGACCTTGATACCAGAGAGTATTCTCCTGAAGCGGCACTTCGTATGGCCATAAAGCTCATCGCAAAATTTCCAACCATTGTTGCAGCCTGGGACCGCATCCGGAACAATAAAAAACCTGTTGAGCCAAATGCGGACTTGAGTCATGCAGCCAACTTTCTTTATATGATCAACGGAACAATTCCTGATGATGAATTGGCCGGCTTTTTTGATACTTGCCTGGTACTGCATGCAGAACATTCTTTTAATGCTTCAACATTTTCGGCAAGACAGGTGGCATCAACTAGAGCCCACATGTATGCTGCCGTTGCTGCCGGCGTAGGGTCTTTATCCGGAGAATTGCACGGTGGTGCAAATACGCGGGTTATGGAGATGCTCATCGATATTGTCACTGTTGACAGGGTTGAAGCGTATGTAAATAATTTGCTCGATTCCGGCGGAAAAATCATGGGGATGGGCCATGCAGTTTATAAAACCGATGACCCTCGGGCACATATACTTGCTCCCATGTCTAAGAAAATGGGCGAACGCACCGGCGGTACCAAATTGTACGAAATATCTAAAGTGCTTGAAAAAAAAGGCAAGGAAGCCTTTAAACAGAGAAAGGGAAGAGATATTTTTGTGAATGTCGATTTCTATAGCGCATCTCTTTATTATTACATGGGGATACCGGTAGATCTCTTTACCCCGTTATTTGCCATCGCCAGAATTTCCGGCTGGGCTTCTCATGTTCTTGAAGAGCAGTTTGGGGGTGCTGGGTCCAAACCGGTGCTTTACCGTCCCGATTCCGAATATATGGGTGATTACTGCGGCCCGGATCAGTGCAGTTTTGTACCCATGGAAGCAAGATGATTTAAAATCCATTTAAATAGGACACAGATTTTTGCAGACCTGCCCGCTCGTGCCTCGCACGGCAGGCAGGTCTGTGTCCAAAAAAGGAAATTTCTATACTATCATGGTGTCAATTTAACCTATTGAAAAGAAAAAGTTTAACAAACATAGTTGTTTTGAACTATATAATTAAAAGGAGGTTCTGTGAAAAAGTGGCAATGTACGGTGTGCGGTTACATACATGAGGGGGATGAACCGCCTGAAGAATGTCCTGTGTGCGGAGCTGATCGAAGCAAATTTATTGAATTAGTTTCTGAAGAACCGGTGGAAACGGAAATGGATCAGCCGGAACCTGAAGATAAAAAGATGGATTCAAAACCTATACCACCTATTTTCCGCTCCAAACTAAACCCGATTTTCGATCTGATGGTAAAGCATCATGTCCACCCAATTTCGGTCCACATCCCAAACGGAGTACTTCCAGCTTCTGTTATATTTATTGTTTTAGCCGCATTATTTAATTTCAGTGGTCTGGGTAAAGCCGCTTTTTACAATCTGATATTTGTTGTTCTTACCCTGCCGTTGGTCCTTTTTTCAGGGTATATCGAATGGCAGAAAAAATACAGAGGCCAACTGACTCGGCTGTTTAAAGCCAAGATCATTTGCGCTGCCGTGGTTTCATTATTGGCGGTCATTTTGGTGGTATGGCTTTTCATTGATCCCCAGGCAGCAATTTCATCGAGCAATTGGTTATTTCTTCTGATTAACTTGGTCATGCTCACTGCGGCAGGCATTGCGGGGTTTATTGGGGGAAAATTTGTTTTTAAAGACTAAATAAAAAGAGAGAGGGAGGTATAAAAAATTAAGTGTTTGCTGGATTTAGTTTAAAATTAAAAAAATCGGTTAATTAAAATTAGAAAGGAGAAAAATAATGAGTCAAACAGAACAAGATTTACTGGAAGCATTTGCAGGGGAATCACAGGCCAACCGTAAATATCTGGCATTTGGTAAAAAGGCGGATCAGGAAGGCTACCCTCAGGTGGGTAAACTCTTCAGGGCGGCTGCAGAGGCCGAAACCGTTCATGCACATGCTCATTTGAGGGCACTCAAGGCCGTTAAAACTACCGCTGAGAACCTTAAAGAAGCCATTGCCGGTGAAACCCATGAATTTGAAAGTATGTACCCGCCTATGATCGAAACGGCAAAATCAGAGGGTAATAAAGCGGCGGAGCGTAGCTTCACATATGCCAATGCTGTTGAGAAGGTGCATGCCGACCTTTACCAAAAAGCTCTGAATAATCTGGATAATCCTGAAGAGGTGGAATGTTATTATGTGTGTTCCGTTTGCGGCTATACCTGTGAAAATGAGCCGCCTGAAACATGCCCGGTTTGCAAAGCCAATATTAAAGCTTTTTCCAGGGTCGAATAAGAGGTGAGCCATATGAAATGTCCGGTTTGCGGTTGTATTAAATTTTATGTGAAAGATCCGATTGATGAATATGAAACCTATGAGTTTGAATGTCCTGATGGTGTGATTTGCTTTGATTCTGATGTTAGTGATTCTGAAATTTCTGAAATAGGTGAAGAGACCGAAACGTATTGTAATAGGTGTGCTTGGCACGACAAATTTAAAACATTAACAAAGAAAGGAGATTAAAAATGAAAAAGGTATTGGTTGCATATTACAGTAGAACAGGAAATACGGAAAAAATGGCGGAATATATTGGGGAAGGAATCCGTATAACGGAAAATGATGCTGAACTGAAAAAGATTTCTGAAATAAAAAGTGAAAAAGATCTGGAAGGATACGATGGATTTATTTTCGGCTGTCCCACGTATCATAGAGATTTAACCGCCGGCATGAAAACCTTTCTTTTTTTGGCTGAGAAGGCAAATTTGGTAGGGAAAATGGGCGGAGCTTTCGGTTCCTATACACACAGCGGGGAATCTGCAAATATGATCTATGATACCATGCTTCATGTTTTCAAAATGGACATGGTCGATCTGGGTGCATTAGATCTTAAAGAACAGGTTCTTGAAACAGATGAAGGGTTGCGCGCCTGTCAGGATTACGGAAAAGCCATTGGCCAGAAATTAAATTAGGAATAACATTTAAGTTGTTTTTGTATCCAGATTGGTTGGTTTTAAACCGTAATCTAATTTAAATCCGGACCTCTGGAATTATTCTTTAAATCGTGCCTGAACGAAAGCTCGAATTTTTTCTTAAGATCAAACTTCGGGCCTGCGACCCGGAGGGAAAGAGGAAAATTTTAACTGCCCCAGAGAAATAGGCTTCGCCCCAATAAAACAAGCGCTGTCCCGGTTGAATGGATTGCGAATTTTCGAGGGGTAGATGAAGATATTTGCGAAAAGAACCGTTTTCGTTCAGGCACCAAATATTCTTTTTAGAATGCACAAGGAGAAAAACATGAAAGTGAAAGTCACAGAAAATTGTATGGGAGACAGACGCTGTAACGATCTATGCCCCGAGGTTTTTGAATATGATGAGGATCAACTGAAGTCCATCGTTAAGGTTGATGAAGTCCCCGAAGAATACAAAGTGCTTGTACGGCAGGCTGCAGAAGAATGTGGCGCCGATGCCATTATTATAGAAGAAGATTGATCGAAGTAAGGATTTTATTGCAGGAATTACCATCAGCTTCGTTCTTAAAGGCTCGCAACAGTTCACTATGACTTTATGACTTCGCCCTTAAATGTCTTGTTGGAGCGAAGCTGAAATCCCGCTATCGGGGCATATGAGAACCTCCAGATGGTACAAAATTTACCTAATAACCTAAAACGCCCCAACCAGTTTTGACTCGAAAAGGACTATATTTGGATCAAAAGCAAGAGTTCTATCATCTCACTATAAACAATTATATTTTTATAATCATTATCCAGGAGATTTGTCATGGAAGAACTATCGATTCTTATAGGTGGAAAAGCCGGTGATGGTATCCGGCAAGCCGGTCAGACACTTGCCAGACTTTTGAATAGATTTGGCTATCGTATTTTCTTCTACGATGACTATCCCTCGCTTATTCGTGGCGGGCACAATTTTTCTATCATAAGGGCCTCAAAAAAGAAAATCATAGCTCACAAGGAAAAAGTGGATCTCATCGTGGCCTTAAACCAGGATGCCGTAGAAAAACACAAACATCGCCTCAACTCCAACGGAATGATTCTCTACGATTCTAAAAAAGTGGAGGCCCAAGGAGTCGGCGTTGACTTTATGGGTCTGGTCAAGGAGTCGGAAGGAGCGCCCATTATGAGAAACACCGCCGCTCTCGGGGCGCTGGCCAAAGTGTTGAATATTGAGTGGGAGATGTTGGAAAGGGTCATAAAAGATACTATAGAAAAAGCAGTGGATTTGAATCTTAAGATTGCTCAGTCAGCGTATAATCAGGTAGAAAAAGCCTGTCTCTCCGTTCACAATCTGAATCAAAAAATGCTTCCATTGGTGTCGGGCAACGAGGCCATTGCCCTGGGGGCTGTTCAGGCCGGTCTCAATATGTATATCGCATACCCCATGACCCCTGCATCTGCCATTCTTCACTACCTGGCAGAACACGAAGATGACTTGGGAGTGGTAACCATACACCCCGAAAGCGAGATTGGTGTTGCCCTCATGGCCCTGGGAGCCGCTTATGCCGGGGCCAAGACCATGGTTGGCACTTCGGGTGGTGGCTTTGCCCTGATGACCGAGGCGTTGAGTCTTTCCGGCCAGGGTGAGTTCCCCATTGTCTTTGTCGTGTCTCAAAGACCCGGTCCGGGTACGGGAGTGCCCACTTACACCATGCAGGGTGATCTTTCTTTTGTCATCCATTCCGGCCATGGGGAGTTTGCAAAACTGGTTTTGGCTCCCGGAGATGCTGAGGAGGCCTTTTATCTCACGGGCCTGGCCATGAACCTGGCCTGGAAGTTTCAGATCCCTTGCTTTGTCCTTTCCGACAAACACCTCAGCGAAAGCATATTCAGCCTTGACATAGATCCGGATAAAATAAAACCCGAAGCTCCGATCCTTTGGGATGGTCAAGGGGAATATAAACGATATCTGGATACTCAAAACGGCATTTCCCCGCTGGCCTTTCCCGGAAATCCGGAGGCCATGGTTAAAGGAACCTCTTACGAGCATGATGAATATGGTATAACCACTGAAGAATCCGAGCAAATCATCAGGATGCAGCAAAAACGTTTACGCAAAAAAAAGACCATGGAAGATGAACTTGTCCGCTATGAACAGGTAAAGGTTTATGGTGATCCTGAATCAAAGACCGTTCTCCTTTGCTGGGGCTCCACCAAAGGGGCGTGTATAGAAGCGGCTGAAGAATTAGGGCTTAAAGTGGTTCAGCCCCTGGTGCTTGAGCCGCTACCCATAGAGCCTTTAAAAAAAGCTCTGTCCCATGCGGATAAGATCATTGATATTGAGGTTAATGCTACCGGCCAACTGGCAAAACTTCTTTCAGCTCATGGTATCTGTATTGACGATATGATTTTGCGTTTCGACGGCCGTCCTTTTACAGTAGATTCTCTTTTAGAAAAGGTAAAGGAGGTGCTCTCGTGACAACAGCAAAAGAATTAGAAACCTATGCCCAAAACACATGGTGCCCGGGTTGTGGTAATTTTGGCATTTTAAATTCTATTATAAAGGTTTTAGCCGATCTTACAGAAGAAGGTCTTGACCTTAGCAAGCTGGTTCTGGCATCCGGGATAGGGTGTCATGCCAAGATAGTAGACTATATTAAAGTGAATAGCTTTTATTCCATTCATGGGCGAGTCCCTCCTCCAATTACCGGGATCAAGCTGGCCAATCCGGATTTGGTGGTAATTGGTCATGCCGGTGACGGAGATGCTTATGGCGAGGGTATCGAACATCTTATCTTTAGTGCCAAGAGAAATATTAATGTGACTTTTATCGTCCATAACAACCGAGTGTATGGACTCACAACCGGTCAGTTTACCCCTACCAGTCCCGCAGGCTTTAAAGGGCGATCAACTCCCGGAGGAAGTCCTGAAGAACCCTTGAATCCCATCGAATTGATGCTTTCTGCCGGAGCCGGCTTTGTGGCCAGGGGCTTTGCGGGTAAACCAAAACATCTCCAACTCTTGATGAAAGCCGCCGTCAAACACCAAGGGTTTGCCTTTATTGATGTGCTCCAACCCTGCTTTACCTTTTTTAATACGTATGATTTTTACAACAAAAGGGTCTACGAACTCACAGACAAGGCTCATGATGCTTCCGATAAAGAAGCCGCCTTTGCCAGGGCCCGAGAATGGAGTTACGGAGAAGGTGAGCGTATTCCCATCGGCATCTTTTATCAGGCAAAAAAACCGACTTACGACGAAAAGCTTTTAAAAGGGAGAATTCCTGTTAAATTAAAGCCGGGGAATATAAGATCGATTCTTGAGAAACACATTTAGATCCAAATTGAGCGATTTTTCCCTCGATTTGCACCGATCTCTCGTGCATCAAAGTTAAATTAAGCGGCGCATGTTCCGGATATCTCGGGTAACATTAAAACAATGGTGGAGGAGAACATGTTACTTAAGGGAAAAAAAGTCATTATTTTAGTAGAAGAAATGTTCAACGTCTTTGAATTCAGGTATCAGCTAATTCGTTTCTTACTCCTGACACCTGAAACCTGATTGCAAGGCTTTCGCTCAAAAAACAATAAGTTAATGGGTGAAAACCATTTTAACAAATCGGTAATGCTCCCTTACTAACGGTCTTGATTTCCACCCTTCACCGACCGGTATTCCAAAGGCGGTTGTTGAAATTTTGGTTTCACATCATATGATATTTAAAGAAATAGAATTTTTTCTGAGAGAAGATGGTAAGGCATATCTGACGCTTTCCGTATAATCCTGCCTGCTTGAGACACAGCTTTCTTCCGCCACCATCTGTAAGTCCTGAACTGCGTTAAGTAACTGACAATCTTTTGCACAATCTTTTTTCGGCAGATCTCTCTTGGGACAATTTTTACAGGGAGAAGATATCATAATTCCTCCTTTATCATGTTATCTTAAGGGTATATTCTTTATTTCTTCCAAAAGCTCATCCATATCAAAAGGCTTGTCGATAAATCCGTTACATTGATAATGCATGGCCTCGATCACAAGATCTTTATCTCCATATGCCGTCATAATTATTACGGGTATGGTTTTATTGTTTTTACGAATCTTTTGCAGAAGTTGTATTCCGTTCATTTCCGGCATGGCGTAATCTGTTAAAATAATATCAATTTTATTGTCCTTGACAAGATGACCTAGAGCTTCTTTGCCGCTAATTGCCTCAACAACCTGGTATCCCTTGGTTCTCAATCCCCTTCTCAGTGTTTTGAGCTGTACTCTTTTGTCATCGACGACAAGGATGGTTTTCATATATAATCTTTCTTTACGAAATTCATATCCAATCCTTTAATCTCCATATGCGCAGATGCTTTCTTGCGACTCGGGATAATCGTTAAAAAATCTATAAAGGGTTGCCCGTCCTACATTAAGGAGTCTTGCCGCCTTTGCCTTGTTGCCGCCTGTTTTTTTTATTGCGGACTCGACTTGCACTCTGTCCAGTTTGCGTGAAGGCCCCCGTATGGTTTGAAAAAGACGGTTATCATTAATCTCCATGGGAAGATTATCAGGGGTTATCTCATCACCACTGCTTTTAACGAAAGCAAACTGAATGGCATTCTGAAGCTCTCTGACATTGCCGGACCATTTATATTCGGTGAGCAACATCATGGCTCTATCCGAGACAACAACAGAGTTCCGGTTATACTGTCTGACCGCCTGTTTTAAAAAATGATTGACCAGAAGCGGAATATCGCTTTTGCGCTCACGAAGGGCGGGAAGAGAAACGGGTACGACATTAATTCTATAATACAGGTCATCCCGAAATCTGTTTTTTTTCATTTCTTCTTTAAGGTCTTTATTGGTTGCGCTGATAACTCTTACATTTATCCGAACCGTTTTTTCTCCACCAACCTTTTCAAATTTACCATCCTGAAGAAAACGCAACAGCTTTGCCTGCATGTGCTTTGAAAGTTCAGCAATCTCATCCAAAAAAATTGTGCCGCCGTCTGCCAATTCAAATCTTCCCTTTTTATCACGAATGGCGCCGGAGAAAGAGCCTTTCACATGTCCGAACAGTTCGCTTTCAACAAGCCCTTCCGGCATAGCTCCACAATTGATCGGTACAAAATGTCCGTTTTTGCGGGAACTTGCCTTATGAATGGCTTCGGCGACCAGTTCCTTTCCCGTGCCGGTTTCACCGAAAATATGAACAGGATAATCGTATGTGGCAACATTGATGATTTGCCGGAAAATCTCGATCATTTTTCTGTCCCTACCGATAATTCTTGAAAAATTAACCGGACTTTTATCTCCTGTTTTGCGGTTGCCTGAATCTGAAATATCATTGAATGATATAATTTCCCCGGGTGTTTGATTATTACCATTCTTTTTTAAGACCCTGGCTTTGGAATCTTGAGGCTTAAAAAGCAGTTCGGAAGGCAAGATGTCAGCACCACAGAATCGGTTGTTCTTATGTTGGTTATAGGCTTTGTTTAAATGATCCATGGTAACTTTCCCCCTCCTACATTATTTTGATCTGAAATTCTATTGATCGGTGATGGATTCGCTCGGAAGTTTATGCGCTGGATGCTGTCTTTGAAACGGAACATTATTCTGGTAATTACTATAGTTGGTTTATCGGAACGACTTTTTTCTAAAGCATATAAAGCATTAAGCATGCCAACAGGAAAGAATGACGGGCTGACAGTAATAAACAGCGGATAATCAATAGGATAGAGAGGTAAAATGTCTGCCGGAAAGATATCCGGACTGGCGGTAACCGGACCGTTCAGGTATGCAAAAATTGCATATCTGAATACAATATCACCAGTAAAATCAAATAATTATTGTCGAACTATGCAAAAATTGATAATCTATATTTGAGTGAACCCTTACTTCATACCATAGATGAGTCCGTTGATTAATGAGGATTTTCGTTCAAGATCAAGCCTCCGGCCCGTAGGGCCTACGCCCCGGAGGGGCATGCGAAAAAAATAACCACCCCAGAGAAATAGGCTTCGCATTTCACGGGGCAGGCAGGCATATATTTGATATTCCGAGGATTATTTTTTGAGCATAACGCAGAGATTGTGCGAAAAGACCATTAATCAACAGACTCATAAATCTTGAGTTTTTTTCTGAGGGTATTCAAGGCAATATCGAGCAATCTTGCGGTTTGGGACTTGTTTTTTCCGGTGTGATTATAAACGGTAAGGATATAGGACTGTTCCATTTGTGCAAGAGGGACTATGGGGGTTGTTCCCTGCCGATGTTTGGTTTTTGCTTTTGGTTTTTGCTTTTGAATATTGTCGGGTAGGAATATTTTAGAGATTTTTCGTTCCTGGGCAAGGTTTACGGCCGATTTGATAATGGACTTCAGTTCTCTAATGTTCCCCGGATAATCATAATTAAAAAGCAGAGTCATGGCGTCTTCTTCTATGCCGGTATTTTTATCTTTACCCAGAAACTCATTCAAAAAATGGTTGACCAGCAAAGGGATGTCTTCTTTTCTTTGCCTGAGAGCCGGCAGGTGGAGCCATCCTCCTTTGAGGCGGTAGTACAAATCCTTTCGAAATTTCCGGTTGCACATCAGCTTTTCCAGATCCTCATTTGTTGCGGCAATAAAACGGATATCCGTTTTCCGGGGAGTGTCTGTTCCGAGCTTTATATATTCTCCGTCCTGTAAAACCCGCAACAGCTTTCCCTGAAGCTCCATTGGCAGGTTGCTTATTTCATCCAAAAACAGAGTGCCCTTGTTTGAGTGCTCAAGGTAGCCTGTGCGATCTTTTTCAGCTCCCGTAAAAGCTCCCTTTGTGTGTCCGAAAAATTCGGCATCAAAAAGTGAACCCGTAAGCGAGGCCATGTTGACGGGAGTAAACACGGATTTTGACCTTGGACTGGTCGCGTGAACCGCTCTTGCCAAAAGTTCTTTTCCTGTTCCGCTCTCTCCGGTAATCAATATTGGAATATCGCTTGCCGCATGAAGTTCGGCTTCTTTTAATATTTTCAATACATCTGCCGATCCGAAAATAATTGATTTGAAGGCATGTTCATTCAAAAGTTCCGGCAGGCGAGTTCCCTTGCCGATGTCCGTAATATTAAACAGACGCTTTCTTTCAAGAGCACGGTTGATTGATAAAACAAGATCATCCTTTTCAACAGGTTTCACAAGGTAATCATAGGCCCCTCTTTTCATAGCACTGACTGCAGTCCCCGCTTCATCCAGAGCCGTAATCATGATGCATTCGGTTTCAGGGCTGTTGTTCTTTATGACTTCAAGAACTTCCAAACCATCCATGCCGGGCATAGATACATCGATCAAGGCAATATCAAAGGATTCCCCCTGTTTAAAAACTGAAACCGCTTTTTCAGGGTCAGGTTCAAGTCTAACGGATGTAAAGCCGGAAGTAATCAGAGCCCTTCTGATGCTTTTGAGAAAGATCTGATCGTCGTCTATGGCTATTATTCGGTTTGGCAAGGCAACCCCCGATTCTTAACTAATTTCCATCCAGAAATGGCCATTTTCCGCAATCTCTGCGCCTGCCCTGTGAAATGCAGAGCCTATTTCTCTGGGGTCAATCTGCGGAATCACTTGTGCGGCGTACCACTTGTACGCCTCCGCGTAATTCCTTGATTTGACTCGGGGCGTCCATTCCCCTCGCCCTTACGGTCGGCTATTCAGCCGTCCAATTCTGCTATCCTACAGAATTGTCCTTGACCTTGCGAAAAATTGCTCATTTCTGAATTGGAAACTGTATTTGTACCCAATATATATTTCTGGATAGACATTAATTAATATTCAATATCAATGTAAACTTACTCCCCTCCCCTAATTTACTTTCGACTTGAATACATCCCCCTATTTTCTCAATGAGATTATGGACAATATACATTCCGAGCCCGGTTCCTTCTTCTGATGGGTTGGTCGTAAAAAAAGGATCGAATATTTTTTCTATGATTTTTTCATCCATCCCTCTGCCATTGTCGCTGACTTCAATGATCAGTTGATTTTCTTTTGAATCATCCATGGAAACCACCAGGTCGACTCGTGAATTTTCATTAAAGGGTTTATCAAAGGCATTTGCGGCATTTATTAAAAGATTAATCAAAATCTGCTCCAGAAGTTGTGAATCGATAAGAATCTCCGGCAGGTTTTCCGGAATATTGATATTAAAGGTTTTTACGGTTTTTCTAATCTTGCTCCAGCAAAACGCAAAAACTTTTTCAAACATGGGTTTCAGGTCAATTTTTTCAATTGGCTTATCCTGGTCCGGCTTTGAAAATACTTTTAAGTCCTTAACAATGGATTTGATTTGCCTGGAGCCATATTGGATATTATCAAGAAGTTCAAAGATATCTTCACGAAATTCAGGGTAAGGCATGTGCAATATTTCCAGACCCGGATGCTTTTTTGCATATTCATCAATTATAGGTATCACCGTATTGATATAATCCCTTAAGATCGGGATGTTGACGGAAATATAATTATTCGGATTATTGATCTCATGGGCAATCCCTGATACCAGGACCCCGATGGAGGCCAGTTTTTCACTATGTATGAGCTGCTTTTCCATCCGCTTCTTTTCGGTAATATCGTGGATGCGAATGATGGTGGCCTCAATGTTGCTGCTTTCATCTAAGACCGGATATAATGAAATCTCTTCGAATCGTTCCGAATTTTTTAAGCTTCGGCGTTGAAATGTCTGCTCCCACCCCTCTGATACTGCCCCGGGAATTATGCATCCCTCACATATTTCGGTTTGGTTGGCTAATCCCACAAAACAGGGTTTTCCGATAACATGCCCAGGGCTTTTTATCATATAATAATCCAGCGTAGGCCGATTAATAGCATGAATGGTTAGCCCTTCTCCCAGGAGGATGAGCGGATCTGAGATCCCGTCAAAAATCGACTGGAGCATGGCCTTGCTTTTTCGGAGTTGGTCTTTTGTTCGCTTGAATTCAGTGATATCCTGTACCGTGCCAATCATCTGAATCGGTCTGCCGGTTTCATCGAAAATCACTTCAGCTTGTTCATGAACCATGCGCTCCCTGCCGTCGGATAGAATGATACGATGGTCAATGCGGTATGGCTTATTCTCATATAAGGCTTTATCAATAGACTGATTAACAAATTCTCTGTCTTCCGGATGGACGAAATTCAGAAATGTTTCATAGGTTAGCTCAAATTCCTGAGGTATCCGTCCGAAAATTCGATATATCTCATCGGACCAATCCAACTCGCTGGTTACAATATTCCACGTCCAGTTTCCAAGATGGGCAATGCGCTCAACCTGAGCAAGGCGTCCCTGACTTCGCTTCAGTTTCATCTTCGCCAAATTGCGCTCAGTTACATCTTCAAATGTCAGAAAAATCAACGGTATGTTTTTCGCCTCTCCGGATACCCGTCGGGCGTTCAGTCGCATCACCCGCCGGCCGATATGTTCAAACTCATGTTCAACTTCATAGCCTTCGAAAGTGGTATCCATGAGGAGGATATTCTCAATCAGTTTTCGCAGCTTGGGGACATCCCATTGTCCATTGCCCAGCGCATATAACAATTGCCCATCGGTCTCTTGGGGGGTTACCTTGAAAACCTGATAAAAAGATGTATTGGCAAATATCACCTTCAAATCGGCATCCAGCACCAGCAAAGGTTCACGAACGATCGCCACGATGCCTTCCGCATGTTCACGAGTTTCTTTGATGTCTCTCTCTAACAAGCTGATGCGGCTGACTTGTTTTTCCAACTCTTTAAGCTTTTGCTCCAATTCTTCATATGTGGGTTTATCCGCCATTAAATACTTCTCCAAATGCTCCTAAAAAATAAAGGCACATACACTCTTGTTCAAATTAAAAACGGAGTATAATCCTTAATGAACCACATCGGGACTAACCCTAAATTAGGTTTTATTGTATATCAGGTTAAATATAGATTCGTTTTTTTAAAAACCTCTTATGATATTTTGCAGACCCCTTCAATAGCATGGCGGGACCGAAACTTCAAATGTTTTTATGGAAAATGTTTATGCGGTTTAATCCGACAGGAAAAGGGATGCCGCCTTATTGGGGAGAATGTGGTCTTCTGAATTAAAAAACGGCGGCTCTAAACAGAGCCGCCGTTTGTCTCTAAAGTCGAATATTAATTCAACGGTCCCTTTTAAATTATTTTCGTTGGAGCTTCTTGCTTTGCCATGAGAACAATATCTCTTGGATTGCAAAGCTGTTTGGGCAACTCCGCCACACGCCCGCAGGCCATACAAACAAAATTGATGTGTTGCAGTTTTGGTTTACAAATATGTCTGGGATCTTTGTGTGCCACACCGCAATGGTTACAAACATATGCGTCTGTTATTGCCATTGGATCACACAGGTGACCGCAGTCCTCCGTTACTTTTCCGCAAGTTTGACATATATGAGCTTTATTTTCCATAATAGATTTCCTTTCAAAAAAATAAAATTTTCAATAAAAACAACATTCATTCAAATAAGATTGTTTAAGAAAGCTGATATTTAACTAAACATAAAAAAAGATTACTTCAAAATCCATGCCAAATGCAATAAATCACTGCCTGATAAATTAGATGTAAATTCAATTGGTTAACAATGACATTCAATTTTCCTGACAGGGAAGTCAAAACCCATAGAGACACAGTGATACACAACTGTCTCATGATACGAGACCTTTGCAAAACGCCCCCTTTTGCCCAATTCCTGCGTCAGGATCAAATTTTAATCCTCAAAATACTAAATGTATGGATGCCTGTCCCGATGCGTTTTTCATCGGGGTGGTTAAAATTTTCGCCTTCCTTGTTATTGAACAAAATTGAGCATTTTTCAAAGGTCTCGATATCTATAGGATTTGTAACCGTTAGCAAGTGTCCGGATTTCGACATTAATCGCACTGATCCAGAGCGCGAACCAGGATTCGCATATGGCTTTTTTCAGCCTGGGCAATGGATAAAAAGCTGTCCCGGACCGTCTGATCTTTTTCTTTCTCGGCCATGGTTTTGTACAGATCAAAGGCAGCGTACTCCATATGAATGGCCAGTTCTAAAATTCGCAGACAGGGGTTTTCCTCAATATTTTTCAGGTATCCCATTACCTCCACCAGGCTTTCCCCACCTTCAAGGATTTCTCCTTTAAGGCTTTCGTAGAGTGGGTCAAAGGCAATGGGAGTGCTTGCCGCTTTTTCCCAGAACCCGTAAACGGTTCTGGCATGCGCGATTTCTGCATTGGACAACTGCTCCAAGGTAGGAATAATCGGATCAACTGCAAAGTTTTTTATAATATAAGTATAAAATCGCCAGGCCCCTTTTTCCAGATCCATGGCGGTAAGCAAAAGTTCCACAGGCCCTTTGGTTTTATCAAAGACCTGTATTTTGGGGAATCCTTTCAGGGTCTTGCCTTCCCAGGAGAGGATCCCTCCTTCCAGATTGTATATTGTTTTTTCAGTAATACCTTCTTCAGAAAACATGGATGCCGCAGCCAGAGAGCGCCCCCCACTGTGGCAGTAGAAAACAACATCCCTGTTTGCAGGCAAACCGGAAAAATCGGATAAGAGTTCATTCAAGGGAATAAACTTGGCCCCCGGGATGTGGCCTTTTGTATATTCATCCGGCTGTCGGACATCCACAAGCAGGTACTCCTTTTCATTGTGGGATTTGATAAATTGCTTCAATTCTTCGGCCGTAATATCTTCAAATTCCGAATCGTACATTTTTTACCTCCTTTCAGATACACCTTTGCTGCGGCCATACCATCGTGCGATCACTTCCGGGGCAATACCCATAACATACGCTGCAATAACCAGCTGGTTGATTAATGTGGTTCTCAATATGCCAAAGTTTTGCCAGCGGCGGGGAGATGTGAAAACAGGTGCGGGTAAAATTATTATGTTTCCTTGTTTTTGCAAACGCCGGACCAGTTCAAAATCTTCCATTATCGGAATATCCGGAAATCCTCCCAAATTATGAAAAAGCTTGGAGGAGAGGAAAATCGCCTGGTCGCCGTAAGGCATTTTCAAAAATCGAGAGCGCCAGTTTGCAATTCGTTCAATAAGCCGAAGGCCCGGCATAGGGGAATCCATACGAAGTTGGAATGCGCCGGCAACCATTTTAGGTTGTTTGAAGCTGTTAAAAATAAAGTCTTCAAATTTTTCCGGCAGCCGTGTATCGGCATGAAGAAAAACAAGCACATCACCGGTGGCCTGGCCGGCGCCCCGGTTCATTTGCCGTGCCCGTGGCGGGGCGCTGGTGATAACTCTTGCCCCCAGTGATTTCGCAATCCCCACGGTATCATCATTACTTCTTCCATCCACTACAATGACTTCCTTTTTATCCCCGGGACCGATACTTTCTATGGTTTTTGCAATGTTATCGGCTTCGTTTATGGCCGGTATGATAATTGAGATGCGATCGGGATTAAAAGCACTAGTGTTTGTATGTTGTGACCGTTCCCAGATCATAAGATCTTCAGGATTGTCTACATCTTTTAATACGTCCAACAGTGTAAAACTTAATCCCGATTTTTTTGCAATTTTTATTGTTTTTTCGATAACATCACCTGATCCCCAGTTTATTCCCGTAAACAAATCAGGGATGGCTTGTGATAGAGAATTCTTTTGCAGCCCGATCAAATAGTAGCCGCCGTCTTTGGCCGGACCCAGCACCAAATTTTTTAGTTTAAGGGCGTCAAACGCTTTTTGAATGATACCATTTGTTATATCCGGGATATCGGTACCTATAATCACAGCTTGGGTTGCCCCGGCTCTAAAGGCATCTTCCAAAGAACGTTTCATACGCCGTCCAAGATCACCACTGTCCTGGGGGCGATACTCAAAATCCTGGCCGAGCCAGGTTTGCATTAAATTTTTATCCCCACCCTCATAACGGATCTCGACAGCCAATTCACGTGATGTTGATAACCTTTTTACTTGCGACAGGGTGTGTTCCGTCATTTTTCGCTGAAGATCCGCAGCCCCTTGTGCCCCTATCAGAGGAATAAGTCGGGTCTTGGTTTTTCCGGGTTCCGGATAACGGGTGAAGACAATCAAATGTTTTTTGAAATGTATTGGCATATTTTTGCCCAAAATTCGCCATACCGGTTTGTTCTGGGTGTAAATCAAAACTGTTGTTTGCTAAGATTGCTATGGCTATTTGGTTTCAGGTGTCAGGTTTCAGGTGCCAGCGCCTCTGTTCATCATTCCTGACACCTGACACCTTAAGATATGGAACAAAAATGGGATTAAAATTCCATCTGTATACACGGCGATTTTCACCACCCAACCTGACACCTAAAAAAAGCTTCGGAGCTACGGTTTGTCAATAGATGGTAACATATCAAAATCATTGCTTAACTTTTACCAGGAAAACGTCAAGGCGTTAACGGCCAGAAAATTGGCAACATCAACATCAACACCAATAGTACTATTAATGTCAGCGGTACACCGACTTTCAGATAATCAGTAAAACGGTAGCCGCCCGGTCCCATCACCAAGACGTTCGCCGGATGCGAGATGGGGGATGTGAAGCTGGAAGATGCGGCCATGGCGATGCCCATCATCAAGGCATGTGGAGATATTCCCAGAGCGGCAGAGGTTTTCAAGGCGATGGGCACCATGAGCACCACCAGGGCAGCAGTGGGAATAATACTGGTTCCGATAAAGGTGATCACCAAAAGTCCGAACAACACCGCATACGGGCCGAAAGGCCCCAGCGAACTCACAACGCCTTCGGCCAACAGACGGGCTGCACCGGAATTATCTAACGCTGTGCCCAGCGGCAACATTCCGGCAATTAAAAATACGGCTTTCCATTCAATGTAGCGATAGGCTTCTTCCATGGTTAAACATTTGGTTAAGATCATGAAAGCGGCACCGATGACCACTGCAATGTAAATGGGGAGCCAACCCATAATTACCGTTAAAAGCACAGCTATCATAATGATCAAGGCAAGTTTAGATTTTTCTTCTCTGGGAACTTCCTGAGCGACTTCGGTAAGAACAAGGAAATCAGGCTCCCGACCCAAAACGATCAATTTTTTCCAAGGTCCATACAACAATAAGGCGTCCCCCAATTGCAGGGTCATATTGCGTAGGTCGGAACGATAGGCACGGCCTTTGCGCCAAATGGCAAGTACCGTCAAGCCGTATTTTTCGCGGAAATTCATCTGGCTTAGAGTTATACCGGATAGCACCGAATGCGGAGAGAGCATCACCTCAATTAACCCCACGTGATCATCTTCAATCATGGACAGATCGAAAGGGTGAGATGGGTCTTCGGCAAAAACACCTTCAAGGCCTTGCATCTGCAGAATGGAGATCATGTCGGATGATCCGGATACAACCAGGCGGTCTTCGGGTTCGAAGCAGTCCGTGGATGCGGGGATAAAAGCCGCACCATTTTGGCGAACAACATAAAGGATCTGTACATCAACGGCATTACCCAGACGACTTTTGTTTAAGCTTAACCCTATGAGTTTAGAGGCCTCCGGAACCCTTAGCCGGCGAAGGCGTTTATCCAGCGGATAGTTGCTCCTCAACATAGCGGGCTTCAATTGTTTCGGCGGCAGGAAATGGGTATTGTTTTCCAATGTCTTCATTTGCGCTGCCGGGCCATGAATAAGCAAAACGTCGGCGGCTTTAAGCAACTGGGCCTTTAAATTTTCATCAATTGGGTGACCTTTTCGTTGAATCGCCAGCACGTTGAGACCAAACCGATTGCGAAAGCCGATTTTAGCTAACGTCTGATTGGCATACGCCGAGTTCGGACTGAGTTGAAGCTCGGCGACTTTCATTCCATGGGCGAAAAGGTCATCGACGCCAATAGCTTGGGTTTCGATCAACAATTGGCCCCAATGATTCAATTCCTGAATCCGCTCCAAACGTCCCTCTACAATCAGCAGGTCATTTCGCCGAATGGTTTCGGTTATCTCCGGGGCTAACAGTGTCTGATTGCCTCGGGTGATGCCCACCACGTTGAGATCCAATCCGGAACCCAGGTGGCTTTTGGCCAGCGTTTTTCCCACCAAGACCGAATCTGCCGGTATTTTGATCTGAAACAAACGCTCTTGCAGTTCATACTGGGAGCGAAAATCCGGGTGTGTTCCGGATGTTTCTTTGGCCACGTTACGTTTGGGCAGGATACGGGTTCCGATAAAAGTGACAAATGTAATACCGGAAAACATAACCGCTATCCCTACCGGAGTGAAATCAAACAGTTTGAAGGATGTTAAACCGTTATCGCGCAGCGCTTCAGTGACCAGGATGTTGGGTGGTGTGCCGATCATGGTGGTCAGTCCCCCAAGCAATGACCCATAAGCAAGCGGCATCAACAAGGTTGACGGGGAACGTTTTGTTTTGCGTGCAATATCCATCACAACCGGCAACATGAGGGCAGCCACGGCAACATTGTTCATAAACGCTGAAAGTGCGCCGGCAATGACCATGATGGTTACCACCAAAAGCGATTCTTTACGTCCGGCAACCTTCATCAATTGGCGACCGAGGATATTGGCGATACCGGTGCGAGTCAGGCCGCCGCTGAGAATAAAAACCGCCCAGATGGTCACCACGGCAGGATTGCTAAATCCGGCCAAGGCTTCGGTGGGACTGACAATTCCAGTGACCGCCAGAACACCCAAAACCAGCAGTGCTAAAACCTCCAAAGGCATCCACTCTGTTACAAGCAACACAATAACAGCTGCCAAGATCACCAATACCATGATAATTTCCGCTGACATTAGCTTCTCAGCCTCCGATTTACTATGTTCATAGATATGAACCGGCCAATAAGGCTAACCCGGATATACTGAGTCTGTTGATTAATGAGGATTTTCGTTCAAGATCAAGCCTCCGGCCCGTAGGGCCTACGCCCCGGAGGGGCATGCGAAAAAAATAACCACCCCGGTACGATCTGCCGACCTACGGGACAGGCAGGCATATAGTTGATATTCCGAGGATTATTTTTTGAGCATAACGCAGAGATTGTGCGAAAAGACCATTAATCAACAGACTCATATACTGCCCCTGAGGCGTACATTGGCCCCGATAGCGGGATTTCCGCTTCGCTCCAACAAGGCATTCAGGAAGCATTACCGATTTGTTAAAATGGTTTTCACCCATTAACTTATTCATTTTTTGAGCGAAAGCCTTGCAATCAGGTTTCAGGAGTAAGAAACGAATTAGCTGACACCTGAAACCAAAAAGTTTTGGATAGCAATTAACACACTGGTAATGCACCCGGCATTCAAGGGTGCAGCCGTCGTCTCTCCCGGTTTCATTGGCGCTGGTTTTTCTGACCATCGCCGCTTTCAACCCACCCTGTTTTTCTGCTCTCTTAAAAACGTATCCAGCGCCTCGATCACCACGCCGGTGATGGTGGTATTGCTCGCTGATGCAAAACCTTCAACTCTTTCCGCAAGCCTGCAGGGGATCTGAATGGTGAACTCTTTGGTTAAATCAGAGCATTGATCCTTAAAATTTTCGCTGTTCATTTTCAGCTCCAGCCGATTAAGTTTCAATTCGTGTGAACTCATCATTTTGAACCATTGAAATCAAGATTAACACAAAAACGTCCCTAAAGGAAGCCATATCCCAAAGGCAACCACCTCTCAATAACCCTACAGAATTCCTGACATTTTGGTTTTGATGATGTATTTATTTGAATCAATTCAAATTTCGGAGGCTAGAGATGAACAAGTTGGATCTTATTGAGACGCTTCAAAACCAAGCAGGGATTTCGAAAAACAAAGCCGAAGCGGTTGTAAGGCTGTTTTTTGATGATATGGCAAACGCCTTGGCCAATGGAGACCGGGTGGAAATCCGGGGCCTGTGCTCATTTTGCGTCAAGCATTACAAGGCATACACCGGCAGGAATCCAAAAACCGGGGAACCTGTTAAAGTTAAGGAAAAAAATCTTCCGTTTTTTAAATGCGGGAAAGAATTGAAAGAAAGGCTGGATAAATAGGAGTTTTAACTTTCTGAACATTTAAAGCGGATTGATATCTAATTCCTATCCCAAATTTATTTAAAACCATAGTCCGGGACAAATCCCTATCTTTTAGGGATATTTTCCTAGAAAAATGAATCCAATGCTTCATTGACAACGTTTCCATCATCATGAGAATATTTTTTTTATGTGCGTGCCTTGCTCCTGACAGAACATTGTTTGCTCTGTTGGGAGATTAAAATATCATATTGAGAAGATACATGCCTGTTGAAACTATAAAATGTAACTCACATAGCCTAAACGCAGTTATGGCAAGGAAAGAAAGAAAAAGTGGGCTCGTTAAAAGAAAGCCAAGAATACCAAAAGAATAAATTTTTTTTCAGATATAACCAACAGTAAAAGGATGTGATTTCCGATGATAGAAATATTAAGAAAAATGTTTGAAGCTAATCCGGAGAAATCGACAATAGTTTTAAAAGGAAAATGTTCGGACTGTGGGCGCGAGGCGACAATTGATATAACACCCACATCAGGAGGATTTGGTTTGCAGGGTGGCTCTGTATGTAAGTGCTCAGCTGAGGGGTATTTAGTGAAGTGTCCTGATTGTTACCAAGTCAAGCCAAGAATATCCTCATTAAAGGTTCCGAATAAAGGTCTTAAATATCAATATAATGGGGCAATATAGGACGGACTTGACTTGAAAAAAATAACCACCCCGGTACGATCTGCCGACCTACGGGACAGGCAGGCACTACTTAAGCATAATGGCGCAATGTGCCGCACCCATAAGGGCTGCTTTATCGTTTAGAATGACTTTAACGGGTATATTCTCAAGCAACTCCTTAAACCTTCCTTTATTTGTGAATGCTTCCATAAAAATATCTTCTTTTAATTTGGATAAAATTTTCGGCGGAATCCCGCCTCCCAGATAAACCCCGCCGGTGGTCATTCCGGTTAAGGCTAAATTGCCCGCAACAGCGCCGAAGATGGAGGTAAACATATTCAGTGCTTTTACACATCCAACATCTTTATTCGCCAAAGCAGCGTCAGTGATGGTTTTGGCCGGGTCCGGTTCTTTTAGCTTTTGCCTTAACCCATCCGGTTCGTTTAAACGATTTGAGTCTTTCAGCCACCTGTAAATATTCACCAATCCGGATCCGGAAACCACCCTTTCAATACTCACATGGCCATAACGCCTATGTAGATACCGCCACAGCTCATCCTCTGTTTCGTTGTTGGGAGCAAAATCAGCATGACCGCCCTCTGAAGGTACTGGAACGTATCCATCGTTTTGATAAATCAGCATGGCTATCCCAAGACCCGTTCCCGGAGCAATCAGGGCAAGATTCCGGCCTTTTACAGGCTCTGTGTGATTTAAAGGAAAGAATTCATCGCTGTTCAATAGCGGGATGGCCATTGCAGTGGCGGTTAGATCGTTGACAAGCCTGACATGATTAAAGTTAAGCTGCTCCCGGATCCGAACTTCAGACACATCCCAGGGGAGGTTGGTGATTTTAGACGCGCCGTTTACCACGGGGCCTGCAATTCCAAAGCATGCATGGGTAACAGATGTGGGATGGATTTCAAGAAATTGCCGGATAATGGTTTCCAGATCAGGGGCATTTGGGCTTGAAAAGGTCTTAATCACTTTTGGCAAAGGACGCTTTTTTCCTTGTGTAAAAAGGCCCAGGTGGGTTTTGGTCCCGCCGATGTCACCTGCCAAAACAAAAGTTTCATCTTTTAGGTTAGTCATAAATTTTCACCTTAGGTTTTATTTCTCTCCCTTGATCTTTTTTATGATTTTGGGAATGAAAAATGAGAAGATAAAGAGCCCTATGGAGAAGAAAACCTTAAAAGATATCAGCTCTCCCCAATTTCCTGAGGCCCACACATCTTTGAGCGTCCCGATAAAAAAGGTGAAGATAAACGTACCCACGATAATGCCCAGGCCGGTTCCCGCCACATAGTCCCGGAATCGGACCTTGGTCAGCCCCATGCCAAAGTTCATAGGCGTAAACGGAAAATAGACCAACCGGAGATACAGGACTGTGGCAAAGCCGTTTCGTTCGATGGCATCGTCATATTTTTTCAGCTTGTCACCGATTAGCGAAGCGGCAAATTCCCTTCCCAGAGTTCGTCCAATAAAAAAGGCGGCGCCGGCACCGATCATGGCGCCGAACCATACATATACGAATCCCCAATAGGCCCCGAATATGGCGGCCCCAAGACCCGTCAACAAAGTGCCCGGGAGAAAAAGGCAAACCCCCACAACATAAATCATCATATATACCACTGGTGCCCATAAACCGGCGGTTTCAAGGAAACGACTCAGCTCTTCTGCCGTGAGATAATTCTTGACCGGGGTAAAACGGATCAAGGAAATGGCTCCGATAATAAAGGCTGCGAAAATAATCGCCTTTATAATGGCTTTGGAATTTTTTTTAGGTTTTTTAGGTTGTTCTTCCACTTCTATGATCCTTTCCCTTCAGTTTCGTACATCCCTTAACCTAAATTCCGCATTAACATTTTTCGAAATTCGAGATTTTCAGTTTCGATCTTATCAATAATATTCTCAATAAAAAAGAGATTTTCTTATTTGTCGCCAAAGTGATCAAATTCTTACACGCTGAATATAGGATTCAAGGAGTCGAGAGAAATGCGGGTTATCCCTCAGTTGATAAAGTCAGGCAGTTGATAAAGCCAGGCAGTTGATAAAGTCAGGAGAAAGACCTGTTTGAATGAAAGTCCAAGGCATCCCGGATTCAAGGCAGATCCAGAGGACTTTTGGCTTCTTTGATTGTCCGGCATCAGGGATAAAGGTCGGCATCTTTGCAGGGAAAAACCATTGCCAGACCAATTCCTTTGCAGCATGTTTATACTTTCTCTCCAGCAAATCGGGCAGAAATGTCCCGGCATAATCGTTCGCAAGGTCTTCTTGATGAAGGTTAATTGCGGATTCAAGGTGGTTTTTTAATTCAGGGAAAATTCGATCCGGCAATGGAACCGTTCGGTCTTTTTTTCTTTTTCCGTCATGGACGGTCAATATGCCGGTGTCAAAATTAAAATCACTGACACGCAGCTGCATACATTCAAATAACCGGAGCCCACAGCCACTTTCGATAATAAGGACCGTTATTTACGAGCATTTGAAAAATTGCTTTATGATTCTGTCTACATATTGACCCCTTAATTTGTAGTCAAGCACTAATTAGCTTAAAATATTGACAATTAATTGATAATGTGAGAAATAAAACTTAACTCGTGTCCATTCATAAATGAGGATTCTTGTTCAAGATCAAGCCTCCGGCCCGTAGGGCCTACGCCCCGGAGGGGCATGCGAAAAAAATAACCGCCCCGGTATGATCTGCCTGCCTGTCCCGGTACCTTCACGGGGACCTACGGGACAGGCAGGCATATAATTGATATTCCGAGGATTATTTTTTGAGCATAACGTAGAGATTGGGCCCCGGTTAAATATTAAATACGGATTTAACTGGGCAAGCAAAAAGACCATTTATGGATGGACACGAATTCGGTGCCTAAGTATATTCCATGTTGATACTCATACCCTTATTGAGCGAAAGTCGAGGATGCCCTCCCGATGAAACAGATGGCCCACTTCTTTGACTATATAGGAGAATAAAATGGCTACTATGACAGCAGAGGAAATTCTTGTACGGTTGCGGGAATTAAAGCCTCAAGTCTTCCAAAAATTCAGAGCAAAAGAAATTCAATTGTTTGGCTCCAATGTTCGAAGGGAACAAAATGCCGAAAGTGATATAGACATTCTCGTAGATTTTGAAGATGAGGCGGACCTTTTCGATCTGACCGGTTTGGCGATCTTTCTGGAGGATGAGCTCCAACAGAAAGTAGACGTCGTTCCTAAGCGAGCCCTGAGGAAGGAGCTCCAAGAATCGATTTTGAATGAGGCTATTGCAGTATGAGAGATTACAGGCTGTATCTGAAAGATATTTTGTCCGCAATGGATAGCATTGAGGCTTTTGTGGAAGGGATGAGCTTCGAAGAATTTGGTTCAGACGACAAGACCTCAAGCGCGGTTATCCAAAAATTTGAAATCATTGGGGAGGCTACAAAAAATATCCCGGATGAGATTCGACAGCAAAATCCAACCGTTCCCTGGAAAGAAATGGCAGGAATGAGGGACAGGCTCATTCATTTTTATTTTGGCGTGGATTATAAGCTAGTTTGGACGACCATCAAAGAACGTTTGCCTCAGGTAAAGTCAGAAATTCAACGTATTCATGAGAGCTTGCCCTAAACTCTAATGATTGCCGTGATCTAAAAAGCCTTATTCCCCTTTCAA
>RPGQ01000005.1:0-3920 GCA_004193595.1 Desulfobacteraceae bacterium Eth-SRB2
GTTTGATGCAGGTATTACCATTCCGGCAATCGCCACCTCACTTTGTCTTCATCGGCAGGCGGTGTTTCCAGCTTTGTGGGTGTCAGCAAATTCCCCCAGTTTGTCCGGTTTTGCATCTTCTTCCGAATTTCCTCAGGAACAAAATCCCTTCCTTCACGAATCTGCCAACCCCCGCCAAGGGCTTTAAACATGGCAATAAAATTCAGGACAACAGATCCTTTTCTTTCGGTCAGAAGGTCTTGCTCTTGAGTCTGAAATCGTTGGGTATCCAACACCCGCTGATAGTCTACCAGCCCTTCCCGGTACTGAATCATGGAAATATCCACTGAACGGGTGGCTGCGTTCACGCTTTCTGATAAAAATTTTACCTCATCCTGCGACCGCAAAAAGGCCACCATGGCGTCTTCCACTTCTTGAGCCGCCTTGAGCACTGTATTCCGGTAATTGACAACCAGTTGTTGGAATCGGGCATCCTGAACACGAACACGGTTTTTGATTCGCCCGTAGTTAAAAATGTTCCAGGTAAAAGCAGGACCGCCGTAAAATTCGATGCTGTCGGAATCCCAGAGATCGCTAAATGAGCTGCCGCCGGGAGAACCTGCTGCCGTTACATCTGAATCACTTGACCGCAACCCAATGGAGCCAAAAAGAGAGAAATGGGGGTAAAGGTCTGCCTTTGCCACTCCGATCAGGGCGCTCTGGGCGGCGAGCTGACGCTCTGCAAGGCGGATATCCGGACGCCGGCGCAGCAACTCCGACGGAACCCCCACGCTTACCTCGGCAGGTACTGCGGGAATGAGCTTTGGTGCTTTTAATATATCCTTGAGTTCACCCGGGAGGATTCCAAGCAGAATGGCGAGCCCGTTCTTGTCCTGGCGCAGGCCGGCTTGTATCCGGGGAATCGTAGCCTGAGTGTCTCGCAGAAGCGCTTTGGCCTGTTGCAGATCCAGTTCGGTGACGTCTCCTTCTTTGAAACGCGTTTCGGCGATTTCAAGGGACTGTTCCTGAATCTTTACGTTCTCTCTTGCAATGGCCAGACGCGCCTCTTGCGTACGAATAAATATATACGTACGGGCCACCTCAGCAGTGAGGGTGACCAGGATGTCATCGTAGCTTGCAATTGAAGCCTCGAGGTTACCCATGTCTGATTCAACGGCACGGCGGAATTTACCCCAGAAGTCCAGTTCCCAGGCAGCGTCAAAACCCAAATCAATATTACCATAATGAAAGTCGGCGCCACGCTGAGAATTCGCAGTGTTTTTGCTCACGTCCGTATAGGTGTAAATTCCCTTACCAGCCTGCGATTGGGGATAGAGATTTCCGGTAGCGATCCCTAACTGGGCACGGGCTTCCAGGATCCTGATTCCCGCAATTCTAAGAGGAAGGTTCTGCTGAAAAGCCCTCTCAACCAGAGTATTGAGAACCGGGTCATTAAAGACCGTCCACCACCGGCCAAAATCCGCCGGTTCACTCTTGATGACCGGATCCTTTTCCTCAAGCCATTTCTGAGGTTCCGGTGCTTCGGGCCTGATATAATCCGGCCCCACGGCGCATCCGGTAAGCAGCAGGGCAAAACTTATAGTTAATCCAAAGATTAGACAGGAGTTTTTCATTTTACCGTTCCTTCCTTCTCGTGCAAAATCTGCTATTCCTAATAATTTCATAATTATTCATACATAAAGCCAACACTTTTTCTGACAGGATTAACAGGATTGACTTGGTGCTTTAATACGGAAAAACAGGGTATAAAGCGCCGGAACATAGTTAAGCGTAAATAGACTGCCGATTCCCAGGCCAAAGAACATGACACATGCCATATTGTAAAAAAGCGCGTCATGGTAAATAATCAGCGGCGTGAACCCAAGCATGGTTGTTGCAACCGAAAGCAGTATGGGTCTGAAGCGGCTGATGGCTGAATTGAGAACCGCATCATAGGGTGACTGCCCTTCTCGTTTGTTTTCTTCGATTTTATCGATCATTACAATACCGTTGTTCACAATGGATCCGGCCAGGGCCAGAAGTCCTAAAATGGCCATAAAACCAAAATCCGCCCCCATAACAAACAGACCCACCACAGCACCTACCAGCACCAGGGGCATGGTCAGCATAATAATGGCGGCACGCCGGATAGAGTTAAACTGCCATACCAGAAGTATAATGATGCCGGCAAAACATGGAAACAACGGTTTTGCCAGTTTCCCCATTGATTTGGCGGAGTTTTCCAGTTCACCTCCCATTTCCCAATGGTGATCTTTGGGAAACTCCAGCCGGTCGAGTGTCGGTTTGATTTGGTCAAATAGCTCAACCGCCTTCAGCACCTGGTGCTTGGCGCTGACTTTTATGGTGCGCTCCTGGTTGTAGCGAACGATACGGTTGAGTTCTCCGATGCCGTATACATCGGCAACCTGATTGAGGGGAACGCTGGTCTTTTTGGACTGTGAATAAACGTTAAGTGTTGCCAGGCTGGATGAGGAATCCCGTTCCGCCTGGATACCACGTCCCACAATGGGGATATCCACGTTACCCTGGTGAAAATCGGTTACCGTGGTGCCGTCGATAAAGCCACTCAGAGAGCCGGCCACATCCTGCGAGGTTAATCCGGCACGGCGTGCACGGTATTGGTCGACCTCAACCTTGGTTGAAATCACCCGGTTATTCCAATCATCCTTGATATCCAGGGTGCCGGCGATTTTCCTGAGCCCCGCCTTCAATTGTTCGGCCTGTTCCCACAATACGTCTATATTCGGACCACTGAGCCGGATCTCCAATATTCCGGGCTCGGAGGCCCCCAGAAACATCGCCTTGACCCTTCCACGGACATTGGGGAAATGATCCAGAAGATGCCGCCGCGTGCGTTTGATAAGTTCATCCACCTGATCCCCTGTTTGTGTGTTTACGATAACAAAAGCACTATTCGGATCAGGATCTGTCGGCGCCAGTGAAAGGAAAAATCGGGGTCCGCCATTTCCCACATAGGCAATTTCCCCGGTGATTTCCGGGTTTTCATTTTTATCCTGCAGCCAGGCGGAAAACTCCCGAACGGTCCTATCGGTCTCCTCGATATGGGTTCCGGCAGGAAGATCGAGATTGACCGTATACTGATTTCTGTCTCCATTGGGAAATAGGATTCGCGGTATTTTTGTAAACCCGAATACCGCCAACACAAATGCAACTCCCACGAAACCGAGCACAAGCATCCGATTGCGCAGACCGGCCACCAGAATTTTGCGGTAAATCTGATAGAATTTACCCTGGTAAGGATCAATATTTTCTTTTTTGTCAGTGCCGCCGGCAGGCTTGGTCTTCATAAACCAGTAACATAAGCTGGTGGAGGAAAACATGGAAAAGAACCATGAGCCCATGAGCAGAATAATCATAACCTGACCCAAAGATTTGGTATAATCCCCGGTACTCCCGATTTGAAGGATAATCGGTCCAAAGGCAAAAACGGTTGTGAGCGTACTGGTCAAAAGCGGGACGGAAAGAGACCTGCCTGATTTTATGACCGCGTCTTTGCGATCCATTCCGCTTTCCAGATTCACCTTGATATCATCAGACACCACGATAGCGTTATCTACAAACATGCCCAGGGCAATAATCATGGTGGCCAGTGAAATGCGCTGCATTTCTATATTTAGCACACTCATCATTACCACCCCGAAAAGCATGACAAGGGGGATGAATGACCCCACAATCAAGCCGATTCTAAACCCCAGCATAATCATCACCACCACAAGGACAATCCCCACACTCTGTACCACATTGCTCACCATCCCGTTGACGGCTTTGGTGATGAGTTCGGGCTGAAAGGTGGCAAAATCAAGCTTGTACCCCCAGGCAAGGGACTGTTCAATCTCCTTGACTTTTTTCTTCAATCGTTCGCCGAATTCTACCGCATCCACGCCCTTAAACAGAAATAC
>RPGQ01000005.1:4020-138333 GCA_004193595.1 Desulfobacteraceae bacterium Eth-SRB2
TTTTTTGCCACGACCAATGCTTCGCGAATGGTAATGTACGGATCTTCCAGTTTTGGAATTTTCCCAAACAGAATAATGCCGCCAAAAAATATCACAAGCATTATCACGATAACGGTTCGCGAATTATTGAGTGCAAAATCGGTTATACTTTTCATTTTCTACTCCGAATTTAAAAACCTGACATATTTTTTAAGACTTTCGACCCTATGGACAGTTACTGTTCCATAAGCTTTACCTTCATTCCATCAGCCAGGAAACTTACGCCGGCAACGGCAATGATATCTCCGGCGGATAGACCTTCAGATACGATCACCATGTTCTGCTCTGCGCCGAGGGTACGAATCGGCGTCTTCCGAACGGTGGAGGTTTCCGGGTCATACACAAAAGCATATCCTTGCCCAACCTCCTTGGCGGGAAGGATCGCCTGAATCGGGACCCGGTAACCGGCAATTTGGCTGTCATCTTTTAGGAGCAGAGATGCTTCAGCGGTCATACCAGGATTTATATTCGCCGGCGGCTCGATCAGCCCCACCTTGACCGGAAAAGCGTTGGCTTTTACAGCGGCGGAACCGATAAAGGAGATACGGCCTTTTACAGAGTGCCCGGGCAGCGTGGGAAACCTGATAGTTGTCGGAGTACCCATATGTACTCGATGGATCGTGGTCTCCGGAACCGCCAGGTGCACTTCCAATGCCCCTTTGGCATCAATCGCGAACACTTTCTGTCCAACCTTTATTTCTTCGTGCGGATCCATGGAACGCCAGGCGATATGGCCATCGTACGGCGATGTCAGCATGGTCTTACGGAGATTTCGTTTGGCGAGATTCAGCTTTGCAATCTGATAATTCACCTGGCTCCGGGCGGCATTGTAATTATACTTTGCTCTGTCCAGCTTGCTTTTGGCGCCTGCGCCCTGTTGATAAACCCTCTCCTGGCGATCGTACTCCTCTTTTGTATTAATAACCTTGGCCTCAGCCGTTACAAGTTCAGCCCGGGCAGCATCAACGTCCAACCGGTAGGGCTCTTTATCAAGAACGGCCAATAGTTGTCCTTTCCGGACGCGATCTCCAATATCGACGTTCACCGTCTCAACCCTTCCTTTGACCTCAAAACTCAGATTGGAAGAATCGGTTGCCCTGACAATCCCGGAGAACTTGCGTATCTGACCGGTTGCCAGTTCGGAAACGGTGATGGTCTTAAGGGATCGAACCTGTTCAATGATTTCAACTTTTTTCTCGCATGCCGTTACAGCAACCCATATGATGGCCAAGAATAAAATCTTTATCAAAAGCCTGTCAAAAAACAATTTCTTAACCATACTTCTCTCCTTTATTTTTATCCTATCGCTTCATAAATAACACATTACCGGATCAGTTTTTGCTACCGGGAAAACATCAGTCCCTATGACTCAGTTTTTCTATTTCAACAACAATGGCGCGACTGAGGGTGCCTATAGCCCTGCTCTGGGCCGCAACTAGCGCGTCATAGTCCTCGGCGGATACGGGTTCTTTTATACGGGTATGCTTAAATATGGTTTGATTCGTGTCTTTTTGATTCCATACGGACCAGGTCACGTTCAACACAACGTTCCCCCCAAACCGGCCGTCAAACTCCTCCACAATCAGCTGAATACGGTGGGTCGGGGAAAACCGGTCTGTCCAGGGATATGCGGCCACCCGATCTGCTGGCAGAAGCATGGAAATGTTTTTGGCCAAAACCCGCAAGAAATCTTCCGAAAACGAGCCGGCCCATCGATGGAACTCGGATACCTCTACACGGTGTTGGCTTATACGGGCCACGATCTGAGGCCGGTCAAGAAATCCTGGAAATTCCACCGGCCCCACACCGATAGCAATGGTATTCTCGGAAACCGCTTGAGAAATATCCGGTTGCATCTCTAGTGAGGGGTTCAGGGTATAATATCTCACCACAGGGGTGGTACTGCATGCCCCAAGAAAAAACACCATAAGAAAAAATACCCGGCCCATGTACCCATAGCATGCTCTATTTTTCATTGTGCTTATCCTTTCCAAAAACCAGGGACTCGGGATGTCGTCCCAGGTAATCCGCCAGAACGCTGATATTCCGGGCCGCGTCGGCCAGCTCTGCCAGCGCTTGCTTCAATTCATATCCGGTGGGAGACTCCGCATCCAAAAGCCTGTCTACCTTCGTCAGTGTGGTCTCGGTCTTTTCCAACGTTGCCGTGGCCGCTGGTGCAACTTTTTCATCTATGGTTTGCATGAGCTTGAGCAACTGTTCGGTGGATTTGTTCAAGTGCGCTAGGGTCTCTCGAAGGTCTTTGCCAATTTGCTCCAGGGGAAGTTTTTCCAGCTTGTCTACAATGCGGGTGATGCCTTTTGTGATCTCTTCTATGGGCGTCGGAATGGTAGGTATTTCCGGATATTTCCCGCCGTATACGATCTTGCTGGGCGGTTCATCCGGATACATATCCAGATCAATGTAAAGTTGTCCGGTCAAGAGATTTCCCTGCTTGAGTTGCGCCCGGAGACCCTTTTCCACAAGAATCTCGTTCCCGCGCTTTCTGTCAATGGTTTCCTTGCCGGTCATTGAGATCCGCTTCGGTTCTATCTCAATTTCCACAGGGATTCGAAAGGCCTTGGCATCATAGTCAAACTCCAATTTTAGATCAATAACCTCTCCAATAGTAATGCCTTTAAATTTCACCGGCGCGCCCACGGAAAGGCCTCTTACCGAACCTTGGAAGTGCAACAGCCAGCGGGTTTTTTTCACATAAGTTTTCTTGTAGATATCCTCCCGTCTATCATACAGTCGAAAGATCTCACCCTCTTTGACGGCCGGACCGGGTTCCGAATGCTTCGGGTTCTCGAAGGCAATCCCTCCGATTATAATGGTCACAAAGGATTCTGTGTTGACCTTGATGCCGCCGGCATCAACGGATACGTCCACCCCTCCCGCATTCCAGAACCGCGTAGTTTTACGCACGCGCTCATGGTGTGGCGCATGAATAAAGATCTTGATATCAATGGCTTGTCCGCCTTTTTCCATCTCGTATGCCACAACCTGGCCCACCTGGATCTGACGGAAATAGACGGGCTTGCCAATATCCAGGGAACCCAGTCTTTCCGCCTTGAGCATAAAATGGCGACCGGGCAGATCCGTGGTTACAATGGGCGGCGTCTCCAGCCCTTTGAAGGACCGGGCTTTTTTACCGGATTTTCCCGGATCCATGCCGATATAAGCCCCGGAAAAAAGGGTGCCAAGTCCGGAAACTCCGCCCCCGGCCACCCGGGCTCGAACCACCCAGAAGCGGGTGTTTTCCGTTAAATAGTCTTTGGCATCTCGCGTCAACTGAGCCGTTACCATGACGTGCGACAGGTCCCGGCTGAGATGAATCTCCTCCACTTGACCCACTTCCACGTCTTTGAATTTGATCTTGGTTTTGCCGGCTTCCAGCCCCTCGGCGCTTTTGAAAGTAATCGTGATGGTAGGGCCCTTTTCGGTAATGGCCTTGAATGCCAGCCAGCCGCCGATCAAAAGGGCGACCAAAGGCACGATCCAGACAATGGAAACGCTTTTTTTGGGTTTAACAACGGCCTGGGCCGCACCCGAAGCATCGGTTTCTTGGATTTGCTGTTCACTCATGGTTTTCCTCACAATTGTCCCAGATTAATCTCGGATCAAAGCTCATGGCCGCGAACATGGTGATAATCACCACGCCGCAAAAATAGACTGCCGCAGGACCGGCCTCTATGGTTGCCAGAGCGCCTAAATTCACCATGGCAATCAGGATGGTTACCACATACACATCCACCATGGACCATCGGCCCACAACCTCTGCTATTCGATAGATTTTCGTGCGATCCACGGGTCGCCATCCGGATTTTCGCTGGACCGAAAAAGACAAATAACTGAGAGCCAAAAGTTTTAACAATGGCACAAACACACTGGCCACGAAGATGACCAGCGCAATGGGCCACATGCCTGTGGAAATAAAATAAATGACTCCGCTAATGATGGTATCGGCCTGCTTTTTCCCCAAAGAGGTGACAATGGTGATGGGCAGCACGTTGGCCGGAACATAGAATATTGCGGCCGCCAGGATCAGTGCCCAGGTCCGCGCAATGCTGTTGGGCTTGCGCCGGTGCAGGTACGTGCCGCATCGCGGACAGGTCAGGCCATGACCCCCTCGGGAAGGGGAACGGCACAGGAGATGGCAGGTATGACAGCTGATCGGGTTGGCCCGTGCAACGGGGATGCCGCGGGTACTCTCCTGGATTTTTATTCTTTCCCACACCGCATGGGGATCCAATACCGCCATGGACGCGGCCAAAACAAAGATCAAGGCCATGAATGCAAACGCGGCGATGCCCGGTACGATCGTGGCCATTTTGCCCAGTTTTACAATGGAAACCAGAATACCCAGCATGAACACTTCCATCATGGCCCAGGGCTGCAGGGATTGGATGAGCCGAAACACTTCCTTCAGCTTCCAGGGGAGCCGGTTCACCCTGAGCGGTACCAGCACATACAGCAACCCCATCATCTGTGCCGCAGGCATGACAATGGTCGTCAACAGTACCACAGTTGCCAGGATCCACATCCCCTGATGATAAAGCTCCTGGACGCCGGTAATCAATAGGGTCTCGTGGACCTGGGCCTGGAGTTTGAAGCCTAAAAAAGGAAAGGCGTTCGCCACCACAAACAGAATAAGGCCCGTCACCGTCAATGCCAGCGTACGCTCCAAACTATCGCGTTTGTGCTGATACAACAGCGCGCCGCACCGGGAACACCTGGCTGCGCTTCCTTCGGGCACAGGGTCAACCCGATGAATTAAATCACAGTCGTGGCAGGCTATTAGCGACATGACTCCTTCCCGAATTGATCATAATGTATTTATTTCAAAACCAATACATTGTTTAATGTTTCGAAATGTGGATCATTGCCGCCTATTACTTCCCTTTTAAAATATCCTCTTTGGCTTTGTTATATTCTTTTTCAGTAATTATACCGTCTTTGTATGCTTTGTCGAGATCGGTTAATTCTTGACCCAATGTGGTCTGCTTGGCTTTGATTTCGGCGCCCCCGCCACCACATCCGATAAAACCGACTCCGGAAAATAGAAGGATGATGACGACACAAACTCTCAGAAACTTCATTTTAGAATCTCCTTTCTTTTTTAAATGTTAACTAATTAAACGTCTCGGAATTTCTACTATTTTTTCTGTTCTTGCAATCCACGAAGACCGTCAAGCCGCTCGCGGAAGCGCTTCGCCCAGTACTCGAAGGCATTTTTGGTGTCCACCCATTTGCCACGGAAGGCGGACTTTCCGCCCTGGCGACGGTCCACTGCTGCGGCCAGGCGCTCCTTGGTCATGGAGTCGAGGACTTCCATTTCCGTGGCGGCTTCACCGGTTCCCAGGTTGGCATCACTGACAGCCTTGGTCGCTCCGGCAACGACCATCCCGACAGGAATGATGGAAGACAAGGTATTGGCCGTCGGGCTGGACGGCTCTACATCAGTGATGGCCACGCGCACCCAGAGCACATCCGGACCGGGTTGATCGACAACTTCATACCCATCCTTCACCGCTTCGACCAGGGCATTCTGATAGAAGTCGGTCAATTCCTTGAGAATGGTCGGGTCGATCTCCCGGCTTTCCGATGTGGGACTCAGAAAAACCGAGACCCGCTCGAACATCAGCTTGGTATAGGGTCTAAAATCGACACCCGGCTTGAAATAATTGAGTGCCGCTCTGTCGTCAGCGCCCGGCCGCAGCTGGCCGTAGTCCTTGAGGAATCCGCTTTGCTCCACATTCTTCATGCCGCTGGCCGCACAGCCGACCAGGCCGATAGCCGCAGTTAAGATTGCTGCAATCTTGAAAAATCGAAATACTCTTTTCATCATTTCCTCCCTTTGTTTTCTGTAATCGACTAACATGCAAATATTCTTATGCGCTATGCTAATTGTAGTATATTTATAATGATTTAAAAGTTCAAGGAAAAACCTTGAGTTATTTGTCCGGATCAATTTTCGTAATCTTGGAACCCTGGAGACCAATTCCGGCCATCAGACCCTTCTGACCAAAGAAAAAGGCATAGATGTCATCCTTTGCCGTAGAGGTAGTCATGGATTTGGCCAAGCCCTCGTCTACGACCACAATGCTGGGTCCAACCCCGATTTCCCATCCCGAACTTTCTTGAAGATACTTGAGCGCTTCGTCTGTCATCAGAAAAATGGCGTAACCGAAAGATTGCGCGCCGGCCTGGAGACCATACGAAGCGGCAACCGTATTGTAGTAGCCAACCGTCTTGCCTTTTACAAGCAAAGCCCCCTCGCCATATTGCCCGCCAATTACCAGACCGGCCTTGATGACATCAGGGAAAATCAGAATGCCTTTCGCAACGGTTGAGAATTCCTGCGCTGTTGCCGAACTCGCATAAAGCTTTTCCAGGGCGAGTTCAACTTCTTTGTCGATTTCGGCAGCCGAACCGGCAAAGGCAGGCTGTTGAATGAGACTCATCATGATTACAATGAGCAAGCAATGAATTGTCACTTTTAAAACACGTACGTAAGTTCGTTCCATGATTATTTCCTCCTTTACATATAGTTAAAAACGCTGATCCTTTTCAAATGGTTACCGATTCTGCCATAATTAAAAATTGGGGTTATTGTTTGAATTCAATAAAATACAATCAAAAAATAATTAACGCATGCTGCAATATCATGGGTTTCCTACGGGGTTATACACGCACCAAAAACCACGAATCCTACCTGGTCGTCAGAGGCTGTTATTGTCATCTTTCCTGTAGCCTCATTGATTAACATACTCCAACCCTTGTTGTTTTGGGTGCCCTGAAGTACCAGTTTGCCGTCACCGCGCTCCATATTTTCTATTTTGGTGGTTAGCACTTCCCCGCTCTCCCGGGTACCGCTGATTTTTTTCGCCTTAAAGTCGATTTTTAGAAACTGCGGAAGGTTGACGCTCTGGGCCGTGCCTCGCCGGCACTCGATACCAAATCCACATTCGAAGGTTTCGATTGTAGCACAGAGCAGCGGCCTGGAACCGTCAAAGTCGGCGGCCGCAATTGAGAAAGGTGTGACGATAATACATAAAAGGGCTAAACCCATAAGTTTAATTTTCTTCATGCCAAGCTCCTTTGAATTTTCTATCCAATACTAAATTAATCCAGTAAACTTACTTCACCGTGTAGCCGCGACCTTCCATGCAAGAACCGAAAGCACGGTTGTATTTGGAACGATTCTGTTCATAATTTGCTGCCTGTTGATTTGCCCACTGTTCCCGGTTTGCCTCCTCACGACTCTGCTGATCCCGCCTTCTCATGCCGCCGAACAAACCGCCGCCGGCTGCGCCGATGGCCGCCCCCTTGCCCGCATCTCCGGCAATGGCTCCTATCGCGACTCCCGCTAGTGCACCCCTGGCGGCTCCTTTAACCACCCCTCCCTGTTTAGCCTCTTGTGCCGGAGGTGGCGCAGTGGCCTTGGGCTGAGCCATGGGGTCGAATCCGGTCTGCTGCTTGGCCCAGTTATAACACTCGTATTTGTCCTTATCCTGCTGCTGCTTGGTCTGGCCCTTGTTGGGGTAGATGAACACATCATCTCCCAGGGTTGGACCTGCAAAAAGCAGGGATGCCATAAACAGTAACAACAGTATTTGCATCTTGCTTCTCATCATAATTCTCCTTTCTTTGTTTGAATGGGTGAACTTCTTTGTATCTTCTCGATAAGTCAGGATAACTCGGCTCATAATTTTGAAAACAGGTATTGGGTGTCAAGAAGACATATCGAGACCTTTGCAAAACGCCCCTTTTTGCCCAATCCTGGCGTCAGTCTCAAATTTTAATCCTCAAAATACTCAATGTATTCCTGCCTGCCCCGTAGGTCCGGAAGATCGTACTGGGGTGGTTAAAATTTTCGCTTTCCTTAGCCTTGAACAAAAATGAACATTTTTCAAAGGACTCATATCGGAAGATTGGAAACCTGAACACTGAAACCCGAAAATTGTTCCATCATTCCAATTGTGAGCTAAGCGAACTAACTTGTTATTGTGACCTCCTCTGGTGTTGTAATCTAAAATACAATTTTCAACCCCGCGATAGGCCCGTGTAGCGTTACATCCCACTCGAACTTATCGTTTCCGTGGCCATCGTCATAATCCTGGGACAGGGCCCGATAGCCAACTAACACCTTTGCGTCATCGTCTGCGAACAAGCCGAAGTGATAGCCGATCAGACCGTATGCATGCCAAGCGAAATCGGAACCCACGCCGAACCCCTCGATACTTCCCTCCAGTGCCAAAGTCCATCTATCGGAAAGGCTCCAGAGGGTCCGGACCCCGATAAGCGGATCCACCCAGTTCTCGTCACCTTCAGGGTTATGAAACCCTTTAATGTCGAGCTCGATGTCGAGATAGGTGTACCGGGCGCCGAACAAGGCGTCCACGGTAATCGTCGGCGACTTTTTTCCCGGAGCTTCCGAAAGATCCCAGGTGCCCATCCGGTAAAACCCGCCGGCCGTCAGCATTAGGAGATTTATATCCGGCTCAATCCGGATACCCTGAACATGGGTTGCTTTGCCTAAGTTGGCATAGATTATATTACTATAGAAGCCCCATTCGCCCTTACGGGCCTCGAATACCACCATCGTGGCCATATTGAGTTCGTCCCAGATATCGCTGAATTCCATGTCGACATCTGATTTTCGCCCTTTCACCTTGACATCACCGTCAAGAGAAAGAGTCCACAAGTAAGGAGTCACGGCATACTCCCAGCCCTCTTCCTGTGCTGCCGGGCTCCCGGGTATGGCCGCCACAAGAACCAGGAACAATATCAACAATAGTGCCGTTTTGCCCAGCATTCTGATTTCCTTCATGGTTTTTGCGATAGAATTCATTGCGTTCTCCCTTTCTGAAAATTATTAGATAGTTAGAACACTGACGCCATTCAATTCTATGATTTGTTTGCGTGCGTTCATCAGGTCTATCCTTGCTCCGATCTGAAATTCAGCGTGCCCGCCAAATACAGCGGGCACACCTTAAACTCAATTTACGAATACCGGTCAACTTAATACTTATTGTCCATGTGGAGACCCTGATTCCATTTGCTTCAACACCTTCTCAACACTTAAAGAACCTATCGGTTGGCGCTGCGGGAACTCCTTAAACGTGGCAAGAAACTTGCCGATGACCTGCTGGGCTGGAACGAACAACCACATCTGATCAGCCATCCATCGGAGGTACATCCTGGACTCGAAGTAAGGTCTCTCGAATGGGGATGTGCGCAGGTTGAAGACAATCGGCCAGCTCGGTGTTTTACGGTAAGCCTCGGTCAAGTCACCTTCTATTATAGTGAAGTGCAGCTTCCAGTCCTTGTAGCGAACCGCGTTGAGATTGCCTCCAGCATCGAAATAGAAAATCTCATTGCGTTGGCCTTTGCCCTCACCGGTCAGGAGATCCAGCTGGTTGTAGCCGTCAAGGTGAACCTTGAAATTCTTACCGTTGGCCTTGTGCCCCTTCAAGAGCTTCTCCTTGACGTTTGGTTCACCGACTGCGGCCATGAGCGTCGGGATCCAGTCCTCATGCGAGAAAATGTCGTTGATCATGGTGCCAGGTTTGATGTGGCCCGGCCAGCGCACCATGGCGGGAACGCGGAAACCGCCCTCCCAGGTCGTACCCTTCTCACCCTTGAACGGAATGGTGCCGCCATCCGGCCAGCTCATAAGCTCAGCACCATTGTCGGTGCTGTAGACCACAATGGTGTTATCGGCAATGCCGAGCTCATCCAACTTGTCGAGCAACTTCCCCACCTGGTAGTCATGATCGGCCATCGCGTCGGCGTAGAGTCCGTAACCGGTCTTGCCATGCCACTCAGGACTCAGTCGGGTCCAGACATGCGTACGGGTGGAGTTGTGCCAGATAAAAAACGGCTTGTTAGCTTTGTGCGCCCGTTCTATGAAGTTCAACGAACCTTCCATGAACTCATTGTCGGCGGTTTCCATGCGCTTGCGGGTCATCGGTCCAGTATCCTCGATTTTTCCGTCAGCGGTGGATTTAATCACGCCCCGCGGACCGAATTTCTTGTGGAACTCGGGATTCTTCGGGTAAAAGTAAGTCTCCGGCTCCTCTTCCGCGTTAAGGTGATAAAGATTACCGAAGAACTCGTCAAAGCCGTGATTGGTCGGCAGGTGTTCATCCCGGTCGCCCAGGTGGTTCTTGCCGAACTGGCCTGTCATGTAGCCGTGGTTCTTAAGCAACTCCGCCAAGGTTGGATCCTTCTCGCTGATCCCTTCCTTCGCGCCAGGCATGCCGATAGTCAGCAGGCCTGTGCGATAGGGGCTCTGGCCAAGGATAAACGCTGCCCGACCTGCGGTGCAGCTTTGCTGGGCGTAGTAGTCGGTGAACATCGCCCCCTCGTTGGCAATCCGGTCGATATTTGGGGTTTTGCCCCCCAACATACCCCGGTGGTAGGCGCTGATGTTATACATCCCAATGTCATCGCCCCAGATCACCAGAATGTTGGGCTTCTTTGCCGCTGCTGCTGGATTGACAGCCCACGTCATGGCGACGAACACAGCCAGCGCAAACAGTACAAATTTCATTTTTTTGATCATCTTTTGCCCCTCCTTTTTTGTGTTATGATTTTTGATGACGTTCCTTAGTATATCAACGAAAAAAATCACGCCTCTACGGGAAATTTTTGCATATTTCAGGGACTTCTTTCTCGTCGAAGGGTTTCCATTTTCGATCGGTACGATATCAGTTCATCCTCTGACATTTCATCGGGAAACTGCAGATCAACCTGGGTTAAAAAATCGAAAATATTGTTGACGTGAGGAGCCAGATCGATCATGCTCACCTTGGTACCCAGTTCCAAGTTGATTTTACCCAGCATGACATCCGTGACAAAATCGCTGTTTTTTCTTAATATGTTTTTCCATGTCTCCGGCGTTGCCGTCATCAGATAGTCGGCCTCTTGAAAAGCTTCCCCTTCTGTGAAAAAATTTAGCGTTCTCAGGTCACCCTTGTCAAAAAAGGCACCAAAGATGATATCTTCACCGATACCCCAATCCGGATTGGATTTAACACGGCAACAAATCTTTGCCGTAAGCTTCTTCAGCTTATTTTTGGCGTCTGGGCTTGCTCTATAAATTCGTGCACTTTCTTCCAGCCATTCCGGTGTACAAAACTGATGCGTAGTCATCGTTATCCTCCACGACTGAGTTTTTGTACCACATCGTGTTGCCAATTTTAAAAGCAAAAGGCATGCCAAATTCTGATAAAATTAAATATGTAGACATATTAAATGGTTATGAAGAAACAGGTTGCGAGGCGGCTATCTGGCCATTGGGGTGATAGGCTGCCAGTTATGGCAGTATATTGCTTATAATGTATGTATCTTTATGATATTACAGGCATTTGTTTGTATAACATATATGGCAGTTATGCTGCCACTATAGGCCATATTTTTTTATTTTTCTGTAGAATGTGCGAGGTGGCAGTTCAAGACTGGCAGCAGCCTTTTCTCGGTGCCACTGATTGGCTTCCAAAGCTTCGGTCAGGAGATTTTTCTCGAAATTCTTTGTGGCTTTTTTAAAAGAAATAAATTTTTTATTGGCAAACGCTTTTGAGGCCTCATCAAATTCGGAATCTTCCGTTTCGGTTGGCGGGATGATGTCAAACTGGTTCAAAGTGAGATACCGATAAATAACATTTTGCAGTTCCCTAACGTTTCCAGGCCAACTGTAATTGAGCAAGGCCTCATGCATTTTCCCGCTCAAAGGTCGAGTTGATTTACCTTTAGCGAAAAAACTTATGAAATAATCTGTCAACAAGGGGATATCTTCTCTGCGCTTTCGTAAAGGCGGCAAATTAATCGGTAAAATATAAACTCTGTAAAAAAAGTCCTCTCGCATTAATCCTTGCTCGATTTGCTTTTGAAGGTTGCGATTGGTTGCAGCGATAATGCGGACGTCGGAGTGCTTCGCCTGATTTGCTCCAAGAGGCGTATATTCTTTGCTTTCCAATACCCGTAAAAGCTTTATCTGCATGTTCAGGCTGATTTCGCCCAGTTCATCTAAAAATAGGGTTCCGCCGTCAGCAATATCAAAATAGCCGCTTTTGTCTGCATCGGCTCCTGTGAAAGCGCCTTTTCTATAACCAAAAAATTCACTTTCCATCAGGTTTTCCGGTATGGCGCCGCAGTGGACCGGGACAAATTTGTTGCCCTTACGGTCGCTCATTTCGTGAATCTCTCCTGCCACCATCTCTTTGCCTGTTCCAGACTCGCCGTACACGATAACATTTGCGTCCGTGGCAGCTGCCTTTAAAATGAGTTCATACACTTCCTGCATGTCCGGGCTTTTGCCGATGATATTACCGAACTTATATCTATCTTTAATATTCGATCGTAAACGAATATTCTCTTCCCGTAGATATGCTTCTCGCTGCTGTAATTCTTCCGTCTCCCGTTTTTGCTGAGTAATGTCTGTCATGATGCCTTCGAAGAGTTTCAACGTTCCTTCCTGATCAAAAACCAGGCGGGCATGCACAGACACCCAAATTTGACTTCCATCCTTACGATAAAACTGAGTTTCAAATCCTGAGACTTTCTTTTGGGTTTTAAGTAACCGTATGAAATCGTCCCTGACTTTTTTCGAGATATAGAGCTGTTTACCGACATTTTTAACCGTTACTATCAACTCCTGCGCCGAATCATATCCTAAAATACGCGCCATGGCCGGATTAGTGCTGACAAAACGACCTTGTGGTGTTGTCTGATAAATACCATCAACCGCATTTTCAAAAATCTGTCTGTATTTTTCCTCGCTTTCACGTAACTCGTTTTCCGTTTTCTTTAGCTTGCTCAGATCAGTACCCATACCCAAAAGGTATTTTCTATTATCGATTATCATTCGCATGGCGGTAAAATAGTATGGAACCTTTTCCCCGCTTTTGATGAGCAAATTACCTTCAGCATCAGATTCCCCTCGAGTAAAAGTCTCCTTTACTCTTGAGGCGATGTATTTTTTTTCTTCTTCGTTGAACCAATCTAATATTTTTCTGCGAGATACCTCCTCGGCGGAAAACCCGGTTAAAATTTCGTGATTCTTATTCCAGCGAACAATATTTCCATCCTCATCATAAAGGTAAAAAATACCCGGAAGACTGCTTAGCACCTTTTCAGAAAACTTTTTTTCTTTTTCAAGGTCTTTTACTGCCCGCTTGCTTTCTTTAATATTCTTCTCTGACTGCTTGACTCGTTTTAACAACTCTTCATAGGTCGGCTTCTTACCCATTACGGCATCCTTCCTGAGATTCATATTGAATATAAGCTTGCTGATAATATTTATCAGTTTAAGGGACGTTTTTTGAAAAGTAGACCCTCAAATTGGTATGCGTCATGTGGTGATATCTAATAAGTGTTTTATCCATCGTCCCGTAACATTATCAAAGTCTTGCGTCTGATGTCAAACAGCGTATGTTTTTCATCATTGGTTTATCCTTCCCAAAGAGAAATATCAGCATCAAGTCCAAAGATCGCGGCTTTTTTTGTGGTGGATAGAACTGTGGGTATTGTTGTAAGCTGCCTTCCATAGACTTACTCAAAAGACGAGGATTTTCAATGCCATTAAGGCAAATGCAGCCGGGAACACTCAACGCATCCAGCGGTCAATCGCCTGCGCTTGTCCTCCTTCTTGGCGCGCTCCATGAAACGGAGGTTAATATTATCAATTTAAGATAGCAGTATCGCTATCCTGATCCATGGTTTTCCCCTTATCCTATTGAATCTCCTTTGTCATATTCCTTTTAATAATTTCAATCAGTTCATGCCCGATGCGCTGGTCGGGGTGTTTGGCGATCATCTGCTTGGCAATGCCTTGGGCTTTTTGTAATTTTCCCCTTTTCATGTAGTGATCCGCAAGGGCGTAGAGATAATCCATGCTGTCCGTGTCCAGTTTTAGAGCTTTGAGCAAAGCTGCTTCGGCTTCTGCATCTCGCTGAAGGTACTGCAAAAGCAACCCGAGATTGTAGTGTATACGATCACGCCCCGGCATGCCTTTTGACGCCTTTTCCATGTAGACGGCCGCCTGGTCATATTTCTTCATTTCAGAAAGCAGAAGTCCCAACGAATAAGCGATTTCGTGCATCTGCGGATGCGCTGCCGTCACTTCACGGAGCAGCACTTCGGCTTTATCATTCTCCCCCCTTTGATTGTAGAGCATTGCCAGGTTGACTTTAGCCGGGTAGAACAATCCGTCAATCTTGATGGCGGCTTGATAGTTTTGGATGGCCTCTTCCGGCCGATTAAGAGCCGTGTAGAGATTGGCCAGGTTGTACCGACCAGAGGCAAAGTCGGCGGAATATTCCATGGAAGCTTCAAATTCTTTCAGGGCGGCCTGAAAAACCTTCTGCTGGTTGGAGTCGAGGTGTTTGGAAGGTTCTTCGGCCAACCGTCGGCCAACCTCGATGCGTACGGCCTTGACGGGATCGTAAAGCAAGGGTGCAATGAGTTTAGCCAGCTTACTTTGATCAGAGGGATGGATACTTTCAACTGCCGTACGACGGATCAGGGCCTCATCATCCATCAATGCCGGCTCTATGGCCCGGGAGCTGTCCTCACCGGGATAATTGGTTAAAAGAGCCATGGCCGTGGCCCGCACAATCACAGGATAAAGAGGATCCACGGCCAATTGGATGAGATCCTTGTGGGCTTCGGGTCGCCTTTTGCGGCCGGCATCGATAATGGTACCATAGTGTCGCCTGCGCCCCGGCCCGTACCATTTGGCGATGGTTTGATCGGACCATCGAGCGGTTTTATCAATGTGACAACGGTTACAGGCATTGGGCGTACCTATCGTAATACTCAGGTCGGGACGCGGCACCCGAAAACTGTGATCCTGACGATAATCGATCCCCATGTAGGTTCGGCCCGGCATATGGCACTGGACACATTCTGCACCAGTGCCGACGTCGAACAGAACCTCCCCCTTTAAAGATCTGATGGGCTCCCCTTTTTCGCCCTTATTCTTGTGAAAATGATGTGCTTTTGTGTTATACTCGTTTGCCCTGTGGCACTGCAAACACAGATCGTTGCCCTCTTTTACCAGCTTTAAGCTGTGGACGTCGTGGCAGTCGTTGCAGCGCACATCACGATGATACATTTTGCTTTGTGTAAATGAGCCGTAAACATAGACCTCTTCCAGAATCTGGCCGTCGGCAAAATACATTTCTTCGGCAATGAGGGTGGGCAGCATACTGTCCAGCAAGTCGGGTTCGGCATGTGTGTAATCGCTCAGCGCAGCCCGGCGCGAGTGACACGGCGCACACAACTCCACCAGTTCGCGGGAGTTGATTCCGGAGGTTTTCACTACCAGTTCATAATTCTCCACCTGGGGCCGGGCCATGTCCGGCATCTCAGCCCAATCCACATGTCGGGAACCCGGTCCGTGGCAGGCCTCGCACCCCACATCTATATCCGACCAGCTTGTTTTGTAAGCATCGGCATTGAGATCGTAATTCTTTTTTAAATTGGTGGAGTGACACTCGGCGCACATGCCGTTCCAGTTCTGTCCCCCATTGGTCCAGTACAGCCAGTCTTTCGGATCAAGGGGTTCTTCTGGGTTGAGGTGGTACCACTTTTTTTCTCTCACATCCCATGCGATGGGAAGACATTGCAGGCGGCCGCCTGGAAAGGGAACGAGATATTGTTGAAGCGGATACCAGCCAAAGGTGTGAGTCACTTCAAACTCGGCCATCTTGCCGTTCGGTCCCTGGGTATGAACAAAAAACCTGCCGTCTTTTCGATAAAAGCGCGAGGTCATCCCATGTATTTCAAACACGGCGTTGTCAAAATCTCCCAGAACGGTACTCTCATCGGCAACATCCATAGCGTGATCGTGGTGGGAATTTTGCCATTTGTCATACGCCTTTTTATGGCAGTCCATGCATTTCTTACTTCCTACGAATGTTGCAGGCGGTTCTCCCTCCTTTTCATGTTGAAGTGTCCGGCCATATTCCACCTTCAGATAGTAGATAGGAATGGCGAGAATGATAACAATCGTTGCAATAAATCCGGTTATTTTCCAGTTTCTCATAGCATTATTTTGACAGGATTACAGGATGAACTGGATAAATAGAAAATTCATTCAGTTACACTAAATCCTTTATCTTGCGTTTGACTTCAACTTTTCTTTCACCAAAGTTTAAAAGTAAACCTAAGGGCTTGACTGTAGCGACAAGATAATTTACCAGCAGTACTTCATGGGCTCTAATGACTCGCCTGACCGACTTAAGCTCCAAAATAATTGTATCATTAACTATTATATCAGCCATAAAGTCACCTACAATTTCATTTCTATAGAAAACTTTAATGGGCTTTTGTGAATTCGCGTTTAGCCCCGCTTCCTTCAGCTCAATAAGCATGCATTTTTCATAAACTGATTCAAGAAAACCAAAGCCCATTTTATTATAAACCTGATAAGCACACCCGATAATTGTTTCTGTTAGTTCCTGTATTCCATGTTGCCTCCTTCAGGCTGTGATAAGTGTTTATGATTAACAAATTTTAAATCATGTTTATCCTGTTATCCTGTCATTTTTCTTCTTCGGATAAGTGACTTGTCCAGAGCGAAATTCAGTCCGCTTGATTTTCTTTCCAGTATCTACCTTTATGATGTTGTTCTCAATAAAAACATGATAGATATCAAGGGCTCGGGGAGCGGGTGGGCTGATCACTTCCCCTCGAATATCAAACGCCGATGAATGACAGGGGCACGCAAAGTTCTTTTCCTTGGATATCCAGGGAATCGTACAACCCAAGTGGGTGCATTTGCGAGACAGGGCCAGAAACCCACCGTCTTCCAATCGGGAAAGGTAAAACTTACCTCGGATAAAGGCAGTTACAGAATCGAGAGGGAATTTTTCAACTGGACCCGCTTCGATTATCGGTCCAAAATTACTGGTTTTTATCCTTCTTTTTCGAGGAAGAAGAAATGCGCCCACCACACTGATAAATTCGGCGAAAGCGACAAATCCAAGAAAAATCCAGAGCTTGTTAAAAAAAGATCTGCGAGACGTATTTGTCGAATTTTGTAGGTTTTCTTGTTTTTCAGGCATTATAACCTTTCAACCTCAATTGAGACCTAATTTAATTAGAACGGCAACACAAATTTCATCCCAATACCTCTGAACCATACCCCTGTTACAGTTAAAATAATAAATGACACTAAAAAGAGAACGAAAAGCGTTTGTATGGCTTCGTTATTCGTAGCCGAATATTTGCGTTTTATCAGAACGTAAAATCCTATAATACCGACTAAAATTATCATAAACGGGATTAAGCCGTTGCTGATGGAAGGCGGCACACCCTGCATCCATGCGGCAAGATCAATCATATACTCATCTGCCAAAATTCCTGCAGGAGTTGCTATAGTTGCAGTAATTGCAGCAACGAGCGCCATCTTTCGTCCCTTAAAGGAGCCAAACCAGACACCTGATGTATTCGACTCATAATCAATATATGGCAAACAAAGCAAAGCGATCATCATCAAAATCGGAATAATGAAAAGCGAAAAAAATGGGTGGAAATGCATAAGCATTTCTTGAATGCCACTAAAATACCAAGGCGCTTTCGTAGGGTTGGGGCTCAGTCCGGGATTGGCCTTGCTTTCCAGGGGCGCGTTAAAAACCATTGCAAAAACCAGGATGAATGCAAGCAGCACTATGGCCGTCACGATCTCACGGACAAGCAGATTGGGCAGGGTCGGTACACGGATCGGCTTTTCTTTGATCTCTTCTTGCGGCGCTCTGGGAATAACCAGGCCGCCTGCTTTGCGTGTTCTCCAAAAATGAAAAGACATTAAGATGATCAACCCGAACGGAACCATGGCCGTATGAATGGCAAAAAATATGCTCAGGGTAGCCGGACCGATGTCGCTGCCACCCCGTACCATTTCTTGCAGTAGGACACCAATACCAGGGATGTATTCCAGCACGCCGGTGGAAACCGTCACCGCCCAGTATGCCAGTTGATCATAAGGCAACAAGTAACCGGTAAAATTGGCGGTTAACACCAGGCCAAACAACCCCAGGCCGACAATCCAGTTAAACTGCCGCGGCGGATGAAAGGCACCGGTGAAAAATACCCGCAGCATGTGCAGAAACACGATCAGCACCAGAAAGTTGGCACACCAGTGGTGAATGTTGCGAATCAGTTGTCCGAACATCACCTCGTTTTGCAACACCTGAATCGATGTATAGGCGGCTACAGGGATCGGTTTGTAGACAAACTTCAGCAAAAGTCCCGTTCCAAACTGTAGAATTATCAACGAAGCCGCCATTCCGCCCAAACCCCATGTTAGAGAAAACTTCAGCGTCTTTTCCGGAACAGTTGCCGGCCTAAAATGCAGAATTAGATTCTTAAGCAGATAGCGTTTGCGCTCTTGCTCAGATTTTGGAATTAGTGGATCGGGGAAAATGGACTGGAATATTCGATGAAAGCATTTTGAGATTCCCGAGGATTGCCTTTTTTGTGGTTTCATTCATACACTCAAAATAAAGTATCCAATAGTTAAGAGACACTTTCAATTACCATCAACTGTTATTCAGGTCAAGTTATGAGTAAATAAATGGTTCTTATGAAACTTTTTATTGTCTTCATACGAACACCACGTCAAAGTGCGGTTCTATCCCCTTGATAGCAGAGACTTATAAGAAGGTCTTTGTGCAGATTATATGACAAAATATAGGTAGACTCGGGATGATTTGTATCTTTTAGTACATTGAAGATCTTTGTTCCGGTCGACCACAATATATGGACATAGGTTAATGAGGTGGCCATTTATGACTTAGGGCCTGAATCTTAAATTATCGAAAAGTAAAGCTTTCAAACCGAAACCTAACTTTTGTTTATTGTTAAAAGCTTTTTTTATCCATGTCAAATTGTTGTGATATCATCAATTCCTGGTAGACATGTGAACATGTGATATCCATTCCTTACATCAGATATGGCGTTATCTGTGATCTATTGCCAATATTGCTGTCACCATTAAAACAATTGAGTTACAGGTATCATGCTATGTTGGAGTAAGCTCGAGTAAATCCTCTTCTGACAGCTTAATCTTGAGAACTATCTATTGTCATCTTTAATGACTCGGCCGTAAAAAACTAAGATAGTTACCCATCCAGTTCCAGATTTACCTATAATCCCCTCAACTATGGGCTCGCTGACTTTTTTTCTAGATTCCCATAAAATAATAAAACAGCCAGCCATACCACTCCCGGTATCCAACTCTTTTTCCTCAAAACGCATAGATTTTGAGGATATTGGATTTAATATCACAGGTTCCTTCAAGACCTGTTTCTTTAGAGCCCCGTTTGAATCATGGTAGTTTATTGAATTAACAGTTATTGGGTACCGCAAATCTGTGTTTCTGATAGTAAGTATAGTGATAAGGAAATTAGGTGCCATTTTTCCGGCTCTCTCAATTTTAGGATAAAGAGAGAGGTAAACGGTTTGACCTTTTGTTAGTCTGATATCTGCATATGACACATTATTGGCAAACAAGATGGTCAATATAAACAAAATCGCCATGACAGATTTAATAACATTTACTTTCCTAATCAGTTTCATTTAATTTTCTTAATCTTTCACCTACAAATAATTTAGATAATTTGCTCTGATTTTTAATAGACGCATTCATTTTGGCGAGATCAATTTGTTCTTTTGTAAATCATCAATCACAACCTTGATCACATCATTAATGATTTGATATTTTGAGTCTTTGCTCCATGTTTTTGATTGCCCGGACCAAATGAGTTGTTCTGTTTTTACATCGTACAAATTCGTTTCCAATCGGACGGTTTTGCTTGTGCTTGAATAACTCGGGTCACGCGAATAACTGAATCGGTTGTAATAAAAACCGTAATAGCCTGTATATGCTTGACCGCCTCGTGTGATGACTTCTTTTTCTTCTTTGTCAATCAAGTGCGTGATGATTACAGCGTCATTTTTAAATTGATTGACAGCATTTAATATCATTTTTTTTGTCAGTTTTAAATCCGGAGGCATAGGTATGGCATCTTCACTTGAGATAGCTTCAACTCCAACTGATTTTAACTGTGCGATGAATTTTCGCTCAAAAGATCGCCGAGAATCTTCATTACCCGTTATTGCGATTACAAGAATATTAGATACGGGTTTTCCTTTATACGTCTCATTTACTTCCTTGTGGGTGAGTTCGGTCCCGGCGCAAGAAATAATCAGAAAAACAAAAGAAAACAAATAGACAACCCATTTAGCAGAACTTTGTTTCATTAAACTCCTCCTAACCGTAAAAGTGCCGAATCGCAGACGGCTTTTATCATAGTGGTCGATTAACAAAATTTGGTCTATAAACTGTTTGGCAGGTATTGTGATAACTATTCTGTTAGGTATTTATTAGGCTCGGTTAAAAAATTAATTTTTTAAAAAGGTACTAACTCCATCCCCAAGATATTTCGCCAAAAGTTTCTGACATAATTCTGACATAAAATTAGAGCTTTAATAAGGCTATGGAATTATATTTCTACAAAACATCTGATCTCAATCACTGCTTAAGGTAATTCATCGATCCATGAGCCTCCTTTAAGCCACTTCTTACCCATCTGTTTTAATTTGCCACTGCCTTGAAGACTGATCATAAAATTCTGAACCCAGTTGATCAACAGTGTATCTTCGGCCATGGCGATGCCTAACGGTTCGAAAGTGAGGGGTGACTTCCCTGCCATCAGCCCCTTATCTTGGTAACGGTAAGCCGTCAGTGCACAAAAATAAAAATCAGCTACAATGACATCGATCTTACCCTTGAAAAGAAGATCAATGGCCTCATCGTAGGTAGCGGTAAGAATTAATTTTGCCTTGGACATTAACGTCTCGGCAAATTTCTGACTGGTAGAATTCTTCAGAGCTGCAACAGTAACCTCCGGTGTATCCAATCCCTTTGCATCTTGCAAGGCAGCATACTTCTCGGCCACGGCCAGGATCCCCTTTCCGGAAACATAATACGGACCCACAAACGCCACCTTTTGATTACGCTTCGGGGTTATGGTCATGCCGGACAGGATCATGTCTACCCGGCCTGATTCGAGGGCCGGAAGAAGCTTGGCAAATGGCATTAAAACAAATTTTACTTTAACACCCATTGCACTGGCCATTGCCCTGGAAATGTCAGCATCCAGTCCGATGATCTCGCCTTTTTTGGCCAGGGCTGTCATCGGCGGCTGTGTGCCGCTTGTGCCAACCACCAACTCCCCTTTCTTCATGATACGATCCATGGCAGGACCCGCCGAGGCAGCCATGGCAAACATCAGAGAAAATGCGGATAATAAAGCAACGAAAACGAATGTTTTTTTCATCATACTTCTCCTTTTTTGATTCTTTTAAAGGTTAATGCCATATATGGGTCTCGTCTGGGTGTTAAAAAATACACAACATGTAGATTGCGTAATATTCAAACAATATTTCTCAAGTGAAAAGTAAAAAATCCTAGCCCAAAGGACCAGGCTTTGGTTTACCCCTGAAAGGGGCTGCTTTACTTAAAACCGTACAAGTTAAAAGTGTCTAAACAGTGATCTAAAGTGCCTATTTATCCCGTATCAAGCGGGGAAGTTATGGTGTCGCTCCCGCCTGCCATTGCAAGGCACGAGCGGGCAGGTCGCTCCGCTGATTTTATATAATTGACAGAATTCCTTAACCCTGGCCCAGACCGATCACCAATACGTTATATTCAAAAAGACAGGTTTGCAATGATGTATACCCGATCTCAAGATACATGTACGAGTCGCACCAGGGCGGGCTTTAGCTCACTTCAAACTTTAGTTCACTTCAAACTCTTGCAGCAATTCTTCAGGCAGAGCCATAGAACTCTGACTCCCGCAATGCGGGACAGGTTTGGCCCATCAAAGATCCCGCACTGCGGGGAAGGACCAGGTTTTTCAGGGCAAAATAAATTGAGCGATTTTTTGATTGGTGTTACGGCAACTCTTTTAACCATGAACTGTCCTTAATCCAACGGGCTCTGAGTATGTCCAGTTCACCGGACTTTTTTAAGGTGTTTAGAAAGTTATTTACCCAGTTAATCAAATGGGGATCGCCGGCCCGTAATGCAATACCCAACGGCTCATATGTAAAGGGAGTAATTATTGAAATTAAACCTTGGTCCGGATGTCGGAGAAGAGAAACCACACAAATCTGGTAATCAGCAACCAGGGCATTCACTTTATCCTGCAGAACCATTTCAACCGCATCATCATAATTTTTGGTTGTAATCAGTTGGGCCGTGGGCATTATTTCTTTTACCAGTGTTTCACTGGTAGAGCCTTCCAACGCCACAACACGCATTTCAGACAGATTCAGTTCAGACGCATCTTTGGTCGAAACAATGTGTTTATCTTTCGTCAAAAACGCTTTTCCGGAAATGATATACGGCCCGGCAAAGGCGACCTTCAAATTGCGTTCCGGTGTAATGGTCATCCCGGAAAGAATCATATCGACCTCACCTGCCTCCAGGGCCGGTAATAGTTCCGAGAATGGTTTTTTCACCAGATTGAGTTCTACTCCCATGGCTCCGGCAAAATAATGTGCGATATCCACCTCAACACCGATGATTTCCCCTTTTTTGTCTGTCATATTCAAAGGCGGCATATTCCCGGCGGTTCCGACGACCAACTCTCCTCTTTTCAAAATCTTATGGATGGTGGGGGAGCTTTTTTCAAAGCCCATCATGTGTGCACATGCTGAGGTGAATACCCCTACCAATAACAATACGAAAAACAGCTTTACTCTTTTCATGTGGTTTCTCCTTTGTTTAAGTTGGTTCGATTTGCTCACAATTGGAATAATGCAATAGCATTATTTTAAGATCAACATTCCAATATTCCATGATTCCAACATTCCATGCACGAATGAAATATTTAAGCCTCAAACCCCTATTGTTTTCAATAGATTGCAGAAATTCCGAAACGTTTATTTTAAGTGTTTACCGATCAAATCCGGTTTATGAAGATGGGGCCAGATAACCATCTTTCCCGCCCCATCTTCATATCTGTATAGTCATTAATAACCGAATCGGAGTTTTTATTTAACCGGCGTCAATTCAACCCTTCGGTTCTTGGCACGGCCTTCCTTGGTTTCGTTGCTTGCGGCCGGCTGGGTAAACCCAAAACCCTTGGTCGTCAGCCGTTCCGCTTCAACGCCTTTGTCCACAAAATATTGCATGATGGATTTGGCACGCCTTTCAGAAAGTTTCATATTATAAGCCGCAGGACCCCTATTATCCGTATGACCATCAATCTCAACCTTCATCTCCGAATTTTTTTTCAGTATGGAGATCGCCTCATCAAGCATGGGGAAGGCTTCGGACTTAACTTCAGCACTGTCAAAGCCAAACAGCACCACCGCTGCATAGGTCCAGCACCCCCTTGCATCCACAGTGGCGCCCTTGGGCGTATTCGGGCATTTATCCAGATAGTCATAGACGCCGTCACCGTCTGTGTCTATGGGGCAACCGCGGCCGTCCACTTTAACACCTCGGGGAGTATCCGGACACCGGTCCAAGTCATCCGTTACCCCATCCCCATCACTGTCCAACGGTTTGGCCATCATGGGTTTGGCCATCCCGGCCAAAAATACGTTTTTCACAAAATTTCCCATGTCACCGCTATCTTTAACCCCGTCTGCACGCACTGAAAATCCACAACCTCCGGCTGCAGAAACCTGTTTCATAAGCGTTTCACCGGCAGGATCATCTCCCACCAGCACTGTGTATATGCAAACCCGGTCACCGTATTTAGCTTTCATGTTCTTCGCAGCCGTTATCGGCGTGGTGTCCATATCCGCTCCATCGCTGACGATAATCACCGCTATTTGACCTTCACTTTTCTTCAAGTCACCTGTGGCGGCGGTGATGGCTGCACCCAGGGGGCTCCTTCCCATGGCCCGTTGTGCAGCGTCCAAAGCCCCTTGAAACTTTTTCTTTGAATATTCCGCGGGTCCGTAAAAAAGCACGCTCGGTTTGCCGGACGCACTGGCCATATGGCCAAACGTCCTGAGTGCGCCATTGAGCTTTATATCGGGAAGGGTCTGATTCATAGCGCTCAAAAATTCTTTGGCAATGTTTAACCGTTTTTGCCCGTTATATTTATAAGACATTGACGAAGATTTATCTAAAATTACCATAAAATTGTCCACCTTGGGCTTATACTGATCCGCTTCCAATGTGTCTGGGCTGAAAAGGGGTTGGGTTGTTTGCACTTGCCCGGTCGCGCAACCGAACAGCAGGGCGCTGATCATTACCAAAAACACTGTCCTCAAGTAATCCTTTGTCATCATGTTACCTCCTTGTTTGCTTTTGTTTTGCTTGTGTTTTTATAATTCAAAAAAATGCAGGCTTATTTGTCTCGTAAAAAGTCAGATTATGATAGCAAAATAAAAAGCTCCAAATTCCCCCGATTAAATCTCTCGGGATAAAAAGGCGTCGCAAATTCCGAGGAATGAGACGTACGTATAGTACGTCGCAGTAACGAGGAATGCAGCGCAACGCAGAAGTTGGACTTTTTCGAAGCCATCAAGCATGTTTGTGCCTGTCATTCCTTATGCTCATACATATGCACGTCGCGCTGTGGGAACGGAATGCTGATGCCTTGAGCATCGAAACTTTTCTTAATAGTTTCCGTTGTATCAAAATAGACATCCCAGTAGTGTTCCGACTTCACCCAGGGACGAACCACAAAATTCACACTACTGTCCGCCAATTCCACAACAGCAATCTTCGGTGCAGGATCTTTAAGGATGCGTTCGTCCTTTGCCAGGACATCCGCCATTATCTTCTTTGCTTTATCGATATCATCTCCATACCCAATGCCCATTACAAGATCTACACGCCGTGTCCCTTTGACCGACCAGTTCGTGATGTTGTCTGCCGTCAAACTGGCATTGGGTATAATCACCGTCTTGTTGTCTGGAGTCTGTAGCTGGGTAGTAAAGATCTGAATCGCTTCGACAGTACCGGAAACCCCTGCTCCTTCAATAAAATCACCGACCTTGAACGGACGAAAAATGATCATCAGAAAACCTGCGGCAAAATTTGACAAAGACCCTTGCAACGCAAGACCAATAGCCAAACCTGCCGCACCGAGAACTGCAATAAATGAAGTTGTTTGGATACCAAGTTGTCCGAGAGCCGCCAGAATCACAAACACCAATAAAGCAATATAAGTCATATTTGCAGCAAAGGAGACGATGGTAGGATCAACCTGCCGTTTGTTCATCACTTTTTCCGCAAATTTGCTCAACCCCTTTGCGATCCAGCGACCCACGATAAAAACGGCAACGGCTGCAATGACTTTAAGTCCGTAAATTGTTAATAATTCCCATATTTTTGCAATTATATTTTCCATAATTAACCTCCTTTGATAATCAATTATTTAAAAATAAATTAAATAATTCATCCTGAACAATCAGGAGGAAATGACTTTGTGATTATTCAGTACCAATAGTAACAGAAGTAACATAAATTAAAAGGGGTAAATAAAAACGAAACATGCGTTGCGTTCAAACTCTACAATTGTTCGATTTAGGCTAAAATTTTTAGGTTTATAAACAAATACATTTGGCAAATTTTGTGCCAAGTAGGAGAAAAACCGATAATTATAATGAAAAACCTGAAAATTCAATGGGTTGTTAAAGTCAGGATAGTAAATACATAACAAAAAAGACGTTTAGGATGAAACACATATGTTTAATAAGATTTCGAACGGTTATGATCTACTTAGTGTCCATTCATAAATGGTCTTTTTGCCCAATCTTAGCGTTATGTTCAAAAAATAATCCTCGGAATATTAAACATATGCCTGTGGTTATTTTTTTCACATGCCTTAATCTTGAACAAAAATCCTCATTTATGGATGGACACTACCTAAGATGTAAAATGGATACGGATTCAAGATTTTCCAAGGGTATTGCTGAATCGCATTATAGAATTGAGATTAAAAGTCGTCTCATAATTACTAGTGATACATATCTGTCTCATGAGACAATCGATCATTTTTTATCACCCCATACCTCTCTTTGAAACCGGCCCAATATCTGCCGAAAAATTGCAAAATGATTGCCAAATATTGTCACAATACCGATAGCATGAAACATTTTGCACATGCTAACCACTTGATTTTTATCAATTTAACTGTTTTTCAGAAACGCAAGTTTTTATCTTGCATGGTTCTTGCGTATTTTTATCAAACTTATGGGCAAATTGGGCAAATCGAATATCGGAGTTCAAAGTCTAAAGCCAAGGACCGCGTAAAAAAAATGATTGGAAACCCATCAGCAGTTCTCAAGCCCCGTCACTGGATGCTTACCTATAAATCCTGATTATCTGGTTGAAGCCTACCTGTTGCGACCAATCTATTATGAGCAAATAGGAGACAAAGGTTATGAAAAAAATGCATCTGAAATTTTGTTTGATTTGCCTTTTTTTCCTGGCAAACTCGCCTTTTTCTACGGCGTTTTGTGCCGACCTTGATCCCTTTCCTGTTTATCCCAGCATAGAACCGAATGTGGAATTTTGGACCCAGGTCTACACAACGTATTCAACCAAACAGGGCATTCTCCATGACAGCGAAAACTTGCATATCATCTATGAAGTGATCGAACTGCCGGAACCCGGAGGTGCCGGTACAAGAACAAACAACAAGAAACGGATCAAGAATGCCAAAAGTAAATACAAAGGGATGTTAGAAAAACTGGCTCGAAATCCTTCTGCCTCAGATAGCCAAGCAAAACGTATTGCAGCCATGTTTGGCAAGAATGCGAATCCGGCCGCTTTCCGAAAGGCGAGGTACAACATCCGTTGCCAGATCGGCCAAAAGGATCGCTTTCGAGAAGGGGTTATTCGCTCCGGAGCCTTTATTAAGCAGATCAGAGACGTGTTTCGTTCATACGGTCTGCCCGAGGATCTCACCTATCTGCCCCATGTAGAATCTTCTTTTAACCTTAAAGCCTATAGCAAATTCGGAGCCGCAGGCATCTGGCAATTTGTTCGTGACGCCGGCAAGCGGTTTATGGCCGTGGGATATGCCGTGGATGAACGGTGGGATCCTATTCGATCGTCAGAGGCGGCAGCTCAGTTGCTGAAGCATAGCTATGAAAAATTTGCAAGCTGGCCGCTGGCAATTACGGCTTACAATCATGGGATTGCGGGGGTTTTAAAGGCAAAATGGGCCAAAGGCGGTTATGAATCGATTTTTAACCATTACAAAGGCAGGCGCTTTAGATTCGCCAGCAGAAATTTTTACTCAGAATTTCTGGCCGCACGCAAGGTAGCGAAAAACTATGAGCAATATTTCGGCGAGCTGGAGCTGGACAAACCGGCAGAGAGCCGTGAAATAGTGCTTGCCGGTTATGCCTCCGTCAAAGACCTGTCCCGTTATTTTGAAGTGGACATGGCAACCATCCGAAGGCTCAACCCCTCTTTACGACCACCGGTTTTTAGAATGCAAAAATATGTCCCCAAGGGATATTCGCTGAAGTTGCCGGCTCACGCAGTGCAGTGTTTAATAGGTGCGTCTGCGGAATTACCCCGGGAGATTTATAAACCTCACCAAAAATCCAGCGCCTTTTATCGAGTAAAAAGGGGCGACACGGTTACAAAAATTGCAAAAACACACGGACTCAAAGTTTCCGACTTGATCCTGGCCAATAATCTTAATTCCAGAGGTTCCATTTATATTAACCAGAATTTGCGATTGCCGGCGCCTGATGAAAAGCCTTATCTGTCAAAAGCTGTCGCAAGCATGGGTCGGAAAGAAAAGCGACTCCAATTAACCCATGTTCCTGCTTTTGGAATCCAGTCTCAGGCAGCACAAGCCAAAACCATGGTATCCAGGCAATCCACTTTCGCACTTGAGGCCAAAATCACCGCTTCTGAATTAACCGCCAATCCCGTTTTAGTGGCAGGCAATCTTCAGGTTGAACGGATTATAACAAAAAGAGGCAAACCCGTGGGAATCATTCGAGTCGAAATCGAGGAAACCCTGGGGCACTATGGGGAATGGCTGGAAATTCCCACAAGGAACATCCGAAGGCTGAACGGATTTCCCTACGGAAGGCCATTACCATTGCATAAGAAAGTCAAAATTCCTCTGGATAAAATCTCAAAAGACCAATTTGAAGAAATACGGTTTGAATACCACAAAAAGATTCAGGAGGATTTTTTCAGCTTTTACAAAATTGAGGCTGTTCAGACATATCGGGTCAAAAAAGGAGACAATATCTGGACACTTTGCAATGAAGCGTTCGAAATACCGGTCTGGCTGATCAAGAAATATAATCCAAAAATAAACTTTAATGATTTAAGATGGTCACAGAATTTAGTAATTCCCGAAGTCAGGAAACTGGCCGCCAATGAAATGAATGATTTTAATTCGGCACTGACGGTTGCTGCGGATATCCCGGATGGGGGCATCGCAGCAGACGCCGACGAAACCCAGTCAGGTTCGAGCGGTATTATAAACACTTGTCTCGATCCGTTCACAAACTGGATTGCTTCATTTACCAAAAACATTGCCGTAATCGGCGGCCTTTTGACCGCTTTATGTTATCCCTGGCTTTTTATGGTCCTGATGATCTCTTTCATTTTACTAATAACTTTCTGCTGCCAAAACTTAGAAGGAAAATCAAAAAAATTAGCAATGAGAAACCAGGCAATAAAATGTATTGAAGAATAGGGTGATCAAAGGAAAAAAGAAAGATTGCCCAAATCATTTTAAAATAGATCTCGATAATTTTCTTGACATTTAACCTCCCACAGCCATAAAGAACCACACAATTTAGTTCGCTTCGCCCCGCCTGCCATTGCAAGGCCCGCCTGCCACGCAATGCACGAGCGGGCAGGTCACAATTGGAATGCTGGAATAATGGCCGAATGGGTTTTGGGGAAATGGGGGATTGGGATATTGATAACATCTATTTTGACAAAATAGTTCAAACAATCAATAACTAATAAAATTCCTATAGTAATCAACATTCCACTATTTTATCATTCCATTCATTCCATTATTTTTACCCCGCCTGCCCCGTAGGTCCCCGAAAAAATTCCGGGACATGGCCGGCAGATCGTACTGGGGTGAAACTTTTTTCTATTTCACTGGAGCTATATTTGAGGCAAAAAGATCATTTATGAAAAAATTTTTCTACCCGTCAAGTATTGCCGTTTTTGGTGTAGCAGACAGCCTGGGGAACCTGGCAAAAAATATTGTCTTAAACTGCCGGGAGATGGAATTCAAAGGGGAAATTTTCCCTGTTGGAAGAACCCGTGGCTCGGTGAATGGCTTAAAAATTATTACAGAAACGGATGCGTTGCCCGCCGGTATTGAACTGGCGGTGATTTTGGTTCCGGCGGCCTATGTCGCCGAAACATTAGATATTTGCGGCCGGAAGGGAATTTCACATGCTATTATTTCCACCTCAGGTTTTCGGGAATATTCCGGAAAAGAGAACCCATTTGAAAAAGATGTGCTTGCCGTAGTCAAGCATCACGGAATTCGATTGATCGGCCCGAACTGTATCGGCGTGATTTGCACGAATTCGGGCCTATGCACCCCCTTTAATCCTCTGCGGTCCAAACGGTTCAAAAAGGGACGTATCAGTCTGGTAACCCAAAGCGGCGGCTTAACCATCAAGGCAGCTCATTTATACTCCGAAGAACATGTGGGATTTTCAAAGATAATCAGCATCGGAAACAAGCTGGATCTTAATGAAATCGATTACCTGGAATATCTTATAGGTGATGAAGATACGGAACAGATACATTTACACCTGGAAAGTATTGAGGATGGACGCAAATTGATCAATGTGGCCCGGAATGCCGGCAAGCCGATTGTTATTTTCAAATCCAATGTCAGTGTAACATCCGCCCAAATCGCCAAATCTCATACAGCCGCGCTTTCAAATGACGACCGAATTGTAACGGGCGCCTTTCGACAGGCGGGTATCGTGCGCGTAAAAAGCATCCAGGATATGACCGTCTGCGCAAAATCTTTGCAGCTTCCCCCGCTTTTAGGTGACCGGTTGGCGGTGATATCTTTATCCGGAGGTTTTTCTGTAATTCTCGGAGATGCATGCGAAGAATACGGCTTTAAATGCCCCTCGCTGCCCCGTGAACTTCTGGATAAAATTGAGAGCTTTCGCCGGGGCGGTGTGATCCGTATGGGGAACCCCATGGACTTCGGCGATGTGCACAATATTGAGGGGTTAGCTTTTGCGGTAGAACATTGTTTAAAACTGGATCATATCCATGGAATGGTGCTGGCGATGTTCTATGACCCGGAAATTGCCAAGTTGTTTGGCCAGGGAAAGGACCGCATTCAGGAGATGCTGGATTTTTTAGATGTGACCATAAAGGCTTGTAAAAAGCCCATAGCGTTGAGCTTTCTTTCTGAACGGCGCTATATTGAAGAATACAAAAAAATCAGCCTGTTACCCGTTTTTAATGATCCGGTGGAAAGTGTTCAGGCACTGCGAACAAATCGGAATTACTGGAAAAGAAGATAACCGTTCACGGGTTCAGGGTTCAACGTTCAGGGTTAAGGACAAAGAAGGCATTGAAGATCCGAAGTCCTCGTTACAAATGTTCAATTTTCTGAGTAATTGCCAATTTGGCTTCAAATTTTGGATTGGGCCTGCTGAAACTGACGCTTTTCTCGTAAATACGCATCCCAAATGCAGTCCGGGGACGAGGATGGAACCTTGAACCCCTGAACCTTTGAACCGTGAACGGTTACAAAAGAAGATAGGAAATCGTCGCCCATGAAATTTCCAAAGCAAATTTTAGAAACCGTAATGAGCCAAAAAAGGACCGTGCTTTCAGAATATGAGTCCAAACAGATCCTATCCGCATATCAAATTCCGGTAACCAGAGAATTTTTAGTGAATGCGGAAAACGAGTTGATCCGGGCAACAAATGAAATAGGATATCCTCTGGTTTTAAAAGGCTCCTCAGGGGATATTATCCATAAAACCGAACAGAATCTGGTCCGTGTGGATATCAGAAATGACCATGAAGCTAAAATTGCGTTTAAAGACATTATGGCGGTTCTAAACGGGGCTGGCGGCACCGTATTGGTCCAGGAGCTGGTTAAAGGACAGCGGGAACTGGTGATCGGCATGACTCGGGATCGTCAGTTCGGAGTTTCGGTAATGTTCGGCCTTGGCGGAATATTCACTGAAATCCTTGAGGATGTTACCTTTCGCCTGGCTCCGCTGGCCAAAAGAGATGCCCTGGATATGATGGAAGAGATTCGATGCCGAAGGATTTTGGAAAATATTCGTGGAATGGAAGCGGCGGATTTGAACCAGTTGGGTGAAATTCTCATTCAGGTGGGACAGATCGGAATAGAGCACGACATCATTAAGGATATCGATATTAACCCGGTAATAATTTCAGAGGGTAAAGGTATTGCCGCTGATGCTTTGATTGTTCTGGAACCTGCACTTGTCAAAAAATAAAAAAACTTACCACATATGCGACAGCTTCCATTAAATTCGTTTTATGACGGTCGGTGGCATCCGCCAGCCGTTCGATTTCTTCAAGCCGCGCTTTGAATTTATCCATGTGAATTATATTTATTCTCCTTAGTCCTTTAGTTGTGCTTTTTGTGACAAAACTTTTTCAATTCTGCCACTAAGGCACCAAGACACGAAGAAAGAATAATTAAACGTCTCGGAAATTCTACAACTTCATGAAAATACAGGTTTATTAATGGCAACCTGTTTATGCCATCAGAATGGAATGCTGGAATGCTGGAATGTTGGGGATAAAGGCGAAAATAAACCATTTTAATTGTAAAAAACTCCTTTCCTTCAACTTCGTTCAGGACAAGCTCACCCATCATTCCATTACTCCATTACTCCATTATTCCATTATTCCATTAATCCAATTGGGGCGAAGCCCCTAAGTTCTATATCCTTTGTGTCTTAGTGTCTTTGTGGCATTTTTTTTGGTTTCGGCTCGTCCGGGTTAGGTCTTTTTGATATTTTTTTTCTTGACATTCATTTTTTTCTTATTATATTTTGTACTATAAAACGAAAAGCGTTCAATTGATCATCGGAAAGGATAAAACTATGAAACAGGAAAAGCTGGAATCCATCTTAACAACCGCAAGGAAGATGTTTGCTCGGTACGGTCTCAGAAAAACAAGTCTTGACGAGGTTGCCCGGATGGCAAGAGTGGCCAAAGGCACCATCTATAACTACTTCGGAAGCAAAGACCAGGTTTATTTGGAAGTCCTTCGCCGGGAAGCAGATGAAATTGTGGAAAGGGTCTCTTCATCAGTGGCTCAAGAGGTATCGCCCGACGATAAGCTTACCGCCTTTGCCCGTGCCAAGTTTCGGTATATGCGCCATGCGATAAATATCCTTAATCTGGATCGGGAAGGGATAGAAAAACTTTTACCCAGCGCTGAAAGCATTCGAAACGAATTTTTTAAACGGGAGGTCAATATCATCGACTCTATTTTAAGAGAGGGGATAGAAAAAGGTGTTTTTCAGCTTAAGGAGACCCTCCTTGCCGCCAGAGCCATTGGCTATGCACTAAGGGGATTTGAACTTAACTGGCTGGTTCAAGATGGCGAGGAGCGCATTGAGCATTATCTTACTGAATTGTTGAGCATTATTTTTTACGGGCTGACATCCGAAAAAAGGTGTTAAGAGGAAAATCAAGCCGTCGCTTCTTTGCAAATTAACATGGTAAGGATTAACAAAGATCTATAAATGAGGATTGACATCTTGAATATACTTTTTTCATTCTCTTTCTTTTCCATTATTGGCTGGATTCTAGAAGCATCTTACCGTTCTTTACGTGACAGACGGTTCATTAACCCCGGTCTCTTAAAGGGACCGTATCTCATTCTTTACGGTACAGGCGCCCTGCTGCTCATGGGAACTGTTTCTCTGTTACAGGAATCCAATTTACTTGCCAAAGCTCTCGTCTATTTTGCGATCACAACCGGCTTTGAACTGATCTCGGGATTTATTGCCCAATACCTTTTTCGGGTCCGTCTTTGGGACTATTCGGATCAATGTTTTAATTATAAAGGTCATATTTGCCTTAAATTTTCACTTTACTGGATATTACTGGCCTTTGCTTTTGAACATCTCATCTTACCGCCATATCAAGATATTCTCATCCTGCTTTCACCGGCTGCCAAAGGTCTCTTTGTGGGAATGACGGTTTCAATAATACTGATGGATTTCTTGGCAATTTCAATCAAGCGCTTCCTAAGCATGGGGCCGGAGGAAAAAACCATAATGGAGAGGGAATACATGAATGCGGCAAGGCCGCTTCTTGAGAACCCAATGGTTGCAAGACTTTCTCAGTATGAACATCACAACGGCAAGACAAGATTGGAACATGTAAAGGATGTAGCATATTTAAGCTTTCTTTGGGGTAAGCGATTTTCTCTGGACTGCAACGCCATTGTTCGGGGAGCTCTGCTGCACGATCTTTTTTTTTATGACTGGCTGCATGAAGGCCCGAGGCTGCATGGTTTCAGGCACCACAACATAGCCCTGAAAAATGCACGCAATGTAACATGCCTTTCTAAAAAGGAAGAGGATATTATTAAAAAGCACATGTGGCCTCTTACAATTATTCCTCCGTTTTATATGGAATCTCTTATCGTTTCACTAATAGATACGTTTTGCTCTACAAAGGATTATTTAAGCTTTAAGAAGCACAAAAAAACGAGAAAACCGATTGCGCTTTTGGATAATTCAAGATCGGGAGGAAAACGGATATGACAAACCATACGGATAATAACCATTTAGCTGGAATTGATATAGGCTCGACAACAGCAAAAGTGGTAATGTACGACGGGGACAGGAACATGATTTTCTCCAGATACCGTCGCCATAGTGCCAAAGCCGTAGAAACCGTGCACAAGATTTTTGAAGAGGCTCTTCAAGAGGTGGGCGATGTTAAGCTCGATCTGGCGGTCACCGGATCAGCAGGAATGGGCGCTGCTGAGACTTTTGGGCTGCCCTTCGTTCAGGAGGTGGTGGCTTCTGCCAACTTTATAAAGAAACACTATCCAAAAGCCAGGACATTTATTGAGATAGGCGGTGAGGACTCTAAGATAATATTCTTTGATGATCAATTTCGGCCGGATATCAGGATGAATGGCAGTTGTGCCGGAGGTACCGGGGCCTTTATTGATCAGATGGCCGTCCTTCTGAATGTAGATGTCATGGAGCTAAATGCCCTGGCGGAAAAAGCAGTAAATATTTATCCCATTGCATCCCGGTGCGGGGTTTTTGCCAAGACCGATATCCAGGCTTTACTAAGTCGCCATGTTTCAAAGGAAGATATTGCCGCTTCCGTATTTAATTCGGTTGCTTTGCAAGTGATTACTGCTCTGTCCCATGGCCGTGATATAGAAACAAAAATACTTATCGGCGGCGGTCCCCTTAGTTTTTATCCTGAACTGCGCCTGGCTTTTAAAAACGTTCTTAAAATAAATAATCCGGGTGATTTTATTGTTCCTGACCGTCCGGAGCTTATTCCTGCTATGGGAGCCGCCATGACACGGAACGGTAGCCCTTATCTATCCAGAATCAGTGAGCTTTTTTTAATCCTGGGAAATGGGCCAAACCGGGAGATAAACAGTTCTTTCAGCCGCGTTGGAGAACCGGATTTGGATACAAAAAGGCTCCCCCCTTTATTTGAAAATAAAACAGAGATTGAGTTGTGGCAGGAAAGGCACAATGAAACCCGTGTGTCCCGGATAAATATAAAAGAGGTCCATGGCGGCGAACTTTTTTTAGGTATCGATTCCGGTTCCACAACCACCAAGCTTGTCCTTGTTGATGAACAGGGAGGATTTGTGCTTGGCTATTACGAGGCCAACAATGGCAATCCAATACAGGCTGTAAAAGAGGGACTATCTGACTTTAAGGAACAATTCTTAAGGGCCGGATTTTTACCTCATATAGTCCGAACCGCAGCAACAGGATATGGAGAAGGCCTGATCAAAGCGGCTTTTGGGTTAAATGACGGTGTGGTTGAGACTATAGCGCATTACCAGGCAGCCAGACGCTTCGACAGGGATGTTTCATTTGTTTTGGATATCGGCGGGCAGGATATGAAAGCTATCTTTATCAGCGCTCACGCAGTTTCCGATATTCAGGTTAATGAGGCGTGCTCATCAGGATGCGGTTCCTTTATAGAAACTTTCGCCCGTTCCCTTGGTTACACAACTTCTGATTTTGCCAAGATTGCCTGCGAGAAAAATGCGCCGTTTGATCTGGGAACCCGTTGTACAGTCTTTATGAACTCCAGGGTCAAGCAGGCGCTCCGGGAAGGTGCAACGGTTTCCGATATTTCAGCAGGGCTGGCTTATTCGGTGATCAAAAATGCACTTTATAAAGTTCTCAAACTGAAAAATACTGCTGAATTAGGTGATAAGATCGTTGTTCAGGGCGGGACATTTCGCAATCAGGCCGTGCTGCGGGCATTAGAGCTCCTGCTCAATAAAGAAGTTGTTCGGTCTGATATCCCCGAGTTAATGGGAGCATATGGCGCAGCATTAACGGCTCTTAATAATCACCGCATAAGACCGGATGAATCAACGGTTTTTGATGGTATTGAGAATCCTGATACAGGGACGGATTTCTCAAAAAAAGAGATTCACTGCAAAGGATGCGAGAACCGGTGTGCGGTATTAAAGCTCACTTTTGCTAATGGAAATCATTTTTTTACAGGGAACCGATGCGAAAGGCATTTCAGCAATAATCCCGAGATAAAACACAGGGGCAAAAATCTGATAACAGAGCAAATAGAGCTTCTTTTTGACCGCAATATGGAACCCGAAGGCGATCCGATCCTTACATACGGTATTCCTCGCTGTCTGAATATGTATGAGAACTTTCCCTTCTGGAACACATTTTTAACAGTTTGTGGATTTAAAGTCGTTCTTTCTTCGCCTTCTAATTTCAAACTGTATGAAAATGGAGCGCCAACTGTAATGTCGGAAAACATCTGCTTTCCGGCAAAGCTCGCTCACGGGCATATTTTAGATCTTATAGAAAAAAAGGTGGACAGGATCTTTTTCCCTACTGTAGTCTATGAGCAAAAAGAATATCCAGATGCCCTAAACAGCTTCAACTGTCCGGTTGTTACCGGATATCCGGATCTTTTAAAGAGCGCCATTAATCCTGATGAAAAATATGGAATTCCCATTGATAATCCTCCCACCAGCTTTAAAGATATTCAACTTCTTAAAAAGCAGCTTCATCTCTTTTTCATACAATTTGGCGTAAATTACCAGACAGTGTCAAAAGGGGTGGAAAAAGGATTGGCAGAGCAAAAGGAATTTAAAAAGAAACTTAAAGCCAGAGCAAAAGCCTTGATAAACAAGGCGGAAAATGAAGGAAGGATGGTTATTGTCCTGGCCGGCCGGCCTTATCATATAGATCCTTTAATCAACCACGGCATTGGAGATTTTCTCACAGAACTTGGAGTGGATGTTATCAGCGAAAATGCCGTTCCTGCTGCTGCGGGGCAAGCCCTTGACGATGTCAATGTCCTTACTCAATGGAGCTATGTCAACAGATTGTATGAAGCTGCCGGGTGGGCCGCCGGTAACCAAAATGCCCAACTGGTTCAACTAACGTCTTTTGGTTGCGGCTCTGATGCCGTATCTGCAGATGAGGTCAGGGAAATTATCCGGAACCACGGGAAAATTTACACTTTAATCAAAATGGATGAAATCGCTAACCTGGGTGCAGTTAAGATAAGGCTGCGTTCTATGCTGGAAGCGGTTCAAGAGAATACAGCCAGGTCGCACAGGAAGCGAGGAAATAGAAAGAAAGCAAACAGGACTTTCATGCAAAAAGACAGGAAAAGAACCCTTATTGCACCGTATTTTTCTCCATTTTATTCTCCACTGGTCCCGGCTGCGTTCAGGCCCCTGGGCTATCGCGTCGATGTGCTCCCGCCCCAGGACAAGACCTCGGTGGAATTAGGTCTTAAGACTGTAAACAACGATATGTGCTATCCGGCCATTCTTGTTGCAGGCGACATAATTAAAGCCTTTCAATCCGGCAGGTACGATCCGGAAAAGACGGCGGTGATTTTAACCCAGACGGGAGGTCAGTGCAGGGCATCCTCTTATGTTTCCCTTATCAAAAAGGGACTGACTGATGCAGGGCTGACTGATGTTCCGGTGATTGCCGTATCTGCTGAAAAGATAAATCCACAGCCCGGATTTGTCATCAATGAAAAAGAGCTTTTGAAAAGACTGGGCCTTGGAGTTATTTTTGCCGATCCGCTGGCCCGGATGTATCTTTCCACAGTAGTCAGAGAAGAGACTCCGGGAACCTCAATGGCTTTACATTCTAAATATCTCTCAAAGATGGAACCGGGTGTAGAGAAAGCAGATTATCATTATTTGCTGAATCTTCTTCAAGAGGCGGTGGAAGATTTCAATATGGTCAAGATTAAAAATGGGTCTGTCCCCAGAATCGGAGTCGTAGGGGAGATATTTGTCAAATACAACTTTTTTTCAAATGGAAATATCATTGAGTGGCTTTCAGGTCAGGGGGTGGAGGTGGTTCTTCCATCTTTGCAAAGTTTTTTTGCTCAGAGGTTTGTAAATGAATCATTCAATCAGAAGGCGTTTTTTAAATTTTCTCCTGTTGATAATATTAAAACCAGGCTGCTGGAAATTTATGCAAATTATTATCTGTTTCGTGTTGACCGGGTCATGCAGAAATTTCGTTTTTACCGGAAGCGTTTTAATCTAAAAGATCTGGCTGAAACCACAGGGGAAGTGGTCAGCCTGGCTAACCAGTTCGGCGAGGGATGGTTGTTGACAGCCGAAATGATTACCATGTTGAACGAAGGGATCGGCAATATAGTCTGCCTTCAACCCTTTGGCTGTATTTCCAACCATATCACCGGCAGGGGTATTGAGAAAAAACTAAAGGAGATGTTTCCTTATTTACATATGCTTTCGCTTGATATGGATGCCGGGATTAGTGAGGTAAATATACTGAACAGGCTGCATTTTATGGTCATTGGGGCCAGGGAAGAGATGGAACAGGGAACAGAAATGATGTTCAAGCCCGAAGCGGCCCAGCGCTTCTCCATCACCCGTGTCTGGCCTCGTGATCTTAATATTCTGGAAAATTATGTGTCGCTGGAAGTCGAAAAATGGAAATCCTGGGTATCGGGATTGGGATTATGGAAAAAAGCGGGTAATTTTATACACAAGTAGTTTCTAACCAATAACATAAATTTAAGGAGGTATGAATCATGTCAGAAAATCAGATGAAAGATCGTATTGCAGAGGAATTGAAGAAGGCCAAAGAGGCCGGTCAGATCACCACAGAAAAGGTATATGAAACTGTCAAGGCGGCGGTAGCAGATGCCGTAGCTGAAAGCAAAGGTGATATCGAGGAACTTCGCCCTATTGTGAAAGATGCTGTCTCTGCTGCTATTGAGGGTTTGAAGGATGTGGGCGTGGATGTAAAAGATAAAGTAGAAGGGGCCGTAGTAGGCGCCATTGCCGGTGCTTCCAGCAGGGGTGATGAAGCGGTTGAGGCCGCCCGGGAAGAACTTCGCAAACTCGAAACACGTTTGGAAGATGAAAGGACCAGGTTGGCCCATGGTCTCAGGGAGGGCTTGGAAGGAGCAAGGGAGGCAGTGGCTTCATTGCCTGAAGAAATTCAGGAACAGGTGGAATCTGCTGTGTCCGACATTAAACTGAAAAGTACAGAACTATTGGGTTTAACAAAACAGACTGTTAAAGAAGCGGTAAAACATGCTATTGAGTCAGGAAAAGATGTAAAAGAAACCGTCGTTCAGATTACAAGCCATGCCACGGAAAGGGCGCTTAAAGAGGGCCGGTTCACCGCTGACAGGGTCAAGGAAATTGCCGACAAGGTCATGTCCGGCGCAGTGGAAGCCGCAGAGGAAGCGGGTAAAGAGGTCAAGGACGTTGCCCTGGGAGCTTTTAAAGGGGCTCAGGAAGGAATCGCATCGGCAGTTGAATCTGTCGGGGATAAGACAAAGGCATTTGTCCATGAGGACCTCGCAGAGACAAAGGAAGATCTGGAGGCAATCGAAGATCTTTTTATAGAGACTGCCCGCAAAGTGGCAAGACGTTCCGGAGAAGTGGCAAAGGATGTATTAAATGATCTGGCTGATCAAACAAAAAAAACGAGTTCTGTCTTGAAAGAAAAAGCTATACATGCTGCAGAAACAACTGCCAAAAGATTGAAGGAGACTAGTAAAGATGCGGCCAAAGCGACTGCAAAAGCTGCAAGCAAAGCAGCCCATGTCATGGCTAAAGAGACTAAAGAACTCGGGAAAAGGTCTGTGGATGTGGCCAGGGGGGCCATTACAGGTATGTGGGAAGGGGCAAAGCATGCTTTAAAGAAAGACAAGAAGGAATAATCACGACAAATGGGGTTATAATACTTTTATTGAAAAGTAACCATTGACGGTTTCGTAAAAAGTCGAAAAACACCCTTTTTTGTCATTCCGGCGAAAGCCGGAATCCAGTAAATTCAATGGCTTCTGGATGCCGGATCAAGTCCGGCATGACGGTTTTAGGACTTTTTACGAGTTTATCACCATTGGTATATTTTTAAAGTTGCAGTCCGGTCCGTGTTTAAAGGATCGGGCTGCAGTCTATTTATGAGCAAGGCGTATCGCCTCTTAAGTCTCATGTATCAAGACATAAAAATGGCCCGTATTGCCCTGGAAAGAGGTCAAAGCCAAACCCGGGCCATTGAAGACTTAAAAGCCAATTTGAAAAAGTTTATAAGGCTTTGTAAGAAAACACGGCAACACCTATTGAATTCGTAGTCGTTCAAGGAGTTTCAAGCAAATGAAAATTTCACAAAAACTGCTTGTTGTTATATTAATACTATTTTTCGGGATTGAACTGAATCCGGTTGCAAAACCCGTTTTTGCTCAAAACCGTAATGCTGATGCCACAGATTTTACGAGCCGGTTGACTACCATTTTCGGTCTGGGCAGCCGGATATCTCATGAAGGCAGCGAGATGCTTTTGCCCTTCAGGCAAAACGGGAAACTCCACCTGGCCTTAACGGATTGCATCGATATTGCATTGGAGAGAAACCTGGATATTCATCTCATCGAAGAGACCCTGGCCCAGGCCAATGCCGATATCACCCGGGCATGGTCGGCCATGCTCCCTTTCTTTGGCGCTGAGGCAAATTACACAAAGCTTGATGAAGATCTAACCTTTGGGCTGGGGCCGGTTTCAATGACCTTCATGGATCGGGACATTTACAAGGGCGGAGTTGTTCTCCGGCAGCCGATTTTTACGGGCGGAAGACTAAATGCGGCCCGTAAGGCGGCCCGATACTCCAGGGACGCCCGCATTCAGGACAAAAAAAGTATTGAAGAGGAAATTATTTTCCAGGTCACACGGGTTTACTGGACCGCACAGGTGTCCGAGGCGTTTCATAATGTTGCTATAGAAGCCGTCGAGCTCCTCGAGAAACATGAGCATGACGTTTCCATCCTGGTTCGTGAGGGGGCGAATCCGGTAGTCGATCTGCTTCGCACTAAAACGGATCTTGCAGATGCGAGAAAAAATCTCAATGCTTCTGCCAATGCTTTTGACATCGCATTATCCGGGTTGAAAAATCTTCTGGTTATGGATCTGGAAGAACCGGTTTTCTTGACCCAGGGCCTTGACCGCCCTCCCAAACCGGCAGGCGATCTTTCTTCTTTCACCAGCCTGGCCATTAAAAGTCGGCCGGAACTTTCGTCTTTAAAATTTCAGGTTGCGGCGGCCGAACAAGGTTTGGCTGCGGCCAGGGGAGAGTATTTCCCAAGTGTTGCCCTGGAGGGACGTTATGAGTATATTCAGGGCGATACCAGGGAGATAGACGGAGATTCTCACTGGACCGTTGGAATCGGCGCCGAAGTTCCCCTCTGGAACTGGGGAAAAACCAAGGCAGACGTCATCAAAGCCGGGTCTAAGCTTAATCAGTCGAAAATTGAGTATAAGAAGGTCGAGGAACAGATATGTCTTGAAATTCGAAAGGCTTTCTTAAATCTCGGAAAGGCGGAAAAAAACATTGCGGTAGCAGAAGCCGCCCTGAAAACATCCAATGAAGCTTACCGCATGGAAAGGGCCCGTTACCAGGCCGGAGAAGGTACCAATACAGATGTACTGGATGCCCGAACGGCTTTCAGCCGGGCTGAAGCGAATCATGTCCAGGCCCTCTTTGAGTACAATGTGGCCATGGCAACGCTTGAACGGGCGATGGGAGTAAATATCAGAGAATGCGCCAATCTTAAGCAAAAGGAGCAGACCGAATGAAACGAATCCTCATGTATATTTTTATTGCCGGGGTTGTCGCAGGCGCGGTTTTTTTTACCTTTCGAACCATGAACAGGGATAGAAGCAAGAACGATACAAAAGTGGACGAAGCGGCAGTACCGGTGGAAGTCGTGTGCGCAGCCTTTCATGATTTTCAGGATACCACCAATGCCGTGGGCACGCTCAGAGCGCGTGAAACCAATCTTTTAAGTCCGAAAGTGGCCGGTAACGTGGATGCCGTTCTGGTGGATATCGGCGACAGGGTCGAGGCAGGCCAGGTCGTCGTTCTGCTGGACCGCACCAGTTTTGAACTGGCTGTTAAACAGGCGAATGCTGCGTATCAGTCGGCAGAGGCGGCTGTGGCGCAGGCAGGGTCGCAGCTTGATCAGGCACGGAAAGAGTACCGCCGCGCCACCAGACTTTTAGCCGAAAAAGTCATCCCCCAGAGCCGGTTCGATGCCGCGGAAGCGACCTATAATACTGATCGGGAGGCGCTGTCTGCGATAAAGGGAAAATACAGCCAGTCCAGGGTTGCCCTTGAAACAGCCCGGGAGCATTTAAAGAACGCCCGGATTCGATCTTCCATTACAGGGGTCGTTGTGAATAGAAATGTGGAGGTGGGACAATCGGTGGCGCCGGGTGTTCAGGTTCTTAGAATTCTTGATCAGACATCGATGAAAACGGATGTTGAACTCCCGGAGAAAGATTTTGGGCGTATTACCGTTGGTGCCTCAGCGGTGGTAACGGTGGATGCCTACCAGGGACAGGACTTTCCTGGAAAAGTTACGGTGATCAATCCGATGGTTGACCAGAGGGTGCGCACTTTTCGGGTTCGGATTGAAATATCTAACCCATCCGGAAAACTGGTGGACGGAATGTTTGCCAGGGTGAGGCTTTTAACCGGGCGGAAAACAGCATTGGCCATACCCCGCGATACTCTTAACCGGCTACCGGGAAGCGGAACTTTCTATGTGTTTATTGTAAAAGGGGATACGGTGGTAAAACGAACCCTAAAAACAGGAAAAGTGGGTAATCAATATGCCGAGGTGCTGGAAGGCTTGACCAAAGGTGAAAAGATAGTCATAAGCGGCGCCGGGCGGTTGCGATCCGGCATGAAGGTGGTTGTTAAGGATGAAAAGGGTGGCAATTCTAAGATCTCCGCTGGGGAGAAACAACAATGAAGCTACCTGAAATAGCAGTAAGACGGCCGGTAACAACAATAATGGTTTTTGCCGCCCTTGTCATGATTGGGGCGGTTGCGTTTTTCAAGGTTAATCTGGACCTGCTGCCGGACATCGAACCGCCGGCCGTGAGTGTGATTACCGCCTATCCGGGGGCTTCTGCTGTGGATGTGGAGTCCGAAGTCACCAAGTACCTTGAAGACCATCTCTCCACTACACCTGATCTCGACCGTCTGGAATCAAAATCAAAGGACAACATATCCATCGTCAATTGCATATTCGACTGGGGTACGGACCTGGATGTGGCGGTGAATGACATCCGTGAGAAGATCGACCTTTCAAAGCCGGACATTGCAGACGGTGCCAAAGAACCCTTTATTTTCAAGTTCAGCAGTTCCATGGTTCCGGTTTTAGTCATGACCGTGACGGCTAAAGAAAGCAGTCCCGATCTTTACAGGATCGTGGACAAGCTGATTGCGGATCCTTTGAAACGTATCCCCGGTGTGGGAGCCATAGTCTATGTTGGAGGTCAGGAGAGACAGATCAACGTACATTTCGAACGCGAGGCCCTGGAAGCCTACCACATTTCCATCCAACAAATCAGGGGGGTGCTTGCCGCTGAAAATCTCAACCTTCCCGCGGGTACAGTTAAGGTGGGCAGGAAAGAACTCCAGATCAGGGTGGCAGGCCGTTTCAGGAACGCCCGTGAGATCGCCGGTATTGTCATCGGAAGTCACAACGATGCCCTCGTCCGTCTCAGGAATGTTGCCGATGTCAGTGATGCTTTCGAAGAGCCGCAGGAATGGGCATGGTCAGGCGATCTCCCCGCTATAGCAGTTATTATCCAGAAACAGTCCGGCGCCAACACTGTGAACGTCATCAATCGTATTAAAAAAGAATTGAAGACATTAAAAAACAGTCTTCCCGCGGATATCGAGGTTCATACCATCATAGACAATTCCTACCACATTAATAATATGATTAAAAACCTGGCCGAAGCCGCTATTGTCGGAGGCATCCTTGTTGTCATCGTCTGTTTTCTCTTTCTTCGCAGGTATCGATCCAGCCTGATAGTCACTATGTCGATCCCTTTATCCATTATCGCCTCCTTTATCGGACTCTATTTCATGGGATATACTTTTAACGTGATTTCTCTCATGAGCCTTGCCATCGCCATGGGTATGGTAGTGGATGATGCCATCGTGGTGTTGGAAAACGTGATCCGGCATATCGATGGGGGAGAGGACCCGAAAACAGCCGCCGTCACCGGCGCTTCAGAGGTGGCACTGGCGGTAGCGGCATCGGCCTTGAGTATTGTGGCTGTTTTTGTTCCGCTCCTTTTTGTCAAGGGAATCGCCGGAATTCTCTTTGGACAACTGGCCTTTATCATGATTGTCGTTATTTTAACATCCTATTTAGTCTCTATAACCTTGACGCCGATGGCCTGTTCCCGATTGATTCGTCCTTTGAGTAAAAGGAAGACAAACAAACTGTTTGAATGGAGTGAACGGATATTTAATAATATTGAAGCAGCATACTCTCGTATTATCGAACGCGGATTGAAGCACCGTGTGATATCGCTCGGTTTGATATGTCTTGTATTTTTCGGAAGCCTGACCTTAATTCCTGTTGTGGGAACCGAATTCTTTCCGGAAGTGGATTCAGGTGAAGTGGAAGTGGTTCTTGAAATGGCTGAGGGCACTAGGGATGAAATCACGGCCCGAACAACAGAGCAGATGCTCAGTGCAGTCAATGCCGTTTCGGAAATGGAGGCTTCTTACGCCATTGCCGGCCAAACCAAGAAAGGCTTTTTAACGGCGCTCGGTTTTGACGAAGGGACAAATATAGGGCGCATCGGCGGACGTCTCATTGACAAAGAAGAGCGAAGCCGCTCCGCCAAAGTGATAGCCGCAACGCTTCGCGATCGAGTCATGGAACTGCCGGGTGTTTCAAAGTTTTCGGCCAGTGCGGTCAGCTCCATTCAAAAGGCTTTTTTAGGAGGCGGACAGGCCATCAGCATTGAGGTGCTGGGCCACGATATTGAAAAAACCGATAGAATAGCCGAACAAATCCGGCTCATAACGAAGAGTGTGCCGGGATCGGTGGATATTTCAGTCAGCAGAAAACAGCCGCGACCGGAAATCCGTGTACGTCTTGACCGGGATAAGGCGGCCTCTTTAGGATTGAATGTCGCGATTGTGGCTGATGCATTGAGAACCAACTACTATGGTTTTGATGATACAAAATTCCGAGAGGCCGGGGACGACTTCGACATTGAACTGCGCCTGAAGAAGGACGAACGGCAGAGCATTCTGCAGATCGGAGAGACCCCGCTGACGACTATGAGGGGACAGATCGTCAAGCTTCGCAACGTGGCAACTATTGAAGAGATGTTCGGGCCCGTGGAGATTGCCCGAAAGAACCGTATCAGGATCACTCGCGTTCAGGCAGGTGTTCAAGGTAGAGTTTTGGGGGATGTTGTGCGCGATATTCGAGAAAAAATGTCAACTCTTGATCTGCCCCCCGGCGTTTCCATCGAATGGGGAGGTGAAGTGGAAGAACAGAGAAAGGCCTTTAATGACATGATGCTTCTTTTGATACTCGGCATAATTCTCGTTTATATGGTCATGGCAGGGCAGTTTGAGGATTTTACAGATCCGTTTATCATCATGTTCTCTGTTCCCTTTGCCTTTGTAGGAGTGATCTGGGCTTTTGTGCTCACGGGAACTGCACTTAACGTAATAACCTTTATAGGTATTATCATGCTAATGGGCATTGTTGTAAAGAACGCCATTGTGTTTGTGGATTACACCAAGCAATTGAGTGGCCGCGGCATGAATCTCCATGACGCCGTTGTCACGGGGGGAAAGACGCGTCTGCGTCCCGTTCTAATGACCAGCCTGACCACAATTTTCGGCATGATCCCCCTGGCCCTTTCCCGGGGGGAGGGATCGGAAATCTGGAACGCACTGGGCATTACTGTAATCGGCGGGCTTCTAATTAGCGGAATTGTGACATTGATTCTTGTACCGATTGTTTATTATATGGTTCATAAACCTCGATCTGAAGGAAATACATAAAAAACAGACCATTGAGCGTTTTTCGCTTAATTAAAGTGTCATTATTAAAAAACTAACCGGAGTTTTATTATGAAAAGCATATCTTTGGTCCTTGGAAGCGGAGGCGCTCGAGGATACGCCCATATCGGGATAATTGAGGTGTTGGAGGATTATGGTTATGAGATTAAATCCATAGCCGGATCTTCCATGGGGGCATTGATCGGCGGACTTTATGCCTGCGGAAAGCTCGATGCTTATAAGGAGTGGGTTTTAACTCTTGACGTCCTGGATGTATTGAAACTGCTGGATTTCACAATCGGTAAAATAGGTTTTATCAAAGGCGACAGAGTCTTCAGCATCATGGAAGAGATGATTGGTGAAAATAATATTGAGGATTTGCCCATAGCCTTTACCGCTGTGGCTACTGATTTGACAACTCAAAAAGAAGTGTGGCTGCAAAGAGGAAATTTAAGTGTTGCTGTCAGGGCATCGATTGCCATCCCAACGATTTTTACTCCCGTTGAAATAAAAAATAAAATATTAATCGATGGCGGTATACTAAATCCTGTTCCCATAGGACCCACGCTATCCGACATGACCGATTTAACAGTTGCGGTTAACTTAAATTCGACTATAATAATGAAACATCAAATAATAATGCCCGAAAAAGAAAAGAAGCGGCAACACCTCTTGCACGGCAAAATAAATACCTTTTTGGAACAAAAACTTCCAGGCAAAGAAGAACCCGGCCTCAATTACACGAAAATATTCAGAAAAACGATTGATGCCATGCAACATGCCATTACACGGTATAAAATGGCAGGATATCAGCCGGACGTGGTCATTGAAATTCCGAGTAACGCCTGTGGCTTTTATGAATTTCATAAAGCATATGAGATGATCGAAATTGGGAAAAAGACGGCCGCTGAAGCATTAGAAAGACTTGATGATGCGACACTCCATCCGAATAGTGGATGAGCTTACTTCTTTCATTTCCATTGTTTTTTGATCCGCATTTTGTTGCAGCTTGTATCTCATTCAGGCAGCGGGATGTTTTTGCCGTTCAAACGAAACGGAAAACTTTATCTTTAAATCCATAACAGAAGTTGAACTACAGAACACATAAGAGATGAAAAATCCATGATCCGAGGATTATTTTTAAAGTGGCGCATCGTGATCGGCATTGTATTGCTCTTGGCGCTTGTCGGAGCCCTCTTTTATTTTCAAGGGAAATTCCACGTGGTAAGCGTGGTAAGCTTTCTTGAATGGCTTGAGGGGCTTGGCGCGTGGGCTCCGTTCCTGTTCATCTTGATCGATATGTTAGTGGTCGTGCTTGTCTTGCCGGGGGTTATCCTCACCCTTGGCGCCGGATTTATTTTTGGTATTTTAAGAGGTTCGCTGTATGTAATTATCGGTTCGACGATAGGAGCCACGATCGCCTTTTTGATTGCACGGTATCTTTTCGGCGAAAGGGCAACGGGGTTCTTCCTTGGCCATTCAAAGCTGAAGCTGGTTAACGATGAATTTAAGCGAGCAGGCTGGAAGATTGTTTTGCTTACCCGCCTTGTACCGTTTTTTCCGTTTAAGCTCTCCAATTATCTGTTCGGGCTTATGCAAATCTCCCTGCGGGATTTCATTTTCGGCGTTTTCTTCGGAATTATACCATTTACGATCACCAACGTATATATAGGCTCTCTTGCCGCCGATCTCGCAACGATCGGTTCACGCACGGCTTCGAGATCTAAGATGGAATGGACAATTTATGGCATTGGCGTTATCATTGCAATTATTGCGGTCATTTACATCACTCACCTGGCCCGGAGAGCTCTTGATAAGTATATTTCGAGGGAAGAATTGCCTTGAAAGTGTATGCAATAAAATCTACGCCCTTACAGAGGAAAATCTTCATGCGGATTGGATATCCGAAAACAATACATATAACAATACACACAAGAGGTGAGAGATGGTGTGGTTGAAATGGTTGCCCTGGAGATTTATCGTTCGCCGCGTTGCCAAGGCCCACGGGTTTCTTGACCCGATCGCCTTGCTGGCCCATGTCCATCGATTTGCCCAGCCTTCAGAGGTTCATGAGCCGATCGAGTTGTTGCGTGCCGGAATGGTGCTTCATGCACGGGGCCTTATTAACAGCCGTGTCATCCAGCACAACCTGGATTGGGTATGGCCCTACTGGATCGAGCGTCAATTTGACCCCAGGGACAACGCATTTGTCCCGCGAGCTTTTTCCATCACCCACATCAATCTTACCTTTCGCAACTGGACGGCCATGGGTTTGCCGGACTGTCCGGAATTACCCATCGTGGATCCTCGGGGTCTGGTCACCCCCTTTTTTGATGAATGGTCACTTGATGCCTGGATTATGACTGAAGATGGCCGCTTCTTGCTCCCTTCTCGTTGCAAATCTTGTAGTCAGCGGCTTGATATTGACAATACCCTTGCCATAACCACCGAAACACGGCAGGAAAATCTTTCTCTAATCACTCATGCGGATGTTCAACCAGGATCCGGCACACCAATCTGTCAGGTAAAACTTGAAGCCTGTGCGGACACTGATGCCTGGGTCGTTGTAGCGATTCGTCCATACAATCCGGAAGGGATCAGCTTTATCCACCAGGTCGTCCTCTCGCCCGACCGGACGACCTGGAATATCGACGGATGTCGCAATATCGAATTTAGCGCTCCGGCCGACCGGCACCAAGTTTCTCATTATCGCACCGGAGATGTTTATATCCATTTACGCGATTTCGATGAGAAAAGCCAGGTCAAATGCGATGTGGGCATGGCCACCGCGGCAGCACTTTTCAAGCTCGAACCTGATAAACTCCGGGAAATTGCCGTGAACATCCCCCTAAAGAGAGGCGATTCGCAACTACATCTCACAAGTGTACCCTGGTATGAAATCATGAGAAACCGTTGTGAACTCCGTATTCCTGATGAAGATTTTCAGTTTCTGTATGACGTGGCTTTAAGAACGCTGGTCCTCAACTCGCCCGGTGATGTCTACCCGGGTCCTTATACTTACAAACGATTCTGGTTTCGTGACGCGGCCTTTATCATTTACGCCTTGCTTTGTGCCGGTTTCATTGATCGCGCCGAGCGTGCACTCGACCGCTTTCCTGCTCGCCAGAATGCTTTTGGATTTTTTCACTCCCAGGACGGTGAATGGGATTCCAATGGAGAGGCCCTATGGATCATATGCCGGTTTTGCCGGCTTACCGGCCGTCCGCCCAAGGGTAAGTGGTGGAAATCCATTCGTCGTGGCGCCCGCTGGATCTCTAAGAAACGCTTGTCAGACGACCAAAACTCTATGCATTCGGGTTTATTGCCCGCGGGTTTCAGCGCCGAGCATCTTGGTCCCAATGACTACTATTACTGGGACGACTTTTGGGGGGTCGCCGGTTTGCGGGCCGCCGCCTATCTTGCAGAATCCATTGGAAATAATAAAGCAAAAGAGGAATTCCTTCACGAGACGGAAACATTCTCGGCAGCGGTGGATCGCAGCCTGAGCAAAGTGGCCAAGTGCCTTGGTCGGCCTGCGATGCCCGCCTCTCCTTACCGGCGGCTTGATTCCGGAGCAATCGGGTCCCTGGCTGCGGGCTACCCTCTCCGACTTTACCCGCCGGATGATCCCCGCTTGCTTGATACAGTCGACTTCCTCCTTGCCAATTGTTTTGTTGATGGGGGGTTCTTTCAGGAAATGACCCATTCCGGGATTAACGCTTACCTGACCATGCATGTGGCTCAGATTTTGCTTCGGGCCGGCAATCCGCGTTATTTTGATCTAATGACTTCGGTTGCAAAACTTGCATCGCCCACGGGTCAGTGGCCCGAGGCGATTCACCCACATACCCGGGGCGGATGCATGGGTGACGGCCAGCACGTTTGGGCAGCCGCCGAGTGGGTAATTATGATAAGAAATTGTTTTGTGCGCGAGGAAGGTAATCGCTTGATCCTGGCTTCCGGGATTCCGCAGCGCTGGCTCAGGGGCAAGTCGACTCTTTCCTTCGGCCCCGCTCCGACTTCCTTCGGCACACTCCGGATTTCCGTTGAACCAGAGAGGGATAAGATTGCTATCTCCTGGCAAGGGACATGGCACGCCGAACCGCCTGTCATTAAAGTGCATGTTCCCGGTTTTGCCCCTCTTATTGCCGGGCCGGATCAAAATTGCATCGACCTAAACCGAGGAGATGCCTTATGAACATTCTGATGATGACCAATACGTTTACCCCACACGTAGGCGGGGTAGCTCGTTCGATTGAAGCCTTCACATCCGAGTATCGCAAGCGCGGCCACCGGGTGCTGGTCGTCGCCCCGGAGTTCGAAAACATGCCGGAGAACGAGGTGGACGTAATTCGCATCCCGGCCATCCAGAACTTCAACGGCAGTGATTTTTCGGTTGTGTTATCGACCCCGGGATACCTCACAGAGACTATCAAGAAATTCGAACCCGACATCGTTCACTCCCATCATCCTTACCTGATTGGTGGAACGGCACTACGGTTGGCTATTCCCCATAAGCTTCCGCTTGTCTTCACTCACCATACCATGTACGAACAATACACCCATTACGTTCCGGGCGATTCAGAAACGCTCAAGCGGTTCGTTATCCAGCTTTCGACCCGCTACGCAAATCTCTGCAATCAGGTCTTTGCCCCAAGTGAAAGCGTCGCTTCGGTGCTCCGTCGGCGCGGGGTTGTTGCTCGAATTGATGTCGTTCCAACCGGGGTTTACCTGGAAAAATTCGATCGAGGCAGTGGAGCGGGCTTTCGGGCGGCCATGGATATTCCCGAAAATGCCTTTGTCGTCGGTCATGTGGGTCGGCTTGCCCCGGAAAAAAATCTTGAATTCCTGGCCAAAGCAATCACCGGATTTCTTAAGACCGAAAACCGGGCTCATTTTCTGGTTGTCGGCAGGGGGCCATCGGAAAATGCAATCCGGGAGATTTTATCCCGGGGAGGAATGGCCGATCGCCTTCACACCCCCGGTGTCCTCAAGCATCCCCTGCTTGCGAGTGGTTATCGCGCCATGGATGTGTTCGCATTTGCCTCAAAAAGTGAGACACAAGGCATGGTCTTGACCGAAGCCATGGCAGCCGGGGTACCCGTGGTAGCTCTGGATGCACCCGGAGCTCGCGAGGTTGTAGTGGATCACCACAACGGCAGACTTCTGCATTCCGAGACCATCGAGGAATTCTCATCGGCCTTGCAATGGGTTGCCGCGCTCTCTTCCGAACGAATGCAGCAACTCAAGCAGGATGCCGAGAATAGCGCCAAAGAATTTTCCATGGAACGCTCAGCAGATAAGGCCCTGACTCTTTATAAGAATCTGCTGGATAAGGAATTTTTTGGCCGGCATAAAGAGTACCGCGCCTGGACCACTATTTTGCACGAGATCAAGACCGAGTGGGACGTCATAAAGGGTCTTGCCGGGGCGGCCGGCGCCGCATTGAACATTAATATGTCGGGAGGTAAAAAGAAACTATGATCTACCGTCTCGAAGTGCTTCTACGAAAGATACGCCGCTGGGTCAGCCGTAGTGAGTGGCTGATCGCTTTGCTTCGCCTTCCGAAGTCGAAGGAAACGGAGACGGCCTCCGGTCTTGTCTTAATCCAGATCGACGGTCTCTCCCACACGCAATTTGGCCACGCCCTTGACAGTGGCAAAATGCCTTTCCTTAACAGACTCCTCAGGCGCGAGGGCTATGGTCTGCACACGCTTTATTCCGGCCTGCCTTCCAGCACGCCGTCTGTTCAGGCCGAATTATTCTATGGTGTCAAAGGCGCGGTTCCGGCTTTTAGTTTCATGGATCGAAGCTCGGGCCAAATTTTCCGGATGTATGATCCATCCTCGGCCGCCAGCGTTGAACATCGACTTGAGAAAAAAGGTGAACCGCTTCTCAAAGATGGAAGTGCTTATTGCAACATTTACACCGGCGGGGCCGATAACTCTAACTTTTGTGCATCTTCTCTTGGCTGGGGAGCAATTCTGAAAAAAGCGAACCCTTTGGCATTAAGCTTTCTGTTCCTTTCGCACCTATACAGTTTCATGCGAGCTGCTATTCTGCTGGTCATAGAGTTTTTCCTGGCACTTTTTGACTTTGTTTCCGGCGTAATCGACGGCCGCGATCTTTTCAAGGAGCTCAAATTTGTTCCTACTCGCGTCGGGATAACCATTTTGCTCCGTGAACTGATCACGATGGGGGCAAAGATTGATATTGCCAGGGGAATGCCCATCGTCCATCTTAACTTGATTGGTTATGATGAACAGGCCCACCGCCGGGGCCCGTCGTCAAAATTTGCCCATTGGGCCCTTAAGGGGATCGATGACGCCATCGCCCGAATATGGCGTGCGGCAAAAAGTTCGGATGGCCGGAATTACGACGTATGGATTTATTCTGACCACGGTCAGGAAGATACGCTTTCCTATACAAAACAGCACGGCAGGACCATCCAGGAAGCCGTTGTTGATCTGTTTGATCTCCCGGAGAACAGCCGTGGTGACGTTCGGGCTTACAACTTTCGAGGAATCCAGTCTCAACGTGTTCGACATCTCGGCGGCAGGAAAATTCAAAAGTTGTTCCAGGTCTATCGCGGGGCTGAAGAAAAAACGAAAAAATTGAAGATCAGCATGACAGCAATGGGTCCTCTGGGCATGGTTTATTCTTCAGCTAAGATTCTTCCGGATGAACGTCATCGCCTGGCCAGAGAACTCGTGGATTCCGCAAAGGTTCCACTTGTGCTGGTGGCCGATGAGACTGACAGACTGCGGGCCTGGAACAGCGAAGGTGAGTTCGTGCTGCCCGAACAAAAAGTCAAGGTTTTTGGTCCGGACCATCCCTTTCTGGATGAGGTCACCCGAGATTTGATTGAATTGAGCCGGCATCCTGACGCAGGGGATTTTATCATCTGCGGATGGCGAACCCACGGTACGCCTTTCAGCTTTCCCATTGAAAATGGTGCCCATGGGGGCCCGGGATCCGAGGAAACAAAAGCCTTTGCACTGCTGCCCTGCGATACGTCTCTCCCGGAGCGCAACCATTATTACCTCCGACCCATGGATCTGCACCAAGCAGCGCTCCATTTTCTCGGTCGATCCGAAATCAAGACTTCAACGAAACCGTATCGGAAAGCCACCGACCCACGGACACTTCGCATCATGACTTACAACATCCACAGTTGTATAGGGATGGACGGCAAAATTTCACCTGAGCGGATTGCACGGGTGATCGCCCAGTATAGCCCGGACGTTGTCGCACTCCAGGAACTGGACGTTGGCAGGGCACGCACCGGACGCGTTGATCAGGCAGATCTCATCGCTCAATATCTACGGATGGATTACCACTTTCTTCCAACAATTCAAGTTAGAAAAGGACGTTATGGAAACGCTGTCCTGACGCATTTTCCCATGCGCCAGGTCAGGGCGGAAAAGTTGCCCGGGCTGCCCGGCAAGCCGCGTCTTGAACCCAGAGGAGCACTTTGGGTCGCCATCAAGGCGGGCGGAACCGAGATCCAGTTTATCAACACCCACCTGGGTCTGAAGCCAAACGAACGCAAGTTTCAGACTGAGGCATTACTCGGCGCCGGCTGGCTATCCCATCCGGATTGTCGCGGGCCGATCATTTTATGTGGCGACTTCAATGTGCCCCCCTTTTCCCATGTGTGCCGCAGGCTACGCACCCTTCTTCTCGATGCGCAGGCCGAACTGGCCAACCATTGCCCCAAAAAAACGCTTTTCGGGCGTTTTCCATTCGCCCGCATCGATCATGTCTTCGTTAACCCCGGTATCGAGGTAATCGGTATTGAGGTACCGAAAACGGAATTGACAAGAGTTGCTTCTGACCATTTACCCCTGATCGTCGAAATTCGAATTCCCAAGCCTTTCATAAAACATATGAGATGATCGAAATGGGAAAAAAGATAGCAAGGAAAACATTGATGAACTCGTAAAAAGTCCGATTTAGACGGTTTCGTAAAAAGTTCAAATTCAAGGCGTGCAAATTTTGTAATTATGAGGCGTACTTTTCGTATGTTGAATGATTACGAAATGCAGCACAATGCAGAAGTTGGACTTTTTACGAGACCGTCAACATCAGAAAGGCAGGAATATCTGACAAAGGGTGACTTTTGATACCGCCCAATTTGGGCCATTTCTAGTTCCTTGAATTCAATCGGACGAAAGAGGCTATTACAGAAGGATATATGGAAACCAAGGCCCGGCTTGACCGTATTTCTGGGGAAGGAGGATGATTTGACATTTTTTAAAATCGGAAGTGTTGGGCGCACATACCGCCACATGCAGCGTTACCGCCAGATTCTTACTGTGCTTTTCAAATATGGTTTTGGAGACATGGTTGACGCTCTTAAGATCGAACAATACCTGAAAACCGGGTTACAGATGATCTCTCGCAAACGTTGGGAAAAAATTGAGACTTTTTCCCGTGCTGCGCGGGTGAGGATGGTTTTGGAAGAGCTGGGTCCCACTTTCATCAAGATGGGCCAGATTCTTTCCACCCGGCCCGACCTGTTACCGGTTGAATTCATTCAAGAGCTTCCCAAACTACAGGATGAAGTGCCGCCTTTTCCATTTTCGGGGGTGTCATCAACAATTCAGGAAGAATTCCAAAAACCTCTTGATCAAATTTTTTCAAATTTCGATGAACAACCCCTTGCGGCAGCCTCTATCGGCCAAGTTCACCAAGCGAAAATGCTTGATGGCAAAAATGTTGTTGTCAAAATCCAGCGCCCGGGCATCCAGCGTACTGTAGAAGTGGATCTGGAAATCATGATGCACCTGGCAGGCTTAATGGAACGACATCTGGAAGGTTGGGACATCCAGCGTCCCACCAAAATTGTGGAAGAATTTGCCAGTACGCTGGAAAAGGAGCTCGACTACACCCTGGAAGCAGCTTACATGGAGCGTTTTGCCAGGCAGTTTGAGAATGAGCCTGCAGTTTATGTGCCGCAGGTCTATCGCAAAGCAACGACCTCAAGGATTCTTACCATGGAACTTATAAGCGGCATTAAAGCTTCCGATATTGAGCGGCTGGAAAAAGAGGGGCTTGACCGCTGCAAAATTGCCGAACAGGGCTTCAACCTGATCATGAAGCAAATATTTGTTCATGGTTTCTTTCATGCCGATCCCCATCCGGGCAACATTTTTGTCCTTCCGAACAATGTCATCTGCTATATAGACTTCGGCATGATGGGACGACTCAATCTGGAAACGCGGGAACGTTTTGCAGATTTGATCATGAGTATCGTCCATCGGGATGAAAGAAAGGCTGTGGATGCCCTGCTAAGGCTCACTCTTTCAGAGGAGGAACCGGATTATCACGCCCTGGAAAGAGATGTGGCCGAGTTTATGGATCAACATTGTTACCGTCCCCTGAAGGAGGTAAAATTAGGGGCACTGTTGCACCAGCTTCTGGAAACGGCGACAAAACATCGACTGAACATCCAGCCGGATTTGTTCTTGATGATCAAAGCCCTGAGTACGGTGGAAGGACTCGGCCGGACGCTCGATCCGGATTTTGATGTTATCGAACAGGCATCCCCCTTCATTAAACGCATTCAGCTAAACCGCATTCACCCCCGCCGAATTGCAAAAGACATGGCAAGTTCAGGAACCGATCTTTTTCACCTTTTAAAGGATATCCCCGGAGAGGTTCGAACAATTCTCAAATTGGCCAGACAGGGCAAGGTAAAAATAGAGTTTGAACATCGTGGATTGGAACCGATGATTGCCGCCAATGACCGGATCAGCAACCGGCTTTCCTTTGCCGTTGTCCTGGCATCCCTGGTGATTGGCTCGGGCCTTATTGTGCTTTCCGGTATCCCGCCCAAGTGGCATGAAATACCGGTTATCGGTCTTGCCGGCTTTCTGGTTGCAGGTGCAATGGGGTTTTGGTTGTTGATATCGATTATGAGAAGCGGGAGGATGTAAATGATTTTTACAGAAAGGAAGATAAAATATAAGCGATCAAATCCATAACATCGCCTTGTTAGGGAACTTATGTTGACAATTCTTTGCTGTAAATAAACGCTCCATCACGCTCAATCCAATTATTGCCCTTTCTCTCAAGAATCCAGCCGCTGGCTTTTTTACCGCCAAAAGGAAGTCGCAACGGGGTAAACGTAAAATCGGGATTGTCACGCACCATTCCGAAGTGGGAATAAAAAAGCGCTTTTATCTTCTCTGCCGGAGATCCGAAAAAAGATAATAAAAATCCATACCGGGTTTTAACCAATTCCATGGCTGCTTCATCAGGATCGTCAAAGGGTATAAGAAGCAGAAACGGGCCAAAGAGTTCCAGATCCGGGATGTCGGTGTTTTCGGTTTCAAGCACCAGGGGAAAGACCGTCTCGCCATCGATGGCCCCCGTTACCAAACGTGCCGGTCCGCAATTTTCCAGCGCATTTTGAAGAATATTACGGGTCCGTTCCACCCGAATGGGTCCGATATCGGTCTTGGGATCAAAAGCATCTCCGACCTTAAGGCGTTGGACCCTATCCAGTATATCCTTGCGAACGTTTTCATAAAGACTACGGTGTATATATGCCTTTTTCAGGGTTGTGCAGTATTGACCGCCGTTAATGAACGCCCGACGGGCAATAAATCTCGCGGCCGCGGTGACGTCTGCATCTTCAAACACGATGGCGGCGGGCATTCCCCCGGGTCCTGCAAAAAAGAGTTTATCAAAAGAGTTGTGCTGCTTCCGGTATACCTCCCCAACTGCCGAAGCTCCTGAAATAAAGAAAAGCCTGATATCTTTGTCTGCTACACAGCGCCGTCCGAATTCGCGGTTGTCCATACCTACAACCGGTTCGATGGATTGGAACGGTTTGCAAATTTCGGCGAGTACGGATGCGGATCGCGGCGTCTGGGAAGAAAGACTGAACCTCAACGTGTTGCCGGTGAGAAGGGCTGCTCCGCCAAAACGGGCCAGTACCACCGTCGGGGCATCGTATGGAAGTATAGTGGCTACCGTACCGTACGATCGACCGTTTTCTACCCAGGGAATTTCTTTGTGCATGGTTCGCAAATAATCAACCGATAAATCCACTTCAATAGATGTGATTTTTACCGGGAAGCCGGCATCATATGCGGCAGCTTCCATTAAATCTGTTTTATGACGGTCTAAAACATCAGCCAGATGTTGGATTTCGTCAAGCCGCGGTTTGAATTTATCCATGAGAATCATGGTCATGCTCCTTATAAATCTAAAAATGAAAGCCCCACCCTCCGTGCAACCCGAAATCGGGACTATTACTCATGGTTATAACATTTTCAATTAGAGCAAATTCTATCATACCGTACTTGGTTTTCCATTTAAACCCAAGGTGGACTTCATGGGAAGCTTCATCCAATTCATTGATATTTTTTATACTTGCCTCACTGTAAAGATACTGGGCAACCAGGGAAAAGGTCGGGGTCCAGTGCCATGAGATCACAAATAATCCGTTAACCGCCCTGTCTTCGAAATCCATGGGCGCTACGCCCGGCGCCGGCTCCAAAACATCTCGGGATTCATACCAGGTGTATCCCAACGATGCATAGGTATACCATCTTTCGGACCAGCGCTTGGCAAGGCCGAACCCCAACCCAACGTCCACGGGATGATCCTCATCGCATAAATCCGAGCAGTCTAGCGCGTACCGAACGGCGCTGAAGACATTGACAGACGGACATAGTTTTGTTCCATGGGTAAGAGTGTAGTTCATCAAAAATACCAAGGCGTTATTTTCGAGGTCTTCGGCTGACGTCTCACTCAACATCTGTCCGGTCTTCGGGTCAAACCGCTGAATCACTTTTCTATCTTTAGACACGTCATCCCGGCCGTCCTGATCAATGCCGAACAGATCATGAAACCCCTGGATAAACCCATCCATCTCACCGCCAAAATAGTTCCGGTTTTCAAACTCTAAAGACAACCCGAACCGCTTATTGAATCCGTAACTCACGGTCACTATGGTATCGGACATTTCATAGTCCAGGAGGTATTCCGATTCGTTGGCCCAAACATTTGACCACGTTGAGGCAATGCGGGTTTCCCAACCCGGCTTGATATCGCCGGGGATAAGCAGCGGCAGGGTGAATCGCAGGCTCTGAACCGGTGACTGGGACCGCAGGTCAATTTTCCCAAGACCGTAATTGTAATCATCGCTCAGTTCTTGGGTCTGTCCGGGCACCGCCGGAAAAGCAGTACAAATCAATGCCACCGCTGCAAGAAAGAATCCTTTGATCCGCCACCGTCGGAAGTATTGACGATTGTTTGGTTGCATGGGTCTTTTCTTTTTTGTAGCCGTTCACGGATTTCTTTGAAATCCAAAATTCCAAACGCCAAAAAACCATTAAATCATAAATTACAACAAATTACAAATAGCAAATTACAAATAGCAAATAGCAAATAAATGTCAAATTTCAAGCACCAAACCTCAAACAAACCTGCCTGCCATTGCAAGCTCGCCCGCCAGCCGTGAAGAGCGAGGCGGCCATGGGAACGAGCGGGCAGGTCTCAAACTCCAAATACCAAATTACAAACCGGTTCAACGCGCAGCGCAAGCTCTTGCGCCGCGTGAGCGGCTGTTTTTTGTTTGGGATTTTGAATTTCGGTCATTGAAATTTATTTTTTTTTGGGATTTGTTATTTGGATTTTCCACTAACGAACGGATATATTTGTTTTTTGGTCATCAAGATTTGGCGGACTGCGGAAGGATCATGTCTCGCGGCTGCTACCGCCTTGATTCCCGCCAGGGAAAAGCAGGTGATATGATCGGCCATGCGTTTGATCAAATCCTGTGAGAGGGATTGGCCCAGTAGGTACTCCAGATCGCTGCGCCTGATGGTCAGAAGGACACGGCACTGGTTGATGATGCTCATCTCGCAGAACAGGACCGTTTCATCAGTGGCTTTTGTTCCCATAATTTTGCGGATGATCCCTATTACTATCTGTCGTCGGGGCTCGATCAGATCGTGCCAGATGTCATGTATCAGCCCGGTGGGGTTAGCCAATTCCATCAAATACAGGCGGGTAAACTGGCCCTGATCGCTCTGCTCTGTGAAGTTTTGTATGAGGGAGTGTATGTAGATTTGCAGCTGCTCTTCCGGCGAAGTGATAGTGGAATCAGGTGGTTTGGGTCCGGCAAATTTTTTAAATGTTTCTTGCCACGCCTCGGAGTACAGAGCAGCCTTATCACCAAAATAATAATTGACGGCAGCCACGTTGGCACCGGCCCGTATGCAAATATCCGCCACCTTGGCACCCTGGTAGCCTTTTTCTGCGAAAACCTCACAGGCGGAATCTAATATTCTGCTGCGCGTTTTCTTGCCATCTTCTCTCTTAGCCATGATGGATGCTCCTTTTTCTGGCCGGTTTTTCAGACAGGATATCAGACAGGATAATTGATAGCTCCGTAAAAAGTCCCAAAACCGTCATGCCGGACTTGATCCGGCATCCAGAACTAATTGAATTTACTGGATTCCGGCTTTCGCCGGAATGACGACAAAAGCGAATTTACGACTTTTTACGAGACTGTCATAATTAAATAGCGATTTAAAGTTTTCGCTTGACATAGCCGATAAACGTCTATAATTTGTTTTTTAAAATCAACAATTAAAATGTTTATTTAAAATTGTCAAATGATTTTTTTTTATCGCACCTGAAATATCTAAACTTAGGGGCTTTGCCCTATAAGCGCTAAGTTATTTTTTGCGACGGAAGGACTAATGAACATCGAACGTAACACTTCAAAATAATTACAGTAGCGAAGCGACATCATTATTCGATGTTCAACGTTGGACGTTCGACCCGCCCGTCTCGCCTGAGAGAGCTTGCTCGCGATGGCGGGCAGGTGTTGGAAGTTCATCTTTTAATATGTTCGACGTTCATCTTTCAAAACAACTCAGCGCTTATGGAACTTCGTTCCAATTGGAATAATGTCCCCGGTGAAATAGAAAAAAAGTTTCACCCCAGTACGATCTGCCGGACCTACGGGGCAGGCTGGGTAAAAATGATGGAGTAATGAAAAAATGCAACACAAAGACAGTTCCAATCACCCCCGATTAACATGCCTTGAAGCGCCTCTCGACTTTCGGTATCCACGGTTGCGACCGGCCAAAATCGGCTCCCGTACGGCTTACTCTATTCTGTTTGCTCTGCTGCTAATGTCGACTTTTCCCGGGAATGCGTTGGGCGGACCTCCGGGACCGGGGGGCGGACCGCCGCCGCTGGTGACGGTTGTGGCAGTCACAGAGCAGGATGTGAACCCGCCGGCGGAATATGTGGGCCATATGGAGGCTGTCCAGACCGTGGACCTGCGGGCACGTATCCAGGGGTTTCTTGAACAGGTCAAATTCAAGGAAGGAAGTGATGTGCGTGCCGGCGATCTGCTCTATGTCATCGAGCAGGCGCCTTACCAGGCCAAGGTTGATGCTGATACGGCTAGTGTGACCCAGGCAACAGCGACCTTTACCAAGGCTCATCAGTATTTGGAACGGGTCCGGACGGTTCGCTCCGGCGGAGTGTCCGGAGCAGATATCGATGATGCAGTGGCCGAAGAACTTCGGGCCAGGGGTAAGCTCGAAGAGGCCAAGGCCGACCTTGATCGTTCCCGACTCGACCTAGGATACACCACGGTCAAAGCTCCAATCACCGGACGCATCGGACGCACAGCTTTTACCAGGGGCAATTTGGTGAATCCCGCATCCGGACCGCTGGCCCGGATTGTTCAGATTAATCCCATCCGTGTTGTTTATTCGGTTAGCGAAAACAATCTTGTCGCCATAAAGATGGCCCTTAAAGACGCCGCCCGTGGTAAAAAACACCCCATGCTGGCACCGCTAATTAAACTGCCGGGGGGGCAAATTCTTAAAACTTCCGGGCAGATAGATTTCGTGGACAACACCGTGGACCCGGGCACTGGAACCATCGCGGTGTGGGCTCTGTTTGATAACCCGGACGGTACATTGCTGCCGGGGCAATATGTCACCGTTCTCGTTGCCCGAAGCCAACCCAAACTCATGACGGTAGTGCCCCAATCGGCGATTTTGGAAGACCACGACGGACGTTATGTCCTGTTGGTGAACGATCAGAACCAAGTGGTCATGCGACGGGTCAAAACCGGACCTGTGGTCGGCGTCAACTGGGCCGTCGAATCAGGTCTGGCTGTAAATGAGGGGGTTATCGTGCAGGGGATCCAGAAAGTCCGCCCCGGCCAGACAGTGAAAACTACTGCTGCCGACAAGCAACAAGGGAGATGATGCATGTTTTCACAAATTTTCATTGAACGCCCGCGCCTGGCCATGGTAGTATCCATTATACTCACCCTGGCCGGACTTATTGCGCTGTTCAATATTCCCGTTGCCCAGTACCCACAAATAACACCTCCGGAAATCCGGGTGACCGCCTCCTATCCCGGAGCCAACGCCCAGGTGGTCGCCGACACCGTGGCCGCGCCCATCGAAAAGGAAGTCAACGGTGTGGACAACATGCTCTACATGTCCTCCTCCTGTTCCAATGACGGACGATATACACTGGCCGTCACCTTTGCGGTAGGCACGGATCCGGACATCGACCAGGTCAATCTCCAAAACCGGGTGCAACTGGCCACTTCCAAGTTGCCTCAAGAGGTGGTGGATCAGGGCATTGATGTGCGCAAACGCTCTGTGAGCATGATGGCGGTGATCTGTTTCTATTCACCCAAAGGAACGCGGAACAGGCTCTTTTTGAGCAACTATGTGAGCAAAAATATAAAAGATGCCCTGGTCCGGCTCAAAGGGGTCAGCGATGTCTTCCTCTTCGGAGAAATGGAATACAGCATGCGGATCTGGATGGATCCGGACCGCCTGACCGCCCTGGGGCTGACCGCTGACGATGTGATTGCCGCCATCCGGCAGCAGAACATCCAGGCCGCCGTTGGCTCTATCGGATCAGAGCCTGTTGCTCAAAGCCAACAGGTCCAGTACACCCTACGGGCCAAAGGCCGACTCAATGAGGTTGAGGATTTCAAAAACATCATTGTCCGCACCAATGACCAGGGAGGGCTGGTGCGCGTCCGCAACATTGCCCGGGTGGAACTCGGGGCAAGGTCCTACGGTCACGATTCAATCCTCAACGGCGGCCCGACCGTGGCACTGGCAGTCTACCAATCTCCAGGCGCCAACACTCTGGACACCATGAAAGACGTCAGAGCCGAGATCAAGCGCCTGGCTCAGCAACAGCCAAGTGATGTACAGTATCAGATCATTTTAGACACCACCAAATACGTCTCGGCGGCCATCGATGAGATTGTGATGACGCTTGGCCTGACCTGTCTCCTGGTGATCGGTGTGGTTTTTATCTTTCTTCAAGATTGGCGGGCCACTCTGATTCCCGCTCTAACCATTCCGGTCTCGCTGGTAGGAACTTTCGCGGTGCTGTTTGCCCTGGGCTACAATGCCAACACCATCTCTTTGTTTGCCCTGATCATGGCCATCGGCCTGGTGGTGGACGACGCCATCGTGGTGGTGGAGAATGTTTACCGGGTCATGGATAAACGAAAGATAGGCCCAAAAGCTGCGACCATAAGGGCCATGGGCCAGGTCACCGGACCCATTGTCGCCACCACCCTGGTACTTTTGGCCGTGTTCGTTCCGGTTGGGTTCATGCCCGGCATCACCGGACAACTCTACAAACAGTTTGCCGTGACCATGTGCACCGCGGTGGTAATTTCGGCCATCAACGCCCTGACTCTTAGCCCGGCGCTCTGCGCCACCCTGCTCAAGCCGCCAAAAACCATCCGCCGGGGCCCCCTATCATGGTTCAACCGGGTGTTGGATGCCTCACGCAAGGGATATGTAGCCGGGGCCGCATGGCTGCTCCGTCGGCTCGTGGTGGTAGCGTTGATTTTCATTGGTATTTTTGGCGGCACATATTACCTGTTTTCGAGTCGTCCCACCAGTTTTTTGCCCCAGGAGGACCAGGGGTACTTTTTCTTCAATGTTCAGCTCCCTGAAGCCGCCGCGCTGTCCCGTACCAACGAGGTTATGCAGCAGCTCACCAAAGAGCTCCAAACAATCAAGGGTGTTGACCACGTCATTGGAGTCGGCGGGTTCAGCCTGCTCAGCGGAAATGCCGACAATGTGGGATTCGGTCTTGGAATCCTGGCCCCCTGGGATAAGCGCACCCGTCCGGACGTAAAACTGAATGCCGTGATGGGACAGGCACAGCGGAAACTGGCGGCCATCTCCTCAGCCAACATATTTGCCTTTGTGCCTCCGGCAATCCTGGGCCTGGGTACGACCGGCGGATTTGATTTCCGGCTGCAGGCCCTGGAGGACCAGAGTCCCCGGGAGATTGCCGCTGCAACCCGGGCCATAGTAATCGCCGCCAACCAGGACCCGGCCCTGATGCGGGTTTTTTCCACTTATACGGCCAACACGCCTCAGCTTTTCGTGAACCTCGACCGCACCCGGACCGAGACATTCAAGGTGCCGGTCAGCAGGGTGTTCTCCACCCTTCAGGCCCAGCTCGGGTCCGGGTACGTTAACGATTTTAACCTTTACGGAAGAGTCTACCAGGTCAAGGTTCAAGCCGATGCGCCATACCGCGACACCGTAGAGGACATAAATCAATTGTACGTGCGCAGCAACGACGGGAAGATGGTGCACATGAGGAGCCTAATAAGCCTGTCCACGGTCCTGGGGCCCCAGATCGTGAAGCGGTATAACCAGTTCATCAGCACCCAGATTAATGGGAATGCCGCCCCGGGGTTTAGCTCCGGCCAGGCTATGGCGGCCATGGAGCGGCTGGCTGCCAAGGCCCTTCCCAAAGGATACGCCTATGACTGGTCCGCCATGTCCTTTCAGGAGCGCAAAGCCGGCGGCAAAGTCTCAGTCCTCTTCGCCATGGCCCTGCTCTTTGGTTACCTTTTCCTGGTGGGACAGTATGAGAGCTGGACTATCCCTTTGCCCATTATCATCTACATTCCGGTGGCCAGCCTGGGGGCTCTGGTCGGTCTTTGGATTACGGGGCTCAGCATCAGCATCTACGCGCAGATCGGTCTGGTGCTGCTGGTGGGTCTGGCCGGTAAGAACGCTATTCTTATCGTGGAGTTTTCTAAAGACCGCCGCGAAGAAGGGATGTCCGCTGAGAAGGCCGCGGTGGAAGGGGCACGGATCCGCTTCCGGCCGGTATTGATGACCGCCTTTACCTTTATTCTGGGCGTAACACCCATGTTGATTGCCACCGGCGCCGGCGCCAACAGCCGCCGGGCCATCGGCACCACGGTCTTTTCCGGCATGCTGGCGGCGACCCTGGTGGGTATCTTTCTGATTCCGGCCCTTTACTATGCCTTTCAAACAGGCCGTGAAAAGGGCCATGCCTGGCGGACAAAAAAGAGGGACAAACATGTTGCGGAATAAGGTAAAGGTGATGAATGCACAAAAGGACAAACGAATGAAGAATATGTTCGGCAGCCTAACAAGGATAAGTTTGTCGGCCATCCTGTCCTTGGCCGCTTTTATTGTTCTGGCCTTGACCGGATGTGCGGCGGTTGGGCCGGATTATACCCTGGTGGGGCCCGACGCGCCGGATGAATGGCACGCTCAACTCCAGGGCGGCCTGACCGCCGGTTCCCTGGAGCCCGGAACCCTGGCTCACTGGTGGAGCACGCTGAACGATGCAGAACTCGACAGCCTTATAGCACGTGCTGTTAAAGGCAATCTGGATCTGAAAAACGCCCGAGCCAGAGTCCGTGAGGCCCGGGCTTTGCGGGGCATCAGCAAGGCAAATCTATTTCCGACCCTGGATGCTGCGGCCTTAGCTTCAAAACAACGCAGCAGCGAGAACAGCGGCACTGGAAATGAAAGCAAACTTTATACGGCCGATTTTGACGCGGGCTGGGAACTGGACGTTTTTGGCGGAGTGCGCCGATCTGTGGAAGCGGCACAGGCAAGCCTCGAAGCCACACAGGAGGACCTGTATGATGTGCTGGTGAGCCTGTTGGCCGAAGTGGCACTGAACTATGTGGAGGTACGGACCTTCCAGGCCCGTTTGGCGGTAACCGAGGCCAATGTCAAAACCCAGCAGGAAACGTATGACTTGAATCGATCGCGGTACCAGGCAGGAATCATCGACGAGCTTCCCGTGCAAGAATCCTTACGCATCCTGGAAAGCTCCCGTTCCCAGATCCCGGCCTTGAAAACAGGACTGGAGGCCGCTAAAAATCGTCTGGCGGTTCTGCTGGGGGAGCAACCGGGAAAACTTCACCGGGAACTGGCTGTGAGACAACTCATTCCGGAACTACCGAAAAAAGTGGTTATCGGGATTCCGGCCGAGACTCTTCGCCACCGGCCTGATATCCGCCGAGCCGAACGCAACCTGGCGGCTCAGACAGCCCGTATCGGCGTGGCCACGGCGGACCTATATCCTAAATTTAGATTATTTGGCACCATTGGACTTGAGTCCCTTTCCAGCGGAGACTTTTTTGAATGGGCCAGTCGCACCTGGAGTATCGGACCCGGTGTCTCCTGGAATATCTTTCAAGGCGGTGCCATACGGCAGAATATCGAGGTGCAGACCGCCCGTCAGGAGCAGGCCCTGATACAATATGAAGCGGCTGTGCTCAGGGCCCAGGAAGAAGTGGAAAATGTCCTTGTGGCCTATGTCAAAGAGCAGATCCGACGGAAATCCCTCGCCAAAGCCGCAACCGCAGCCCAACGGGCCGCTTTAGTGGCCCAGGATCAGTACCAGGCCGGTCTGGTGGATTTTAATAATGTTCTGGACGCTCAACGCGCGCTCCTCATCTTGCAGAATGAATTGAATCAGAGTAATGGAGCCGTGACCACCAACCTGGTGCGTCTCTATAAGGCCCTCGGCGGTGGATGGACGTCTGTGGAGCCTGCTTCAATGCCTCGAAAGAAATAGGTTGAGAAAGTGATCAATATCAACCATAAAGAAAACAATAATATAGGAAAAATATTGGGGGTTGATCGCTCTTCAAAGCAGAATAGACGTCTTAAGCTATGGGCCGGCATCATTATTGTACTGCTGGCAACCATCTCTGCCGTCATCGCGTTTTCTTATAAAAACACCGGAAGCACACAGCGATACAGGACCCAGAAAGCCGAAAGAGGAAACTTAATTATCACTGTAACCGCTACCGGCACCCTTGAGCCAACCAACGAGGTTGATGTGGGCGTCGAGGTATCCGGAACGATCAAGACAGTGGAAGCCGACTACAACCAGCGTGTAAAAACGGGACAGGTGCTGGCCCGGCTGGACACCTCGAAACTTATGGCACAAGTTCTCCAGGCAAAGGCCGCCCTTAAATCGGCGCGTGCCAAGGTATTAAGGGCCAGGGCCGACGTCAGACAAACCAATTTAAAACTTGCGCAATTTCAAAAAGCCCGAAAATCGAGCGGCGGCAAGGTACCTTCCCAGGCCGAGATGGATGGGGCTGAAGCAGCCCTTGCCAGGGCGCAGGCCGATGAGGCAAGTGCACTGGCGGATGTCTCTAAGGCTGAGGCCGAACTTACTTTCAACGAGACCAATCTTTCCAAGGCCACCATCCGCTCCCCCATCGACGGTATCGTCCTGTTACGTCGGGTAGAGCCAGGACAGACAGTGGCCGCCTCTCTGCAAACTCCGGTTCTTTTCACCATTGCCGAAGATCTGACTAAGATGGAGCTGCATGTGGACGTGGATGAAGCCGATGTGGGGCAGGTGAAGGCGAATCAGACGGCCGTTTTTACGGTTGATGCCTATCCAAACCGCAATTTCTCTGCACAAGTCACCGAAGTTCGCTTTTCACCCAGAACGGTCCAGGGGGTGGTCACCTATGAAACGGCACTAGCTGTTGATAACCAGGATCTTGCCCTTTTGCCGGGGATGACCGCCACGGCGGACATTGTGGTAAAACACATAGAAGACGCCCTGCTCATCCCCAATGCTGCACTGCGCTTTATGCCACCAGGCAAACATGAGGAGGCTAAAAAAAAGAATCGTGGCCTGCTCGGTGCTCTCCTGCCCCATCGCCCAAAAAAGTCATCCGGTGACAAAAAAGATAAATATCTTTTAAAAGGAAAGCAGCGCCTTGTCTGGATTCTGAGCGGCGGCAAACCGGTTTCGCTTTCGGTGACCACAGGGGCAACGGACGGAAGGATGACAGAAGTGTTGGCCGAAAATATCACACCCGGCTTAGAGCTTCTCATAGATGTGGTACGGGCGAAAAATGAATAGTTTTGATGTTAATGACAATTCCTTTATTGAGATGAGGGGCGTAACCAGGGTCTATGGCAGCGGTCATGCCTCCATGCAGGCATTAAGAGGTATCGACCTGACCGTTGCAAAAGGGGACTTCGTCGCCATCATGGGAGCAAGTGGATCGGGAAAATCCACCTGTTTGAACATCCTTGGCTGTCTCGACACCCCGACTTCGGGCTCCTATCTCTTTCAGGGTGTTGTCGTAGGAGAACTAACCCGCAACCAGCGTGCCCTTCTGCGTCGCTATTACCTGGGCTTTGTGTTTCAGGGATACAACCTGCTCAACAGGACAACTGCCCTGGAAAATGTGGAGCTTCCCCTGATCTACCGTGGTATCACAGCGATCAAGAGACGCAGAAAGGCCAGGGATACCCTTGCCTCTGTAGGCCTTGGCGGCTGGGAAAAACACACTCCGGCTGAACTCTCCGGCGGTCAACAGCAGCGCGTGGCCATTGCCAGGGCCATCGTGACTGAGCCCGAAGTGCTTCTGGCCGACGAGCCCACCGGTAACCTGGATACCGAACGAAGTCTCGAAATAATGGACCTCCTTTCCGGGCTCAACCGGGAACGCGGCCTGACTATTGTGCTGGTCACCCACGAGCTGGACATGGCCGCCTATGCAAAACATCAAATTCATTTCGTGGACGGTCATATCGCCGCCCTTAAGACTGAGGAAGCAGAATCATGATCTTAAATGCCTTTGTGCTGGCTCTGCGGGAAATCCGGCGCAACCTCATGCGGTCATTTTTAACGTCACTTGGGATAATTATCGGAGTAGCGGCCGTAATTACCTTGGTAACCCTTGGTAATGGTGCCACCGAAAAGGTAAAGTCCCAGATTGCAAGCCTTGGAAGCAATCTTCTGCAGCTTCGGGCCGGTCAGGGCTTTCATGGCCCCGGTGGAGTCAGAGTGACAGCGCTCCCCTTTAAATTATCAGATGTCGAAGCCATTTCAAAGGAGATTTCAAGGGTGGAGGCGGTGGCGCCCATAGCCGGGCGCGCCACCCAGGCCATCTCCGGCAACCGTAACTGGTTGACTACGGCCACTGGAAGCACCAACGGTTTCATGGCCGCACGTGACTGGCCTGTTGCCGAGGGGCGGGTATTCACGGTGGGGGAACTTCGAGCCGGTAAAGCGGTCTGTATCCTCGGAACCACAGTGGCCAGGGAACTTTTCGGCGGCGAAGAGCCCTATGGTGCCACTATTCGGTTAAAAAAACTGGCATTTAAAGTGATTGGAGTATTCAGCTCAAAGGGTGAATCCCCTTTTGGCACAGATCGGGACGATTTCATTCTCGTTCCCATGCGAACCTTCCAGAGGCGCATTGCCGGCAACACGGATGTCAGCCGAGTATACATTTCAGTGCTGGACGGCTTCTCAATCGATGGCGTCAAGGAAGATATTGCACGGCTGATGCGGGAGCGGCGTCATATCCGGGTCGGAGAAAATGATGATTTCTACATCCGGGATATGCGGGAAATTACAGAGGTGCTGTCCGGGACTACCAGGGTGCTCACCTCTTTATTAGGAGCGATCGCAGCGGTAAGCCTGCTGGTGGGAGGTATTGGAATCATGAATATCATGCTGGTCTCCGTGACCGAACGAACCCGTGAGATCGGCACTCGTCTGGCCATCGGAGCTCTGGCCCGGGAGGTACTCTTACAATTTCTGGTGGAGGCGGTGGTGCTGTCGTCCATGGGCGGCGGTATCGGTATAATTCTGGCGCTGGTCGTCTCAGCCGGGCTTGCCAAGCTCCTGTTGGTGCCCCTTGTCTTGAAGCCGGGCATTATAGTAGCGGCCTTCCTTTTTTCCGCGGCCATCGGCGTGTTCTTCGGCTATTTTCCGGCCCGTAACGCCGCCCGGATGGATCCCATAGAAGCTCTGCGACATGAATAATTTATTTTGCCCTGAAAAACATGGTCTTCTGGGCCTCCGGCTCGTAGGGCCTACGCCTCGGAGAGATTCAAAGGTTCAGGGTTAAGAACAAAAAAGGCATTGAAGATCCGAAGCCTTCGTTACAAATGTTCATTTTCCCAAGTAATTGCCAATTTGGCTTCAAATTTTGGATTAGGCCTAACGAAACTGACGCTTTTCTCGTAAATATACATTCCAAATGCAGTCCGGGGACGAGAATGGAACCTTGAACCCCTGAACCTTTGAACCCGTGAACGCCTATGTATCTTCAGCCTATTGTCCTCCTCAACACCTCGGCTTCATTTTTCAGAATGCGGAAACCGCAAATCCCCCAACCTTTGAACCTTGAACCGTGAACGGTTACCTTATTTTTAAGGCTGTATTTTACCTGACGGGTTACAGTGAGTCGGTTTTTTGTTGTATAGGGCAACCGTTTCAGGATTCAGCCCGCTGGCCGGTTTGAAATAGGCCATCTTAAACCGAACGCCATAATCCACAAAGCCCTTGCGGAGCACATCGAGTGTGCCCCGGTTGTTCAGCTCCTTAAAAAGGCGTTGCAGAATTTTGGATTCAACCTCCTGGCCGTGGATTTCAAACAGCTTTTCCAAGGACTCTGGTTGCGTACTTTTAAGAAAAGCAAAAATCGTCTTTGGATCAAAGGCCAGTTCCCTGCTGAAATCAGAAGGATCCCCTTTGGCATAGCCGCCCTTTTCAATAAGGCTCTTTTCTATCGCTTCTTCAAATGCCTGTTCCGTGGTTGTTGAGGTCATTATGTTTCCTTATTGAATATTGACGTACTGGCGAACCTTGTGTTCGCCCTTTGATCATGCGCCCGTACGATTTTTTACTGTGCGTTGGGATTTTCCCATAGTCGGCCTATTTGTAATCACCTCTCAACAGATCGGCAATGCTCCAAATGAAATTGGCAAACTCTTTTATCTTTCCATTATTCGCCATTACAAAAACCCCCTTCAGAAGTTGAAAAATCCACCAGTCACGATGTCCTGTTTTTTATTGGGAGAGTCGGTTGTCAGAAAATCAAGGTGGTGTTGGTGTTCACTGCTTGCTTTCTTTTGGAGATTCCCTGCGGCTTGCCGCAAGGAGCTTTAATGATGGACATATACTATATTTTCAGTTACGGTTGGAAACAGTTTAATGTATATAGTTTTATCCGTAGTGCTGAAGGCATTTCGTATAAAACGTGTTGAGCTGAACCGAGTTTAAGTCAACATACCAATATCTATAAAGATTGTAAAGGGAGAACCTGTTCGTTCACACCTGAACAATTCCTTACGTCAAGGAGAAAGACACATGGAAATTAACATGGAAGGTTATCGACCATATCGACAAATGGCTACCACCTGTGAAACAAGGCCGATTCGAAAAAAGCATGTTGTCTGGACAAAAATCGAATCCGAGCCTTTTTTGGATGGCAGGTTTCAATTCAAAACTTTGCGGCGAGAACTCATAACATCCGCAGCAGAATTGTGGCGTTCCGCTTACCCTGAAATTTATGGTTCTCCCCACCAGTTCATGCTTGACCCGAATTATTATGAAGGGCTGATCGCGATAGAGGAATCCTGGGAAAAAGATTCAAAGACAAAGGTCTATTGCATGCCGGTAATTGTGGAATTGGCGACGAACCGTGTGGTTTCGGCTACGGTACTCACTAAATTTGAAAAAAACCTTCAGGTGGAGTTTTCCTTTGCCTGCACCCATCCGGATTTTCGAATACGAGGTATTACCAATGAGCTGCGCCGGGTGACGAGGAAAATAGCACTAAATTCCGGGGCAGAATACTTTACCACCTTTTGTGAAACCTGGCATGACATTACCCAGAACTGGTGCATTAACGACGGATGGAAAATCGCCGGTATATTCCCCGGAAATTTCACCCGATGAAATGGAGACAATCAGGAGTATCGTGGGTGCGAAGTGCATTTCTATCAATTTGTGGGCAAGGGCGAAAATTATACCACGAAACCCGAAGAATGGCATCTTACACCTGAAGTTAGGGAGGTTTGGGAAATACTGAAAAAGGTAAACAGGAGCATTTAGCGCCGTTTTCAGGAAAAATAAGAAGATCATTTATATCTTATCCTTCTTTCTGTAGACGGTTCCCAGAAAGATAGCAATTAAATCATTATTTTCATCAGTAACACGGATTTCATATGTGGCGAGTTTCGGATTTAATGAGACTTCTTTTGCTTCAGCAATCAATGTTCTGCAGGCAGCAGCTTTTAAATAAGAGATGCTGGCGTTTATGCCTAAGGCAATTGTTTTGTGAGAATTTGAAGCAACAGCAAAAGCTAAATCCGCCAGCGAGAATATGGCCCCGCCATGAGCAATATTTATGGCGTTTAAATGATGCTCTTTAATTTCCATTGTAGCTTTTGCCCGTCCTTTTGAAACTTCTACCAGTTCGATACCGAGATATTCGGCAAACGTATCATTTTGAAAAAAGTTTCTCACCGATTCCATAGATGTTCCCCTTTTTTATAGCTTCCCTGTTTCAATGTTCCATGGTTCACGTTTCAAAGTTGACGCATTTGTAAAAAGTCGCCACTCCGGTGAAAACCGGAGTCCAGATGCTCTGCAACTGCTTGAAAAGACTGGATTCCGGCTTTCGCCGGAATGACGGAAAACGGTATTTTGTGACTTTTTACGAGACCATCAAAGTTCCGAGGAACTTTATCGTAGAATTTATTGAGATGTTATGTTGGAACATATTACCCGCCCATCGACTGCCATGCCATAATTTCCATCATCAGAAAGGATCAATGGATTGACATCGATCTCCTGAATATCAGGAAAGTGATGCATTAATTGTGACACGGTTACCAGGCATTGCGCAATTGCATGTCGATCGGCAGCTTTCATCCCCCGGAAAGGTCCTAGAACTTTTGCACCTTGAAGCTGATCGATCATTTCATTGGCATCATCTTCGCTGACAGGAGCAAGTCGCATACTCACATCCTGCGTCACTTCCACCATGATTCCTCCCATACCCACTAATACTACCGGACCGAAAGCCGGGTCTCTCTTTGCCCCTACGATGATTTCTCGGGAAGCGAAAATCATTTTCTGGAGCACAATCCCGATTATGTCTTTAAAACGAGAGTGAATTTCTTCCCATTGTTTCTCCATAGCTTCGGCATTCCTGATATTTATTGCAATACCGCCCTGGTCACTTTTGTGTAAGAGGGCTGATGATACCGCCTTAATGACAACCGGATAACCCATCTCTTTTGCCGCTTCGCGAGCCTCGGAAAAGGTGGTGACCATGCGCCACGGAGCCATTGGAATTTCAATCCTGTTCAAAAGCTCTAAAGCCTCATGAAGCAAAGGTTGTCGATTTTTTTCCTGAATTTCTTCCATCCATAATTTAACGTTATCTTTCAAGGGGAAAGCAGCTTCCTTAACCGTACTACTTTTCTTTTGCCGAAACGCTGCATATCGATATTGCAATGCCAGGGCTCTGAATGCCTCGACGGGATCCATAAAAAAAGCATGTGTCATTTCCTCCATCAACATTCGCTGAAAAGAAAGAGGAACCTCTGCGACAATAGCGATGGGCTTATTGTACTTGAAGGAGAGTTTGGTAAGCTTTTTCATCAATTGTATGGAATCTTCGTTTTCTATCACTATCTGGGAAACATGGATGTAAACAATCCCATGGATATCCGGTTGTCGCATAATTTTTTCCGCGATTTGGGAATAGATGTGAAAATCGAATATATCTCCAAGATCCATAGGGTTTCCTATCTTCATGACTCCGGCCCGAAAATAACTTTTAGCCTCTTCCAAAATACCCGGATGTAATTGTGGTAAATTAAAGCCGTATATTGCACACATATCCGCAGCAACCACTGAATGGCCGCCGGATCTGGAAAGTATGGCCAGGTTTTTCCCCTGTAGAAGGGGCATGGAAATCCCTTTAATGGCAAAAATTGCCTCTTCTATAGATTGAACCCTCACAACGCCCGAATTTGTGCATGCCGCATCAACAATTTTATCATCCACGGCCAGAGCCGCCGTATGAGATTTGGCAATGGTATGGCTTAAAGGGTTTGTGTTCGATTTATGTAGAATAACAGGTTTGCCGCTTCGAAGTGCTATATCCGCAAAATCTCTTCCTCTCTTAAAATCTTCAAGATAACAATAAATCATTGCAGTATCCGGATCTTTTATTAAATAGGCAAGAAGGTCGGCTTCATCCATATTGAGCTTATTTCCCATACTCACAAATTTACTTAATCCTAATCCCGGATTGTTGAGTCTTTCAGCAACAGATAGCCCTATCCCTCCGCTTTGAGACATCACACTAACATTTCCTTTTTTAAATTCAGAAGGTAATTCTATAAAAGGAACATAGAGTCCGTTTAATGTATTGATTAACCCCACACAATTCGGCCCAATGAATCTGATGCCAAAACGCTTGCTTGCAGCGATTAAATCTTTTTCAACTCTGTATCCTTCTTTCCCCATCTCCCTGAAACCGGCTGACTCAATCACTGCATGTTTAATTCCCTTTTTCCCACACTGCGTCATGATCTCAGGGATGAAACGCGCCGGAGTCAGAATAACAGCAAGATCGGGTGAAATTGGGACATCAGGGACAGACAGATAAATTTTAATCCCTTTTACACGACCGCCCTTTGGTCCCACAGCATAGATTTTCCCATTATAATCAAAATTAACCAGGTTCGAGATGATGGCCTGACCGAGGTTATCCTCAGATTCAGAAACACCGACGACTACAACAGATTCCGGATAAAAGAATTTTTCCATAAAGGTTTCCTTATTTTTGATATGAAGAATTCGTAAAAAATCAAAAATGAGTTTTTGCGAATTCTTCAAATTTGGTTCTTTTCAGATGAATTTATCTGGCAAGGATGTGAGTTCTGCTGAGGCGACGGCCTGGGTGATTGTCTGAAGACCCTGGGTCACCATCATTTTGGATGTGCCATGAGCAACCATTTTGTTTGCTTGATCGAAAGCTGTAGCTTCAGCTATACAAACAGTTTTGCCTGTTTTGATGCACCTTCCTTTGACGATCAATTTGCCGTTTCTTACAGGGGCTAAAAAATTTACGTTCAGATCAAGCGATATCAATCCGGCATTTTCGTCCAGTTCACAATAAGCCGCCCAGTAAGCGGCTGTATCGATTACAGAGGAATAGACACCTCCATGAATACCTCCAAATGGATTTAAATGCCTGTTTTCAATATCTACTTCCAACAGAGAATAACCAATATCCAGATCTTTTACGACAATGGATAACAGATTAAAATAAGGACTTTTGTTCATCAAAGATATAATGGAATCAACATGATATGGATTGATTTTTTGCATGGTCATTACTTCCTGTATACGCTTTATATCCCAGTCTGGCGGATACTTTTTTGGCTGTCTCCACAGCTATATTTCCTAATTTCTTTTTGTCTTTTATGCTGAAGCTGAAAATTGTGGCTGCAATTCCGATGCAGCCGACCAACTCACTACGAATATTATATATGGGCGCTGCAACTCTTCTTACGCCTTTTCTCAACTCTTGATCTTCGAATGCATAACCATTTTTTTTTACTTTTGTGAGTTCCGCCTCAAGGTTATTTAAATCCGTAATTGTTTTTTCAGTTACTGACGGAAGTCCTATTTTATCTAATGCTCTACGTCTTTTTTCCGGCTCCATGTGGGCCAGATAGACTTTCCCGACTCCGACGGCATGTAAATACGGATAGACGCTACCCACCCTGGAATAAAGCGAAACATCTTCACTTCCTCTAATCTGCTCGATTAAAATGAGCTGATCGCGGTCAAGGGTTGCCAGCTCTATGGTTTTGTGGGTTGCTCGCGATAATTCCTGCATAAATGGCCAGGCTGTTGAACGAAGGTTGATTTTATCCCGAAGGCGGTTTCCCAGATATAGAAGCTTCATGCCCAAGCGATAAAAGCCCCTTTGATCCGTCTTTTCCAAAATACCGCGAGCACACAAGGTGTTTAATATTCTGATAAGAGACTGCCTCGGGATTTTAACACCATCTAAAATATCGGACAGAGAAAAATCTCTGTCACCGGCTGCCATAAATTCGATGACATCGATAGCCCTGTCTACAGCTTTTGCATAGGTTGGATTCTTTTTATTCAGCACGAAGTACCATATATGATATTTATAATACCTTATATGGTAATTTAAAAGGGCATTGCCAAAAAGTCAAGAAAAATATGATCGCTGTGATCGGTCGCCGGACAGTTATTTCGGAAAGTTTTATTTTCTGTCCTTTGCAACGACCACTGGACACAAACTCTTTCGTTTTAGTTACCATTTTTGTCGTATTATCTATAAGATAAAAACGCAAGATTGACCTGACCCGGGTATGACTCATTCACCGCCTCCCCCCAATACCGCGTAAAGCCGCACCTGGTTGGCGAGCTTTCCGAGGCGGAGCGAGATAAGCCCCTGCTGTGCGCCATAAAGGGAGCGCTGCGCATCCAGGACGCCCAGGTAGCTGTCAATTCCTTTTGTATATCGTTTATTCGAGAGACGATATGTTTCCGCGACCGCATCCACAAGAGATTGTTGCGCCGACACCTGTTGATTTATGGTACCCTGCACGGCGAGTGCATCGGCTACCTCTCTGAAGGCCGTCTGGATGGTTTTCTCATACTGGGTGAGAAGGATTTTGCGATCTGCTTTGCTGACCCGAAGTGCAGCCCAGGCGCGGGCGTCAAAAATGGGCATGACGATCTGCGGCGCAAAATTCCAGGTGCCCGAGCCGGAGGTAAAGAGACCGGACAGTTCATCGCTTGCGGTTCCCACCGAGGTGGTCAGAGAAATGCGGGGGAAGAAGGCGGCCCGGGCCGCGCCGATAAAGGCGTAGCCCCCCTTGAGCCGATGTTCCGCTGCCACAATATCGGGTCTGTTCAGGAGTGCCTCGGAAGACAGGCCCGGAAAAATTTCCTTGGGCGGGGTTACGCCGCTCATATCCACCGGTAAAATCTCTTCCGGCACCGTAGAACCGGCCAGAAGGTTCAGGGCGTTTTGATCCTGCGCCACCAGTTGCGTGTAGCGGGCGAGATCTCCCCGGGCCGAATCCACCGGGGTTTGCGCTTGACGCAGATCCAGTTTGGTCGCGAGTCCAACGTCATAACGCTTTTGAATTAAACCATATGCGGCCTGCTGGGTTTCAAGGGTAGACCGGGCCAGTTTGAGGTTGCTTCGATCTGCGGCAAGGGTCAGATACACCGTAGCAACCTCGGACACCAGCGCAATCCGTGAGCTGCGGCGGGCCTGTTCCGTGGCCAGGTACTCTTCCAATGCCCGATCTTTCAGGCTGTGGATGCGGCCGAAAAAATCGATCTCCCAGGAACTGATGCCAAGATTAACACTATATTGCTCCAAGGTCAGCGCCTGCTCAAAACCATAGACGTCAGCCAAACGTTGTTTGCTTCCGCTACCCACCGCATTGACTTCAGGAAACAGTTCTGCTCGTTGAATGCCGTATAGGGCACGCGCCTTTTCCACATTCAATGCGGCAAGCCTCAGATCACGGTTGTTGTTCAGGGCCATCTCAACAATCTTTTGAAGCTGTTTGTCGGCGAAAAATTCCTGCCGGCTCAGCTCAGGGGCTGCCGGAGCGGCGGGCACAGCTGCGACCTCTTTGTACGCCGCGCCAGTGGGCCAGTCGGCAGAGATCGGAGCTTCAGGTTTCGTGTATTTCGGGGCAAGGGTGCAGCCGCCCATAAAGATGACAATTCCAACAATCACAGGAAAAAGTTTCTTATTCATATTCATCATTGATCCCCTGATGAATTCCCACGTTACACTCTTTTCCGTTTGCCAAACGTCTTCTCGATCAGCACATAAAACAGCGGCGTAAACAAGAGCACGAGAATCGTGCCGGTAACCATCCCGCCCAGCAACGCTGTGCCGATGGCTTTCATGCCTCCTGCTCCCGCGCCCGTGGCCAAGGCCAGTGGCAGCACAGATAAACCGGTCGTCATCGACGTCATGAGGATCGGTCGGAGCCGCAGCTTCACCGCGTGGAGTGTGGCCTCGATTAAGCCCGTCCCTTGCTCCAAGCCTTCCTTGGCAAACTGTACAATCAGTATGGCGTTCTTAGTGGCCAAACCCAGGGTGTTCAACAACCCAATCTGAAAATAGATGTCGCTCGGCAACCCCCGCAGCATCGAAGCGAGGGTGCCGCCAATGAGCCCGAGCGGCAAGATCAGCAAGATTGTAATGGGGATGATCCAGCTCCCGTAGAGGGCTGCCAAGTAAAGGAACATGACAAAAATCGCAAATGTATACAACAAGGGTGCAATAGACGTGCCCTGCCGCTCCTGGTATGAAAGGCCGGTCCAGTCATAGCCGATCCCCCGTGGCAATCTTGCCGTCAACTCTTCCATGGCCTGCATGGCATCGCCGGAACTGCGGCCCGGCGCCGGCTCCCCCCAGATATTCAGAGATGGAAAGCCATTGAAGCGCTCCAGCCGGGGAGACCCGTAGCTCCAGCGCCCGGAGGCAAAAGAAGCGAACGGCGTCATCGTCCCCGCCCCATTGCGGACGTAGAGTTTCTCAAGGTCTTGGGGCAGCATGCGGTAGGGAGCGTCCGCCTGGACATAGACCCGCTTGACGCGTCCGCCTTGAACAAAGTCGTTGACGTAGGCGCTGCCGAAGGCCGCTGAGATGGTGTTGTGGATGGAGGTGATGGGCAGACCCTGAGCGCCCGCCTTTTCCCAGTCCACGTCAATCCGGTATTCGGATACGTCCTCCAAACCGTTGGGACGGACTTTCGCAAGCCTCGGATCTTGCGCCGCCATGCCGAGGAGCTGGTTGCGGGCCTGCATCAGGGCCTGGTGCCCGAGACCGCCGCGGTCCACCAACTGGAAGTCGAACCCCATAGCATTGCCCAGTTCGATGATGGCCGGCGGCGGAAAGGCAAACACGATGGCATTACGTATCTTTGAAAACTCCGCCATGGCACGGCCCGTAATGGCTTTGACCCTCAAATCCGGCTGGTCGCGCAAATCCCAATCCTTGAGCTTCGCATACACCATGCCGTTGTTTTGCGTCCTGCCGGAAAAGCCAATGCCGGCAATCGTCATACAGCATTCCACCGCCTCTTTTTCGTTTTCAAGAAAATAGCGCTGGACCTCGTCCGCGACAGCCTGGGTCTGCTCCAGGGTCGCGCCCGTGGGCATGAGGATCTGGCACAGGAGAATCCCCTGGTCTTCGTCCGGAAGATAGCCCGTTGGCATTCGCATGAAAAGGAATCCCAATCCTGCCACAATTACGATGTACACGACCACGTACCGCAGTTTTCGGGCCAGCACATGGCCGAGGAGTTTCACAGTGATATCCCGGAAGCGGAAGAAGACACGGTCGAACCACACAAAAAACGGGCGCAGCAACCAAATCGCGCCTTCCACCGGCTCATGCCCTTTGGGCACCGGCTTAAGTATCGACGCGCACAGCACGGGCGTCAGGACCAGGGCCACCAAGAGCGACACCATCATGGTCCCGCAGATAGTCAAGGAAAATTGGCGGTAGATAACCCCGGTGGAGCCGGGAAAGAAGGCGATGGGAGCAAACAACGCCGTGAGCACCAAATCCATCGAGATCACGGCGGTGGTGATCTGACCCATTGACTTGGCGGTGGCGTCCCGAGGTGAAAGCCCCTCTTCCGTCATGATTCGTTCGACATTTTCCACTATCACGATGATGTCGTCCACAATCAGGCCGATAGAGAGTACCATGGCGAACATCGTCAGCATGTTTATTGAAAACCCGAAAAGTCCCAGACACGCAAATGCGCCCAGTACCACGATCGGTACCTCGATGGTCGGAATCATCGTGGTTCGAAGGTTCCCCATAAACAGCCACATGACCAGGAAGACCAGCAGAATCGCCTTGAGAAGGGTTTTGACAACCTCGCCGATAGACACCCGGACAAAGGGGGTGGTGTCGTAGGGATACACGACCTTCATCCCCGGCGGGAAATAGCGGCTCATCTCTTTTAGTTTCGACTTGATGGCATTGGCGATATCCAGCGCGTTGGCGCCGGGCGTCTGCCGGATGGCCATAACTCCGGCAGGTTTGCCGTTGTAACGACCCTCGATATCGTAGAACTCGCTCCCCAGCTCGGTCCGTCCCACATCCTTGATTCGCACGATGGAGCCGTCCGGATTGGTGCGCAGGGGAATGGCGGCGAATTCGTCCGGGGTTTGGAGGAGGTTCTGGACAACAATGGAGGCGTTCAGGCGCTGGCCTTCCACCGCCGGAAGCCCGCCGAACTGACCGGCGGAGACCTCCACGTTGTAGGACCGCAACCCCATGATCACATCTTCCACGGTCATGTGATAATCGGTCAGCTTGTCCGGGTTCAGCCAGATGCGCATGGCATACTGCGAGCCGAAGTTTTCGACCTCGCCCACTCCGGGCACGCGCGACAGAACCTTCTCGAGGTTGGACTGGGCATAGTCGCGCAAGTCGTTGCCGTCCATACTGCCGTCTTCGGAGACAAGCCCTACAATAAGCAAATAGTTCCGCGTGGATTTGCTCACCTTGACCCCCTGGCGCCGCACCACATCGGGCAGACTGGCCATGGCGAGCTGGAGCTTGTTCTGGACTTTGGCCCAGGCCAGGTCCGGATCGGTCCCCGGGGCAAAGGTCAATTCGATGCGCGAGGTGCCCGCCGAATCGCTCGTGCCGGACAGATAGATCATCTTGTCGAAGCCGGTCATCTTTTGCTCGATGATCTGGGTCACAGTGTTCTCGACCGTCTGCGCCGAGGCGCCGGGATAGAAGGAGTTGATGGCGATGGCCGGTGGAGCGATGGGCGGATACTGGGAGATGGGCAGGAAATAGATTGCCAACAGACCCGCTGCCATAATGATGATGGCGATAACCCAGGCGAAAACCGGGCGATCCAGAAAGAATCTTGAGAGCATTACGCGCCTCCGTTAATTGGATTCTTGGGCCGGCCGGTCCGTATTCGCTGGTTCCGCAGATTCTTTCCGGCCGGCATCAAAAGGAATCACCTTAACAGCAGCGCCGGGGCGCACCCTTTGCATCCCTTCGACAATCACGCTATCGCCAACTTGCAGCCCCGAGTCGACAAGCCACTGGTCACCAATGGCGCGATCGAGGGTAAGCATCCGCTGCTCGACTCTGCCTTCGGCGTTCACTGTCAGCGCGATGGGATTCCCCTTGCGATCGCGGGATACAGCCTGCTGAGGAATCAGAACAGCCTCTTCCTTGCCCCCCTCTTTAATCAGCGCCCGCAAGAACATCCCCGGCAGGAGAGTACCGTCGGGGTTTGGGAAAACAACCCGCAAAATAACGGAACCGGTGGTCGGGTCCACGGTGACATCACTAAATTGAAGGGTCCCTTCCTGTGGGTATGCGGTGCCGTCTTCCAGGATGAGTTTGACCTTGTTCTGGTTTGAGCCACTTTGATTCAGGCGGCCATCCTTCAGACTCTGTTGCAGGCGCAGTAATTCTGTCGTGGCTTGTGGCACATCCACATAAATGGGATCCAGTTGTTGAATGGAAGCCAGGGGAATGGGCTGGTACGCCGTCACAATGGCGCCGTCGGTCACGTTGGATATGCCGATGCGGCCGGAGATGGGGGCGGTGACACGGCAGTATCCCAGATTAATACGGGCCGACTCCACCTGGGCCTTCCAATATTCAATCTCGGCCCGGACCTGTTTCAGGGCTGCGGCCGCGTCCTCATAGTCCTGTTGACTTACCGCTTTATCCGCAAGCACTTCCCTGTAGCGCTCGGCCCTCGATCTGATCGCAGGCAGACTGGCCTCAGCCCGACAGAGGGCGGCCTGTGCATTGTCGAATGCCGCATGAAATTCAGCGGGATCGATCTGATAGAGCACCTGGCCGGACTTGACATCGGAGCCTTCCGTGAACAGGCGTTTTAGTATCAGGCCGTTGACCTGAGGTCGGATTTCCGCAATGCGGTAGGCTGATGTCCGGCCCGGTAATTCAGTATCCAACATGACTTTCTGGGTTTTTACCGTCACCGTGGACACTTCCGGAACAGGGGGCGACGGGGCTTGCTGCCGGCGGTCGCAACCTGCCAGCAAAAGGCTGTATAACAGAAGCATAAAAACAACCGCCGGTTTTAGCGGTTGATTAAGGTTTTCATTGAGTTGCATCAGAGACCTCAAAAATATATAGTAAAATTAACGTATTGAGTCAGCAAAGATCATCTGCGGACCGCGGGTCAACCAGTCCCTTGAGAATAATATCCAAAATGTGGTCCGGGTCTTCTGGGTAGGGATGGCGTTCAGGCGCTTCAAGCCAGAGAAAAAGAAAGGCATTGGTAATACTGTCAAGGGCAACGGCCAAATGGTACGGGTCGGTGATCTTCTTGAATCCTTTCCTTTTAATCCCGGTTTCAAAAACCGTGGCGAGGTTTTGCACCAAACAAGTGTAAACATAACATCATAATTTATAATTGATCGTCACATTGTCAAGAAGGATCTGAAAAATAATTTCTGCCGGTGACTGAGCCCTTAAGTCAGGAAAGTCCATCCACTCTTAAAGACAATATGGCCTCAGGAGGGGGGAGAACGAGCGATTCAGTCATCATCTTCGTTGACGATACAAGTGTCGTCGGACTTCAAGACGATTTTACACTCCTTACATCCTTCCGCTTCTCATAATCGATATCAACAACCAAAACCCCATTGCACCTGCAACCAGAAAGCCAACAAGACCGATAACCAGTATTTCATGCCACTTGGGCGGGATACCGGAAAGCACAATAAGGCCCGAGCCGATCACCAGGGATGCCAGGACAACGGCAAAGGAAAGCCGGTTGCTGATCCGGTCATTGGCGGCAATCATCGGTTCCAATCCACGATGTTCAAACTCTATTTTTATCTTGCCCTGTCTGGCCAATTTGAGAATCGTTCGAACCTTTCCGGGGATATCTTTTAAAAGGTGAAAAAGTTCGGTTCCTGAATTTGCCATGTCTTTCGCGATTCGGCGGGGGTGAATGCGGTTTAGCTGAATGCGTTTAATGAAAGGGGCGGTCTTTTCGATAACATTCGGTTTTAAAAAATATCAAATCATCCTCCCTCACTATTGTGATGCTGTGTCAGATATTTCAGGTTTTCCAAGGTTTTTTTTGCTATCTTTTTACCGAACTCTATCATTTCATAGGCTTTATGAAAATCATAAAAATCGCAACAATTGTCAGCAAGGTTCTTGTACAGAAACTTGACAAACAAATAATAGCGTTGACCAACACCTCGGCCACTTCGCAGGTCCTTACGAGGATTATCTTGTTGGCAATGTTCAATTGTAGTGGATTTAAAAAGTGATGGCTTCGTAAAAAGTCCAACTTCTGCGTTGCGCTGCATTCCTCGTCACTACGACGCACTATAAGTACGTCTCATTCCTCGTAATTTGCACGTCTTGAATTTGGAGTTTTTTACTTTGCCATCAAAATCTGACTTTTTACGAAACCATCAAAAAGTAGAAACATTCGAAAAAAATTCTCAAAGTTATAGGATGTAAAAACCAGTGAAACTTGATGGTATAGGAATTTCCGTTACACCAATTGAGATAACAATGTCTTTACAGGAACAATGGTGGGTTGTTTTGTTGAAAAACAATCCGCGTCAATATAATCTAATGAAAAAGACGCCTGAAAAGCATGAAGTGCACGGATTTGTTTTTGAAAATGAAGCAAATCCTTGCTCACAGATTTCCCACCATCTGTTTTCACCTCTACCATAAACCAGGGCTCTTGATTCCGAGTGACAAGAAAATCCACCTCACGCTTGTCCTTATCACGGAGGAAATACAGTCCATATTCGCCAAATCCGTTATCGGTCCACCAATGGACGGCTTTCAATAAATGAGATGCGACAAAGTTTTCTGATTTTGCGCCGGAATCCGCAATAAGAGACCAATTCCAAAGGTACATTTTTGGCTGTTTAAGCAAAGACCTGGGCACATTTTTAGACCAGGGTTGTATGGTAAAACAATAATATAACGATTCCAAAACCCTTATCCAGCGGCGTATAGTATCCACTGAAACTCTTATTTTTTTAGCAAGATTCGAATAATTAATCATTTGACCGGTTTGATATTTCAGCGTTTCGGCTAACAATTCAATCTGCTGTACTTCCTGGACTCGCGTAAGATCTCTGACGTCTTCGGTAAACAGCTGCTGCTGACGAAGACGTTTCCAGCGGTTTGAAAATCTTATGTTGGCTTTCAGAAACAGTTCGGGAAAACCTCCATAAGTATATAATGAATAAAATGCCTGTGGATCTATTGGCATGGGAATTTGTATCTCATTTGCAGCAAGGCGGGTTCCTGTGATTTCTCGCACTGAGACAGGATGAAGATGATATAAAAAATACCGTCCCATAAGACTATCCCCACCCCTTTTAAATACATCCAGTCTGGAGCTTCCAGTTACGATGATTCTTACTCCAGGACTATAAACATCAAAAAAACCTTTTAGAAAATCCTTCCATTTTGAATACTTGTGAATTTCATCAAAAATAATGATCCGGGGTTTTTCACGTAATTGTTTAACGCCGATTTCTTCACCAATCCTGTTTGGTCCCTCGATAATCAACCCACGATGATCCTGGTTGTCCCAATTGAAATAATGATACTCCTGAGCCAAATCTGTGCATAGAGTCGTTTTCCCTACCTGTCTCGGCCCGACGACAAATATCATCTGTCGATATCGGCCTAAATGTTCGGTAAGGACTGAAGAATATGATCTTTTCATGACGATATTATTATATGGAAACAAACTGAAAGTCAAGACTATTTTACGAAGTATCGTAAATTGGTCAAGACTATTTTACGAAATATCGTAAACCAGTAATTCCCATCTGCTCATAGTGCCCAGCAAATTCGTTTAAACCCGCTTTGACATACTCAAGCTTTGATGGGTGAGCACGTCCCTGATTTAGCACGTACTCAATTTCCGATTTCTCCGGTTTCTCGCTTGATTACGCCAACGGCGTAACGCTGTTAGCGTAATGGATTTCTATTTCCAGCTCATTACCATCATTACCATCAAAATTAACAATCTCCTGGAATTCATCAAAGACAACAACAGCATCTTTTTTATTCTGGTCAGCTGCCTTTTTAACAGCCTCAAGAAGGTCATCTATATGAGGTGAAATAGGTGAACTCTGAACCTGTGAACGCCTATCGTAAATTTAACAGGGCAGGCCCCGGACAAATACGTTTCACTGTTACTATCGTAAATTTAACAGGACAGGCAAATCACAACACGCGGCGCCTGTGCTGCGCGTGACCGAAATTCAAAACCCCAAACAAAAAAACAATCGCTTTGCCTACGGCCCGGAGGGAACCGGTTTGGAATTTGGAGTTTGAGACCTGCCCGTTCGTGCCTTGCAATGGCAGGCGGGTTTGTTTGATATTTGGTGCTTGAGATTTATTTGTAATTTGCCTCTGGCCCGGAGGGAGATTTAATTGATCTTTGATGCTTGGAATTTGGGATTTCAAAAATTGCGTGAACGGTTACAAACAAAAAAAACTGTACGTGTTCACGGTTCAAAATTTCAAGGGTTCAAGGTTTCATTCTTGTTCCCGAACTACATTTGATATGCGTATTTATGAGAAAAGTGTCAGTTTCGTCAGTCCTGATCCAAAATTTGAAACTAAATTGGCAATTACCCGGGAAAATGAACATTTGTAAAAAGGACTTCATATCTTCAATGCCTTCTTTGTCCTTAACCTTGAACGTTGAACCCTGAACCGTGAACGGATACCAAAAAACTTATGGACTATTGAATTTGTTTCATTTAAACTTGTTATTCACTATCTTACACTGGTGGTCCTCGACATGGTTTCTGATAACTCATGAAAGCATTCAGAAAAATGCATCCCGGGATAATCTTATTGTCCAGTTACCTTGTGACGATCGGTGTGGGAACTTTTTTGCTTTTGTTGCCGGCATCCACTGTTTCCGGAACGATTTCTTTTATCGATGCAATCTTTACCGCCACATCCGCAGTCTGTGTAACCGGCCTGATTGTCGTGGATACAGGGTCCTATTTTACCCTTTTCGGTCAACATATTATTCTTGCTTTGATTCAACTGGGCGGACTGGGGGTAATGACGATTTCAGTAACCATCTTTCTGATGATCGGAAAGATGGTATCTTTTAAACAGCGGATGGCCATGCAGGATCTTTTTGCCCATACACCGCGTGAAGATATCAATCAGCTTGTGACGTCAGTTCTCTGGTTCACCGTCATTGCGGAACTTACCGGGATACTGCTGCTAACCTTTCACTGGATCAAAGAATATCCATTAACCACGGCACTCTACATGGCTGTGTTTCACTCTGTCTCAGCATTTTGCAACGCGGGGTTTTCCCTGTTCACCAACAGTTTCATGGATTATACTAGTGATATTTTCTTAAATGTTGTGATCTGCACGTTAATTATCTTCGGCGGAATCGGATTCCCTGTGGTGTATGACATATATAAAACCGCATTCCGGTCACAAGGAAAACGAGTAACCCTGTCTGTTCAGACAAAAACCGTTTTAATTACAACCGGCATTTTAATTATGGCGGGAACAGCCGTTTTCTGGAGCGTTGAGCAGAATGCTTCAATACACGAATACCCATTTGTCGGCCGTTTTCTGACTTCCGTTTTTCAGTCCATAACCTGCCGCACCGCCGGATTCAACACGATCAATATCGCTACGCTCGGCAATGCAACCCTGGCATTTATGATATTTTTAATGGTTGTCGGCGCCTCTCCGGGTTCTTGTGGCGGAGGGATAAAAACCACCACCCTCGCTGTTCTGGGAAAATTTGCCTGGAGTCGTATGAGGAATAAAATCCGGGTGAACATGTTCAAAAAAAGCATCCCCAAAGATGCGGTAACCAAAAGCACATCCCTTGTGGTTATATCGATGACTATAATTGTAGCAGCGCTTTTTTTACTTTTATTATGCACACCGGAGAATATGTGCTCCGGTGAACATCATTCACAGTTTCTTTCATATCTTTTTGAAGTGGTTTCAGCGTTTGGAACCGTGGGCCTTTCCATGGGCGCTACAACCCAAATGACCTGTCTGGGGAAATTGTTAATTATTATCATCATGTTAATCGGCCGTGTCGGCGTATTAACCTTTTCCTATTTAATCGCCGGTGTAGAATTAACAAACGGCATTGAATATGCTGAAGAAAATATTATGATTGGCTAATACTTAACCCGGATAAGCCCGCCCTCCTGCCGAGAGGAGTAAGACGGACGGGCCGAAACCAAAAAAGATCGGTTTTATTTTTACCACGAAGATCACGAAGGAAAAGAAGAATAAAACATATAACCATCGTGCTCTTCGTGTACTTCGTGGTGTAATCAAACTTTTTTTGTTACAAAAAGCACAAAAATTATATTCAGGTGAAAAATGAAAAAAATGAAGCGATTCGCAGTTATCGGTTTGGGCAAATTCGGCTTTTTTGTCGCCAAATCACTCTACGAGGACGGAAATGAAGTGATAGCCATTGATACTGATCGCAATCGTGTTCAGGCGATTAAAGCATTCTGCAGTGAAGCCATTGTAATGGACGCCACTGAAAACGAGCCCCTCAAATCCCTTGGTCTGGAAGTAATGGACGGGGTTATTGTCAGCACCGGAATTAATATCAGCATCAGCATATTAATCAGCCTCCATTTACATGAAATCGGTGTCAAAAAGATTCTGGCAAAGGCGCTGGACGAAGACCACGCAAAAATATTGAGCAAGGTCGGCGCCACAGAAATCATCCACCCGGAAAAAGATATGGCAGTCAGGGTGGCCAGAGGATTGTCCAGACCTAATATTCTGGATTTCATTCCTTTAGAGGAAGACTACAACCTTGTCCAGGTGGGCCCTCCAAGCGCTTTTATCGGTAACTCCCTGAAAGATCTGAATCTTAGAGCAAAATATAATGTATATGTCATTGCCGTTAAAGAACTGGTTCCCGAAAACTTTATTCTTGTTCCTCCGGCAAGTTTTGTTATTAAGGAGAGCGACATTCTTATGATGCTGGGAAAATCAGAGGATATCAAACGAATCGAGGAATTGACGGTCTCGTAAAAAGCCCAACTTCTGCGTTGTGCTGCATTTCGTAATCATTCAACGTACGAAAAGTACGCCTCATGATTACAAAATTTGCACGCCTTGAATTTGAACTTTTTACGAAACCGTCTAAATCGGACTTTTTACGAAGCCATCAGGAATTAAAGTAGCCGGTTTTTTTTGAAAGATTAAGCCCTAATGAATTCGTAAAAAGTGAAACGTGAAATGTAAAATGTAAAACGACTACATTTAGTATATTAAGAGGTAATATTACACAACATATAGACTTTTCACGTTTAACCTTTAACTTTTTACTGAAATATCAAGCCCTGAAGGACTATTTTAAATATGAAAATCGACGGTTCATTTTTACAATTTTCCATTTTGACCCTATTGGGGGGTGCGACAATTATCGGGTTCTATGCGGGTCGCCTGTCACATCGTATCAATTTGCCCACAATTATCGGTTATATGGCGTTAGGCATCATTCTCGGACCATCCATTCTGAATATTTTTGAAGAAGGCGTTATTCAACAGCTATCATTCGTGTCGGAGATCGGACTAGGATTTGTTGCATTTACTATTGGTTCCGAGCTGAGTCTGGCTTCTTTAAAGCGTATGGGTCCCGGCATTGTCTCCATTATTCTTGCGGAATCTTTGATGGCCTTTCTGGTGGTCACAATTGCAATATATGTGCTCACTCGAGACCTGCCCTTATCAATTATTTTTGGTGCAATGGCGCCGGCCAGTGCGCCTGCAGGGACCGTTGCCGTTATTCAGGAATATAAAGCCAAGGGAAGTCTTACAAAGGCGCTTTATGCGGTGGTGGGATTTGACGATGGATTGGCCGTTATAATTTATGGATTTGCAGTTGCCTTTGCAAAGACGCTCCTCATTAGAGAATCTTACCCTGTCACGACAAATATTTTACATGCACTTGGGACCCCCATAGTCGAAATCAGCTTAAGCGTGATCCTTGGTGGAGTCATTGGAGTTGTATTCTCAAAGCTGGTAGCAAAACTGCATAATTTTCGAGATATTTTGATACTCATTTTCGGTTTTGTGCTACTCGCTACCGGCCTTTCAATCCGGTGGCATTTATCTTTTATTCTGACCAATATGATGGTCGGTTTCGTGTTCGTCAACAACCAACCTGAGGCGGTGATACGGAGGGTAAGGACACCGCTTAACCAAATCATGCCCCTGGTGTTCTTACTGTTCTTTTGTCTTGCCGGCGCACACCTCAAGATATCAGCCATTACGACCCTGGGAGTCCTCAGCTTGGTTTACATTATAGGCCGCTCGGCAGGATTGATGGGGGGGGCTTATCTTGGGGCCTGTTTGGGCCGGGTTGAGAAAAAGATAAAAAAATATCTGGGATTCGGTATTCTTTCCCAGGCAGGCGTGGCAATGGGTCTTTCGCTCATCGTCATGGATGAGTTCACTCAACTCTCTGCACAATATCACCTTCCGCATGCAGGAATAATAGGTGCTCATGTGTTGACAACCATCACGGCTACCTGTATTTTTTTTGAGATCATTGGCCCGATTCTTACAAAATTTGCGTTAACAAAGGCAGGGGAAATATCTGTACAAAAAAAAGGAGTGCCATGACAGAGTCAAAAAGAACAGACCCTATGGGTAAGGTGGCTGATTTTTTGAAAGAATCCAAACCGCGCAATGTTCCCAAGGTAAAAGAACAGGCCGGTGTCAGTGAACTTATCGAGGCATTTGTTCAATCCGATCATTCACGTATCGTTTACGTTGTGGATGACCAGGAACGGCTCAAAGGTATTATATCCTTAGGGAATCTGGTCAGACACTTTTTTTTTCACTACCACGATACGCATATCGATAGTCGACACCTTATCAGCATGGCGGTTTCGGAAACGGCAAAGGACTTTATGCATGAAAATGCACTTGTCGCGGCGGTTACCGATGAAGTGGAGGATGTACTTAAGCGTATGATTAAAAACAACGTTAAAGAGATTGCGATCCTGGATAATCAAAAACGAGTCATAGCAGACCTCACCATAATTGACCTCCTCAAGCATTATAAGCGTTGCACGGGTAACGACCTGCTTTAACTTAAAGAATTCCTTCTAATTAACCCTTGTATATTTTTTGCAGGGCGAATGTGCCACAACACAAAAATAATTGCAAGATACAAGATTCCCAACTACTTTTTTTTCGCCTTATTATCTCTTGTTGATGAATAGCCGTCTGAAAACCACCCACCACCTTTAAGATGAAAGTTGCACAGGGAAATAACCTTTTTGGCCTTCTTATGACACGTTGGGCAAATTATTTCTTTTGTTCCTATTTTAACGAACTTTTCTGTGATAGTGCCATTTGGGCATTCAAATTCATAAATTGGCATAACCATAAATCTCATCATCAGACAAATCTACTGTAAAAAAGCAACAGGAGTATTTCATAAAAAATCATATGCAAATCAACTCGTAAAAAACACCGAAAATTTCAGGTTAATTTTTATGTTTTTTTATAATCTCTTCTACTTCTTCGCCGGACAACACCTCTTTTTCCTCCAACCTGGCGGCCAGATCGTCTAGTATATGACGGTTTTCATTAAGAATAGACCTAACCCGTTTATAGCTTGTTTCTATTACTGTTTTAACCTCTGCGTCTATCTTCCGGGCTGTATCCTCACTGTAATTTTTCTCTTCACCATAATCTGTGCCAAGAAACAGCGATGCATGCTTTTTGCCAAAGGTAAGGGCACCTAACTTTTCACTCATCCCATAGGAGCAAACCATATTTCGTGCCAGCTCCGATGAACGTTCCAGATCGTTCTGGGCGCCTGTAGAGACATCCCCAAAGACAATTTCCTCTGCAACCCTGCCGCCCAGAAGAATAGCAACCTGGTCTAACAGCTCATTTTTGGTTGCCAGAAATTTTTCTTTTTCCGGGACCTGCAGGGTGTATCCCAGAGCACCTATTCCCCTGGGAATGATAGAGACTTTGTGGACCGGCTCACCAGTGGGGACAAGTTCTGCTATCAGGGTGTGACCTGATTCATGGTAGGCCACCCGGTGTTTTTCTTCCGGGCTCAAAGTGCTGCTTTTCTTTTCCGGCCCGGCAATGACCCTGTCTATGGCTGTCTCAAAATCTTCCGTGGCGATGGCCTCACGGTTTGTCCGCGCGGCCAGAATAGCAGCCTCATTGGCTACATTGGCAAGATCCGCTCCCACAAAGCCGGGGGTCCTTCTGGCAATTATTTCAAGATCCACATTCCGGGCAAGTTTTAATTCAACGGTGTGGATCTTCAAAATCTCTAATCTTCCTTTCAAATCCGGTTTATCGACAACAATCTGGCGGTCAAAACGACCCGGCCGCAGCAGTGCCTTGTCTAAGATCTCAGGCCGATTAGTGGCTGACAAAACCACGACACCCTTGCTCGTATCAAAACCGTCCATTTCCACCAAAAGTTGATTTAGGGTCTGTTCTCTTTCATCATGTCCGCCCATGACCATGGGGCCACCTCGCTGCCGTCCGATGGCATCCAGTTCGTCGATAAAAATAATACAGGGCGCTTTAGCCCTGGCCTGTTCAAAGAGGTCCCGAACCCGGGCCGCACCCACGCCCACAAACATTTCGATGAAATCTGAGCCACTGATATTGAAAAAGGGGACCCCTGCCTCTCCCGATACAGCCCGGGCCAGCAACGTCTTGCCCGTGCCCGGAGAACCTACCAGCAGTACTCCTCTGGGCATGTGGCCGCCTAACCGTTGAAAGTGTTCGGGATTACGCAAAAACTCGATAACCTCCCCGAGTTCCTGCTTGGCTTCGTCAACTCCGGCAGCATCTTTGAAAGTGACCTTTTGCTCAGTTTCCGCATGGATACGGGCCTTGTTTTTCCCGATATTCAGAAAATTCATCCCGGCAGAGCCCATCTTGCGGCCAAGATAACCCCACAGGAGAAAGATCACTGCAAAAGGTATTATCCAGGCAAACAGAAGGTTGCTTAAAAAATGGCTTTCTATAGCCACACTATATTTAACGCCATGCTTTTCAAGCTCTTTGGCCAAATCGGCGTTGTAAAGCGGTACTGTTATAAAATGGCCCGGTTTGCCTGTCTTATTGTCTATCTGTTTCAATGTTCCGACAATGGACTTTTCCCTGATCACACATTCAGCAATCTGGTCTGCGGCAAGATAATTCTGAAACTGACTGTAAGGAATCTGCTCTCTTTTTACCTGCATTGTGGTCTGGAAGAAATATAGGAAGATCATCATGACAATGAAATACCAGATGTTAAAGGGGACCTGTTTCTGCCAGAATTTGCGTTCAGGCGGTTCATTGACATGAATATCCGGCTCTTTTTGATTAATCTGAAAATTTGTCTTTTTCACAGGCATCTTTCTCCTTTCTCAAGATCAATTCCCATATTGTCTCGTGTACGGCATAGTTGCTCATCACTAAAAAAACCATTCTAAAATACCAAAACATCCCGAATAAGTCAAAAAACTATTGCATTTTTAAGGATGTTTGGAAGAGGAGGTATAATATCTTCTGCGACGTCAGGGTTTATCTGTCCGTAAATTTTTCTTTTATTTGGGAATCAGTTTCAGAAAAACATCTTTTTGGCACAGCGCTGTTCCGGGCTTCAAAGTAGTAGCAGTGCCTGTGGCCACAGCAAAAGAGAGGGCATCTTTCAACCCCTTCCCTGCGTCAAGACACTATTTAAACCATCCTTTCCGATAGAATATCCATAGGAGCACTGCTGCAACAGCGATCATGATGAATATCACAACCGGGTATGAATACGGCCATGTTAGTTCCGGCATGTATCGAAAATTCATGCCGTAAATACCTGCAATCAAAGAAAGCGGCATAAAAACAGCAGAAAGAATAGTGAGCAGCCTAAGCCTCTTGTTTGTTTTCTCCTGGAGCGTGATCTGATAGTGCTGACGAAGCTCGGAAAGGTGTGTTTCCTGTCTGCCTGCCGAACGAATAGCGTACTCAAGATTAGCCAGAGAATCACGAAAATACTCGCGCAAATCCGAAATATCGAAGAGGTCGGATTCAATGGTTTGCAATGCAGTAACACAGTGACGTTGGTCCTCACAAATAATTGAGAGGCGAGAAATCCTCTGTTTGAGCGTCAATATCTGGTCGATCTGTGCTGAGTCTGCGGCTTTGTCCATGGCCTCTTCCAGCGACTCAATGTCGCGGCGAGCTTCAAGGACAAAGGCCATATCCTCATCAATCAATCGATCAAAAATCTGGTAGACAATGCTGGCTGTGCTAAAGCTGTGAAATCGTGCGGCGGAAGAATATTCCTCGGCGATATTTTCAATAGTAGAGCTGGGCCTTTCATGTATGGTAATGACGGCTTGCGGGATGCAAATAATGGAAAAGAAGGGCTGTCCGGGGATATCCCAGGCAAGTTGCACTGAAAATTTTATAAATAGTGATTGGTGGTAAAGATCGACGCGGGAGGTTCCGGCTGGCTCGAGGCATTCCTCCAGGACGAGGGAATGAAGACCTAACCGTTCTATAAATTTCTTGAGAGACGTAGGATCGGGGTTTTCCACATCAATCCAGTAATAAGATTTGCCATCCTGGAAGGATTCAAAGAAGGTCGTTTGAGAAGATGGTTCCAGGTGTTTGCTTTCGTTGAGAAGGAATACTCTAAGGTTCATCAATATACCCCGAAATCAGAATTTTTTCATTATTCATACCTAATCACCCAAAGGAACTATCCCCAATTTCATCCAATCCTGCATGGATTGGGTTCAAATTGGTCTTCACCTCTTCCGTATTATCGTAATCCAGGTATTTTCTCCGGACACAGGCTCACTCGAACTGTCGACGGAAGCGCCACACTCCAAAACTAAGTACTAGGATTCCAAGCAACGTGATTCCCACAGAATATTGATTCCCGTCCACTTGAGCAAAATGCCGTAGCTCATTTCAATGTAACACCTCGAATTTGCACATAAAGGAGTGAAAAAGTAGAGAAACCATCTGGGAATCCTGTTATAATGGGGTTTGACAACCCACAACCCATTAAACAGGAGGTACCCAGATGGTAAAACAACAAAAAAAGCATAGCAAGAAAAAGCGCGCAGGTAAAGGGTTTAATAAAAACACCGCTAAGGCCAGAACGCCGGTAATGCTAAACTTCCTAAATTTTTTAGACACAGCACGGCAGAAACCGAGACCGTGGGAAGAAAGTAGTGGTTTGCCATACGGTTTTGCTGTTCAATAATACGTGCAAGAAATTTCTTGCACGGAAATATTTAAATGAAATATCGGTTAATTATCGTGGGTGAAATAAATGAGCTTCTGATAAAAAGTAGTACTTTTGGAAGTATTAGATGGTCAGTTCATTGATGTAAACATGATGATGACATAAAGAAAAAATGTCGCACATATCTCACAGAGACGATTTGCGTGCAAAATTCAGGTAGTATTTTAGCCGGCTTAAAAAAAGAAATGATCACTGGATCTCCTGGTCAAAAATTAATCTTTGTGCTATTATTTTTTTGTTCACTTCAGTCTCCTTTCTCAAGTTGTAATTTTTTAACTTGGGGATGGATGCGAATAAAATGATTCGGTTTCGAGAGTGAGGACACTATGAATAATAATTTGACGGGCGAGATCCACTCCACGGTCAAATTGACTCCGCTAAAAATTACTTTGATCTATATGCTTGTAGGATTATTTTATATACTGTTTTCAGACCAACTGATCGCCGTGTTTGTCGAAAATTTGACCACAGTATTTTACCTCGAGACGATTAAAGGCTGTTTCTACGTGCTTGTAACAGGATTAATGCTTTACGCTCTTATTGGTCGTGGCTTCTCAGAACTCTATCGTTCCGAAGAAAGGTTACGGAAAAGCGAGAAGAGATTTCGTGATCTGGTGGAGAATTTACTCACTGGCATCTCCATTATCCAGGATGGCCAAATCGTTTATCAAAATCAGGAACAGGAGCGATTCTTCGGTCCTCTGCCCCGCTCATCCAAGCTTAAGGATTTTAAAAACATCCACCCGGATGATATTGAAAATGTCCAAGAATTTAATCTGGACATCTCCTCGGGCAAGATGCAAACACTGGACATGGATTTCAGGCTTTATGTCCCGGACAAAATCAACAATGAGGTCGATATGAAGTGGATATATTGTCGAGCAACATTGACCGAATACCGGGGAAAGAAAGCAATTTTAGCAAATACCATGGATATTACCCGAACAAAAGAGATGGAACATCTCTTGAGGATTCAGGATAAGATGACATCCTTAGGGCGTGTGACTGCCGGCATTGCCCATGAGATAAGAAATCCGCTTTCCGGTATCAATATCTACTTAAACGCTCTTGAGAAGATCTACGATAAAAGGGAAAGCTTGGAAAAAGTAAAAGGGATTTTAGGAAAAATCCAATCTGCCTCAATTAAGATCGAGTCAGTGATCAGGAGGGTCATGGATTTTTCCAAACCCAATGAGCCTAAGCTTGTTTTAATAGACATAAACAACCCTGTTACGGAAGCCGTTAATCTTTCCGGCGTCACTTTGCGTAAGAAAGGGATTGAGATAGAAAAATCTTTAGCCGACAATCTGCCGTTGTGCCAGGCAGATCCAGCCATGATCGAAGAGGTAATTTTAAATCTGATTAACAATGCGGATGATGCCATGCAAGATATGAGTGAAGGCAAGAAAATAGAAATAACTTCATCCATAGAAAAAAACCGTATTCTCGTGACGGTTTCCGACTCCGGCCCAGGGGTGCCTTCAGTCATGAAAGATCAAGTATTTGATCCTTTTTATTCCACCAAAAGTAGCGGTACAGGAATCGGTCTGAGTATCGCCCACAGAATTATCACCGATCACGGGGGTTCCCTGAACATGTCGGAAAGTGGATGGGGCGGAGCTGAATTCAGGATTGAATTGCCCATAATGAAAGGAATAGGCGACCCATGATTCCATATTCTATATACATCGTCGATGATGAAGAGACCATAAGGGAAGGGGTAACCATGGCTCTGGAAGCACGCTATAAAGTAGAAGCATTCTCTACAGCCGAGACTGCAATTGACGCCATTAAGGTAAAACGCCCTGATCTGGTTCTGCTTGACATCGGGTTGCCGGGTATGGATGGGATTAATGCGCTTCGCCAAATTAAGGATCTGTATCCCCATGTGCTGATTATTATGATAACCGCCTATGAAGATATCGACAGCGTGATATCCGCCATGAAGCTTGGCGCCTATGATTATGTGGTGAAACCGCTTCACATGGATAGTTTGGAAATTGCAATTCGAAATGCCCTTGAAACGATCCGACTGAGGAAGGAAGTTCAGTTACTCCAGGAGAGGTATCTTATGGAGAACCTTCCTTGTTTCATCGGTGAAAGTAATGCGATTCAGGATGTCATGGACTTTATAAAGATGGTGGCTAAAAGCCCGGATACTCCGATTCTTATTCTCGGAGAAACCGGTACAGGTAAAGAATTGATTGCCAGTGCCATTCATTATAGAAGCCCCAATTTCAAAGGCCCTTTTATTCCCGTAAATTGCGCTGCCATTCCCAAAGATCTCATCGAAAGTGAGCTTTTCGGCTATGAAAAAGGGGCCTTCAGCGGAGCAAAGGCATCCGGCAAAAAAGGCTTGATAGAAGAGGCGGCAAACGGGACCCTATTTTTTGATGAGGTGGGGGATCTGGGTCCGAAAGCCCAGGCAAAGCTGCTCCGTTTTCTTGAAACAGGTGAATATTATAGAGTCGGTGATACAGGAAAATATTCTATAAAAACCAGAGTGGTCTCCGCCACCAACAAAAACCTGGAGCACATGATAGAAGAAGACCTCTTTAGAAAAGATCTCTATTTTCGGCTGGCAGTGGTCAAGGTAGAAGTCCCCTCGTTGAATGAACGACCGAGTGATATTATTCCCATGGCCAAGCATTTCCTGTACGAGTTCAGCCGAAAATTTGGTAAGACTTTTACGGGCCTCTCTTCCGGGACTGTTGATGCATTAATGGCCCACAGTTGGACAGGGAATGTTCGCGAGCTTAGGAACCTTGTTGAAAGGGGGGTGCTTGTGGGCAAGGGACCGGAATTAACTGCCCGGGATCTTGGCATTGAAGGACAGTATGAAGCTGGAGATCTCAAGCAAGCAAAAGGTGAAACGACTTTTGCCCCGCTCCCGGATACAGGTATCGATCTTTCGTTAGTTCAGGAATCCCTTGAAAAATATTACATTAAAGAGGCTCTTAAGCTGGCCGGCGGCAATGAAAGCCAGGCGGCGAAGCTGCTTAACATTAACCACCACACCTTTCGTTACCGCAAAAAAAAACTGCAAATTGAATAAATCCAGCCCCCTCAGAAAGATCTGATCAAACCATTTGGTAATTCTTTTATATTTCCTCCAAAATTTTCTATTCCATGTAGTTATCCGCACCACGTTATATCATTTGCTTTTGTGCATTTTTTTCGAAATTTTTCTAAAACCGGTTTCGAAATTCTTCTAAATCAGAACCCCATAATGAGATGTCTTGCCAATAGCAATAAATAGAACTCATTGAATTAAATAGGTTTATTTGCAATATGATTCAATGGCACACTTCATGCAGACAGTAATGTTGTAAGGAGCTACAGAATGATTTCCATAAGACAAATTTTAAGGTTCCGGGGGCGTTAAATGGACCTGTTCAGCAAATTAAAAGACAAAAAAATATTACTCGTGGACGACGATGAGTGGATCAGGGATTCTCTGACTTTGTACTTCGGTACGGAAGGATGTCACATGATGGCGGTGGAGACGGCTGAAGAGGGCATGGAATTACTTAAACAGGAAGGCTATGACATCATTCTCATAGATTATAAATTACCGGGCATGGATGGTTTGACATTCTCCAAAAAGATTCAGGAGATGCGTCCGGATGCCGTAAAGATACTCATCACGGCTTACAAAACCAAAGAGGTTGTTTCTGAAGCGAAACAGATTGGAATTCAAGATCTTATTGATAAGCCGTTTACAATCGATACTATTGAAGATTCTTTGTCTCAATTGATCCAGAGGAATGAAAAACAAATCCGGAGCATAACAAGCAAATAGATAGCTCGGTAGAATTCGCGGGAGGTAAAAGCATGAAAATCTTTGATATTTTACTGATAACTAATTTAGGTTTTGCAGCAGCATGGTGCATTTACACATTAATTGTATTCATGGGTTTTGTTTTTAATTAACCAGCCGTGTTGTGTATCGCCGCATCACGGAAGGTTAAAGATTCAGGTTTTAGAAGCAGGGCGTAAAAAAAATATAGAGGCAAAAAATGACATCTCTTGGAGAAAAAAGATCTTATAAACAGTGTACCAATGAAGCCCCCATCCGGTTAACCTCTTTCAATACAGGGTGTTGGCTTGATGCGCAGGTGCTGAATCACTGCCTGGAAGGCGTGTGCGTTAAATCAATTTTCTATTTCCATCCGGGCGCAACTCTTCTCATTAGGGCGGAAAAATACGTATCCAATGGTTCCCGTACTTGCGATTTGGAAGGAATGCCCACAATATGTTTAGGAGAGGTAAAATGGTGCAGGGAAATACCTGATGCAATTTTCTCTTCTTACGAGGTCGGTGTCAAATATTACGCGCCGGAGTATTAGAATCTGAATCATCAACTGAGGATAAGGAGGTTAACAATGGCATCAAATTTCCACATGTTTTCCTATGAAACCAGAGATAGTCTTCATCTAAAATTAGATGGCGATTTTGATGGAACATCCGCTTACGAATTGCTCGAAACTCTTAAAAAGAATGGCAATGGTTTTTATCAGATCTTTATCGACACCGATTACCTTAAAACCATCTATCCATTTGGCAGGGAAGTGTTCCAAAAAAAACTCGGGATTTTCAAACAGCAATCCAGCCATCTTATCTTTATTGGGAAAAATGGACGTAAAATTTCATCAGATTAGAAGCAGTTGTATAGGCACACCACCCATACCCATTATGGAGCAGCAGCGGCCCGTATACAAAAGCTGGGCCTATCTGAACGCCAGGGGGCGGAATACCTTGAATGTGCTCTTAAAGATATCAGGCGAAGGATTTAAGACCTTGAATCAAATAAAAGCATAGCAATAAACGGCCTGTAGATCTGACGGCTTCTGAATATTTATGAATCGAGTGATTCCGCCTTGAAACGCGGACTGACCGTAAGCGATGGCTGGGAGATTCATCAGAAAAAGGCCATCGAAGAATTTATGGAAAATGCGCGTCAGCTTCTTAAAAACGATTTTTAAGATTATGCGCAGGCGTTATAATTTATCATTCAATTAATGATGATAAAACTTCATTCCAGGAGAAAAACATGTCATCGAGAAAGTCTGTCGTCCTTGTTCTTGGTAGTGGATCTTCGCGCGGATGGGCCCATATAGGGGTTATTGAAGCGCTGGAAGAAGAGGATATCCCTATCAATTACATTGTTGGGTGTAGCATCGGTTCCTATATTGGCACCCTTTATGCCAGCGGAAGCTTAGGGAGCCTGAAGGAATTTGTTCTCAAAATGGACGGCAAAAAGGTCTTTTCCTATTTTGACGTTGTTTTCCCACGATCAGGTCTTCTGAATGGCACAAAAAAACTGAAAGAGCTTTTTTCAATGCACACCGATGTAAAAAATTTTTCCGATCTAAAAATTCCCGTAATAATGGTTGCCACAGACCTCGAAACAGGCGACAAAGTCGTGTTGAAGTCCGGAAATTTAATTAATGCCCTCAGGGCAACCACGTCAATACCGGGACTCTTTGCCCCTGCAAGAGTCAATGAGCGCTGGCTTGTGGACGGCGCCCTCGTGGACCCTGTTCCGGTAGGTGTCGCCAGAGCAATAGAAGCCGATGTTGTTATTGCCGTGGACCTTAACAGCGGGCTCGTCTCACGGAAAAAACGGAAAAAACAAACAATACATACTGAAAAGAAATCCGGTGATCAGCATGATTATAAAAATGAACTAATGAGAAAACTGACAGATTATTACGAAGGCGCTGAATTAAGCTTTAAGAACAAAATCAATGATCTGCTCAGGAGAGAATCGTCTACACCTTATATCATGGAAACGCTAACAACCTCAATCGGCATAATGCAGGAGCGGATAACCCGCATAAATCTTGCAGTGGACCCGCCGGACATATTAATACAGCCGCGCCTTGGAGAATTAAAGATGATGGACTTTGACCAGGTTGAGCATGTAATTGAAGAAGGTTATATAGGGATTAAGGAAAAAATTGAAGATATAAAGATGATGCTTGAATACACCTACATAAGGCAATTTTAGAAATACCTCTTCCTGTTTCGTAATGGCTTAACAACTACCCTATAATTTCTTATTTCCAGCAACTATTGTTCCTATGGATATTCTTTGTGGATCTCTTTGGTTTCGAAATTCTTCTAAAACAAATATCGAAATTCTTCTAAATATACCCGCTAAAGATGAACCATAAGCACATCTTAAAAAACATATCTCATTGAAATAACGATACTTATTAGCATTATTTCTTTTTGGCATGTTTTATGCTTTAGTTATGCTCTAGTTAGACTGCAGAATAGAAAACGGCATGGCTGTTAAATTAATTTCATCGTATAAGGTTAAAAGAATGTAATCGGCTTTTAGTAATAACTACGGAAGGTTAGTTTAAATGAATATAACAGTTGCCGGCGGCAAAGGACCGATCTTTGAGGTCATGCAACATATCTGGAATCTTTTAAAAAAAGAACTATATAACAAAGGAGGCTATTATGAAAATCGCTGTTACATCCACAGGCCCCACGCTCGATGATACCGTGGAGGCTCGTTTCGGACGGTGTCCCTATTTTCTGATTATCGATCCGGATACCATGGAATTTGAAGCCCTTCCAAATCCGAATATTTCACAAGGCGGAGGCGCGGGCATTCAGTCGGCCCAGCTTATGGCCAACAGGGATGTGGCCGTTGTACTTACCGGTAATTGTGGTCCGAACGCCAGCCGGACTTTCGGAGCGGCAGGAATTCAGGTGATAAGCGGGGTCAGCGGTCCGGTGCGGCAGGCGGTTCAACAATATATTTCCGGTACTCCGGTACAGACATCCGCCCCGAACGTGGACAAACCATCCGGCATGGAAATCGGCCGGGGCATGGGTGGTGGACGCGGAATGGGTGGTGGTGGAGGGTCCCGTCAAGGTAATTGAGGTGGGGATTTTTAAAACCGGTATGGAAAAGAAGGTGAGAAACAGTGATGCCGATATATGAGTTCAAGTGTCCGAACGGCACCGTCACAGAAAAGTTCGTTAAAATGGGTACAAAAGAGATTGAGTGCCCAAAATGTCATCAAAAAGCAAAGAAGCTTATATCCCTCTGTACTTTTGAATTAAAAGGCGGTGGGTGGTATGCCGACGGATATTCATCCGGAAAGAAAAAAATCTGAACCGGTAATGCCAAGGCGCGCACTGTCGCGATAGAGGCGCAAACCTTTACAGTCACGTATACGGTAAGATCATTGCCGAGCATATCGATCCCATAGAGAAAAAAGCTTTATTTAATTTTCTGCCCGGATCAAGGGTGTTCTCCATTGGGAAGGTGGGTTGATTTCATTCCCCAATTTCCATAGGGTTATTAATGAGCAAATTAACAATTTTAATTCTTTAAAGGAGGAAATTAAAATGAAACGAGCACAGCCGGTATGTCCTTTGACTAAAGCCAAGAGAATACTTGTCGCTATGGATAGATCAAAATATAGCGAGAAGGCTTTTGATCAGGCGATAAGCATCGCAAAGATATGCAAAAGTACCCTTTTTGTAATTAGCGTCATTGACCTGTATCCGGAAGTGGAGGAGATTTTAATTGCTCTTGAGGAAAAGGAAACGGTGTTAAAGGGGACAAAAAAATTCCTTGAAGGAGTCAAGGATAGAGCTGCAAAAGAAAATATACCATGTGAAACGATTGTTCATGTAGGTGGACAGCCCCATGAGTTTATCATTCAAGAAGCAAAGGAAAAAAATATTGATCTCATCGTGATGGGAACCCATGGAAGGACCGGGCTAAATAAACTTTTAATAGGCAGCGTTGCTGAGAGAGTCGTTGGCCTTGCGCCATGTGCGGTGATGGTAACCCCCGCTTAGAAATAGCACATAGCGGAACACTTTGGTTACGTCACATAGCATTCATATGAGGACACCATGGAAAACACGTTCTGGACGGCCTTGGGAGCCAGTTCTCTGGCCGCATTAGTAACATCGATGGGCATTTATGTCATACGCCGCTTCGAGCAATGGGGCCGTAAGAATACCATTTACTTCATCTGTTTCGCTGCCGGCGTCCTGATTTCAGTGTCATTCTTGCACATCATCCCGAAGGCATTTTCCATGAATTCAAATGCCCCTTTCTATCTGTTGGCCGGGTACCTTGGCCTGCACTTATTTAATCGGTTCATCAACGCTTTTGTGTGCGATAAAGGATCGGATACGCAGTACGAAATCGGCCTTGTACCCATGCTTGGGATCGGCCTCCATTCCTTCATCGACGGGTTCATTTATTCCATTACCTTCACTGTCAGTATCTTTACCGGAATACTGACAGCCACCGGTATGGTTCTTCACGAATTTCCCGAGGGGGTCATAACGTACCTGCTGCTGAAACGGGGAGGGTTCAAGGAGAGGACATCGCTGCTCCTTGCCTTCTTAGCTGCAGCCCTGACCACACCCCTGGGCATGCTCGTCTCATACCCCTTCATCAGCAAAATTGACAAACCTCTCCTGGGTGCCCTATTGGCATTCTCTGCCGGAGCCCTGGTTTACGTAGGGGCCACTCACCTTCTGCCTCAGGCTGAAACGGAGCATAAGAGATACAGCCTTTTCGCCCTGGGTGCCGGCATTTTGGTGGCCGCGATTATTGTCTTTTCCAAGGGATAGCGAAGGCCCTGCCTTTTAAGGATGCGATCTTAGCACCTATGCCCTCCTCATAACCACAATCTGCTGAATGCTTAATCCCCAACATGCTCGCTCAATTGAACAAAATAGATTTTTTACGAAACCATCATTATTATTTTCCAAAATTTCTTATTCTCCGAAATTATTCATACCATGGATATTACTTTTACTGATTTCTCTGATTTTGAAATTTTGCGAAAACAGATTTCGAAATTTTTCTACATTTCACTCCACAGGAAAGTCATTAAATCGCCCCATCAAAATTAACCAGTTGAATTTATTGCATCTATAATGTCCATAACAGGATGGCACACTTTATGCTAGTTTACTTATCTGAATGTTAAAAGGATCTGTTTGTCAAGTTGGTAATTATTACAGCCCGGGGAGGGCTTGCACAAAAAGGAGGTGAGTAAAATGCCAAGAGGCGATGGAACAGGGCCAAGAGGCCAGGGAGCGGGCACAGGAAGAGGCATGGGCCAGGGCAAAGGTGGTCGCGGTCGAGGTGGTGGTTTTGGTGCCGGGCCCGACGGATCTTGTATCTGCCCAAATTGTGGTGAAAAAGTGCCTCACCAATTGGGAACTCCCTGTTATGAGCAGCAATGCCCTAAGTGTGGAACCGCCATGACGCGAGAATAGATTTGGTTGTTACGACGAATAGCTCTTCATTATTATTGTCCTAGGGCTATAACAGATTTTTTCAATGTATTCACACAGTAGAAAGAACAATTAAAGAAACAGGAAGAAAATGAAATGAAAAACAAACAAAATAAGTATGTATGCGCACTTTGTGGCTACACGGCCGACGGCAGGTTCGAGGGTGATATCTGTCCCAATTGTGGTCTGACCTACTGGAAATGTGTCAAGTGCGGATTTCTTATAACAGCCCCAAAGCCACCGGATGTTTGTCTTGAATGTGGCGAAAAGTGTGATTTCATCGATGTCACCTGCTACATCCCGGATTGCGGAGGCCCAGGCAATATTGATCCGCGTTTGTAGCGAGAAAAGATTGCGTGATATGAATAACAGAAAATTAATTGGTGATCTTTTAAGATCTGGAGAAAGTAGAATAATATAAATTTTTAAAATCTTCAAAGGAGAAAAAGATGAAGGAGGTTAAAGCTATGATAGAAATAAAGAAGATTCTCTTCCCATTGGATTTGACAGAAAATTCGTCAAAGATTTTGCCTTATGTGTTGTCGATTTCCGAGAAATACAACAGCATAATTTACTTACTTCATGTAGTGCAGGATCTTAATAAATGGGGTAAGCTCTATGTTCCCCATCCTTCTATGGATGTTTTTCAAAATGAAGCCATTGAGGGTGCTAAAAAGGCCATGGACACAGTTTGTGAAAATCAGTTGCAAAGCTGCCCCAATTTTCAAAAGAGGGTCGTTTCCGGAGACACTGTCGATGAAATTCTAAAAGTCATTGAATCCGAAGAAATAGATCTGTTGATTATGGGGACACATGGTCGTAAAGGATTGGACCACACGATATTTGGGAGTGTGGCGGAAAAAGTGGTGAGGAAATCACCCGCTCCTGTGTTGCTTATTAATCCTTATAAAATCAGGTGAGTTCATATTTTGTTCAGGATTATTCTTTATCCGGATGTCCGGCGATTGATGAACAATATTTTGTAACGGAAAGCCATCCGAGAAGAAGAAGGGGCACACGACTACAAACAGACTTGGGGACAATCTTATGAAGGAAGCCATGTTTTATGAATCGACGTCTGAAAATGGGGTGCGCTGCAATCTTTGCAACCATCGGTGTAAGATCAAAGAGGGGAAAAGGGGTATTTGTGGTGTGAGAGAAAACCGAGGGGGAAAGCTTTACAGTCTTGTCTACGGTAAAATCATTGCCGAGCATATTGATCCCATAGAGAAAAAACCTTTATTTAATTTCCTACCCGGGTCAAGGGCATTCTCCATTGGAACGGTGGGTTGCAACTTCCACTGTAAACACTGTCAGAATTCTGATATTTCTCAATATCCCCATGAACACGGAGGTGAGGTCATAGGCCAGGATCGTAACCCCGATCAGATTGTAACAGCCGCAATAGCTGCCGGCTGCGAAACCATCGCCTACACATACACCGAACCGACTATTTTTTACGAATTTGCTTATGACACCGCTGTCCTGGCTCGAATGCAAGGAATAAAAAACGTATTTGTGAGTAATGGCTATATGAGCTCCGAAGGCGCACGGCAGATTGCGCCGTATTTAGATGCTATTAACGTCAACCTAAAGGCATTTACTGACAAATCTTACAAGGAGGTCTGCGGAGCGCGTCTCAACCCTGTATTAGAAACGATCCTCCTGATGAAAGAGCTTGATGTATGGGTGGAAGTGACAACACTCATTATTCCCGGCTTAAATGATGGTGAGCAGGAACTGCGTGACATCGCCCGTTTTGTGAAAAGCGTCGGCCCGGAAATACCATGGCATGTCAGCCAGTTTTATCCGGCGTATAAACTCCTGGACCGACCATCGACGCCTGCGGCCACCCTCCGCCGCGCTCGCGAAATCGGCATGGAAGAGGGCTTGCGCTATGTATACGAGGGCAACGTGCCAGGTGAAGGTGGCGAGAATACTCATTGCTATGCCTGTGGCGCCCTGCTCATTGAGCGTTATGGTCTAACATTAACACGAAATCGCTTACAGGATGGAAAGTGCCCTGAGTGCGGGGCGAGAATTGATGGTCTCCTCCCAAGCGGATGTGGGAAATATGAGCCTTCTTGATAACGATGAACTCTTAATCACTCGGGAATTCAACAAAATGGTGGATGGGATTGTAAAGTTAACAGCCAAGAAAGAAGAAATTGAAGTTAAGGTTAAATAAACTTAGACTGTCCCTCCCCGGGTCAATAATTACTTACAACGTCATGATGTTGGTGTTTTTTTCGACAGAAAATTATAACGGATACTCGATACACGATGCTTGTGCCGAGTTAAAAAAACCGCAAATCAGGATCATTCGATTTCAAAATTCGAAATCTGGGTTTTGAAATGAAAAGCCTTTATTAATGACCTGCATGGGAGCCTGTGCATCCTGTATCCGGAAATCGCAATCAAAAGGAGGAAATAGGTATGAATCTTAAAGAGGATGATATTTTGGTACCATTGGATGTTCCAAAGGCGGAAAGAGAAAATTATATCAACAATTATTTGACGATAACCCAAAAAAGCGGGCGATTGATGCTGTTTGCAGGCGATCAAAAAGTTGAGCACTTAAATAACGATTTTTATGGCCAAGGGATTCACCCGGATGACAGTGATCCGGAACATCTCTTCAGGATTGCAAATCAGGCAAAAATAGGTGTTTTTGCTACCCAGCTTGGTCTAATTGCCAGATACGGTAGTTCTTATCCTGATATCCCATATCTGGTAAAGCTGAATTCCAAAACAAATCTTGTCAAAACATCCCAGTCCGACCCATTCAATAATCAGTGGCTGGATGTTCAGCAGATAGTGGATTTTCGTGATAACAGCGGACTAAATATCTTGGCAGTGGGCTATACGATCTATTTGGGGAGTGAGTATGAGTCCGAGATGTTACATCAGGCAGCCCAAATTGTCTACAATGCGCACCATCATGGGTTGATAACCGTATTATGGGTCTATCCCCGAGGTAAGGCGGTGGCCGACGAAAAAGATGCTCATTTGATTGCCGGTGCCACCGGCGTGGCCGCATGTCTTGGCAGTGATTTTGTTAAGGTGAATTATCCCAAAAAGGAAGGTTGTGAATCAAAAGAGATATTCAAGGAGTCCATCCGGGCAGCCGGTCTAACCAAGGTGGTTTGCGCCGGAGGTTCAAGCGATGATGTGGAGGTCTTTCTGAAAAGACTTCATGACCAGATTCATGTGAGCGGAGCTTCGGGGAATGCTACAGGAAGAAATGTTCATCAGAAATTCCTTAAAGATGCGATAGCTATGTGTGATGCCATCTATGCGATTACCGTGGAAAATGTGGGCGTGAAGGAGGCTCTTAAGATTTATCACTCAAATTAGGTGGATAAATATTGAAACTGATTTTACTTCGCCATGGACAGAGCTTGTGGAATCTTGAAAACAAATTTACCGGCTGGACCGATGTGGATCTTTCGGATCAGGGTATTAAAGAGGCACATCGGGCCGGGAAATTGCTCAAGTCTGAAGGCTATTCCATTGATGCGGCATATACTTCTCTGCTCAAACGAGCCATAAGGACCTTGTGGATCGTCCTGGATGAGATGGATCTTATGTGGATTCCGGTACATCGTTCCCGGAGGCTTAATGAGAGACATTACGGGGCGCTTCAGGGTCTCAATAAAAGCGACATGATCGAAAAATACGGCTTTGAACAGGTGCAAATATGGAGACGCAGCTATGATATACCGCCACCCGCCCTGGCTGAAACGGATAGCCGACATCCTGGTTTTGATCATCGTTACATTACCATGAAAAAAGAAGAACTACCCTGCACTGAATCCCTGAAAGATACACTGAATCGCGTTCTGCCATACTGGAATGAGGCCATTGTGCCAAAACTGATGGAGGGCAAAAAGGTTCTGATCTCCGCCCACGGGAACAGCATCCGTGCTCTGGTCAAACATCTCAATAACATAAGCGATGAAGATATCGTAGGGCTCAACATCCCCACCGGTATTCCGTTAGTTTATGAATTGGACGATAATTTTAGAGCAAAAGGTCATTATTACTTGGGTAACGATGAAGAAATTAAAAAGAAAACAGAATCTGTAGCCGGTTAATTTCTTTTCATCATTATGTTATATTTTTACATAGGCTATTTTAGGTTTATCCCAAAACGAATTTTACAAGTTGCCGGCACATTGTTCCAATTACGTGACCAGTTTCTTCTCCAACGTCTGGTAAGAATAGTAACGGCATCCGAGTTGATAGTTCTTCTCTGCCCATTCAATAGCCAGTTCATGATTACAGAGTATCTTTTGGACGTCTTCAACGATTTCCCGACTTATAAAATCTTCAAACCAGATTACCTTAAACCCCTTGGGTTGGATGTCACATTTGAAGATTTCATAGGCTTCCATTATAACGGGACGGCGGTAGTATGCAGAAACAGAAACATTCATGTCTCAACCCTTGCAAGATATCCACCCACTTATTGGTCTCAAGGGAAACACCGTCCGTTCCCGACAACCGTGTTGAAACAAAACCAATTCGCAATCGCTGGTTATCCATCAATCTACCTCAACTTTCTTTAAAATGAAGATTTGTCAAAAAGGATTTACGCATAAAAACACCATTACCAGATATTTGAATCCATAAGCAGCCCTAAACAAATTGCAGCAAAATACTTGAATTTTCTATTTACTAAAATTATGAATTTTTGTTTTTCTTTATCCGTTCAAACACCTTTACAGCATCAAAGTAATACCGCACTCTGAATTCTACCCGATAATCGTTTTTCTTTTCACCATATTCAGTGTCAGGATCCTCCCCAATAAAGCCCGCCTTCAACCGTAGCTCCAGATTTGTAATGCCCGTATATAAGAATTCCGGGGAAAGTGAATAACTTTTATCATTAAGGTTGTATATCCAGGTAATTGATGGCGTAAAATAAAGAATATCAAAGGGTTCTTTCTGGCTGATACGCAGGTATAGGTAATCCCTCATTGGATTACGCCTACCATAACTTTTCTCAGCAAAAGATGAGGCCCTTCTTAAATGGCTATCATCACCTGAATCGAAAAACACATCATAACCCTTATCAACGAAGGCAAAAAAGTCGTTCATCTCACTAGTGGTGAACCCTGTTTCGTTTCGATAGTACTCGCAAATAAATGTCGTGTCGAATGGCGTAAGATATCTGATACCCCCAAGGTAGCTGTTGGCATCAAAGGTTTCTTCAAACAAATTCCCATTGCTGTCGATAAATTTCTTCTCAAAGCTATTTATAAAAGCAAATTCACCATGTATCTCGAAATTCGTGGTAATAGTTCGTGAAAAATCGACGCCAAGTCTTGACGTTTTACTGCCCTCTGTCAGAAACATAAAATCGATGTCAGTGTCATAGAAAAGCAGATATAATTTGCCTGCGAAGTTTACATGGTTTATTTCCCCAAAATCATCGTTAATATCCTCATGAACAGGGATCAAAACAGCTGTAATTGTTACAGTTTGCAAAGGCCCATTAAAACTTTTTATATAATCCGCCGATGCCACGATAAATCCTTCACGAGGAAGGTTAGGGTCCTCGGGATTTTTAGGTCTTTGCAGAAAGCCCACAGGGTTCCAGGCATATCCCTTGCCCCAGTTAAACGTTTTTTTACCAAGATCAACGGTAAAAAATGGGGAAGGCTTCAAAGACATATACCCTTCAAAAATTTTTGCCTCAGCATCTGATTCAATTTCAGACTCTACAGCGTCAATATTTGTCCTCAGGAAAAAGCCTCCAATCCCTTTTTCATAACTTACATCCAATAAGAGCTCGAAATTATATTCATCTAACCTGCTTCTATTTGAACGATCATAAAAGTCAAGGTTATAGAAGCCGCATCATTATCCAACCAATAAGAAGTGGGCAGGAATTCTACATATCCACTAATACTGTATGGCTTTTTTTCTATTTCTTTCTCTATTTCTGATAAGTCAAAGGAATACTCTTCCTGGGCGAGTATAAACTGAGGGAAAAGAACAAAAAAGGACAGTAATATCTTAAGTAATTTCCTTTTTCCGACAACCCATTTACCGTAGCGACTCCAGCTTGGGCATGAATGTGAGCGTAAATACTTCATCTTTAAGATCCATCGCCTTTACCTTTGCAAAGATCATGATCGACTTGTATCCTTTGTGAAGGGGGCTGTCGGTTTCAATGACAGAAGGGCGCACAACGCCGCCACCAAAGGCTTTGATTTCCTTAAAATGCAGGGTCTTGAGAAGCATCCCGGATGAGACATAACATTCTATTTTGGTAGGGAGCAATTTCTTGTGATCGGCCCACATTTTAACCCTATCGTAAGCAACAGTCTTTGTTTTTGCTTTCAGGTGAAGGAGGTGGCGTCCTTCTTCTTTTTCCACCTTTTCACAGTGATATTCCGCACTGTAGTCAAGCCTCATGATGTCCGCATTGTTGAATATGCCTCCAGTTACGGACTGCATGCTTGTTATGCGGATCGGTCTGCCTACATTCGGAATATAAAGCCACATATTCTCTCCAATCCGAAGGGTTGATCGGCCCTTTTCGCTGGCAGGAGATAAATAAAGGGACGCAATCTTGTCCTTTCCCTTTTTAACGGAATACATAATGTACTCTTTTTTCGATCCGTCAGGTTCAACATTGATCAGTTTGCGGTACATCTCAAAGCTTTCGGGGTTTAGATTCCTGTCTACTTTTTCCAGTAGCTCATTGCCGTCAATAGCTAAGGCCGGGGAAACAATGGCCACAAAAAACATGACGGCTCCAATAAAGAATCCCCTTTTCATAAGTCACCTCATTAAGTGATATTTTATCTTAAAAGTTTTTCAACAGCCTTTTTCACGATGCCTGTTGCCTCATGACGCTTTATCCCTTTTGCTTTCAAAGCTTTCGCCATCTTATAACCGAAAGCACCAGCAACCACTACGGTAACATTTTTTTCGGCAAGAAGGTCTGCCACTTTTGGCCCAGCCCCCCTTGTGTCATTACAAAACGGATTGGAAATAATCTCCAGAAGTTTTCCACTCTTGTCAAAGACCAAATAATACGGAGCACGTGCTGCCTTATCGCTTATTTGGCTGCTTTCCGTTTTATCAAATGTTGCCACGGCACTTATTTGTGCCTGATGGGGTTGTGCAAAAACAGCAGCATTAAAAAATAGGAATAAAACAACCCCTATAATTAAATTTCTCATTTTTTCCTCCAGATTATGAGGTAGTCCTCCTTTTATACATGCCGGAGGGCGGTTATCGGGTCCATTCTTGCGGCCTTAAATGCCGGCTGCAGGCTGGCGGCTCCGGCGATGCCGATAACAATCAACATAATGGTATTTGAGAAAAGTTTTGGGGTGAATTTACTCTACTTCACCGCTAACTTATTATAGAAACCAAAAGAGTGAAAGCACCTCATTTTTCCAAATCTTGGAAATTGAAGCGCGCCTATTTACACTTTATTCTTGGTAGATCAAAAGTTGGAAAATATTGAAGATGAATTTCTTTCTCCTTAATTTTTAACATAATTTTTCCAGTAGGTTGTAATCACGGAGAATAAGACGGCGGAATCGTAAAACGGTTAAGCGATAAGCTTTCCTGTCAAAAGTTTTCATTGCCTTGCTTATTGTGATGGCCTGGCCCCATCTTGTATAAGGATAATGTGTTTCCTGGTTTTGACAGCACCTCAGTCAAAAAGCCTCGTACGATTCAGAATTCAAACGACGCTTTGTCGTAATGCGCCACAAAAAACGGCCAGAAAAATGAAAGATCGATTAAACCAAACGCCTTTATAAGCCCCTTTACAGTTCGGATGTTTGAACAACTGGTTGATGACCTTTTAGCCCAAGTATAGGATAAAGAGCCCCATTGAGGAAAGTGCTTCATCGCTGGAAATAAAAAATATAAGGCATTTTTTCTTCCAGCAAGTTTATGATCTCCGGGCCATTTTTCTTCTAACCACTTTTGCGTTTCTCAGGATCTTTATGATCAGCGACAAACTTAGCCTTCTGATATGAAAAGCCCATATTTTTAAGGAGCTGGGAAATGTAATGTACGGAATATTGGACTCCAAATCTTTCATAAATGAGATGCTGTATCATTGGGCTACGCCAGCAAGCACCGGGGAAACCGGCCTTGCTAGGCCCTTCTGTGATAATTTTATCAAGCTCTTTTTTTTGGGACTTCGTCAATTTAGAAGGTTTCCCCGAAGGTTTTTTGGCCTTAAGCCCTTGAACTCCTTTTAATAGGAACGCGTTGAGCCATAAAGCGAATTGATTTCTTCACAGATATTCAGAAGGGTGGTTGCAATCACTGGATAAAGGACTCTCAATCGCCGATAGCCAATATAGCCATAATTCGTTTTGGCCATGTACGCAGATTCCCGCTTTTTTGGGACTGCGAAGCAGCAAAAGGCTTCTCCGTGTTGAGTTTGTCAAGTGATTCGAACATCAGTTACCTCCGTTGAACGCAGTTTTAACCATCTTCAGCCACATTTTATAAACGTTTTGCACAGAAAAAATAGGCTTTACCCCAAAAATGAAATCTTAAAGGTCTATAATGACATCCTCCGCTCCGATGGTCGGGGCCAACACCAGGTTGGATTGCCTTCCGAAGTCAAAGGTGAATTTGGCGGCGTTTATGGCGGCGATGATGCTGATCAGACTGATAACTGTTCCGACGGCTGTTCCGAGCACACCAGGCAAGAAGCCTTCGGTTACGAACCAAGGGCCATAATTTTTACCCGGTAACGTGCCAATGGCGGCAGTGGTGCCGATTTTACGTTGATTCGCTCGTACACAGCCATGATCATCACATTCATGATGCTTACCAGCACGATTACTTTAAGCATGATTTTAATGAAAGGTCATCAAGGTCGATCATTTGGGCGATATTATAAAATGGAGCAGTTTCTCCCAAATTTATGCACTTCAAATACCGGGTTACTTGCCTTCGTTATTTGGTGAAGGAGGCAAGATCGTCCTTGGGCGGCTGGAAAAATCCGGGAGAGATTGTCCTTGTTTTCAGACGGACCGCTATCTCATAATTTCTAGCACCATTGATGCGCGCTTAACTCTTTGGCATCATCAAGTGGGCGTCACCCCATCTCGACCCCCAGGACCGGAGATGCGGCTTCAAGAACACCGCTCACCACACGAAAGTTTTCCGTTGACCGATCCGTCCTTATTATTATTGGCCACCAGCACCACATTGTCACCCTTTTATTTTTCATGCCCTTGGCAATCAGTTCGGGAATGAGAATTTCGCCTTTTGCAGCAGAACATCTTTCTTTTCCCCTTCAATGTTCGCTCGGAAAGCAAAGGTACCGTCTTGACCTCCTGCTCGGGGATGACCAGCCGCATTTGAGCCTGATGATGTTGGTGGTTTCAGTAAAATTGCTGAACGCTGGCCCCAAGCTTGATAACATGGAGTAGGATTAACGGCATCAGACCGCTTAAAATCTCTCTTTTACCTTTGCCACCTGGCGCTGGTCCAGATTGCGATTGAGCGGCAGGTTACGTCAATGGATGCCAGATAACGCTTTGCGGTGGATCTGTAAAATGGCCAATCATGGAGTCCGTGATCTGGCCGCCCATCATATTCTTAAAGAGCCGGTTGTCGAAAATAAAAGTAGAACCGCCACCACACCAGGTGATCAGCGCTGATGTCAGTATTGTCCGCCGCTGATACCGGCGAAGAAGGAGTTGCGGGCGGCAATTTTAATAACATTAAGCATGAGTCCCTCCATTGCCGTTTTGCCTTTGCAAAAGCTTACCAGCGTCTTCAAGGGTAAAATTATTTCCGCGCTCTGCATCACCTTAGGGTCGTGGGTGGAAAAATAAAGGTGTGGTGTCAAATTCATCGCGCATTTTTTCATCAGATTGATAATTCAGGAACGCCGTTTTCCCATCAAAAGGTTTGCGGTGGGCTCATCTGCCAACACCAGTTTGGCATTGGTCCTGGAGCCGGGCAATGGCTACCCCTCTGCTTTTGACCGCCCGATATCTGACTTGGATACTTGTCACCTGATCCCCATGCCAACGGCATCAAACGAACTGTTTACCCGTTTTTTCGTTTTCGTGCGAGATTCGGTTTTGCACCATGGTAACGGATATTCCGTTTTCAAAGACCGTCAAAACCAGATTAAGTTAAAAGTCTTGGAACACACGAAACCGATGTGTTCGCCTCCTGAAACCAGCGCAGCCTGTTTACAATCATATTGGCAATATCCTGGCCCGCAACCTGTAAATAGCCCATAGTCGGTGGATCAAGACAGCCGATCATGTTGAGCAACGTGCTTTTACCGCTGCCGGAGGGTCCGACAAATGAAACAAAAGATGCCGGCTCAATGGTGAAGTTCACACCGCGAATGGCCTTAATTGAAATTTCACCGATCCGGTAAGTTTTCTAAATTGTCTGCAGTCACTAATGACATGATCTTTTTACACTTCTTATGTTTGTCTGATCCTCAAGCTTATTTGATATGTCTCTTTAGTTTTTGCGCCAGCCCCTATTAAGGGACAATCCAGATGGCGGCATTTGATATGTTATTCAATACATAGTTTGTAACGCTTCCCGTAAAAAACGCTTGTTAATACCGCTGCGTCCCATCACGACCGTATCAAAGTTCCCGGTTTGTACTTCATCCACGATGGGGGCACCTATGCTTAAGGGCTGTGTAACCGTTTTGATTTCTATCTGATCTTCCTTTATTCCGAATTCTTTTAATTTTTTTAGGGCCAAGGCATAAAAGTTGTCGATGCAGTTTTGATTTCCTTTTATGATCAGGTCTTCAAAAGCATCCGCTTCTTTTATTTCAAAATCAATCTCACAGAAATTTTTGAGTTTGGGTGTAACATGTAAAAAGGTCAGGTTAAGGTCGGAATTATCGCTGACAATAAAAGCCAAATGATTAATGGCGCGCAGACTATATTCCAATCCATCAATAGGCACCAGGATTTTAGCGGGCGTCACATTGCCATCAATCATCCAAACGGGAGTAACTTTAGAATTTTGCACAATGTTGGATGAAACGCTCCCCATAAAAAATTCTATTAGGCCTGAAATCCCTCGTCTTCCCAGAACAAGTGCATCGTATCTTCCCTTAAGTGCGTATTCAATAATATCCTTTGCTATACCAAGGTTTTTCGGTTGAGTGACGATTTGTATTTGGCTTTCCTCGATGCCAGTTTGGACCATTTGCGACTTATATTGCTCGAGCAGCTGGCGAGATGCTTCTATATTTTTTGCTTTGATCTGGTTTAATTGGTTGCGGAATTTAAAGTCTGTTCTGGCTTCATCCTCGAGGTACTGGGAAAGCGTCGGTTGTACGTGAAAAAGAACATAACTCATATTTTTTACCCAAACCGAAATGCGCGCAGCGTAACGTACGGCATTTTTAGAATGCAACGAATTGTCAACTGCTATCATTATTTTTTTCATGAGCACCTTCCTCCTTGAGTGTCCAGAATTAATAGTTCTGATAATTACTTTAAGTTTAACCTGTTGTTCAGAACATGCAACACCCCAAAAAACTTTCTATGTCTATGGGCAAGAACCATACCCATATAGTATTTTGCAAAAGTAGTGTTATTTATAAATAAATATGATAAAAAATGTATTATCTTTAATTAGAATTTTACTTTTCAATCCTTTGAATAATCCAGCCCTGAACAATAGAGGCGACAACAATATAACAAGTGAATATTAGAACAAATCGTGTTCCAAAGTAATATATCATTAAAGGCAACAGCGGAATTTTTATAGCCCTGTTATACAGAAACGCTGCAATCAAACCGCTCTTCATACCTTGATTCCGAAGATCCCGCAATAAAGGATACCAAGCATAAACAGGGCCATGACTCAGCATACCTGTAAATATGGCTAAAAACCACCCTTTAATTCCAGAGCCTTTCCCGACATACTTTGATACAGTCCTGGGATTAACAAAATAATTTATGATGCCCATAAGAAGTATAATAAGTAATAAGGATGGAAAGATCTTAATAAGCACAACCGCACTTATTTTTATAGATTTCTCTATGTTTTCGGGGTGGGAAAAAAACAGTAGAAAATAGATAAAAACCACAGTCCCTAAAAAATATATTCCATTATATTTGGCTCCATTTCTTTTTTTCACCGAATTTTTTCTATCTCCATTTCATATCACTGAATTATCCCCAATGTCTTAACGGTTGCTATTGAAACCAGGATAGCTAAAATATAGCCTAAAATATTTCTGACACATGCAAAGCGTCTCCCCAGAAGGGTTGCTTCAGCCGGAAATTGAATGATACCGACCGTAACCCATGCCACGAGAAATGATGTTATTGCAATGAGACTGATATTTTCTCTTACCAGTTCTCCTCCTATAATGTAGCTGTTAACAGCATTACCGGCAAAGATACTGCCAATTAATGCACCAATTACAGTGTCTCGCAGCAGTTCTCCCGTAAATACGGAAGAAAGCATCTGTACTGATACAAATGCTCGGAAAAGTCCCAAAACTAAAATTACACCCAGTATAATAGGCAATGATGTTCCGAAACTTTTAAAGGCTTTAAAGAAAGGAGAGACGATATTTTTCTTGTCATCGTTCTGTTTTCTGTTCGTCATGGATCCTTCCTTATGGGCTACTCGCGGGGAAATTGATAGAAATTTATCATTGCCTTCTGAAATTGATCTTCGTGCATGGCCATTTTCCCTTCACCTCTTTTTCTGATAAAAATCCAATTCCAGCGGGCTCTATCACATATTGAGATATTACATATTGCCAGGAAAAATTAGTTTAATTTAGGACATCCCATTATTTCTCTCCATTTCACAGCGATTGGTCAAATTCACAGGCCTTGGTCTTCTGATAAATTTCACTGAACATATCCTTTAGCCTCAGGATCCCCACAATCTCTTTGTCACGTGTAACAAGCAAAGAATGATGATGCCCCATGATTAGTTGGTGTATGGCTTCATCCAGGGAGGCGTCTTGTTCTACGAATTCCCCCTCGGTCGGGGTGTACATGAAATCTTTGATTTTTGTCCGTACTGATTTTCTGCAAATCTCGCCTAAAGGCCTTTGCCAGAAACCGTATTGTTCTATGAGCGATTTGATAAATTTAGCACTAAAACCGCTGTGCGATGCATATCTGAGGTCTCCAATTTTTTTATATCCATGTTCTAAACCCCTGAGCACATCCAACTGGCTGATTTCCCCTGTAATTTCTTGATTCCCATTATATACTAAAATAGATTTGTGCCAGTTATGGGTTTGATCAAATTCCTCCTGACCTTTTTCCAGGGCTAAGATAGCCTCGTAAAGGGTGGCCTCTTCCGAAATCGTGGTATATTCGGAAAGCGGAATCATGATGTCTTTTACAGTTTTTGTTTTCATTATCGTCCTCCCAAAAATTGCCTGTTCACTATCAAAGATAAATTCTGCCAGGGCCTTGGCCATTTCGGTCTTGCCGACACCGATAGGCCCCATAAAGATAAAGGATCCAATGGGTCGATTCGGATCTTGCAGACCGGATCGTGCGCGGCAGACTGCATTTAAAACTACAGATACTGCCTCATTTTATCCAATCACCCTTCACCCGCTATGCGGATAATAAGTGATTTAACCGTGTTGCTTTTCTATATGCATGAATCATACCACCAAGTCATGATCTATATATATTTTAAATTCATATGGTTAGTATCATTACCACCTGCGGTTAATTCTCTTGGGCAATCAAATTTAGAAAAATTGCGAAATTTCTTTTCGCAAAATTTCGAAATCAAAAGGACTAACACGGATAATATCAATAGAAATATATTTTTTCCTAGGCCCTAATGTTTTTGGTATCAGCGAGCTGGAAATTCTTGTAGGCTCACGGCCAACAAAAGAGGGTAGCGAAGGAGGCAAAAGCATAAGACACAAGGATTACTTCATTGTTATATCCATATCCTGTTTTCGTATGGCACATTTAATGCACAGTTCAGAAAGAGAAGTCACAATGGTTATTTAATAATTATATGTAGGAGGTGTGTTATGAGTAATTCATTCAAGGATGTCAATCCTCCATATCGAAAGAATATGGATTCCGGGGCGGCTGAACAAGATCGGGCCATTCACGATTCCCTGACCTTAATCGAGCATAAATACGTAATTACGAGCAACAAACGGGGCGTTGGAAAAACAAGCCTTGCCGCCAATTTAGCAGTTGCCCTTTCAAAAAGAAAGGTAAGAGTCGGCCTGATCGATCTCGATCTACATGGCACAAATATTTGCAGAATGCTCGGGCTCCAAGGAATTTATGAAACCGGTGCAGATAAGAAATTTGTCCCCGAATCCTATTCAGATTATCTGAAAGTGATATCTATTGCATCCATTTTAAAGGATGTGGACCAGACCGTGATCTGGCGAGGGGACTTGAAAACCCATGTCATTCGCCAGTTCATTGCTGACGTAAATTGGGGTGACCTGGATTATCTTATCATCGATTCCACATCGGGTACGGGTGATGAACCGCTCGCCGTGGCCCAAGCGATCCAGGATGCCAAAGTCATTTTTGTTTCAACCCCCGAGAGGGAGTATCTGCCTCAGGTAAGAGAATTAATTGATTTATACGAAACCGCCCAAATACCTATTTTGGGTGTCATAGAAAATGTAAGCGGTTTATGGTGTCAAAAATGCGACAAAACCGGCGAAGCAACGTTCATGGAAGCAAATATCATGTATGTCTCCTACTTAGGTCGGATTCCCATTGATCCGCACATGCCGGATTGTCTTGCAGCAGGGCAATCCTATCTGGAAAAATACCCGAATTCCGAAGCAGCACATGGATATGGATCAATTGTAGATATAATTATTGAAGACAGCCATTCCAAAAAATCTGTAATCAAGAAAATTGCCATTCCAATAGCCGGAGATCGGCTTTTTCCATCTTTTGGTCATGCAACCGAATTTGCCATTTTCCATATACAAAATCAGCAAATAATAAAAAAGGAAATCTTGCACCCACCTCCCCATGCGCCGGGTGTGTTCCCCGATTGGCTTCACGATTTGGGGGTTAGCATTATAATCGCAGGTAACATGGGCTCTAAGGCCATGAAGAATTTTGAAGCAAAGGGCACCACAGTCATCACCGGCTCCTCAAGTACAAGCCCTGATGAACTGGTTCAACAGCACCTTTTTCAAAACCGGTGAGGATGTCCCTTTTAATCTGGCTATAATAAGAAGATTAATGGCCTGGTCTCGGAAGTTGAAGTCCGAGAAGAATGTCAGAGAGGAAAAAATGAGCAGAATGATCGATATCAAAAACACCGAACCGATGTGGACTCTTTATGACCAGCGAATTGATGGAAGAATCGATGATACTGCAAATATTGCTGGTTTACGACGCGTAGGTTCTGGTGATCAAAAAGTAAAAAAGATGGTTGATAGGAGAGAACATCAGCGATTTCAGGTCAAAAAGGATGCAGTTGCTTTCATCAGGTATAGACGTGCCGATCCGATCCGGATCAAAGAATTGAGCATGGGGGAGATTGGGCTTGCCGTGATCAGGTCCAATCCTTCAAAGCTGGGGAGGATTAAAGATTTGAGCATAAGCGGGCTTGCGTTTCATTATATTGATAATAGTAAGACCCAAGCCTGTGAACCCTTTAAGTTGGATATATTATTGGCAGATTGCGGTTTTTACCTGGAAAATTTATCATTCGAGCCTATTTCAGATTTTGAATTAGATGACGATTTTCCTTTCAATTATATAAAAACGAAGCGGCTTGGCATAAAATTCAAGGAACTGACGCTCAACCAAGTTTCTAAATTAAAATATCTCATCCGCAACTATACGTTAGGCACACAACCCGGACTGCCTTTGTTTTGCACAAAACCATCCTAAGTTCGTAAATGCTACGATTTTGGAATGCGGGCTGCAAAAGGGGCCATTGAGGATTTTTCCATGGATCCTCTAACCTTGGAACCTATGAATCTGACCATAGGTAATGTCAGGCCCAAAGGGATTTGTGGCTCAGGACTGATTATAATTGCAGCCACGTTGTTTGAAATGAGTGTCATTGATAGCAGGGGAAAATTCAACCGAGACCTGGATACTCCGCGCATACGCGAAACAGATGGCATTTTTGATTATGTGCTTGCATGGAAGGATGAAACGCAAATCGACAGTGATATTACCCTCACGGAATCGGATCTTGACAATCTCATACGCGCAAAAGGTGCTATTTACAGTGGTTGTATGACCCTCCTTGAGGAAGTGGGACTGGGTATGCGTGACATTGATCGCATTTTTCTGGCCGGGGGGTTTGGCAGTTATGTGGATCTGGAAAAGGCTATGACCATTGGTCTTTTGCCTGAAATAGAAAACCGCACGGCTGTTTAATCTCTTTCATCACCTAAGGGTAAAAAATGAATATTTTTAGAAAACTAAAAGAGATGTCAATATTACTGATAGACGATGATGAGTGGATAAGAGATTCACTGAGCATATTATTTGAAATTGAGGGATGCCACTCAACCGCTCTAGAGACCGCTGAAGAAGGTATGAAAGAACTTAATGGAAAAATCTACGATATTATCATCACCGATTACAGATTACCGGGTATGAATGGCCTGGAGTTTTTTAAAAAAATAAAGAGATCCCATCCAAACGCCATGGAGGTGCTCATTACCGCCTATCGGAGTAATGACGTGGTTTCTGAGGCAAAGAGGATCGGCATTCAGGATTTTATCGAGAAGCCGTTCACATCCAAAACCATCGAGGAATCTCTATGCCGGTTGATAGAAAATCGCAAGCGAGACAATTAGAAATCTCATAGGAAATGCCTGCACATTACTAAGGAGGAGACAATGCGCAAAGATATTGATTGCATAATGATCATATTTGCCAGATCTTCATGCGACAGGTCATGAATCAGCTTTAATCTATAAACACATCACCCGGGCCCATCAGGAAAATGGTCAATTCCCGACCTGTGTCGGGATTGATCCGGCAGACTTTCATATGGCCGGAAATAATGACATAAAACCGGTCAATGGTCCGGCTGCTGTCCATGGCAGGGGAATTCTTTATCCAGGTTTCTCTATGAAACTGCAATAACATGTCTTGAAGTGTCTTCTCGTCAAGGCTTGAAAAGTGAGGTTACAGGCGCAAGACATTAAAACAGACTGAATAGAACGGTGAATCTGATTTCACCTGATAACCTCTCTAATAATTTTTTTGAATATTATGAGCAATATCCACTTATCTGAAAAAACCGACCGATTGGATAGAGTCAGATAGCCGCTATATTTCCTTTTTCAGCAAAAATCCAGAAGGATTCTTAAAGCAAAGAAGCTTCCCCAATTTAGTATCTATAATTTCAAATACTTTCAACAGACAAAATTTAATCATTTTAGCTGGTTTCATAAATATTAACTTCATAAAAACTTGGAAATTCGAACTTCGACGATCAGGGGTAAATGGTCAGAAGCAACTCTCGTCAATTCCGTTTTCGGCACCTCAATGCCGATTACCTCAATACCGGGGTTAACGAAGACATGATCGATGCGGGCGAATGGAAAACGCCCGAAAAGCGTTTTTTTGGGGCAATGGTTGGCCAGTTCGGCCTGCGCATCGAGAAAAAGGGTGCGTAGCCTGCGGCACACATCTGAAAAGGGAGACGCATTGAAGTCGCCACATAAAATGATCGGCTCGCGACAATCCGGATGGGATAGCCAGCCGGCGCCGAGTAACGCCTCAGCCTGAAACTTGCGTTCGTTTGGCTTCAGACCCAGGTGGGTGTTGATAAACTGGATCTCGGTCCCCTGCCTTGATGGCGACCCAAACTGCTCCTCTGGGTTCAAGACGCGGCTTGCCGGGCAACCCGGGCAACTTTTCCGCCCTGACCTGGCGCATGGGAAAATGCGTCAGGATAGCGTTGCCATAAAGTCCTTTTCTAACTTGAATTGTTGGAAGAAAGTGGTAATCCATGTGTAGATATTGAGCGATGAGATCTGCCTGATCAACGCGACCAGTGCGTGCCCTGCCAACGTCCAGTTCCTGGAGTGCGACAACGTCCGGGCTATACTGGGCGATCACCCGTGCAATCCGCTCAGGTGAAATTTTGCCGTCCATCCCTATACAACTGTGGATGTTGTAAGTCATGATGCGAAGTGTCCGTGGGTCGGTGGCTTACTTACATAATCAACAGCTCATTCCTCCCAACCGTATCTCTCAGATGATGAATGATCTTTATAACGCTCCCGCCAGCGAGGTCACTGTCTTTGATGCCTCGCGTCGAAGTTATGATAACCTTGCTCCATTCGAGACAGCCGTTGTGGAAGCACTCTGTAAATCCTCCATTCTCAATGTCGATGAAAGCGGCGTACGTACTAACGGCAAACTCCACTGGCTGCACACTGCAAGCACAAAAGCATTAACCTTCTTCGGTATCCATGAAAGACGCGGTACTGAGGCCATGGATTATTTCAATATATTGCCAAATTTTTATGGACGTCTCATTCATGATTTCTGAAAACTTTATCTCTCATATAACTGCAAACACGGTTTGTGTGATGCTCATCACCTACGGGAACTTACTTTCCTGTTCGAACAGCAGGATCAAGCGTGGGCAAAAAATATGTTCGACCTGCTATTGGCCATTAATGATTTTGTCTCTAAGCAAACCGAACAGTTAACTGCAAAACAAAAAATACCGCGATCTTATTGCCGAAGGATGGAAGTATAACCCTCTTTCTGATCCGCCACTCAAAAAAAAGAAAAGAGGCAGGCCCAAAAAGACCAAGGCTCAAAATCTACTCGTACGTCTCGGTGAGCATGAGTCCTCTGTGCTTGCTTTCCTTCATGACATAAATGTTCCATTTTCAAACAACCTAGCCGAACAAGATATTCGAATGATCAAAGTTCGCCTGAAAATATCAGGCTGTTTCCGCACAATACAAGAGGCAAAATACTTTGCCCGAATAAGAAGCTACCTTTCTACAGCAAGAAAGCAAAACCGTAACATTCTGGATTCAATTACCGAAGCAATCGCCGGTCATCCTTTTATACCTGCGCAACAAAAATCATTACAAAATTATTTCACCTGAGTAGTTACAAAAAATGAATGTCAAGAAAAAAATCATCAACAAGACCTAAAACTTGAAAACCGAAGTTTGACGGTCTCGTAAAAAGTCGTAAATTCGCTTTTGTCGTCATTCCGGCGAAAGCCTGAATCCAGTAAATTCAGCAGTTAGCGAGAGATAAAAGTTTTCAGAAATCGCGAATGAGACGTCCATGTAAATCAAGACAGTTGGTGATTTAGCTTAAATTATCCAGGTGTCAGGTTTTGGGTTTCCGCTCTTACGTCACTCTCTCCTGACACCTGACACCTGATCTTCAAATCGCTGTGATAAGGAATGAATGGCTGCCGTAAACCAACAGCCGTGAATTACACTCAGGTTTTGAGACTTTTTACAAATTTATCAATAATTGTCACTTGACAATTTTCAATGGCGATTTATCCTCTATTTAAGTAAATCGATTTACCAAATGTGTGGTTGAAAACTCTCCAAAGAGAGTAATGAAAAATAGCGAATGGTATCCCAAAAAATTTATTACTATAATAAAGGAGGGAAAAGCAATGATACTTAGAAGCGTCATAAATTGGCCCACACGAGGTTGGAGAAGTCCGTTTGATGAACTCGAACGGATACAAAGAGAGATGGATTGGCTTTCCGAAGGATTAACAGGTAGGCCATCCACCGAATTTTCAGCCGGGGTTTTTCCGTTAGTCAATGTAACAGAAGATAAGGATAATTATTATGTCCGTGCGGAATTACCGGGGATAAAGGCTGATAAAGTTGATATGTCGGTTACGGGTAATAGCCTGTCCATCGCTGGCGAGAGAAAAATTACCCCTGAAAATGGCGATTATCACAGAAGAGAAAGGGAAGAGGGAAAATTCAGCAGAATAATTAGCTTCCCGATGCAGATTGATCAGTCCAAAGTGGAAGCGCAGGCCTCTGATGGTATTCTAACGGTAGTCTTACCCAAGTCAGAAACAGAAAAACCGAGGCAGATTGCCGTTAAAGCAGCGTAAAGGATTGAATAAGGTTTGAGAGGAGGTATAGAAAATGACAGACAGCAAAAGTAAAACATTGCAGGCAAAAAGAAAGGCGGAGGTAACAGCTCCTGCTGAGCAGACACGCCCGGGTCCAACCTTTATACCGGCAGTGGATATCGTTGAAACAGATCAGGAGGTCACCGTGCTGGCTGATATGCCTGGTGTTGGGACAAAGGACATAAATATTGACCTTCGTGACGACATGCTCACCTTGGTAGGTAATGCAGCATCTCCAGAAGGTGAAAATGAATTGGATGTTTTCAGGGAATATCTAACAGGCAAGTATGCCAGACAATTCACACTTTCCCACGAGATTGATCAGTCCAAGATTGGTGCCGAAATGAAGGACGGCGTGCTCAGATTGAAGCTCCCAAAATTGGAAGCAGCCAAACCTCGCAAGATAACCGTTAAGGTCGGGTAAAGCCCTAAGGTTGCAGACCAACTTTCACCAAAAACCCTGCTTGCAGCTCAAGCAGGGCTTTTTTTAGCAATCCGTGCGAATCAGTTAAATATCTCCGCCAAAAATTGCTTTTTTGTCGGCCATAAGGTTATGCATTCCCATGATCTGATACATTTTGAGGAGTGAAATAAGCCAACTGATTGTTGACTCTGCTCCCTAGTTCTCATTGACTCCATCCGGTTGAAGGCCATCGCAGCACCCACCTGTTTCAAAATCATATAGGGCTGCATTGAGATCATTTCGGCCAAGAAACCATCCCTTTGCCTCATTTAATTTATACGTATTGTTTTTCTATGCTAAATTCTACAGAATTATAATTAATATAAGCCATTCCCCTGCTTCCCAGAATATATTTTTGGAAAAACCGGAACAATTTTAGCTTGCTTATTTTATACAATTTGTTGACATTGACAACTAAATTTTGTGATATATTGTTATCCATTAAATAGTGTTTTTAAATTGTCAAAAAGAAAGGAAAAACCATGATCCATATTGAAAATTTAACTAAATATTACAAAGAGTTCTGCGCTGTGGATCAGATCAGTCTCGACATTAAAAGAGGTGAAATCCTTGGTTTGCTGGGTCCGAACGGCGCAGGTAAAACAACCACCTTGCGGATGCTGACCGGCTATTTTATGCCCACATCCGGAACCATTCGTGTAAAGGACTATCAGCTTGACGAAAATTTGCTGGAAATCAAAAAGCTGATGGGATACCTTCCGGAATCCGCACCCCTGTACCACGGCATGCTGGTTTACGACTATCTGGATTACGTTGCAGGACTAAGGGGACTGGATAAAAATAAGAAAATTTCCAGAATCCGGCAGCTTGTGGATTTGTGCGGGCTGGATGAAATTATGCACCGGAGTATCAGTGAACTGTCCAAAGGATTAAATCAGCGGGTGGGTCTGGCCCACGCCATGATGGATGATCCGGAAATTTTGATCCTTGATGAACCCACTTCAGGTCTGGATCCCAATCAGATCGCTGAGATACGCGAAATCATCCGGCAGATCGGGGAAGAAAAAACCGTAATTCTTTCAACCCATATCCTGAGCGAAGTTGAGGCGACCTGTGACCGGGTGGTAATCATCGATAAAGGAAAGATCGTCGCAAACGACCGGATGGAAAATCTCAAGCAATCCACAGATCAAACACATTTTATCCATTTAGATATTCTGAAAGCAAATTTTCAAGACGTACACGATAATTTAAGCGGAATTGACGGCGTGGTAGGAATTGAAAAAATTAATGAAAAACCAAACGGCCCGCTGAGCGTGAAAATTGCCTGCAAATCCGCTTCCGATCTGAGAGAACCCGTTTATCATGCCATAAAACAAACCGATTGGGTTCTCATCGAGTTTCATCAGGAGACCAAAACTCTTGAAACCATATTCCGCGAGTTGACCGAGGAGGACTGACATGCAGCAAGTTATCCGTATTTGCAATAAGGAACTAAAAGACTATTTCATATCCCCCATCGCCTATATCGTTATATCTATTTTTCTACTGGTGACCGGGTGGTTCTTTTTTACAACCTTTTTCTATTATAATCAGGCTGACCTGAGAAACTTTTTTAATCTGCTTCCCATTACTTTTTCCTTCCTGATCCCGGCAGTCACCATGAGATTGTTTTCCGAGGAATTGAACGTGGGATCTTACGAGATGCTCCTCACCCTGCCGGTGACGTTTAAGGATATCCTTCTGGGGAAATTTTTAGCCGGCGTTTTATTCGTTGCCGCGGCCCTGGTGCCGACCCTTGCCTATCCCATATTCATCGCCTTTATGGGCCAGCTCGAATGGGGAGCTGTGGCAGGAGGCTATCTGGGGGCTCTTTTACTGGGCGCGTCTTTTGTAGCTGTGGGGCTTTTTGCATCGTCATTGACCCGTAATCAGATCATCGCCTTTATAGTGGGCATGGCGATTTGTTTTACGTTGACCTTGATCGACAAAATGATCTTTTTCTTTCCCGCGTCCCTGTTGGGGGTTATCGGGTATCTGGGTGCTGATTTTCATTTCCAAAACATCGCCAAAGGGATTATCGATTCTCGGGATATTGTCTATTTTTTAAGTGTGGTCTTCATCGGTCTCTACGGTACCCATCTGGTCATGCAAGAAAAGAATTAAGGAGAATAACATGGGCAAGCAAAAACCATACGCAAAATATATTAAACTTTTTATTTATCTGGTGATCATCGTCCTTATCAATGTGGCCGGCATAACCCTATTTTTCAGGATGGATCTCACGTCAAACAGGCTCTATTCCATATCCCAAGCAAGCAAAAAGGTGGTATCCACGCTTTCCGAGCCCTTAACCATAAATGTGTTTTTTACCAAAAACCTGCCGGCCCCATACAACAATACGGAACGATATCTTCATGATCTGCTTGAGGAATATGCTATCCACGCCAACAAATATTTTAACTACCGATTTTATAACGTCAGCCCCGAATCTCAAGGGATCAACCCTTTGGCACAGGAAAATCAGAAGCTGGCCAAAAATTATGGGATTCACCCGGTTCAAATTCAGGCGTTTGAAGAAGATGAAGTAAAATTTAAAAAGGCTTACATGGGCCTGGTGTTAATTCACGGTGATATGATAGAAAGGATTCCCACAATTACCTCCATCAATGGGTTAGAGTATAAATTGACCACGGCCATACAGAAGCTAAACAACAAAATCAGTGCATTGTTAAGCCTTGCGGATAAAATTCGGGTCAAACTGTTTCTGTCTTCTTCCTTAAAAGCTGTTGCACCGTTTATGGGTCTTAGCGAGCTTCCTGAATATCCGGACAAGTTGAAAGAAATAATTAACGAAGTTAATTCCAAAAACTACGGGAAACTCGAATATACTTATATCGACCCCTCACCCGGGCAAACAGATAAACAATCCTTGAAAAAATATAACCTTATGCACCTCAAATGGCCTGATCTTTCTGGAGGTAAAATTCAAGCCGGCAGCGGCATCATCGGTCTTGTCATGGAATATAAGGAAAAAATCCGGGAAATTCCGCTGCTAAGGGTCCTGCGCATACCCATCATCGGAACCCAGTATAATCTAACCAACATGGATCAACTGGAAGAAATCATCAATGACAATCTGGAAACCCTGATAGATATCAACCAAAATCTCGGATATCTTGCGGATCACGGGACACTTGAGATTTCGGCTTTTTCGCCAATGGGGCAAAAAAATATGGGTTCGCTATCCACATTTGCAAATCTGATATCACAAACTTACAGCATTAAACCGGTCAATTTAAAAGACCGGCCCATCCCCGGAAGCCTGAATTGTCTGGTTATCGCACGACCCACAGAAAATTTTTCTGATTACGATCTTTACCAGATCGATCAGGCTCTGATGAGGGGAACCAACCTGGCACTGTTCCTGGATGCCTTCAATGAAACCAGGGATAACAGCCGGCAAAATTTTGGGTTAAACCGAGGGGTTAAGTATGTGCCCCTGGAAACCGGTCTTAACAAATTGCTGGCTTATTACGGAATCGACATGAAAAAATCCTATGTTATGGATGAAAATTGTCATAAGCAACGGCTTTCCGGGAGCATGGGCGGGGGGGAAAGACCCATATATTTTGCCCCGATCATCAAAAACAGATTTATCAACCATGACCTTAAATTTATGAACGGCATCAATGGTCTGGTTGCGGTTAAAATATCCCCTCTGGAACTGGATGAAGAACGGATTTCAAAAAACAAGTTAACGCCCGTAAAGCTGTTTTCATCTTCGGAGAAATCATGGGAAATGCGGGAAAATATCTCGCTGAATCCCATGTTTCTCAGTCCCCCGCCGCCTGCTGATGAACTGCAAAGTTTTCCATTGGCATATATTATTGAAGGGGAGTTTCCCAGTTATTTTGCGGGAAAACCCATCCCTGAAAAAACATCGAATGAGACGGATACGGAACCCACGGATAATAAAGAAAGCGGCAATGAATCCGGAGCTAAAAAAGAGAACATTGACATGTCCAAAATAAAAGGCGGGGGAGACTTTATACCCAAAGGCAAACCCGCTAAAATCTTTTTGATGGCTTCATCGGAAATGTTAAAGGACACGGTTCTGGATCCAGAAGGTGGCAGCCCCAACGACATGTTTGTTTTGAATACCATAGATGCCCTGAATCACCGGCAGAATATCGCCACAATGCGAAGCAAAATTCTCCGTTTTAATCCGTTACATGACACCGGAGCGCTAACAAAAACATTTGTCAAGTCTTTTAATATTGCCGGACTTCCCGTGCTTGTCGTCTTTTTGGGATTGATTATTTGGCTGAGCCGACATTCAAGAAAAAAGCGGATACAGATGATGTTTCAAAAGTAAGATCTGGGTTTATAAGGTTCAGGGTTCAGAGGTTTAGAGGTTCTGGGTTCAGAGGTTTAGAGGTTCTGGGTTCAGAGGTTCAGAGGTTCAGAGGTTCAGAGGTTCTGGGTTGAATAAATAATGGTTAACAATTAATAATTAACAATTGATTATTAATTATTAGATTGGGGTTCTGGGTTCTGGGTTCTGGGTTCTGGGTTCTTAAATCTTTTATACAATCTTCCATCAACTTTGAACCTTTGAACCTTTGAACCTTTGAACCATAAAGACTTTGAACCTTTGAACGCATAAGGAGAGGTAACGATGAAAATTAAAAAAGAATATTTCATACTGGCAGGTGTGATGGTTGCATTGATCCTTTATCTTGTCTTGCATCGTTCAGACCGGACACATTACAAGCTTCCGGATATGACCAAGGTTTCCGGAAAACAGATTTCAAAACTTGAAGTGGGCAAGGCAGACAAGACCCTTGTTTTGAATAAAAAAGACAACACCTGGCACATCGGGTCTAAAGAATATCCTGCTGATTCTGCAAAGGTCAAAAAAATGCTTGACGTCATTGAAGAATTGAATCTGACCGCTCTGGTATCAGAATCAAAGAATTATGTGCGTTATGATTTGACCCATGATAAAAAAATCGCTGTGAAAGCCTGGCAAGGAAAAACCCTGAGCCGGGAATTTGATATCGGCAAAGCAGCGACCACCTATCAGCATACATTTGTCAGATTGGCCACGGATCCCAATGTCTATCACGCCATAGGGAATTTCAGACGGGAGTTTGACCAAACCGTTGATGAGTTGCGAGACAAAACCGTACTGTCGGTTACGGAAAAAGATATTCGTGAAATAACCCTTACCAAAGACAAAAAGACCATGATTCTGAGCCAAAAGCAGGTCTCCGAACAAGAGGGCAAAAAAAAGGATAAAAAAGGCAAAACGTCTAAAGAACCCGAAATAAAAATCGTCTGGCAGGATGCTGAGGGTAAAAAAGTGGATAAAGAAAAGGTTGAGAGTCTGTTAAGTGTTCTTAATCGAATGGAATGTGAAAGTTATATAAATGACGTGAAAAAAGACGATTTAAAAAACCCGACCTGTGACGTTGTTATGAAAGGAAATAAGGAATACTCTCTTTCCGTATTTGCCAAAAAAGATAAGGATGCCAAAACCTATCCGGCAATTTCCTCGGAAAATGAGTACCCGTTTTTACTATCTGATTCGCAAGTGGACACAATTAAAACTAAAATCGATGAGTTGCTGGAAGTAAAAGAAAAGTAAAAATCCTGTCCTCCTCTTCTACGTCCAGGCCAAGGGCGGCAAGCTGCTCTCACGGCTCCGCTATTCGGATTTGCCGAAAGGCATTTTTAGGCCCTTTGGAAGCTTGAATGGGAGGTCTGAGGTTTTGCCTCCCATGGACTCCCGGCCTTTCCCGTGCTTTTGCATCTGCCCCATACCAAAGGAAGGCATGTCCCTTTTGCTATAGCCCGCAGGGATCTCGAAGAGGTTGGACGGCTGGCTGCCGGATTTTATATCGCGCAGCTCCATAACACCGCCGTCTTTTCCCTGGGATCGAAGCGGAAAGTCCAGACGGTCTGAAGTCCAAACGGTGGAGGTGCTCTTGATCTCCCGTCCCATAAATCTAGTGGTGGTTTCAACACGCATTTTGCGGCATTTAAATCCGTTTACCGTCTCAGTTCCCAGGTCCTCCTTGTTTGTATCTATTGGAATTTTTCCGAAAGTCTTCTGAAGCTTTGCTTCATCCAGCTTGTTTTCCATATAAAACTTTTCTTCCGGAAACAGAGTCCATGTGACCCCTTTGTCCTTTCGAAAGATCACCACCATGGACCCCTTACCCATTGGGGATCGCATCTCCATCCGCATGTTTCCGTGAGAAACAAAGATGTTGTGGGTCCCTTCCCTCCCGCTGGGATCTTTAAAGGACTGTTTTGCCGAATACTCCTCTATCTTCCCGCCTCCTCCGCAAGCCCCAAGACCCAGCAGAAAACCGCTTAGCGCAAAGCATATCAACACCCTCTTACCCATAATTTTTTTTTGATCCACAAAGCACCTCCCTGTATACAATTCTCTTTATGATTGAACGGATAAAAAAACCGCTTTTTTATAGCAATTGTAAAAATATACTCCATCGATCCGCGTCTGAACTTCCGAACTCATCGCTTTTGAGATATAGGGAAATACCCCTTTTATGTCAATAAAAAACGGCCACCACCCAACGAGCGGTCTCATTTCAGAACTCCTGACCTGTATACGTAATTTCAACGTGATATGAAGGTTTAGTCGTAATTTCAGACGCAACAATTTGACACATATCAACTTATGATATATATTCTTTTTTAAGCATATTATGAGTTACCATGGAAAAATTTGTCAAAGTCATAAAAGCCCTGTCAGATCCGAACAGGGTAAAAATTATAAAAATTTTTACAGAAAAAAATGATGTTTTTTTTGCGAGATGCAAAGCGCTATTGCAATTTAACAGATCAGTGGTAATTTCTCTATAAGTTCTGGTGTATTAATTGTTGATATTATACCGGAAAGAAATATGTAAGCTATAATTATTACCGGCATACATAGCTATATATACATATTTTAATTTAACTATCATTCAATCCGCTTGTGTTGCTCTTAAACGGATAAATTCATTTTAACTGCAACTTATTGTGATTTGTAACAAGGAATATCAAATGAGTAATGTTGCGATAACAAAAAACGAAAATGTCACTATGACAGAATCTGCAAGAATTGAAAAACAAGAAGCACAACCGAGTTTGATCGATTGGGGAACCATCTGGAAACCGCTGGGTCTGATTGTAGGAATTTTCCTGGTTTTTTTCTGGCTTCCTCTTGGCAATAACCGTTTTACCGGTGCCGTGATTGAGTCTTTGGCCCTTGCAAAATGGTATGCCCGGGAGCACGTGATTCTCTGCCTGGTGCCGGCCTTTTTCATTGCCGGGGCCATTGCCTGTTTTGTGTCACAGGCAGCGGTTATGAAATACCTGGGCGCCGGCGCAAAAAAAGTGCTGGCTTACGGTGTTGCATCGGTATCCGGCTCTATTCTTGCGGTCTGCTCCTGTACGGTCTTGCCGATTTTTGCCGGTATCTGGAAACGGGGCGCCGGGCTGGGACCGGCCATTGCGTTTCTCTATTCCGGGCCGGCTATTAATGTGCTGGCGATTGTTCTGACGGCCCGGGTTCTCGGCCTTGCCATGGGCACGGCTCGTGCGGTGGGGGCCGTGATTTTCAGCATTGTTATCGGACTAATCATGCATTTTCTTTTCATTAAAGAAGAAGAGGCCAAAGTCCAGGCAGCCTTACATATGCCGGAACCCGAGGTGGAACGGCCCCTGTGGCAGAATGTACTTTATTTTGCCACCATGGTGTTTATTCTTATTTCTGCCACATGGGGAAAACCGGCAGACCCTTCGGGGCTGTGGAATGCCATTTACAGTGCCAAATGGTTGATGACCGGAATTTTTGCAGCAATTTTAGGAGTACTTCTCATTGTCTGGTTTAAGGTTAAGGCCTATAAAGTTGCCCTTGCCGGCGCAACCGTTTTGGTTTTGGCACTTTTATTTCCACATGAACCGCTCATCGCTTTTTCAGCAGGAATTATTGGACTGGTTTGGATGATCACAACCACCCGGGGCGAAACCGAGAACTGGTTTCTTTCAAGCTGGGATTTCACCAGGCAAATCATGCCCTTGCTCTTTGCCGGCGTGCTTGTAGCAGGACTTTTGCTGGGGCGGCCCGGTTCAGAAGGCCTTATCTCATCCCGCTGGGTGAGCAGCCTGGTGGGAGGCAATTCTTTGGGTGCAAACCTATTTGCCTCTGTGGCGGGCGCATTCATGTATTTTGCCACTCTAACTGAAGTACCCATTTTACAGGGACTTATGGGTTCGGGCATGGGTAACGGTCCGGCACTTGCCCTTCTGCTCGCCGGTCCTGCGCTCAGCCTCCCGAATATGCTGGTAATCAGAAGCGTGCTGGGAACTAAAAAGACTATCGCCTATATTATACTCGTCGTAATTATGTCCACCATTAGCGGGATGATCTTCGGGCATTATTTTAGCACAAGTTAGTTCGCTTCGCTCACAATTGGAATGTTGGAATGCTGGAATAATGGAATAATGGGTTCTGGAATAATGCAATATTGGGTTAATGGCAAATTTTATGTTAACACTAAAATCAAAAATGGCTGATATCCTTTTAAAAACCAATCTTCCAGTATTCCACTATTCCATTATTCCATATTCGATGCAGTGTTCAAGCCTCAAAAAATGCCCTATATTCTCATTAACTTGTAGAATTCCAAATACGTTAAATTTAAAAGGAGAAAAACATGGAAATTAAAGTGCTGGGCCCGGGTTGCCCGAAATGTAAACAGACCGAACAACACGTAAAGGAAGCCGTGGCCGAAGCAGGGGTAAAAGCCAAAGTAGAGAAAGTTACCGATATCATGGAAATTGCCGGTTACGGCGTTTTTGGCACCCCTGCGGTCATTATTGACGGCAAAGTTAAAAGCGTGGGAAAAATCCCTTCAAAAAAGGAAGTTAAGTCATGGCTAACCTAAAGCAGATTTGCGCTATTCAGCAACATCCGCTCTATTGAATTGCCCGTTGTCTTAATAGATAATCCGCTAGAACAAGACCGACCATGGCCTCGCAGACCACATTGATGCGGGGTATGGCTGAAATATCATGACGCCCCCGGGTTGAAATTGTGGCCGGTTCCCGTGATGCATCGATTGTTTTTTGCTCGATTAAAATGGAAGGAATCGGTTTTACGGCAACTCGAATCACGATATCATCTCCGTTGGATATTCCGGCTAAAATACCGCCGGCGTTGTTGCTGGAAAAGCCCTGAGGAGTTATGGGGTCGTTGTTTTCAGAACCCAGCTTGTCCGCAGCTTCAAATCCGGAGCCGATCTCAACCCCCTTGACCGCACCGATACTCATGAGCGCTTTTGCCAGATCCGCGTCGATTTTATCAAATACCGGATCTCCTAATCCGGGTGGAACTCCTTTTGCCAGGATCTCCACGATACCACCGATTGAATTTCCCATTTTTTTTACCTGCAAAACACGTTCTTCCATCTTTTCAGCGGCTTCCATATCCGGACAATAGAACATGTTTTTATCAACCACATCCAGACTGCGCTTTTTTGCCAGTATACCGCCGAGCTGCACTGTGTAAGCAATAATTTCGATGTTTTCCCTATCAAGAATTGCCTTTGCCACAGCACCGGCCGCCACTCTGCCCACGGTTTCCCGTGCCGATGCCCGCCCGCCCCCGCGCCAATCCCGTATGCCGTATTTGGCCATGTAAGTTATATCCCCATGCCCCGGTCGGAAAAGATCTGCATAGGGTTCATACGCCCTGGAATCCGCGTCTTTGTTGGCCACCATGATCATAATCGGTGTACCGGTGGTCATATTATCAAAAACACCGGACATAATCATCGCCTGATCAGGCTCCTTCCGGGTCGTACTTGCCGTTGATTTTCCCGGCCGCCTTCGGTTTAACATGGATTGGATCATGCGCTCATTAAGGGGTATGTTTGGCGGACAACCATCAATGACAACGCCAAGCCCTTTTCCGTGGGACTCGCCCCACGTGGTTATTTTTAACAATGCTCCGAATGTATTCCCCGGCATTTTTGCTTCCCTGTTTAGTTCCTAATTGCAAGAATTCCTTAACTATTCAATATTCAAACGAAAATATTCAATTATTCATTTGTACAGCCCTTGAAATACATCCCAGAAATTCGGAAACGACTTTTCAACACACGTTTCATCTCTGATAATAATCCCCGGGACGTTCAGGCCCACAAGCGCAAAACTCATAGCCATGCGATGATCCCCGTAGGTATCAATTTCAGAACCGTGCGGCGTGCCGCCCGTGATCATCATACCGGTCTGGCTGCAGCTTGCCTGGATTCCTATTTTTGAAAGCTCTTGAACCACGGAACCTAAACGATCACTCTCCTTTGCTTTGAGGTGCGCCACATTATTAATCACAGTGGTTCCTTTGGCAAATGACGCAACCACGGCCAGGGTGGGAACCATGTCCGGCATATCGGCCATATCCGCCGTTATCGCCGAAAGGGGCCTGCCGGATACGGAAATACCGTCCGTTTCATATATAATTTTACACCCCATTTTTTCAAAAAGTTCCGCAAAACGAACATCGCCTTGTCGCGTATTTATTGTGGTTCCCTTAACCTTAATTTTTGCACCGGATATGGCGGCGGCCGCCCAGAAATATCCTGCCTGGGAGCAGTCGGGTTCCACCACATATGACCCGGCCCGGTATGTCTGCCCCCCGGACACTCTAAAGCGGTCATAACCGTCACGATGGACTTCAATCCCGAATTCTTCCATGACATCCACAGTCATATCCACATAGGGCCTTGATACCGGCCCCTGGGTGACATTTATTTCAATTCCTTTTTTGGTGCAAGGTGCAATGAGAAGCAGTGCAGATAGAAACTGGCTGCTCACGCCGCACTTCAGATCAACCCTGCCGCCGGTAACGTTGTCCCATTTTATCTCAATAGGAGGGCATCCATTGTCATTTACAGAACGAGCCTTCACCCCGATCCGGCTCAAGCCGTCCAGCAGATCCTGAATGGGCCGCTCTCCCATACGCTCTGTTCCCGTCAAGGTATAGCCCCCTTGTCCCAAAGCCGCTACCGCCGTTAACAGGCGCATTGAAGTTCCTGAATTTCCAAGATAAACCGGATCAATGCAGGGCTTAAAGGCTCCTTTTGCGCCATGCACCACAAATATGTCATCCGTTACATCAATAGTTATACCCATTTGCCGTAAAGCGCCCAGGGTAAGGAGTGTATCCTGGCTTTTAAGTCCGTTATGAATGGTGCAAATACCGTCTGACAGGGCTGCGGCAATGAGGATCCTGTGGGT
>RPGQ01000005.1:138433-144112 GCA_004193595.1 Desulfobacteraceae bacterium Eth-SRB2
GATACGGCTTTGCCGTCGGGGCTTGTCAGCCGGATCGTTTCAGCGTTTTGAACAATACTTGTAATCTCTTTTCCCTTAAAAACAGCCTTCACCAGCATCAATGGACGTTTTTCAATTTTTAAGCGCCCCACAATACCGGTTGTTGTATTGCCTTTAAAATCCACGATCATCACCTGATCTCCGGATGAAAGCTCTGAAAGATACTTTGTTTTTCCGTCCGGAATTCTTGTGTATGAATGCACGGGTCCTGCATTCACCCGGAAAGGCCTGGGAGATACATAGGGATTGAAAATGCTTTCGGCATGTATTAAAAAAAGAGCACTGCTGCTGTTTCCAACCAGAATCCCCTGGCCCATTTCCATTGATGTGCAGGTATCCACACAGACCCTGTCTCCCATCCCCACTGACCTGACTTCGATAATTTCGGCCGCTTGAAGAGATATTTTATCCCCTTCCGAACGAAACCAGGAAAGTGCTTTTTTCAGCTCTATCACATCGTCCGTATGGAAAAGAACATGGTCTACACCTTTTTCAAGAATGCCGAAAGCGGTTTGCGCCTCTTTTAAATCGCGAACCTGTGCAATGACCTTTGCGCCTTTTGCGATAAGGTTCTCAAGGGGAATTACTGTCCAGTCAGTGCACTCAAGAATGACACGCTTATTCTGACTGAGCTTGACTATTTTTTCTTCGTCTTCGCCGCTTGTTATAGTAAAGAAGACCACGTCTTTCCCGAGCTTTAGGTCACCGTCTTCGGAAATGGTCTGAATCCTTCCCAGCTCTTTTACTTTTTGGGAAAATCCCTTGGGCACCATGATACCGTCCGCTCCCCCTTCAAGAGCCGTAGTCACTATTTTCTTATCCCAGGGATCAGCCTTTACCCATAGTTTTCGCATAATTTACTCCCCATTTAGAATTTTAAGCGCATCTTCCACATTACTGCCTTTATGAACAATGGCTGAAATCGCCCGCACCATGCGCGTTGGATCTTTATGCTGAAACACATTACGGCCTATGGAGACCCCTGCACCCCCTGCATCAATAGAACCTTTTACCATTTCGAGGATCTCATGGTCTGAATCCATTTTAGGACCACCGGCAATTACAACAGGAACCGAACACCCCGATACGACCTCCTTAAATGTCTCCACAGAGCCCGTGTATGAAACTTTTACAATATCTGCTCCCATCTCGTTTCCTACACGTGCGGCATGCTTAACCGCATTTACGTCGTATTCATTTTTGATTTTCTCGCCTCTTGGATAAATCATGGCAAGCAGCGGCAGGCCCCACATGCGGGCTTCATTGCTCACCCGCCCAAAATCATGAAGCATCTCTTTTTCCTGGCCGTTCCCTAGATTCACATGAATGGATACAGCATCCGCACCAAGTTTGATGGCCTCTTCAACACTACAGACCAGTGTTTTGACATTGGGATACGGCGAAAGGCTCGTGGAAGCGGATAAATGGACTATCAGTCCGATATCCTTGCCTTCCCCCCGGTGACCTTCACCCACCAAACCCTTGTGCATCACTATGGCATTTGCACCCCCTTCGGCCACGTTATGGATTGCATCTTTCATATCCTTAAGACCCTTTATGGGACCCATGGAAATGCCGTGATCCATTGGAACAATTACCGTCCTTCCGCTATCCCGGTTTTGTATCCGCTCTATCCGGATTCGTTTGCCTAAATACGTCATGATGGACTCCTCCTTTTAAACAAAAAAGGCCGTGAAGCTTTTTTCTCCACGGCCTTCAAAAATAAAAAAACCGTGGGTTTTCCGGCTACCCACGGTTTTTTTCGCTTTGCAAGTTGTTCTTGTATCAGCGCACCCCAGGCAGGCCGGTATTAAAAAAATACCAATAATAAAAATAATGCCTACCTGATCTATTATGCACCATTTAGTTTCCTTAGTTATGTAATTTTCTTTGCAACACCTATAGTATCGAATTTTTTATGTCAAGACTTTTTTCAAAAGCAAGAGGCCTTTGAGCAATTTCTCAATAAATGATGGAGCCAACTGGTGATAAAATGAAACCTGTCTGGTTGTTTGAGCATATTAGTGAGCCTTAAGAAAAAACAGCAAATAAGATCATTCATCTTTTAAACATAGGATGGTGCGTTTAAAAAATTGATATTAAAAGATTGGCTACTGTTTTTTCTTTAGGCACACTTAAATGCGAGTTCCAGACAGGTTTCATTTTATTATCAGTTGGCGGCTCAATATCACGCTTTAATAAACCACAACTATTGAGAAGTTACAGCAATGCATTGTTCTTAATAACCTCGGCACGGCTCGGGCTTACGGGTGCTTAGTGAGCACAAGTATCCGTCGGTTGGAAAGACATATATGCCGTCGTGGAGCGTTCTTCCTATATTGAGATTCAAATTGGAACCGCTGCTTTGTAAAAGGCGGCATTTCCTTGGATACGGTATTCTTTTACAACTGCAGGTATGATAATCGATTTCCCTTTGTCAATGACAACCTTGTCATTTTTCCCGAGATCGGTAATCGTTGCTTTTCCATCTGAACACAGGAGTATTTCAATGCTCCTGTGGTCGGAACTGTTATAGATACCCTCTTTTACATGGATATTAGACAGAATAAACTCCTCAGCATGATTTTCATATACCCATTCACATTCGTTGATCTGTTCTGTCTCTAGGATATTTACCTTGCGCTCTTCAAAATTAAGGACATTCAATAACTCCGGTATATCAATATACTTCGGCGTCAGACCGCCCCTTAGCACATTGTCCGAATTTGCCATTAATTCAATCCCAACACCGTCAAGATACGCATGAAGTTCTCCGGCCGGAAGGAACATTGCCTGACCCGGCTCAAGACATATCAGGTTCAAGAGAATGGGAGAAAACACCCCGATATCCGCCGGATATTCTTTATGAAGATCGATCATCCATTTATAGGCCGGATCATCATCTGTAAACTTTTTTGCATTTGATACGGCATGGGCGATGATCTTCGTCTGCTGCTCGTGATTCATTGTCATCAGGGTCTGGAAAAACCTTTTTAACTCAATCGGACTCTGTTGCCCTCGAAGCGTATCAAGCTGTTTTTTCAATCCTTGCGGGCAGATTTTTTCCATAAGGCCAACAATACCCGAAATTTTCCGAAAACCGTTCAAGGCCCAGAAAAAGGTCATCGCGCAGATGCACTCGGGCTTGTGATTATCATCCTTATAGTTCCTGTTGTAAGCATCTAAAGGAATCCCTTGTCTGTTTTCCCTTTCAAAACCTTGTTTGGCCTGATCTATACTGGGGTGAGCCTGAATAGACAGTGGTTTTGCTGCGGCCAGTACCTTGAACAGATACGGAAGCCTATTGTTAAATTTTTCTGCAACTTTTTTCCCAAGAATATGGTCTGGGTTTTTCTCAATCAATTCAAGCAACGATATCCAGTTGCCATCACATTTTACCATGGAAGGCGCTTTGGGATGAGCCCCCATCCATAGTTCCGCCTGTGGCGTTTTTGAAGGGGAATCATTGCTCAAAAGTTCAGCAATAGCCGTAAAAGACCCCCACGCATATTCCTGAACGGTATTTTTTATTAAACTAATGTTCTTCATCTGGATTCCTCAATAAGCACTTTTGTGCCTGCCCGCCATCGGCTTCGCCTTAGGCGAGACGGGCGGTTCTTCGTGCCTTTGTGGCAACTCTTTTTCGGTTCCGTTTTGTTCGGATTATGATAAAGATATCATATTACCTCTTGCTTTGGCAATTGATCGTTTACTTTGGCATCCCATCTTGATATAACCCTAAAGAATAATAACAAAAAGAGACCGTTGCAAAACGCCCCCTTTTGCCCAATTCCGTCGTCAGGCTCAAATTTTAATCCTCAAAATACTTAATGTATTCCTCTGGTTAAAATTTTTGCCTTCCTTGGCCTTGAACAAAATAGAACGTTTTTCAAAGGTCTCAAAAACTGAGGGTTTCCAAGTGACGCTTCTAGTAAACGAAATATTTTACAGCATACAGGGGGAATCCATCCATAGCGGCCGCCCCTGCATATTTATAAGACTCACCGGTTGTAATTTAAGATGTTCATACTGTGATACCCGGTATGCTTACGAACAAGGGGTAAACATGAAAATCACCGAAATAATGAACCATATTGACGCCTATACGTGCCGGCTGGTTGAAATAACCGGTGGAGAACCCCTGCTTCAAAGTGAAACCCCCATTTTAATTTACAGGCTACTTGAAAATGGCTATGAAGTTATGCTGGAAACAAATGGAAGCCTTGACATCAGCCGTGTTGACGGGCGGTGTATAAAAATTGTCGACATCAAATGCCCCACAAGCGGTGAATCTGACAAAAATGATATGAAAAACCTAAAAAGACTGGGTTCCAAAGACCAGATAAAATTTGTCATTGGAAACCGCATTGATTATGAATATGCAAAAGAAACCATCGACTCAACCGGCCCTGATTTCCCTGAAGACCAGATCCTTTTTTCTCCGTCGTCAGAAGAGATAGCGCCGGCCCAACTTGCGGAATGGATACTTGAAGATAGCCTGAATGTCAGGCTGCATCTCCAACTACATAAAATCATATGGCCTGATAGAGAAAGAGGGGTATAATTATGAACCCTATAAAAAAAGCGGTTGTTCTCTCCAGCGGCGGGATTGATTCTACCACTGTCATGGCCATGGCAAAGCATGAGGGTTTTGAAATCCACAGTTTAAGTTTTTTTTACGGGCAGCGTCACGCCGTTGAACTTGAAGCTGCTCAAAAAGTAGCGGATGCCATGGGTGCAGCCAAGCATCTTGTAATAAATATAGACCTAAAGAAAATAGGCGGTTCATCCCTTACCGATGATATGGATGTGCCCAAAGCCAGGCATGAACGTGCCATGAGCCGGGAAATACCCGTTACGTATGTTCCGGCAAGAAATACCATATTTCTTTCCTTTGCTCTGGCGTGGGCTGAAGTTCTTGAATCCTCGGATATTTTTATCGGTATTAACGCCATTGACTACAGCGGGTACCCGGATTGCAGGCCCGAATATATCGACGCATTTGAGCGTATGGCCAATCTTGCCACAAAGGCAGGTGTGGAAGGGATGACAAAAATCAAAATAAGGACGCCGCTTATCCGTTTGACCAAAGCCCAGATTATTAAAAAAGGTATAGAATTGGGGATCGATTACTCTGTTACCCACAGCTGTTATGACCCCTCGCCTCAGGGTCTTGCATGCGGCAGGTGTGACAGCTGTTTTTTAAGGAAAAAAGGGTTTAAAGAAGCCGGGGTGGATGATCCCACAAGATATGTTTAGATTAGGCGTTCACTGGTTCAAAGGTTCAGGGGTTCAAGGTTCCATTCTCGTCCCCAGACTGCATTTGGGATGCGTATTTACAAGAAAAGCGTCAGGCCTAAAATAAAAGATGAACGTCGATGTTCAAATTGTTGCGTCTAAAATTACGACTAAACCTTCATATCACGTTGAAATTACGTATACAGGTCAGGAGTTCTGAAATTGGCAATTACTTGGGAAAATGAACATTTGTAACGAGAATTTCGAATCTTTAATGCCCTTTTTGTCCTTAACCCTGAACCACTGAACCTTTGAACCCTGAACCCGTAAACGGTTACACACATTTATAACAACAAGGATTAAAATCATGTCAGAAAAAGGTATTGTATTTTTTCCGGAAAG
>RPGQ01000005.1:144212-163734 GCA_004193595.1 Desulfobacteraceae bacterium Eth-SRB2
GTCACCCGTTCTGTTTATCCACGGACAATTCGATCAGACGATCCCGGTTTCCATGGCCCGTCGTCTATTGGAAAAAGCTCCGGATCCCAAGGAGTTCTATGAAATTGCGGGAGCGGATCATAATGATACATATCTTGTGGGCGGCCATGAATACTTCGTTGTGTGGCAGACATTTTTAAACAAGTGTCTCAGTGAGCAACCTCCGGCACCTTAGGGCTCGCACAAAAATAACTTCACATTTTTACATCTCAGCTTCAGTCCATCTTTGGCTGATACCTCACTCGCAAAATCCTCGAAATAGCTCGCTATTCCTGTGGTTTTGCTCTCTCGGATCAGCCAAATCTGAACCAAATCTGAGCGCCAATTCTGCGAAGTTATTTTTGCGCGAACCCTTAGGGGTCTTGATTTGTGAGCCGCCGGTATCATGTTCGAGACCGTTGTAAACGTCTAGGTTTCAGTTGTATTTTTTTAAATAATTTACTCCAACTTAAATTTCTTTTTATGAAAAAGATTCAGGCATACATCCACGACTTTTGGATCATATAAAATTCCTTTTCCTTTCAATATTTCCTCAAGAGCCTTATCGATTCCATGGGCCGGACGGTAGGGTCGGTGAGATGACATGGCTTCAACAACATCTGCTACGGCCAGGATCCTGGCTTCTTCTAAAATATCTTCAGCGAAAAGTCCGAACGGATATCCTGAACCGTCCATTCTTTCATGATGCTGTAATATGGTCTGAGCGATGGGCCATGAAAATTCAATCCCCTTCAATATATCATATCCAATTTGAGGATGGATTTTAATTATGGCAAATTCCGCTTCCGACAATCGTCCGGGTCGGCTGAGGATCGCCGCCGGAACATGTATTTTACCCAAATCATGAATAGATGCCGCCATGCGTATTCCTTCGATACGATCCCATGAGAATCCCATATCGGTGGCTATGGCTCGGCTGAGCTTTGCAACACGGCGCTGATGTCCGGCCGTATGGGGATCCCTTTTTTCAATGGTAAGGGAAATGGCCTGGATAATTCCCCCCATGGCTTTTCGAAATTTTTCAAAACTCTGCTGAAGATCCGCCTGTATTCGTTTAAGCCTGGAGATATCCTTAAAGTTCTCCACAATGCCGAGCAGTTCTCCATCCGGCCCGCGCAAAGGTTTTGCGGTTACAATACAGGGAATCCGGGTACGGTTACGGCGCTGTTTGTCTACTTCATATTCAACACACTCCGCACAGCAGGAAATCCGGACCATTGGGCATCCGGGGGTGTGGCACAGGGCGCCCGGAAAGATCTCATAACATTTTCGGCCGATGATTTCCTGTTCACTAAATCCGGATAAAACCGTAAAGGTTTCATTAACTCGAACCACATTGAAATCTTTGTCAATTACAATAACTCCATCGGCAACCGTCTGAAATATCTGGTTCATCTCTGCAAGGTCGATTTTAGACGCTTTTTCCGATTGCTTCAGTGCAAGCACCTCTTTGCTAAGATTGCTTATCTCTAATTTCAGTTCTTTTTCGGTGAGTCCTTGAGACATGGTGCCTTCCTTATTTTAGGAGGTTCGCCTCTCCCCAAAAGCGGTCAGTTGTTTTGTAAAAATTTACCGGTTACATTTATGCCGTAAAGGATTTTTTTGAAAGATGAACGTCCAACATCGAGCAAACTGAACATCGAACATCGAACTTCCAACGTTGAACATCATTTAACATGGAACAGACTGAACATCGAACATCGAACTTCCAACGTTGAACATCGAATAATGATGTCGCTCCGCTCCGCAATTTAATTTTATTAATCATTTTTACCCCGTGAAACTTTTTTTCTATTTCACTGGGGAGATCTTAGACGTTCAATTTTCGATGTTCACTATTTTAAATTTTAACCATATTTGCCGCTCTCTTAGTTCTTTTAATGAAAATTCTTGCCCTTGTTTTTGTCCTTCATTTATCATTCGATGTTGGACGTTCGATGTTCGACGTTCATATTTTAATACGTTCGATGTTCATCTTTTTAAATTATAGCTTACATATTTCTTCCCGGTTTAAAAAAGGCGCCTTTTTAACCAACTCGACAATTTGTGGATCATCATCCAGCCAGTGCTTAATATTTCCCAGAAGGCTGGCCGCATAAGGACTGTGGTTACCGTCGGAAAGAAAATAATTTACCCATAGGCCATCTTTCTGGTAATCAACCAACCCCGCCTCTTCCAGTATTTTAAGATGCTTGGAAACACTGGGCTGTGAAATTCCAATAGCGCTCTGCAGCTCGCAAACACACATCATTTTTTCCTGCAACAGTTTTAAAATTTTTACTCTGTTGGGATCGGAAAGGGCTTTCATGACCTTGACAAATGTTTTCATGGCAACTCCTAACCCGGACAAGCCCGCCCTCCTGCCAAGCGGAGTGAGGCGGACGGGCCGGAACCAAAAAGTTTTGCCACCAAGGCACAAAGACCCGCCCGCCTCGCCTAAGGCGAAGCCGATGGCGGGCAGGCACGAAGCATTTTAATTTGTTATTCTTTCTTAGTGTCTTGGTGCCTTTGTGGCGAGAAGAAAAAAGTTTTGCCACAAAAAGCACAAAATTCACAATTAAACACCTAATATACCTAACAAAGGATGTATGGCATGATTCCATATCTGTCAAACATTTTTAATAAAAATTTTTCAGAGGGAATAGAGAGCCGGTAAGAATCAGGTTTTACAATGGTATAAAGAGATAAAAATGACAATTCCCCAAGGGAAAAGCAAAAATACTTTTCCCTTGAAGAAAGGATTTTTTTATTAATAGGGATGAAATTCTCGAATTCGATACAAGGGCTTTTGGGTCTCTTTATCGATTTCCGTAAAGTATTTATGGTAATCAGTGACTTTAAACAGTCCCATGAACTGATTACAAAGGGGATGACCTGCCTTGATCCAGCCTACGATGCCGTCCTTATACCACCATACATTGGTATAACCATATTGTGCCAGTCTCTCCCATACGTAAGCCCCGCGTTTGTGTGTCCTGCACCACACCACGATTTTGGCGTCTTTATTTTTGATTTTTTTGGGGAACGTGTACATATGACCGGCATGGATATGGTCCGTGCCGGCAATGTGAGCAGCATAAAATTCAGGATGCGTCCGAAGATCAACCAAATAGGCATCTTCCTGTCCGGCCATGACCTTGTCGTATAGTTCTTTGAATTGCTGAACATTTAGCTGACGTTCCGCAGGAAAAACTTTGGTCGCCTTTTCCCAGGCTTTTTTCTCATTTGCTTTAAGCATTTTTGAATCGTCAGAAACAGCTGGACTTTCAGCAACAGCAAGACTTTCAGCAACAGCAAGACGGTTACCAACAGCACAACCGGCCGCCGTCAAAGTAAAAACCATAACAAACGCAAAAATAAACAGTTTCTTCATGCTTTTACCTCCTTCTATTAATTTATATATATAGTGTCCATCCAGAATTATATAATAAACACGGTGTGTTTCCTATTCATAAATGAGCAATTTTTGTCCGGATCAAGGCCGCACAAGGGTTTACGGTGAGGCGTACTTCCTGTACGCCGCAACCGAAAACCCGCGGAGAACGCAGATCCGGGCAAAAAGGGCCATTTATGGATGGAAAACAGCTAAAATTCTATGCCGCAATCCTTGAGACCTGAAATACCTGACTCCACACTTACCGTATCATCAATTCCGCGGGCTGCAAGATTTATCTGGGCTTCATATGATCGGATACCGGTGTTGCATAACAGAATTATCTTTTTATCCCTGGGCACCTCGTCACATCGCCGTTCCAACTCATCATGAGGAATGCTTTTCCAAATCTCAGGAAATTTCTCTTGAAAAGGGATTGCATCCGCATCCGCCCTGCAGTCGAGGAAATAGCATTCCCCGTTGTTGCGAGATTTCCAGCACTCAATAAATTCCTCCATTTGCATTGGCTTATACATTCCATCGAGAAAGTTTTCGGTGGTATTGCCAAGGGCGTTCACAATATCCATGGCAGAAGCAAACGGAGGAGAATAGGCAATCTCTAAGTTGCTGACATCCTCTACCTTGGCTTTATTCATAATAAGCGGGGCAACGGCATTTATTCTCCCGACCATTTCACTTCCTTCGCCGCCCCAGCCCTGGATGCCTAAAACCGTTCGGGTCTTTCTGTCCACAACAAGCTCAAGATATATTATTTCTTTCTCCGGATAAAAATGGGCCCGGTCGAACTGGGCCACCTGAACGCTTACGGCGTCGAACCCTTCTTTTCTTGCCATTTCGATGGAGAGCCCTGCGCCGGCCATCGATTTTTCAAAAATTTTTACAACAAAACTTCCCACGCCTCCCTTGAACCGGGCGTCCCCGCCGGCCAGGTTTGTTCCGATGACACGCCCCTGACGGTTGGCCATAGATTCCAGAGGGATGTAAGCCGGCTTGTCTGTGACAAGATTTTTTATCAGTACACAGTCACCCCCTGAATAAATGTCAGGATCAGAGGTCTGCATTCTTTCGTTCACGATGATATGTCCGCCCGGTCCGGTCTCAATACCCGCCTCTTTTGCAAGGATCGTGTTGGGCACGATACCTACAGACATGATGACCATATCCGCCGGGAGGGTACGTTTATTGGTTTTTACGGCCGTTACATATTCGTCTCCCTCAAGGGCCTGGACGATTTCCTCAAAATGGAATTTTACCCCGTCCTTCTCCATGCAGCGCTGGGCCATAAGAGAGATACTATGGCTGACAAAGCCCGGCATGACCTGATCAAAGTATTCGATAACCGTTGTTTCGATTTCCCACATATCGGCCAGTGCCTGGGCCATCTCAAGCCCAATAAACCCTGCTCCGATGATAACGGCCTTCTCCACTTGGCCTTGGGTTATTTTTTTCTTTATGGCAATCGCATCCCTTAAGTTGCTGACATTATATACGTTCTTAAGGTTAATCCCCGGCATATCCAGCTTTCTGGGAACTGAACCCGTGGCAAGCACGAGTTTGTCGTAGGAAATATCGCTTTCTTCACCACTGCTCTTTTTGATATGTACCGTTTTATTTGAGCGGTCGATTTTCGTAACTTCGGTGCCTGTCATGGCGACAACACCCTTGTCGTTCAAGAAAAATTTCTCATCCCGGACCATGTGAAAACTGGTGGATCGAAGTTCGGTCTCGTCGCTCACATCTCCAGCCACATAAAACGGTATGCCGCAACCTCCGTATGATATCAATTCATCCTTGTCTATTATGGTGACGTTTGCATCCTGCCTGAGCCGCTTGAACCTGCAGGCCGCCTTTGCTCCAAGGGCGACTGCACCCACAATAACTATGTTTTCTGTCATTGGTAATCCCGCTGTTAAGTTGTTAGTTAGTACCCATCCATAAACGGCATCTTTCGGTCCCCGGCGGCGTTCTCGCTCGTTTTCAATCCTCGAAATAACGCGCTATGCCTGCGGTTAAAAACTCGCTCGGGCCTTGCCGGAAACCAAAATCTACCATTTCTGGATGGACACTAGTTAAGAAGATTCAAAGGTTATACCCGAGGTTTCACGAGGAGACCTCTGCAAAATATCCCCTATTGGTTGTGCTCGCAAGGCGTAACCTCATAAAGCTTTTATTAGCGAACAGTTTTGTAAGCACTATCGAAATAAAAAGTCAACAGTCAAAATTTGCCTTATCACCGAAAAACAAGAGGATTCATGAACCGGATATTTCTATCACCGGTTATTCCGTTTTGAGTCTCTAAAGTAAATGCATTTGATTTCGGTGCAGCGTAACGACGGCGTGTTTCTCTTGGAAACCGACTGACTGTTTGAAGGGCTTTAGCGCGCGTTCGCCTGAGCCGAATGAAATTATAACTAAAAAAATCAGTTGGATAATTTAGCGACGAATTGTTCTTAACACCTCCGGCGAGGCTCGGGCTTACGGGTGCTTAAGCACAAGTTTCAGTGGGTTGGAAAGAGAAACACGCCGTCGTGGAGCGTTCTTCTTGTATTGGGATTCAAATGCGTTTGCCCTGTTCGAATTTCATGTTGCAATTGACATGCTAAGCAATTATATTTAGAGTAATATTTTTTTTACGATCATTTAGTTTCTTAGTTGTAAATTTTGTGAATTTTATGACAAAAAAATGCTTGGCCAATTAAGTATGAAATGCCTAAAGTGAGCTAAAGTTAAGGAATACTAACAATTTGTATAAAAGCCGGAGCGCAGCGACTCCTTAACTTTAGATCACTTCAAACTTTAGATCACTTTTAACTTTTCCGGTTTATCTGGTTTAAGGTATAAATAAGTAACTCTGGAGGATTCCCGTGTATTCAAAAATACTGATTCTTCGTTTTCCCGCAACCGAGGTGGAAAAGCCGATTGTCTGTTATCTTGTGAAAGATTATGACCTTACTTTCAATATCCTCAATGCCGCCGTACTCCCCAGAAAAGAGGGGGTCATGGTTCTGGAATTAAGCGGAACCAGAAAAAATTTCAAAGACGGCGTACAATATCTCAAAAATCAGGGGGTTCAGGTTGAAAATGCCTCTCAGGAAATAAAGCGAATCAAAATAAAATGCACACACTGTGGCGCATGTACCGCTGTTTGTCCAACCCAAGCGCTTTACATTCAACGCCCTGAAATGATAGTCGATTTCGATCAAAAAAAATGCAGCGTATGCGAACTCTGTGTGCCTGCCTGCCCAACCCGGGCCATAGAAACCCGCCCAACAAATAAAGCTTTTTTTTGAATGCAACGGAAAAACAGATGGTCAAACATTAACTATATAGTATAATTATGGTTATTAAATCCTTTTAAAATTTGTATGCAGGTTTTAGGTGAAACAATTAACAGCCATTGCCTTAAGCGGCGGTATAGATTCACTTGTAGCAGCATATCTGTTAAAGGAACAAGGTCATAATGTCATTGGAATTCACTTTATTACCGGATATGAAACCGATGACGGTGACAAAATAAGCGTCTTTCCAAACACGGATACCTCACCATCGACACCTGCAAAAAAGGATGCATGTCATATCATTTCTCATCTTGAAAACCGGCTGGGAATCGAAGTCAAACCATTAGACTGCAGCGTTGATTTTAAAAACAAGGTGGTTGATTATTTTACACAAACCTACCAGGCCGGTCAAACCCCCAATCCATGCGTGGTATGCAATTTTACAATTAAATTCGGGCCTGTCTTCGATTTTGCTCACAAACTGGGCGCATCCGTGCTTGCCACGGGTCATTATGCCGGAATAAACAAAGACAATGAGGGGAGATTTCATCTCTTAAAAGGCGTGGATCCTAAAAAGGAACAGTCTTATTTTTTAGCCCTCATGAGCCAAAAACAGTTGGCATGCACCTTATTTCCTCTCGGAAAAATGACAAAATCTCAAGTTATTAAACTTGCGCACAAAAAGGGTCTTGAGCCCGTTAGAAAGAAAGAAAGCCAGGATGTGTGCTTTATCAGGAATAAAAACTACGGAGAATTTCTTGTGCTTCAAAAGGGATTTGAAGCAAAGCCCGGCCGGATAGTGGATGTTAATGGTAACCTGCTGGGCCATCATGGGGGCCTGCATCTTTTTACCATCGGGCAGCGACGGGGGATCAACCGCCCTTGCTCAGAACCCTATTACGTTGTTAGTATGGACCCTGAAAAAAACCTTCTGACGGTTGGCTTTAAAAAAGACCTGCTCTCTTTTGAATGCGGGGTTAACAACATCAACTGGATTAATCAAAAACCAAACTCCCCGATTAACGTCCACACCCGTGTCCGGTACCGTCACAAGGCAGCAGCATCCAAGCTATTTCCGGTTAACAAAAAAACCGCAAGGGTTCGGTTTGAAAAACCGCAATCCGCCATAACCCCCGGCCAATGCGCGGTATTTTATCTAAATGATGAAGTCCTCGGCGGAGGGTGGATTGCCCCATAAGTTCTAAGTCGTTTTTTGCACCGGAAGGCAAGAAAAAGATGAACATCGAACATATTAAAAGATGAACATCGAACGTCCAACGTTGAACATCGAATAATGATGTCGCTTCGCTCCGCAATTAAATCTTATTTATTTTTAAAAACGCGATTTCAAACCTTGAATGATTATTTCTTTTTCTTTTCAGCAGTTTTTATACTGGTAACAAATATCTTAATCAATTCTTCTGTTTCATCTAAAAGATCATTTAGTAGTTCAGGTTTTTTAATTAACGGTACCTTCTGAATAAGTTTTAACCATCTTTGGGTCTCCCTAAGTTCTTTTAATGAGATACGGAGTTTATGAACAAAGTCCTTTGGAGACTCCGCAGCTTGAGTCTCACCATGGTTTGGATAAGGTGAAGTTCCCGATTTTAACATTTGGCCCGCAACATGGTTGCCTGTTCTGGTATTTGGCAACTGTTCAACAATCTTTATAATTCGCACCGAAAACGCAAGTAGCCTTCCTTCAAGATCATACGTTTGTTTTGTCATCTTTTTTCTCAATAGCAGTTCAGTTCGCTGTTCAAGATAGGTTTTTTCATTGAAAATTCGATGTTGGACGTTCGATGTTCGATGTTCATCTTTTTAATTCGATGTTCGATGTTCGATGTTCAGTCTGTTCGATGTTCATCTTTTAATGTATTGCTCAATTCCTTGTTTCAGTCCGTCCAGCATCGTGCAAAACATTTTTTCATCCGTCTCTAAAAGTGTAAGGCGAAAGCCCTGCAATCGGTATTAAAAGACGTCAGAGGAACCACACAAATTCCGGTGGCGGCCAATAAATAGTAAACAAATCGTTTGTCCGGTTGAATTTTCGGATCGGCGATAAGTTTTTCAACCAGTTCACCCACGGCCCCGTTGAAAATGGGAAGGGTCTGCCGATGGTTCAACACACCGTTTTCAAAGACCACACTCATATAAAGTACTCCAATTGCATACCGTTGAATGCACGCTTAGAGCTTACCGGCGAAGTATGCGTAAAAATCGAACATCGACAATATGTTGTCAAAATCGGCAATATTTTGTCGATGTTAAAGCGCTAAGCGCCTAGTAGAGTAGAACCTTGGTGTCGATAGTCATAGCCACCTTTCCCTTAGCCCCCTCGTCGAACCGGACGTCGGGTTTTCCCCGGTACGGCTCTCCGACGACCTTCCCCATGGGTTTATCAGTAACCGTTGTCGTTGAACTACAGCAATTAACCGAACTGGTATAATCCCAGTCGAACAAGTAAATTGTCGTGGACCCTCCGTGTGCCCCTCGATGGATCACTGTACTTCCGCTTCAAGAATATTCGGAGTCGTTCCCGGACAAAGGCGTTAAGTTTTCTAAGACGCTTGCGCACCGGCATTGTCGCTTTGTGGTAGTTGTTCCATCCCCGGATAACCGGGTTTAACTTGCTGATCATTTCCTCCAGCGATAGCCCGTACCTCCGCCCTATCACTTCTCTGATTCGCTGCTTTATCCGGCTCATTGAACGATTAGAAGGCCATTTGGCACAATACGTTTTTAATCTCGAATTGCTTCTAAGAACCGGGCACAGGCGAAAGTGTACCCCAAGAAAATCAAAACCGTCTTCAGCTCTGACCACACGCGTCTTCTGCGGGTGCAACTTTAAGCCCAACCGAGCAAGCATGCTCTGAACTTGCCGCAATGCTTTCCTGCCGTTGCGCCACAGCAAAACAACACAATCATCCGCGTACCTTACCAGCGTTCCTGGTATTTTCGACATCTGGAACATTTTATCAAACGAATGCAGATAGATATTGCTCATCAACGGTGAAATCACAGCCCCTTGAGGAGTTCCCAATCCATTCGTCTCGATATATTTATCCTCTTCCATAACCCCGGCTTCAAGCCACATGCGGATTAGCTTCAAAACACGCCGGTCCGCTATGCGCTTTTCCAACAGATCCAGCAAAATATCCTGCCGAATATTGTCGAAAAATCCGGCTATATCCGCGTCTAAAACGATATGCTGACCTTTAAACGTAAGCGTTTTGCCTATGGTGCGGATGGCATCATGGGCACTACGGTCAGGTCGAAATCCGTGAGAACAATCCAAAAAATTGGTCTCAAATATCGGTTCGATTACCACTTTACTCGCCATCTGGCACACGCGGTCAAAAATAACCGGAATTCCAAGCGACCTTTTTTCAGCTTTGCCCGGTTTGTCGATATAGCATCGCAGCACTGGCTGCGGTCTATACCGCTCGCTTTTTAATTGCTCGCGGACTTCCATCAGGAATTGATCGACACCGATAACATCCTCAATGTATTCAAAATCCTGCCTATCGACTCCCGGCGCACCTTTGTTGGCCTTCACTCGTTTCCAGGCCTCCAGAACAACATCTTCACGATAGATCTTATCGTAAAGAGCCCCGAATCTCCTATCCAGCGACTGCTTCGCTGCATGGGACAGTTTAGACTGTAAGTCAGAAACTTTATTACGCACGTTCATAGCTCTTTGAGCACTCATGCCTTCTTACTGTTACCAGTCAAATGCAACTGGCGATACAAACCGATGATAATTTGGGAAAGTTCGAGTTTGTAACCCGATTATTGACCGCGCCATTTCCCCAACGACGGCTGGGTTTGTTAAAGGGTCCCCGTAAACCCGCGCATCATGTCCTTTTCATCTCATCTAACCACTGTTTTGCGATTTCAACTCGCTTCAAACGCTGTCAGTATGGCCCCGCTCAAGACGGGTTATGTTGTCCTGCCCGTCATCCTTCCAGGCCACTCCGACTTCATCACCTCCCTTCTTGCCGGTTTTCACCCGACTTGTTGGCGGCTTACCGCAGGTGAGTCCTGCGGAACGGCGCTGGGATCTCCAAGATCTTTCCTCCGTTATCTGTCTGCATTGCCATGGCCTTACCCCGGGTCCCTACCAGGTGCTTATGCCCTTTACTTCCCTGATAGCTCTGGCCTTCTCCCTGAATAGAGAGGATCGGCGCGTATCCCTGCTTTGCAGGGTTTTTCCCTCAATCGGACTCTCCCAGCTATAGCCGTCCGATCAAAGCTTACGAGGCTGCACCATTCGCTTAACGCTACGCCTGCGGTTTTGGCCGGCACCCCTGACTGAGTAAAACCCGCATATTCTGCAAGCCGTCTCGGTTCCGTGTCGGGGCAAGTTCAGCCCGTGTGTTACCACACGAACCCGCCCTCTGCCTACATATCCAAAAGGGCAACTGATATGATAACCTCCTTTCAGGTTACAAGATAACGGTCTCGCGACCTCGTATCTATTCAAGCTTTGGCCCCTTTCATTCTCAGCAGTGCCGACCGGGAAATTGTACGGAAAACTTTCTAAGACAGAATTAGACAATCGGCTACCAGTTCCCACAGGTACTTTATCTCAAGATCTTCAAGGCCGTATTCTGCTTTAATGTTGTTAAACTGACCATGGCAGCTGTGGCAGGGAACCACCAGCATTTTTGCTCCAGTGGCCTTGATCTGATCAATTTTTTTTCTGGCATAGAAAACACGTTCCGGGTTATATCCGTTAGTAAGGGTCCCACCACCCCCGCCGCAGCAGATTTGGTTCATTTGTCTGGGATAAAGATCAACCCAGTTTTCCATGCACTGATCCAGAATCCAGCGCGGTTCTTGGAAAAAACCGTGCCCGAAACGTTTTTGGGCCTTTCTTCCGTAATTGCATGGGTCATGATACGTAGCAAGTTGTGTAAATTTCGATTTGTCCAGATGAATGCGACCGTCTTTAATATACTGTATCAGCAGATCAAAAACCGTCACAAATTGAAATTTATCTAAAGCTTCAGGATAATATGTTTCAAGACCCGACCGGGTCGCAAGATAAGCATGCCCTCATTCAGGCCAAAGAAGGGTTTTAACCTCCAGTTTTTCCATCTGCTCAACGATCCGGCCGGCCATGATTTTCATGGCGTCATCGTCGCCGGTAAAGTATCCCCAACTGGTTCCTTCCCAGTTTTCCGAGGTTACGGTCCAATCTTCTTTGGCTGCATGAAAAATTTTCCACCAGTGTTTTAAATCTTCGGTATGGGTATTGACCAGTTTGTTGTGGATGGTGGTCAGTATGTTTGCCCCTTTTTTGTCAATAGGTGCTTTGAATCCTTCAAATCCAGGTTCCTCGGCGACTTCTTCGGCTACATCCTCAATGATAAAAATAAAATCGTCCTTTGGCAGGCGAAGATTATTGCCGGTCTCCAAAGCCGCTACAAGGCCCTTGTGTAGAATTCCCGGCACCTTTTCACGTTCTCTTTTGGATCGAATTTTTCGAATCAGATCTGCGATGTCGATCTGCATGGGACAGACATTTTCGCATTTGCCGCACATGGTGCAAATCCACGGCCACCGGGCGTCAATCACTTCCTCTGCGAGCCCCAGTGAAACCATTCGAACCAGCATCCGCGGATCAAACCCATCGATTCCCGAAGCCGGACAGCTGCTTGCACACATTCCGCAGGTCACACAAAAATCCTGTAAAAACGGCCAGTTTCTGCACCTGGTGTGGTCGAGTTGATCCATATCGATGATTTCAGATGATGATATCATATAAGTGCCTCATTTATTGTCGTGTCAACAACCCGGACTTTATCCTTTACCTCTTTTTTCTTTCCTATATACTCTTTTCTATTTCCTCTTTCCTTTTTCCCCTATCCTGTATTCCCCTTCATGTTTGGACGACGCTGATTTTCCGGCCATTGATTCTTCATAAGCCGACTGGGGCCCAGTGCCGCAATCGTTTTTTCAAAGCGATTTGTGATCCAAGAAAATTCCGTTCCCATGTTGGATGCCAGGGTTTGTATAGAAAGACGTTCCTTTTCAAAGCCGATAATTGAAAATATACCTTTGATCAGTTTCACCACCTGTCCTGCAAAAATATTCCCCCGCTCTGAATGACAGTTCCCTTTATGGCACGTTAACAACATGATACCGTCAGCACCGTTTTTTAAAACAGCGAAGATGTGATCGTAAGATATGGCGCCTGCACACGGCACCTGAATCACCTTGAGTCCCAGCGGCAGCTCATGGCCCATGCATAGCGCCAGTTCACGGGCCTGAACCGCCGAACGGCTGCAACAAAAAGCCACCAGCAGGGGCGTAAATGTTTGTTCGGCTTGAGCAACATCTCCGGTTTTTATCTGATGTAAAATCGCCTGGAGATTCAGATTTTTTATACGGATAGCGCCCCCTAGACAATTAGCGGTACATATACCACATCCTTCACATGCATCAGGTTCAACCTCAACTCGTTCATTCAGCGTTATCGCATGGTGCGGACAGAGATGGTAGCAGTTTAAACATTGAATGCACTTCTCCGAATGGATTTCAGCCTTTTCAAGTTTTGTCTCCATTTCTTCTTCAGCAAGACCCGTGACGGCAAGCGCGGCATTTTCAGCGTCGATTCTTTGATCGTCATCGGTCAGTATGCCTCTTGAAGGACCGGTTACCATAATTCCTTTTCTGTTGGTCAATACTGGATATCTATGGACATTATCCGCTTGAACAAACCCGTCAGCATCGGCTTCAATGTGAAAAATTTTCGTAAGATCAGTGAGATATGGTGAGGCAACAATGGTCTCATCGACCACGGTCATGTCCGGCGTTAATCTGAAGTTTCTCGATGTTATCTCGTCGACAAACTCGATTCGGATAGTATCTTCTTCCTGATAAATGCCGGGCAGCGAATCCGTAAATTTAATGTAAATTGTTCCGGCGTTTTTAGTTTCTCTATACAGGGATTCGAGCCCGTCTCCAGCCACTTTTAAGTTTTTGGTTAGAATATAGGTCTGTATGTTAAACTCTTTTTGAAGTAAAAGAGAAGATTCCATCACCTCATTTGCAATGACCGGCGTGCTTTCCTTTACTATTCCTGTGAGGAAAATCACCTTTTTTATTTCCGAAAGGACGCTTTCTTCAGGCGATGTATCGTTTAGAAGGATTTTCATTCGAGAGAGCGGGATGACGTTGGAAGAGGCTTTCAATCCGTACCGCGAAAAATTGGATGTTCTCTGATCTTCTTCGGCAATGATGATGCGACCGGCATCTATGGTCACAGATTTATTGTTTTGTGTGGCCTCGATTCTAAAATTCCCTACAGAACCTTGGCATGAAACCAGTCTTGTTTCCGTCAGGATTTGCAAATCTTCGGAATCAGCATACCCAATAAAACCGCCGACATCATCTTTTGTTGCAATGATTATTTTCGAACCCACGGTAAGAAGATTTTCAGCAACAGCAACTGCGCAAGGCCCATTTCCAAGTATTAATGTCTGTTTTTTCAAAAAATGCCACCTTCTTATTTAAGCTATAAATTCCTTTTCAGCCCCAATCATCAATCGTCAATTGTCAATCCATCAATATACTTTTTGATTTTCCATGCCACACTTCCGCTGTTTGCAATGGTCTCGGGAATGCTCATGGGACCTTGGACAGTGCCGGCTGTAAACACACCGTTATGATCGGTTCTTAAGAATCCGGATTCATCAGGCCCTATTTTAAATATCCGAGACATGGTTCCAATATCCTCGACAGGAGTTATTCCGACGGACAGTACCACCAGGTCAACAATTTCTTCCTTTGTTTCATGTGTAGAATTATTCACAAAATTTATTTTCAGACGTCGATCATCCATTTCGTAAATATCACCGGGAATGGCACGTATCATTCGAATGTCTTTTTGAGCCTCGCGGTAGAATGGTTCAAAGTCTTTTCCAAAGGTCTGAACATCCATATAGAAAAATGCAATCTCGGTCTTCGGCTGCCTTTCCTTGATCAGTCTCGCCATACGCAGCGCCGAACCGCAACACACCTTCGAGCACCACAGGTGATTCAGTTTGGCATCCCTGGATCCCACACACTGGATAAAGGCAATTTTTTGGGGAAGTTTATTATCACTCGGCTTTTTTACTCGGCCGGACTGTTTTAACATTCTTTCCAGGTCCAAACCGGTAACCACATTGTTAAATCGACCGTACCCGTATGGTTTGTCTTTAGGGTTGAAGGGTTGAAATCCAATGGCAATTAACACGGCATCTGCTTCAATGGTATGTTCCGATGCTTTTTTGTCCAAATCTATGGCCGTCTCAGGGCATTCATCCCGGCATATGGTGCAGGATCGATCTTTGAAATAAAGGCATTTTTTTATGTTGACCGCATAAAAAGGATGGTTGTTTTTTGAAAAACCCTGAAGAATCGCGCCTTCCATCGGACATCGATTCAAACACAACCCGCAGTTGGTACACTTTTCGGGATCTATAACCAGAGATTCTTGGCGAATATTGGCTGAAAATCGATTGTTTTGAGATATGTTTTGTACTTGGCTAGCGGCCAATACGTTTATGTTTGGGTGAAAAACAGCGCTTTGTAATTTTTCTTCCACCATGCATGCGCCGCATTTTACGCAGGTATTCTCAATAGCTTTGCAGGTATACCCGATGGCGTGTCCGCCTAAAAATTTCGACTTTTCAATCAATTCAACATGAACACCTAAATTGGCGAGTTCAACCGCCGCAGAAAGACCGGCAGTTCCACCACCGATGACCAAAACATTTTTATCCCCCATTTAGAGTAACTCTCCCTTAAAAAAATGTAAATGCATTGCAATTCAACAGCCGGAAAACAAACGAAGAAATCAATCAAAGGCATGCTCGACTTTCCAGACTTCCCAAACCTTTCCGACAAGATCGGACCCTGGACTAAGTGTTGTTTTGCCTGGTCGCCATCCGGTAGGCGTTGCCTCCGCACCATTGGTCACGCGGACATGTTGAAACGCCTGAATTTGTCGAATCAGTTCCAAAACATTGCGACCCACAGGCGGTGTAAGTATTTCAATGGCTTGAACTACGCTGTCTGGATCAATAATGAACCGGCCCCGCATTTCGACGCCTGCATTTTCGTCATATACGCCATACACCTTGCCAATGTTTCCCGGTCCGTCAGAAAGCATTGGAAATGGAGCACCACCTTCCACCATTAATGATAATGATAAAAAAATGAAATGATAAGAGTACCAGAACTCCCTTTTTGAGAGCAGGTAAAGTGAAATAGATTTAAAAATTATGATTGTGTATGTAACTCATACAAACCTCAACATATGGAACCCCATTGTTTGCGGTAACAATCAAAGTTTTCATACAAAAGGCGAACCCGCTTGTCAATCGCTATTTTTTAACAAATTTTGCCCAACCACAGAAAATTACAGGCATTTCAGGTAAAGCTTTCCCGTTGATCTCTCGACGGGCTTCCTGCTAAAAGTAGGCTTCGAGCGGGGTGTCGGAACGATCACGTAATCATCAACTTCACCTCCCACAAGCCCAAAGGTGAAACTAGGAAACTAGGGGACATCCATTTGTAAATAAATAAGTTGATATGGTGGGACTGGTTTGGTATTTGTTGTGCTATGTCAAGATTAGCACGATTAGATGCCCCCTGGGTTATACATCACATTATTATTCGTGGTATAGAGCACCGGAAGATATTTCGAGATAATAACGATCGGAACGATATGCTTGATCGGCTTTCGGGGCTTTTGCCAGCCACTAATACATCCTGCTATGCCTGGGCTTTTTTATCAAACCATTCGTATTTTCTATTCCGCTCAGGAAACCAAGGACTTTCAACCTTAATGCAACGGCTCTTAACCGGTAAGGAAAGAAAATTGTTAAGGATAACAATTTTCAACTGATTGAATAATTACTGAATTACAAATGGACCCAAAGAAATATACATGTTCTCCTTACTTTATGGTATGAATCGGATAAATGGTAACAATTGCATTGAAAACAAATTCTTCAAAAAATCTGATTTAGTTAGAGGTGGTTATTGTTTTTGGCGGGCCAAGATTAACACAAAAAAGGATTTTCAATCAGAACGCCTTCAATGATCTAACCGTGATTCAAGTCTTCCGTAAGGATTTTTCCGGCTTCTGACTGAGACGCTGTCGCTATAATCAGAGAATCCCAAAATGATACAATGTACTTTTCTTCGATTTCCGAGGCAGACAAAATCGTCTGGGGTTCAATCGCTTCCACTTGCCAGAAAAAATAGTTGAGGATGATGCCTCTTGCTTGAACCGGGGTAATGGGGTTCGAAATCTTTCGAGTAACGTTGACATAGAATTCTTGAATTACCTGAGTCCTGATAATGCCTATTTCCTCTTCCCATATCTTTTCTATAATGGAAAGAGCCATATCGTGTGTCAGACCGGCGTCCATATCATGAGCATATATCAAGATATTAGTATCCAAAAAGACTTTATCTTTCATGAAGCGACTCTCTTGAAGTAGTAATTTTACCGCCGAAATGGAATCCTTTTTTGAGGTTGGCGAGCGCTTTTCTTTTTGCAAATTCATATTGTTCGGTGCGCTGAATGAGTCCTTCTAATTCCTCGCTTAACATTTTACTGACTGAAGTTTCTCTTTGAGCCGCAATGATTTTGTTTTTTCTAATTAATTCTTTATCGAGACTAAGTGTAATATTTTGTTTCATGGTAAATCCTTCAATAAAAATTACAGAAGGGTTATGAAAAGGCGGCAGAATCTAACAAAATGTAGAATAAATCAAACACATAAAATATTTTTCCCATTTTGTTTACAATTATTTAGGATTACATATAACACGAATAATACGTGATGTTAATCCGGGGATTACTCCTTAATTCACCGTCAAAAAAAATAAAAAACCTCGTTGCGCTTGAATAATCAAGCAGATAGTATAGTTTTGACAACGAAAAACTATCATCAACGAGGTGAAGCAATTATGGCACAAGGCGTTCTTCCTTTCAAGTATGAAACTGAAAAAACCACCACAGGGATGACGTCATTGGCTGGACTTCCGATATATCTGGATCTTGCCCGGGTAATAGGGTTAAGCCAATCCATAGAAAAACATTTAAAAATATGTAAAGGTGGACAGAGCTGGACAGACAGTCAGATTGTGCTTTCCCTTGTGCTGCTGAATCTTGCAGGGGGTGACTGTGTTGATGACATAAAGATACTTGAAGCCGATGATGGATTCTGTGAAGTGTTAAAAAAAGCTGAACTTCATGGTTTGCGGCGAAAAGCCAGGAGGGCATTATTACGTCGCTAACGTAAAGAGAAGACTCGTACGGTTCCTTCTGCGTCATCAATATTTCGTTATCTGGCAAAATTTCATGATAATGAGCAAGAAAAGCAGAGGGTTAGTGGGGAAGCGTTTATTCCATCACCAAATGAGCATTTGCAAGGTTTTGCCAGGATTAATAAAGAGTTGGCAGCCTTTTCGGGTTTTGAGAATTCTGAAATCACAGCGACGTTGGATATGGATGCCACACTGGTGGCTACGAATAAGGAGGATGCATTATTTTGTTACAAAGGCTATAAAGCCTATCAACCCTTGAACACCTGGTGGTTTGAGCGAGGAACTATTGTACATACAGAATTTAGAGATGGTAATGTTCCTGCCGGGTTTGAGCAGCTTCGTGTATTTAAAGAAGCGTTGAACTGTCTGCCCGAACAGGTCAAAAAAGTTCGATTAAGATCTGATACCGCCGGTTATCAACATAATTTATTGAAATATTACGCCACAGGAGAAAACCGTCGATTTGGAGTCATAGAATTTGCCATCGGTTGCGATGTAACAAAAGAATTCAAGAAAGCAGTTGAAAAGGTTGAAGAATCGGAATGGAAACCCATATATAAGACGGCATATGGCAAAAAGTACGAGACGGGTGTAGAATGGGCTGAGGTTTGTTATGTTCCCAACGCAATAAGTCACAGTAAGAAAGGCCCTGAATACAGATACATAGCAAAGCGTGAGGTTCTGGATAAGCAGCAGAAACTGCCTGGCATGGAGTGTCAGATAGCGCTTCCTTTCCCAACCATGGATATGAAAAGCCAACGGTATAAAGTTTTTGGGATAGTAACCAACATGGATTGGGAAGGAGAGAGATTGGTCCACTGGTTACATGAAAGATGTGGAAAAAGTGAAGAAGCCCATGGGGTGATGAAAGATGATTTAGCCGGAGGCAAGCTGCCATCAGAGGATTTTGGAGAAAACGCTGCGTGGTGGTGGATCATGATATTGGCGCTTAATCTAAATACAATGATGAAAAAGCTGGCGTTGGAAGGCTCCTGGTGTTCAAAGAGAATGAAAGCAGTTCGGTTTTCGGTTATTCATCTTCCGGGTCGTGTGGTAGAACGTTCTCGGCAGCTTGCCATTCGACTAACAAGAAATCACCCGTCATTCGAGTTATTGGTTAAAGTCAGAAAAAGGATAGCCATGATGAAACCGATTCCATGCGGTTAAAGGTAAGGGAAGCATTCCTTTCTCTTCGGAATCGCGCATTTTATAAGAATAATTGCGCCCAAAATCTGCTTTTTGAGCAGGTGTTATGACATATTAAGAAAAATGACCCTTGATGGGTCTGAATTTTTATTCAGAAAAACGCTGTGGGACATAAAAATGGCTCGATTAGAAATTAGGCGGTGGATTTTGGTACTCTTGGGTTATATTTGAGCCGATCACTTTCAACGGCATTAGCTCCAAGGTCCATGTTTTGAGGCTGTTGTTTGCCCTCTGTGTTCCGAAAACTTATAAAATAATGAACATACCA
>RPGQ01000027.1 GCA_004193595.1 Desulfobacteraceae bacterium Eth-SRB2
ATCACATAATAGGAAAATTCCAGCGGATGCAAAAAAACTGATAAAAGAGGAACACGCCCTGGATAAGATAGAAAAACTGTTCCTAACCGCAGCAATTTAAATGCCAACCGCTATTTGTGAACATAGATTAAAACGCACGATTTTTTCCATCAAAATATTTTGTGTCTAAAATATATATCTGAAAAAAGCGCAAAGTGCAGATCACTAATGGAGAGCACACGAATTGAACCTGTTTCAGATCGTGTGATAACTCCCAGATATTGAGAGCAAACGATGAGCGAAATATTCTCAAAGTTTCGAAAGAAATGGCAAGGAGGACATAACGATAAGATACCACAACTGGTGCCAGCATTGAGGTAACAAATGGATATCTGAAAAACGATCCTTGCTTGATATTTACAGTTCGAATTTGATATCTATTAGTTTTGATAAATTTCATAGAATGGCAAGATAACACAAATAAAATAGATATCAGGAGCAACAGCAGGTCAGAGGTTTGGAAATAAATACTTCTACAAATGGTGGGAAAAAGCATGTGATAATCTTGGGATCGCGGGAGTTGACCTATATGGAATGATTTGTTGGGGGTTAATAGCGGCGGAATTTGTGCGCTTATGAGAAAAAATCTACTTTTGCTAAAATCTCTATTCCATTGGATATTTGTTGATTGGAGATGGCTACATGCTAATCTCTTGGTGGTCGCACTCCCTGTTTTTATAGGATTACGTTATGGTGCTAGTGAAAGTAAAATTCGATATTACGGGTTGGTGTTACAACTGCTTGGAATTCTGACAGTTGCATGGGGCATTCGTACAACTCGTAAAGAATTCGGCCACCCGAGCATTTTCAAACGTTGGCAACAACGGCTAAGTCGCTTTCCTCTTTTCGGCAAGCGTGAAGTAAAGGGAACTGTTGACGTGGCGGCGGCCTGCGCTACCGCCTCTGGACGCTGGTATTCGTCAGTAAAACCCGAGTCTGAAGCAAACATTGAAGCACGCGTCCAAGCCTTGGAAGAGAATTTACCATTAATTCATGATCGTATAAGCCAAACGCAAAATGAAATGGATCGGGGATTTCGAGAAGTCTTGGAGGCTCTCAAACAAGAAAAGCGAGTTCGAGAGAAAGAAGAGCAAGATATTCGCGCGAAACTGGAGGCCACTGAAACTGGCGATCTGCATATCTCAGCGATAGGGGTATTTTGGTTGTTCGTTGGAATCATCATGAGTACCGTTTCCGCCGATTTGGCTGAGTTGCTTATAAAAAATAGATTTTTTTGATACCGAATACTTGGATATTAACATCAAGAAATTAATCTAATGGAACTGAGAATTAAAAGTTTAAAAGATGGGGATACGGGTGGGATACCAAACAAAAAAGCAAATACAACACAAACCATTGAAATCACTATCTTATTATGGCAGAGGCGGCGGGGATCGAACCGACGTTTAAAAATGTGCACTATCTGCAATAAAACGCATGGTTTTTTCCATCAAAATATTCTGTGTCGCATAACGATATCTGCAAAGGGAGTAAATTGCAGATCACTAATGGAGATCAAACGAATTTGAACGGTTCCGTTTTATTGGATATCTCCCAGGTATTCATATTAAACGATGCACGAAACATGAAAACGATATCTTAAAAACAGTCTTGGCTTGACATTTACAGTCCCAATTTGATACATGTCAATTTAGCAGATTTCATCTAATGGTAAAAGTACCTGGATCAAATGTTGCCTATTTCCTCTAATTCCTTTCTTGCCTGACCGGATATCATATTGGTCAATTCACCCACGGCATCCGTAATTTCATTATTTATTTCCGTTAATACCGGAGACATCACCTCTGGCAACATTATCTTTTTTGAGGTAAGGTTTTCCGGCTTCGGATTTAACAAATGCCATGGTTTCAAGAACATTTAATGTTGCATTGATAAATGGATTGATAATTCTGAAACCATCCATTAAAATTTTCTCTAAAAGACTGACGCCTAAATATATTTCAAGCCAACGCAAGTTTTTCCAAGTTGAGCTGTTTTATAATAAAAAGGGCTGATAGATTCATTAACAAATCATAAATGGTGGAGTGAATGGATGACGAAACAATACAAATTTAATCGAATGGAGCTTGCGGGTTCGTTAGGAGATCTCGGCACCCTTCTTCCAATAGCCATAGGGATGATACTCATAAATGGTTTGAATCCTATGGGTATGTTTTTAACCATCGGTTTATTTTACATAATATCCGGGATTTATTTTGGGGTCACGGTCCCTGTCCAGCCCATGAAGGTTATAGGGGCTTATGCTATTGCAACAGGAATTTCTGCCTCTCAGATATCGGCTTCAGGATTTTTAATAGGGTGTTTCCTTTTAATTATCGGTGGAACAAATGCTATCACTGTCATAGGTAAATACATCCCGAAATCGGTAGTCCGAGGTGTCCAATTATCTACAGGCGTTCTTCTAATGGCTGAAGGGGTCAGGTTTATGATTGGCACGTCAAAGTATCAGATACTTAAACAGGCCATTGAACCATATCTAACGGTGCAGAACATAGGACCAATTTCAATTGGTATTGTTATCGGAGTCATCGGCGGCATTATGACTCTTCTGTTTTTGGAAAACAAAAAGTTTCCAGCAGGACTTATAATTGTGATATCAGGCCTCATTTTGGGAGCGGTTCTTGGAACCCACGAAGGACTTGACAAGTTAAGACTTGGAATTAATATTCCCAAAATCCTTCCTTTCGCCTTTCCCACAATGGCTGACTTTACGTTTGCATTACTTGCCTTGGCACTTCCTCAAATACCCATGACTCTTGGGAATGCAGTGATTGCCTATGCTGATCTGTCTCAGGACTATTTCGATGAAAAATCAAATAAGGTAACATATAAAGCTGCTTGTATTAGCATGGCTTTGGCAAACTTCGCGAGTTTTTTCATGGGAGGCATGCCTCTATGTCACGGCGCTGGAGGGTTGGCTGCTCATTACCGTTTCGGAGCACGTACTGCCGGATCAAATATCATTATTGGATTGATTTTTGTCATTTTAGCAATTTTCTTTGGACTTCATATGCTTTCGATATTATATCTGGTGCCAATGTCTGTTTTGGGTGTTTTACTCCTATTTGCCGGAGCCCAGCTTTCATTGACCGTAATTGACATGAAGGCGCGAAAGGATCTGTTTGTTTCTTTGATGATTTTGGGTTTAACCCTTGCCTCAAATCTCGCTGTCGGCTTTATGGTGGGTATTGCGATTGCTTACACCCTAAAATCAGAAAGATTGACAGTTTAATCCTAAATGTAATATCAAAAAAAAGGGATCTGAAAAATATATTTTGTATTGGATTATTGTTTTAATTGAAATATAGAATCTTGGACTCCTTGATGGAATCCAATGAACCAATGGGCGTACCGCAAACTGCCCATAGGCTTAAAATATGAGCCGTCTTGTGCTAAACTAAAAACATCCGTTTACGGGCCAGATTATGCACCGGGCGATCCTTTTTGGGATAAATATATCCTTTTTTGTTTACCTTTCAGGAAAGTCCGCCCGAGTTACAAGGCGGACAAGCCGAGAATACTCCATTTCCTTTGTTGTCAAGGGTTCGCAGTAAATGACGGGGGTTTCTCCCGCATTGTCTGCGGGGCTTCAACCTTGACGCCGCGGACCTGCAGCATCCACGCCAAGGCGGGCAAGCCTCGATTTTTGCAACGTTAAGGTCTATATCATATGATTTATCTTTCTAAAGCTACCTCAACTGTAAAATTTCCGGAATCGGTGTTGAAAGGAATAGCAATTCTAGGGCCCTTGGTCATGGGAATCAGCTTATGGTTTTTGCCGGAAATTACTGAAGGAATGGCACCATGAAATAATTTCCCTATTTCCTCTAATTCTTTTCTTGCCTGACCGGATATCATATTGGTCAATTCACCCACAGCATCTGTGATTTCATTATTTATTTCCGTCATCTTTTCACCGAACATATTGGAAACAATTTTTAGGATGCATGGTTCATCAAATGTGACATAAATCGTCCCATTGGTTTCGCCGGTAATTCCGATAATACCGGAGACATCACCTCTGGCTACATTATCTTTTTTGAGGAAAGGTTTTCCGGCTTCGGATTTAACAAATGCCATGGTTTCAAGAACATTTAATGTTGCATTGATAAATGGGTTAATAAATTTTACATCCATTGTCGATCCTCCGTGGTCGCAAATTGTAATATAGAAACAGTGAAGAACAACACATCAACTTCCAAATACCTTGTTTAATTTTTCTCTGACAGTCTCTGGAGTAAACGGCTTTACAATATAGCTGTTCACTCCGGCCTTGACGGCCTCTAAAATATTATCTTTCTGGGCTTCGGCCGTAACCATCACAAAGGGTATGTTTTTTAGTTCGTTATCAGACTTGACTCTGTTTAACAACTCTAAACCTGATATTTCCGGCATATTCCAGTCAGATAATATCAGATCAAAATTTTCCTTTTTTAGAATTTTTAAGGCGCTTTTACCATCATCGGCTTCGCTGATATTTTTCAAACCGATCTTCTTGAGGATGTTTTTCAAAATCTTTCGCATGGTGGCAAAATCATCAACGATGAGTACTTTCATATTTAAATCCATAAGATCTCCAACTCATTAGAAGTGGTTTCAAAACCTTCAATAAGGTTCAAAGTCAAGGCGGAGGGAGGGATTCAAACGCAGGAATATATTTAATATTTCGAGTATTGAATCCCTCGGTCCAACACAGGAATTGGGCCTGAGGGGAGGTTTTGAAACCACTTCTTGGCTTATTCCAAGACTTCCCTAATCGTTTTTAACAACTCTTTTCGTTCAATGGGTTTGGTTAATGTTCGTTGGGCTCCTAACAATTTGGCAATATGCAAATAGTCCTCCGCACCTATACGTCCACCCCCGGATAAAGCGATGATCTTTATGTTTGGAAATTCTTTGGTCAATTCTCTAATGGTCTCAATACCTTCCTTTTCGGGCATAATGATATCCGTGATAATCAAATCAGTAGGCTCTTCACGATAGATTTTCATTCCTTCTTTTCCGTTAAAAGCCTTGACTACGACGTATCCTTCACGTTGTAATGTCTGCTGGAGCATATCCAGTATTGCTGCATCATCATCAATAACAAGAATGTGTGCCATCAGTTATTCTTTCGTTTTTTTGTATACGCCGGGTTCTATGTATTTCAGAGAGTGATTCAAACCATTCAAACTCTCAGCGCCACCTATTATGAAATAGCCTCCGTGTTTTAAAACTCCGGGCAATTGATTTACAACAGATTCTTTTGAAGGATTATCAAAATAGATCATGACATTTCTACAAAATATGCTATCAAATTTTCTGGATGGAAGTTTGTCTTTGATTAGATTGAATTTTCCAAAATGAACCAGCCTTCTGATTTCAGCCTTAACCCTTATATAAGCCTCCCACTTTCCTTGACCCTTTTGGAAATAGTGTCTCAACATAGGGTTGGGGATATTTGTACTACACTGCCTTGGATAAATTGCTTTTTTACCTTTTTCCAAACACGAAATAGAAATATCGGTTGCGAGTATAGACGGTTGAACCCCTAACTCCATACAATAGGCAGCGATGGAATAAGGCTCTTCGCCGCTGGAACATGCTGCACACCATATATCCCTGCAACCTTTTTCAAGGTACTTAAAACTTTTTGATTCTCTGAAAAAGTAGGTGTGATTGGTGGATACGGCATCCAAAAAGTTTTTCATTTCTCCGGGATCTTTTTGGATAAGGGCGAGATATTTATCCGGCTGAATACAGAGTTTCCTTAATCGCTTTCCAATCCTTGTGTTTAACAACTCCCGTTTTTCTTCAGTCAAGTAAATACCGGATTCTTTGTAAACGATATCACAAAATGTTTTAAATTGTCGTGTCGTAAGTTTTTTCAAATTTCAAAACTCCAACCAAGTTGATCATTGGTTATTCATTGCCGGTCACAGCCCTCTGTCATTTGTCAACCTTCAATTTTCGATCATTTCAAGCGCGGTTCTTGTAATATTTCCAAGACTGGGAGCATTACCGATTTGTTAAAATGGTTTTCACCCATTAACTTATTCATTTTTTGAGCGAAAGACTTGCAATCAGGTGTCAGGTGTCAGGAGTAAGAAACGAATTAGCTGAAACCTGACACCTGACACCTGAAACCAAAAAGTCTTGGGTAGCAATTAACAAACTGGTAATGCACCCTCCAAGACTTACCTCTTTTTCTGAGGCTCCGAGTTTAATGGCTTCCTTGGGCATAACGAAAACTACGCAGCTTTTTTCGTCCTGTGCAACGGTTCGGGCGCCTGCCCGTGCATTATACCTTGGCTTGGTGCGGACACGCACAGGCAGGCGTAGAATGGAAGGAATTTTATTTAGAAATCGTTAAAATCACCGTCATCTAACGGGATTAACTGCTCAGGACTTGCTCTTTTTGCTTTATGAACGGATAGCATTGTGTTTTTTGCTTTGGGTTTAAATGCAGACGTTGAAAGGAGCCGTTGTTTTAGAGTTTTTGGGGCCTTAACTGCGGTGTGTGAAACACTCCGGGACCCATTTTTATTACCGCCGACCAGCGCAAAAAGATCTATAACAATACCCTTCATCTGTTCAGCCTGAGCGTTCATTTCTTCGGAGGCGGATGCAGACTCCTCGGCGTTGGCCGCATTTTGCTGGACGACCTTGTCCATCTCGGTAACGGCCGTGTTGACCTGATCGATTCCCTGGGCTTGCTCATTGGATGCCGCAGAGATCTCACTGACAAGCTCACCCACCTTGGCGGTACTCTTGGCCACCTCGACAAAGGCCTCATTTGTAGTTGCCACCAGATCTCCGCCGTCTTTAACTTTTTTTACGGTTCCTTCAATAAGGTCTGCCGTGTTTTTGGCTGCATCCGCAGCGCGCATTGCCAGATTTCTGACCTCATCGGCCACAACTGCGAATCCTGATCCTGCCTCACCGGCTCTGGCGGCTTCGACGGCTGCATTCAAAGCCAGAAGATTGGTCTGGAAGGCAATTTCATCTATGGTCTTGATAATCTTGGAAGTCTCTTCGCTGGCTCTGGATATTTCTTCCATGGATTCTGTCAGTTCGTGCATAGAATTGTTGGCATTGCCAACAACCTGGTTGGCTTCTTTCATTAGGTTGTCCGCCTGGTTGGCATTGTCGGCATTCTGCTTGGTCATGGAGGACATCTCTTCCAGGGATGATGAGGTCTCTTCAATGGAAGCAGCCTGTTCCGATGAACCTTCAGCCAATGACTGACTTGCTGCTGACACTTGACCGGACGCCGAGGCGACTTGATCCGCGCCTTCATTTAGCCCGTCAACTGCACTCATTATCGGTCTGCTGATACTTCGCGCAAAAAATAAGACTAAGATAATAGTAATGGCAAGAAAGATGCCGCCCACAAGCAGTATGACATTCCGAATCGCATGAGCCGCTCCCAAAAACTCTTCCGAAGGCTGGGTCACACCGATGCTCCATCCGGTAACCTCCACCGGTGCGTAACCGGCAATTTTATCTATTCCTTCAAAGACATAGGATTCAACGCCGGTTTGTTTGGCCATCATTTTTCCCATAATTTCTTCCATGCCTTTGAGTTTCGCCAAATTGGTGTTCAGAACATGGTTTTCATTTGGATGTGCTATGATCAAACCGGTTTTGTCCACCATAAAGGGGTATCCTGTCCGGCCGACTTTTACAGACGTGATTTTTTCCGAAAGAAAATCCATCTTGAGAACATTGGTCACGGTTCCCATAACCTCTCCTTGTCCGGAAACAATTGGTGCGCACACAGGGGCGATGGGTTTGCCCGTTAGTTTTGACTTTACGGGTGTGGACACATTGGCCCGTCCCTGTTTGGCGATCTGAAAATACTCGCGATTTGCTAAAGATACTCCTTTATATTTACCGCCGTTTCCATCCGCAAAAACGACTCCCTTGGTATCTGCTACAAGGATACTTTCGTAGTCATTGCCGAAATTTTTCATAAATCGAGACAGCATGTCGCCGAGGGCTTTAATTTCAGCCGCGGCACTGTCAGAACCCACTTGTGATAGCATTGCTGTAGCTGTCAATGTCGCATTTGTCGTGCTTAACTCCTGGGTCAGCTTGAGTTCCTCAAGGAGCACCATCTGGGTCATTCCGGCAAGATCTGTTGCAAGGTTAACTGCCTGTTCCTTGGCCAGTGATTCAAGGGACTTGGAAGCTTTGGTAGTGGAATATATTCCCACGACAAGTATGGGTATGAGTACAACTAAAATTCCTCCGACAATAAGTTTGAAACTTAGTGAACGTTTTTTCATGATTTCATTTCTCCTTTAAAATTTAAGATACAACAAAAAAATATCTTGGAAGCAATCCGTAATATTTCCGGGTGGATTAGGCTGCTTCTCTTAGTAAAGCCATTTCTGATGTGGCTAGTATCTGATCAATGTCCAAAAGGATCTTTACGGATTTGTCGGATTTTGCCATGCCAAGAATATAGTCCGTATTCAAAGCCACTCCAAACCTTGGCGTTTCATCAATTTCATCAGATTTAATATTTAGCACCTCCGAGACGGAATCAACCACGATACCCATCATCACCTTGCCGGACGGCCCTAAGACTTCCACAATGATGATACAGGATCTTTCCGTGTAATCGATCGATTCCATGCCGAACCTCAGCCTGAAATCAATCACAGGGATCACTTTTCCTCTGAGGTTGATGACCCCTTTGACAAACTCGGGCGTCTTGGGCACTGAGGTAACAGGTATCATCCCGATAATTTCTTTAATTTTCAGGATGCCGATTCCATATTCCTCACCCGCCAGCGTAAAGGTGAGATATTTTCCTTCCTTTTCAGCGATAACCTTTACTGCCTGATTGATGTTTTGGGTTTCGCTACTCATAGCGTTTCCTCCTTTTTAAATTTTTCTGACAAATGATCCAGAATACTTTCGAGTTCATGAAGCAAAACGGGTTTTGTCATGTAATAGGTGATGCCGTATCCTCTTATTTTTCTTTCCATTTCAGGTGTGTTGTGCCCGGTCATGGTTATAATTTGTATGCCTGAATCATATCTTTTGAATTCGGGGATCAATTCATATCCCACAACATCCGGAAGCATGATATCCAAAAGAACCAGATCAAACGGGTTATTCTTGGCTTTTTCCACTGCTTCTTTCCCGGTTTCAGCCAACTCCACATGATGATCCCATCTCCGGATCGCTCTGCTTATCATTTTGGCACTTGAGACATCATCTTCAACAACCAAAATTTCCATATTCAGTTCCTTTCTTTTTCCAAAATGGATAAACGCGTTTTTCCAAATGACGCCAAAGCATACTGCTAAATCTGTGCCAAAAATACTAAAATCATTTAACCTATAGATTTGATTGATTATATTTTAATACAAAGGGGGTGAGGGAGTTATTGGACGGGTTCAATAAAAGGGGAGAAGGTGAGACATCACTGTCGCACATGGCATGTCAATCGGAGGGTAACCATCTAAAAATAATAGAAAAACAAAAATTGGGTCAGAATGTCGCAGGGGGTGACACGGTGACGCATCTATCCCGAATATTTCATGAAAATTTTCGAGGGCTCTTTTTTATTACCAATGAAAAGCATTTGTTTCTTAGAATTTTATTTATAGTTGTAAGGTGACAGTTTGTACCGTAAGTTTTCTTGTTTAATTTCCCGATAATTTTCACCCTACGGGCGAGTGCGAGGCATCCATTTGTTGCGTTATCAAGGGCTTGCAGTAGTTTACTACGGCTGCGCCCTTGAATGCCTTACAAATGAACGCCTCGCACTCGTGAAACATCCGGGCTATGTTATGCGGTATCTTTTGAGTTTCCTCTGGAGAGATCTTCGCTCAATCCCGAGGGCTTTTGCTGCCTGCGTTCTATTGCCCTGATTTTTCTCAAGGATTTTTAAAATCACTTCTTTTTCGTAATTTCCCATGGCAATGCGAAGATCAATTTTTTCAATTGTTTTTGGAAAGTGGTCGCTCTCAAAACAGATTGAATCATTTGGTTCGGGCTGTGTGATTTCCAAAAAATCCATGGTGTTAAAGGTAATATATCGATGTATGGCATTTTGGAGTTCACGAACATTGCCGGGCCAATCATATTCTTGCATGGCCTTTAACACTTTTTCCGGAATGAATGCTGTTTTTCCATTGTCACTAAGAGTTTGTAAAAAATGATAAACCAACAAGGGCAGGTCGTCTTTACGTTCCCGCAAAGGAGGTATATGGATGGGGACGATGTGAATTCGGTAGAAGAAATCTTCGCGCATAAGACCACTTGTTACTCGATCTTTCAAATTTCGATGGGTTGCGGCTACGATACGGATATTTGTTTTTTTTATCCGGGTGCTGCCAATGGGAGTGAACCCCCCGTCTTCAATTGCTCTCAGCAATTTTACCTGCATATTCAGAGGAATCTCGCCCACCTCGTCAAGGAACAGGGTCCCGCCGTCTGCGCTTTCCAGATAACCGCTTTTGTCAATGACGGCACCGGTAAAGGCCCCTTTTTTATGGCCAAAAAACTCACTCTCAATAAGATTTTCCGGAATTGCACCGCAGTTTACAGCAATAAACTCCCCATCGCCGCGATCGCTCATATCGTGAATCGCACGAGCGACAAGTTCTTTACCGGTCCCGGATTCACCGTAGATCACCACATTGGCATTTGAGGAAGCCGCCTTTAGTATGCGGTCATAAACTTCCTGGATGGGCTCGCTTTTACCAATTAATTGCCCCAGGCTGTAACGGCCTTTAATGGTAGATTTCAATCTTTCATTCTGGCTCCTGAGATAGTGAGCCTCTTCTCTGATGGCCAGATCCTGAAGTTTGCTTGCCGTAATATCTCGAACAGTGGTGAGTAAGCCGGGTTTTCCCTCCCATTCAATGACGCTGTTGTGGGCCTCTATCCAGAATTTACTTCCATCCTTTTTGAGACATTGAAGTTGAAGCATTCTCTCTGAAAGCCTTCCCGCCTCAAAAGCTTTCCACATCTCTTTGAAACTTTTTTTGTACGGGTCAGATATGAGATTAACAGGATTATCTCCCAGAAGATCTTCTGAAGCATGATAGCCGAATATTTTTACGCAGGCATCATTTACAAAGCGTATTTTTCCATCTTCAATCAGAGCCACCCCATCGGCTATCTGTTCCGTGAGGGTTCGGTACCTCCCTTCGCTTGCCCGAAGATCTCCTTTGGCTTGAACCTGTTCTGTAATATCCTGAAGGGTTTCTACAGCGCCTAATATTTTGCCTTTGGAATCAAGGATTGGAGCTGCCAGGAAAAAGACATGGCGGGGCTTGCCCCCCAGGTTCTCAAAAAAATCGGTAGACTGCCATGCCGTTGGGATAATCTCGGACTTCGAAGATCTTCTATTCTCATAAAGCTTTTCAAAATTCTTAAAATCGTTATCAACGATGAGATCTGCCACAACAGGGCGTTGGTTTGGATAAAAGGGTTTCCATTGGGATTGGGTACCGATCATCTTTTTGGCCGAATATCCTGTCAGCAATTCACAGGCTCTGTTCCATTGTGTAATCCTATGGTCCATGCCCATAGAAAATTGAGCGATCGGTGTAAATCCCAAAATGTTCAGCATTGTTTTTTTATCGGGTAAACGGCATATGTTTTCATCTTGTTTGGTAATGAGTGGGTAGGGTTCTTTATAAGCGGGTTGGCCGGCCATTATGTATACTTTCCTTTAAAGTAAGTTCTCTATAATTCGGAGAATGCAATGTTCTATTTTTGAATGAGTGCTTAATATTCAGCTATAATTAGGATATATCGGCAAACTTGTGGAACTTCTTGAGAAGTTAATTTATTAATTTTATTGATTGTTTGGGAGGTGAAATGAAGTTGTTGAGGTAAACGGTGTCGGCGGTGTAATCAAAAAAAATATGTTGTGTCTGTTTATTTCAATACGCCGATAAAAAGTTTTATTGGGTTCTAAAAAACCTGGTCCTCAGGGCCATGCCTGTCCCGCATTGCGGGGGTCAGAGATCAACGGCTCTGCCCGTATAAATCAACCGGAGTAATGGAGTATTGGAGTGTTGATTTAAAAAAAAGACCTTTAAATTTTCAGATTTTCTCCAGGGATCTGTTTTCTGAGAGCGATGAAAAAAGGGGTTTCTTCCATTACTCCACCACTCCAATACTCCAGTACTCCGTAAATCGTTAAATGCCGGCAAACTAAATCCCCTCTGGGGATAATCAAAGACGGGCCCTCTGGAACCGGATTTTTACTTTTTGGTTTTTCTCCCTTTCCACCAAAATAGAATCCCTGACATTCCAAAGATAATAGACACACCCATGACGGCCTTTTCGCATCGGGTAAGGAAGCCTCGTCCTGCATTTCCGTTTTCATGGTTTGCTCTCAATACCATAGCCTCATCAACCGGTACATTGACTTCCAACCGATGCCCCATCTCGTCATCCACCACAACCTTCCAGTCACCGCTAACATCGGGAAAGAAACAGAATCTGCCGTTTCTGTCAGTTCTTCCGGACTGAAATTTTAAGTTCGCACCCGGCGCTGAAATGGTTACCCTGGCATAATCCATGGCTTCGCCCGTGTCATACATTGCACTGACAACAATTCCACCGGTGTCTACTTTGCTCGTCACCCCATGGGCATGAAGTCGTGAGGGTAAAATTAAAGCCATTATTAAAAAAAAGAATTTCAAATTTCTATATTTCATGATCTTTCCTTGGATTTTTGAAATAAAGATAGACCAAAAGGCCGAAACCGATTGTACCCAGTCCGAACAAGGATGTAATGGGTTTGTTCTTAATGGAAAAATAAATAATCCAGAGATTCCCCAGGATAAAAAGCAGCGGAGTTACCGGGTAACCCAATGTTTTGTAACTTCTTTTCAATTCCGGCTGTCTTTTCCTTAAGACCATCATTCCCGCCACGGTGAGCATGGCGCACAATGAAAGGGTAAAACCGATGTATATCAGTAGCTTGTCAAAAGAGGCGGTGATAACCATGAGTATGGCGATGTCTGCCTGTAAGAAAATGGAATAGGCCGGCGTCCTGCGAAGACCATTCACCTTGCCGAAAAGCTCAAAAAAGACGCCGTCTTTTGCCATGGCATAATAGACTCGTGGTCCTGTCATTATCATGGCGCTTAAGACAGAGAGAAGTGCGATGGTAATGCCGCCGCTGAAATATCGGCTGAGATGTCCGCCAAACAAAAAGACTGCGGATTTTGCACCCACTTCAAGGACCCCGCTCATCTGTTTTGCATCAAGTGCATACACATAAATAATGTTCAACAGGAGATAAAGGCACAGAACAACAAACGTACCCGTAAAAAGGGCAAGCGGAATGTTTCTAGAGGGCCTTTTGATCTCACCCCCCAGGTAGGCGGCGGCATTCCAGCCACTGTAGGAAAATGAAACAAATATGAGAGAGACAGCGAACTTGCCCTGAAAAAGAGTGGGAATATCAAGATTGCAGGAGAAATGGCCTGTTGAGCCGTTGCCCCAGCACAGGCCGGTTATAATAAAAGTCACGATGAGTCCTATCTTAAACAGCGTCAATGCATTCTGAACCCGGGTCCCCATAAGCAGGCTGTGATAGTGGATCAGGGAAAATACGATGATGATCGCCATGGCCAAAAGACCCTTTGATGAAAGACTGACAATGGTGACGCCGAGAAATGCAAGTGTCAGTTCAGGACCATTGGGAAGGGAAAAGGTTCGAAAAAAATAGGTTGCAAATGCAATGGCCGCCGCGGCAATGGGTGCGGAAAATCCAACAATCAGGGAGATCCAGCCGGAAAGAAAGCCCATGCATTTTCCGAAGCTCTCCCTCAAAAATACATATTCCCCGCCGGCCTTGGGGAACATGGTGCCCAGTTCTCCGTAGCAGAGCGCCCCGCAAAGAGCAAAGACACCTCCCACAAGCCAGCAGATAAGCATGGTCTGAGGATTTCCAAGTTCCTGAATGATAAAACCTGAAGTGGTGAATATTCCTGTCCCCACCATGTTGGCAATGACCAGGATTGTTATTGAAAAAAGACCGATCTCTCTTTTGAGTTCGTTGTTGTTAAGGTTGTTTTTCAGTGTGTTTTTCCTTTTTTGCCTTTGCAAAATCAAGCGAGTCGGAGACAAGTGCCGGTACCAAAGTTGACGGTCTCGTAAAAACTAAAAAAGCCAAGAATGCATGACTGGATTTCGATCCAATTCAGCCTTCTTGGCTTGTTATACGGCTTAAAAATTTAATGGAGTTTTTTACAACAAACGCAATTTCTTATTGCGTGTTACATAAAAGATAACTGTTTATTAAAAGTTTTCATTGATTGTCAAGGAATTTTTCCGGGATGCCCAAATTACATGGTGTTAGGTTCAAAAGCTTCGCCTTTCAACCAAAACACTTTACAAGGTGATTGTAACCGACATTAAACAATAATGTCTGACAGTCCTTATTTAATTTGACACCATGATAAAATAGGGTAGTGAGATGTTTTTGGTTGAGGCGACGACTGGGCAACTAAAAAAACGTTAAAATCTCGCTTAGAGGTTCTTAAGGTGGCATTGTAATAGAACCATCCGATTTTACGCAGTTTCTTGAATTGAATGTGCACAATATATGGTAATTTCATTTAATAAGGTACAATATATTCTAATTCTAAAGAATTATGTATAAATTATATATAATTTTACTTGACATTATGAAATTACGAATTTAAGAATAATTATGAATTTTTAGGATTGACTACCCAGCTTTTTTTAAATTATGAGTCGTAACATTGACGAGATACCGTCGGGTCCCATATTTTTCGATTAGCTTGAAAGCGGCACACTATTTGATGTTTTTGCTTCATCCGCTTTCATAAAGCAACTTTTTATCATTTTCTAAAATGTTCAAGATATTTGAAGATACCCAGTTGTCATGGTTCGGGAAAATAGGGTTTATGGTTCTGACAAGCCTGTTGATTTTACTCTTAGGAGCAACAATGGGAATAATTATAGGCTCAAAAACCCGGATAACAAATCTTGAAGACAGGGTTTTTAAGTTAGAAGCGATTGACAGGGTAACGCTCATAAGGGAACAGTTCAAGGCTTTTGAGCAATTCAAGGAACGTTTTGAAAGATTGGAAGCATCCATATCCTTAAGTTCAGATCACCTTCCGAAAGTTCCGGATACTATGCCGCCAAAAATAGCCGAACAAAGACCCGGGAAAGCTGAATCTTCCAAGTCTTCAAAAGCTTCCAAGAAAACTTCGAAGAAACATTATCACACGGTTAATGTTGGCGAAACGCTTTACGGTATCAGCCTCAAGTATGGTTTGACGGTGAAAAATATACAGCTAATGAATAAGCTGAACGATAGATTTGTAATTTATCCGGGACAGAAACTTTTGGTAACCATCTAAATAACCATAAATCTTCTAATAAAAAGCCTCCAAAAGAGTCTCCACATGTTATAATTTAAAAGGGAGTTTAAAGTCGCACTTAAAAAAAAGTAGCATTTTGGGTGTGCGACCCTATTATTCTTCGATCACCTGCAGAGTTATTCAAAAATATTATGTGCGCCGAACCACCACTTCAAATGCCATGCACAGAAAAATGTGCATAACGCACATTTTTCTGTGCATTTATTTATCCCGTCGGCTATCTATAATTTCCTTCATTTAACAGGTAATTTCTCATAACCCACCATTAAATAAATATATTTATCGCCTTATAATCCCCAAAAAAAAACTGGCATACATGTTGAATAGAGTTCATTATGTTCAAAGGAAACAATACCAAGAAATTACCGTATGAGGTTTGTGGATGATTCCATATGAAATTAATTCATGCAGAAAAGGGCAGCCAGTTTTAAAATTACCCTATTGAAAGGCAAAATGCCAATAACATCAAAAGTTGACAAAAAAATGAACTTAACCACCTTTACCCTAACCGGAGAGCTGACCATGGATGAAATTCTAGGGGCTCTAAAATCGTTTTGGGAAGGTCGAGAGTTGACGTTAAATACATTGTGGGATACACGAAATGCTGTAGTAACCAATCTTAAATCTTCCGAGATGGGGAACATCGCGGAGTTTATTGGTCAATACCGAAATCGATTTGAAGAGCGTAAAAACGGTAAAGCAGCTATTGCGGCATCAACGGATCTTCAATACGGTCTATCAAGGATTTTGGGAACATTCTATGAAAGAGAAGACATTCCAATTAAGCTCCAGCCGTTTCGTACAATGGAGGAGGCAATCCAATGGCTTGGTCAAAGTTGAGATTTGATTGACTCATTAAAAATAAAAGATATTTGTAACCGTTCACAGGTTCAGGGTTCAACGTTCAGGGTTAAGGACAAAGAAGGCATTGAAGATCCGAAGTCCTCATTACAAATGTTAATTTTCCCAAGTAATTGCCAATTCATCTTCAAATGTTGGATTAGGCCTGACGAAACTGACGCTTTTATCGTAAATACGCATCCCAAATTCAGTCCGGGGATAAGAATGGAACCTTGAACCCCTGAACCTTTGAACCCGTGAACGCCTACAGATATTTAAACCCCTTTTAAAATTTGAAACGCTCGGTTTAGGCTAGAATCTAAACCCTATTGTGAAATGAAAACTCCCTGCACTTTCATTCGCTTTCCTATCCAGTTTGTGCCCGTAATAGACCCCCATGGGACCGATTTGTGTGAGATAATGCAATCCGACACCCACTGAAGAACGAAACTCATCCGAACCCTGGTCGAGAATAGCGTTTTTGACACTGCCCGTGTCATAAAAAAAAGAAAGTTCGAAATTAGGTCCCCAGTCAATTCTTGCCTCTATATTACCTAAGAATGCAGTTTGTCCTCCGACGGCGTCACCCTTGGAATCAAATCGAAGTTTGTTTTCATCAAATCCCCGAACCGTAGAGGTGCCCCCCAGAAAAAAAAGCTGGTCTTCCGGAATCGTGCTTCCGTTATCGAAGCGGGTAATATCTCCAAAAAGTCCTCGCATCGCAAATGTCAGGTTTTCCATGGGTGTATAATATTTCCGGACCTCGAATCGATACTTAAAAAAATTATCCAGAGAATTATTGATCCCTTTAGAAAAATCCAGAAGCAAAGTAGAAAACATCCCCTTTCTGGGGCGTATATAGGAATCCATTGAATTATAAACAAGGGAGGGACTTATGGTTAGAATTCCTCTGGGATCATATTCATCTTCTTCAGCTGCCGGTATGGGGTCAGAGTCCCGCTGATACTGCTCCTTATATGCATATACAAAAGAAAGGCCGGCGTTAAATTTCTGAAAAAGTCTGCGGTTAAATGATACTGAGATGCCCGTGTTTCTGGTCCCGAAATCCGTGTTAAACGCTTCCCTTTTTTCAGTAAACATGTTTATTGATGACTTGATTCGAGTTCCCATAAACCTGGGTTCAACCAGGCCCAAATCACCCCGGTACCCGATCTGGCTGAGTTCCGTACGGGCCCAAATCTCCTTGTTTAATCCAAAAAGGTTGCGGTCACCGGCCAGTATGTCGGCGTAAAATTCTCTTTCTGTGTCATACCCGCTGCCCAATTGAATATAATAAGGCTTTTTCTCTTCCATTTCCAGGAGCAGATTCACTGTATCTTGGTTTTCCTTTAGGCCGTAAGTTTTAAAACGTACCGAGTCAAAGGAATTGATATCGCGGATATTGCGCTGAGATTTTAAAAATTTATTCAGCGAAAACGGTTCTCCCGGATGAAGTTCAAGTTCATTTTCGATAACTCGTCCTTTGGTGAGAAAATTTCCCGTGTAAGCCACCCGGCCCATTTGAACAAAAGGTCCTTCATCAACTTCATAGGTGACTGCCGCTCGGGTATTGTCCTTGGTTATGACCGCAGTCCCCTTTACCGTGACGTGAGGGTATCCTTTTTCGGAAATCAGGGAGGACAGCGTATTTTCATCACTGCGAATCATATAATTGCGGAAAACGGAACCTTTTTTCAAAGTAATTATTTCACTGGCCTCGGCGTCAGACAGCACATTCAATCCATGGATCGTTACGGACGTTACCTGCGTCTGAACCCCCTCATTGATGTCCAGGGTGAGGTCTACATACGTTGTGTTTTCTTTAATGTCCTTATTCGATTTTATTTCATCTTTCACCACGGTATTCATATATCCTTGCTTGAGATACAGAGAGGTAACCGCATGTTTGTCCTCTTTTAGGGTTTCCTGAACCCATGCACCGTTTGCAATAACCCCCGAAGTTTCGGTCAATAATTGTTTTTTGATCTTTTTTGAATCAAACGCATAATTTCCGATAAGGTTGACGGAATTTACAACATATTGCGGCCCCTCATGAATAAGCAGGCGGATTATACGCACGGGCATGCCGGCGTCTTGTTTTTTATCAGATTTCATTTCTATCCGACAATCCTTATATCCGGCGTTACGGTAACGTTTATTTATTTTGCGGATACTCTTTCTTAGACCAAAATCCTTGTTATTGCCCTCCTTAAAAAGGATTAGATCTTTTTTAAGCGTAACATCCCAAAACTCCTTATTGCCCTGAAAATCAATGTCATACCTGGGTCCTTCATCAATGGTTACAAGAATAGAAGCATTTTGAGTTTTAACATCTTTTTTAACATCGGAGTTCACGACAATCTCCGGATATCCTTTTTGCCGGTAAAACCGAATGAGATTTTGAATATCTTTATTAAATACTTTTTTCTTAAAACGCCTCATAAAATCCGGGGTCAGCCACGATTTATAAGTTTTGATCCGCAAGTTAAGGCGCGGGGTTGAAAAAGCCCGGTTTCCCGTGATTTCAAAGCGCCGGATATGAAAAAAATCCCCCTTGTCGATAGTGACATAAACCACAAAATTTCCGTCCGCCGGATCTTCTGCGGCCTCTAGATCAACAACCGGCGCAATGTAACCTTCATTCTTGAAAACTTCGGTAATGACAGCTTCTTTACCGGAAAACGTTTCCGGATGATATACATCTCCCGGATGCAACTGCATGGCGTTGAGAATTTCTCGTTCCAACAGGGGAAAGCCACCGCTGATTTTAATATCTTTAATTCGAGGATAGGGCGTTACTTGAAAACCAAGGGTAAATTGTTTTTCTCCAGGGTCTGATTCAGAAACATGGATGGCTTTAAACATATTCGACGATTTCAAAGCGTCGAGGGAATCCTGAAGCCGTTGGGTCGAAAAGGGCTCTTTCTCCCGGATAAAAATAAGATTCTTTACCCGATCAACCCATGGGCTCACATTTCCTTTTACCCCCTGAACATCAATGATAATTTGTGAAACAACGGGTCCGGGTTCATCCTTTCCCATGCTCTCGGCATATGCAGGCTCTTTGGCAAAGCAGGCCATTAGAATCCACAACACCGCGGATATTTTTATCCAGTCTTTCTGTTTGAGGTCGGTCATCTGAAGTTACTCATAAGCAAGTTAGATACTCAACATAACTCTCATCAATGGAAATGTTACCGGAACCTTTTCACAAGTGCCTAAAGTTTGAAGTGACCTAAAGTGCCTAAAGTTGAGGTAGCGCTAACGCGCTGTCATTAAAATATAATTGGCTGAAAAATTCCTTAACTTTAGATCACTTTAGATCACTTGCAACTTTTTCGGTTTTAATATCAAAGTCAACATATCAGTAAAAATTACGAGTAGGATTTGTACTCCTGGGTGTCTTTCTCTATCGAAATTCGAGTCTAAATTGAAGCCCGCCGCCATAATTTCCCTCCGTATCCTGGAAGGCGTTCATTAACAATTTCTCAAGAAATTTATATTCCGTGATCACCTGCTGGATGACCCTGGCATTTTTTGTCTGCACGCCGTATTTGACCGTTATTCTCCGGGAAAGCTCTTTGCCGACAGTTACTTTTACCTCATCCGACGCCTCAGCTTCTCCGCCCTCTTTATATTCCAGCTCTACAACATCCAGACCCGTGGCATCCTTGATTTGTTTTTGAACGGTTTCAGCAAGAACATCGGCCAGTATTTGTCCCGAAGAACGGGATAAACCGCCTTCTCCTGCGATGAGTTCCCGTGTTGTTTTCCCGGTTATTAACAAAGAAAGAATATCCTCCTCTCTTTCTGATGGGTTGGAAGAAAAAATAAACTTAAGATTGTCCGGTGTCCCGGAGATATTCAAAAAAACCGTCCATTCCCGAACGGTTATTTCACTGAGCACATCAATGGTGGGCTCAATTTTATACGGGTTGATAAAATCAAAGACACCTTTTTTGACATTAAATTCCTTTTTTTGGAAATAGACGGTTCCGGATTCCACTTGGGCCCTCCCGCTGATCAGAGGATGATTCACCGATCCGTATATGCGAAGATCCGGCTTGAGGGCCAATAAGGCCATATTATTATCTATGACAAAAGGTTCCCTGTAACGGGTTTTAATATCAAGGGCCATGTTTTTTAAAAAAGGGTAGGGGATCTCAGGTGCTGCCAGAGTCTCTTCCCGTGATTTTTTACCCAGGCTTTCCGTAAGATTTAGCCGTATATCTTTATAATACTTTCCCTCAATCATTTGAATGTCTCCCGAGACCCGTGATTTTTCAGGTGTGCCCTTGATATCCAGTTGGGCGCTCAAACGGGTTTCCAAGGTGTCGGGAATCATAAGAGGAAGATCATGGGCTTTTAATTTGAGGTCCACCCGCGACGGGTGATACCCCTTAAGATCAATGGTGCCGAACAGTTCAAAACCACCGGTGTCCAGCATTCCCCGGATGTTATCCAGAACAATGGCTTTGGGGGTTACCTGAATACTGCCGTTCAGGTCGTGCATCCGTTGTAAAAGGGCGGGAACCGTCATGCCGCAATTTATAATTTCAGCATGGGCACGCAAGTCCGGCTGCGACAGGTTTCCGCTTACGCCCAGAGAAAGGCGCACTTGCCCGGCGGCATTGGGGAGAACATCCGTTAGAAGCGATATTATTTCCAAAGGAAGGGTGCCATGGGCTTTAATATCAAGGTCGCCATTCAAGGTGCCGTTACCTTTAATTTCCATAACCCCTTGTTTAAGCAGGTTCAGGCGGACACCGGGAATCGAAATTTTACCCTGCTTTAAAAATGCCTTGAAGTCACGGGATCGGATCAATTCCGTTTGATTCGAAAAAATCTCGATCCGGGAAATATCGATCCACCCCTTTACCTGATCCAATGTCTTGGTATTACCGTTGACTTGGATTTTTCCGGTCATGAAACCATTGAGTTTGCTTTGACCGAAAATTTTTAAGTAAGGGGTCAAATGGGTGTTGTCAAACCCGGCGGATGCTGAAAACGCTTGGGTCTGCAGATGATAAACGGCATCCAAAGCAAAATTCCGACCCCCTGAGATATGTGCGGTCCGGTCCGCAACTTCAATTTTAAACCGTTCGTCTCCCAGTGGCTGGTTATTGAATCGCAACTCCTTTAGAAGCACCTCCCCCGTGATCTGGGGAGTTTCAAGATCCCCCTGTCCCTGGAACGTAAAGGAAATCTTGCCGGTATCACCGTCTCCCCACTGAAGCCAGGCGACATTCTTAAGGGAAATGCCCCCGGAGGAAAGTCGTAAGTGGTATTTTTTATTTAGAGAAATCCAACCATGGCCCAGGATTTCTTCACCGGTTGCAATCACGATCTCAAAAGGATTCAAATTGAGTCGATCACCGTCCAGATTTGATATTAGGTGAATACTTTGAATTTTTTGGGTGTAGCAGTCGATATGTTCTCCTTTAAGATTCAAGTTTCCCCGGGGGTGTGCCGTGTCTCCAAAGATATGGCCGTTCAGAGTAAATTTCCCCTTGATTCCCTGGACAAAGTCCTCAATAAACAGAGCGTCTCCTTTTAATGCAATGTCTAAACCAGGGTTTTTCAAAATATGATGCGTTATGGGATCACGTATCCGGGCGGTACCGGAAATATCGAGCAATGAATTTTGGTTGCGAATTTTTCCATGATCTACGGAAAGCATGCCTTCGGAAAATTGAATTTTTGCATTCGCATTGCCGATTTTTACCTGCTCGAATTCTAAATTTTCCCCCTGTAATTGAGCAACCACAATCGGCTCAGCAACCGTTCCACCTACGCTTCCCCGGATATTCATCTTGCCCAATGCGTTCATATCCAACGGTGACAGGACTTCAGCCAGGTCCGGGGACTCCAAATTAAAATCAGCCGCGACTTTAAGGGAAGAAATATCATAATCGCCGGTGACCTTAAGGTGAGTCTTACCTGCCCGGGCGTCAAGCTGGATAACCGTAACGCGCCCCTTTTTCATTTTTGCCTGTGCTTTCACGTGTGCATCAAGGGGGGGGAATGCCTTCCCGGCGGACAATTTGCGTGCAAATAATTCCAGGGAGGTTTCAGCGGTGAGGGCCTTTGGATCAATTCCCGTTCCCTTAAGCGTAATTAAAGAGTTTATGGATCCTTCTAAGCGTGATCCCTTGAAGGACACCATATCGAGCAATGTATCTTCCTGGCGCAAGGACAGTTCATAGGATATGGCATTTAAATCAGGATGGGACGAGGTAAATCCCTTGGCAAAGGCCTTTTTAAAGTTCACTTGCCCCTTGAGATCAAATCTGCCCGCAAATGTATATAAGTTTAACTCATTAAGGGTCAGGCATCCGTCTTTGAGATGGCAGCTTAAGTGAATTCGGTCAATCTTTGTCCCGGCAATATTTGCGCCGGAAATCTCACAGGCAAGGCGAGCTTTTTGTTTTAAAAGATTCCCATCCTCAAGGGTCAGGTTAACGTTTTGAAGAACCATTCGGTTCTTTTGTTTATCGGCAATGGCTTGTTCTGTTTTGTATTCAAAGAAACCGTTCAGCACCTTAAGCTCCCGTATCACGATATTCAACGGAAAAACTGAATGCACGGGTTTTGATTCACTTTTTTTAGGGGTGTAAAGGGCTTGAACGAGATTGAGGTTCCCCGATGGATCCATCACCAGATCTATTTGGGGGTTTTCCAAAAACAAATTCTTAACACATAATTCCCCTTTGAAAAGCCGAATCCAGGATACACGCAGGAAAAGACGGTTCAATTCAACCAATTTATCATTTGTGGGCGCACTAATCAGCACGTTGTGCAATTCAACCTCACCCCTCCAAACCCGAAGGCGGCTCTTGGACCACGTTAGTGTACCTGGGATGGTTTGATTCACCGTTGCCTGAAGCTGTTGCTGTGCCCTGTCCGTATTGAGGTAAAGCCTTACACCTATTAATAAGAACAAGAAAAGAGCAATGACCGCGACAACACCAATAAGGCTCCATTTAATAAATTTCATAAGGACCGTTCAACGTTCACAAAAAATACTAAAAAAAAATGCCACGAAGGCACAAAGACACAAAGGATCATGTTTATAATTGATAGAATACATATTTAAGTATCAAGTATCAACTACCGATTTTCAACGGCACTACAGAGTTTGTTTAAACCAAACAGGGCGAGTAAGCATCTGATTTGCCCATATAAAATAATCGACGCCGCCTATGGACATTGAAACGGCCTCCTTATTTGATATAAGTGATCAAATTCTTACACGATGAATATAGGATTCAAGGAGTCGAG
>RPGQ01000028.1:0-32585 GCA_004193595.1 Desulfobacteraceae bacterium Eth-SRB2
TAATAAAATCAATGGGTTAGAGCTCAACGTAACTTTCATAACTATCTGATATCATTGGAAATTTTTAAATCGAGTTTTAGCGTTTGCACTATCCGCGCGAATTTAAAACTGGGAAACTTCAGTTATAGAATTATCGCAAAATGAAATATCAACAATAGAAAAATCAATAAATAAATATATAAAGATTGTAAATGAATATAAAGATGAAATAAAAAAGCGAGATAATGAAGGTTTAAATATCTTAATCGAAATGCTGGATGCGGAAGATAAAATAGGAGCCTTTAATTATTTAAAAACCTATAAAGAATATCTTATCGTTTATAAAAAGTGTTTGATATTTTCTCGTGATAATTTTGATGCCATTATGAATGGAAAAGAACCTGAAACGAAAGAGTATGATGTTCTATATGCTATTTATCAATCTGAGGGTAATAAACTGAATGATGCCAATTTGCAGAAAGAGAAGGCTTTGAAAGAATATTTAGAAAAACACTCGGAGTTTATTGACCATATGAAACAAGCCCAAAAAAGATTAGAAAAAGCTGGCAATTAAAATTTGCACGCTGTGTCCCGACCTCTTTCATACTGCTCATTGGCACAATACCACATGAAAATTAACCTTTTCGATATAGACCCATCTGATATATTGTCCATTCAGCCCAATGAAAAATATGGAAAATAGAGCGTTATTAGGGGAAAAAGTGGCGTTCAGTTTCCCTTAGTCAGTTCTTGACCTACATAATTCTGCTAAATAAGATTGACAGGTAATCAAGTCTCATATACAAAAAATTATCATAAGTCCGTATGGTTATGTATGTAAAACAGTCTTAATGAATTAGGGGAACCGGCAATGAAAGCGGAAGATAAAGTTTTAGCAGTTCTGGACAACCCATTGACAAATATTGAAATCAAGAAAATTACCGGTCTTAATTCGGATGAAGTAAGAAAAGCACTCCGAACACTTCGAAATCAGGATCAAATATATTCAAAAGGTTATACTTCGGCTCGAAGACATATGCGTCTCACCACCGCTATCGATGAAATTTTTAAAAAACTATCGGAAATAGGCAGGCGTTTAGAATATGTTGAGAATAATATAAAACTTCGCTAAAAACCTCACTAATAAAATTTGCAAATCCATAAACATAACCAGGGAGTGCTATGGAATGAATATAAAGACCCCATTTTTCAATTAGAGAGGTGTTTTTTTTGTTTTTAAGGATCATTAATTAAATGTTGGTGAAAAACGGACATAGAAAATAGTAAATTTACGGAGAGATAGTTGATGATGAAATTAATAAATAAAACAGTATTAACAAAACTACTTACAGTGTTTCTTCTGATGGGGTTTTTGTCGATAAATGTTGTGCCAAAGGTGGATGCTGAATCCATTAAAACAACTATACAAGAGGCTGAGCGGGGAGATGCTTCTGCTCAATTTAATCTTGGAAATTGTTATCGAATTGGGCAAGGAGTAGCGCAGGATTACAAACAGGCTATTTACTGGATCAGAAAATCTGCTGAGCAGGGATTTGCTGAGGCTCAATATAATCTTGGATATTTGCATTATTCTGGCAATGGAGTACAACAGGATTACGAACAGGCTATTTACTGGTACAAGAAATCTGCTAAACAAGGAAATTCTAACGCTCAATATAATCTTGGATATATGTATTCTTCTGGGGGTGGAGTACCACAGGACTATAAACAGGCTTTCTACTGGTATAAGAAATCTGCTGAGCAGGGAGATGCTTCTGCTCAATATAATCTTGGGGAATTGCATTTTTTTGGAAATGGAATACCACAGGACTACAAACAGGCTGCATACTGGTTCAAGAAATCTGCGGAGCAGGGACATGCTAAAGCTCAATTAAATCTTGGAGCAATGTATTACAATGGTCAAGGCGTTCCTCAAAATTACAAATTCGCATATGCATGGAGTAGTTTGGCTGCAGCACAAGGGGATGAACGTGCAAAAGAAAATAGAACTCTTGCCGCAAGTTTTTTATCACCACAACAATTAGTCCAAGCCCAAGAACTTGCATCTAAAATACGATACAAAATAGACCATCCATCTGAATCACAGGAATCGCAACCTTCAATATCAAAAACCGAAAAAAAGGTTAACGGCTTAGGAACAGGTTTTATTATATCAAAAGATGGATATATTTTAACCTGCCACCATGTCATCAAAGATGGAAATGAGATTAAAATAGCTGTTGGAGGAAACATATACCCTGCAAAACTTATCCGTAATGACCCACACAATGATCTGGCTTTATTAAAAATAAATGGTTCTTTCCAGGCAATAGCATTCTCCTCAAAACGTTCTGCTAAAATGGGGCAAGAAGTTTTCACTATTGGTTTTCCTAATCCTATTTTGCAGGGAGTGAGCGCTAAGTTTACCAAGGGGACAATAAATAGCCTTACCGGTTTTCAGGATGATATACGACTTTATCAGATAAGCGTACCCGTTCAACCTGGTAATTCTGGTGGGGCATTATTAGATGATAACGGTAATATTCTTGGTGTGATTATGGCACAACTTGATGCAAAAACGACGTTCAAAATATCAGGAAGTTTACCTCAAAACGTTAATTACGCAATCAAAAGCATTTATGCACAGGCTATGTTTGATACAGTCCCTGGAGTATCTGATAAATTGCTTGCACCATCAAAGAAACAATCTTTTGATAATGTTGTGAATAGAGTCAAGAAAAGCACTGTAATGGTTTTGAGTTATAAAGAATAATTTAAAAGCTGACATATATTATTGCAAATGCGGTTCAAATGGGTCGTACATATCCCACTCGATTCTGGCTACTTATTCCACCTGAACCATTCACAAAAGCCCTCTATCCAGCCAATTTAACTTTTTCCGTACGTACGGAAATCGTAAAATAACGCTTACGCAGAATTCTGCGGAAGCGATTCAGAATATACCATCCCTGTTTTTTATCAAAAGCCGTGATCGTCCAAACCTGTGAGACCGTCCAATGATTGTCCGTTTTAACTTACTGATATTATGGCATCTGGACGATAAGGACGATGATTTACACAGTCTTATAGCGGATAATTCAATTGTTGATTTCTGAAGGAAATTATAACCATCAGCGAGGCTCTTGTAAAAATGTTAAAAGGCAGCAATCTTCACACAAGCTCGCCGTTCGGCCTGTATGGAGCGTAGCGGAATAGCGGTCAGGTGGAGATCCTTGTTCGGAATGTACTTCTTTGCATGCCTACTCATAGCTGCTATTGAAACAAATAGAGAAAGGTCATATTCGGGTTATTACTGCGCACGTTTTTAACACCGGTTTCGATAACCTTTCCGTCCATAAAGATGATAAAAAAGTCACACTTTTCCCAAAGGGATACGTTGGCGTTGCAATATTGATTTGTATATTGATAAAGTGTATAGATAGATCCGTCTTTTTCGACCGATTTGAAGCTGTCTCTACGGCCCATAACAGCGTCTACCTCTTGAAGTGTCATACCTGGATCAATATTTCTCATTTTCTGTACACCTGAAGCACATCCTACTAAAGACACGAAAAAAATAATTAGGCCAAGTTTTCTGATCATTGATACCTCCCGATGTTTGGCAAATATTTCGGAACAATATTCAGTATGAGGGCTTTGGGAAAAGCCCGAAGCGGACTATAGTTGCATAATACCCAACTTCGATGTAAGGGTAAGCGATCGGCTAAATTATTTGTCAGCTGCTTTATTGAATCATACCGGATCATTCAACATGCCTGCTGCAAAGAAATCAGATGCTAACTGCTGCATGAACTTTACAGCTGGCCCCCCAACCTTAAAAACAGGAAGTCGCCCATCTCTTGAAAGAAACACTTCTTTATGTGGAAAACGAGCCGAGTGATTCGAGACTATGAACAGCCAGAATAACCCGCCAAAAACAGCTCGATAGGCCGAGTGACCGTCGAGTTTCGAGGGGAGCCTCTCGGGAGGATAAAGAAATTCCTGCATCAGTTCTTGGCCCAACGCTGGCAACATCAGAATTGATCCGTATTCATGAGCCTCACCAGGACGGTTCTCGAATAGCATCTTCCGAATCCTCTCGGCATGAGGCCCCAAGTCGATCCTGTTTATTTCTGGTCTGCTCGTGATGGATGCTCGCCAAATCAAGGACATCTGGAATAATTTAAAGGGAGTGTATTGCAGACCTGAAAATACAACCACCCGATTATCCTCAATTAGCTTTAATGGCTGATTATTGAAAACATCTCGAGCGTACCCTTCCCACTTGCTAAACCGCTGTTCGCATTCATGGCATAAAAGTCTTTCATAAATCCCTCTTGGGCGTGTCCCTCTTCTCTTCTTCACATCCGTGGAAAGAACAAAAAACCGATGATTATCGTCATAAAGCTCTTTGTAAAGCCATTCTGGGAAGATATGGGACTCCCTCAGTGGCTTGTCCTCCTTGCATAATCTACACACCATATTTTTTCGCAATCAATTTAAACCTATAACGAAATGCTGTCCAATCGGCTGCATTTTTAGGGTTGTTGATCCCGAACAGCACGGAAAATTGTCCATGGCTCTTATAAAAGGCTGATTTTCGCCTTGAAAATGCGTCTGACAGCACAGAAAACTATTGGAATATAAAGAGATTAAAATATATTTGGTTTTATTTTGCATAAAAGTAATGAATTGTCAATCTTTCCAACCATACTATCTGTCAAATACAAATCTGATCATCACCCTCAAGAGACCACCGAATTTGATACTGTATATTTGTTTGGACAGCTTTATCCAAGCGGTCAAGGTTTGTGGACACCACATAATAATAGAGTTCCGTAAAACAGAAATTTTCAACGATAGGGAGAGAATGCTTTTTGATAAAAAAGAGAGAGAGAAACTATTATTATCTTATACTACCTACCCAAAAAAAAACCAAATACCAACTTCCAGTGGAATAATCCCAACACACAACCCACCAACAATCCAAACCCAACTACCATTACTAAGGTGTTTTACTCTAAACCCTTATTGGTGAAGGGCTTACAGAAATCATTAGATTTGGAAAAGAATGGATTTCTGATACGCCATACAATCGCCTAATTACTTCTCAACCCACTTCTTTTACAATCTAAATATACTCTCCCAGACCGCCCAGGAGCGTCGTATACAGGGGTTCTCCATTCTATCCATACCCAAGCATGTCCCAGAGAACCCACCATTTGTGTGAATGGTGTCGCGTCTTGAATAGTGAATGTACGAGGTCGAAAGACCGTTATCTATTAACCTGAAAGGAGGTTATCATATCAGTTGCCCTTACGGGTATGTAGGCAGAGGGCGGGTTCGTGTGGTAACACACGGGCTGAACTTGCCCCGACACGGTACCCAGGAGGCTCGTGTAGCACGGGTCGTACCCAGCCAGGGGTGCTTGCCAAAACCGCAGGCCGTAGCATAAAGAGAACGGTGCAGCCTCGTAATTCAAGGTTGGACAGGTATAGCTGGGAGAGTCCAACTGTGGGAAAAACCCGGCAAAGCCGGGATACACGCCGATCCTCTATTCACTTGGAGAAGGCCGGAGCTTGCAGGGAAGCAAAGGGCATGTGCACCTGCAGGGAACCCGGGGTAAGGCCGACGGCATGCGGTGACAGATAACGGAGGGAAGACCTGAGATCCCAGCGTCTCCGCAGGACTCCGCCTGCGGTAAGCCGCCAACAAGTCGGGTGAAACCGGCAAGATGGAGGTGATGGGCGTAGGGAAGTCGGAGTGGCCTGGAAGTGATGACGGGCAGGACAACATAACCTGTCTTGAGCGTGGGGCCATACTTCGACCGCGTTTAGGCAGTGAGTTGAAATGCGAAACAGTGGTTAGATGAGATGGTAAGGATGATGTGCGGGTTTACGGGGACCTCGCTTTAACAAAACCCAGCCGATAGCCGTTGGGGAATGGTGCGACCATCGGGTTAAGAACTCGAACTTTCCCAAATTATCATCGGTCGGTATCGCCAGTTGCATTTCTGACTGGTAACAGTAAGAAGGCATGAGTGCTTAAAGAGCTATTAACATGCAGAGTAAAGTTTCTGACTTACAGTCTAAACTGTCCCATGCAGCAAAGCAGTCGCTGGATAGGAGATTCGGGGCTCTTTACGATAAGATCTATCGTGAAGATGTTGTTCTGGTGGCCTGGAAACGAGTGAAGGCCAACAAAGGTGCGCCGGGAGTCGATAGGCAGGATTTTGAATACATTGAGGATGTTATCGGTGTCGATCAATTCCTGATGGAAGTCCGCGAGCAATTAAAAAGCGAGCGGTATAGACCGCAGCCAGTGCTGCGATGCTATATCGACAAGCCGGGCAAAGCTGAAAAAAGGCCGCTTGGAATTCCGGTTATTTTTGACCGCGTGTGCCAGATGGCGACTAAAGTGGTAATCGAACCGATATTTGAGGCCAATTTTCTGGATTGCTCTCACGGATTTCGACCTGGGCGCAGTGCCCACGACGCCATCCGCATAATAGGCCGGGCGATAACGTTTAAAGGTCAGCGTATTGTGTTAGACGCTGATATAGCCGGATTTTTTGATAATATTCGGCAGGATATTCTGCTGGAGCTGGTCGAACGACGCATAGCGGACCGGCGGGTTTTAAAGCTGATTCGCATGTGGCTTGAAGCCGGGGTTATGGAAGACGGTAAACATATCGCATCAAACGGTTTGGGAACCCCACAAGGCTCTGTGATATCACCCTTGTTGAGTAATATCTACCTGCACGCGTTCGTTAAAATGTTCCAAATGTCGGGAATTCCAGGCACACTGGTAAGGTATGCGGATGATTTCGTAATCTTGTTGTGGCGTAACGGAAAGAAGGTAATCAAGCAGGTGGAGCAGATGCTGGGACGTCTTGGGTTGATGCTGCACCCGGATAAAACGAGTGTGGTTAAAGCCAAAGAGGGTTTTGACTTTCTCGGCGTGCACTTCCGTTTGTGTCCGGTACGAAAAAAGAATTCGAAATTAAAGAAGTATTGTGCCGTATGGCCTTCAGATCGTTCGATCGGACGGATAAAGCAGCGAATACGCGAAGTAGTAGGGCGGCGTTACAGTCTATCGCTGGAAGAGATGATAAAGGAGCTGACACCGGTAATAAGGGGTTGGAACAATTATCACAAGGCGACAAGACCAGTGCTCAAGCGGCTCCGCAAACTCAATGCTTTTGTCCGCGAACGGCTGCGAATATTCCTGAAGCGGAAGCACAGTGATCAATCGAGGGGCACCTGGAGAGTCCACAACAATTTAGTTGTTCGACTGGGATTATACCAGTTCGGTTAATTGCTGTAATTCAACGACAACGGTTACTGATAAACACATGGGGAAGGTTGTCGGAGAGCCGTACCGGGGAAAACCCGACGTCCGGTTCGACGAGGGGACTAAGGGAAGGAAGGTATGGAAGTCGGATTGAGGACCACCGGGAAACCAGTGGAATTGCCGCCGATACCTATAGCCACTGCACTGAGGTTCTACTCTACTAAATATTTTTTAGCATTAATTTCAGTGTGTTATATTCCAGATTAAACTTATTGGTTATGACCGAAATCGTAGAATGCCCATTGGACTTCAGAGACGCCCCTGAATCTCAACATCAACGGATAGATTATAGCATAAAAAACACTTATTCATCAATCCTCGAATACATAGAAACCTTCCCGAAAACTTGTAACGCCTCCAATAAAAAACTTGATCGCTCTTTTTTGCACAGAAAAATGTGCATCACTGCACAGAAAAATATGCACTCCAATACATCCAAAATGTTAAAACCTATAATATCAACAGGTTAATTTTTGGCATGCCTGTTGCGAAACAAATTAAGAACATCTGTTTTTATCTCCACCATTCTCATTATTCAGACAAAGTGCAAAACTCCTCCGGGCCGATAAAAATATCTACTTAATGTTAAATCAAGACGAAAATGTCGGAATGCTGTCATTTCCTATTACATCATTTTAAACCTGATTATTGCAGCAAGAGGTATTATGGTAAAAACATCCTGCACAGTTCCCATTTCACAGATTATACTGGATGAGGACATATATCCGAGAAGCGGTGTTTATCCAAAACGCGTCTCCATGCTTGCCGAAAACATGCGGGATGGGTTTAAGATCGATCCTATCGAAGTGCAGATTCATCCGGATTATGATGATAAATACCGCATTCTTGACGGGGCTCATCGCTTGCAGGCATACAAGGAGATCGGCGCAACCGAAATACCGGTCCACATTATAACGCTGGATGGTTTAGATCCCCTCCTCTATGCCGCTAAAAAAGCGATAGGCCCTCTCCAGTTAACTGAAGAAGAAGCAGCAATTCCCGCTCATCACGTTATAAGTTCATTTGCCACCACATGTGGATAAATTATGAATTTTATCACAACATGTTGTAATTAGTAATGAAGGTTTTTATATTTGGAAAGTATTGTTTAGAGGAAAAATGCACAAAAAATCATATCTTAAATCAAGACAATCTGTTTTCAAACGCAAATGTCCCGTTCAGTAAATGGCCTTAACTTTCTCATTGTAAATTTCCCTCAGTAGCTTTGATGCCTATTTAGGCGATAATACCCTCTATGAGGTGTCATCATCATATAAGATGATCGCTGGAATTTGACGCCGTAGAGAATAGTTTTACGCGATTTGCATTGATTCAAACGCAAACTCTTTTAAACAATGATCTCATTCGCTCCCCATAAGGCTCTTTTGCTTTTAGCTTTGTCCATATTTTGCTCTGAATAACTGCATGGTGCTGCTGGTCTGATCTATCAAAGCCAACATCATGAGCAATGGCAAAAAACTAAACGCAAGTTTTTCTACCGAGACCATAGTTATGTTCGCTAAAAATGATAGCCCTTGACTTGCTGCATTGAAGGCTCACATTTTCGACCTTCAACGAGTACGCCCACCGCGCGCCGATTGTATAAGATTATTTTGTCACCGTAAAAATTCCGTAACCCAACTGGAAGTTGGAAATCTTACCTTGTTCTCAGTATTCGCGGTAAAATTAACCAATAAACTCTGGTTTGACTCTTCCGTTGAGAGGGACTTGATTTAGGAACTAAACGATGAACCATTTCGGATTCTCTTCATATCGACAATTTCAACTCGGTGATCTGACTCCACACTTCGGGCTTTGACTCGAATAAAATGAAATGATCGCCCCTTGACTCCAAGAATATAGCAGATTATATTCTGTGCCTCCCCTGATATGAGGGGCATTTGAGCTCAAGGCATCTTCAGTGTAACGATGGGCAAGTACCGATAATGATCTTCCTTAGCTAAACCGCTTGGCGGCACATGTTCGCAGCTCGCCTCTATTTTGCCCATCCTGTTTGACTATGAATTCGGCGATAGCGAAATCACTTTGAAAGCAGGATGGACCATTGCCGCGCCTAACATCTGTAAGTGATAGGTAACCTCGGGAATTCGTCTTCGAATTTTCCCTTTTAAACAAATTTCGTGAGTGCAGTTTCTTCTGAGGAAAAAAGCCCGCCGTTCCATCTAAGCCTCATAATAGATAACAACATCCCTCAAAAAATTACCATACCTTCGGAGAATTTTGCCTCTGCAGTTGCCGAATAGGCCCTTTAAACGCCGCCTAAGCTGCTCGGGGTTAACCGGGTCAGCGAATTTCGCGAATTCAAGGGTATCACAAGGCGCTTCTATATTGTAAATAGTCCTTTTAAGTTTTGATCGATTTCTTCATCGTTGTTAAATGACGGATCTTTGAGGGGAAAAAACATGGCGGCAAAACCGACATCGCTGTCCGGCTATAGAAACTTCAGGAACGCCTTTGACGAAAATCCGATACATTCGAAAAAAATCTGTCATGAAGGGCTTCGAATAGGTAATCTCGCATTAAGATGCTTCGAGCTTGATGATTCTGATTATTACGCAATCCCTCCTTTGCGCCAATATCCTAAAAGAAAAGGAGGTAAGATGTCCAGCCCAGCATTAAAGCAATAGATTATCCGCAATTATGTATCAACAATGAGGTTTGTTTTCACGATAACTTTCATAGAAACTCGATAATTTTGAATTGTAGCAAAAGCCTAAACTGAACCGTCAATTTATCGTTCATGACACGCACGCATGTTTGAGGAAATCAGGACAGGCCATGCAGCGGGTTTCCGTTCCGGTTGCATCTCAGAGGTATTCTCTTGGCGGATTGACTGCGCAGCTAAATGGGTTGGTAAGCCAAGACACCATCAAGAAAAATAAAAGGAGAAATATGCTAGGCAAGAGAAAAATTCTACATAACATGGCAGAAAATAGCCTTTAATTTTGTTAAAAAGTTTACGAAAAAAATAAAACTTAAACACCTTGTTTTCAAGGATAGATCATGCGAGCGGGAATTCCTGAAGAAGAAGCGAGAATGACGGCCCGACGGGCATATGAAAACAATCCCCGTTTGACATCTTTTGAGATCGGGCAGGCAATCGGTCGTTCAAGGCAGGCAGTTGACGCGTATATAGCCGATCTCAGAGCAGCAACCCAGATGGAACTGGATCTCAAGATATTTCGCATGAACCGCCTCGGCATCTCGCAAGAGCGGATTGCAATAAGATTCGACGCGCTCCAAAGGACAATATCCAACCATTTAGCAAAAATGCCAGAATTGGCAAATTTGCTAAATACCGATCTGTCCAGAGGCTTCACAGTTGCCCAGGTAGCTGAAAAGCATGGTTGGACTGAGCCGATGGTCTGGTCCATCGCGTTGGAGGGCAAAAGCGATCTTGATAGATTCAAGGCGGTTAACTGGGGACTGCGGACATGGGACCTGTGGAACTGGAATGATTGTGAAAAACGTTTCGGAGACGATTGGCCCGGTCGAATCCCGGCCCAAATGATCGCACACATGCTGTATTATTTTTCAGATCAGAACGATCTGGTGTTTGATCCAATGGCGGGCGGTGGAGTGGTGGCGGACACCTGCCTCGCGTTTAACCGGAAATGCTGGAGCTTTGACATGGATGACCGGCCGGATACGCGACCGGAAATTGAACCCTGTTTCTGGGATATCACCAATTTAAAATGGCCGATAAAAGGTAAAACCAAACCGGACCTGATTATTTTTGATCCGCCTTATTTTAAAAAGCAATCAAACAACTACGATCCTGATGGCATATCAGGAATGTCCAAAGCGAACTATCTAAAATTTCTGGAAAACTTTTTTGCGCTGGCACACTCAAACGCCAAAAAGAGCACACAGATGGCATTTATCAATGCCGACTGGCGCGATTTCCAAAACACCCCTGCCAAAAATGAGACCCGGGTGAATTCGATTTTAATCAATGATTACCTTCGGATTTTAGATCAAAGCGGCTGGCAGGAAACCCATATCTTTCAGGCGCCACTTTCTTCAGAGCGTTTTAAGGCAAATGTAGTATCCGCCATGCAAAAGAAAAAAATAATCGGTGTAACCGGCAGGTACGTCATCATTTCAAAGAAAAAATGGGTCGTTAACTATAGCGCTGAGATAAACTGAGACAGTATTGCTCAGATAAATTGATACACGCTTTTTTCAGATTTTGCCCGTCTTAAAGGATAAATTTCCCCCTTACAGAAAAAGAACCCCCGTTATACCTTAAGATTTAGTCAAATCAAAAAAACAAGGTTTAACGAGGGATGCCCACATACATCAGTGACATAAGCGAGCATTTGGCTTTTTTATAATACAGATCCAGCCTTTCAAATCATTTTTGACTGGCACCGAAAGAAAAAGGTTCGAGGTATTGTTGCGCTACTATTATCAGTTTTACTGCCTGGTAATTTCAAGGAAAAAGCCCCAATCTCGTAAAAATGCCTGACCCGATGCAGGCACTGCCACATTTTATTTTTCACCCACCCCCGCAATGCTGGTCGTAGCGATCTTAGGTGTCCTTTTGGTTGTCAGCAGACTCACCGCAGGAAAAATGCAATACAAAGAAGCATTGAATATTATCGCAGCAAAGAGGGCAAGATAAAGAAAAGATATTTAAACGCCCGGCGCAATGGCCACATGCCTGAATCGAATCCTAATGAAAAGCCCACCGAGAGTCCTGAAACTGAAGTTGATCAAACAACGGTGTTACACATTCAGATGGTAACGAGCCTGATCGAAGGACGATCCGTTAGCCTGAAGGACGTCATCGGGTTGATAAATAAGATTTTGAGACAACACAGCATCGACAAAAGGGAAAAAGATTATTACGCTGGCGCATATCATCATAAAAGTCCGCCATAAGGAGCCGTACGCCGAGCAAGCAGATATCCAGTTTCGACGGTGCTATGCAAAGTTGCCGGATGAGGTCCGTCGGGTGCCGGTGAAGGCGTTGCCGGGTTCATTTCGAAATAAGAAACTGGTTGATCCTCCGGGCGGTATGGATACGTAAAAGCAGTCGTAGGGATATTGCCGATTTCCAAACGCTTATCGATGCGCCAATAAGTTGGGGATCGCCATTGTGCCTTATTGTTCACTGGGCAGTGATGAAGCCTTTGGAATTATAGAGCTTATTCGCATGGCAAATGCAAAAAGTCTCAGTATTCTAGAGCAGGCCAAATTCATTGATGAACTGAAAAGCGTTCACAAGATGTCGGTTATTCCTTTGAGACGTTTACCTGGGCTTCAGAATAAAAGCAAAGGCTGGTAGGCTTGGTATTATTAACGGCCGATGAGCCGTGTGATGGGGCAAAATGGTTTTAGCGGTCATTTTCCTGTTTACGCATATATGTATACCCTTCGTCCGTTCATACGTATGAACGGCATCAATAAAAAAGAGGTCGACATATTTGTCAGTTCGGTTGCCGGGAAAAATTTGAGCATTCGAGACATAGAGATTTTAGCCCATGGTTATTTCAAAGGAACGGATTTAAACTACGAAGTCGTCTAGAAACGGAAATATTTTGGGCTTGCCGCCGAAGGTGAGAGCATTTACAGATGCTGATTGCAACTGAGGTAGAGCTGCGCATTGCCTGTGGATTCGGGAGGTAACGCAAAAATATATGCAACGCTACCTCAAATGGGCAGACTCGAAGGTTCAAAACCAAATACTTTCGCCCAGGCAACCTTTGCCCGTGAGGTATCATCAGGGCAATTCAACCTTTACCAAAGCGATACGGCAATTTCATGATCAAACCGGACAAGCGTAAGGCCGTCTACTTTCTTTATACAGAAGGCATGGGATTGCGAGAAATTTCTCGTCACCTGAGCATCAGTATCAACACGGTGACGGCCATTATTGCCCAGAAAGGTGAAATGCCCGAGACCATAAGAAAGGATAAAATCAAGATCGACCCGGATCTTTTGGGTCTGCTTTACACTCAATGCGACGGCCGGGTTCAGCGGATACACGAAAAACTTACCGAAGAGCAAGGAATAAATGTTGCGTATTCCACATTGACCCAAATGATACGAGAACTTGGCCTGGGGCAATCGAAAAATCAACGCTGTGATCAAAAGCCTGACGTTCCGGGAGCTGAAATGCAACATGACACACAAGTCCTTATAATGTGAAATTTGGAACAACACGGGTCAAGGTCATCGGCAGCATTATCTATATGAGATATTCAAAGCTGCGATATTTGAAGTTTTACCGTTCTTTTAACCGTTTTGTCATGAAGTGTTTTATTCATGAAGCGTTGACCTTCTGGGGGTATGCCGCCCCTGACTGCATCATTGATAATACCAACCTGGCACGTCTTCGGGGAACCGGCAGGAATGACGTCATCACACCGGAGATGAAACAGTTTGCCAGACAATACGGATTTAAATTCATCTGTCATGAAATAAACCACGCCAACAGAAAAGCGGGCAATGAACGCAGCTTTTATACAGTAGAGACCAATTTTTTCCCAGGCCGCACTTTTGAAAACCTGGAAGACATGAACAGGCAGGCTTTTGATTGGGCAACGATCAGAGTGGGCCAACAGACCGGTGAGTAAAACCAAACTGATCCCGGCAAAGGCGTTTGAGTTTGAACAATCTTTTCTCAGGAAATTGCCTCCATATGTCACTCCCCCTTATCTTGCTTATGAAAGGGGCACTGATCAATACGGATATGCGTCCCTTGACGGGAATTTTTACTGGGTGCCCGGGACATCACGTTTTGATGTAAAAGTGCTGCAGTTTTGCAACCATGTGGAGATCTATCATAAAAGAAAGAAGCTGGCGGAATATGAATTACCTCCGGATGGCGTTAAGAACGAAAAATTCAGTCCAGAGGGAGAACCAAAGTCAAGATACCAACCAAAGAATCGGAAAAAACCCACTGCGGGAGAGGAAAGGATTTTAAGATCCACAGCACCTGAAGTGAATGCCTATCTGGATTTTGCCCTTACCATGAAGGGCAAATCAAGACACAGGTTTGTCCGTCAGTTGTACAGCCTGCATAAAAAAACGGCCTTGCCTCTGTTTGTCAAAGCCATCAAGCGGGCATTGAAGTACAGGGTGATCAATTTGGACACCATCGAGAATATTATCAGACTGCTCATGAGAGACTCGAACTATGAGCTGCTGTTACCCGAAGTGAATCATGACTTTACAAACAGGCAGGCATATCTTGAAGGCCGGTTTACCGATGAAGTGGATTTATCCGTTTATGGGAACGATGATAAGAATTAACAATGGATGAAGAATTTGCCGAAATGCTTAAATACATTGGCATGAGAGGCTTGCTTGCCAACTGGGATCATTATATCTCCATTGCTCAAAAGAGCAGCTTCTCTCATGTCCGGTTTTTGAAATATATCATTGAGCAAGAGTACAAAATCAAACAGGAAAATTCCAGGAAACGAAGGATCAGCCATGCAAAGATCCCGGAACCGTTTGTCATTGAGACGTTTTACCAGACAGCCGAAACTGAACAAAAAAAAGATCCTTACTCATACGATCCATTTTGATTACTCCAGTTTCAAAGCAGCAAAATTGATTATCTCTGATATAGCCCCACGGGCAACAGGCAAGCATTATGGTCTCTAAGCACGGCTTTCACCCAGAATAGAGAAAGGGTATCGGGGAAAGTTCATTCTGTTCCCGGAGCTTGTGGAGATACTCTACCAGTCCGTGGCTGATCATAATGTTAAAATATACTGAAGATGTTTGGTTTCCCTGCGGCGACCGCCTGCTGATTGATGGATGGGTATGTCGAAACAAACTCGTGCAGGTCGGTATTTGTTTTTACTTCTGATGGCCAAAATGTTATACCTTTAATCAATTCCCTAACTTTCGGGTTCGATCAATGGGACTCATTTTTGAAAAACAATCAGCTTACCGCAGCCCTGATCGACCGTTTGACGGAAAACAGCCATGTAATCAACATGAAGAACTGCTGGAGCTTAAGGACCAGGTTAGATCTGAAATAATCCGTATTCTGCAAAGAATATTCAGGTATCTGTCATGTTCAACTTGTTTGAGGAGGTCGTGAAGTGCCGATAGCGTACGAAACACGGATCTTCTTCCACGTTAAGCTGCAGCACCATGGTTGCAATGCCATCCCGACAAAATACCCCCGGGTGATTTCTGTGAAACGGGTCAGAAATTCGGCGAATCCGGGACCATGGAACCGGTGGTGGTGCGCCAGCGATCTCTGGTCATCCACTTCCATAGCGCTGGATTTTTAAAGATGCCGTATTCTGGCTTTGTAACAACTCTCAACTCAAAACAAAACACTCCAAAACAAATATTAAAACTCCCTCAAAGAGATGACAGAAAGCTGCTGCAGATAATACATTACCTGAAAGACCAACGTCAGTCCCAAAAGAGCTTTATGTGATTAACGAATCCGAAAACCTTTACTGATGCCTACCAAATGCCAGTTTTCCGGCATTTGGGGAAAAGCATATAATTGTGGAGCTTCGAACTGCGTGAAGTGCTCGGATGGCGAGGTATGGGCACCGGTCTCAAAGAACCAGGCGTTTCTATCTTGTCGGATATCCTAAGCATGTTTCTTAAACGATGCCGCTAAAATATCAAACTGCGCAACCGCCAACCATTGCGTTTAAACTTTGGCAACCTGCGCGAAATGCGTTTTGGTGATTCCCCTGATAGCCAGGACCGGCAATATGCTGGCGGACAAAATGATCGCTTCGAGACCTTCAATTTAAAAGATATTCTCCCCATCCGTCCAGGCATGATTGGAATGAAATACTTCAAAACTATCATCCTTGAACACTTCCTCTAATTTGAACAACTAAAATCTTCTTCAAAACCTCTTTCCGGGACTACTTGGAAAAAAAAGATGTTTTTTGTGGATTATGCTGTGAACCAACGTCTCAGTTTTTATCTTCGGAAGTTTGAAACCTCGTCTCCCCTTAGTTTATCTTTAGCCATAGGTCTTTAAACAAATCAAGGTTAAAGGAGGTATGTTATGCGATTAATTGAATGGGAATCACCAGGTTTATCTGCCAACAGAAATTCAAAAGATGCTCAGATTCGTCTGCTGATAGCTTATATGCGCCTATTACGCTATGCTGCAAAACTCGCCTTGGCTTATATCAAATATCCAGATCATAGACGAAATAAACTTGACGGTTATCCCTCAAACTCGAGTTGTCTATGAATTGTTTATGGGTGATGCACAGGGAGTTTTTGAATATCCCAGAGGTCAGGCGGCGGTCGCAAACACAATTTTATGGCTGCCAGAAACGATTAGGAATATTTGGTTAAATATCTATCTTACTCAAGAATGAGCGAAACCTAAAACATTGACAGCGATGTTGTGGAGTCATCTCAAAACCTTTTGGATTTATTTACCAACAGCGTTATGATATTTCGGCTATGATCAAATTTCAAGTGAATCAGACTCACAACAACCGAGTTTGACACGGCGCTCTGTTTAATTTCGGATCGTGCTTTCAAAACAGGCAAAGCAGCAGATTTCCGGAGATTGGGATGGAGGCAAACCAGCTGCCTGAAAACACTTTGAGCTTTGAGGATGTGGCTTACATAGGCATTAACCCTATAAAATCCATCGTGGAATGTACCGATACCGACATGATAAAGAAATGGTCTCTGCAAAATTCTTGGTCACCGGCAATTCGGTATGCCTCGGGGATTTGTAAAATGTAAGTTGAGCTTAATTTATCTATTGGAGGAACAAGAAAAAGACAATGTTCATTGATGGTGCGCAAAAATGCCTGGGGCGAAAAAAATGCTGATTTCCATTGGGTCCAATTAGTCCTTAAAGAAAGGGGGCTGATGCCGTCGTTACTCCATGAAATAATCAAAAAGAAGGACACTGAGAAGGCCGACAATGGGTGATTTCATGTTTCCGAACAGTCCACAATGCCTGATAGGCAACCGGAGCAGAAAAACCGGAAACCCTATCCGGCTTCCGGGGCCAAAAAATTATTGTGGAGAAAGCGCTGAACCAGATGTGATCACTTCTGACCAGGGTAAGATTGGACTTTGGATTGATTTGATCGATATCGACCTGGCCGGGTCCCCGGTCCAGATCCCCAGGTGATTTTATTTCATCGATCGAGCGAGCAAATTGAATATTCACCAACGCCTGGGCTCTCACTGCAAATTTCTTCTTTAGTTTCTAAGGCAATCCCGGATAGTGGACGTAACAGCTTTTAAAGTGCATTAGGTGCCTATTGTCTTCTTCGGCCCCTCAAAACAGACAGCGACAATAGCTAATCATTTACGTCCAGGCTCTCTTCGATGGGTAATATCTTCGTCCGCAACAAATGCCCTGGGCGAATAGGACAGGCCATATCCTCGAAGAGCTGGAACCCATGTATCTAGCTGTTAGTTTTGCCAGCCGGGGATGTTGAATAGACTGAAAAAGGTGTGATGCAACCGGGTGTTGTGGGTCTATCTTTTTTTTTGAGAAGTTGTTTTAACGAAAAGGCGCGGCCCGCTCTTTACTCTTTTGGGGAGCTTGGAGCAGGATAAGACATTTTTGCCGATATGGCCGCTCTTTGAGCCAGCCATGATGGAAACCTCGGTCTCCAATTTACGTCTTGAATATTTTACTCATCTCCGGAACGTCTCTTCCATGCGTTCCTTGGCCTCATTATAAGGAAGGCTGACGATTTCGCTGTCAATGGCAAGCATGTAATCAATTTTTTTAAATTCGCCTTTTTCTTTAAGGGTCCGATCCCATGGTTCGTTTTTTAAATGGGTGGACTCAACCATTTCGTCTGCTTTGGCATTCTTAAAGATAATAGCTATCTCTTCAAGCATCTTCATTTCTCGGTTAGAAAAATACTGTGGATCAAAATTTTTTTTCGGGCGGATCTTTTGAAATCCTTCTTGTGGCAGATCGTGTATAGCTGCTTTGAGATCAGGATTCATTTTTTCAGTAAGCTCATTAAATAAATCTTTTGGTACAGGCCCCATATCCCATGCATAATAATCTAAATCGGTTATGGATTTACCGGTTTGTTTAAAGTGCCGGAAATCTAAAAAATATAAAAGTTTTAACAGCTTCGTTTTTCCGCAATATATTGTATTATTAGCAAAATAAATTATTGCATTTATTAATTTTTCTCTATGGTGAATAATGATCATTTGATTTTGTCCTTAATATAGGATTAATTTTTTCCTATAAAGGTAATAATAATGCAGAAATATGGTACTGCGCATATGCCAGTGGTTTATGCGGATAAGAGTTATATGCCCTTTAACGGCCTATATTTTATCATTGCTTGATATTCTTTAAAAATTAAATAAGAAATGAACTTTTTCTATGTATATTGAATCCATGCCTATTGTCAATAGATTGTGGAATTTTTAACGAAAATGCTAAAATTGGCATAGCAAAGACCAAAGAATTAAAGAGGCTAAGTTAATTTAATACATTAAAGCGATCTCGATTTAAAAAAGTGCCTTTAAGTGATTTTTGCCTATGCCGGCGAGATCGAGGGCTTTACAATCAACTTAAGGGGTTTCGATTTAATCCGGTCCGCTCAGATCGTCCAGGATCGACGATTTAAACCAAGGGCGAAGAGAGATGTGTCATTTTTTTTGTTCAGCAAAATTTTATCAAATTAAATTAGAGCCTCAATAAGCGGTACCAAAAGATCAAAAAACTCGGTTTCCTTTTCCTGGAGACCGGCTTTTTTATTGGCATGAAGCTTTCTTTTTACCCTGATATTTATCGTGAATGTGGGGTACAGTGTGGGGTGCGATGATATTAAGGAAATGTGCCAGACCTGTGAATTTTGTCCTGGGCCCTTGTTATTAATTTGGTAAAGTGGGGCTGGATTCTCGAAAACTTAACGACCTTCGGGTTATGAGCCCGACGAGCTACCAGACTGCTCCACCCCGCATCAATTAATTAAAAAACAATCTTTATAAATATAAATTAAAAATATGTCAAGATGTTTTTTACCTTATTAACGAAGATATCAAAGACCTGATACGCGCAGACTCGGTTCCGGCAGGTTTTCTTTCATTTTGGTATCGCAAAAGCAGCCGCTTTGTCCGGCTTTTATGTCCCGATAAGATTTCAATGGATGATTTGGGAATCTTTAGCCATTTTGCAAGATATTTAATACACATCTTGTTGGCGGCGCCATCCACAGGAGGAGAGGTAAGCTTGATTTTTAGGGCATGATTATGCAGTCCTGCTATCATGTTTTTTGAGGACCTGGGTTGAACAAAAACCGTGAGCGTAACCCCGTCGGTATTTTCCTTTAGATACGGCATTCTGGTTTGTTACAGCAAATATAGACAATTTTAGGTGCTGCTTTTAATATTATTAATAATTCGTGTGGATGAAATATTTTCTGAAACCGGAATCAAAACCACCTTTCCCCCGAACGCTTCAACCCGTTCGCGTCCGAAAACTTCTTGGGAGGTATAGTTGCTTCCCTTGGTAAGAACATCCGGCTGTATGATTTCGATGAGCTTTATCAACTCTCCGGAAGAAAAAACCATAACATAGTCAACAGAGTCAAGAGCGCATAAGATCCTAACCCGTTCTTTTACGCCGATAACAGGCCTTCCCGATCCTTTCAATTTTTTAACCGAATCATCATCGTCGATGCCGACAATCAGGATATCTCCCAGCTCCTTTGAAGCGGAAAAAAGCATGATATGGCCCGAATGTAATAGATCAAAGCAACCGTTTGTCATTACAATCCGCTTATCTTTTTTCTTAAGTTCTTGTATTAAGGCCGGAAGTTCGGACATCCTTTTATGTTTAGATGAAAAGGAGTCTTGATTCGGCGTTAATGCCGTGGCCAGTTCCTGTCTTGAAAGGGTGGCCGTGCCCACTTTTCCCACAACAATTCCGGCGGCGGTATTGGCAATAGACATAGCGTTTTTAAATGAAGCACCTGACGCTATTGCAAGTCCGAACACGGAAAGCACCGTATCGCCGGCGCCCGACACATCATAAACCTGTCGTGCTTTGGCCCTGACTTTGTAAGGCTCTCTGTTTTGATCAAAAAGAACCATACCGTCCTTACCGCAGGTGATCAAAAGCTTATCCAGGCCAACGGTCTGAAGAATTTTTTGTCCGGATTGAAACAGTGTCGATTCATCGACGATATCAACTCCGGAAGCCAGAGCAGCTTCTTTTTTGTTGGGCGTGAGCAAAGATACGCCTGAATATTTCGAAAAATCGAGTCCTTTGGGGTCTGCAATGGTGATTTTTTTGTGTTTTTGAGCGGCCGATATCAGCCTGGAGAGCAAGGTTTTGGTAATTAGTCCTTTTCCGTAGTCAGAAATCAATACCACATCAACATCGGCAATTTTATCTTCTATGAATCTTGTAATCTTATCTATGGTTGAATCTGATATGGTTTTATCCGTTTCTCTGTCGATTCTGAGTACATGCTGATGGGATGCAATAATCCTTGTTTTCTGTGTGGTGGGCATGCCCGGTTCCTGTACAATGCCGGCCGTATCCACCCCGAGGTCTTCGAATTTATCGAGCAGAATCTGTCCATTTCTGCCCGTGCCGATGACCCCGGCCGCTGTAACTTTTGCGCCCAGAGCAACGATGTTGTTGACGACATTGCCGGCACCGCCCATGGCGTAATCCTCGTTTTTGATCGATACCACCTGAACCGGCGCCTCCGGGGATATGCGATCCACTTCACCCCAGAGATATTCGTCGAGCATCAAATCACCCACAACAAGCAGATTGCATGTGTCGAATTTTGAAATATCAATAGGCATGGCATTCACTGGAAAATCGTATTAATTGACGGTTTCGTAAAGAGTTAGATTTTGATGGCAAAGTAAAAAGCTCCAAATTTCCCCGCCAAAGAAAGGCGGGATAAAAAGGCGTCGCAAATTCCGAGGAACGAGACGTATTTTTGTTACGTCGCAGTGACGAGGAATGCAGCGCAACGCAGAAGTTGGACTTTTTACGAAGCCATCAATTGGATTCGCGATACTTTTCAATAACTTGTATCAAAAATTTTGGCGGGCGCACGACCCGGCCGCTAGTGTCCACACACGCATGTTTTGTATATCCATTGGCAAGGAGCTTTGTACCCTCTTCGCTAAAAATTTGGTAATCGAACTTCATACCTCCCTTGACATTGGTGTCAAGTGAAGTTTCTATAAGTAAAATATCGTCGTACTGGGAAGGAGAGTTGAATTTACAGTGAACCTCGGATAAGGGGAGAAAAAATCCCCTGGATTCGATTGATTTATACGGCACCCCTAAATGTCTGAACATTTCGGAGCGAGCGATTTCAAACCAGCGAAAGTAGTTGGCATGATAAACAAATCCCATTTTGTCCGTATCGCCGTATATGACCCGGCATGTGGTTGTGTGGGTAATCATAAAATATTTCGTAAGTTACTTAGCAAATTTTACTTATGCAGGCTTTAAGTCAGACTCGTCTGACAGTATTTGTTGAATGATATCTTTCAGATCATCATAGCTATATGTTACCGGAAATTCAGGGAATTCGTTTTTCACATTTTCAGGCGGATCGAAAAGAATGCCGTTATCGGCTTGTTTTAGCATGGTAACGTCGTTGTAGGAATCCCCCACAGCTATGGTGTTGTATTTCAGGTTTTTTAACGAAATGACCGCTTCCCGTTTGCTGTCTTTCTGGCGCAGTTTATACCCGGCAATCGTTCCGTCGGGATTTATGGATAACGTGTGACAGAACAGTGTAGGCCACCCGAGTTTTTTCATCAAAGGACGTGCAAACTGGTCAAATGTATCAGAAACAACGATGACCTGGATGCTTGACCTGAGCCAGTCAAGAAATTCCAATGCCCCGTCAAGAGGATCCATGGTGGCGATCACCGCTTTGATATCATTTATTTTAAGCCTGTTTTCATCAAGGATAGCGAGACGTCTTTTCATTAATACATCGTAATCGGATATATCACGTGTCGTGAGCCTGAGTTCTTTAATGCCTGTTTTTTCGGCCACATTTATCCATATTTCCGGTACAAAAATTCCTTCCAGGTCGGAGCAGACGATATGCATAACACCTCACATTACATTTGGTATTTAATCTTGACGGCTTCGTAAAAAGTCCAACTTCTGCGTTGCGCTGCATCCTTCGTCACTTCAGCGTACTATAAGTACGCCTCATTCCTCAGGATTTGCGCGCCTTGAATTTGGATCTTTTTACTTTGCCGTCGGATTTTGATTTTTTAAAAGTTCATTAATCTTCTTGGTTTTCATCCTCTATTCTTATGAGAACAGGTTTGGCACTGACCACGTCGAGATTCATAATTTCGGATAACGCCTGTTGTACATCAGCTTCTTTGGCAAGGTGGGTGAGCATGACAATGGGTACCGAGCCTTTGGTTTTTCGTCCTTTCTGGTGCACCGATTTTATGCTGATGTCATAATCACCAAGAATACCGGACACTTTTGACAGCACACCGGGTCGGTCCAGGGCGGCAAACCTGAAATAATAATACGTTCTGATTTCATCAACCCGCATGACGGGAATTTTCCGGATATTATTCATCTGATATGAGAGTAAAGGAACCCGGCCTTTTGACCCGGTTAAAAGGTTGCGGGCCAGATCGACCGTGTCGCCGACCACGGCGCTGGCCGTGGGCATCATCCCGGCTCCGTATCCGTAAAGCATCATATCACCGATGGCATCACCGGAGATTGTGACGGCATTAAGGGTGCCACCGACACTGGAAAGCGGATTGTCAAAAGGAATCATGGTGGGATGCACTCTTGCCTCTATGGTATTACCCAGGTTTTTGCTGATGGCCAGAAGTTTAATCCTGTACCCAAACTGTCCGGCGAAATCGATATCCATGGGGTCTATATTAGAGATGCCTTCAATGTATATATCTTTAAAATTAATCTCCATGCCGTAGGCAAGAGAGGTGAGAATGGCAAGTTTGTGGGCGGTGTCGATGCCTTCGATATCCAGGCTCGGGTCGGCCTCGGCATACCCGTTTTTTTGTGCTTGGGCCAGCACGGTTTCAAAACTGCTGCCATCATCCGTGTTCTTTGAGAGGATGTAATTACAGGTACCGTTAAGGATGCCGGCCATGGATTTTATGTGATTGCCCACCAGAGATTCCCGCAGCGATTTGATGATCGGCATGCAGCCGCCCACGCCGGCTTCAAAGGCAAGATCGACCCCTTTTTCCGTTGCGGCCTTGAATAAGGCATTACCATGGACGGCGAGAAGTGCCTTGTTTGCGGTAACCACCTGCTTACCCTTATCAATGGCTCTTAAAACAAGATCTTTGGCAATCCCTTCTCCACCGATCAGCTCGATAATGATATCAATGTCAGGGTCATCCACGACTTTATACGCATTGCTGATAAAGACTCCGTTTTCAAGTCGTATGCCACGGTCCGTTTTCAGGTCGATATCGGCAACATATTTCAGGTTCAGATCGGCTCCCACCCGGGAGCGGATAAGGTCCCTGTTTTGAATAAGAATCTTTGCAACACCTGTGCCGATGGTGCCGCAACCGAGCAAACCAATATTTATTTTTTTCATGCCATTTGCTCCTGAACAGGAATTACATTATCTTTCGTAATCCTCTTATGGCCTGGTTTATGCGCATCTTGTTTTCTATCAGAGCAAAACGCACATATTCATCACCGTACTCGCCAAATCCAAGACCCGGTGAAACCGCAACCTGGGCCTCATTAATCAGCATTTTGGAAAATTCCACGGATCCCATTTTAATAAATTTGTCAGGAATTTTGGTCCAAACAAACATGGTTGCTTTGGGGCTTTCCGTGTCCCAGCCCACCCGGTTGAGGCCTGATATCAAAGCATCCCTTCGTGTTTTATAGATATCACATATTTCCTTGACACATTCCTGGGGGCCGTTTAAGGCGATGATGGATGCAATCTGAATCGGCTGAAAAATACCATAATCCAGGTAACTTTTTATCCGGCGAAGGGCGCCCACAACTTCGGGGTTCCCCACACAAAAACCCACCCGCCAGCCGGGCATGCAGTAACTTTTTGAAAGTGAAAAGAATTCAACACCAATATCTTTGGCGCCTTTGACCTGGAGAAAACTGGGGGGTTTATAGTCATCGAATGCCAGATCTGCATAAGCGAAATCGTGGACGATCAAGATGTCGTGTTCTTTTGCATAATCCACGATATTTTCAAAAAATTTTAGATCAACGACTTCCGTAGTGGGATTATGGGGATAGCTGATAATTAAAACCTTGGGCCTGGGCCAGGTCTGCCGGGTGGCGCTCATCAGATTATCGAAAAAATCGTTGCCCGGACCCACGGGGATTCCCCTGACATCACCCCCGGAAATAATTGCCGAGTAAGGATGGATCGGGTAAGTCGGGTTGGGTGTAAAAACCACGTCTCCGGGCCGGATGGTGACAAGGATAAGATGTGATATTCCTTCTTTGGCGCCAATGGTGACGATGGCCTCGGTATCGGGATCGATATCCACATCATATCTTCGTTTGTACCAGTCGGAAATGGCCATTCTTAACTTGGTGATACCCATGGATGCCGAATAACGGTGATTTTGCGGTTTCTGGGCGGCTTCTGTGAGCTTGTCCACAATGTGTTGTGGCGTGCCCATGTCGGGATTTCCCATTCCCAGGTCGATAATATCCTCTCCGGCATGCCGGGCATCCATTTTGATTTTGTTAACGGTTGCGAATACATATGGTGGGAGACGATCGAGTCTGGCGAAAGTTTTCATAAAATTAACCTCTTTACCTAAAAAAGTCAGGTGTTAAATGACACCCTGGTCAGCCAAAATACACTAACAAGTCTCAACAGGGCGGACTTTAGGCACTTCAAACTTTTAGTTCACTATAGACACTTTTCCAACTTGTCGGTTTTAGGATATCATAGTTCAAATTATTTTCTATTTACAATACAAAGTTTTTTATGTCAAAAATTTTGTTTTGACTTTTTAACTAAATCGGGTTATTTTTTTGATCAAAAATTTGAGATGCGCACCAAGGATCTTCATAAAATAACCACAAAATTTCATACAAAAATAATTTTCGGACTTTGGTGATAAATTTATAAAACAGATAAAATTCCTTTACGGTAACATTGAAATCCTATGACTTAGGGTCGGGATTCTTTATTAACGTTAGGAGTTTTAGTATTTTTTTCAGTTGATTGGGATAGGGGATTTATATGACGAAATCACTAACATATGCTGATGCGGGTGTAGATATTGATAAAGCCGAAAACCTCGTTGGCAAGATAAAAAAAATAGCGCATCAGACCCCCAGATCGGGTGTTATTGGTGAGATCGGCGGCTTTGGCGGACTGTTTTCCCTCAACATCACCGACATGGAAAGTCCGGTTCTTGTAAGTTCGACCGATGGCGTGGGGACCAAGCTCAAAATCGCCTCTATGATGTCAAAACATGATACCATCGGTATAGACCTGGTTGCCATGTGTGTGAATGATATCGTGGTGCAGGGTGCAAAACCGCTTTTCTTTCTGGATTATCTTTCAATGGGAAGGCTGGAAGAAAAAATTGCCATTGATGTAATCACCGGGATCGGAGAGGGCTGCGAACAGGCCGGGTGTGCGCTTATCGGTGGTGAAACTGCCGAAATGCCGGGCTTTTATAAAGACAATGAATATGATTTGGCCGGATTTGGCGTGGGTGTTGTTGAAAACAGCAAAATTATAGACGGTTCGGGAATCCACGTTGGGGATCAGCTTATCGGAATCTCATCGAGCGGTCTTCACAGCAATGGATATTCGCTGGTACGCAAAATCTGTTTTGATATTTTAAAACTGAAAATTGACACTCATATACCCGATCTTGGCAAGACCATCGGCGAAGAACTTCTGACCCCCACAAAGATATATTCACAAACCCTTCTCAGCATTATAAAGAATCTGCCGGTTTTTGGACTTGCCCATATCACCGGTGGTGGAATCACGGAAAACATTGTTCGGGTTATCCCGGAACGGTGTAACGTTGTTATGCGAAAGAACAGTTGGGATGTGCCGCCCGTGTTTACGTATCTTAAGGAGGCCGGCAACATATCAGAACGTGAAATGATGCGTACTTTTAATAACGGTATCGGTTTTATTGCCGTTGTTCATGAAAAGGATGCCCAGGAAATCCTTGATTGTCTCATTGCCATGAAAGAAAATGTTTTTGTCATCGGCGAGGTGGTTGAGCGTAAAGAAGCGGATGAGAGGGTTCAGTGGGAATGATGGGCATGAAAAACGCAAATTATGAAAAAAAACAACGCCTGCAAAAGATCAAAAGCCCTTTTATAAAGCTGATGAGCTGGATAGGAAACGCTCAAAAAGGAAAAGTCGTCTGTAAAAGCTGAGGGGTGAATAAAACCGGTCCCGGGAGAGGACCCGGAAAAATAAAGCGCCAATGATTATACTCGGCATTGAAACATCCTGTGATGAAACCGCTGCGGCGGTGGTTGTAGACGGCATCCAAATACTATCTTCCGTTGTATCTTCCCAGATCGAGGTTCATCATCCTTATGGCGGAGTTGTGCCTGAACTTGCTTCAAGAAAACATATGGAAGCGATTGTTCCGGTGGTTACTGAAGCGCTGGCAGTTTCCGGCATGGATTCAAAACAGCTTGACGCAATAGCGGTTACCCAAGGGCCGGGACTGGTGGGTGCATTGCTGGTGGGTTTCTGTTTTGCCAAATCTTTTGCTTTTGCCCTGGATATCCCGTGGATCGGGGTCAATCATCTTGAGGGTCACATAAATTCCTTGTTTCTGGAAGAAAATCCGCCCCCTTTTCCGTTTGTGGCGCTTCTTGCATCCGGAGGGCATACCAGCATATACCATGTCACCTCCCACACCACATTCGAGTTGGTTGGACAAACACGGGATGATGCTGCCGGAGAAGCCTTTGACAAGGTTGCCAAGATGCTCGGTCTGGGCTATCCGGGCGGTGAGGTTATCGACCGGCTTGCAACTCAAGGAGATTCCGAGAATATTGTTTTTCCAAGGCCGTTTCTGGATAAGTCCACCTTTGACTTTAGTTTCAGCGGTCTGAAAACGGCGGTGCGGCGGTATATTCAGAAAAACATGGATACCTATCAGCAACAGATCCCGGATATTGCTGCCGGGTTTCAAGAAGCGGTGGTAGATGTTTTGTCATTTAAAGTGGTTCATGCTGCAATGGTGAAGGGATGCGAACATATCGCTTTAGTGGGTGGCGTAGCCGCCAATAACCGGTTACGGGAAAGGGTCAGACAGGACGCCGATCTAAAGGGGTTGACGGTTCACATCCCCTGTATCGATCTTTGCGGTGATAATGCCGCAATGATCGCCGCCATCGGCTACCACTATTTAATTGCCGGAACCGTATCGGGTTTCTGCGATGATGTATATTCCAGGGCAAGGGTGAGATAACGGGGTGAGCTGCGAGATAATTGCCGTTTGCTCCACTTGCCGGTGACGGGTATCTTGCCCTATAATTATTTGCTGAACAAATTCAATGATACGGCCACCCAAGGGAACTCACGCAGCAGTTGCTTATCAACCCTTACTAAAGGGACTTTCAGATCATTTGCGGTAGTAGATGAACTCACAATTATAAGCAGAACATTTGCTTGCTGAGGCAATCCTCAGAACTTCATATGATGAAACCTCATTTTCTCCACCCCATAGTAATTTCAACGCACTATTCATAATTTTTTATTCGCAAAAACTCTGTGGAGCATAAAATGCCTTGATTAAAAATTGACGGTCTCGTAAAAAGTCTCCCGCTTTAGTTCAGCGGGACGTTGTGCTGCATTTCGTAATCATTCAACGTACGAAAAGTACGCCTCATGATTACAAAATTTGCGGCGCCTTTTTATCCCGCCTATGTTTGGCGGGGGAGTTTGAACTTTTTACAAAACCGTCTAAATCGGACTTTTTACGAGTTCATCAAAATTAGGCGGTGGATTTTGGTTAATCTGTAATCATTGACAAAACACCAAATAGCTGTTAGGGCTTTTCCGACTAATATATGCAATATCCTGAATTTGTATGAAATTAATTTATATCTTTCCTCTCATAATTTTTAACTCAAGGAGGTAGGAACAATGGCTGATAACATCTTTATTTATGGCAAAGATACCTGACCTTTCACAAACGCAGCTCGTGAAGCTTTTACCAAAAAAGGGAAAAAGGTTGAGTACTACGACGTTCGGCACGATGCCGACAAACTGAAAGACATGCTTAAACATTCCGAAGGTATGCGTAAGGTCCCGGTGATTGTGGACCAGGATAAGGTTACCATCGGATTTAACGGCGGTTCATGAGGCGTTTAATAGTCGGCTGTATGCCGATAAAATTGATGGCTTCGTAAAAAGTCCAACTTCTGCGTTGCGCTTTATTTCGTTGTCATTGCGGCGTACGATAAGTACGCCTCATGACACGAAATTCGCGACGCCTTTTTATCCCGCCTCTCTTTGGCGGGGGAATTTGGAACTTTTTACTTTGCCATCAAAATCTGACTTTTTACGAGACAATCAAAATTGTACCTTGTGGTTTTTTATGAATAAACAGTATCTTATTGACGATTTAAAATTAGGTGAAGCGTGGCGTCTTTTCAGAATCATGGGCGAATTCGTTGAAGGGATAGAAACCCTCCATGATATCGGACCTTGTGTGTCGATCTTCGGATCAGCCAGAGTTCATCCGGATGATCCAATTTACAGAAAAACCGAAGCATTGGCCGCTCTCTTTGTAAAAAACAATTTTTCTGTTATCACCGGCGGCGGCGGCGGAGTAATGGAAGCGGCAAACAAAGGTGCGGCAGAGGCAGGAGGAACGTCCATCGGCCTGAATATTATCCTGCCGTTTGAACAGAAACCCAATCCTTTTGCGAATGTTAAAATCGACTTTAAATATTTTTTTATTCGTAAGGTCATGTTTATTAAATATGCCGCAGCTTATATTATCATGCCCGGCGGTTTTGGCACGCTGGATGAGCTGTTTGAAGCGGTCACATTGATTCAGACAGAGCGCATAAAGCCGTTTCCGTTAATTCTGGTTGGCTCCGATTACTGGGCAGGGCTTATTGACTGGATCAAGGACAAATTGCTTGCCGAAAAACGGATCTCTCCGGAAGATTTAGAAATATTGCAAATTATGGATGAGCCCGATGAAATTGTAAAAGCCGTAGAAAAAGTAATTATTTTATAATGAATGGTTGCAGGCAATTCGAGTTTGGGGGATGTATGACCGTGCATCCCTTTTTTTTTAAATTTGGGCAAGCCTGAAACCCAAATCTAAAAAAAATAATTATAAAAATAATTAACAAACCCATAAATAATCAAAAGAGCGACCTTTTTACTTGATTAAAAGCGTATTTTTTATAGTATCTGTTCAAAATATATAGATAATTCTCAGAGCGCAGATCTTTGGCTCTTTTTTTTATAAAGGAAGGTTAAGAATATTGGCAGTATCAAATGCAATCAAAGAACAAGGCGTTCTGCTGGAGATAGAAGACGTTCATATGAGTTTCGGAAAGGTTCTTGCTTTGGCCGGTGTCAGCCTGAAAATCAGAAAAGGAGAAATACATTCCGTGATCGGGCCCAACGGAGCCGGAAAAACCGTGATGATGAATATTATTAACGGTCTTTACATGCCGCAAAAAGGCAACATTTACTACAAAGGGAAAAAGATCAATAAATTAAAACCGTATAAACGGGCGAAACTGGGTATTGCCAGGACTTTTCAGAAAGTCGAAGTGTTCGGCGGAATGACGGTATTGGATAACATCCGTCTGGGCCGTCACATCCATTGTAAATCGGGCATATTGAGCGGATCGGTATATATTGGTAGAACTGCGCGGGAGGAGATTGAACACCGGACATTTATCGAAGAAAAAATAATAGATCTTTTAGAAATTCGACATATTCGGAATAAGCCGGTGGGAATGTTGCCGTACGGCCTTCAAAAGCGGGTCGAACTGGGTCGTGCGCTGGCCCTGGAACCCGAGCTTTTAATTCTTGATGAACCACTGGCCGGACTTAATCTTGAAGAAGTTGAAGACATGGCCCGCTTTATTATAGACATTAATGAAGATGAAAAATGGAAGGTCACATGTCTCCTGGTGGAGCATGACATGGGCGTGGTCATGGATCTTTCCGATCATATCTTTGTTCTCAATTTTGGCAACATGATCATTGACGGCACGCCTCGGGAAGTCCAGAATCATCCCGAAGTGATCAAGGCATACCTTGGTGAAGAGGACCTGTATGCAACAAGGAGATAAAACCGTTCAAAATAAAAGCAAATACGGCATTGAAATTACAAAAGATCTGACGATCCCCAAACTTTTTTACAAAAAGGCACACCAGTATGGCAAAAACAGGGTGGCCATGCGTGAGAAAGAGTTTGGAATCTGGCGCCCCATCACATGGCACGATTATCTTGAGAACGTTAAATACCTGGCATTGGGCCTCCTCAGCCTTGGACTCGAAAATGGAGACAAAGTTTCCATGATCGGCGACAACCGTCCCGAAGGCCTGTGGGCGGAAATGGCTACCCTGTGTGCCGGAGGCACAGGCGTGTGGCTGTTCCAGGACAGCTTGATCGAAGAAGTCAAATACATCATCGACCATTCAGACACTAAGTTTTTGTTCGGTGAGGGTCAGGAAGAGGTCGATAAAGCCATTTCAGTTTTTAATGAATGTCCAAAACTTGAAAAGATCATATGGGATGATCCCAAAGGGATGCGAAATTATGATCAGGACTATCTGATAAGCCTAAACCAACTTCAACAGTTGGGTCGGGAACTTGAACAGCAACAGCCACAACTTTTCAAGGAGATGATCGACAAGGGCCATGGCGATGATGTGGCGCTCCTTTTCTATACCTCGGGCACCACGGCGCTGCCCAAGGGAGCACTGCTGTCCCACAATAACATGTTGACCATGGGAAAGCACCTCATGGCCGTGGACCCATGCCTTGCCACGGATGATTATGCCTCTTACCTGCCGTTTGCATGGATCGGAGAGCAGATGATGTCTATTTCTTGCGGTCTGCAGGTGGGATACACCATTAACTTTCCCGAGGCGCCTGAAACGGCACAAGATAACATCCGGGAAATAGGCCCCCATGTTATGTTTGCTCCCCCACGTATGTATGAACAGATGACCCGTACCGTCCAGGTCAAATACCTGGATGCCACCTGGATAAAACGGAAACTCTATGAGCTTTCTACCCGGATCGGTTATCATGTGGCCGACCTCAAGTTTCAGAAAAAACCAATTCCATGGTACTGGACGTTTCTGGATTGGCTGGCATATATTACGGTGCAAAAAAAGCTGAAAGACCACCTGGGTCTTTCCCGGGTTCGCAATGCCTATACCGGAGGCGCGGCCATGGGGCCGGACCACTTTCGTTTTTTTCATGCATTGGGAGTCAATCTCAAGCAGATTTACGGCCAGACCGAAGTGGCCGGTATTTCAGTGGTCCATCGTAGTGGAGACATAAAGTTTGACACGGTGGGTCTCCCCATACCGGAAACAGAAATAAAAATTACCGAAGATGGAGAGATCCTTACCCGGAGCCCGTCGGTTTTTCTTGGGTATTATAAGAATTCCGAAGCCACAAAAGAAACCTTGAAGGACGGCTGGCTCTATTCAGGTGACAGAGGTTTTATTGATGATGACGGTCATCTGGTGGTTTTTGATCGCACTAAGGATGTATTTACGCTCAGGGACGGGAAACCATTTTCTCCCCAATATTTGGAAACCCGCTTGAAATTCAGCCCCTATGTGAGAGACTCGTGGGTGATCGGAGATAAGAAAGATTATATCACTGCCGTCATCTGTATCGATTACTCGGTGGCAGGTAAATGGGCGGATGAAAAAAAGATCAATTATACGAGCTATCAGGAACTTTCTCAGTTAGATCAGATCTACAAATTGGTGGAAGAGCAGATACGTAAAGCCAACAAGGACCTGCCGGAAACGGCAAGAGTGGTAAAATTCGTTAACCTGTATAAGGAGTTCGATGCCGATGATGATGAGCTTACAAGGACTAGAAAATTACGTCGGGCATTTGTGCAAAAAAGATACCATAATATAGTGGACGCTCTTTATTCTGAAAATAACAGGGTGCATATCGATACTACGATCAAATATGAAGATGGGAGACAAGCGCATATTAAGAGCGATCTTCATATTAGAAAGGTAGCGGATTGACAATTGTCAATCTTCAATTGTCAATCTTCAATT
>RPGQ01000028.1:32685-56978 GCA_004193595.1 Desulfobacteraceae bacterium Eth-SRB2
CAATTGTCAATCTTCAATTGTCAATCTTCAATTTACAATGGAGTGACGCATGGAACTATTTTTGATGACGATTACTACGGGCATTATGGTTGGCGGTATCTATGCTCTTGTCGCCCTTGGATGGGTGTTGATATATAAATGTTCGGGGGTGCTGAACCTGGCTATGGGGGAGATGACGCTTATCGGAGCCTATGTTTCTTTAAGTTTTTACTCCATGGGCATACCCTTTCTACTGGCGCTTTTGTTTTCACTGATCATAGGTCTTATCCTGGGAATCCTGACCGAAAGAATTTTTTTAGACAAACTTATCGGCGAGCCGGTTCTTACGGTTATCATGGTCACCGTAGGGCTTTCATTTTTCTTTAAGGGAATGGTTGAACTCATATGGGGTACCGATACCCGTGTATTCACCCCTCCGGTGTTCACAATAGAGCCGATTCACATAGGACCCGTCATTGTGGGGCAGGCATATCTGTGGAGCTTTGTGGCAGCCATTATTCTTTTAATTGTTTTTGTCTGTTTTTTTAAATATACCCGGTGGGGTCTTGCCATGCAGGCTACTGCCGACGATGAGATGGCCGCCCTTTCCATTGGGGTTAGTGCAAGATTTGTCTATGCGGCAGCCTGGGCCATCGCTTTTATGGCGGCCGGTGTGGGCGGAACCCTTTTGGGCAACATCAACGGGCTTAACATATCCGTAGGCTACCTCGGTCTCCTGGTTCTGCCTGCGGTGGTGCTGGGGGGGCTCAATTCCGTACCGGGTGCCATTGTCGGTGGTATTACCATCGGCATATTACAGAACCTGGCCGGGGCTTATCTGGACAAGTACTTTCCCGGCGGTATCAAAGAAATCGCCCCTTTTGTTTTTATGGCCATATTCCTGCTCTTTAAGCCTCATGGATTGTGGGGGTGGGAGCGGATTGAAAGAGTGTAACCAATTGAAAATTGATGATTGACGATTGACAATTTAAGGAACAAGTGTTTCTTTTTTAAATCTTCAATCTTAAATCGAAAAACGGAGTTTTTTTTATGTCAACAACCTGGCTTCCCTGCGGGACTTACCATCAAAATTATGCTCAAGATCATGCCTGGTGGCAGACCAAGTTTATCAAGGGTAAAATGATTTTGCTCTTTATCATTTTGTTTGTCGTTATTCCGCTGTTTGCAGATTCTTATTTGCTCAGTGTTTGTAATCAGGTGGGCTATACCATTCTTGGCGCTTTAGGGGTTCAGCTTTTAATCGGCTTTTGCGGCCAGATAACCTTGGGTCATGCTGCATTTATTGCGGTGGGCGCCTATACAAGCACCCTCCTTATCCTTGAGTTTCCCTGGCCTAAATTAATGATGGATTACGGCATTGCTTATCCATTTAGTATAATTATCGCTGCGGTGGTGGCAGGTATCTGGAGTGTTTTGTTCGGACTTCCGTCTGCCAGGGTGAAAGGATTTTACCTTATTTTAACCACCATGGCTGCACAGTTTATTACCGTAGATTTTATTATCACCCAATATGTAAGCCAGATCGGCGGACGAGGACAGGCCTTTTCTTTGCCTCCGGGGACCGTCAAGGTAGGACCGTGGGTTATTGACAGTGACCTTAAAGTATATCTCATGATGCTTGTCCTTGTGATTTTCTGTGTTGTAATCATGGTCAACCTGCTCAGGTCGAGAGTCGGTCGGGCCTGGGTGGCCATACGTGACAATGACATTTCTGCTGAGGTTATGGGAATTAATGTCGTCAAATATAAGCTTCTGGCCTTTTTTGTGGCCGGATTTATCGGCGGGATTGCCGGGGCGTTTTGGATCAGCAACATAGCCGCTATAAGCCCCGAACACTTCCCCTGGTTCTGGTCTTTGTGGCTGGTGGGTGTGATCCTTATCGGCGGGGTCGGCTCTATACACGGGACTATTTTTGGATCCATATTCATGGTTGTGGTGATGGAGGCTTTACAATTGGCCGTCATGCCTCTTGCAGATATTTATCCCAAACTATTAATGGATTTTTTGTTTATTAAAGAGGCTGTATTTGGTCTGGCCATATGCATGTTTATGATGTTTGAACCCAATGGGTTGGCCTATCGGTGGTGGCAAATTAAAAATTATTTTAACCTGTGGCCCTTTTCGTATTAGTACCTAACGCGGACAAGCCCGCCCTCCTGCCAAGCGGAGTGAGGCGGACGGGCCGAAACCAAAAATATTTGCCACAAAGGCACTAAGACACAAAGGCAAAAAGAAGGGGTATGTATTATAAACCTTTATTAAAAATGGCATTAAAAGAATTGTGTTATAATCTTAGTGCCTTAAGTGTGAAGTGATCTAAAGTGATCTAAAGTGCCTAAAATTATGGAATTTTACCAATTTTATATGAATGGATGGAGCGAAGCGACACCTTAACTTCAGGCACTTCAAACTTTAGTTCACTTTAGTCACTTTTCCGGTTTATCCGGGTTAGGGTCTTTGTGGCCGAACGTTTACTTGATTTGTTATTTTTGGTTTGTCCGGTTTATAAAAAAGGGAGGTGATAACAGCAGGAATTTGGCAGAAACCCGATGAAAATCACACTCTCATAAGAAGGGGGAAAGAGATTATGTTCGCTAAGAATATGTGGTCAAAGTTTATAATATCATTATTTGTATTGGCCCTTGTTGCCGGATTTTCTCCTATGGTCGGAGCCGAAACCATTAAGGTAGGATCCCTCAACGACATGACCGGGGCAACTTCGGATGTGGGCAAGGATTATGCCCTGGGCATTGCAGAAGCTATTCACTATGTAAATGATACTGGCGGGATAAACGGCAAGCAGATCAAGCTGTATCAGTTTGATTACGGCTACCGTATCCCCGAAGCCCTGACCAAATACAACCTGTTTAAGCGTCTGAAATGTGTGGCCATCCTGGGATGGGGAACCGGTGATACCGAAGCATTGGCACCGACGGTTGCTAAAGATAAAATACCATATGTTTCAGCATCTTATTCCGGGCATTTATGCAAACCGGAAAAGACACCCTATAATCTGTTTTTTGCAACGGACTATTCGACTCAGGCAAGGGGACTCATAACTGCATGGTTTGACAAAAAATGGCCCCAAAAACCTGATTATGGGAAACGCAAACCCAGAATTGCCATGTGTTATATGACTGCTTCACCATTCAGCAGTTCATCCATAAAGGCTGCAAAGGAACAGGCGGAAATACTCGGTTTTGAAATCGGTCCTGATCAATCTGTTTCTTTATTTGCCATCGATACCAAGAGCCAGATCCTGGCATTAAAAGAATTTAAGCCGGATGTGCTCCTCCATACCAATACGGTGATGTCTGTTGCCGCAACGCTGCGTGATGCTTATTCACTGGGACTGGGTGCCGATAATATCATTGTTAATTGGGGGTTTGACGAAAATCTTCCCAAGCTGGCAGGAAAGGCAGCAGAAGGCGCCATTGGATGCGCGCCGTGGGCGTTTTTCGGACTTGATGTACCTTTGATGGACAAGGTTAAAGAGTATGCCAAAAAGTATAACCCCGGAGTCCCTCTGGAAAAACGGACAATACATACCATTCAGGGATGGGCAAGTGCGCTGGGGCTTGCGGAAGCCTTGAAACGGGCGGATAAGGCCGGAGATTTGTCCGGTGAAGGGATCCTTAGAAAAGGTTTTGAGACAATGAAGGACTTTGAAATTGGTCTTGGTATTGCTCCGGTAACCTATACGGCAGCAGATCACAGGTCCCAAAGCCAAGCAAAAATCTATGAATATAAAAATGGGAAGTTCTTACTGCTCGACGTAGTTGATCTGAAAAAAAGATGGCCTGATAAATGGGCTAATGAATGGCTTGGATGGTAGTTAATGATTGACAATTGAAGATTGAAGATTGACGAATTAAAGATATAAAAAATTTTATTCAATTTACAATCGAAGTCGGAAAGTTATAGTGCCTGCAAGGAGGTTTTTAGGCTTTGTCCAATAAGGAAATGATCTTAAAGATCAATAATATTGAAGTTAAGTACCACGAGGTAATCCTGGTAATAAAAGGGGTTTCCATTGAGGTTCCCAAAGGGGGGATTGTGGCCCTTTTGGGCGCCAATGGCGCCGGCAAGAGTACGACCTTAAAGGCGATATCCGGTTTGCTGAAACACGAAGACGGCGAAGTGACCGATGGATCCATTGAATTCATGGGCGAGCGCATTGACAAGATAAAGGCCGAAAAGATTGCCAAAATGGGCATCGTTCAGGTCATTGAGGGGCGCAGGGTATTTGAGCATCTCACCGTAGAGCAGAACCTGAAGGTGGGTGCCCATATGAGAAAGTTCGGCAGGTCGGTCAAGGAAGGGCTTGAGATGGTATACAACTACTTTCCTCGGCTAAAGGAAAAGCGTAACGAAATCGCCGGCTTTATCAGTGGTGGAGAGCAGCAGATGACGGTTGTGGGGCGCGCTCTGATGACCAGTCCCAAATTAATCCTTTTGGATGAGCCTTCCATGGGTCTGGCCCCGCTTCTTATCCATGAAATCTTCAATATTATTAAAAAGCTTAACCAGGAGGAGCAGATATCGATCCTTCTGGTGGAACAAAATGCCAAGCTTGCCCTTAATGTTGCGCCCTATGCCTATGTGATGGAGAACGGTCGCATCGTTATGGACGACACTGCCGAAAAGCTTCGGGAAAATCCGGATATCAAGGATTTCTACCTGGGCATGACCGATATTGGTGGAAGAAAAAGTTTTCGGGATGTAAAGCACTATAAGCGAAGAAAAAGATGGCTTACCTAATTTCCATCCAGAAATGGCCCTTTTCCGCAATCTCTGCGTCAATCTGCGGAATTACTTGTTCCCGCCCGGGGCGGGACGCGTAATTCCTTGATTTTCTTGACCTTGCGAAAAATTGCTCATTTCTGCATTGGAAACTTAAATTCTGCCCAATATATAATTATGAATGGGCACTACCTAACCCTTTAATAGAATAAGGGAGGAATAAAATGCATAGAAAGTCGATTATACTTAACTGTTTGAGTGTTCTTTCCATTGTCGCTTTGCTTGCGGGTTGCGCCGGAATGACGGCAAAACCTACAAAACAGGATTTCAAGGCGCCGGTGGTTACGTTAGACTCCATGGAAGTTGCCCATGCTTTTGGATACTGGTATTTTTCAAAGAAAGTTCAACCCACCAAAGGAAAGCCGGACAACGTAGGAGCCCCCCTCAATCTGGCGTTTGTTTTTAACATAGAAAATCCTAATGAATACCCGGTAAAGATGGAAAGCCTAAAGTTTACCATCGCCTTTGAAGAGTTTGATCTGAATACGGTCAGCTCTATGGATACCATGTGGATTCCGGCCGGCAAGACAAACCAGTTGAGAGTGAATGCTCATTTTGATGTGAGACAGTCTTTGTTGAGTCTGCTGGTTACCGGCGGCTTTAAGCTGAAAGAAAAAGGAACCAATGCATGGGCCCAGCTCGAAAAATGGTGGACGGAAATTCCTCAATATTCCGTTCCGGTTCATGTCAAAGGCGGCGCTGCTGTTTTCAAAGCAGACGGTCTGACCCAGGTGGCTACTTTTGAAGCTACATTTCCTGAATAAGTAAAACCTAAAATTTGCATTAACTTTTTTCGAAAAAGATACATTTGCTATCCATAAAATGAGGTTTGCAGAATTTAGTTAAAAATAGAATATATACTCTTTAAAATTGCAGGTTACGTGTTCCAAGGACAAAAAAATAGAACACGTAACCTGTTTTAATTCAGTAGAGAAGTGGGGTGGAGGAAATCGCCGTGTATACAGATGGAATTTTAATCCCATTTTTGTTCCATATCTTTAGGTTTCAGGAAGTCTGTTCAGCAGTAATGGGTGCTAAACTTCACTTTATTTGGGCTTAAATCTAATATTATTTGAACAATTTTTAAAAGAATATTTAATTGTCATACAGATGATTTTAAATGGTTATTTTATCTTTTATTCTTAACCTGTTATCCACAGTGTATGCGGGGTGCAATTCAAAATAAAGAGAAAGAATTTGTCGCCAAATAATGTTGAATTAACAGGGTCATTAATTCTGGACCTTAGCACAGAGGCGCTGGCACCTGAAACCTGACACCTGACACCTGAATCCTGAAACCTGACACACGGGGAGGAATACATATGGGCAATTTTAATCATCCCGGTAGAGAAGTGATATCTTAGAGGATTGTGTAACATGGGACTATACGATTTTACTTTTTATGATCTTATCCATCGTAATGCGGTATGTTTCAATGATACCGACGCATGGTTCGAAGCTGACGACAACCGGAGTGTAACATTTAACCGGTTTAAAGAGATGGTCGATCGCCTGGCCTGTGGTTTGCAACGATCCAATATTAAAAAAGGCGATCGCATCGGAGTGTTAGGAAAAAACAGCCTGGAATATTTTCTCCTTTACGGTGCGGCAGCGGCATTGGGGGCCATTATCCTGCCCATCAACTGGCGTCTTTCGGCTGATGAAATCATTTTTAATCTGAATGATGGTTCGCCGGTAGTTCTTTTTGCTGATGCAGAGTTTCAAGAACAGGTCCATGGTATAAAAAATAATCTTCTCTCAGTAAAAAATTATTACACCCTCAAACCCGGGGGCGGCGATTTTGTTGAGTTTGATTCTTTGATGAATAACCGGGGTGAGTTTGAAGCGGCGGATGTTTCCAATGATGATGGATTTGTCATTATTCATACCGCGGCTGTATCAGGAAGACCCAGGGGCGCGCTGCTAAGTCACGGCAATCTTTTATGTGCCGGTTTGCATTTGAATTATTGCTTCAGTTTGACGTCACAAGACGTGCATTTAAATCTATTGCCCATGTTTCATGTGGGCGGTTTTTTTATGGCCACAAACAGTTTTCAAGCCGGTGCACTGAATGTCAACATGAGTAAATTTGATGCCCAAAAGGCGGTTGAACTTATCCAAGAAAAAAAAGTATCTTTATTTTTTGATTTTTCGCCCATACTCGCCTCCATCCTTGAAGCGCATGAGCAAACAGGTAAAGATATCAAAAGCATCAGGGCCGTGATGGGGCTGGATACACCGGAGACCATCGAAAAATATCAAAAAGTCACCGGCGGAACCTTTTATAGTATTTATGGACAAACAGAGACAACCGGTTTGGTAACCATGGGACGTTACAATGACCGGCCCGGTTCTGCCGGTAAAATGATTCCGCTTGGAGAAGTAAAGATTGTCGATGATTATGATCATCCGGTTCCCAACGGGCAGGTGGGTGAAATCACCATGAAGGGACCTATGATCTTTAAAGGATACTGGAATCTTGCAGAAGATACGGCATACACATTCCGAGAAGGCCGGCATCATACCGGAGATTTGGGCCGTTTCGATGAACATGGATTTTTATGGTTTTCAGGCCGTAAAGCCGAAAAGGATCTTATCAAACCGGGGGGTGAAAATGTTTATCCCGCGGAGGTTGAAAAAGTGATTCTCCAGCATCCGTCCATTGAAAAAGCCGTTGTTTTCGGAGTTCCTGATCCCAAGTGGAAAGAAGGAATCAAGGCTGTGTGCCTGTTAAAAGCGGGTGAGACTATGGAGCCTCAAGCGCTTATAAAATTTGTGGGTGAACGTATGTCCAGCTACAAGAAACCCCGATATGTTGAATTTATAACTGATTTTCCCTGTCTGGAAGACGGGTTGCCGGATAGAGCTAAAATAAAAGAGCTGTATGGAGGCTCATAGGAAATTTAGTAAAGATCCGGGTCCAGAGGGTCCGGCTTTGATTATCCCCAGAGGGGATTTAGTTTGCCGGCATTTAACGATTTACGGAGTACTGGAGTATTGGAGTGGTGGAGTAATGGAAGAAACCCCTTTTTTCATCGCTCTCAGAAAACAGATTTCTGGAGAAAATCTGAAAGTTTAAAGCTCTTTTTTTTAAATCAACACTCCAATACTCCAATACTCCGGTTGATTTATAAGGGCAGAGCCATTGATTCCTCAATTTTTTCATCACTTTCCGGTTGACAGGCAATGGATACACAATATATAATTTTTTATATTTTATATACGATAATCAGGAGGGATAATGGCCCTAAGCATAAGAAATCCAAAAACTGAAAAGCTGGCCCGCGAACTTGCAGACCAAAGTGGGGAAAGTATTACTCAGGCGATCACTCACGCCCTGGAAGAAAGACTGGAACGTCTTCGCGGTCGTTCCACCGCTACTGATCTGGTGGAAGAAATATTAAAAATTTCCAAACGTTGCAGTGTAATTCCCGACCAGGATCAGCGGTCTGCCGATGAAATATTGGGTTATGACTCCATAGGAGTTCCACAATAATGGTTATCGATACATCTGCTGTGGTTGCTATTCTTTTCGGTGAATTGGAAACAGAGTCTTTTGTTCGGGCGCTGGTTGATGATCCAAAAAAAATGATCAGTGCGTTTAACGCATTGGAGAGTGCCATTGTGATTGAAGCCAAGAAAGGGGAGGCCGGCGGCCGTGAACTAGATCTGCTTCTGCATCGCGCTCGAATTGAAATCGTTGCTTTCAACGGTGATCAGGTAGAGCTGGCCCTGGTGGCCTGGAGAAAATATGGAAAGGGTAATCATCCTGCAGGTTTGAATATTGGAGATTGTTGTGCATATGCACTGGCAAAATATTCTGGTGAACCGTTACTTTTCAAAGGTAGAGATTTTAGTCAGACAGATATTCGACCTGTAATTGCTAAATAAACATCTCTGAAATCCCACAATTTCCGGTATTCCAACATTCCAATTGCGGCCTGTCCGCCCGTGCCCCAGGCCGACTTGCCTTGCCCGTCCGCCATCGGCTATGCCTCAGGGGAGAACCGGCGGGCTCAGCTGGCGGGCGATCTTGCAATGGCTGGTGGGGCGAAGCCCCTAAGTTTCCTATTTAACGAGGGTGTCGCAGGATGAATGAACCATGAAAAACCTAATCTCCAGTTTGTTATTCTTCATGATGGTTCTGATAGTTTTTCTTGTTCCCTGTGATATTCGGCCAAGCCAAACCGCCAAGTCTGTTCTCGAAACACCTTCACATACTTTAAATCCTAACAATCGCGTTAAGCAGGAGTTGTGTTTGACAGCTAAGGAAAAGATCCGGCCGGCGGTGTCTCCGAAAGATGAAAAGAGCGATGCGGGGGTTGGAAAATTTCACCAAGCGGTCGAGATAGCGCCATCTCAACACGCAACATATGATGTTACAGGTGAAAAACCAATAACGATCGTGTACCCGGTGGTTATGCCGCCGTATACATTTAAGGATGACACGGGCCGGGCGCAGGGGCTTGCCGTGGATCTTTTGCGTTTATGGTCAAAAAAGACCGATATCCCGATCCGGTTCACGAGTGCTCCCTGGAACCAAGGACTTGAGATGATGCGTGATGGCAAAGCTGATATTCATGCGTCGCTTTACTATACGGAAGAACGGGACGCGTATATGGATTACGCCGCGGTTGTCGCATCTTCGGCAGGGAGCATTTTTTATCATAAAAACATCATCGATATAGGCGGTTCCGAGGATCTCAGAGCTTACAGGGTCGGTGCGGTGCGCGGCGGTTATCATGAGCAGTATGTTCAAGAGCATCTGCCCAAGGTGCCCCTGGTCTCATATCCGGAATTTCCGGAAATGCTGATGGCGGCGTAAAAAGGGGATATCCGTGTGTTTATCGAAGACGTGGGGGCGACGATCTACCGATTGAAACAACGCGGGCTGTTGCACGAGTTTCGTTACAACCCGGCCCACCCCCTGTATCGTAATAATTTCTGGATTGCCGTCCGGCAAGGCGACACGAAGCTTGCACAGGCGCTCAAGCACGGAATGGCACTGATTAGTCCGGAGGAACGCGTAGCCATAGAACGAAAATGGTTGGGAACATCAACGGTGAGAACACAGGATACCCTGTTTATTGCCATGTACAGTGATTTTGCTCCGTTCACCTTTATAAATGCCGAAGGCAGGCCCGCAGGCCTTTTTGTGGATATATGGCAACTCTGGGCGGAAAAAACAGGAAAGAAAATTGAATTTCTTGCCGGTAATTGGAAAGACTCTTTAAACATCCTAAAACAAGGCAATGCGGATATTCATTCCGGACTGTTTTACAGTGATGCCCGTGCCCAATGGCTCAATTATTCTCAGCCCTTTTATGAGACCGGTTCCTGCTTTTTTTATCCCGGCAAACAAAAAGAGCAATATAAACAGGATAGTTATGCAGGAAAAAAAGTCGGTGTGATTAAAGGATCCTATCATGAGGAACACCTGCGAAAAGAGTATCCGACTGTGGATGTGATTCTCTTTGAAAGCATAGAAAAGATGCTGCGGGCTATGTTGAACGGAGAGATATCCGCATGTCTGACAGAATATTCAAGTGCGACGGACCTGATCAATCGCCTCGGTCTGTCAGGGATGTTTAATGCCGACCCGGACATACTCTTTACGAAGAATTTTTATGCCGGTGTAATCAAAGGGAACTCGGAACTGCTCGCTCTTGTTGATGAAGGATTTGAGGCCATAACAAACCATGAGCTGGCCGGGATCGAGGAATACTGGGTGTTGGATCCCGGAAAAAGATACTTCAAGGAGGCTGACGGAAAAATACATCTGACGGAATCGGAAAAGGCCTGGTTGAAAGCGCATCCGGATATTCAGCTGGGTTATACGAACATATTTGAACCGGAAGTTATTGTCAACCCGAATGGCTCCTATTCCGGCATGTTGGTTGATTTTCTTGACGCCTTGAATACGAAACTCGGGACCGATATCGGTTTGCGCATTGATTCTATTCCAAAGATACTTGAAGAGGCGAAAACAAAGGAAGTTGACGGTATCCTCAATATTCACCCGGAGTATGCCGACAGCCTGGGATTACTTAAAACCCGAGCGCATTGGCCGGGTTACCCCACGGTATTTGCGCGCAGGAATGCTTATTTTGAGGGTCCCGATGATTTCCGCGGCAAACGGGTCGCGATAATTGATAAAGTTTATTTTTCAGAAAAACTCATGAGGCAATATGGGAAGCAGGCGACCATTCTGAAAGTAGATAATGCTTTGGAAGGACTACGAAGTGTCGCCAAGGGGGATGCGGACTTTTTTCTGGGGGCGTCTTTCAATTCTTATTTTATTAAGAAATACCAGCTTTTAGATGTATTTCCAACATATATATTTTTAGATTATCCGGAAAAGTTTGGTATAGCCATAAGGCCCGATTGGCCCCAACTGGTCTCCATCCTGAACAAAGGGATTTCGAGCTTTTCAGAAGAAGAGATCGGGGCCATTGTGGCGAAATGGGTTCAGCTTCCACAACAAAAAGAAATGATTGAGCTCACAGCCGAGGAAAAAGCCTGGCTTGCAGAAAAACACACGGTCCATGTTCGTATTGCGAATTTCCCTCCTTACATTATTCTCGGCAAAAAAGAAATATCGGGAATCGTGATTGAATATCTCAACCTGATTGCCGAACGAACTGGAATAACATTTGAATTCGTCATTGAAAAACGTCCCTGGCAAGAGGCGCTCGAATCACTGATAAATCTCCAGGGTCCAGATATAATTACATCTATATCACCAATGGCTGAACGTAAGCCATATATGAATTTTTCAAAGCCTTATTTTGTATCGCCACGGGTGATTTTTTCCCAGACTGACGCTCAAGTTATTACCGGAATCGATGACTTGAATGGCAGAACACTTGCGGTGCCGCGGGGAACCCTCGTGCACAAGGAGGCCGAGGAGGAATACCCTGATATTAACCTGCTGCTCTATGATTCGGATTTAGCCTCCATGGAGGCCGTGTCTGGGGGAAAAGCGGATGCCTATATCGACAACTTGATCAATACATCCCGCGCTATCCTGCTTGAGGGGATTGTAAATTTGAAAGTAGCAGCCCCCAGCCCCTTTGGCGATGACGTATACACCTTCGGCATTCGTAAGGACTGGCCGGAATTGAGCAGCATTATTGACAAAGGGCTTGGCGCAATTCCCAGCCGGGAACGTCTGGCCATTCATAGTAAATACCTTTCGGTCAGATATGAACACGGCCTCCGGCTAATCGACGTCGTGAAATGGGTTCTGATGCTTGGCGGATCAGCATCCGGCATTGTGCTCCTGTTTCTTTTCTGGAACAGGACCTTGGCAAAACGGGTGAAGGAGCGGACTTCGGAGCTATCACGCAGCCACAAGTTATTAGAGGATGAAGTTGCCGAACGCACTAAAGCAGAAGAACTGCTGCGTGAAAGTCGTGATTATCTTAAAAATCTAACGGATTCTCTGGCGGATGCGGTTTTTTCGGTAAAAATGCCCGAGAGGAAAATCGAGTGGGCCAATGATATCTTTAAAGTGTTCGGGTATGAACCCGACGAGTGTGTTGGCAGAACAACGGAATTCCTTTACCCGAGCAGGAACGATTTTATAGCTTTTGGCGATAAGCTCACACGAGCCATTGCAGAGGGAAAAGATATTCTTCACACCGAACAAATTTTGATAAAAAAAAGCGGCGAGGTCTTTCAAGCGGAAATCACTCTCACCATCTATAGGAAAGAAGGGGCTGTGGTTAGTGTAACAGTAATCGTAAGAAATATTGCTGACCGCAAGCAGAAGGAACGTCAGCTTCAAGAGTATCAGGGACGCCTGAAGGCCCTGGCCGTTCAGTTGACCCTGGTCGAAGAAAAGGAGCGGCGTCGCATTACCGCTGACCTGCATGACCAGATTGGTCAGTCACTGGTCCTGGCACGCATGCAGATTGTTTCGGCAAAAAAGTCCGCCACTGACGCCGGGCTGACGGCCAAACTTGACGACATCTCGGAAATCTTGCGTGAGGCTGTTCATGATACGCGGCATCTCATGTTTGAGTTGAGCTCTCCGACGATGCATTCAATTGGCCTTCGTGCAGCCATATCCGAGTGGCTTGAGGAAGAGATGGGAAAGCGTTACAATCTTAAAACCAAATTCATAGATAAAATCGACGAAGGCCAGACAAAGGTGCTGGATGAAAACGTACGCGCTATCCTGTTTCGAAATGTTCGTGAATTACTTATCAATGTGGTTAAACATGCTCAGGCGAGTCAGGTAAGTATTTTAATGGAACACACCAATGACGCTCTAAAAATTGTAGTCCAGGATGACGGCATTGGATTGGATTCGCGTGAGCTGTCTCAAACAGGAGGAATTACTGGCGGTTTCGGCCTGTTCAGCATCGAAGAGCGTATGAGCGATTTGGGGGGCGTATTGGAGATCCAGTCCCAACCTGGCAGGGGGTGCAAGGCCATCATTAGCTTGCCGCTTCGATCAGATGACGACGGGGTGGAGAGGAACTGAGCCGATGAAAGTGAGGTCTCAGGTGTCACAATATTAAGGTGTCGGGTTTCAGGTGTCAGGAAAGTAAAGATCCGGGTCCAGAGGGCCCGGCTTTGATTATCCCCAGAGGAGATTTAGTTGGCCGGCATTTAACTATTTACGGAGTAATGGATTATTGGAGTGGTGGAGTAATGGAAGAAACCCCTTATTTCATCGCTCTCAGAAAACAGATCCCTGGAGAAAATCTGAAAGTTTAAAGCTCTTTTTTTTAAATCAACACTCCAACACTCCAATACTCCAATACTCCATTACTCCATGGAACCTTGAGAAATTCCTTGACTTTCAGGAGTGAAATAGCTACTATTTGTTTGAAATAATTACTTTGGAGGTTTTTTATGGGCACCGTAACAGCTAAGCAATTGAAACAAAAAACCGGAGAGGTTATCCGGAGGGTGAGGTCGGGCGAACGCTTGATGGTGACTTTCCGGGGGAAACCTGTCGCCGTCATCGCACAGCCAACAGCGGAAGAGACTAAAACCCTGAAAGAATTGAGACCCTTTGACAAAGCCTGGAAAGATATTGAAAAAACGCTTGAAAGGGCAAAACCCGAATTTATGGGATGGAAGGAGGCCACCGAGTGGGTCCGAAACAGGACTTAGTTTTGGTCGATACAAATATTTTTGTGATTGACCTGCGATACAAAAGGGATGCGAATTACGAGATCAACCGGGCATTTCTTGATCACATGGCTGAGCAGAAAAACGGCTTTACGACCATTGTCAATCTATTGGAACTTTGTGGAATTCTTTCATTTAATCTAAACGAAAATCAACTGTTCGAATTATGGTCCTATTTTCAAGACAGATACGGGGTTGTTGTATTACCTGTTCCCATGCTTGAAACCAACTTTCCAGGTATTGAAATCAAAGAAATTTTTAATCTGCTTAAGCGAAGGACCTCGTTGGGTGATGCATTGATGATTTCGGTTGCGAAAAAGCACCTGCCCTTCATATCAACAATGATTACATGGGATAATATGCATTTAAAAAATGTTTTTTACGGTAGAGTTTTAACCCCTGAGGAATTTTTGCGACCCCCCGATGATGACAAAGAGGGAAAGGGGGCGGTTTAAAGGTTTTCCCGCCTCCTGCGGGATCTTCGACAGGTGTCAGGATTGAAACGGAATGGAGTATTGGAGTACTGGAGTAATGGGGGAATGTATTGGATTGATGGAGTGATGGAGTGATGAGAAAGAACCGAAACCGCGGATACCAGAAGTTGACGGTGTGGAAAGATGCCATCAAATACTATACGTTGACGTGTGATGTCTTTCGGTCTTTTCCTTTTGAGTTGAAACGAGTATCCTCACAACAGATAGCATCAGCCGATTCTGTGCACCGAAATATCGCGGAAGGATACTGCCGACGTTCGATCAAGGAATACCTCAATTTCCTGAACATTTCTCTGGGTTCTCTGGGTGAATCTGTATCAGGACTCTTTGGTTATAGAAAAGCAAAACAGATATCCGAAGTTCAGTTTGAAAAATTAGATGCCCTATCCTACAAGCTTGAGAACGGACTTCTGAAGCTCGTTGAGAGTCTGGAGCGAAAACGTGATCGAGGCGACTGGATTGACAGCCTGGTCGTCAAGGAAAGCAATGCAGTTTATGGAAACGATTAACTCAATACTCCAATACTCCAGTACTCCATCACTCCAGCACTCCGGTACTCCATGTAAACGCGAGAGATATGCCCGCCACACCCACGGATTTTGACGAGGAGATCAGGTAACCATGCCAACCACCATCCTTCTGGTCGATGACCATCCGGTTTTTCGAAAAGGGCTCCGGATCCTTTTCGAAGATGAACAGGATATCCAGGTGGTGGGCGAGGCCGGTGACGGACAAGAAGCCATCCATCAGGTTCGGGACCTTTCGCCGGACGTGATTATCATGGACATCAACATGCCGAATTTCAACGGCATCGAGGCCACCCGGCAAATTGTCTCCGATTTTCCGGATACCAAAATTATAGCCCTGTCCATCCACTCCGGAAAACGGTTTATCGAAGACATGCTGAGAGCCGGGGCCGTGGGATACATCCTGAAGGAATGTGCTCCGGAAGAGCTGGTAAACGGCGTGCGCGCCGTAATGCGCAGCAAAATCTACCTGAGTCCTTCGGTCACAGGAATCGTCGTGTCGGAGTTTGTGACGACTCAGCCGACCGCCAAAGCAATCGGAGAGCAAGATGGGTGGATGGCCGACGAGGCAACCCCGATCATACACACCAAGTTTCACCGTCCTTCGATCCCTAAAAATCATGTTTATCGTCCCCGCCTGTTAAAACAGCTCGAAAAGGACCACCTGAAGCTACTGACACTGGTATCGGCCCCGGCCGGATATGGTAAGAGCATGCTGTTGAGTTCTTGGCTGGAAAACTGCGATGCCCACAATGCCTGGTTTTCTGTGGATGAGAGCGATAACAACCTGCGCCAGTTCCTGATTTACTTTGTGACCGCTATCCGGACCATGTTTCCCGATGCCGTGGAAAAGACCCTGGCCCTGGCAAACAGTTCAAACTTGCCTCCGTTGAAGGTATTGCTGGCCAGCTTGCTCAATGAAATGAATCTTATTGACCAGGATTATATCCTGGCAGTTGATGACATTCACCTGGTCCAGGAGAGACAGGTGCACGATTTGTTCACTCAACTGCTGCAATATCCGCCGCCACACATGCACCTGGTACTTTCCGGACGACGGGATCCTTTTTTACCCATATCTTCTCTCCGGGCCCATGGATTCGTGACCGAGATCCGCATGCAGGATCTGTGCTTTACGACGGCGGAAACAAAAGGTTACCTGGAGCAGGTGCTTGGAGAACAGATCGAAGATGCCATAGCCGTAAAATGGACGGAAAAAACAGAAGGCTGGATAGTCGGATTAAGCATGGCGGCGCTTTCAATTCGCAAACGGGGCCATGTAGCCGACATGCTGTCTGAACGGCCCGGCGGCCTTCAATATGTGACGGAATATCTTTTCAATGAGGTTTTTGAGTGCCAATCGCCGGAAATTCGCCAATATCTTTTGAGTACGGCTATTTTGGATCGCTTCTGCGCTCCGTTGTGTGATGTGGTGTGCAGGCCGGATGTTGACTCAAGGCAGGCTGACATCAGTTCATGGGACTTTATCAACTTACTTAAAAAGGAAAATCTGTTTATCATTAACCTGGACGCAGAAAACCGTTGGTTCCGATACCATCATCTGTTTCAGCAGCTATTACAAAACCAGTTAAAGCGCTATCACAGTCCCGAAGAAATCTCCGCCCTCCACTCCCGTGCCTCGGAGTGGTTCGAGGGCCAGGGTTTCATTGAAGAAGCCATCGAACAGGCGCTTGCTGCCGGGGACGCGCTTGCCGCCGCTAAGATTATTGAGCGAAACAGGCATGCTGTTCTTGACGCTGACCGCTGGCATGTGCTTTGGCAGTGGCTGAAAAAATTACCCCCTGAGATTAAGCAGGCGCGACCAAACCTCCAGCTGGGCCAGGCCTGGTGCCTGCTCTTTTTAGCGCAGGTAGGGGCGGTGTTTCCAATAATCGAACGTGTCGAATCCCTTCTTGAGAAAAATCCGGAGGAACCGGCATTGCTGCCCGAGATAAACTTCTTTCGAGGCCTCGTCTGCTATTTTCAAGGCGAGGGCCCACGCAGCGCGGAGTTCTTTAACAAAGCGACGGAACTGCTTTCCGAAAGCGCCTCCCTATTCTTAAGATCGGAAGCTGAATACTGGACCTGCGTTGCACTTCATCTTGCCGGCCGCAAAGAGACTGCCATCCAGAGGCTGCATCAAGGAATTCGCAACAGAGGCTCAAAGGAAGGGATGCATTTGACACGTCTGTCTTTCGGCTTGTGTTTTATCCATATGCTGGACAACGCGTGTTTGCAGGCTTTACAGGATGGAATGGAACTGAGAGAGGTTGGCAGGTCAAACCGCCTCGTCTACGCTGAAACTTGGGGTATGTATGTGCAGGGGAACGCTTCCTTCCAGATGTTTGATCTGGACGCTGCGCAGCATCACTTCCGCCGGGTCGTGGAGAATCGATACATCGCGAATCCGAGGGCCACAGTTGACGCCATGGCGGGACTGGCGATCACCCGTCAGTTCATGGGGGAACCGGATCAAGCCGACGAGACGATGCGGCTGGCACAAGAACATGCAGAATGGACCAAGGATCCCGTGCATCAGGACATTGTCGCTTCCTGCCGGGCCCGCCTCTCACTGCTGCGAGGTGACCTCGATTCGGCCTCCCGTTGGCAAAGGGCGTTGCGAGAATCGCCCGGCAACCCGATAATACTTTTCTTTTTGGAGATCCCCGCCATCACGGAATGCCGGGTACGCATTGCCATTGGATCCGATGCCGGTCTAATGGAAGCCATGGAAAGGCTCGAGGATATTCGCCAGAACGCCAAGGCATGGCATAACACCTGCCAGATGATGGAGATTATAGTCCTCCAGACCCTGGCCCGTCACCGCCAGGGGCGATTAGAGGAGGCACTTAAAATCTTGGAGCGGGCAGTGGCCATGGCAATGCCCGGCGGATCGATTCGGCCATTTGTTGAACTGGGTCTCCCTATGGCTGACCTGCTGAAACGATTGCTCAAGCAGAACATTGCCGTGGACTACATCGGTAAAATCTTAGCTGCTTTCGGGGATGAAGAACCTGAAGCAGTGCCGGACGTGTCCGAGTCTAAACCCGCTGCAAAGCCGTCCGTGAGACCCCAGCCGCTGGTCGAGCCCCTGACCAACCGTGAGCTCGATATCCTGGATCTGCTGGCGCAGCGGCTCCAGAATAAGGAGATCGCCGACAAACTGTTCATTTCAACGGAAACCGTAAAAAGCCACCTGAACAACATCTACCAAAAGCTCAACGTCAGCAACCGCCGGGATGCGGTTGAGAGGGCCAAATCCCTGGGAATCCTTTGACGGGGAGGTTTGGTGGAGTGATGGCCTCCGGCTCGTAGAGCCTACGCCTCGGAGAGAGTGATGGAGGAAATACAAAGGTGTCAGTTGTCAGGTTTCAGGAACCGGTAGACCCGAAACCGGGGAAAATGGAGAAAAGGGCATGAAAAGTTCAAAGGTTTGCGAGCAACAGTTTTTCTCCATGGACTACACGGATCTCTTCTGTCACCGGAAAATTTCTTTCTCCCATATACACAACAAATCCTTTGTGAATGACGCCTTCGTCGATGCCGGCTTGTCGTTTAATCATGCTTGAATATCAGCACCATAACTTCTAATTTTCAAGCATTTTTTGATTGCTCTCAGAAAACAGATCCCTAGAGAAAATCTGAAAGTTTAAAGCTCTTTTTTTTAAATCACCACTCCAATACTCCAGTCCTCCATTACTCCGGTTGATTTATACGGGCAGAGCCATTGATCTCTGACTCCCGCAATGCGGGACAGGCTTGGCCCAGCCTCCGGCCCATAGGGCCTACGGCCCGGAGGGAGGACCAGGTTTTTTAGAACCCAATAAATACGCTAAGTGTACGCTCCGTTCCACAGCAATTCCAAGAATTCCTTGTATGGCAGGATATCTATATTGCCAATTTTTCTTCTGCGCGGTTCCATACTGACGCATATATATCGTTTCAATTTTCCTTCCTCGGCCAGCATGCGCAATGATTTAATGTCCTTGGGAGAGAGGTTTTTTTTGGCTTTTACTTCTAAGGCAGTATGGTCGCCAATGATAAAATCAACTTCAAAACCGGAAGTAGAACGCCAATAGCTCAACTGCTCGCCGGATATATAGTCGCTGTAACTTTTCAGTTCATGCATTAGGTAAGTCTCGAATGCCTCACCGAATTCCGGTGTGCCGGCTCTGAACTCCCGTTCCTGCAGCACAGCCACTGCGCCTACATCAAAAAAATAATATTTCGAAGAAGCCAGAGGTTTCCTTTTCTTTGATTTCCTCCAGGCCGGTAACTCATAGAGAATCAGGGTATCTTTGAGTATTTCAAAATACTCGTAAACCGTTGTTCTTGCTACCTGGGCGTCATTGGCAACGTTGGTAAAGTTGACTATCGTGGCATTGCAGAATGCGGCGACTCGAAGGAATCTGCTAAATGCCGGTATATTACGCGTCGCCCCTTCAGCAAGGATTTCCTGCTGAAGATAAGCACCGGCATATGCTTGCAGGTCGGCACGCGGATCATCTGAAAAGTAGATCGAGGGAATCAGTCCCCGTTCTATGGCCAAGAATAAATCAAAATGTTCGTTCAGTTCTTTATATGTTAAAGGATGCAGGTATTTGGTTCGCGCCCGACCGCCCAGTAGATTGATTCCACCGCGTCTGAGTTTACGCGCACTTGATCCGGTCAGCAGAAAACGAACACCTTTTGTTTCGATGAGACGGTGAACTTCATTTAGAAGCTCCGGAAGTCTTTGAATTTCATCGACTACAACAATGCGGTCTTGTGGCTGTAGTTCTTCAGAAATACGCCCCGGGTTTCGACTTAATGCCAAATAGATCTCTGAGTCCAGAAGATCATAGACTCGAACGTTCTTCAGTGTACGATGAATTAAAAATGTTTTGCCTGTCTGGCGAGGCCCGAGCAGAAAATGCGACTTCTTATCCAATAAGACATTTAAATCGACCAACCGCTTGATATATGGGATGTTTTCAATCATAATGGCATTATGACATGTAAATCGTCATATAAGATGACATATGACGAAATATTTGTCAAGAAATGTTTAATATCACCATTTCTTTTCAACCTCGAACTCTGAAACCTTTGTCTTCTCCCCATTACTCTCTCCGAGGCGTAGGGTCTACGAGCCGGAGGCCATCACGCTATTTCTCCCTTCCCCCATTTTTGCCCCTATTTGAAGATTTTGATCCGTTAACTCCCCCATTTTTGCCCCTTTTCGGGGGATGCGCCGCCTTACAGGATCTTTTATTAATAATCTAAACTGTATCGCCCATTAAAATAATTGGTTTCCAGATTCACCGCCCCGCCCCATCCCGGAAGCGGGATCTTCGACGGGTGTCGGATTTTATAATTTAGGTGTCAGGTGGGGTGGTGAAAATCGCCGTGTATACAGATGGAATTTTAATCCCATTTTTGTTCCATATCTTAAGGTTTCAGGTGTCAGGTGTCAGGAATGATGAACAGGGGCGCTGGCCCCTGAAACCTGACACCTGAAACCTGACATCAGACATACGGGAAGGAATAAATATGGGATATTTTTTAAAGCCATATTATGGGCAATTTTAATCACCCCAGGTGTCAGTGGTTGTCAGCCTCTGGCCGAGAGTGTGCTGGTCGGCTTCATCTTCGGCATCGGCATTGACGTGGCTGTCGGTCAGCTCAAACATGTTACCGGGACACATGTCACCGAGGTCTTTCGTCGCCTCAACGAAAACCCTGATAGCGAAACCTATCCGGGGCTGGTCATCATTCGCTTTGCCGGTCCCCTGTATTTCGCTACCGCCAATGCCCTGCGTAATAAAGTCAGGGAGGTGGCAACTGACGTTGTTCCACGGGTGACGATGGTGCTGATCGACATGGAGGGAGCAAACTATCTCGATCTTGAGGGCTCCGATATGTTGAACGAAATCACCAAAAATATGAAAGGAGAGAAGCAAAGCGTTTAACCTGAAATTTGAATTCCGGTGACGCAGTCTCAATTTTTATAACATAAAGGAGAACACATGTTGAAAAAATTAAATCGATTGATAGGAGCCTGTGCTTGCCTGCTGTTGTTAAGTAGCGGTCTGGTATATGCATATGATTATCCGTTTGCCGACCCCTATGTCGCCACGGTGGTCAATACCCCGGCGGAATACGCCAAAAATATACCGGAAAAGGTGCCTCTCAAGTTTGGTTCAATCGAGATGTTCCCTGAACGGGAGGTTCCGGGTGTTCTCTGGAACTTCAAGGAATTGTACTATTCCTACCTGCGCCAGAAAGGGCCTGCGCCCCTGATCTTTTTGGTGGCCGGTACCGGGGCGAGTTTTAATAGCAGCAAGATGCAGGGCATGCAGAAGGCCTTCTACCAGGCCGCCTACCATGTCATCTCGCTGTCTTCGCCGACTCATCCGAATTTTATCGTTGCTGCTTCGACCAGCGGTGTGCCTGGTAACCTGGAAGAAGATTCTGCCGACCTTTACCGGGTGATGCAGGCGATCTGGCAGAAGCTGCAGAAGAAGATGGAAGTGACCGATTTCTATCTGACCGGCTACAGCCTCGGAGGCGCCCAGGCGGCATTCATCGCCAGACTCGATGAACAGGAACGGGCGTTCAACTTCCGCAAGGTGCTGCTGATTAATCCGCCGGTCAGTCTTTACAACTCGGTCCTGATTCTTGATAAGATGCTGGAGCAGAATATCCCCGGCGGTCTCGATAACTTCAACGCGTTCTATCGCAGGGCCATCAGGGCATTTACCGATGTCTATGCGCATGGTAACGGCGTTGAGTTTAATGACCAGTTCCTGTACCAGGCGTATAAATACCGCAAGGCGAAGAGTGATGAAAATCTTGCGGCCCTGATCGGTGTCTCCTTTAGGATCTCTTCCGAGAACATGGTCTTTGCCAGCGATGTTCTGACCCGAGCCGGTTATGTCGTTCCCAAAGGGCTCGAACTCAAACGGCATGACCGGACGACCGATTACGTCAAGGTCCTCGGACGTCTCTCATTCCTCGATTACTTCAAAGGCATCTTCCTGCCGCACTTCCAGGGCCAGAATCCAGATCTGACAGAAGCCGGCCTGATCAGCCAGATGAGCCTGAAATATATCGAGGACTACCTGCGGTCTTCACCCAAGTTAGGCCTGATTCATAATGAAGATGACGTCATCCTGCTTCCCGGTGAAATCGATTACCTGCGCGATGTTTTCGGCAGTCGTGCGCGGATTTTTCCGCATGGCGGCCATTGCGGTAACATGGCCTATACCGACAACGTAGAGGCCATGATCGGGTTTTTCCGGACATTTCATACGAATTGAAGGAGGAGATGATTATGACAACAAAAGGAAATAAGACAATGCGCTTGATCTTGATGGCGCTGGCCCTGTTGGGCATACTGTTCGTTACAGGGTGCAGCACGACCCCGAAGCAGCAAATTAACTTGGAACCGCCGCAGCACAGGGCGGAAGACATCATCAAGAAATCGGTGGACTACCCGGTGGATGTCCACGATCCGATGGAAGGCTTCAACCGGCGGGTTTACACCTTCAACTACTATTTCGACAAGTTCCTCTACCTGCCGGTGGTCAAAACCTACGAATTCATCATGCCGGATTACGTCGAAAAACGGATATCGAACTTCGTTGACAACGTCTTTGAATTCAACAATTTCACCAACAACCTGCTACAGTTGAAATTCAAACAGACCGGGATAACCCTGGCGCGCTTCTTGGTCAACACCACGGTCGGCATTGCCGGAATGTGGGATCCGGCCACCGGTTTGGACCTGCCAAGACAGAGCGAGGACTTCGGCCAGACCCTGGGGCACTACGGCGTCGGCAATGGGCCGTTTATCGTCCTGCCGATCTTGGGTCCGTCCAACCTGCGTGACACCACCGGACTGGCGGCGGATGTGGCGGCTTTCAGTTATGTCGGTCCGCAGGACTGGGTGGATGACAATGATGTGACCCTGATCTTTAACGGGGTAACGGCGATCGACAAACGTCACCGGGAGTCGTTTCGCTACTACCAGACCGGCTCCCCATTCGAGTATGACATGATCCGTATGCTTTACACTACCAAGCGGGAGATGGAGATTGCCAAATGAGCAGTCAGGCCAGAAAGCGCAGGAGATTCAGGGACGTACAAAGTTCGGCCAACTTCTGGATGCATCGGAGACCGATACCGATTTTCGGAGGATATTTAGCTTATCAGAAGCTAATATGTTGAATGTGCACGGATTTATGGGACAACTTCCATGTTCACAAGAGAAAGGATATTTAATTATGCAGAAATTGCCCTATTTGAAACGCCTCACACTCGGAAAGTCTGCGTCCTACTGCATTAAAGTCCAGGGTCGTTTGGATGAGACCTGGTCCGACCGTCTGGCCGGTATGCAAATTAAAACGAACTCCCGAGGGGATATAAATGAAACGATCTTAAGCGGTTATGTAAGGGATCAGGCCGAGCTTCTGGGAGTGTTGAACAGTCTCTATGAATTACATCTGCCACTTTTGTCGCTGGAAATTCTGAACAAGGAATAATGGCGTTAACGGATAAAAGGGTATCAGTGTTCAGGTTTCAGGTGTAACAGCCTGTTGGAGTATTGGAGTGATGGAATGTTGGGTAAAAAGAACAAAAAGCGCATTCAAGTATTTACCCCAATACTCCAATACTCCAAGATGTGGCACTAGGGTACTCCACTTGGGTTGAACCCGGAACGTTGAACCTAGAACCTTACGTAAAAAGGAGGAAAATGAAGCACAACAAGATGTTATTAACATGTGTGGCTGTCGTCCTGATACTGATAGTAGGCTCGGGATCCGCTATTGCGGAGGAAAAAAAGTCAGCCGATGAGATCGCAAAGGAGTTGGCCAATCCGGCCGGGTCTCTGGCGAGTCTCAACTTCAACCTTCAATATACCGAGTTTACGGGTGACCTCCCGAGGTCTGACGACCAGGAGAGCACGGCTCTGATCTTTCAGCCGACGCTTCCGTTCCCGGTAGGTGACAAGGGCAGGAGAATCATCTTTCGGCCGGCGATTGGCATGTCGTTCGATCAGCCCGTCTTTGACGCTGCCAAAGGCGACTTCGACAGCGAGGATACTAAGGAATGGATACAAAATAAACTGAGCATAATCAAGCTTTTCCAGGTATCGCTCTATAATTCCATTGTCCCAGATAATCATCGAAAACGATTCTCATAGTTTCTTTAAAATTAACAGCATATTTTCTTCCGGTCTGATAAATTTTTTTTATAATGTGGGCTTTAACTTTTAAGCCTTTTCGTGTTGTGGTATTCTCAATCAGTTCTTTGACATAGTCATGGCTTTTTAGAATGA
>RPGQ01000029.1 GCA_004193595.1 Desulfobacteraceae bacterium Eth-SRB2
TGCGAGACCGTTTTAAAAAGCCTATTGATAAGTGTAACATGTTGTTATATAAAGAAATATGCAATTACTACAATTATGACCTTAAATTATGTTATTTCAATACGTTATAGAGACTCGCAACATAAGTGTCAAAGCTTGAATTATGAATTAATGTTTGACAATTAAGTCGCTATGATTTAGTAGAATCCATATGGGCAGAGCATGGCGAATTGAATATGAAGGGGCATTATATCACTTAATGTCCCGTGGAAATGACGGACAGGATATTTATTTAAACGACGATGATCGAAATTTGTTTTTAGAAACGATTTCGGAGATGTCGGAACGTTTTGAAGTAGATATCTTTGCCTATGTTTTAATGTCCAATCATTATCATCTTTTGGTAAGAACCAACCGGGCAAATTTAAAAAAGGCAATGCAGTGGTTTGGTACCACCTATACCCGAAGATTCAATAACCGAAACTTTAAAAAAGGTCATTTGTTCCAAGGGCGCTATAAAAGTATCCTGGTTCAAAATGATGCATACCTGATGCAACTTTCCTGTTATATCCATCGAAATCCATTAAGAGCTGGAATCGTAAGACGTTTGATAGACTATAAATGGAGCAGCTATCCAATCTATGCCTATGCTAAGAAAGGCCCGGCCTGGTTATCCACTCAATTAATTTGGTCATATTTTAAAGCCGCTGATAAACATAAGCAATATCGGGAAAAGGTTCAAAAATATGCAAAGGAAGAGAAGCGTCTTTTAGAGGATATTCACCATGGTATGATTTTAGGCGCTAAAAAATTTATAAATAAAATTCGAAAGCAGTTTTTGCCGGATATTCCCCATAATGATTTGCCTCAGCAAAAGCAATTGGCAAAACATATCAAATTAGATGATGTATTAAAAAAATCTGCTAAAGTCGTTCAAATCGATCTTGATAAATGCGTTCAGGGAAAACGATTGCGTGGTATAGATAAGCACAAGCGTGATTTGCTCGTTTATTTGCTTTGGAATAAAGGATTGATGACCAATGAACAGTTAGGGCGTCTTTTCAATATAAGTCACTCCGCTATCAGTCATAGTGTAAAAGTATTTAAAGAGAAGATGATAAATGATAAAAAAGTGAAAATCCAATTTGATAAACTTAATTCACAATTCGGGCTTTGACACGAAAGTGCATGCGGTTGTTTTTAAGGAGAGGAGAAATGAAAATGTCGGCTTACAAAAATCTTTTTAAACCTTTAAAACTGGACGGCCTGAGATTGAAAAATCGTATTACCATGGCACCCTTATATCTGGGCTATGCCACTTTAGGTGGGAGGATATCTCCGCTGTTGCTTTACTATTACAAAGAAATGGCGCAAAGCGGGGCAGCAATGATTATGGTCGAAAACGCAAGTATAACGCCGAATGGGAGCGGATCACCTCGAACCATAAGATGTGACCACAATCGATACTTAAACGGCCTTGAAGTGCTTGCCAATACCATAAAAAATGAAAAGAGCCTAGCCGGTCTTCAGATTAATCACGCAGGACGGTTTGCTCATGTTGCAGAACCAGTAGCACCATCAGTTGTTCCGGCATTTGGGAAACTTCCTCGGGCGCTTACCAAAAGGGAGATGACAACCATTCAGAAACAGTTTGCCAACGCTGCTTTAAGAGCTAAAAAGTCAGGATTTGATTTGGTAGAACTCCATGGAGGGACCGGCTACCTCCTTGCCCAGTTTGTATCACCAAGGTCCAATCAGCGGACCGACGCTTACGGTGGGTCGATTGAAAATCGTATCAAATTTCCTATAGAAGTTTTAAAATGTGTAAAAGATACCGTAGGAAATTTTCCGGTTGGATATCGTTTTCTGGTGGATGAGTGGCTTCCAGACGGTCTTAAGGCAAAAGAATCCATCGTGCTGGCCAAAGGTTTGGAGAAGGAGGGAGTTGCTTATATATCGACCATGGGCGGGACTTATGAATCTTTTTTTCTTCCAGAGATCATTAACAAGGCCAAAAGACCCGGTTACATGGTATCCTTGGCCGCAACTATCAAAAAGGCAGTGGGAGTACCTATTCTTGCGGCAGGACGAATTTCAACTCCGGCAAAGGCGGAGTCTATTTTGCAGAAAAAAAGTGCGGATCTTATCGGATTGGCCCGTATGTTATGGGTTGATCCGGAATGGCCGAAAAAGGCTAGAAAAGGAGATGATCGATCAATCCTAAAATGCAGTCCTAAATGTGATGCGTGTCTGCAACTGGTTATGCAGGGTAAGCCGGCCTACTGTCCAAAATGGGGTAAGGAAAAAAGTGCGGCATATCGTGAACTGTTCCAATAAATGTTAACAATCCATTTAAGTAGAAATGGGAATCAAGTCTATGATGTTGTGATGTTGGGGACGTCCATTGGAATATTGGTTGACAACTGATTGGTGGGAAAAGTGCGACGGGGTTGAAATTGTGCGTTTTGTTTTGGTTTTTGAACCCCGGTTGAACACCCGGAAGGTGCCGGTTCAAAAGGACAGGCGGGGCCGGCGGGATGGACAGAGTACTGCAGTGGCAAAATAATGAATAACGAAGTATTTAAATCAGAGGATACCGGGTTAAGTAAATAGGCAAGTCGTAGACTTGAATGGAATTTTATATCACAATGAAAATATTAAGGGTCTAAACCGATATCTATTGCCATAAATGACAACAAAATGACCGGGAAGACGTTCCGCATAATTATCAATCAAGCCCTTCAACCGAGGCCATTTCATGTGCCTTTCTCTTACGTCAATTCTGATCAAAACGATACCCACTGAAGGTTTTCTGAGGCGATATACAAGCTCTCCAAAATCCTTATCCTCAGTTAATAAAATACGTCCATCATTATAAGCAATTGTCAAAACTTCATCGTCTGAAGAGCCTGTTTTTTGCTCTATTACATATTTAACATCATACCCGAAATTTCTTAAAGAAGCTACTAAAACGGCATCACAACATTCATCGGCTAAAAATTTCAATCCATCCCCTTCTAAACAAAAGCAATTTCTTCGTCAGCCAAATAATCCGCTGCAAATTCATGGGCTGCAAGTATGTCTTTCCGTGTTAGATGAGGATGATCGGTAATTATTTCTTCGATTGTCATCTCTCCAGCCAACTTGCGCATAATTTGTTCTACTGTAATACGTGTATTTTTTATTACGGGTTTTCCGAACATGATCTCCGGATTCATTTCAATTCTATTGTGTTTTTTCATTTTTTAAATTCTCACATATTTTAACATAATAAATATTTAATAATTAATTTATCACAGCTTTAAAGAAAATGCAATCTAATCGAAAAACAACGTCAAAAACAACGGTGTCAGAGCTTCATTTCAAAAACGTTATAAGTCCATGGTTTGTCAGGAGGATGTTTATCTGAAAGCGCTGGTTCGATATATTCACCTAAATCTGTTGCGGGCGCGTCTGGTCAAGGATCTTAAAGAGCTAAACCGAAATCCCTGGTCGGGTCACTCAGCGCTTGCCGGTAAAGTTAAGAGGGGATGGCAGGATACAAAGTAAGACAACCGGGTCAGGTCGTCATTCTTGACAAAGAGCTTGGTAAAAGGATAGGAACTTGCGGGACATTAAATTATAAGTTTTCTCGATGGATGGGTAGAATTATATATTTATAGGGGCGTCTTGCTGATTGATATCGCTCAACTTGACGCCAAAGGACAGCGCAAGTTAGCATGGGACAATAAATCCACTAACTTTACAAGAAAAACGGCAAGTAATTTAAGAGCAATCGAGGAAGTTAATGTTGCCGGAATTGAAAAAAGCGATTATGAAGTTCGTGCCTGATTATTTTTCCTGGGATAAAAAGCGCCAGGAACAATACCGCGTTGACACACCGGAAGAGGATGCCTTTAAGATCATGCAGTACCTCTTGAGAGAGCTGTTTGATATTTCTGTTTACAACGATGATGAGGTAGAGGACGCATGGCGGGCAATGAACGAGGTGCAATGTTCAAAAATTAACGCCACATTGCTCCCCATAAAAGGGATTGGTGAAGATTTCTTTTACTTGAATGAAGCCTTCCCCAGTCAAAAAAACCTGCTCAGTTTTGAGACGCTTTATGATTACGATTTTGATGATTATAAGTTCCAGGAAGACTCCCGCAAGAAAGAGCAAAAAGATTATGAAAAAAAACCATATAGAGGTTCGCTGTATTTAACTTGGGCACGTTTGATGATAGACGACTCTTTCAGCTATGGCTTGCTAAGCATGGTTGCCGGCTACCTCTACTGTCAGCTTGATGAATATGGGAATGATTATATGGAAAAGTTGATTCCGCACGAATTCATACATGGAAAAAACCATGGAAAAGCTCAGGGTGATGGCTATCTGTTTGATCTTAAAATTGAGGCCAAAGGCCTGGAATCGCAGCTGGACGAACTGAAACATCGTTTCTGGAAACACCTAAGCGAGATGTATGAAAGGCTTATGGATGAATTTGACAAAAAGTCGAAGCAGCGCGTGTTTATTTTGAATCAGAGTCAGGTGGGTAATCCAAATCATCACTTTCTGTTTACCGACAAGGAGATTTTGAAACGCATTCATTTCAAAACTTTCATGCGTTGTTGCTGTGCCGCTGAACAGACGGATCACTCTTTGCTTTCTCGAAAACTGGAAGAAGAAAAACAGTTGTTAACAAAATATCTGGATAACCAATATAAAGACATTATGGAGAATTTTGATCCCAAAATCGTAAGGTTTCGAAAAAAATACAAAGTGATCTTCCACAGAGATTCCGGTTTTCACGAGCTACTGGATTAAAATTTTCTTTTCTATGTGGTAAAAGACAAGGGGGTCGCCTATTAAAGGGCGGGTCAAGAGAAAAAACACCTCTGCCTGCAAAAAAAATACATTTTTTCGCTTGAGCCTTGATGGATTCGAAAGAGCTTTTTTGAATCCATCAACCGATACGTTCAGAACAGCACCGTGTAGCCTTATGGCCTGTTCCACACCCGTTATTTCCTTTCGATCATTTCAGGCGGTCACCAATAATATCAAAAGTTCAAAGAGATAACCGCGACCTATTGGTGTTTTTTGTTTGGAAGACAGGTATATTGACAAACGAAAAAATCGGTGGTTTATTTGGAATGACGTAGTCCTCGATCAGCCATATCATAAGGTCGTTAAGGTTGAGAATGGAGGAAACGCATAACTTAAAAAAAAATTCAACCAAATTTATTCACTATTCAAGGTAACAACAATAGCCGCTATAAAACAAGGTAAAGGGGGGTACACAATGGATCAACCAATTAAAATCATGCCGTGCCTAGATATGCAGAACGGACGCGTCGTCAAGGGCATCCACTTCGTGAACATTCGAGACGCTGGTGATCCGGTCGAATGCGCACGAGCGTATTGTGACTCTGGCGCAGACGAACTGGCGCTTCTGGATATCACAGCCACGGTGGAAGGTAGAGCCACCTTGCTCGACGTAGTCAAACGCGTTGCCGAGGTCACGACAGTGCCATTTACCGTTGGCGGCGGGATTTCTGATACGAAATCGGCCGAGCGGGTGCTAAACGCGGGCGCAAACAAGGTATCGACCAGCAGCGCCGCCTTTCGGAAGCCTGAACTGGTGGCAGAAATGGTCAAAGCGCTGGGTGCCGAGAAGGTGACGGTGGCCATCGACGTGGATCGGAACGAGGGAATGCCCTCAGGCTATGAAGTCTATATTGATGGGGGACGGACAGCTACTGGTGCAGACGCGATCGAATGGGCAAAGCGTGTTGACGGATACGGTGTTCCGGTTATTCTGCCTACCAGCAAAGCGGGCGACGGCGTGCAGACCGGTTATGATTTGCCGGTGATCAGGGCGATTAAGGAAGCGGTCTCGGCCGACGTGGTGGCCTCCGGTGGCGCAGGGGAATTGGAGCATTTCTATCAGGCAGTCCAAGCGGGTGCTACAGTCTTGCTTGCCGCTTCGGTGTTCCATTTTGGGATCATTGGGATTGGCGACTTGAAGGACTACCTCCGGGGCCGAGGCGTTACTATCCGCTGAATCATTTCCATATCCTTTGAAAGACAAAGAATTTGTCTTTAGCCGCTAATATGCGCAGACTTCTCACCGGAAATCTCCCTTTCTTCATCCTTGTAGATCAGAAGGAAGAAAAGACTTGAAAAAGCAGTGTAAATCCCGATAATCGCCAGGGATTTGGCAAATCCGAAAATCGAAGCCAGAACCCCTAATATAATCGGAGCCAGGACATTGCCGATTCTTTCTAATTGCCTATAAATGCCAATCCCGGAACCGAGGCCGACATCTTGAACCACACCTAATTGGGATGCCAATTTGGCTTGGTTCGGTACGGAAAGTGAATGCACAGTGCCTAAAGACAGAATGCCGACAGCAATCATGAACGTATTATTAACAAAGAAAAAAGGAATCAGAATTATTCCTGAAAAGACTCCGCCGATAACAATAATTTGTTTAATGTTTCCATGCCGGTCAGACCACTTGGACATGGTTTGACTCAGAAGTATCATCACCAGACTGTACCCCATAATGTACCGTCCGGTATTTGACTGACTGTTGCCGAGTTCTTTTAAGAATAGCGGGGCTAAGTAGTAAATAAAACCGATAAGACAAATTTTATTGGGAATACCCTGAAAGAGTGAAAGAGCGATAAAATTACGATCGGAAACCAAACGAGATATATCTTTAAAGGAGGGCAATGCAGAGATCATTTTTTTCAGCCACTCTCCGGGAGGTGGTTTGTATTTCACGGATTTGGTTATTTCAGGGCCCGGTGAAATAAAAAGATATAAAAAAACGATGGAGATCAAGGTCAGGACTGCGCCCACGGAAAACAATATGCGAAACCCGATACGATCCGCAATCATACCGCCGATGGCTGATCCGCATAACGTTCCGCCATAAAAAGCGGAAAGGAAAATAGCCATCCCTTCAGCGCGATTATCCGAATTTGTTGTATCAACGATATACCCTTGAACCGTCATGTAAACAATGCCGAAACCGATACCGACAATGGCTCGATAGAGGATCAGCATGGTTATGGTTTGCGCGCTTCCGGTTAATAGTAAACCCATGCAACTGATCAAAGCCCCTGAAAGGAATGCCTTTTTACGACCGAATATATCCGACCAGGCACCACCAAACGGTAAGCTGACAGCCGTAGAAAGCATGAAAGCTGAAATCGGTAATCCCAAAACCACCTCTTTGGAAATATTTAGTATGGGCTGATACAACTCATTTGCATACAAAGGCAAAAAAGAAATACTCAATGACTCGGCAAACACAAATAAAAAAATGGCCGGTCGAATAAGCACTGGATCGGAAATCGATACATCCAATGTCCTTGGTTTGCCGCTGAAGCTAAAATTATTCAAAAGCGATTCGATCTTTGTTAAGCGCTCAAGCAATGATGTATGCCAAACCGCCCTAACAGCATTGGTTTTCATAACACATTGCCAAACGATAACTAATTTAATCCATTTTTCTTTGAACACATAACGATAATGATCAAAATATTGGATCATCATGTCTAAAAAATCAATTCCGGTTCGATGAAGCGGCCGGTCCAGACGTCCTTCGGAAAGATCAAGCTGGATCTCTCTTGCAACAATACGAACAGGGAGGGAAATCGTATGGGCTACAATAAAAAATAGAAAATCAAAAATGGAAATCATCGCAATAAGAATAATGGTACCTGTATCCAGGGCAATCTCTTTTACTTTTTTTAAGATCAACGCCCGATCCATTACGAGAATAAGGTTTCCCTCATATTTCTCATCAAAACCGGCCAACGGAAATCTCAATGTATATTTTTCCTGTTTGGTGGGAAGGTTTAGCTGTTTTGTTTGCCTGGCTATGGATTCACTTCTTAGAAATGATTTTCGGTCACAATAGTATAAATATTTATTTTCTTTGCCATTTATAACTATGTATTTTAAATAGGGGGAATCTGATAATGATCCTTTTAGCACTTTTTCCAGGCCGAACAATCTATCAATAGGTATGCCCTTTTTTAATATGAAATCAAGATTGTCTTTTAATGTTTCGCCAACAATTATAAGATTCGACCGAAGTACAGCATAATATCGCTTTTGAAATGAGCGTACATTTACATACAGATAGAAAAGCTGCAAAATAATTGTAAATCCAAGTACGATGAATAATATCTTGCGTCTCAGGCTATAGCGCTTCATTCATCTTTCCCTTCTAGAATATCTCTCATTAATCTGGCTTCATAAAGCGCGGTTTTGCTGTCCACAGCCTGAGACTCAATTTCCAGCAAGGTCTCTTTCAAATCTTTTTCAACATTTCTTGTCTTATCAATAAATTTGGTTATCTCTATAATTAATTGCCTTGCTTCATCAGGAACGTGAAGAGAAAGGGGGTCTTTAATCCTTCCGGCAGTCATCTCTTTTTCGATAACAGCTGAAAGCTGACGACGAGCAGGATTTAGAAAAAGAAATTTAATCAACACTCCTGTTATAATAGCGGTCGCAATTATGGACAAACCAAGGATTTTGCATGAACTTTGAATTATTTCAGACTTTTGTTCATCAATCACTGATTTATTAAAAACCAATCCTAACATCCCCTTGTTACCGTAACTCGGTTCAATTGGGAGCAAGACATAGTATCGCCCACCATAGAAATGGGTTGCAGACCCGCCTTTTCTCCAACCGGAAAAATCATGAACAGGAATCGATTTTGATTGCTCCAATCGTCTCATGAGGATCCGGCCTTGAGGATCATGCTTATCTGCAACTCCCTTTACTGCAATAAATTCGGCCTTTTCAGAAATAAAAAGGATTTTACCATCCGCAGCCGCTAGAAAAACTTCATCTAACTCCTTTGATTTTCTAAATAAAGGTTCAACCAATCGATCCATACCCACGAAACGGTCAAGACTTTTGCCGAATCTTAAAGATTGTTCGATTCGACGTTTAATGTCCTTGCCGATAATCTCATACTTGGAGGTCAGTGTCTTAATGAATATCTTTTCAAACGAAAGAACGCTTAGAAAGGTGCCTAGTAATTGCGATAAAACAAGAACAGAAAAAACAATAAGGATTATTTTTATGCCAAAGCTGGAATATTTTCTTTTTGAGCCTATTAATGTGTCAATATGGTTCATTATTATCTTATTCCACCCAGGAACATTAGGATTATCGTCCCTCTCAACCCTTAACCCGGATAAGCCGGAAAGTGACTATAAGTGGTTTCAAAACCTTCCCTCAGGCCCAATTTCTGTGTTGGGCCGAGGGATTCAAGACTCGAAATATTAAATATATTCCTGCGGTTGAATCCTTCGCCCCGCCTTGACCTTGAACCTGATTGAAGGTTTTGAAACCACTTCTAACCGTTCGATAGTGTTTGCCTTGATCCGTGTGTAATTCACTGATGTTGGTTAACAGCGGTCATTTATTACTTTCCATCGGAATTCGAAGGTCTGGTTTCAGGTGTCGGGTGTCAGGAGGACGAACGTAAGAGCTGACACCTGAACACTGACACCTGACACCTGGATTGCTTGAGGTAAATCACCAACAATCTTGATTTACACCCCCTTGATCCCAATTGATTTTGGAATAAACCACCTCAAACCCATTTGCATTATCCGCTATACTCTGAGGGATATGCCCGGGAATTTCGTTTAACCGGATTCCAATGAATCCTTCTTTTATAAGAGCCATTTGACTATCAATATCTGTCAGCCGTTTATTTATTGTATGTTGTGTCCATAATCCCTTAAACGGCTTTATCAGGTGCTGATAAAGGACATACCTTAACTTATCCTGATATTTATATTTCAATTCTTTGATGATAAAACCGCAGTTCAGAAGAATTCTTACATTCCAGTAATTATAGGGCGAAACCGTAGCGCATAAATGCGTATACCGGTTTAAACGTTTTATCCTTTGTATTGCCTTTGTGTTCATCCGCAGGGCCAGAGAATTTCCACGAAAATCCGGATGGACACAAATCATTTGTAAATTGGCGATGTTTCCTAAATCATTGGCCTGTTTCAATCCAATATCATAGCCAAGGTTCCACTCTTGATCATCAATCCCCGGAAAATACACATTCCGAAAGGCAATCAGTTCTTTATCGACAAAAATACCGATAATGAATCCCCTCTCATTAATATGGACTTTCATAAATTCGTAAGGAAACGCCTCCAGCAGGTCTTTTCTGGTCAATCGACTTACAATAAGACTTTGAAGGTCCATTATAGACGGCAGATCGCTTTTATCTAAATACCTCATTTCATAAGCAACCTCTTGGGTTGCCCATGCTGTTTTTTTTTTGAGCGTTCCTGTTTGAATCATGCTTCTCTTTATAAAGATTATTCGCAACTCAGGTTTAATTTATTTTATTTCTCAATTTTGTCATAGATCTCATCAGCAGCTCCCAAAATGTCGACAGGCGGTGTATAGCAGATTTTTTCAGCTGTTTTAAGGTTTATCGCAATTCTTGGCGGGTCCTCGAATACTTGCTCCAAATCATGAGGTTTGGCACCGTTAAATATCTTGGCAATGGTTTCAGCATGAAATCTGGCGATAAATTTAAAGCCTGCCCGTGCAATACTCAAAAGGGCCCCATATTGCACCTCTCTTGAGCCTCTTTGTGAAAATGTCGAAATTTTATGTTTAAAAAACGGGGCCAGCAGCTCAGGCATCTTACTCAGGGCAACCCCTCTGTGAACGGTAATATAAAAAGCATCTACCTTTGGCGCTAATTCATTATGGCATTTTATAACCGCTTCTTCCGCTTTTTCCTTGGAAATATTTGAAAAGGGCGCATGACAGGACACAACCTCAAATCCTCTCTCCTTAGCGACCTTTTCGACATCGCTGACCGCAGCATAGGTTCTCCCGTCAACCGTATGGGTCTCATAGACGATTCCTAATTTTTCAAAACCGATAATATCGTGAAAAATACGTATCTGTCTTTCGTAACGGGTCGGGTCAACGCGAGCGTTGACATGATCAAACCCGGAATCTTGAGCGCTCTTTATGATTTTAGACCCAATCGGGTTGCTTGAAGACATCACTATAACCGGCACTGAATGCTCGTTGTTTGCAAGATCCTGACCGGCCTTAGCCCCATGGCCAGCATTAAATCAATATCTTTTTGAGTGTTCAAACGATCGATAACTGCTTGCTTATTCTTAAAACGCAACTCATTTTCCCAATTAGACGACCAGTATGCATCTGAAATAAATTGGATGTATTTGCTCTTTGTTTTTTCACAAATCCAGGCCCACAATTGACTGGTGTCGTCTTCACTGGTTTGAGGCGGCAGGTCAGCCTCATCAATCCATCGCATCTCGGAAAGCGCTTCAACAAGTGCTCTTAAATTTGTCGGATAATTGCTATACGGCCCTCCTTCAAGATATCCAATCCGCCATTTTTCCCCTTTATTTGTAATTGGCTGGGTTGAATACTTATGGTTTTCAATTGCAAATGCATTTGAAAACGCAAAAATAAGAATAGTGCACAAAATAATCACCTGTCGCGTTTGTCTCATATGCATTCCTCTCGACAAAGTATATCGGAACAACAACATTCGTGAAAAAAATGGGGATTTATAAATGATGCTAACGATACTTATCTGATTCCCATATAATGGCGGTTTTATCACGACTTCCGGTGGCCACCAGCATCCCATCGGGTGAAATCGCCAGGGAATAAATGGGGGCTAAATGACCCCGTAGCTCCATGAGTTCCTGCCCGCTTTCCGTATCCCATATCCTGGCGGTTTTATCCCAACCTGCGGATATGACGCGTCGGCCATGGGATGAAAACACAACCGAATAAACAGAACTTGTATGCCCTTTCATGGTCTGCAAAACCTGCCCGTGCTTAGAGTCCCAAATTCTAATTGTTTTATCCCAGCTCCCGGTAGCAACAGATTGACCATCCGGTGAAAAAACAACCGAATATATGGAATCCGAATGTCCTTTTAACACGTTTTTGACATTTTTATTTTCCAAATCCCAGATTCTTGCTGTCCGATCTTTGCTCCCACTTATAATTGATTTGCCGTCCGGTGAAAACGCAAGTGAGGTAACTGCATTTTCATGCCCTGTCAACGTCATCACCGATTGCTTTGTTTGTGTATCCCAAATTTTTATGGTTCTATCCCAACTCCCGGTGGCAGCATATTTGTTGTCCGGTGAAAAATCTACAGCGAGAATAGAATGGGTATGCCCTCTCAGGATAGTTGGGACTTGGTTGGCAACAACATCCCAGATAATTGCCATATTATCGGCTCCTCCGGTTATCAGCCAGCGGCCATCAGTTGAAAATTTTGCTGAATAAACAGCTTTTCTATGGCCTGATAGTGTTCGCTCTTCCTTTTGATTGAAAATATTCCATATTTTTACGCCGGCATCATAACTTGTGGTTGCCAGTTTTTTATTATCCGGGGAAAACACTACACACGACACAAAACTTTTATGCCCTTTAAGCAGTTTATGATCACGGTTAAATTCGACACTCCAGAGTTTCGCAGTTTTATCCGCAGAACCTGTCAAAATATATTTACCGCTGGGTGAAAACTTTACAGACTGAATACTTCCGGTATGACCCTTTAGCGTACTTATTCGATTTCCACTTGCAAGATCCCAGATAATCGCTGTTTTATCAGAACTGCCTGTAACAACTTTTTTATTATCCGGTGAAAAGGCGGCTGTGCATATAAAATCCGAATGTCCTTTTAACAGTGATATGGGTATATTATCTTTTGTATTTTGAATAAGGGCCGTATTTTCTAATGTTCTTTTAATAAAATATTGCTTATCTGAAGAATAAAAAATGTATAATTCATCAACAGTTCCGCTATATTCAATTTGTTTAATTCCGCCGGTTCCAACATCCCAGGATACCATTACCCCATCTGTGTTTAATGCAAATATGTTCCGGCCATCTTTATCATAACGGATATCATGTATCTTTCCGGAAAAATCACCAAGGGTCTTTATCTGTTGCCCGGTATTTATATTCCATATTTTAATGGTATTGTCCTTACTCGCGGTTGCGATGTTCTGCTCATCCGGAGAAAAGGCAACTGCTTCGACTGCTTTGGTATGTCCCCTAAATGTGACAAGATCTAATTTGGAACGCCGCATAAGACGCCCCCATTCCCACCCGCGCATATCTTGGGGCAATTTATTTAATAGATTTCGGGACTGGCCAAATAACTGATTGTCTATTTTTCGCGATACCAAAGCAATGGCATTATGGTAATTTTCTTTTTCTGCCTTTTTGCGCTGTACGATCTCATTTTTCTGAGCAATGCGCATCTCTTGTTCGGCAATAATTGCTCGATCTTTCTCAGCCTTAACCATAAAAAATCCGATAGCCAAAATTAAAAGAACAAGAACAGCCAGAGCTGTGGACCCCATTTTTAGCAGTTTAACGTGTTTTCGATGTAACTTGCGGGAATTACTAGCATTTAATGCTTTTCCCAATAGTTCTTTATGGGTGTCATTCTCAATATCAAGCAATGCTATCGCCAAATCATAATCCGCTTTTTCAAAGGCACACTCGGCATAGTCCAGATTGACTTCTTGAATGGCTTTCAAAGCTTCTTTATTCTCCGGCCATATTTCCAATGTATTCTTATAGCTGAATAAAGACTTTAAATAATCATTATATGCTCTGCTTTCCTTGGCTTTTTTATGATTTTCCGCAGCACTTTTCGCTAAGACGATACTTTCCGCATGAGACTGATAATCGCGAATCGATCGCTTAAATTCGTAAACACTTTGATAGCGATTTTGAGGGGAAGTCGCCATTGCCTTTAGTGCAATATCAATCAATTCCGATTTCCTCTCGGTGGGTTGGATTTCATTTTTTGCTATCTTTTTAAGACAATCTTGCAGATTTCCACTTGAATGCGGTGTCAGGCCTGTCTCGATTTGATATAGAATGCCTCCCAATAAGTAGATATCGGTCAAATGATTTACTTTGCCAATTTTACAATCAGCCATTTCCGGAGCCATGTAAACAGGGGTTCCTGCCACATTGGTTTTCGCAGTCATGGCTTCTGCTTTTCCTTTTCCGGTCGGACTGACTGCAATGCCCCAATCCATCACAAAAACTTCACCATATTTACCGATCATTATATTCTGGGGTTTTAAATCACGATGGATCACGCCCTTGTCATGCGCAAATGCCATGCCATCGCAAACACGCAGCAGGATATCAACATTTTCGGACTCTGACTTTTCTTTAATAACCTTATCCCATGATATCCCTTTGATCTGTTTCATTGTATAGAAAAATCGATTTTTCTGATCCATCCCAAAGTCATAAATGGGTACAATATTTGGATGATCAAGATCGCCGGTTACAACCGCCTCAGACAGAAATAATTTTTTTATGCCATCATTACCTGCCAATTCGGGTCGAATTAATTTTATAGCAACGTCCCTGTCTATTGCGTTTTGTTGAGCAGAATATACTAATCCATAGGCCCCCTGTCCGATTTTTTCTCCCATATTATAATCTGATTGGTTTAAATTCCCCTCCTCTATTGTTCCTAAATAAAATTTTCGAATCAGCAAATTCACTTTTCTTTTTTTAAAGGATTGGGAGGGTTTTTCGGTAGAATTGATATCCGCAGGTATCGCAGGATCTTGCTTTAGACGGCAGTATATGGAAATATCTCTAACTGTCTCTGTTAGTTCAATATCTTGAGGCGATTTTTTTTTCATTTTGCCATATCTGTTTTTCTTGGGCTTTTTTTGATTATCGGCGTTTTACCCCTGTTCCTGTAATTTGTTTTAACATTGAAAACCTGGTCCTCTGAGCTATATTTTTTACTTTTTAACGGCTATTTCCGTATATATTTCATCAGCAGTTTTCAAGATTTCAACAGGTGGATCATATCCGATAATTTGAGCTGTTTTAGTATTTATTGCGATTCGCGGTGGATCTTCAAAAACTTGCTCTAAATCGCGAGGTCTGGCTCCATTTAAAATTTGAGCGATCGTTTTAGCATGAAATCTTGATATATATTTGAACCCTGCCCTTGCAATACTAAATAACACACCATATTTTACCTCCAGTGCCCCTTTCTGTGAAAACGTAGGGATTTTATGCTCAAAAAACGGTGGTAACAGCTGTGACATTTTATCTAATGTAACACCGCGATGTACGGTCAGATAAAAAGCATCAACTTTGGGAGCAATCTTTTTATGACAGTCAAAGACGGCCTGTGTTGCATCTTTTTTTGAAACGCTTGAAAAAGGAGCGTTACACTGTATAATTTCAAAACCTCGCTCTTTGGCAACTTTTTGAACATCGCTTATTGCAGCATATGTTCTTCCCTCCACCGTATCGGTTTCATAAACGATCCCCAGTTTTGTAAAGCCGATTATATCATGAAAAATTCGCACCTGCCGTTCATAACGTGTTGGATCAACACGCGCATTCACGTGGTTATATCCGGAGTCTTGCGCACTTTTAATTATTTTAGAATCAATGGGATTGCTGGATGACATAACCACAACCGGCGTTGAATGTCTGTTATTCGCCAGATCTTGCCCTGCCCAGGTCCCCATTGCCAGCATAAGATCAATATCTTTCTTGAATTTTAATCGTTTTATTATGATTCTTTTGTTCTTTTTGCGCAGTTTTTTCATATCCCAGTTTGATGACCAGTAAGCATCCGGCAAAAATTTAATATATTTACTCTTCACATTGCGTGAAATCCAGGCCCACAGGTCCCGGGTATCATTTTCATCGTTTAGAGGTATTTCATTTATAATTTCAACCCAGCCCAAATCGGCAAGTGCTTCAACAAGCGCTTTTAAGTTTATCGGATAGTTGCTAAACGCCCCCCCCTCAAGATAACCGATTCTCCATCTTTTACCATTATTTGTTTTTGGTTTGATTGAATAAAGACTATTGTCTGAGGCATCAATTGAAAAACAGGATAAACTTGTGGTGAGAAAGAAAAAAATAAAAACCAAATATTTCATATCGATATTGTCTCCCCAATTAACAAAAAGCACCATACAGAATAATTATTGATTTTGTGGAACGCAGGTAGAACGCAATAGATGAAAGCCCATCGCTTGCGGTGACAATTGAGACTCGTATATCAGAGGTGCGTCAGGTCGTCAAATGACATCTTTCATTACTAAATTTAAAAGCCCGTAAAGTTTAGGGATTTATATCAAACTTAAATCTGTTTTGAAATTGACACGGATGCGATTGCTTTAGATGTTATTTTTCACTCTATGAATTGGGGGCAAAGCTCGAATTGTGAAATAACTTTTGACAATTAAGCCATTATTATTCAGTAGAATCAACAAGGGCAGGGGTGGAAATCAAGAACCTTGGTAAACGCTGATGCCTTTCTATTGACAAACTGTGGCTCCGAAGCTTTTTTCAGGTGTCAGGGTTAAGGATTAAGGGGGAAACGAGGTGACCAATAGAAATTTTATGGACGTGGAGGATCTTGAGGTCTATAAAAAGTTGTGTCGATCGCCGAGAAAAATGATGATCGGCATATCCGTAACAAAATTGAAGGCGTGAATCGCGCCAGGGGCGAAGCAGCTGAGACCATTGACCATCTGTTCATGGCGAAACTCAAAGGGTAGATCACGGAAAAGGTGTATTCCCTCTGTGCCAATGAAGATGAGACACCTACCCCTTGAGAAATTAGTGTAGGGCGGGTAGGAGATTATTTATGAAAACAATACAACTGACATCACCAGACAGCAACCAGGTTCAGGCTTCAGCCATGGGGGCAACGGAGGGAGCCCGTAGGGCGACCGGAGTTGCCCCCATGGCTGGCGGTCGCGATTCGTTCGTTTCCTCGCCGCCGGATCCGGAAGTTCCAGAAAAAAAGCCACGCCGTAAATTCACGGCCAAATACAAACTTCGAGTTCTTGCTGAAGCGGATACTTGTACACAGCCGGGTCAACTGGGCGCTTTGGTGCGCCGTGAAGGCCTTTATTTATCTAACTTGGCCACATGGCGGCGCCAGAGAGAAAAGGGCATCCTCAAGGCGATGGCACCTAAGAAACGTGGCCGTAAGCGTAAAGAAAAAAACCCGCTGACCAAGAAAGTCGCCCAGCTTGAAAAGGAAAACAGGCGGCTGCAACAAAAACTCAAAAAGGCAGAACTGATCATTGAGGCTCAAAAAAAAATGTCGGAAATCCTGGGGATCGCTCAGAATTTGGACGAAAGCGACGAGCGCATATGATATCTCTGGCCGAACAGTTAAGTCCATATACCGGCAAAAAGGCCGCCTGTGAGGCGCTACTGGTACCCAGGGCCACATTCTATCGACATCACAGTTCTGAGAGCCGTCCCGGAAATAACTGCGCACAACGGCCCGTACCTCCGCTGGCCCTCAGTGACGGGGAACGTCAGGCTGTGATTGATGTCCTGCACTCTGAACAATTTTGTGACGATGCCCCCCCATCAGGTATATGCCAGGCTGCTGGATGAAGGCCGGTATCTTTGCTCAATTCGCACCATGTATCGAATCCTTGAGTCTGAACACGGATGTGTCAAAGAACGTAGAAAACATGTTCAACGTCCTAAATACGTCAAACCCGAACTGCTGGCAACCGAACCCAATCAAGTCTGGTCGTGGGACATTACCAAACTTAAAGGCCCGGTAAAATGGACCTATTTTTATCTGTACGTGATAATGGACATTTTCAGCCGTTATGTGGTCGGCTGGATGATTGCTCACTGCGAACAGGCGGCTCTGGCCAAACGGCTTATTAAAGATAGTTGTGCCAAACAGAAAATTGAACACGGTCGGCTTACCGTTCACGCCGATCGGGGATCGAGTATGAAATCAAAGGTGATTGCACATCTTCTCAGCGATCTGGGAATAACCAAAACCCACAGCCGCCCGTACGTGAGCAACGACAACCCGTATTCGGAAGCCCAGTTCAAAACGCTGAAGTATTGTCCACAGTTCCCGCAAAGGTTCGGCTCCATTCAGGATGCCAGATCCTTTTGTCAGACATTTTTCAACTGGTATAATAAAGAGCATCGTCATTCAGGTATCGCCCTGATGACACCGGAACAAGTCCATTACGGAATGGATAAACAGATTCATCAACAAAGGTCCCAGGTTCTTGCCGATGCTTTCCAAAAGAACCCGATTCGGTTTAAAGGCAAGGTGCCGGTTCCAAAATCGCTTCCAGTGGCGGCATGGATTAACAAACCCGCTACTGATGTTTTAGAGTCTAATTTATTAACATGCGTGTCTCATTTTCATTGACACATTCCGTTTAGAAATTCGGGGTGGTTACAAAGAATGCATTGGTATGTTGAATGGATTAGAGAAAACATTAGAACGGAAAGTCCCAGAGCAAGAACGCCGCTGGCAGTTAGCTGAGAAAACGGCAGTGTATGGCGTAAAAAATGAATCGTTCCCTCAGGGCTGGCCCATTACTACTGAACATGTTTCCTGACACCTGACAACTGAAACCAAATAGCCATAGCAATCTTAGCAAACAACAATCTTGATTTACACCTTAAGGGCGGGGCATGTGTACAGGATCAACCTTGCTCATTGTTTAACCGTGAGGGCAAGACAGTGATAAAATTGTCTGAGCGTACAGACTTATTGTGTTAAATAGGTTTTGAAATGGCTTCTATGGGAAATATCAGAAGATAGACAAGAGAATAAACTCTGACGAAAGGAAACGAAAGCATGGGGAATAAACTTCTTTCCAATAAGACCGCTATTGTAACCGGCGATAGCTCCGGCATAGGACGCGCCGTAGCGTTGGCCCTGGCAGAGGCAGGTGCCGCAGTGGTGATACACGCGCGCCGCAAAGAGCGGCTGGACGAATTGGCTTTGGAAATTGCTAACCAGGGTGGGAATTATTCATGATCTCGCCACCATTGCAATGATATCGGTGTCAAAGCCTAATGTTTGGCAATTAATACGCAGAGTTTCGAGGCTTAAAAAATATGACAGAAAACTTAAAAAACAGATAGGGAACATAATAGACAGTATTGATAAGGGTCAAAGGCAGACTTGACAGTTCCTTGACCCCTTTCCTGATCTTTTCAATAACGGAAGTCAAACCGTCCATCCTCGATTTTGATAGAATGCGAATTCCTTTAACGTATCGGCAAGTCGGTTCATTTTTTCGGTTTACAGTTATTTTTCATTTTTAGATGCCATTGCCTTCCGCATTTTTTCCGCCAAATCGCTCATGGGCTCAGAGGGTTCAGACTGTGCGTAATTTTTCCAGGCGCCCTCGTCTTTAGCGTTTCCCGGGGCAAGGACAATCTTTCGGTCACGGGGATGGATCTCCGCCACGGTTACCGAAAACGAATCTCCGACGTTGAGTTGTTGGATCAAGCCGGGCTTTTCGGCCTCACTGATTTTCGATTTCGGCAGAAGCCCGGTGATGCCGGGAGCCAGTGAAACAAAATAACCGAATATTTCTTTTTTCTCCAAGGTCCCTTTGATGATCTGGCCGACACTGAATTTGTCGGTCACCTCCAGCCAGGGGTCTCCCTCGGCATCTCGGATGCTGAGGGAAATCCGCCGCCCTTCTGCATCGAGTTCTTTGACCAGAACGGAAACCGTTTCACCCGGGGTTACCACGTCTTCAGGGTTGATAATTCGCTTGACATAGCTCATCTCGCTGATATGAACCAGGCCCTCTATGCCCGGGGCGAGCTCAACAAAAACACCAAATTTCATGCACCGGGTGACTTTCCCGAGCACCTTGTCTCCCGGCTGGAACTTTTCTGTCACCGTATCCCAGGGATCACTGTCAATCTGTTTCATGGACAGGGAAATCTTTTTCTGATTCTTCTTGTCACCGTCCGCAATGGAGATTACCTTGACCAAAACCGTATCATCGGGGCGGACAATCTCTTCTGCCGTTTTCACCCGGGACCAACTCAGTTCGGAAATGTGAACCATCCCTTGGACGCCGGGTATCAGTTCGACAAAAGCCCCGTAAGGCATGAGTTTGATGACCCGGCCCTCAAAAATATCGCCCGTGTTTAATCTGCTGAAAAAGGCCTGTATTTCTTTTTCCATGGCCCGGGCGAGAAGTCTTCGGCGGGAGACAACGATGTTCCTTCCGTTTTCCTCGAATTGGGTAATCAAAAATTCATAGGTCTGTCCCACGTAATCTTCAGGCGTTTCCACATAGGTGACATCGATCTGACTGATCGGACAAAAGGCGCGTCTCTGAAACATGTCCACGCGGAAACCGCCTTTACAGATTTCGCTTATTTTTCCTTGTACGGGAATGGCGTTTTCAAACGCCTCATTTAAAAGTTCAAACCCTCCGATACCGGAAATTGCTCTGGAAAGGCGTATTTCATGTTCATCAATTCCCACCACATACAGCTCAAGTTCATCGCCTTTACCAAAGGGCATATTTCCCTCGTCGTCTAACAGTTCCGCCCGTTCAACGATTCCGTCAACCTTTGCGCCGGTGGTTATAAAAACCGAATCTTTTCCCATAGAAATAATCTTTCCGCTGATCTTGTCTCCGATCTGAAGATCGTCTTTCATGCCGGAGCTGTAAGATTCGAAAAGATCGGCGAAGCTTTCCTCTCCGTCGTCCGGGTTTTCAGTGTTGATATCGTCTGACATGTCTCTGCTCCAAAAAAAGAGTAATGGTTATCATCGTATTTAACAGTGGTTATCGATTCTTTTTCTTTTCCTGCTTCTCCTTCCTCTTTTCCTTTATTGATTTGGCCGGCTTTTTTTTAATATCTTTTTTTGTGTCCCTCGACTTTCCCATTTTTATCCTCCCGAATAAAGCAATAAAGTCTTGTAGTCGCAATGACCCTAACCATACAATAGAAACTTAAATTTTATGGCATCCCGCAAATCCCGTATTTTTCCAGAATCGTTTTGGATAGTTCCCGAATAGGATCTTTATTAAATTTTGAACTTTCTGGTTGGGTGTGTACTTTTCGAGTTGAATATCATATTTCGCTGAAAACTTCATCTCTAATCCACAACTTTCATTTTCTGGATCCAGTGATCCTGCAAGTAAACAGGATCGTAAATATTCGGCTTGCCCCTTCATGAGTTAATTTTTCAACAAAGCTTTAAATTTTCTATCAATAGGATACACCCAAACGTCTTTAATGGGAACACTAATTTTCCCTGGCGGCCCAAGCCTTAATGTTCGGGTTTCATCAGGCGGGATCGTAAGCGCGTAACGTTTTGTTAGTCAAAGTTATGTCGATCCATTTATCTTGTAATAAAGGAAGAAGGATATTTGAAGATTGCCAAATGTAAAATTATCTTTCGCCGCGTGGAAAGAGCATCTCTTGGGATCGTTTGGAAATTTACGACAGCACTGCCACCGTTTTGGCGCCCACACCAATATGTCTAATTCCGGAGAAAAATTGTTTTAAATCGTCCATCGGAATTATTTTTCATATAATGCAAGTGCCGCGTTACGTGCCTTTGATAAGCCTTGAGCGATTGCTGTTTGGAAGCAGAGGCAATAATTTCTGGAACTGCCCAAAGCGCAACAGCAGATGCCCAGGCCAGAGCATTCAGCTAATTTTTCACCCAGATGTAATTCAGGGGATGTGAAATAGGTATATGGAGAATCATGTTTGTAAAACTTACCGACACCGGGATCTTTATAGAGTATGCAGCCGCAACAGCAGGGCTGCAACCCGTGCTATGCGGATCAATTACGATGGAGTCGACGTTATGAAGGCAGTCATAGACTCGCGCATCGGATTCCAGATTGTTCGCAAGAATAAAGTAACCGCCATAAAGCAGCATCAGCATGAAGACGAAAATCATATTGTTCTTTAACTCAAAGAGAAGTTCCGGCAATGAATCCACAGATCCGGTTCCTGTTGTACCAATTGTTGCGACAACCGTTCCAACATCGCCCTTATTTGAGTATTCGTTTGGGAAGGGATATCTAACCTCGCTTTTTCATCTACAGAGACGGATTGAAAACGCAGACCAAGCACATCGGATATGCGCTTGTGAGTATAGTGTGCTTGTTCTGGAAGCAGCCACTTTCATATCGAAGGCTTTGTTTTTCCTGATGTATCCATAGCAGCTTCCATATTGGCCATTGTTCCTCCGCGTGAGATGACCCGAAAACGATCAACCAAAATCTTCGCAATTTCAGAAACCCACTTCTTTCTCAAGTTGTGAACTTGCCGCCCGCCATCAAAAGCATGAAGTTATTCGGATTAATATAAAGGGATAACATATATGCAAGACGTGCGATGGGATGGGAGGCTTAAGCATTGGCGGCATAGTACGGATGAAAGTAGGGATAATTATTTTCGCGGTACAGCCGTATCCAGAATAATTTTTTCTATTTTTTTCAGCATTATAATTGTGTTCTATATCCGGTAATGCTTCAAATCCTTTCGAGTTGGATTCAGGCTTTTCAAGAATTTTTGAAATTTTTTTCAAACTTCATTTTAAATCTCCTTAAAAGTAAATTTTCTTTCCAGCGCATGAGCGAATTACATCGCGTTGTTGTCGAGATGGTTTGATCGAAAACTGAAAAATATCATACCAAGACTTTCGCACCAATTTTCAAAATATGTGCCGGTCTCGGATTCAGACATCCACCGGTCTCAAGATTTGTTCGCAGATAGTCTTTAGCATGGATTCACTTATCAACCCCAGAGGTAATCCAGGCAATGGGAATTCCGGTACCAGGTCAAAAGGTGTGTTTCGGCAATTGCTTAGTAAAACCGGTATATCGGGTCATCCAGTCTTGAATAATTGATCTCCGTCGGAGATGTCTCGCTTTGAGGGGAACATCTCAAACTCTGATAATAATTTGGCCGCATACCGTCTGAACACAGAAAGATCTTTAAGCGTCTTATGATAGACTAAGTTGGAACCATGCTTATCCGGTTGACACATACGTGCCCCTTGTCCCGTGTTCGGCCAGCGACGTAAGGGCGGTAGCGTCTTCGGCTCTCCTACTATCAGCCCGCAACCCGCAGCTTGTAGAGCATTTGGCGGACTGTCTCGTATCGGGTCAACCCAGATCTCGCACCACTATCGGTTGTGCGGGGTGGAAAACTACCTCTTCGAGTTATATGTGCCAACCGGATAAGCATGGAATGAACTCCTGGTTATAACTACAGACGAGTCGAGAGAATGAAACAAAGGCGGCCTTTGGGCGCTTTTTTTCCCGGACTCTTCCCGAAGGTCCAAGGTTTAGACCCGGGGTTTCATCGAGATTGATATCCCAGTAGTTAAAAACGGTAGGTTTTCATGGGGTATATCCCGGAAAAATCATCAAACTCTCAAGACCCAGGAGGTTGGTAAGCGTCAAACCAGGTCAGCTCGTTCATGGACGGCCGTAACGCTCCCGACTCCATCGTTTCATTGCGGCGAAATAAAATCTTATCAGTTTCCCGAAGGACCTTCTTAAAATAATGGTAATAATATGGGTAGTCGATCCCTTTTTATGGCGGCAGTATTGGATGTAGCTATGGAACCCCGGAGTCCTTTTCGAGGAATTTCCAGCAACATGTTCCAGTAATTTAGGACAAAGGGCTTTAAAACTTGCAGAGGGACACGGGTTTCTTTGTAAGAAAGAATTTGCCTCTTTTATAGGTGCTCGACTTTTGAGCGCAGGGAATAATTTCTTTAAAATAAGACCTTTTTCGCCGTTTACGGCCGCCGCGCTCCCTCATTCAGGCCTGCATTTCGGTTTTCATGGGGGAGGAGTCGCGGGCTGAAGGTAATAATGATCGATCAAGGAGTGCTTCAGGCGGAGTTTGACAGTGTCATCTCTTAGCCTGTCGATTTGGGGCCAGGGGTATCAAGATAGATTTCAGGGGTGTATAATGGCGGTAGCGTTTGACAAGAAGCATTCATACTTCTTTCTATATCAAATTTATTTGATCGTGTCCCGAACTTTTTTAAAAATCTGAAAAATAAGCCGAATATTTACATATGGCATCGGCGGTTTCTCTCCACAATAGACAACCTCTTTTGAGGGTGTCCCGGCGAATAATGAGAACGTTATGGGAACCGGAACGGCAGATCACCAGGAGGTCAAAATTTTTTTCCTTGCCTCAGTTCTCCCTTATTTTCTCCATATGCCGGAGTGCCGCAACCTCCCGTTCAGATCCGCCGGTTTGATTTAAAACCTCTCCACGATCACTCCGGGCTCTGCACCGCCGGTCTCTTTGACAATTTCGAGAATCTTTTAGTTCCAGTTAGCTCAAGACTGCCGCTGTTTCTGGCGAGTTTGGGCACTGTAGACCGCCACGGATCACATGTGCGGGCCAGAGGAACAAGATCCATATAGCAATCTTCACACAAGATCTGCCCGTGATAAAAAATAACTTCGCAGAATTGGCGCTCAGATTTGGTTCAGATTTGGCTGATCCGAGAGAGCAAAACCACAGGAATAGCGAGCTATTTCGAGGATTTTGCGAGTGAGGTATCAGTTAAAGATGGCTGAAGCTGAGATGTAAAAATGTGAAGTTGTTTTTGCGCGAGCCCTAAGATAAAAATCAAAATCAATGAAAAATGAAATCCATTGCAGTATTACAATACGGCTGCACGATTGATGCCTTGTATATCCATGGATACGAGGTTTGCAGAATTTAGGTGAAATAATTGTTTTAAATTAAACCTCGAGGTATGCCCGAAGCGACCCTAAAAGGTTTTACCGTTCCGGCGTGAAAAATGTGATAAAGGTTACATTCCCTGGAAGCCCAAAGGGGAAGGGAGGAAGAACCCTACGAGTTGGCAATCATTATCACATGTAAAATGCGTTTGCCAGTTATGTGCAGCTACACATAACTGGCATTGTAATAATATGGGATTGCAAGTTATGTGTAGCTGCACATAATTTACATTATGTGCTGTAAGTTATTATGTGGAGTCAACGATAAATCATCATATTTTTTCAATGTCTTCGTCTCAATAACTCCACATAATATTCCAAAAACTTGTTTCAAAGTTAAAAATGTTTTAAAGGGTTGAAGCTCACTTATTGCAAAAAGTGCTGCCAAGCATTTGGAAACTTGGGCTACAAAGACAAGGAACTGGCCAAAACCATGCTTATCCGGTTGACACATACGTGCCTTGTCAATATCGGATCGTCACTATCGGTTGTGCGGGGGTGGAAAATACCTTTCGAGTTATATTGCCAGCCCGGACTAAGCATGTTAAGAGCTATCAATACGCGGAAGAGATTTGCTCAATTTGCTCCAGAAAAACTCGGGAGAGGAAACCTTTCAGACCTTGTTTTCAGAATTTGTGATAGTTGCGGAATCTCCGGACAAGGTTGAAACAAAGGCGACATTACGTCAACGTGCATCAAGTGTCGCCAATGCGCTCTTCCACAGACTTTGCTTTGCATGGATGTAATTCAGCACATACTGATCATGTTGTTGCAAAGACAGGCTATCGATAATATGGAAGAAACTTTGTCTGGAACGACACTTTGCTCACGAACAATTGTGGAGTCAGCACGGGGACCATACGTTCAATAATCCGGGATATCACCAGATTCCTCCATTATCTCAATTCTCATGGCATCGCGTCGATTCAAAGAAATTCAGGCATCAATACTTTCTCGGTTCGTGACATCGTATTGCGCACTTGAAGCCAGCGATATCAACAGAACAGGACACTCTATTCTACCGTTGAACACAAATTTATCTTTATATGACGGGGAAAAATATATCAATATGGCCGAATATGGCAAAATCCGGATTGATCAGGATGCATATCCCTTCAGTAGCCGGGAAAGAGTGATGAAGTTGACCTTCTGCCTGCGGTGATCAGAAATACCGTGCGAAGAGGACTGCAATCGCGCGCGGCCATCAGGCTGAAATTACGCACATTGGCGACATCCGCAACCTACGTTTTGAAACGCTAAGGGGTTGGAAACCGGATTGAAATTAACCAAATAAAAGCAGTGAGCCGCATTTTACCGTTAACCGAAAGATTTGGCAATGCCCTGATCGATTACCTTCGCTGCTATGGACGTCCTTGCGAGAAAACCCGGTTACGAGGGCTGTTCACTTGGAAAACGAATGCGCCGCGTTTAGGTTGTAACGGCAATACCATTTAAAATTAAAATAGCGGTACCGTCGAAGGGCAGCCATCAAGCTTCCAGCACAAAGATCAAGGAAGGCATGCATTCATTTACGTCGCTACTATGGCAAATGCGCCTTTTTAGAACAGGCGGCCGTTAGAAACAATCTCGGTATTGTAGGGACGTTTCCTATGGATACGACGCGGTTGCCCAGGGTCAACGTCGGGGCTCTCAAGTGAAGCGTTGATCCTGAGGAGGTGACCCATGCGTGAACAAAACATCAAAATCCAGTGTCATAGTCCGTTATCAGAATTAATGAAAAGATTTCATCCGTGGCGCCAGCATATGGCTACAGATGCAAAGAGAAGTCAGGGCTTTCGCCGAGCGGACGTTTTTGTACGAGTGGTTTGCAATCCACCAGTTACTCGTGACATCGTCGATAAGTGGGACACAACAAAGGCAGGTTATGAAAAACCGGAGCAGCAAGGGGCTACGGGCCAATCAGAGTTCGGCAATTTGCCCTATACTTACGCCGACAAGGAATCGATGCTACGTTCTGTTACAGGCGAAATGTATCAAACCAGCGATTTTATACCTTACATATTTAACCATCAGCAAATAAACAATATTTTGCAGGCAGCCGACTGTACCCCACCGGACAGTCGTTCTCCAGAGCGTCATCTGATCATGCCGGAAATCTGCCGACTGCTCTATTGTTGCGGCATGCGGGTTAGTGAAGTGGTTCGATTAAAGTTTTCTGATGTGAATCTTGCCGCGGCATAACGATAAAACCAAAGTTCAACAGATAAGCCATTTTGGCTAATAGCTGACGTTTTGAGGTACGCATCTATTTTGGGTGAAGGTGATGCATCTTCGATCTTTTTCCCAAAGAATGGAGTAGACTTCTGGCAGGGCGGTCTATTATTTTTTTCGTCAACTGCTGTGGAAAAGCAATATTCCCCATGGCGGTAGAGGAAAAGGGCCCCGCAAGGCTAGGCGTTGCTGCAGTCCACTTAGACTTGAGGTTGAGGTACCGGCAAGGTGCCGGGTGGAATAATGAAGTTACCGCTGCGGCGGCCTATGGGCCATAAAACCTCGTCGGCTTTTACAATGGGCCCATCTGCGTCTTACGGAGATTTTCCCGTATTGTCCGACAAGCGAACAATTTGCAGGACATGTCATCCCAAGGAGGTTAGAGCAATGAAACCAGCCGTTTCCGAGAACCCTGGTTGACCAGATTTCTTAAGGTGAATACTTGTTGTCTGCTGCTCGAAAAACGTCGGCCAAAGATACGGTGATAAAAGCCTATCATTGATACTTTACGCTGTTATTTGCGTTACTGGGGATCCGTGGCGAATTGTCTCCGAGAACGCGCTTGATACACTGAACGTACCACTGGTTATAAGTTTTCTCAATTACGCATTGAAACGAGAGGGTGTAGCATTCGCACTCAAAGAATGCCGGTTATCCAGTTTTACGGCCATTCTTTCCAGTATCTCCAAACTGAAGATCAGCCCGGTTGCGTGCCACAGCAGATGTATCCCACTTAAGCGCTACACCCGACCAACAGTGCATTACCTCACAACGGATGAGTTGGCCGAAATTCTTGACAAACCCTAGTTGCTTAACCATCTGGAAGGCCATTGATGCAGCTCTACTCCAGCCTGCGCTGACACTGGAGCACGTGTTCAGGAACTGGTTGATCTATCGATCCGAGACATTCGGCTCAATCCTCCTGCTGAAGTTTGACGACCGGAAAGACGAAAAGCTCGGTGATTGCCGCTTCATGTCTGGTACGATTAAATCTATTTGGCCAAAATTATATGAGGAGGCAGGCATCGCCTGGATATCGAGTGCATAGATTCACCACTGTTTTTTAATCGGAGAGGAGAACATCTTTCACGTTTCGGTGTTCGCTACTTATTGAAAAAATATACTGCAGATGCACGTAAGACCAAACCAGGGCTATCGAAAAATATCAGCCCGCATACTATGCGCCATTCGAAAGCTATGCATTTGCTCCAGGCCGGTAACCCGACGACTGTCATCCAGTCGATCCTTGGACATGCTGATATCGAAGTGCAGATACAAGGGGCACGTATGTGTCAACCGGATAAGCATGGTTTCCAATAGTTCCTTGTCTGTAGCCCAAGCTTTCCAAATGCTTGGCAGCACTTGCAATAAGTGAGCTAACCCTTTTAAAACATTTTAACTTTGAAACAAGGATCGAGTTCATAATAAGCCTCCTTTTATTACAGGTGACAATCATTGCCACCATAGAGGCTAATTATTGAATGTTATGTGCAGCAAATCAAAGTATCAATCGCGGAATAGCAACGAAGTTCCTGCTACACATAATGCCAGTTATGTGTAGCTGCACATAACTGGCAAATCCATTTTACATGTGATAATGATTGCCAATCTCTCATAGGTTCTTCCTCTCTTTCCCCTTTGGGGCTTTCCAGGGGAATAACCTTTATCACATTTTTTTCACGCCGGAACGGTAAAACCTTTTAGGGTCGCTCGGGCATAGCCCGAGGTTTAATTTAAAACAATTATTTCACCTAAATTCTGCAAACCTCGTATCTGCCGGATATACAAGGCATCAATCGTGCAGCCGTATTGTAATACTGCAATGGATTTCATTTTTCATTGATTTTGATTTTTTTATGGATTTTTAGACAGATGTAATAGATATACATTGTCTATGAGTTGTGGTAATAATAAAAAAAGGTTAAAATAAATTCTCGCATCAACTCGTGGAGATTGAAAGTTTTTTTAGGAGCTAAGAATGGAATGTGAACGGTGTAAAGAGACCATCGCCGAAGGCGAAAAACGGGAGCATCACGGGCAGATCTTGTGTGAAGATTGCTATATGGATCTGCTCTCCCCGGCCCGCACATGTGATCCGTGGGCGGTTCACAGTGCCCAAACTCTTGCCAGAAACAGCGGCGGCAGTCTTGAGCTAACTGAAATCCAGAAAAAGATTCTCGAAATTGTCAAAGAGACCGGCGGTGCAGAGCCCGGAGTGATCGTGGAGAGGCTTCAAATCAAACCGGCGGATCTTGAACGGGAGGTTGCGGCACTCCGGCATATGGAGAAAATAAGGGGAGAACTGAGGCAAGGAAAAAAATTTTTGACCTCCTGGTGATTTGCTGTTCCGGTTCCCATAACGTTCTCATATTCGCCGGGACACCTCAAAGAGGCTGTCTATTGTGGAGAAACCGTCCGATGCCATAGAGTTTGCCAACATTCTCCATCACCTCAACTACCGGTGGAGTGCAGAGGCACTTGCCCTGTCCAAAGGAGACAAAGCCCCCTTTGAGCTCTATCAGATATACGAACCGTATAAAAATTTCATCAGTCTTGATACCCTGGCCCAAATCGACAGGCTAAGAGATGACACTGTCAAACTCCGCCTGAAGCACTCCTTGATCGATCATTACCTTCGCCTGCGACTCCTCCCCCATGAAACCGAAATGCAGGCCTGGATGAGGGGAGCGGCGGCGGCCGTAAACGGCGAAAAGGTCTATTTTAAAGAAATTATTCCCTGGTGTCAAAAGTCGAGCACCTATAAAAAGAGGCAAATTCTTCATAAAGAAACCCGGTCCCTCTGCAAGTTTTTAAAGCCCTTTGTCCTAAATTACTGGAACATGTTGCTGGAAATCCTCGAAAAGGACCTGGGGTTCCATAGCTACATCCAATACTGCCGCCATAAAAAAGGGATCGACTACCCATATTATTACCATTATTTTAAGAAGGTCCTTCGGGAAACCGATAAGATTTATTTCGCCGCAATGAAACGATGGAGTCGGGAGCGTTACGGGCTGTCCATGAACGAGCTGACCCGGTTTGACGCCATCAACCTCCTGGGTCTTGGAGAGTTTGATGATTTTTTTCCGGATATACCCATGAAAAACCTTACTCGTTTTTTTAACTACTGGGATATCAATCTCGATGAAACCCCGGGTCTAAACCTTGAATTGGGAAGAGAGTCCGGGAAAAGCGCCCAAGCCGCCTGTTTCATTCTTCAAGTACCGGAAGAGGTTTACATTCTCATGAGACCCGAGGGAGGATGGATTGATCTCGAAACACTCTGGCATGAATTGGGGCATGGATTATCCGCCGTCTTTACATCCCCCGATCTCACCATCGTTGATCGGGACATGGCCACCAACTACAGCCTTTCTGAATCTTTTGCCTTTCTTCTCCAAAACCTGACCTTTTCCCGTCCCTTTCTGAACGAATACCTGGGCCTTGAGCCCGAGATTTCCAACAACTTAGTCTATCATAAGACGCTTAAAGATCTTTCTGTGTTCAGACGGTATGCGGCCAAATTATTATCAGAGTTTGAGATGTTCTCAAAGGGAGACATCTCCGACGGAGATCAATATTCAAGACTGATGACCCGATATACCGGTTTTTATTACCAAGCCGAAACACACCTTTTTGACCTGGTACCGGAATTCTATTGCCTGGATTATCTTCTGGGTTGGATGGGTGAATCCATGCTGGAAGACTATCTGCGAACAAATCTTGGAGACCGGTGGATGTTCGAATCCGAGACCGGCAATATTTTGAAAAATTGGTGGGCGCAGGGAAACCGGTATGATATTTTTCAGTTTTTCGATCAAAACCATCTCGGACAACTGAACGCGGACAGACTGCTCATGCGCTGGAAAGAAAATTTACTTTAAGGAGATTTAAATGAAGTTTGAAAAAATTTCCCTCAAAATTCTTGAAAAAGCTCTGAATCAACTTGAAAGCGGATTTGAAGCATTACCGGATATAGAACACAATTATAATGCCGAAAAAATAGAAAAAATTATTCTGGATACGGCTGAAATTATGAAAAATAATTATCCCTACTTTCATCCGTATTATGCCGGCCAAATGCTTAAGCCTCCCCATCCCATCGCACGTCTTGCATATATGTTATCCCTTTATATTAATCCGAATAATCATGCTTTTGATGGCGGGCGGGCAAGTTCACAACTTGAGAAAGAAGCGGTTTCTGAAATTGCGAAGATTTTTGGCTGGGATCGTTTTCTGGGTCATCTCACGGGCGGAGGAACAATGGCCAATATGGAAGCGTTATGGATATCAGGAAAAACAAAGCCTGATATGAAAGTGGTTGCTTCAGAACAAGCACACTATACTCACAAGCGCATATCCGATGTGCTTGGTCTGCGTTTTCAATCCGTTCCCTGTGATGAAAAAGCGAGGTTAGATATCCCTTCCCTCAAACGAATACTAAATAAGGGCGATGTTGGAACGGTTGTCGCAACAATTGGTACAACAGGAACCGGATCTGTGGATTCATTGCCGGAACTTCTTGAGTTAAAAGAACAATATGATTTTCGTCTTCATGCTGATGCTGCTTATGGCGGTTACTTTATTCTTGCGAACAATCTGAATCCGGATACGAAAAGAGTCTATGACTGCCTTCATAACGTCGACTCCATCGTAATTGATCCGCATAAGCACGGGTTGCAGCCCTATGGTTGCGGCTGCATACTCTATAAAGATCCCGGTGTCGGTAAGTTTTACAAACATGATTCTCCATATACCTATTTCACATCCCCTGAATTACATCTGGGTGAAATTAGTTTAGAATGCTCTCGGCCCGGGGCATCTGCTGTTGCGCTTTGGGCAACCCAGAAATTATTGCCTCTGCTTCCAAACAAAGAATTTGCTCAAGGCTTATCAAAGGCACGTAACGCGGCACTTGCATTATATGAAAAAATAATCTCCGATGGACGATTTAAAACAATTTTTCCTCCGGAATTAGACATATTGGTGTGGGCGCCAAACGGTGGCAGTGCTAGTCAAATTTCCAAACGATCCCAAGAGATTTTCCACGCTGCGGCGAAAGATAATTTACATTTGGCAATCTTCAAATATCCTTCTTCCTTATTACAAGATAAATGGACGGACATAACTTTTGACCAACAAAACGTTACGTGCTTACGATCCTGCCTGATGAAACCCGAACATTATGATTGGGTTGAAAGAATTTGGAATATACTCGACAACGTTGCGAAGTAGTACAGAAACATTCATTAAAGGAAAACCTATTGATGACGGAATCTAACCATCTGATATCCCACCTCAAGCACAAGTACCCCATGTTGCAGTACTTCACCGAGCACCCCTTTGGTGTGGAGATTGAATTTTTTGGGCTAAATTATGTGATCGCCCCAATTGACGGTAATATCATTAAGCCATACTGTATCTCATCCCGAGCCAAAAACGGCCGGCACATTTTAGATCTCTGTAAGGACTACAAGATACCTATCGGCGCCGACAGTGACTCGTGGCATTTTGAACAAGATTCTTCCGTCAGAGGCAAAGGCCATACCCAATGCGGCGCCGAACTGACAAGCCCGATTCTAAGCGGTATGGAAGGCTTGGTGCAAGCCTACCGGGCCTTTCAGTTTCTATGTGATATCGAAGGAATCGATATCGATAACACCTGCGGATTTCATGTTCATCACGGTGTTGACCCTGAGAAATACGGCTGCAATCAGCTTCGGCAACTGGTTCGTATCGTGAACCAATACGAAGATCAATTTTATCTGCTCATCCCGGGAGATCGAGAGAATGCCGAAACCTGCCGGCCCATGGAAATCGATGTGGACGCTTTTCTGGATATCTGTGAATGTGAATTAGAAACAGACATCTGCCGGATCAAACAAATCTGGTACTCACCTGAGAATCGATACGATATAGAATCGGCCCGGAACCCGCGTTATGATAAAACCCGCTATCATGGCCTGAATCTTCATTCATACTGGTATCGCGCCACCATCGAATTTCGCTACCACTCGGCCGTGCTGTATAATATCGATGAAGCCATGCAGTGGATCATCTTTACCCAGTTTCTCATTGAGTTGAGCCGGGGACATGTTCCCAAAGTCCACTTTTACTCTAAAGCAAATAAGTGGTTACAGATGATCTATAAAATTTACGAGCGGCTCGGCTATCAGGACCGTCTGAAGAAGGTGGCAAACTAAACCACCAGTCAATTTAGGAATTATTACCTGAATTTTGCACGAATCGGAGGCTTTCATATGCAAATTGATCTTAGCGAAACACCGGCATCGGGGGCACTTAAGGGCCTGGAAAGTGTTCCGATGAAATCCTTTAAAATACTGATTTTGGCCGCACTGCTGCTGCTGTCCGCATGTGCACACCATAAAAGAATTCCTCCCGAAACCATAAGTACCGTGTATTGGACTGATGCCGACCAGGACGCACCCGTGTATCATTATGCACCCCTTTTCTTAGCGCATAACTACTAGGCTTCTTACAATCGTATGGGTCAGCCTTCTGCCAGGTATGACGATCGGGGAAACGAACAGATTTACATAGACAGCCAAAACCCAATTATCTTCTTTCTGAAGAAAAACTTTTCCACCCCAAAAGGCCGTTATACCAATCTGATTTACCGGATACACTTTCCAAAGGTGCCGTTTAGTCTGATCCCTTTTAACCTGACCGCCGGGAAGAATGTAGGCCTAATGGTTGTGATTACTCTCGATTCACAACAGCGACCGGTTTTGGTTACTACGGTGCATACCTGCGGCTGCTATCTGGTTATTGTCCCGACGTCTTTTTTGCCCCGGGATGCCCTGCCGGTGAAATGGCGGGAAAAGCCCATCCGTGCATATGGTGAAACGTTGCCTTGCCTTCTGGACTATTCAAAAATTAAGGATCCAAAATTATTGGTCCATTTAAGGCCTGGCGTTCATAGAGTCATGGATCTTGAAATCATCGGCAAACAGGAATTACAGGATTCCCGGCGTTTCAATGTCATATATGCAGACCTCAAACCTGCACGGGAACTGAAAAAAATTCCCATAGACAGCAACCACACCAGCTTTTACCACCAGAAGGGCCTCCTAAAGGGTTATGTCAAGGGGTCAGTTAAACCTTTAGAATCGATTTTCTTGAGTCTGCTCAGCCTGGATTTTTTTGTGGGCACTGACAAAGTATATGCCGATCACCTGGAATCCGGCAATCCATTTTACACCAGCCTAAAACCCTGGAACCGTAACGCTTCGGATATACGAAATTTCGCAGCATTTCTCGAATTCTGGGGTTGGCAACTTTAACGGATTCCGGCAAGGACGGCTTGTGGTATCCCCACTTACCCATGACAAGGATCAGGCCCGCATAATCCTGAAAAAGGTCCCTGATCAATCGGGCGTTGCCGTTAAAACTCTACACTGATCGCCAATACCAGTATCGTTGTGGATATCTCACGTCTAATCGTTTATGGCGCCACTTTCTTTTCAAAAGATTTTGAGGTTTTAATAAATCAGGAAGGAATTGAACTCGTTCTTGCTGGAACACTGGCTGCATTTCCGGGTGCCTTTATCGATTCGAAACTGCTAAATAAAATTACCCTGCGAAGCATCCGCATCCTGGTAGGTGTTCTGCTATTTCTACTGGGAGCATTACCGATTTGTTAAAATGGTTTTCACCCATTAACTTATTCATTTTTTGAGCGAAAACCTTGCAATCAGGTGTCAGGTGTCAGGAGTAAGAAACGAATTAGCTGATACCTAAAACCAAAAAGTCTTGGATAGCAATTAACAAACTGGTAATACACCCATTTCTATAGACCTTAAGATTATTTTTTTGGGGTAAAGCTCATTTTTTTCTGGGCAAAACGTTTATAAAAATGTATGAAGATGGTTAAAACTGCGTTCAACGGGAGGTAACCGATGCAAAAAAGTTCGAATCACTTTGACAAACTCAACACGGAGAAGCCTTTTTAAGTTGCTTCGGCAGTCTCAAAAAAGCGGGAATCTGCGTATGGCCAAACGAATTATGGCTATATTGGCTATCGGCGACGGAGTCCTTTATTCAGTGATTGCAACCACCCTGAATATCTGTGAAGAATCAATTCGCTTATGGCTCAACGCGTTCCTATTAAAAGGAGTTCAAGGGCTTAAGGCCAAAAAACCTTCGGGGAAACCTTCTAAATTGACGAAGTCCCAAAAAAAAGAGCTTGATAAAATTATCACAGAAGGGCCTAGCAAGGCCGGTTTCCCCGGTGCTTGCTGGCGTAGCCCAATGATACAGCATCTCATTTATGAAAGATTTGGAGTCCAATATTCCGTACATTACATTTCCCAGCTCCTTAAAAATATGGGCTTTTCATATCAGAAGGCTAAGTTTGTCGCTGATCATAAAGATCCTGAGAAACGCAAAAAGTGGTTAGAAGAAAAATGGCCCGAGATCATAAAACTTGCTGAAGAAAAAAATGCCTATATTTTATTTGGCGATGAAGCATCTTTTCCTCAATGGGGCTCTTTATCCTATACTTGGGCTAAAAAAGGTCAACAACCAGTTGTTCAAACATCCGGAACTCGTAAAGGCTATAAAGTGTTTGGTTTAATCGACTATTTTTCTGGCCGTTTTTTTTGTAAGGGACATGACAAAGGTCGTTTGAATTCTGAATCGTACGAGGCTTTTTTGACTGAGGTGCTGTCAAAAACCAGGAAACACATTATCCTTATACAAGATGGGGCCAGCTATCACACAAGTAAGGCAATGAAAAACTTTTTTGACAGGAAAGCTTATCGCTTAACTGTTTACGATCTGCCGTCTTATTCTCCAGATTACAATCCCATTGAAAAATTATGGAAGAAAATTAAGGAGAAAGAAATTCATCTTCAATATTTTCCAACTTTTGATTCACTCAAGAATAAAGTGGAAGAGGCGCTGCTTCACTTCCAAGATTTGAAAAATGAGGTGCTTTCACTCTTTGGTTTCTATAATAAGTTAGCGGTGAAGTAGAGTAAATTCACCCCAAAAACTTTTTCTTAAATACTATACTTGTCCTTTCACTTGGAATCGGAATAGTATGAGAAATAGATGGGATTTTAAAGGACGCGTTTTAAATTAAATTTATATAGTTGAAGAAATAAACTCGGAACAACCATCAGGAAACCCGTCATGTCCATTTGGATTGTGTCTCTGATATTGGTCGTCACCCTCTACCTGTTGATCACCCAAAGAATACCGGTCGACGTGACGGCCATCGGTATTATCGTGGTGCTCATGGTCACACGAATCCTACCGCCCTTGCAGGCAGTTCTGGGTTTTGCCAATCCTGCGGTGATTACCGTCGCAGCCATGCTGATGGTCAGTCAAGGTATGATTCGTACCGGGGCCGTCGGGTTTATCGGGCAGAAAGTAATCAAATATTCCAAGGGCAGCCCGAGACTTTCCCTGATCGTCACCCTTCTCATCGTGGCCGTGGCATCGGCATTCATCAATAATACCCCCGTGGTGGTCCTTTTTATTCCCATCATTCTCAATCTCAGCTGTGAATACAATCTGAGTCCATCCAAATTTCTCATCCCCGTCTCCTATGCCTCCATTCTGGCAGGCACCTGTACTTTGATCGGTACGTCCACCAACATCATCATAAGCGACCTGAGTGTAATGCAGGGATACGGTGGTATCGGCATTTTCGAACTGTCTCCTCTGGGTATCCCGATTGCCGTGATCGGTCTTGCCTTTTTGTATTTTTTTGCGCCCATATTGATGCCCGGTCATACGACACCGACCTGCGAGATGGAAGACCGAGAGGACAAACGCTATCTGGCGGAACTGTCCGTTCCGCCAAACAGTCCTCTGGTCGGTCAAGACTCCGGCCCATTTCTTGCGAAACGATATCCGACTCTGTTCCTTTTTGAAATCGTGCGCGGTCCCCGTATCATTCCTCTTTCAGATGATTCTCTGCCCATCGCTCCGCACGACCTTATGCTCGTCAAGGGATCGGCCAGTGACCTGATCGCCATTCTGAACGACACGGTGGCCGAACTGCCCCATGCCGACGAGCACCTCAACTTTTCCGCATCGGATCAGAACACCTTGATTGTAGAACTGATTATCCCTCCCCAGTCTTCCCTTATCGGCGAAAGACTCCTCGACACCCATCTTCAGGGAGACCCCAACGCCCATATCATAGCCATCAAGCGGAGAAGTCTACATTATTCGGCTCAAAAAATTCACTCGGTCAGACTCATGGTCGGCGATATCGTTCTGGTTCGCTGCTCCATCGACAAGCTGCAACAAATCCGCGCGGGAGCCGATTTCATCATCATTGAAGATGTGCATCACGAAATCATTCACAAACGCAAGGCTCGCTGGGCAATTCTGATCTTTACCGGCCTGATTGCCGCAGCCAGCAGTGGACTGGCGGACATCATGGTTTGTGCTTTGGCAGGTGTCTTGCTCATGGTCCTGACGGGATGTCTCAATTTGAGGGATGCCTACCGTGCTATTCGTGGAGATATTTTGCTGTTGATTGTCGGCACTATTGCTTTAGGTGCGGCCATGGAAAAAACGGGCGCCACCCAACTCTATGCCGAATGGTTTCTAAGTCCGTTCAAAAACACCTCCCCGGGTGTGGTATTGGCCGGCATTATATTGCTGACCAGTATCAGCACCCAAATCCTCAGTAATAACGCCACGGCAGTCCTGATTCTGCCCATCGCCATCGCCACGGCACTTGCATTAAACGTAAATCCCAAACCGTTCATCGTTGCCGTATGTTTTGGTGCCAGCGCCTGTTTTGCTTCCCCGATCGGCTACCAGACCAACCTGCTGGTCTACGGTCCGGGTAATTATCGCTTCAGTGATTATCTCAAGCTGGGCATTCCCCTCAATATACTTGTCATCGTCATGGGATCACTGCTGATTCCGGTCTTCTGGCCGTTTTGATCCCGTCATTTTTTGTTAAACCATACTTTCAAATATTGTTTAATGTCAAATCGTTCATTGGGGGAAACGTAACCTCTCAATAAATTATGGAGCCAGCTCAATATCACCATTTAATACAACAGAACTTATTGAGAAATTACTAGGAAACATCCATGAGTACGAAAACGTTAACAAGCAATAATTTCACCGAGACCGGCCCAAATATTACCTCAGTATGCGACACCCAAATTTTATTCCCACAAATATCCTTTCCGAACCGCATCATCGATTAATATTTTGACAAATCCCCCTAAAACGGGCGCCCCATCTAAAACCGGCTGCATTCTATGCATCACCTGACCGCTGGTCACATGGTTCTCCCGCCAGGTTTGTCCCTCTGTAAAATAATTATTTAAAAACGGCTGAAAGCGATCCAGGGCATTTGCATATCTTGATTCCGGGGTATTCCTGTCTTCAAACTCATCCCATAACCCTCGAAAAAATCGGGCCTGGTCCGATGGCAGCATATTGAAAATGCGCTCGGCACCCTTCTGCTCTCGCCGGGCCTGATCCTGTCGGCCCTGATTGTCATAACAATAGGTGTCACTGGCATCAATTTCCACCAAATCATGTACCAGCAGCATTTTCATCACCCGGCATAAATCAATTTCCTGATCCTTGGCATATTCTGAGAATAAGAATACCGTCAGCGCAATATGCCAGGAATGCTCCGCAGAATTTTCCTGTCGGGATCGATCCATCAAAATTGTTTTTCGCAAAACATGCTTTAGCTTATCGATTTCAAGCATAAATTCGATTTGTTGTATAAAACGTTTGCTCTGTCCGGGCAGCAACTCCTGATCTACTTTAACTGATATAGATTCAATTTTTTTTAAGAAGTTATGCATTTCAAGATCTTTAATGATTAAATATGTTCACTCTTACTGGTAAAAATGGAATTGCCTTGGGAAAAAACCAGCAACTGGCCCGGGTCAACCCTGGTCCAGTTCTCATCGCTCAAAGGCTTGCTGGCTACGAGGTATCCTCGTTCATTCGGATCTACTATTTCTGCCAAGTTGATGGTCAGATATTGACCACGAAGTCTGACAACCTCGTAGGGTGCCTGACGCAGTAAGAAATACAGCCCGACATATCCAGACCTGTCGTGGTATGCAAATAGGCGCCTGCCGTCACTGAAAACCAGGTTCAGCTTGCCGAATCGGTTTATTTCCATTAATTTCTCGTGCAAGAGAATCAAGCCCTTCCTATCCGTTAATTGAATACCACAATGACTGAGCCATGACAGAAGATTACAGAAGACCAACTCAGAATCAGTTTCACCAATCGGGCTGAACTCTCCGGAGGTAAAACTCAGTTGACCGCGATCTATCGTTCCGTTGTGGGCAAAAACCCAGGTCTTCTGATCAAATCTCCTATAAAAAGGGTGGGTATTAACGTAACGTGCCGCACCTTCTGTAGCACGGCGGATATGCGAGACAAAGATGCGTGAACGAGCGCCCCGGTCTTGCAGAAAGCTTGTGGCAAGATGACTCCGGTCCGCCGGTTTTGCTTCCTTTACGATTTGGGTCCCATTTTTATCATACCAGGACACTCCCCAGCCATCAGCGTTCTTCGTTGCCCCGGCCTTCAGACCTGAAAAGGCCAAATGAAGGGTGACTTCTGTGTTGAAACAAAGGCCAAGTAGCTCGCACATGGGAATTACCTCGTTTTGTTAGGATTTCTCTTCACTCATTATAACATGGGATTCAGAGGGAGGTAGCTTTTTCATATGATCAATCAAAATAATAAAATATACGTTTCTGATATCATATAATTTATTTTAACACAACTTCGCGTTTTTATTAATCCCAATTTCTCGCTGCTAATTTCTGGCTGCTCGTTGCTGTTTTCCGGTCACTGGTTAATTGTTCATGATAGTTTTTGTCTTGCTAAAACCATACGATATACTTGATTGCTTAAGGATAAAGAGGTTTTATTTGTTGGTGATTCAAGGAATCTAATGAGGGTTGAAATTTTTGGAGAAAAATGTTAGCAATTTGCTTAAGGGTTTTGCATCTATATTTTTTTTACAAAAACAAGGAGTAAAAAATGCAGGACGAAATAAAGACCGCACAAAAACTGGTCAACATAATTATTGATTTCTTTGTCAATTACAGTTTCCAGGTAATCGGTGCTATTCTTATTCTTGTCATTGGAATTCTGGTTGCAAGATCGGTGACTTCCTTCCTTTTTAAGCTCTTTGAGAAAAAAAACTTAGATGTTACCCTGTCAAAATTTACCGCCGCTACGGTCAAGGGCATCATCATTAGCTTTGCAATCATTATTGCTCTTGGAAAATTTGGTATTACCATAGCCCCCTTTATCGCTGCACTCGCTGCCATGGCTTTTGGAGCCAGCTTTGCAATCCAAGGCCCGTTGGCAAATTATGGCGCGGGGCTTGTGATTATCCTCACACGACCGTTCGTTGTCGGCAGAACCGTCCTTGGCACCTTCAACAAACACTTCATGGGCGCGCACGCGGCGCACCAAACCGAAACAAAGAATAAGGCCGCGGGGAAGGTATGATACAGTGAAACGGACCTTCCGTAAAACCGCGGCAACGGGTATAAATGCAACCGAGGAATTGTCAGGGGCTCCAAGGCTATTACAAGGATATCCTTGTGCATCGTCTTTTTAGAGGCGTTTTCTCCCCATTATTTGAAGGCGCCTGCTGTAAAACGCTGTCATCAACCGTGAGCGGCGACAATCGTTATTTGGCCGCAATTACGGCAACAGTGGTCGATCCGATTGTGGCAAACAAGGTCGTGGGCAAAATTGCGGCCGGATCTGACGAACCCGCCGCTGCCGCAGGTGATATTTCCGGTGGGCAGGAGGGTCACTGGAGGTGTTGATGGCCAGAAACAAGACCGTGCGTTGGTGGCCATTACTACCCTGTTGAGTTAAGCTTGTCAAGCTCCTGCATGGCCCGGATACCGAAGGGGTGGCGGCATTGCCCAACCCAGCATGTTATTGCAGATTCAGGATCATGGCGCCCATGGCCGGATGATCAGCCGGCACATCAGAAGGGCTCTTTACCATCTATTCGTTCCTTATTTTCTATGACAGCAAATAACGGTTGGATTTTTTTAATATTGTAATTTCAAATGGTTATTGAATGCTGCCAGCATGTATTATCTGTCAATTAAGGAAAAACAGCTGTAAATAGGCCTGATTTTGTGCCATTACAGACAATATTGATAAAATGATACTTAATTAATACTTGACATTACAGCAACTTATGAAATCCAACCGTTATTTGCTATCATAGCTTATTTTTATTTTATAATATTCATGGACACTATTTCATAGGGCGGTTGCCCCCTCACGCCGCTTTTATTAGCCGTTACAGGCCGATCCTATTATCCTTTTATTTTTTACTTCTCCTTTGTTTCCAAAGGCTTATTATTGGCAAAAGGCGTACGAATTGGGTCGTGAGTTTTTAATGAATTATTTATCTTCAATAACCATGTAATCTTTCAATTTTTTCCATCAGAATCAGGCAATTCTTCTTTATAAAGAAATGCTTGAGCCTCCTCTCCAGTGATCTTTTGTTTGATTTCAAAGGGGTAGAGTGCGCAGGAATCGCCATACGTTCAGGATCAGGTTTACGTCTTTACGGGGGCCGACCTTTTTATTCATAATTTCCTCCTAACTCTCCAAAGTCATTTTAACGTTTTGAAAATCTACAACTTTTCCGAGAATTACGGACCTCGGAAAGGGCATTTTTTAAGCGTAATTTTGGACACTCACCTTTTTTAATCGGTGACTGGCCAACTTCAATCCTGTAGTATTTTCCCGATCCGGATATAGGCGCTTAACGCATTCAGCTTTTTACGAAGCTGTTTACTTTTCGCGACGGCTCGGTTGCTGCAGCAAACCAATCGGACAGCTGCTGTCTGCTTCAGATTTGATCCATCCATGACACTCGAAGTGATGGCATAAAACAAAGTCCACATATTCATCTTCATTTGGATAATGATTACAATAAGCATTAAAGTCATCTCTCCTTGCGTGCATTCCATACTGAAGCGGTAACTAAAATCAAAGATTTTCCGCTGAGTATCAATCTTCTTAAAGGATTTATGATCTTCCCTAAAATTCCGGGGAATATGCACCTTTTCAGGCAGCTGTTTTTCTTATCGAGGTTTTGTATATTCGCGGCCTAACTTTCATGGTCACCACCTCTAAAGGCGGTCTTCAAAGCTGTTTCGCGCCTTGATCCATCTGTAAGTTCAAACTGATTTCAGAAAAAAAATGTAAAAATTAAAAAAAAGCGGGACATTCCTTTAAAGATATGGTACCTTAAAATGTATAAATTTACAATTAAGGTGCCCATGAGTATAAAAAGCATATTAATAGCGACATATAAAACTTTATTAAAATGGCCAAAGCGAAGGCTCATAAAGGCGCTTGAAAATTTAAAAATAAGATATGCGGAATTAGAAACGCAAGTCAATAAACTTAAGGAAGAAAATGCCAAACTCAAGCAAAAGCTTGAGCAGGAAAAGATTCAGGCCACCAATAAACAAGTCAATAAGCCTTCATCAAAGCAGGCAGAATGGGAGAAAGGCTGCTCCAAAGGGAAAGATAAAAGCAAAAAGAAACGCAAAAGGCGAAAGCCCCGCAAGGGAGCGGGCAATCGTCCCAAAAATAAAGAGCCAAACCGAACAGAGACGGCTACGGTTGAAAAATGTGATTTATGTGGAAAAGACTTGAGCGACAAAGCCCCTCTTGAAAGCTACAATGAGCGAATTATTGAAGATATACCTGATCTGCCTGAAGAAACAAAGATTACGCTGGTAAAACAAGAAAAAAAGTATTGTGATGAGTGCCAAGAAGTAATTACAGCCAAGTCTGATTTAGCATTGCCTAAGGCGGATATTGGTTTAAACGCAACGGTATTATTGTGTTATCTTTCATCATTTTGCGCTGTGTATTAAAGGCCAAAGATGAACCTTCCGTTGCGGTATATGGAAGCAGATGTCCATCATAGCAAGCCGTGATAGACACCGACCAATCCGCATCGAAGCTGCTGCTTGAAAAGTGACTCCACCGAAATGGCATGGAACGTAGCAGTACGCGAAGCGCCAAAACCATTGCCGAACGCCCTTTTGACGGCAATTTATTGAGACCGAGAATAAGCCCGGCTTCTTTCAGGTTAGCATTTTTTAGTTGTTCTATGGATTTGATATTGCGAGTCGCCATCAACAAGAAAACTAAAAATATTTTGTAGGCAGATCCGAAATACCCCATTACCAGTTTCAACCATTGATTGTTACCAAACAAAACGATTTGATAAAGGAATATCCCTGCAAAACGAGTGAATTTCCAATCATGAAGAATGTTGAAGGGTTGCTCGTCTATAGGAACTGCTTTTTCGCCGAATTCAAAATCAAACTCCTGCTGTTTTTTGGATTTTCGTCCAGGTTTTAGCTTTTTCTATGTCTTCAATGGGATGACAGCCGCTTGGAGTGCCCTGTATGCGTTTATGTTGCGTAACCCGTCGATGTTCCGCGAGATTTTTTGTACATATTAAGTTATCCACCACAACATTCTGTTCCAAATCTTTGACTCTCTACGTAATTATTATTGTATAAGTTTGTCTGCTGATAATAGGGCTTCAACTTAATCCGGGATTTAATAGTCGCACCCAAAGCGGCATCAAGAACAAGTGAATTTTTGCTTTCAATTTATGTGACCTGTAAGCTGCGCGGTTTTTCCTTTCCCAAATACCTGAAGGAAAGTTTGAAGCATTACATAAGAACTGGCAAACCATTATCTTTGAAATCGTATTCAAATATCAAACTTGTCGATTCAGAAATAAAAAAAGCAGCATAATCTGACAAGGTTTTTAAAGAGGTTATGCTAACCGTTGAATATTTCCTCTGAAAACAATCAGGGCTTACTTAAATAAAACAGGTGGTTATTGTTGACTGCGAGGCCGTGTTATGGTATGTTTATTTTGATTAAACAAAAACACCATAACGAAGGAGGCCTCGCATGTTCATACTACACGACATTCTCAAAAAACTCAAAAAAGAATTTGCACATTCTCGAAAAGGTGAAGAGCGTGGAACATGGTTTATCTACACACTCATTGCGATCATCATTCCTTTTACTTCGTCCAAGACCTCAAATCTGTTTCGGAGTCTTAAGGGCCTTTTCGGGTTTACAGGTATTCGGAAAAAACGATACTATACTTTCATGAGATCGCCCAAGATCCCCTGGCAACGGCTTTGGCAATGTCTATGGAAGATGATTCCCGAGAGCGCCCGACAAATGATTGTTTTGATACTGAAACCTCTGGACGTTATTAATCAAAGACAGGTAGAAAGATCTTTGGCTGCGCCAAAATCTTCGACCATGCAGCCAAGCAAAATCAGTCAAAATATCCATGGGCTCAAAACATTGTCGCCATTGGGCTGTTAAAAATGGTTAAAGGGCGCTGGGCCTGTCTGCCTTTGAGCTATTGCTTCTATCACCTGAAGAAAAGTATTGAACAACGAAAACTGGCCTTCACAAAGCCTGAAATCGAATTTGAGACCAAAATCGAGCAGGCCGTCAACATGATAACTGATATTGCCGGCGTGTTCAGCAAAATATCATAACGATAACCGATTCATGGTTCGGCAATAACGGACTTTGGAAACCGCTTCACAAAAAATTGGGCCGATGGTTTCATATGATATCCCGACTGAGATCAAACAATAACGTTTTCGATCTGCCTGGTTCTCGTACCAAAAGCGGTCCCGGGCGTCCCAGAAAATATGGTAAAAAACTTGGGAACACATCATCACTGGCCGTGAAATACAAGCACCTGGCAAATGAATACAGCGTCAATCTTTATGGCCGCACCAGGACCGTTGTAGCCTATGACCGTGTCGGTGATGCTCAAAACGCTCAAGTGTGCGGTCAAAGTGCGATAGATTATCATAAAGACCCGGTGGGTTGCACTTTTCTACTGACCCTGACGCTTTCACCTGTTTCCAAAGAAATTGTCGAATACTACAGGCCAGATGGAAGATTGAAGCGGCTTTCAAAGAACTCAAAGAGATATTTGGCGCATTTTAGACCAGACTTTACCCTAACGCGCCGTCATGAACCATCTGCACTTTTGTATGATGGCGACTTCACTTACTTGGATTTACGCAAGTCTCTCCGGAAAATTCGAGTCGACGACACGTTGTTGTTAAAAAAGGTCGAGACATTTCGCCTTTTCGATCGTCGAAGATTGGTCGCCAAAGCGGCATTGGATGATAATTTTGGTATGCTTTGCCCTGTACCACGCAAATCCGTTGTTAATTCTCTTGTAGCCGTGCTACTGCGCATCGCGGCGTGATACTTTTATGGGAAACTTCAGATTCTTATTTCTTCTGTTAAAAATCAAAGACAAATTTGCACCAATCACTTTGGTGTTATCACTTCTTTTCTGTGACATTTCCGGGAATAGATTTTCTTGCATGCTTGATGCCTCGATGTGATATTTTTATGAAACCTACTATGGAAGAAACATTTATTTGCAAGAAAATTTAACACTATTTAAATTAAATTATTACATGATGCGCACATATTGGATATCTGACTGTCAATTTATTTATTAATCGAACTTTCCACTTGTGATTGTCCAACGTCGTTGTACTTCAATAGCTGAGATAGCGTAACCGGGGAAGCGGCGTTTCTATTCAATCCTTATTTCCGAGGTCCTGAATGCGGGGTTTCTTTAATGGTATCCTGTTTATTACATCTTTTTCTGTTTCACCGAGGCCATTACTCTATCATCTCACCATTCTACTCTATGTTTAGCCTAACGTTGCAAAAGTCGAGGATACCACAGGTCCCCCGATGACGGGATTTCCGCTTCGCTCCAACAAGGCATCAAGAGGCTACAGTTGTAGTCGTCTACCGCAAGGCCTTGATAACGAAGGAGATGCGGTATCATCGGCTTTCCGGAAGGTAAACAACACAGCAAAAAAAAGTGTTTTCATTGGATGCCACCAACGGTTAGATCTTATGATGGTAACTCCAATCAACGCAAAGCCTTTGTCTAAGCCGTTTAACGTATAATCTGATGTGTTGTTTATGCAACCATAGGATTTAATCTACTATAACAATAATCACCGATCAAAGAGATGAAGCGTTGCCGGTTCAAATAAACGTCGGAAGGTCGCGCGCAATTTGCTGAAATTAGCTCAAAGGAAGAATCTGAGAGATGGGGCGAACAGCATAAATATGAGTTCTTGTCCTACCCATTGGTTATGGTTAAGGAGCGGCCAAACCACATCTCTCGCTAAGGTGAGAAAGTCTTCAATGATGCAATGACAAGCTGAACCGGACCAGTGATTATCCAGAGCCAGAAAAAAAAGAAAGAGGCGACGGAACAGGCGGAGATCATAGTTATTTAGATCAAGGTCATTTTGATGACGACTCATAAGACTCCGGCCTAATTTTACGAAGCGCCGGTTGAGAGGTACCCGAACGGTTAGGCGCAGAGACTCTTCCAGCAGCGAGATTTCCGCGGCCATGTAATAGTACTGAGCCATGGAATAATCGTTTAGTATCAGATTTTCCTGAAAAGCTTTAGAGAATATGGATTTACTCCAATCCATGGTGAGAAGGAATTGCGGTTCCTGACGCCACTGCCGCAAGAGTTGCACGGATATTCCCACATGTTCAGCGATCCAGTTCAGGGAAGCCTTGCCAAAGTTGGCCTGCATCAAGGCCGCGCCATACTGGCAAGGAAGCCGACGATTTCCAAACCTCCGCAGTTTCGGAGGTCGGTCGGGACAAATTAGGCTGCATATTCATCAACCTTTGGGCCAATACACTGTTGGTAGAGAAAAATTTGCTCCATAATGTCACCTAAAACATAGACATCACTTTTTTCGGTTCAACAATTTTATATCCATTTTACACATTGTGTCACCCGCACCCCCGCACCTGTCATTTCACGAATAGCAGATTCAACAGCGGATGAGCCACCATACAATGAAGACGGGATGAATCTGCTTGTACGTGCTCCGGATAAACTTAAATCCACGACAATTTGAAGCTTACGGTTTTTAAAATAATTTTGTGTTTCAATCGAAGATTTCCGGACACAGCTATTTAAGGTACACCCTGCTATCACTAAGGTTTTCCTGCCATCATCGATAACGCTTTCAACTCATTCGCGGAAACCGTTTGTGGTTGGAAATAATACACTGTTTCCCGGCTTTATAAAGTAAAGCTGCTGTGTATCGATGATACCGGTGAATGCATCGTCCCAATCATAGCTGCACGGTGGAAACGGGCATCTGGTAAACATGGTTTCAATGAACTTGTGGTTTTGAGTTAAGAATTGAGCACATTTCTCGAATGCCAATTGAATCGGTTTAACCTCAAGTTCGGCTTTAGAACCTATTGATTGCATCCAAACCCCTTTTGTAAAGGATCGTTGAGGATCAATGATCAGCAGTGCGGCATTATCCGTGGGAATTCTAAGTATATTAATCCTCATATTTTTCAGAAAACTTTGGTAGGTATTCGCAATGTCAAGATTGCCTATATGTTTTAGAAGTGAAATCATATCATCCCATGTTTTGTGATTTGATTCTGACCGATGCTGTTTTTTATTGAGTTTATGAACATCTGCTATTTTTTCTTTTGAAGTTATAGTTCTTTTTGAAGCGGTTGAGGATAAAAAATATTGTAAATTTAGAAGCACTTTACCATAGGGGCCATGGGGGTCTTTAATCATTTGAGTCATATAAGCGATGAAGTCATCCTTGGAGACAGGTTTAAGTACGGTAAGGAGATCAAGAATTATGAGCTATTTGAACCCTATCGTTGCATAAACAACACATCAGATTATACGTCAAACGGCTTAAACAAAGTCTTTGCGTTGATTGGAGTAACCATTGTAAGATCTAACCGTGGGTGGCATCCAGTGGAAACACCTTTTTTTCTGTATTGTTTACCCTTCAGGAAATCCGATGATACCGTATTTCCTGTTTTATCAAGGCGTTGCGGTAGACGACTACAGCTGCGGTCTTGATGCTTTTTCTCAGTGAAGCGGAAATCCCGTCATCGTGGGATCTGCGGCATCCCGAGCTTTTGCAGCGATAGGTATAATAGATATCGAACAATGGGATAATGGAGTAATGGCCTCGGTGAAATAGAAAAAATAATCAATGAAAAATGTAGTATATGGAAGATAATATATTCAGACCTCGGGAAGCATAGATTGAATAGAAACGCCGGAAGTCTTATTGTACAAGCATCTCAGCTATTACACAATGATTTGTTGGACAATCACAAGTGGAAATGATTAATAAATAAATTGGACAATCATATAATCAACATGTTTATTTTTAATGAATTATTTTTAATAGTGTTAATTTATCTTGCAAATAATGTTTCTTCATAGTAGCCTCATAAAAAATATCACATCGAGGTATCAAGCATGCAAGAAAATCTATTCCCGGAAATGTCACAGAAAAAAAGTGATAACACCAAAGCAGGTCAATCTGTCTTTGATTTTTAAAATAAAGTAAGAATCTGAAGTTTCCCATAAAAGTATCACGCCGCGATGCGCAGTAGCACGGCTACAAGAGAATTAACAACGGATTTGCGTGGTACAGGGCAAAGTATACTAAAATTATCATCCAATGCCGCTTTGGCGATCAATCTTCGAACATCGGAAAAGGCAAAATGGTTCCGACCTTTAACAACGTGTCGTCGACTCGGAATTTTCTCGAGTAGACTTGCGTAAATCCAAGCAAGTGAAGTTGCCATCATACAAAAGTGCAGATGGTTCATAACGGCGTTAGGGTGTCTGGTCTGTGTGGCCGCGCTGCCAATATCTCTTTTGAGTTCTTTGAAAGCCGCTTCAATCTTCCATCTGGCTCCGTAGTATTCGACAATTTCTTGAACAGAAAGGGTCAGGTCAGTAGAAAAAAGTGCAACCCACCGGGTCTTGCGATAGACCCACACGACTTTGACCGCACACTTGAGCGTTTTGAGCATCACGACACGGTCATAGGCTACAACGGTCCTGGTGCGGCCATAAAGATTGACGCTGTATTCATTTGCCAGGTGCTTGTATTTCACGGCCAGTGATGATGCGTTCCCAAGTTTTTTACCATATTTTCTGGGACGCCCGGGACCGCTTTTGGTACGAGAACCAGGCAGATCGAAAACGTTATTGTTTGATCTCAGTCGGGATATCATATGCGCACCAGGTCGAGCTTGCATTAACCCTTGATACGCTGTTTGAAGCTGATAAGAAAATAATCTTTTCCAGTTGTTATCTTCCGGCAGACATCCCGGAACTCGATGATAAATTGAGATCACGTCTCTCATGCGGTCTCATTTCAAACATTGATCCGCCGGATTTCAAGACAAGGGTCAGAATACTGAAAAAAAAGTCAAAGCTTAACGGATGTAAAATTCCAGAAACCATTATCCACTACTTAGCCAGTGAACTTACAGAGGATGTGAGACAGCTTGAAAGCGGCCTTATCGGAGTTACTGCCAAATCACTTCTTTTGGGGGAACCCATTGACTTTAAGCTTGCAGAAAGTGTCACCAAGAATATCATACGCCGACGGAAAAATATTACAATAGATGTTATTAAAAAGATGATTTGTAAAGATTACGAAATTTCCATTACTGATATTGTTTCAAGTTCCCGCAAAAAATCTATTGTTCGACCCAGGCAGATTGCGATTTACCTGTCGCGAAGATATACGGATACTTCCCTCCAGGCAATTGGGAGAAGCTTCAACAGATATCATGCCACAGCTCTTCATTCCATCGGTGCCATTGAACGGGAATTAAAAGGAAATGGCCCTTTGCAGAAACAGGTGGATTTTTTTTGCAAAAAACTCGAGTCAGGAAAATTTTGATTTCTACTGCCTTTCACCCGTTTCATGTTCAGCGTTTTGTTGAGTCGAATAACTTCTTCACATTTATTACAAACTTTTGCTCTTGGGGTTTGGCCAATAGTAAGCTCTGATTGTTTTCAGAGGAAATGCTTAACGGTTAGCGCAAACTCTTTAAAATATTTGCCAGATTATGCTGCTTTTTTTACTTCTGAATCGACAATATTGATATTTGAATACGATTTCAAAGATAATGGTTTGCCAGTTCTTATGTAATGCTTCAAACTTTCCTTCCAGGTATTTGGGAAAGGAAAAACCGCGCAACACAGATTACATAAATTGAAGCAAAACGCATATGCTTCGGCCCCTTCAGCAGATACACTACCGCCTGATATCTTACGCTTAAGGACCCCTATTCGAATTAAATACTCGGCATAATTATTGTGAAAGGGAACCCCGGGATGCTCTACAAATGTTAATATCCTCGGTTGCTGTCTTTTAACCTTTTTGATGATATCTTGTAAAACATTGTCCGGATTTGGCCATTCCAATAAATTAGCCAATCGTTTCTTTAACCTCTTCAGGCGCCTTTGAAATACAACTTCGCCTAATTCATCACAATTTTTCTGAAGACGTTCACCATCTCGAATTATACGCCTAAACTTAACATAAAACTTCACAATATCTGTAAGATGGGGAAAGGCATCACGAAACTTGCGTATTTTCCGCAATAAATGCGATAAACAACTCTGTTGTTCGCATAGTAGATATAAATACGCACTCCACCCGTTTACCACCAACACTCCAAAGAATATTTCCCCAAGTACCCGGCGGACAACATCTGAACCCCTGGTTTTATCTACAGTAAAATAAGCAGTATCCGGGGTGCCAAATACCCAAAGCCACCAGCTTCGGCCTCTAACACGCCAGCCAGTCTCATCGGCACTGAGTACAGAGCCATTGTTTATGTCATTAAGAATTTCGCCATGCACAGCCCTCAGTATCCCAGCGACTCTGATAACATGGCGGGAAAGACCGGATGTCGATATTTTTAACTGAAAAAGCGTTGCCAGATATTCTCTGATCTTGGTATGCGGCAAACACAAGGCTATCCAAAGATAACACAATAATACCGTTGCGTTTAAACCAATATCCGCCTTAAGGCAGTATAAATCAGACTTGGCTGTAATTACTTCTTGGCACTCATCACAATACTTTTTTTTTTTCTTGTTTTACCAAGCGTCTTCTTCAGGCAGATCAGGTATATCTTCAATAATTCGCTCATTGTAGCTTTCAAGAGGGGCTTTGTCGCTCAAGTCTTTTCCACATAAATCACATTTTTCAACCGTAGCCGTCTCTGTTCCGTTTGGCTCTTTATTTTTGGGACAATTGCCCGCTCCCTTGCGGGGCTTTCGCCTTTTGCGTTTCTTTGCTTTTTTATCTTTTCCCTTTGGAGCAGCCTTTCTCCCATTCTGCCTGCTTGATGAAGGCTTATTGACTTGTTTATTGGTGGCCTGAATCTTTTCCGCAAAACTTTGCTTGAGTTTAGCATTATTTTCTTCCTTAAGTTTATTGGCTTGTGCTTCTAATTCCGCGTATCTTATTTTTAAACTTTCAAGCGCCTTTAAGCCTTGGCTTTTGGCCATTTTATCATAAAGTTTGATATGTCGCTAATAATATGCTTTTTGCTCATGGGCACCTTAATTTGTAAATTTTTACATTTTAAGGTACCATATCTTTAAGAATGTGCTTTTTTTTTTTTTCAAGGGTACATATTTTTTCTGAAATCAGTTTGAACTTACGGCCAATAAAAGAAAACAAGCCGATGAAATACCCGCTGAACCAAATATCATGCACATGACCATAATTTGATACCTGACAGCTATAAGTGGGGAAATTCCTGATAAAATTTGTCCCGTCATCATGCCCGGGAGAGAAACAAGTCCTACTGCAAATAGTGAATTGGTAATAGGTATGAGAGAAGCCCTGAACGCAATACTGCGTGCCTCTTCATAATGAACATTTCTTGCAAGTTCTGCCTCTAATCTTTCTGCTGCAAGGCTTACGCTATTCATAGCATTTGCAAAAATCATCCCTGCAAGTGGAATCATATAACGAGGCCAATACCATGGATGAAGATCCAGGACCCCTTGAGTGATTAGTAATAAAGCTATACCCCCTCCTACGGTTATGGATAACAGGGCTCTTTTATAAAACACTTTCCGTTTGGCCTTAATGCTATGAAGGGAGATCCAGCTTGAGGCGGAAACCATAACAGCCAGGATCAGGATGACAATCCAAGGGCTATTAGATTCAAATATGTAATTTCGAAAAGTTGTAGATTTTCAAAAACGTTAAATGACTTGGAGAGTTAGGAGGAAATTATGAATAAAAAGGTCGGCCCCCGTAAAGACAAACCTGATCCTGAACGTATGGCGATTCTGCGCACTCTACCCTTTGAAATCAAACAAAAGATCACTGGAGAGGAGGCTCAAGCATTTCTTTATAAAGAAGAATTGCCTGATTCTCTGATGGAAAAATTGAAAGATTACATGGTTATTGAAGATAAATAATTCATTAAAAACTCACGACCCAATTGCATGCCTTTTGCCAATAATAAGTTTGGAATAAAGGAGAAGTAAAAAAATAAAAAGGATAATAGGATCGGCCTGTAACGGTTGGGTCAAAAGCGGCGTGATCCGGGCAACCGCCCTATGAAATAGTGTCCATGAATATTATATTCGCAATTATTGTTCTGAGTGCTTTCTTATTTGCCGGCTGGCATCAAATTTTCTTTATTCCTGTGAAAGGTGGCCCTTCACCCATGGAGGTACTCTCCAAGGCCATGATCGAATCGGCCACCGGAGCCGTGGAACTGGCCATCGGTCTGGTGGGCGTGATGGCACTTTTCCTGGGGCTGATGAAAGTGGCCGAAGCCGGCGGGTTGCTCACCATTTTAGCGCGCCTGATTCGTCCCTTGATGGTAAAGCTGTTTCCTGATGTGCCGGCTGATCATCCGGCCATGGGCGCCATGATCCTGAATCTTGCGGCCAACATGCTGGGGCTGGGCAATGCCGCCACCCCCTTCGGTATCCGGGCCATGCAGGAGCTTGACAAGCTTAACCCCCAACAGGGTACGGCCACCAACGCAATGGCCCTGTTTCTGGCCATCAACACCTCCAGTGTGACCCTCCTGCCCACCGGTGTCATCGCCCTGCGGGCAGCGGCGGGTTCGTCAGATCCGGCCGCAATTTTGCCCACGACCTTGTTTGCCACAATCGGATCGACCACTGTTGCCGTAATTGCGGCCAAACTGTATCAACGATTGTCGCCGCTCACGGTTGATGACAGCGCTGTTTTACAGCAGGCGCCTTCAAATAATGGGGAGAAAACGCCTCTAAAAGACGATGAACAAGGATATCCTTTATGGGTCAGCCTTGGAGCCCTGACAGCCCTGGTTGCATTTATACCCGTTGCCGTGTTTTACGGAAGGTCCGTTTCACCGTGGATCATACCTTCCCTTATGGTCGGATTTTTGGGTTTCGGCCTGGTGCGCCGCGTGCGCGTCTATGAAGTGTTTGTTGAAGGTGACAAGGACGGGTTCCGGGTAGCCATTCGAATCATCCCATACCTGGTGGCCATACTGGTGGCTGTGGATATGCTGCGGGCAAGCGGTGTTATGCATGCCGTGGTTGGTGCGATAGGCGGCATTACCGGGCGTTTCGGTCTGCCGGCAGAGGCCCTTCCCATGGCGTTAATGAGACCGCTTTCCGGATTCGGGGCATACGGCATCTTAGCTTCCATCATCAACGATCCGGCCATCGGACCCGATAGTTATACCGGGTATCTGGTTTCAACGCTGCAGGGGTCCACCGAAACGACCTTTTATGTGTTGGCTGTTTATTTCGGTGCCGTACAGGTCCGTCGTATCCGCCATTCACTTGCAACAGCATTAACCGCCGATGCGTCCGGTCTGATTTTTGCGGTCCTGGCCTGTTCGTTTTTTCTCGGATAGAAACGACTCTGCTTTATTGATGCAGATTTTAGGTTATACATTACTTTCCGCCAATAGTCGTTGAATATTCAATCCACAAATAATTTCCTTTTGTTCCCGAGGGATCTGAAGATGCATAATTTTTTGCAGCTCTCGCTTTGGATCTCCAAAGGGAAAGTCAGAACCGAAAATTATTCTGTCAATACCATACGCATGGATATAATCCGTTATTTCACTAACAGAAGCCAGCGCCGTATCCGCATATACATTGGGCCGTGCCCACAACCCGTGCCTTTTTATGGCGCCGTACCCCCCGTTCAACATGCCCATGTGAGGAATAATTACCGTAACATCTTTGGCGATCTGTTCTATAAACCGAACGGTGTTGTCCAATTCTTCCTCCAACACCACCGGCATATTCCTGCTTCTGATCTCATCAACGGCCTCTCGGCATCGCGGACTGTCATAATGATAAACCGGCTCATCTGAATGCCGGTGCCATTTTATCCCTTTGTGATGTGATGTGAGCTGGTCAACAGCGAAATCGTTCCAGATGAAAAAATAAGGAACAACCGTTAAATCGGTTGTCCCGATATCAAGGAGGTATTCATTGGCGGCTTTCCGCCGGTTTTTCCATTGGGCGGAGTCGGCAAAATTTATATCATACCGGTCATATATTTCCATAACCGGCGGAAACATCACGGCCTGCTTGATTCCGCTGCCGCTGATAACTGAAAAATAGTCATCATAGGATTGCGGCGGAAACTTGTCCTGAATTCCGCAATGGACATGGGCGTCAATGATCATGGGTTTGAACCTCTCAAGCTTTTTACAAAGGATTTATTTTAATCCCGCTTATTAAAATGACAACATGATCCTGGCTATGGGTTGTCAGCACAATGTTGGCTTCACTTTTTCCGGCCAGGTCGGGGTATGTGCTCCTTAAATTGCCAAAATCACCGACCTCCTGCATAGCAGGAGGTATGATGAAACCCCCTCGAAGGGGGCATTGTGTTAGGAAAGCCCCTAAAGGGGCTATTAAAAATTTGATATTCTAATGTTTTTTATTTTGATCTCTTATATATTTCATTATGGTTTCCTCATCGAGACCCACTGTACTGGCACAATAACCCTTTGCCCAAAAACTTAATCCTGTCATTTTCTTGGAACCAAGTAGCTCTCGATGTATCCTTATGGCACTTTTGCCCTTGATAAACCCAACTGTATTCGACACACTGAACTTCGAAGGTATGCTCAAGCAAATATGAACGTGATCTTTCATAGCGTGCCCTTCGTGTAGGTCCAAGCCCCTTTGGCGGCACAAATCTCTTATAATATCCCCTATTTTTCTTCTCAACTTCCCATATATGGTTTGATGCCTGTACTTCGTTACAAATACAATATGATATTTACATTATGTGTAGCAGAATTTTATGTTGAGTGAAACAGAAACTTCGTTGCTATTCCGCGATTGATACTTTGATTTGCTGCACATAACATTCAATAATTAGCCTCTATGGTGGCAATGATTGTCACCTGTAATAAAAGGAGGCTTATTATGAACTCGATCCTTGTTTCAAAGTTAAAATGTTTTAAAAGGGTTAGCTCACTTATTGCAAGTGCTGCCAAGCATTTGGAAAGCTTGGGCTACAGACAAGGAACTATTGGAAACCATGCTTATCCGGTTGATTTTACAAAGAGGGACAAAACCTGGCGGGAGAACCATGTGACCAGCGGTCAGGTGATGCATAGAATGCAGCCGGTTTTAGATGGGACGCCCGTTTTAGGGGGTTTATTAAAATATTAATCGATGATGCGGTTCGGAAAGGATATTTGTGGGGAATAAAATTTGGGTGTCGCATACTGAGGTAATATTGGGCCGGTCTCGGTGAAGTGTGTGCTGATTAACGTTTTTCGTACTCATGGATGTTTCATCAGGCTCTCCAATAGAAGTTCTGTTGTATTAAATGGTGATGAATGCTGGCTCCATAATTTATTGAGAGGTTACGTTTCCCCAATGAACGATTTGACATTAAACAATATTTGAAATTATGGTTTTAACAAAAATGACGGGATCAAAACGGCGAAGACCGGAATCAGCAATTGATCCATGACGATGACGCAAGTATATTGAGGAATGCCCAGCTTGAGATAATCACTGAAGCGATAATTACCCGGACCGTAGACCAGCAGGTTGGTCTGGTAGCCGATCGGAAACAAAACAGGCGCTGGCGCAAAACATACAGCAACGATGAACAGTTTGGGATTTACGTTTTAATGCAAGTGCCGTGGCGATGGCGATGGGCAGAATCAGGACTGCCGTGGCGTTATTACTGAGGATTTGGGTGCTGATACTGGTCAGCAATATATTTTCCGACCAATACCACACCCGGGGAGGTGTTTTTGAACGGACTTAGAAACCATTCGGCATAGAGTTGGGTGGCGCCCGTTTTCCATGGCCGCACCTAAAACAATAGTGCCGACAATCAACAGCAAAATATCTCCACGAATAGCGCGGTAGGCATCCCTCAAATTAGAGACATCCCGTCAGGACCATGAGCAAGACACCTGCCAAAGCACAGACCGTGATGTCGCCAGTCCACTGCTGGCTGCGGCAATCAGGCCAGTAAAGATCAAATTGCCCAGCGAGCCTTGCGTTTGTGAATGATTTCACCATTGATGCATCTTCAATGATGATGGAAATCGGCTCCCCTTTGGATTTGTTGCAGCTTGTCGATGGAGCAGCGAACCAGAACGATATCGCCGACCATGAGTCTGACCGAGTGAATTTTTGAATAGCCGAATAATGTAGACTTCTCCCGCTTGATGGCTATGATATGGGCGTTGGGGTCTCCTGAAGATGGGTGTCGAGGAGTCTTTCGCCGATAAAGGAAGACTGGGGAGGGATAATCAGTTCTACAATCAAAGGTGTTCTGATCCGATGCGGAAGTTGGTGCTCGTCGGCGTAAGGGCAGTTCGGCCACCGTGTCGTTCAGAATGGCGATCAGATCTGGCCGATCCTTGACGAGCATAAGGTCGTGCGGAGCGATGGGCGAAGAGAATCATCTGAAGAGGAATGATACGGGGACCGCGCACGATTTCAAAAGGAACAGAGTCGGATATCGTTTCGCAGAAATGGGCCGGAGTCTTGACCGACCAGAGGACTGTTTGGCGGAACGGACGTTCCGCCAGATAGCGTTTGTCCTCTCGGTCTTCCATCGCAGGTCGGTGTCGTATGACCGGGCATCAATATGGGCGCAAAAAAAAATACAAAAAGTAGAAGACCGATCACGGCAATCGGGATACCAGAGAACCAGTTCGAAAATGCCGATACCACCGTATCCTGCATTGTTGTTACACTCCAGGTCGCTTATGATGATGTTGGTGGACGTACCGATCAAAGTACAGATTGCCTGCCAGAATGGAGGCATAGGAGACGGGGATGAAATTTGGATGGACTCAGATTGTATTCACAGCTGAGATTGAAGATGATGGGAATAAAAGGACCACCACGGGGGTATTGACTGATGGTACCAATGCCATTACGATGATGAGAAGGGGTGACGATCGAAGGAAAGTCTCGGAGCTGCCCTTGGAATATTTGATTACTTTCTGCCCGATAAACCGACGGCCCGGTACGAATCATACCTTATTTGACCATCAGCATGACTGCGACGGTAATCACCGCAGGATTGGCAAAACCCAGAACCTGCAAGGGCGGTAGGATTCGATGTGACCATGAGCACCACGATAATACCGATGGCCGTCACGTCGACCGGTATTCTTTGAATTGATCAACTAGATCAGGGGTGACGATAATATCCAGAGAGACACAATCAAATGGACATGACGGGTTTCTGATGGTTGTTCGAGTTTATTTCTTCCAACTATATAAATTTAATTTAAAACGCGTCCTTTAAAATCCCATCTGGCTTCTCATGCTATTCCGATTCAAAGTGAAAGGGCAAGTATAGGTATTTAAAGAAAAGTTTTTGGTGGATTGCTCTACTTCACCGCTAACTTATTATAGAAACCAAAGAGTGAAAGCACCTCATTTTTCAAATCTTGGAAGTGAAGCGCCTTAACCACTTTATTCTTGAGTGTGAATCAAAAGTTGGAAAATATTGAAGATGAATTTCTTTCTCCTTAATTTTCTTCCATAATTTTTCAATGGGATTGTAATCTGGAGGAGAATAAGACTGACAGATCGTAAACGGTTAAGCGATAGCTTTCCTGTCAAAAAGTTTTTCATTGCCTTACTTACGTGTGATAGCTGGCCCCATCTTGTATAAGGATAATGTGTTTCCTGGTTTTGACCTTTTATAAAGTCAAAAAGCCTCGTACGATTCAAATTAAAACGACCTTTGTCATGTCCCTTACAAAAAACGGCCAGAAAAATGATCCCGGTGTTAAACCAAACACTTTATAGCTACGAGTTCGGGATGTTTTACGAACAACTGGTTTGTTGGGCACTTTACAGCCCCAAGTATAGGATAAAGAGCCCCATTGAAAGGTATTTCATCGCCCAAATAAAATATAGGCATTTTTTTTCTTCAGCAAGTTTATGATCTCGGGTATTTTCTTCTAAACACTTTTGCGTTTCTCAGGATCTTTATGATCAGCGACAGCTTAGCCTTCTGATATGAAAAGCCCATATTTTTAAGGAGCTGGGGAAATGTAATGTGTACGGAATATTGGACTCCAAATGCTCATAAGGATGCTGTATCATTGGGCTACGCCGAAAAACGGCACCGGGGAAACCGGCCTTGCTTTGAGCACTGTGAATAATTTTATCAAGCTCTTTTTTTGGTTCACTCAACATAAAATTCTGCTACACATAATGTAAATATCATATTGTATTTGTAACGAAGTACAGGCATCAAACCATATATGGGAAGTTGAGAAGAAAAATAGGGGATATTATAAGAGATTTGTGCCGCCAAAGGGGCTTGGACCTACACGAAGGGCACGCTATGAAAGATCACGTTCATATTTGCTTGAGCATACCTTCGAAGTTCAGTGTGTCGAATACAGTTGGGTTTATCAAGGGCAAAAGTGCCATAAGGATACATCGAGAGCTACTTGGTTCCAAGAAAATGACAGGATTAAGTTTTTGGGCAAAGGGTTATTGTGCCAGTACAGTGGGTCTCGATGAGGAAACCATAATGAAATATATAAGAGATCAAAATAAAAAACATTAGAATATCAAATTTTTAATAGCCCCTTTAGGGGCTTTCCTAACACAATGCCCCCTTCGAGGGGGTTTCATCATACCTCCTGCTATGCAGGAGGTCGGTGATTTGTTAATGGGTGAAAACCATTTTAACAAATCGGTAATGCTCCCAGTAGAAATAGCAGAACACCTACCAGGATGCGGATGCTTCGCGGGGTAATTTTTATTTAGCAGTTTCGAATCGATAAAGGCGCGGAAATGCAGCCAGTGCATAAGAACGAGTTCAATTCCTCCCTGATTTATTAAAACCTCAAAATCTTTTGAAGAAAGTGGCGCCATAAACGTTGGGGCGGTGAGATATCACAGCTTTGATACTGAGTATTGGCGATCAGTGTAGAGTTTTAACGGCAACGCCGGGTGATCAGGGACCTTTTTCAGGATTGTACGGGCTGATCCTTGTCGTGGGTAAGTGGGGTTTCTAAAGCGTGCTTACCGGAATCCGTTAAGGACGGCACGAGATTTAAAATGCTGCGAAATTTCATATGTCGAAGCGTTACGGTTCCAGGGTTTTAGGCTGGTGTAAATGGATGCCGGATTCCGGTGATCGGCATATACTGTCGAAGTGCCCACAAAAATCCAGGCTGAAGGCAGACTCAAAGAAAATCGATTCTAAAAGGTTTAACTGGCCCTTGACATAACCCTTTAGGAGGCCGTTCACCAGTGGTAAAGCTGAATTGTGAAGTTTGCTGTCTATGGAAATTTTTTCAGTTCCGATGCAGGTTTGAGGTCTGCATATATGACATTGAAACGCCGGGAATCCTGTAATTCCTGTTTGCCGATGTTCAAGATCCATGACTCTATGAACGCGAGGGCCTTAAATGGACCAATAATTTTGGATCCTTAATTTTTTGAATAGTCCAGAGGCGAGCAGCGATTTCACCATATGCACGGATGGGCTTTCCCGCCATTTCACCGGCAAGGGCATCCGGAAAGGGCAAAAGACGTCGGGACAATAACCAGATAGCAGCCGCAGGTACCGTAGTAACCAAAACCAGTACATGTTGTGAATCGAGTGATCACAACCATTAGGCCTACATTCTTTCGGCAGTCCGGGTTAAAGGGATCAGACTAATACTACGGCGACACTTTAATTTTCAAATAAATTAGCCTCAGCGATGGCCTTTTTTTCTATGTGACGAGGCGATATAATTACGATCAGTATGGTATTTTACTTTAGTTCAAGGCATGGCGTTCAATTGAATGATAAGGAAGCATAGCTGCTACCAGTCTTCTTGCTTGTGGCAACGCGTCAGACGCGGGCTTTTTAAACTTGATTCGCAAACGAAGTAGAAAATGTAATGCAAGAAAAACATAGATCATGTGACGATGCCAAGCCGGCCAGGAGCGATGTTCGTAATGATCCATACCGATCTGGTATTTGCCTTCTTTAAAGCATTGTTCAATAGGCCAACGCATAGTTGACGCTTTACACAATTCAGAGAAAGGTATGTCTTCCGGCGCGTTGGATAAAGCATATTTCAACTGGCCATCAGAGTTGCGCCGGATAAACAGCCATAAAGGTTTTTCTTCCGGAAGTCCGTCTCGAGACAGATAAACTCTAATACGGGCCACTTCAGCGATGATAGGCCCTTTTGATCCTTCTGCTAAAATAACGGACTTCCAGGAAAGTTTTTTTGATCGAGCAATTTGGGCAACCTTATGTGCTTAGGGTTCCCCCGGCAGTACGCGCAATATTTTAGGATAAGGATTTTCTTCATAAAGAGTAAACCTACTTTTGGGCTTTTTCGAGAAAACGTATGTATCCGGACGAATACTGGCAAAGTAATAGAGTGATTCCGGCAGTGATTGTAAAAAATTCAAATCTGACCCAAATGTTGCGTCACAACCAAGCCATTTTGCAGGAAAAAGATTAGATTCTACTGTTTTGTTGATAAGATCAAGAGCAATTTGAAGTTTCGTCTGAAAAACAAGATCTTCGGGGACCCAATTGTCTTTACGCCTTTTGGTATATTCATCAGTAAGCCAGATTTTGGGCATATAGAGTCGGCCGGTCAGAAGTCCGTAGCCTTTTTCACTTGAATAACCGACCCAGGGGCGCCAGTTAGCGGTATCAACTTTACCGGCAGCACCACAATATTGCCTGGCAACACCAACGGACTCTTTGCCCTTTTTTATAAATTCAGGCCAGCCAACGTTTATCATGCCGTCAGGGCTGTGTCTTATCAGCCATAATAATAGCCTGATGCTGCCTCCATGGCCTCATGATTCCAACGGTAGTTTTATATAAAAAAATTTTAAAATTTATTTTGCCCTGAAAAACTTGGTCCTTTGGGCCAAGCCTGTCCCGCATCGCGGGAGTCAGAGATCAATGGCTCTGCCCGTATAAATCAACCGGAGTAATGGAGTATTGGAGTGTTGATTTAAAAAAAAGAGCTTTAAATTTTCAGATTTTCTCCAGGGATCTGTTTTCTGAGAGCGATGAAAAAAGGGGTTTCTTCCATTACTCCACCACTCCACAGGTCGGGATGCCACTTTGACAATGTTTTAAAGCATCGCCTTAACTCCTCCACTTTTCTACCAATGATTGTGGGGGCGCTGAAGGGATCACAGGGCTTTTGCTGACAATCAATGATATCTCTAAACTTTGGATCTAACACATAAACATATATACATGCTTGACGCGTTGCCATGATAGATATATCCTTTTTCCTTGTTTTTGTGTACCCATTGGTTTGACCGATAAATTTCCAGTTGGCGGCACTTTTTATAGCTGGTGGCATTGAAAAATCGTGGATCAGCTCTAAAGGTCTCCAAAAGCATCAGTTCTGTTTAAAATTCTGCGGCCAGTCTTTTTAATTGGCCAATGTTAAGGAAAGCATGCGAAGCCAGATTAGGAACCTTGACCCATGGAAGAATCAAGAAGCGGCTATTATTCGCTATTCGATTCAAAGATTAGGGTTTTCTCTGCTTGTCCGGACCATCCGATAAAAGGTAATCACGAACGCGAAGTTTCAAAGGAAGGGGGCACTCCATGATAAAAGCAACAACCGGACGATTTTTTATGAAAGCAAGATATTTTTAAGCGATGCCCAAAAGCTTTCTATAAGCTCAAGTAATGGTACTAGCTGACAAGCTGGCCCAAATTATGTCTGCTCATTGACCAATTTCAATATGATCGGCCCCTAACAGGTCTCCGACAATTAGTTCTATATCGATTAATATCACATAGAAACTGAAGGCCCGGTAGGCTTGCACCAAGCCTTCCATACCGCTTAGAATCGGGCTTGTCAGTTCGGCGCCGCATTGGGTATGGCCTTTGCCTCGACGGAAAGAATCTTGTTCTGCAGAAATGCCACGAGTCACTGTCGGCTTCGATAGGTATCTTGTGAGATCATACAGAGATCTAAAATGTACCGTTTTTGGCTCGGGATGAGATACAGTGATATGGCAATGATATTACACCCGTCAATTGGGGCGATCACATGAATTTAGCCCAAAATTCAATCTCACACCAAAGGGGTGCTCGGTGAGAAATAATACTGCAACATGGGGTACTTGTGCTTGAGGTGGGATATCGAGATGGTTAGATTCCGTCATCAATAGGTTTTCCTTTAATGAATGTTTCTGTACTACTTCGCAACGTTGTCGGTATATTCCAAATTCTTTCCAGCAATCCTTAATGTTCGGGTTTCATCGGGCTTGGGATCCTCGTAAGCGCGTAACGTTTTGTTGGTCAAGAAGTTATGTCCGTCCGACATCTTGTAATAAGGAAGAAGGATATTTGAAGATTGCCAAATGTAAATTATCTTTCGCCGCAGCGTGGAAAATCTCTTGGGATCGTTCACGGAAATTTGATACCAGCACTGCCACCGTTTAGCGCCCACACCAATATGTCTAATTCCGGAGGAAAAATTGTTTTAAATCGAGTTATAATTGTCTCTCTTAATATAACTTTTGGTTTGAAGAATGTCCAGCTTTATTTATTCCTTATTATTACAGATTGTTATAGCATTTCTGAACTATCGCCAGAAGTACTACCTTGAAAGGGCTGCTCCACCACTCCAATACTCCAGTACTCCGTAAATCGTTAAATGCCGGCAAACTAAATCCCCTCTGGGGATAATCAAAGTCGGGCCCTCTGGACCCGGATCTTTACTTATGGCTCTATTATTATCAGATAGTTGTTTGTTCGGTCAAATTCTATATGATTGCAGATATCATAGATTTGTCCCGGCTTGACCATGGATGTGACTGTTTATCGGATAGTTGCTAAAAATAGAGTCATGTTGCAATGGATCCGCTGGAAATTATCGAGGACAGGCTGAAAAAGCTTAAGGAGAAAATTGATCGAGCCAAACTGCAATTTCCAATTTACTTCATAAAAATACCCGTGATGACATATTACTCAACATTGGAGATGAGGGTGATGCGATCCTTGAGCAGATCAATTCCATTTTTTGCTGTTTCTAATATCGTTTCCAAAAGAACACTAAATTCATCCGGGACCTTTTCGAAAAACTCGTTTGGAGTAGCTCTTGGATTTTTCTAATTTTTATTTTTAATCGATCAATGATTTGAGCAGGGCTTTCTTTACGTAAAACCGCCTGAAATTGAGCTCCATAAAACCTAACCGCACTGATTCCGAGTATAATAATATCGTATGCTTTCCAGGAATCTCCCCGCCTTATCATTTTAATTTCTACCGGAACTTCTATATTCTTCCAAAGCACCTTCACCCGAACCACAGCTTTTGAGTCGCTGATCAGGTTTTGACCGATTAGAATGACTTTCTCATTATTATATTTATCTTGCAGCATGGTAAGGTAAAAAACCGTTACAAACTTGGAAAAAAGCTTTGTAAAATCATCTCGTTGCTGTGGCTTGAATTTTAACCAATTGCTTGCCAGAGCACATCGACAAAACTCTTTAAAGTCAACGGTTTGGTTTACAATCTCCGACAGCTTTTGACGTTGGACCTCTTTTTGCGCGGTATCTTTATAAATTGGATCTTTTAATATGTTGGTTCCTTGGTCTATTAATTCCTGTAATACATCTACCGGCTGCTCCGCATAAGCAAAAGTAGAGAGTTCTGCTATAATAATAACAACTGCAACCAGAGTCTTCTTCATATTTGTTCTTATATTAGAACGGTTATCCACCTCTTTTCCTTTCAACCTCCATTATTGAATCAAAAAAACTCCCCAACCCCTCATTTAGTTAACGGTTTCTGCCTGATCTTAAAACCAAATAAGGTTTGTTGATGTCCTTTTATCAATCTGATAAGTATTATTGAAATTGCACTTCCTATTATGATCCCGGCGTCCTGAAATCCTTGAAAAAAAACTGAACTTAGAACATCGCCCCAGCCACTATATCCGGAACTCCAACTCACCTCAATAGGCCAAAAAAAGGAAACCGGTGAACTGGTAAAGAAAAAATCTGCTATAACATGGGAAAGGATTATCAAGAAACAAACTCCAAACTTTATCCTTGGAATTTGAGATGATAACTTCCATGCTCTTGATGCAAGGAATCCCATAATCAAAGCAAATATTAAGCTATGAGTCGGGCCACGATGAAAAGCGTTTCCATTCCATTTTATAAGAAGGCCAAAAATAACGTCAAAATCAGGTAAATTGGCAAGAATAGTTAGAAAAATAATAAGTTTTAAACTATTTGTCTTAGAATTATTATTTGTACTCAGTTCGTAAGTAGCTAATCCAATGGCAGTATGCCCCATAGGTAATGGCATGATAAAGACCTCCTAAAAATCGGCGTTTTTTGCCCGATTTATTGCGATAAAATTTGGATAAGGGTATTTTCTATCCAAAAACTATGCCAAACTAATTATTCAGGCAAATAGATTATTAAAACAATGGGTTATAAATAAATTCAAGTTTAGAGATAAAAAAGATGTGAACATAATTATTATGGAATTCACTTCACAATCTAACTTGTTTTACATACTTTTGGTGAAATACAAGGGAAATATAAATCTGAAAGGTGTCTAAGAACAGAGCAGATCGTTTGTTGGCCTATGGATGGTTAAATAAATTAATCACACAAACTAACACCTAAATTGAGCGATTTTTTACTCAATCTGCACCAATCTCCCCGCTGACGCGGGATCTTGGACTTGCGCATTAAGGATCCGCGAAAATCCTCGACATATCCATCCCGATGTCTTTTCGGGGCGGTTTTCGCGAATCCTTATGCATCAAGATATCAGCACATCTCTTCGCAAAAAATCGCTCAACCCAGGTTATATTTTCGAAGGAGAAGTCTTGTCATTTGGGTCGATTCGCCAGTAGTCCGCCGGCCTTCCGCACCATTCAAGGAATTGTCGTGTGTCATTGCCGAGCTGTTCTATGGCCCATTGTCTATCCGTTCGGTTCCAGGTTGTATCAATATGGGCGGTTCGGTTAGGCATTTGCAGGTTTTTGATTCTACTTTGGCTGGACGCAATAGCCAAATGGGAGTGCTGGATCTTAATCAAAGGATCTACACCCATAAACTCGAAAATATCTGTGAGCACTGCTTCCGGATCAGCAACATACTCATCGAACCATATGATCTTAATGCGATGGTCCGGAAAGTACTTTCTGTAAACGCTGATATTTTTCCAGTACCGGCTAGATTCGATAATGTTTGGCTCTCTGCGAACCATATCATTTATGGAATTTTCAATAAACGGAAAACCCGGCGTGGTCATCCACTCGATGTAAGCCGATTCCATTCGGTCAAGCGGATGACGGACTGAGTAAAGGATTTTTGCGTCCGGAACATGCTTAATAATGCGCGATATTGTATTCGGGAAGGCCCTTGCACGTGAGTATGACGTGGACGCATCCACGATGGCCCTTTCGCCGTTATAGTGTGAAAACCGGGATATATACCAGTCCCAACCGCGGGCGTATTGACGGTTTTCGGAAAAGAAATGCGGTTCCTTGCCTTTGACAACGATAACGTCGGGGTGGTTCGAGAGCATCACGCTGATGCTTGTAGTCGCAGACTTCTGTGCACCGATGAATAGGAAATTGGGTTTCGTCATGTTCAATGATATCCACAGGATCTGTCTCAGGTTTTTTCGGTATCAGAATTTAAAATTTCTATTAACTGCGCTCTACTGATAGGTTTCTGATAAAGCCCATCAAAGCCCGCATCCTGTAATTCATTAATATCAAAATCATAAAGATAGCCGGACAATGCATATATCTTTAAATGGGGATGTAAGATTTTCACATTCCTGCAAAAATTTAAGCCATTCAACCATGGCATTCTCAGATCCGTAATGATTATTGAAAAGTTTTCTTCAGACCTTAAGATATATTCGGCCTCTTCTGCGCTATCGACCGTAATAGCCAAATAACCAAATTTCTCCAACATTTTTCTCATTAATTTCAGTTGGCTTCGTTGGTCATCAATAACAAGGACTTTTTTAGTGCTCATATCTGTTATTCTCACAGGCAGTCCCCTGTTGTCATGGGTATTTCCAGAACGCCGTGGATGAGCAAAGAAGGCGAACAAAACATCTTGAGATCCGCATTCATTTTTTTAAGTTCTATTTATCTTGCCCAATTCTATCGTATCACGAATATCTTAGATTTTAAGTTCCAAGTCAAGTAAATACTATTTCCGACCCTTGGGTGTAAATCAAGACCGTTGGTAAACGCTGATCCTTGTCTATTGACAAACCGTGGCTCCGAAGCCATTTTTTTAGGTGTTAGGTGTTAGGTGTTAGGTGTCAGGTGTCAGAAGGTGTCAGGTGTCAGGGTTAAGGATTAAGGGGGAAACGAGGTGACCAATAGCAATTATATGGACGTGGAGGATCTTGAGGTCTACAAAAAGTTGTGTCGATTACCCATCGATGTCTGTGACTTGACGCACAAGTGGCCCCAAGAAGAGAAATACGAGTTAGGAAGCCAATCCAGGCGCTCCTCAAACAGCGCTTCTGCCCAACTCGCCGAGAAAAATGAATCGTTCCCTCAGGGCCGGCCCATTACTACTGAACATGTTTCCTGACACCTGACACCTGAAACCAAATAGCCATAGCAATCTTAGCAAACAACAGTCTTGATTTACACCCCGCACTTTATAGGTGTAAAAATCAACGATGACGGAAGCCATGAGATCTCTTTCTCCAGGGTAGGTGGATTTGAAAAGGCCGATCAGTTTTTGCAAATGATGCTTGAACTTTCCGGCCTGAAATAGGAGGTGTGTTATGAAAAGCGAGAAGACCATCCTTTTCGTGTTAATGGGGCTTGCGGTTGAAAACATAAGCCGCAAATAACGGGTCGCTTGTCAAGACTTCATGGGTTGAGACAAAAATTGGTTTTTTTTAAACATCTTCCGATTTGTAGGAGGAGGCTATGTAAAGGTCGGGCCACTTATTGTTGATTTCTTTCCTTCGGCAAATAATCCTCTCTTACAGGGGAAAACACTTCAATACCCACCGAGTCTTCAAGGATTTCCGCACCATGTTCAACACCACTCGGAATACACCAACTATCGCCAGGCATCACGTCGTATTCTTCAGAGCCAATTGAAAGACGAATTCGGCCATTTACGAGGTAACCCGTCTGTTCATGGGGGTGGGAATGTTTGGGTAGCCGACTGTCTTTTTTCAGCAAGAACTCGGTCATCAAAGTCCTTTTCCCGTATACTAGTGTCTTCTGTGAGATTCCCGGAATGGCAAGAGTGTATCCACTTTCACTGTGTTTTTGGTACATGCTCGATTTCCTTTCTACTACCTGTGAGATTTTATTAGGCCTAACCAACAAACCTTGCAGTTAGCGAAGTTTGCCTTTTGTTAATAGGCTGTTAATGATGAAGTATGATCCCATGAAAACGGGAAGTTGCCATCATGCTTCAATACTGTTGCGAACAGTTTTTGGAAAATTTCCAACTGGTCGATTTCTCAGTACGTTCCCTCCAGGCGTCAACCATCCGAGGGCTTTAGGGCACGTCCATTGGATTATTGATTGATGTGTTCCAATAGCTTTAATCCTTCCTCCTCGGCTATTTTTCGCCCTCGCATAGCGGATTGGCTTATAGTGGGTTGAGCTAAATTTAGTTTTTTGGCCAGTTCTACGGTCGTCATTCCCAACTCCCGCGTCCCCCAGTAGCACAGTAAACCGCGTGCTTTCACGCTTTGCTTATATTTGCCACGAACTAAAACATCCTTTGGCTCAAGATTCAACAACATCGCCACATGCTTAACCAACCAGTCAAAATCGTACCCTTGTGCCTCAAGCGTGTACTTTCGCTCCAAGCTTTCCCGTGCCTCATTTAATACCTTTTCAACAAAATCTCCATCACCTAAGATACGCTCATCACCCTTGATTCGAGCAGCACTTTTTCTTAATGCTTTGACCACTGACCACCCACCAGCACTGCGAATCAAACCACCTCCCACCAAATCGGGTCTTTTACCCTGAGCAATTCCCTTCTTGACATACTCCCGATAACGCCGACGGGCAATTGAATATTTGTTATTAAAAAGCTTAAGGATGTAATCCGTATCCTGCCAGTTATGCTTCTTTTTGCCCATGAGTACGCTATGTCCGCAATACGGGTGCTTATCCAATTTTTTTAAATCTGATACGATCCCGGCCCTTAGGAAATTTAGGTGAATGTAACGCACCAACTCTAATAAATACGGATTTTCCTGACACAAGATTGATTTATAACGATTTTGAAATAGCTGACCATGACGTCGGTGACGACGGTTAAAACTGACCGCGTATCCGGTCAACAGCCGCCGCATCACAGTGGCTATGGGTGTGACCCCCGTTCGCAACAATAAATGCAGGTGGTTCGGTATTAAAGCCCATGCAAAACAAGAGGTTTTGGTATCGGTCAAAATATTTCCAAGCCGGTCTAAAAAATTATTACGATCATTATCGTCATAAAATATCTTTCGACGTTCGATTCCCCTTACTATTATATGATGTAAGGCGCCAGGGGCGTCTATACGGGCTTTTCGTGGCATAGGATTTCTTATAATTTAATCCCAATCAGTTGTCAACCAATATTCCAATGGACGTCCCCACGTAACATTTCGTTTTTGCACGTTTAAATGCGTATTGCCCATTTTTTTAAAAATAATAAATAATTAGCTTGCTTTCTTTCTAAATAATGATTATTATGCATTAATCAATTAAGTCCTGTTTAATCTCAGGGACGGTTTCTTTCTGAAGGCACAATCCATTTGTCAAAGTGGCACCCTCCAGTTTGTGACGTTGAAAATTTTTAAGAAAGGAGGATGTTATCATGACCAATGGAACTGTTAAGTGGTTTAGCGACCGAAAAGGGTTCGGATTCATTGAGCAGGAAGACGGAGAGGATGTGTTTGTTCATCATTCAGGAATCAATGCAAGCGGTTTCAAATCCCTCAATGAAGGCGACCGAGTTTCCTTTGATATAGAGCAAGGACAAAAAGGTCCTGCCGCTGCAAATGTCACTGTGATTTAACCTTATGCTTTGAGTAAAAAGGGCATTCCTTTTAATATTGAGGGGATGCCCTTTTGTTTGGTTTGAATTTATTCCTTTACAATTTGCTATAATCAGACCTTAAACCTCAAAAAAGTCCGCTCATAGATCCTTATTCTTGTTGTCATTGTCAAAAATAACAGCCAAGAAGGTAACAAATTGGCAAGCTCAAATTATTAATTTAATAAACGTCAAAAAGAATTAGCAAGGAAGAAAAAGAAAGAACGAAAGAGACAACGAAAGCTGGATAAAAACACTATGAAGTCAGAAGATAATCAAAATCAGTCTCAGAATGAAGGAGGGAATCTATAAGCATAGAAACCGGATGAAAAGGAGAAAAGATATGCGTCAAAAATATGTGATTTCTCGAGATGGTGCCAAAAATAAACTCAAAATCAGTGAATATGCAATCATCGACAAAGATCTGAAAAAAGCGGCGTCTTCAATGCTGCAAAAGGGAGATTTTTCATTTCTTTGCGAAGAAACCTATGAAAGTGAGATTATTGTTAGTTCCATCTCCAAAGGAATGAATGCCTTGGTTGAAATCCTTCGGACCCACAATATATTTCCTATCGAACCATATTCCACGAAAATCGCCGAATCAGTCATGGCGTTATACAATTCATCCGAAGATGGTTCGGTGGAGCTGTTTTTTGACGATGTCGATTTAGTATATCTCTGATATAATTTCGTTTTTTGAAAGCAGATAAAGCGAATATCTCAAATTGTGTATAGTAAAAAAGCAGAAGGATTATTTTCCGGTCAAACTATAGACTTATTATAACGAATGGATTAATTAAAGATTCGATTAATTTTACCATTCACTACTTGTGTATCTTTTCAGTATTTATTTTGGAGTTTGTTTAAAAACCCTCTCGTTTTTGGCCTTCTTCAAAGTGATCTCCTGAGAATTTGCACAAGATATAAGAAAAAGGAAAACTTTAGATGGAAGGTTATGTCAAATCGTACAGTGAAAAAAAAGGTTATGGTTTTATAAACACTGAAGAATATGGGGACATTTTTGTACATAAATCGGGCATCAAGGAATTTGGGCATTTCGGTTTACAAAAGGGTGACCCTGTATCTTTTGAATTAAAAGAAACCTCTAAAGGCACACAAGCCGTTAATTTAAAGCCCCTCAAATAACCGAAAATCGAGAGCTGTATTTATTAAATCGAAGTGTGAATGCATATAATAGCATACTACATTACAGCTTGCGTGAAGATTTTGACAACAGTGCCTGAGGGGACGTCCATTGGATTATTGGTCGATCTGTTCCAATAGCTTTAATCCTTCCTCCTCGGCTATTTTTCGCCTTCGCATATTGGTATTAAAGCACATGCAAAACAAGAGATTTTGGGGTCGGTCAAAATAACGCTCAGCCGGTCTAAAAAATTATCACGGTCGTTGTTATCATAAAATATCTTTCGATGTTCGATGCTCCTCACTAGTGCCCGAACGAAAACCATGATTTTTCGTTAAGATCAAGGGCAAATCAACAGGATAGCAGATTTGGACAGCTATCAAGCTGCCCGCAAGGGCGAGGGGCATGGATGCCCCGAGTCAACACGAAAATTTTAACCACCCCAGTACGATCTGCCGGACCTACGGGGCAGGCAGACAGACATTGAGCATTTCGAGGATTAACCCGCCAAAGTTCGATGGCGGGTTAAAATTTGAGCCTGACGCGGATATTGGCGAAAAAGACAGTTTTCGTTCAGGTATTCAGGTACTAACTCTTATATGATGTAATGCGCCAAGGGCGCCTATATGGGCTTTTCGTGGCATAGGATTTCTATACTTAAATTCCAATCGGTTGCCAACCAATATTCCAATGGACGTCCCCTAATCTATAAACGATCACCAAGGTCTTCATGTCCAACATGCAAGTCACAGTCCTTTAATTAGCTTGTAATACTCATTGAGAGTACGAATGGATTCCATCGTGGTTTGGAACAAGATCCAACTAAGAACAAGGATTCCTATTGTGAGTCCGATCTTCCATGCCCGCGTCGTTTGTGGACGCCACCAAATCAGGGGCAACGCCAGAGGTCCCACACTACAGACTGCGATGATAATAAAGGATTTTCGGAAATACCATTGAATCTTTTCCTCTGCAAAGCGTGGGTGGCGGGAGTCATCCAGAAACTCACCGCAGTGTTTACACTTTATAGCGTCGTCTTGAATTTCTTCAGCGCAGAAGGGACATTTTTTCATTATCATATCTTTTGGAAGAACACTAGGTATAAGGCGCGGCGGTTTTTTACTGTCGCCCGTAATGCCGTTGTGTACGCCCGGCATGGGCGTGAACGAATGGGGTGACCGGCCTTGGCTAATGTTATGGCGTGGCAGGAAGTCCCCTGTATGTGAACCCAGTTAATAAGTCTATGATTTGCTATCATAAATACTATCCGAAGGCAAGGGCGTTTCCATGAGGGAAGGTCTGGAGGGCTGGAGCGAAGCGTGGGGAAATCTTTACGGGATGCGGTTCTTTGATATTTCATTTTACAATCCGGTGAAATTACTGGCAGGGGCAACCGGTTAATCAAGTCCCGGAGATAATATGAGAGCATCCCATATGATATGGAGAGACGAAACAAAGGGGAGCTTAAAGGGGTATTTCCACATTCTACCCTTATCATTTATCCGCAAGGGTCAAACATAGATATGATCCCATTCAAACATTAAATAGCGAATCAAACCTGATTTAGTAGGTGACTCACATTCTTTAAATTGTCAGAAGAAAGCTCAAAATCAAAGATGCTGAGGTCTTCCCTCATGTGCTGCTCAGAACATGTTCCGGTAAGAGGAACAATGCCGGATTGACTGAGATATCTGAAGAAGATTTGCACTTCGGTTTTGTTATACTTCTGAGCAATGGTTCGGACGATATTGCTGACTATAATATGAGGATTTGCGGTGAGGGTCCAAAAACTCTGGTAGATAACTCCATGAGCAGAGCACCAGTGACGCAAGTCTGCATCATACCGCGTTTCCTGATAAAACCGATTTTGCACAACCGCCGGCTTCACGCTGGCATCGGCATAGAGTTGCCTTATCACTTCAGTATCGTAACAGTTGCTGATTCCCAACTGGCGAGCTCCACCAGTTTTTTGAATTGTTTCCATTGCGTCCCATACTTTCATCATGAGCGCATGGGGCGCCACTGGTGAATGAAGTATTAGAGAATCTACATAGTGTGTTTGGAGATTTTTCTTCGATGTATCAAAAGATTGGACGACCTGCGACTCGATAGGGGAATTCTTATCGTATGGCACTTGTTTAGGATCCTGACCGGAAAGAGGGGTAAATTTGGTTTGTAGGAACAAAGTTTCACGTTCGATACCATGGTCTTTCAGTCTGTGAAGCGCCGCTCCAACCAGTGACTCGTCATAGTGCTTGGGTTGGCAGGCGGTGTCAATCCCTTTGAATCCTGCTTGGATGGCTTTCATAACCAGATCTGCCGTACGCTCTTTTTTCCAGGCCGTTCCGTAAATAAGTCGTGGCATTTTCACGCCTGCAGCAGTTGTTAACCATTTCCGATCTTCCATTATTATGCTCCCTATAATTAGTACCTTTTAATGATATGCTGTCATGATTGCGCAAGACATTATGCAAATATCTATGGGTTGTATTTTTGGCTATGACTCTGCCAGGCTCAACCAGACGTCGGGCAGGATAAAAAAAAGGTGGCCTCTGCGAATCCCCATAAAAAGGCAATTATGTTTATTCCCATGGAGGAAAAATCCCTTCCTGAGAGAGCTCGGCCATTCGCTTTTCGAGCTGAGCCATAAAACCCTTTCGATCTTTAGAGCCATACAGTGGTTCACCGACAAAAACATCACAGAAAAATGGAACCAGCAGTTTCTCACCCCTGGGAAGCACTTTACCCAGGCCGTGCAGCAGGACCGGTGTGATCGGTACGTCCGGATATCGCTCTGCTAACTTTGCGATTCCACCCTTAAAGGCCGTGAGATGTTCAGGCTCGCCACGGCTCCCCTCCGGGAAAAAAACTAGGATATTTCCCTCTTCGAGAGATAGGTAACAGGGAGCCAGAAGGTCTTCATCCGGTGTATCCTTCTGCCGCTTGATGGGTAAAATACCAACGATGTTCAAGGCAAACCAGGCCTTGAGCGGCGATGATAAGAAATAGTCCGCGGCAGCCACAGGTTTAATACGGTTGAGCAGACCGGAGGACAATAGGGTAATCAGGACCATGGTGTCCAGGTGGCTGTTGTGGTTGGCAACCAGGATGGCCGGACCTGCCGTGGGCAAACGGTTGCGGTGCCGGACGTTGCGCCCCAGAACGATCAAGACCACCAGGCGGACGACAATCCGGTAAAATATGAAACGCAGGAAGCGGTTGGTGATTTTCTTAATATCCATCAGTAGTATAGGTAGTAAGTAAAGTGGAAAAAAAGCGGCGCCGTGAAAGTCAGACTATCGATCCGATCCAATATGCCGCCATGTCCGGGCAATAAATTGCCACTATCCTTGACACCGATATCGCGTTTGACGGCCGAAATGGTGACATCCCCCACAAAACCGGCGGTGCTGATAAGGATTCCTGTCACAATGGCCATCGGGAGACTAAACGGTGTTAAGATGCCGCTGAGCAGTAGTGCAAATACATTGGTGGTGCCGACACCCCCAATAAAACCCTCCAATGTTTTATTGGGGCTCACGCTCGGGACGATCTTTCGCTTTCCAAACGACTTGCCCCAGAGAAACTGAGAAACGTCATTGGACTGAGTCAGAAAAACCAGGAAAAGCAGCAGCCCGGCACCACCGGACCCCAGGTTACCGGACTGTGGCAGGACCAGGAGGTAGGCCACGTGGCTGATGCTGAAAACCATCGTCATCAGGCCCCAGTGAAGGGTGCCGGCTGAGCGCAGGAAATTCCGGGTTTCGCCGATAATAACCATACAAAGCGGCAGGAACAGAAAAACGTAGACCGGAATAAAAATGATGAACATGCCATACCACTCGGATCCGGCCCAGTAATACTGGAATGGAATGGTCAGATAAGCCCAGAAAAGAACCCTCCGATCAGCACGGCGTGTGGGAATAATGGAAAGATACTCCTTTAGGGCCAGGAAGCTGATAAATGCGAAAAAGAACAGCGAAACATTTCGGCTCAAGAGCATGGCTAGGGTGAAAATAGAAACCATTACCCACCAAGACCGGATGCGCAGACCTATTTCTCTGAAATTCGAGTCGGGTCGGATTTTCTTCAGAAAGAAATGGATAGCGGTGGCCACGACGAGAATGCCGTACAACCCGACCAGCGACCAGAGGACGGTTGGCCCTAGGTGGAATACGCTCACGACACCTCCTTTAATGCACTTTGTGCACGGTTTTTAATGGTCAGCAGCAAGAGAACCCCTGCAATGGCAATGGCGATATTGACAAACAGGTGGATATCTAAGCCAAAACCCAAAAGCAAGCCGATGAGTCCGAACAGAAAGGCGCGGTCACTCTTGCCCATTGGGCCGTTGTAGCAGCGTTGCGCACCGATCTGAACAGCCGTTACTCCGGTCATTTCACTAATAACGGATAGCAGAACAAAGATGACCACCAAACCTGCTTTGATGCCGGGTATGAGTGCAAAGGGCAGGTAGAGAGCAGTATCCGAAAGGACATCCCCGAGTTCGTTCAAAATGGAGCCCAGAGGAGTTTGCATGTCATGTTCTCGAGCCAGCATGCCGTCAATGGCATTCAGGGCCATGCGAACAAACAGGGTCAGTGGTACCAGAAAAAACGACCACCGCCATCCGGCCAGAAACGTAATCAAAAGACCGGTCACACAAGAAAGGATCAAGGCGGTGAGTGTGACCTGGTTGGCCGTCACACCACGGGCCGCCAGACGCATTACCATGGGGCGGAGCAGGGCCTGAAATAGTGGTTTTAAATCATAGATAGTCGGCAAAATTCAGCTTTCTGTCGGAGATATATTATTCTTTAAAATCACAAACTTTAGGTATTTACAGATATTAGTTAGTGTCCAACATCTGGGTAACACAACAAATTTAATACAAAGAATCCAGTTAAGACTTGAACACGAAACATTATAAAATTATGGAAACGCTTGAAGGATATTAGCTGTTTTTTCTTTATCCATTTTGTGCTTGGTCATAGTAGGAATGCCGGTTGCCCGACAGCCCCGGACGTTTAGTTTACCCGTATCCGTCTATGCGGGCTTTCCGTGGCATAAATCATTTATAGGAAATATTTATCAAATGTCAATATTTCACCATGGTTCCGGTTTTCCCATCAATTCAAAGTTACTCCATTGCTAAATTGAATATTCCTATTGTAATGTTCCGTGCAATTATAGGGCATACCGCAATACTTGATACCAATAATAATTCTTGACAGGTTTTACACGGCTTCCAAATAAAGTTCCTCGCCCTGACTCTCTAAGGCATGGATACCAACATACTCTTCTTGGCTATTATTGGAATAAATTTTATCCAATTTCTCGTCTTCTGACCAATATTTATCTTCTTGATGAAAGACTTTTGAGAGGATTCCCTTGCAGGTATCCGAGGTCACTTTAGCGAAGGCTTCCGGCAATCTATTTCGAAGACCCGCCATTGTGAAATCACAATTGTCGGCCATATGATTCTTTACTACAGCCCAACAAGTTTCAATCGGCTGAAGTTTTCAGGGTGGTATTGAGGTGTCCGTAAAATAGAATGTCCCTCTGCTTCTACTATTTTATCAATCTTGTACTCAGGTTTTGGTTCAAATAATTTGCACAGAACGTACAATTCAGCTTTCAGTAAATCTTCCCCCCATGGGATTCCTTTGTCATCCAACCATTTGCGTAAATTTTCTTTGCGTGCGTTTGATTTAGGGAATGCGCTTTCTTCTGTGGTATTATGATAACTGGCATTGTCCATAATGATAATTGAATTTTCCGGGATATCAGGCAATAGCTGCTCTGTGAACCATTTAGAAAAGTTACCCCAATCCATTTGGCCATGGTAATCACCGGTTTTCTTTTTTGCTTCAAAAATCAACTGGGCGTTGTTAACCCAGCCGTCAAGCGTGATTGCATTAACTACAATCAAGCGTTCACCCTTCCCGGCTGGCTTATTCACATCAGGACCATCCTCATCAAAATACCAAGTGAACTGGTTAGAGTGGTTTTTATTTATGAACGTTTCATCAAGGTAAACCTCAGGACGTACAAACGATCCATCCGGTTTCCTGTTCAAACGTTTCTGTCTAATATACTGTCTTCTCGCTAAAATTACATAATCCCGCTCTTTCAGGGCTGAACGTCGTTTCCCGGTTCCATAAGTGAAGCCCCATCTATTCAATGTCCTCCATAGTGTTGTTGTGGGAAAATTGTAATCGGGGTTAATTTTTGCTAAATGTTTACGAACAAGATCAACTGACACATGCCGACCTTTCAGGTTCTGGGAACGTATATACTGCCGCACAACTGGCTGTAAGTTATGCGGAATCGCATATTCCGGCTTGCCTCGTGTTTTGGGTAAGCTGTCCGGAACGTTTTGCTTGTTCTTATTATACTCGGCCATGATTCTTCTAACCGTAGCTTGGCCAATACCTAAACCCTTTGCTGTTTGTTCTATAGCCCACACGGCCTTGAGTTTTTTTCCAAGCCTTCGTTCTTTGTCAAAATGATTTTTCAATCGAACAATTGCTTCGACCATTTCAGCAGAAAGCTGCTTCCCTTGAAAAGACATTCTCATATCTCCCTTGAAAAAGATAACATTTCTAATTTTCAAGGGAATAATTAACATACTTAATAAATGATGTCAATATAAGTATCAAGATATACGGTATGGACTATAGTACCAGGCTGTATAACCAACAAACCCCGCGGTTAACGCAGCTCGCTTTTTATTAATAGGCGGTTAATGATGAAGCATGATCTCACGAAAACGGAGAGTTGCCATCATGCTTCATTACTATTGCAAACAGTTTTTAGATTATTGCCATCTGGCCGATTTCTTAGTGCGTTCCATCCAGGCTTTAACCAATCGGCTGAAACAGGCCGCTGAAGCTCGTGCCACCCATTGGGGGGTTAAGCCTGAATGATCGGATACAAATCTCCATGATTCTTTCCTCATGGGGCCAGCGGGAATTGAGGGCCACCAGGCCCATGTTACCACGGTAGTCCAGAGTGTATTTTGGACATTATATTACTGGTGTAAATCCTTCCGAACACAGACGTTCCATTTATTAAACATTCGAAATTTACATACCCGGCATAGTGATGGGATACGTTTTTAGGTATCCACGGCTGCAGCACAGGGTCCGGTCAAGGTTTGAACCCGGTCCGAAAGCTCTTTTTAAAAATATTTTAATTACTTAAAAATATTCCTATTATTTCAGACTGTTTGTTTATACAGACCATCGCGGGGTGCGAGGTGACTGCAATAACCGGTGGCTATTTTCAGCAACGGGTTTGACTATCCGGATACATCAGCTTGAAACCTAAAAAAAGAAAATCAACCTGGAATATCAAAGAACAGATCGTGGAAAAAACTCCCCGACGCCTCAAATACATGCAAGATTTATTGATTAAAGCCGACCTGTTTTTCGTAACGGTTTTACAGAAATAGGATGTTTTAATTATTGACGTTTAAATGGAAGGAAGGTAGGTTGTTCTCCGATATTGGCTTTTCTATCCCTTTAACCATTGGCATAATGACCACGAAAGTGACTGGAAATTGGCTCAGATTCGTTACTCCAAAGATAGACATGGCCCCGACTAATTAACGACTTCGCACCATCAGAATGCATCTGTGATCGCATGGGATAAAATGAGCAACATAAAAGGAAGTCATGGGACTTGGCCAATCACCGGAGAGAATATCAACTATTATTCTGTATCCCGAAGATAGGATCTGTTTGAAAAGGGGGGGGTGTGTTTGATATAATTTTTTGGCAAATCCTAATTGTTGTTATTTTTCTAAGCGGCTATGCTGTTATATCAAAACGTTCGAAGAAAATACCCGCCATACCTATTGGACTTATAATCCTCTATCTGGTTACACGCATCATCGCATCCATTGCCCGTGATCTAAAGTGGTCGCCTGAGTGGGCATCATGGATTCACGTTGCCTCAGTGGTTATTCTGTCATGGGCGGTCGCCCGATTGACTTTTTATTTTTTAATAGAGTTGCCACTTCGCCTGAGAAAGAAAAAAAATCTTCCCAATATCACACGCGATCTTATACTGCTCACCGGCTATGCAATCCTTTTTGTCATTGTGCTTCGTTTGAAAAGTAATATTAACCTAACCGGCATACTCACCACATCGGCGGTTTTAACCGTTGTTGTGGGTTTTGCTGCTCAGACAACATTAAGTAGTCTTATTTCCGGTCTTATACTGCAAATCGAACGTCCTTTTGGACTTGGTGACTGGATCGAACTTGGAGAATACCGCGGTCAGGTAGTTGGAATTACGTGGAAGTCCACACGGTTGCTCACACGTCAAAATGTGTTGGTTTATATCCCCAACGCCGAAATAACCAATAAAAACTTTTTGAATTATTCAAAACCGGATCGAAGAATGGTCGCCAGGCTTTATATCGGCATTGAATATGGAGCACTCCCCAACACCGTGAGGAAAGTGATTACACAAGTTTTGTACCAGCATCCTCAGGTTTTGAAAACACCTCCACCAGAGATTTATCTTTTTGAATTCGGTGATTTTGCAATTACCTATGAGATTCGATTTTATCATAATAACTTTGCTAAAGAACCTAAAATTAAATCAGACATAAATACTCAGATATGGTATGCACTCCGCCGTAATAATATAAAAATTCCCTTTCCAATTCGCGATGTCCATTATAAGCATTTAGAAAGGCGCTTTCTGGCCAAGGAACTGGAATCACAAAAAACTTCTTTCAATATTCAAGGATTGCTCGATCGCGTTCCCCTTCTTTCAGCCCTGTCAACTGAAATCCGGACTCAGATTGCAGAGCTTTCAGAGATTGCCGAATATGGAGCCGGAGAATTCATTGTGCGCCGGGGTGATCTGGGAGATTCCCTTTATATCATCCGTACGGGTTCATGCGGAGTTTACATTAAAAAAAATGGAACGCACGAAAATAAAATTGCGACCATTGACAGTGGTGAATTTTTTGGTGAGATGAGCCTTTTGACCGGCGAACCGATTACTGCAACAGTAAGGGCAATGATAGACACCTCCGTCATTATCATCGATAAAGCGAATTTTTCTAAAATTATAGACGATAACCCTTCTATTTATATCCAACTCGGAGAGATTCTGGCTAAACGTCAAAAGGAATTAGCCGAAGAGGCCGGGCGAATCATCGCAGATAGACCCTCCTCTGTTAATATGATTATCAAAATCAAGTCATTTTTCGGAATCGACTGATCGGAGTGACCAAAGAATCGAAACGGTGTATTTTGGGCAGAAAGCTATCATCCATATTGGAGGTTCCGTTATGAGACGGGTTAGTCATCCGGTAATATACCGAAAGCTGGTGCTTTTCGGGTTTACGCTTTGTGTGGGATTACTCAATGTCTTAATTCATTCCGCCTTTGGGCAAGAAATCACGGCCGGGCGAATCGTCAGCAAAAAGGGCCAGGTGCTAATCTATAGTCCGAAAAAGGGTATTTGGAAAGATGCGGTGGTTAATCAATCTCTTAATCCCGGCTCAACCATTCGTACAGGCCAAGATGGATGGGCCGCCGTGTTGCTTTCCGATGAAACCCTTCTTCAGCTTAATCGCAATACCCAGTTTCATTTGAAAAAGGTTGCGTTAAACGCTGGATGGTACAAAATGCGAGGGATCGTGCCGGCAGCGAGTGCACAGTCCGGAAGATCTGTTTACGGCGTTGATTCCGGTGAAATATGGTTCAGAAACAAAAACTTGAAGACTGGCATCCAAGTCGAAACACCGACTGTTTCAGCAGGAATTCGAGGAACCGAGGTGAACCTCTTGATAACCCCGGACCGGACGGTTTTTTTGAGCATCCTCGAGGGACATGTGTTGGCCAGAAATGAAAAAGGCGCTGTTGAAGCGGGCGCCAGGGAGCAAATTTTTGTCCGGCCGGGCGCGGCACCACAAAAAAGAATTCTTCTCTCCCCTCGAGACGCCGTTCAGTGGACTATATCCGTTCCTTCCCTGATCGATTACCGTTCTATGCCCCTTATAAGCGCTGATCATGCGGTTCTCATACAAGAGCGAAACCGTCTTCAGAAAGCCATTGCCAATGGTGAGAAGGGGACCGATTCTTTGGTGCGTCTTGGCTATGTACTTCGGGATCTCGGACAACTCGATCAGGCTGCAGCGGTTTTTGAAAAGGTCCTGTCGGCAGCGCCTAATGACAGTAACGTTCTTACAGGGCTGGGCTGGGTTGAGCTGGATTCGGGTAAGCCGGGAGAGGCCCTTATGCGGTTCACTGTGGTGATGGATCCTCTACCCATGACATACCTTGGACGCTCCGTGGTTTATGCGCACCTCCTTGATTGGGAAAATGCAAGGATCGTTTTAAGGGAGGGGACGTCCCATTATCCCGAATTCCCACCATTCCTTGTCCAGAAGGCCCTGATTCATATGAGTTCGGGTAATTTGAAAGAGGCGGCAGATGTTCTGCAGCAAACCATAAAGAGACACCCCGATTATGGGTTGGGGTGGAGTTTCCTTTCCCTGGTGTCACAAGTAAGAGGCGAAAAGACATTGGCCATGGGTGCCGCCCGGAAGGGCGTAGAACTTTCACCCGACATGCCGTCTGCCCATATCATCATGAGCTATGCCTTTCAAGCCGTCTTTGACTTAAAGCAGGCACTTGAATCCATCAATCGTGCACTCACGCTTGATGACCGGAACGCAACTGCATTACTGAACCGTGCACGTCTTCTCTTTGCGAGTGACTACCAGGACATTGCATCCAAAGATGTTGAAAAGGCACAAGAACTGGCGCCGGAAAATGGGGACGTACAAAATCTGAAAGGATTCCTTCTCCTGGCGCAGCGAAAAACGGATGAAGCGGTCTCTGCCTTTAAAGAAGCACTGAAAATGGGCGCAGGTCTTGGTGAACCCCATCTGGGTCTTGCCCTGGCCTATATGAGAAAGGCCGATGTGGCGGCCGCCATGGAGGAAATGACAACGGCAGTTCTCCTTGAACCCCGCCGGTCCCTATTCCTGAGTTACTGGGCGAAGATGCTTTACCAATTACATCGGTTTGATAAGGCCCTGGACATGCTGGCTCTTGCTCACGAATTGGATCCTCAAGACCCGACACCGGATTTATACAAAGGAATTATCCTTCGGGATTTAAACCGTCCTGTGGAAGCTGTTTCCTCGTTCAACAAAGCTGTGGCTTTAAACGACAACCGGGCCGTTTATCGCTCCCGCTTTCTGTTGGACCAGGATCTGGCTGTAAAAAATGTTAATCTTTCTATTCTTTATAGCCAACTCGGTTTACAGGGCTGGGCTACCAATAAGGCCATGGCTTCCATCAAAGAGGATTATACCAATTTTGCGGGGCATCTTTTCCTTGGGAGCGCACTGCTCGGAACAGGGACTCGTACCATCGCCGGGGGAAGCGAATCCCTTTTGGCCCGGATCATGCAGCCCTCTAACGAAAATGCGGTGAACTCGTTCAACGAGTACACTCCCTTTTTTGAGCGCCCCTCTATAAATGGTATTCTCGGAGGTTCTCTGGGCAATCATGACACCAACGGTGCGACCCTCATCACATACGGTGCGCTTCCTGACATGAATATGGCCTTCAATGTGGCCGGATCCTATTCCTCCACCGATGGGTGGAGCGATACCAATAACTTGCGAATCAAATCTGCGGGCGGCCTTTTCAAGTTCGATCCCACTCCTAAAGACCGGATTAGCTTGAGTCCTCGTTACCTTAGGACGACGCTGGAGGATGCCTTCTTCTCCCAGTTCGAATATGATGCGCCGGATGACCCTTTTAATCGAAACGAGGCAAGGTCCGGCAAGATCGAAGTGGGACATTACCACCATTTTTCACCAGGTTCCGATCTCCTTCTTTTCTATACCTCGGTCGATGACAATACGAATCTTTTTGGTCACGACAGAATTGAAAACGTATTCTCGATAGACGGCCTCAATTATGAGGATTTTTATAAATCGAGCGTTGAAAGGCCCTTTAATCAAGCTCAAGGCCAGTACTTGTTTAAGTATGGAGAACACCAGTTCATTCTTGGGACCGTTCATTACTGGGGAGACAATGACTCAAACAGCAAGATAACGGATTTTTATGAATCAGAAGGCATTGTTCTCCTTCCCGGGTACACAGAGGCCAAGGTTGAGACCCGGCAATTTTTGCATAGCTATTATATGGAAGACATATGGAAAGTAAGATCCGATCTTGTTGTTGAACTCGCCCTTTACTATGACGATATGATAAATAGCAACGCGTTTACTGAAGGCGATTGGCACATCAGAGAATTCGGGCCTCGCATTGGCTTCATCTGGAATCCCACGCCGTCAGATACGTTCCGTCTTGCAGGTTTTCGATATGTTCTTCCTTTCACATCCAATCGGATCGATCCCATGGATATCGGTGGCATCCCTATCTTTCGAAATACGCTGGAAGGTTCCGTGGTCGAAGAAGGCGATTTTGTATGGGAGCACGAATGGTCCGGCGGATTTCTGTCAATCAACCCGTTTTACCTGTCACGGGAATACGATGAACAGCTTGTGAAAGATGACTCGTCTAGCCGCGATACTTGGAGGAGCCGATTTAAGGGGCTGGAAATCCAAGCCAATCAGATCCTTTGCCTTGGGTTGGCTCTGTCCGGAGTCTATCGTTACCATGACGCTTATGATAAAAGCGCGCCCTCTATTGACAGGGAGGAAAATCTGCTGGCAGGATCCCTGAACTACATTCACCCTAGCGGATTTTCGGCATCGGTCTCCCAGACTTATCGACATCTCAATTTCAAGAACCCAGGTCGGTCAAATGAAGATATTTGGGTCACCGACGCAGGGATCGGATATGAACTGCCCGGAAAGCGCGGTTATTGCAGCATCCAAGTAAGGAACCTTTTCGACAGCCATTTTAACTGGGTTGTGGACAACTTCACCCTAACCGGTAAGGATCCTGCAAGAGAGATCCTTGGCTCACTGTCTTTCTATTTCTAATCATGGCATCGAAGACGACATCCATCAAACCTTTTACCAGATTCTTGGTTTCCGTTGTGGCGGTTTGTCTTTCTCTGGCGTTTTGTCTTACGCCCTGGGGAAAAGCTTGGGATGTTTTTCTTGGGGACTTTTTATTCCTGTTGCGGGGACCATTGCCGTCTCCAAAGAATATCCTGGTGGTGGCCATTGATGAGCCTTCCTTCGGCGTCATTAACAAGCAGTGGCCTTGGCCGCGCAGCCTCCATGCCGAACTTTTAGACCGCCTCTTCGAAGCGAATGCAAAGGTAGTGGCTTTGGATATCATCTTTGCAGAACCCTCGAGGCCTGAAGAAGATCATCGTTTGGCCGAGGGGATTCGAAAGCATCCGGCGGTCGTTCTTTCTGTGGATATCGATGTAATTCAAGATAAAGACTTCGAAAGAGAAATCACCGTCGGACCTCTCCCTGAACTCCTCTCACCGGCGACTCAGACCGGTTTCATCAACCTTTCCGTTGACCCGGACGGTTTCCTTCGAAGAGTAAAGCTGACCCACGGCTTGCAAAGGTCCCTGGCCCTGGTTTCCGCCACCAAATTCAGCGAATGCCAATGGCAAAATTTGATAGGCAGCGATTTAAGCATTAACTTTTTAGGACCGCCCAGGACCATAAAGACCATTTCTTATTATCAAGCCCTCGATCCCGCCCATCACCTTCCCCCGGATTTTTTAAAAGATAAATTGGTTTTTGTGGGCTTCAGCACACAAAGTGCAGCCGAGTTAAAAAGCCAGGTTAAGGATCACTATTATATTCCTTTTTCCAGGTGGGGCAGTGGCCTCATGGCTGGTGTTGAACTACATGCCCAAATCGCACAAAACCTTATTGACCGAACGGTCCTGAGAGGGCTGGATCTAAAAACATCGCTGATATTGGGACTCTTTTTGGGTCTTGTATCAAGCCTCATATTCTTCAAGACAAGTCCTGCACTTTCAAGCGCCCTGGTCTTGGCAGAATCGACGATATTTCTTGGAACCGCCTATGTTTTTTTTTCTTTCTATTACGTCCGATTGCCATTGCTCTTTATGCTTATTCCAACAGGGACAAGTTTCCTTGTGAATCACTTCTTTCACTACTGGCAGACATGGAGAGAGAAAAACTTCATTCGAAAGGCTTTTTCCACCTATATTTCGCCCCAGATGCTCCAAGTACTCCTCAGGCGCCCCAGCCTGCTTAATCTGGGAGGCGAAACTGTAGAAGCAACGGTACTTTTCCTTGATGTCGCTGGTTTTACATCCCTTTCCGAAAAACTGGAGCCTGAAGCCCTTTTCGAAGTCCTGAATAGATATTTTAAAGAATTTACGAATATCATTTTGCAGAGTAATGGGATGATCGACAAATACATCGGTGACGCCGTTATGGCGGTCTGGGGAATTCCTATTTTGCAAAAAGATCACGCCTTTCTTGCATGTAAAACAGCCTTGGAGATACGAGATTCCGTCAGAAAGCTATGGATAAATGGTGATTCCGGAGAAACGTCTCATTTGGAAATCCGAATCGGCGTCAACAGCGGCAGGATGATGGCAGGCAACGTCGGAGGGACGGACCGTTTTAGCTACACTGTTCTCGGTAACGAAGTAAACCTCGCTTCAAGACTGGAAGGCGTAAACAAGGTGTATCGTTCGGTTATCATTATTGGAGAGAACACAGCGAAACTAGTTAAAGACGCATTCGAGCTGAGAGAGATGGATCTCATCAGAGTGAAGGGAAAGGTAAAGCCAGTCAGGATTTTTGAACTGCAGGCTTTCAAAGGAACCCTTGACGACATACAGAAACAGGTGAACTCCATTTTTGAACTGGGCAGACAATTCTACCTGGAGAGTCGGTGGAAAGAGGCTCGAGAGTGTTTTGAACGAGGTGTCGCGCTCAAAAAGGATGAAGGCCCCTGCAGGGTCTATGCGAAACGCTGCAAGCTCTTTGAGGAATCTCCGCCCGAGTCGGACTGGGAAGGTATATTCAAAATGACCGTTAAATGAGGTACATCGGGATTCAAATAGCCTTCACCCGGGAAGGGTTACGGTTTTTATTATTAGCCCCAAAATCCCGGGTTAAAAGTTGGTATCAGATGGTCTAATACTCGGTGTGTTTTCAAAGGAAAAGATGCCGAAAAGCAATGGGTTTTTAAAAAATCGGCACCAACCGGACATTCATACAATGTTTCGGGTTTTGAAAGGTCAAAATTTATTGCTTTTGCTGCACGCTTCGAAATTTTAGCCGGATCTTTGTCAGCGTCCATCCTTCCGTCTTTAACCGGTACCGTCGCTCCATACCCCTGTATATGATATGATGCAAGGCACCGGGTGCATCTATTCTGGCTTGACGTGGCATGTGACTTCATTACCACAAACAAATGAAAAAAGAAACGCCTAAATTCAACCCCGTCACCCGGAACGTCCTTTGAGGATCAGGTTTTTTTGTTTTTCTTTGTTCCGTTTGTCCTTCTCAACAAAAAGCGGTTTTCCGCTGTCATAGGTTTTTCCCGTATAGTACATCAGGGTTGCCGGCGTCGACGGAGAGGGCGTAAAAATCTGAATCTGCCGGGGTTTGAACTTGAGGACCCTCCGGCTGAAGCGTTTTAAACGCTCCATGTCCTGGCGTGTACATCCCGGATAAGCAGCGATAAAATAACAGGTTAAGAACTGTTTTTTCCCCATCCTGCGGTTGATCTTTTCAAAACAGCGAAAGAATTCCATAAAGCTCTCAATGGAGGGTTTTCCCATGAGCGCAAGGATATGATCTTCGGAATGCTCGGGTGCGACCTTCAGTTGTCCGGAAATATGATGCCGGATAATCTCTTCAAGATATTGAAGGCCGTATGTTTGATCTTTTAACACCAGATCATGGCGTATTCCGGAAGCGATGAAAACCTTTTTAACTTTCGGCATCTGCATGAGTTTTTTCAGCAGGACAATCTGGGGGAGATGGCTGATTTCCAGCTTATCACAGACGACCGGAGTCAGGCAGCGCTTGTTGCGGCATGTGCCTTTGGTTTTTTTTCGCTTGCATTCGATGCCGTACATATTGGCGGTGGGGCCTCCGACATCGTGAATGTATCCTTTAAATTCAGGATGGTTGGTTAAAATCGACGCTTCCTTTAGAATGGACGCTTCACTCCGATCCACAACCCTTTGCCCCTGATGTACGGATATGGCGCAGAAGTTACAGTCGCCATAACATCCTCTGTGGGTCGTGATTGCAAAACGGATGGTTTCAAGTGCCCGCACAGACCCCCATGCTGCATAATACGGGTGGACGTCACGTTCATAGTCCAGCTCATGAATATGGTCCAGCTCTTCGCTCGTTGGCGGAAACTGAGGAGGATTCTGGATCAGATACCGGCTGTCCTGCTTCTGGCAAAGACCTTTTCCGGTTATCGGGTCATTGTTTTTATAAAAAGTCTTAAACATTTCAACAAACTTGGCGCTGTCCACCATAATTTCAGCATGGGATGGGAGTTCTGTGTAACCTTCTTTTATTTCTGCGGCAATATAGCAGATTCCCCGGACATCCTTAACCGGTCGGCGGCGCCGGATGTTTTCTGCCAGTTCGAGCGTCGTCTTTTCCCCCATTCCATAGACCAGAATATCGGCCTTGGCGTCAAAAAGAATGGACCGCCGTATACTGTCGGACCCGTAGTGATAATGGGAGATGCGTCTCAGGCTTGCTTCAATTCCGCCGATAATAATCGGTTTTGTCCTTTTAAAATATCGGCGAACAAGGTTGGTATATACGATAACCGCCATGTCCGGACGTCTGATATTTAGACCGCCGCCGGTCAGATCATCTTGCTTTCGCCGTTTATTCGTCGCGGTATAATTGGATATCATGGAGTCCATGCATCCCGAAGTAATTCCCCAGAAAAGATTCGGCTCCCCCAGCCGGCTGATATCTTTTCCACTGGAGATATCGGGCTGCGCTATTATGCCTACCGTGTAGCCGGCATCTATCAGCACTTTTCCAATGACCGCGATGCCGATATACGGCGAATCCACATAGGTGTCTCCTGTTACCAGTATGACGTCCGGAGACTTCCAGCCAAGAGCCTTCAGCTCATTTTTAGTTGTGGGAAGAAACATTAAGAGAAATCCAGGTCAATTCGTGTTTGTTGTGTGAAAGATGGAGGAAGGTTATGTCATCTAAGCGTATCGGTAAAGTTATTTATTTAGTATCAATAAAAAAGCAGTCGTCGTTAACTGTTGATAAACTCGTAAAAAGTCCGATTTAAACGGTTTCGTAAAAAGTTCAAATTCAAGGCGTGCAAATATTGTAATCATGATGAGTACTTATCGTACGTTGAATGATTACGAAATGCAGCACAACGCAGAAGTTGGACTTTTTACGAGACCGTCAACTATTTAAAAGTGATTTAAAATAAGCAGGAACCTTTGTCCCAAAGGTCATTTTCTCTTTTGTATCGGGATGTAATATGGTTATGGAGGCCGCATGAAGTGTAAGTCTCTTAATACCCTTGTCTTTTTTCCCATACTTTTTATCTCCAGCCACAGGAGAACCTTTTTCCGAAAAATGGACCCGGATCTGATTTTTCCTGCCTGTAAGCAGATCTATTTCAAGCAGACTGTACTTTTTTGATTCTCTCAGAACTTTAAACCCGGTCTTAGCAAGCTTACCTTTTTCAGGATCATCAACAGAATACATTTTATGAGCACGGTTTTCTGCAAGATATGAAGTGATTACGCCCTCCTTCCTCGGTAACGTTCCATGAACTACGGCATAATACTTTTTTTTAAATCCATGCCACTCTTCCTGAAGATAACGCTTGGCTTTTTCATTTTTAGCAAAAACGATAACACCGGAAGAATCTCTATCCAAACGGTGCACGATAAATACCCGGTTTCTTGATTTCCGATTCCCTTTTCTTACGTATGTATTTAAAAGATAATAAGCTGTATTTTCTCTGACTTTCTCAGTACTCACTGTTAAAAGACCACTCATTTTATCCACAACCAGAATATCATGATCTTCATAGAGAATAGAAAGCCCCCTGGGCTGATATCTTTTTGGGGGGCTTTTAAAGTTTTTCTGACTTTTCCGCATAATGTTTGCTAAAAACAACATTTAATGGATTGAATTAACTATAAATATATGCTACAGTCCCACCTGGAATGAACCTGGGAGGTAACTATTTTGAGAGTTTTTGAACCGCACAATCTCAGACCGTACAACCAAGACCAGATGGAGCTTTTCCCGCCGAGCGTAAAAAGCCTGATTGAGGATGACCATCTGTGCATGATCGTCAGTAAAAGAGATGGAGGAAAGGGGTCTACATTTGACCCTTATTAATATTGTTCTACATTTTTCATGTATGTTTTTAGTTTTTCAGATATATTGTTAAGCCTCGAAACTTTCTATTGATAAGACAAAATCAACGTTTAACTCTTTTCTTTTACCATCAAGGGGCAAACATAGACCCTATCGTTGCAAAAGCTCAGGATGCCGTAAGTCCCCCCGATAACGGGATCTTCGTTTCACTACGAAAGGCGTCCAAGGGTGACGCTGTAGTAAACTACCGCGAACCCTTGGCAACGAAGGAATTACGGTATCATGGGCTTTCCCGAAGGGTTAAAAATTTGCCTTACGAAACGTTTTTCCTGGAATTCATGCTGGGTTTATTCCAAAAGTTTCTGTTATATATGCATAACATATAGAAATGTTTTAATATAATATATTTTTGGCATATTTTTTATGCAACTACAGGGTAGACTTGGCCCCATGACTTACAGCTACCCGATTAGAAGTTTCAATCTATTTCTTCCGCTTATCACGAACATAAAGGGCCTTTGAATGGGTGGAGCCTATTTGCCTTTCTTCTATGTCAAAAAGCTTTGTTGCAGAAACCAGCTCACCCAACTTTCCATACCCGTAATTACGTGGGTCAAACTCAGGTGATTTTTTCGCAATATTACTGCCGACAGGTGCAAGATGAGCCCACCCACTTTCATCGGATGACGCTTCCACTGCATTACGTAAAAGGCTTACCAGTTTTGTATCTTGTTTTAATTCCCTACTGGTTTTTTTGACAATCCCTTCACTTTCATCGGTCTTAGCGCGAAGGACCTCTGTGTAAATAAATTTGTCACAAACTGAAACAAAAGCGGAAGGCGTCTTTTGTTCTCCAAAGCCATACACCAATAATCCTGATTCTCTAATTCTTGACGCCAGCTTGGTAAAATCACTATCACTCGATACTATACAGAATCCGTTAAAGTTACTGGTGTACAATAAGTCCATTGCGTCAATAATCATTGCGCTATCCGTTGCGTTTTTTCCTTTTGTGTACGCAAATTGCTGCATTGGCTGAATAGAATATTGCAATAGAACCTCTTTCCATCCTTTCAGGCCAGGCGCCGTCCAATCGCCATAGATTCTTTTGACGCTGGCTATCCCGTAATTTGCTATCTCTGCGAGTAAACTATCCACAATGCTTGGTTGAGCATTATCCGCGTCTATAAGAACTGCTAACTTGACAGTGTTTTCCATGGCTATGTCCTTTTCCATTTACTTCTAACCAACAAACCCCTCAGTTAGCGCAGTTTGCCTTTTATTAGAATCATGATCCCATGAAAGCGGGGAGAGGCTATTATGCTCCGGTCGTTTCCTCTGGATAAAATGTGGTACAACGCTCCCTTAAATTCTATGCCTAATGGTCTGGCCATATTGAACTATTAGTAACATCCATGAGAAGTGTCAATTCATTTTAATCAATAAACAAGGTTTGGCCACATTCACGGACCCTCATGCTGAGTGCTGTGGGGGCTGAGGGAGAAAAACTTTCAGCTACCCCATTGGGTTTTATTGTTCAATCAACCAGTGTAAACTGGACTCGGTTCCTGCGACCTTTGGACAATGGGAATGGTTCAAAATACAACTCTTTCTTATTTTCTGACAGGTTAATAGATTTAACGGCAAAATATTCTTTGTTTAGTTTTTTGTTATAAGCTTGGATTTCTTTCTCTATGCCATCTTTGTTGAACTTGTGAATGCGGGCTAACAACTTAAAGAAGACCAACCTTCGAAATCCTTCAAGTGTCTGAAGATAGGATGCAAGCCTCTTATATTGATGTTCAATGAACAAGCCATCCAAAAAATAGCCAATAGGATTTAATACGAATTTTATATGGAAATAGCTCAATTCCTTTTCCTCAATATTTTTCGTAAGGAAATCAAAAGGTCTTTTTTCATTTTGAGTAGCGTATTCCTTTAACAATCTAAATTGATTGTTGAGTGTTCTATTAGGTTTAAATAATATTTTGTATTTCATTTTTTCAATTAATGAATAATTAGAAAATGAATCTTCTCTTCGAACCTTATCAACTGCGCTTTTAAACCGTGTAAATTCTTTTTTGAGTATTCTCTGAATAGAAACTTCCTCTTTTGAAAATTCCCTGATTGAATGCGAAAGATTTTCCAAATAGTTTTTTCCAATATGTTTTTTCAGATTTAATAAATCATCGATAATATCAATATCTTCCCTAATGACTAACTCAAATACCATTTTATTGACGACATTTTCAATGTAAGGAAATATTCTTCTCGCGAAGTCTATTTTTGCCATTAATTCTTCTAATGAGTTTTCGAAGTCTTCGTTGATAATATCAAGTTTGATTTTTGCGTTAACTAATCTGTGGACCTGCAAGAGCATAAATATATTTGGATTGATTTCGGCAATGCTAATAGAGGCAATATTCTGGTATTTCGGCAAGGCATATAACTGCTTATATCTATTAATCAGCAATTGATTGTTTTCAATCATTGATTCAATGACTTTTTTGTCTTGCTCTGATATATCTACCAGTTCTGATAAGCCCTTATTTAACAACTCCTTGTTAATATCTTTAGTTCTAACCTTGACGAATTTCCGTTCGTCCTCTTCACGAAGGACTTTCCCTGCTATGTCGGGAGTATTCTTACGTATCTTTTCATAGCTTTCCAATCTCCTGATCCCAGTGGTGACAGGATCTTTATTTGGCGAGCAATAAATACCTAAAAAATGGATATAGGCATTTTCATGATGACTAACCCGAGTTGCCTTTTCGTCTTGCGCCAAGGCGTTAATATCTGGGTTTAATGGTTTATCAATAGTGTAGGCAATGCCAAGTAAAGCAACAAGCACTATTGATATTATTGCGTTGAATTTGAACATGGCCCGATAACGATTTCGATAGTTGGCATTTTTTACCCAACCAACAAACCCCGCAGTTAGCGCAATTTGCCTTTTACCTAAGTTGAGCGATTGTCGAGGTTGCCGCAGATACAAGGAAGATGTTGTTCCGCGCTATAGTCGCCTATGCGGGACGGTATCTGACGCAGTAGATGCGGTAAGATCGGCAATCCCGAAGGGTTTCAAATTTTAAAAATATAAATCAAGATAATTCATTAAAAATAAGGGATATTTGATTACCCTTTAAAATTTGAAACGCTCATCTTAGGTTTTATTAATAGGTGTTTCATGATGGAGCATGATTAACGGTCCGCCTTCGCTGAAAAGCTATGGCGCGACAAGGAGGGGGAATCATGCTCCCTCGGTATTGCAGTCAGTTTCTTGCATACTGTCAGTTGGCCGATTTCTCGGCGCGTTCCATCCAGACTTTAAGCATCAGACTTAACGAATTAGCAACCTTTCTAAAAACAAAAAGAATTCGGTCTGTTAAAAAAGTTCGCTATCGGCATCTAATCGATTTTACAGCCGACTTCAATGCCCCCTCAATTCATGTCACAAAATCCCTAAGGCAATTTTACCATTTTTTGACGCTTCACCGGATCATACCTGAAAATATCGCCACCGGTATACCATATCCAAAAACCGAAAAAACAGTTCCTCAGTTTCTCACACAAAAGGAATATAAGCTTTTAATTCGCCACTTAAGTGAACGGGCAGATTCATCTATGGGACTGAGAAATCTTATCATAATCATGTTACATATAACCACAAAACAAGGTTTTGTTGAGACATTAACTATATGATATTATACTAAAAGTTTATTTAATTCACCTATGATAGCAAATAACGGTTGGATTTCATAAGTTGCTGTAATGTCAAGTATTAATTAAGTATCATTTTATCAATATTGTCTGTAATGGCACAAAATCAGGCCTATTTACAGCTGTTTTTCCTTAATTGACAGATAATACATGCTGGCAGCATTCAATAACCATTTGAAATTACAATATTAAAAAAATCCAACCGTTATTTGCTGTCATAGTAATTCACTATTCAATATTTAACACTATTCCCCTTGGCGCCGTGTAGCAACTCAATGGCGTAGCATCTCGCGGCCCGATAAGCGGCGCGAAGCGCCGCTTATCGTTTGCAACAGTTGGCGGCGGAAGCTGAACGCGGAGCGGCCAGCTGTAGACGCTCAACTGCATGCGATCCTCCTGTGAACTACAGCCTGTGTCTGTTCAGTTCGTCTTCTGATGTATCTACGACCAGGGGGACAACCTGGATCTCGAACCATTCGAGGAGGTCGTCGACCTTAGTTCTATTTGGTGGCCAATACTGATGGTCTATCTCACGTAGCATCAGCTCCCATTCGAAGATCGAATGAGCCAGACCGTCCGGGATGACTGTGGATGCCGGTTCCTTCGCTTCTAACTTCGGCAACATGTAAGAGTGGGTGTATTCTCGCACCGCCGCGTAAGTCTCTTTTGGGGAGTCCGGCAGTGACGTGTACCAATCATAGAATGCCTGAGTTGGTCTCACGACCACGATGCTCCTATCAACTTCAAACATACCGAACTTTCTCCTTTCACAGAACATTGCGGATAACCAGCGGGCATGAGGACTTCAGAGCTTACAAAGATTTTAACGGAACATCCCCCAATTTCTTTCCGTCTGGTTCATCAGCTTGGTTCGAGGTCAGTTTTTCACTTTCTTGAACAGCATCTCATCGCGAAAGAGACTCTATTTGTTTTTGACGGATTAAGGACCGTTTTCCAGCGATCCCCCTTTTATGGTCGTTATTTTGCCCAACCAAGGGGACAAGCGAAGCGCAGCCGTCATCCCGCATCGCGGAGGAGCAGTGTCGTCTGATTCACTTTTTGATTATATCAACATATTGAAACTTCAAATAAAACATCTATTATTCACAATTCGGGATTGACACCATTCTCAGGGGTGGATGGCTATTATCTCAGCTCCTTTATCATTTTCTGGATGGTTTTTCGAAGTTGTGGTATTTTTTCTTTGCATGTATTAAATACCGCTTCGGCATTTATATCTGCATAATGATGGGTAAGGATATCCCGCATCCCTTTTGCCTTTTTCCAGTCCACTTCCGGATATTGAGGCAGAAACGTCCCGCTGGTGATTTTATCCAGATTTTTCAATGATTCTCCGATAACGATCAGCATCATACAGATGGCATCCATTTTATCAACCCCGGCCAGGCTATCGGTAAAGTCGGCTACCTGGCGAATGGTCTGAAAGCGGACAATGATTTTCACGGAAGCCTCTTCTATCTGGCGCAAAACCTCTAGGACAAGCTCCTTGTCACGCATATACAGCCTCCCCGTCTATCTTTTTTTTTAAGAATTGATTCATATTATCCCTGTACGTAACAATGTCCACCGACCGGTGAAGTCTTTCCTCCAACTCATTCTTAATGCCGACTATCATGAAAAGGTCCGGTTTTGAAATACGAACGACTATATCCACATCACTGTCTTCCCCGATCTCGTCGCGCGCCACAGAGCCGAAAACGCCGATGTCCAAGATACCGTATTGTTCGGCGTAATCTTTCTTGTAGCCTCGCAGGATTTCGATGATTTCCTTTTTACCCATAATTATCCCTTCCACGATTTTTTAACCCATCGAATTCAATGGCGTTAAAATCCGTTTTTACAAAAACAACAGTAACAGGATCAGGTCTTCATTCTTGAGACATTTAATTTTTTCTCAATTTTTGTGATTTTTCTTTCAAGCTTTTTGTCATTTCTTATTTTATCTCTAACACGCTTGTATGCCTGGGACACTCCGGATTCTCCAATCCCGAAATATGTGCCGATATATTTCAGTTTCTCGCCGGTATATCTCTGACAAAGAAACATTTTTACATTCCGGCCCAAAGACGATTGTTTTCCGAAAACGGATTCCACTTCAGCGAATATATCTTTCAGCGATGCTTTATCAGCCAATTCTTTTAAAGCCGGCAAATCTTTATCAGGTTTTTTGCCCGATAAAAATTTATCCTTAATAAAGGCTATAAAACCAGGGCTGCCCAGTAGTGTCGAACTGACAACCTCATCCAATGGGTTATCATATTTCTTGTCAAGTATTGCGGTTACAAAGCTGCGATACCCTTTTTGTGCAATTGAAACTTTATTGCCGAAATATCCAAGAATAAAATCTCTATGCAGCCACTGCGGAGGTTTTTTTTCACCGATGTAAAATTGATAGCTCGACCACTCATATTCCTCTGGAGTTTTAACCATTTTTGCCCTGACCGGGTTTAAATGAATATATCGTGAAAGCTCTTTTGCGTATTCGTCAATATCAACGAGTATGGCTTTGTAACGCCCCTGAAACAAATGCCCGGATCGTCCGCGTTTCACATTAAAATAAGTTGTGTATGCACCGTTAATATGCTGCATAATCTGGGGTAGATTTCCGGAAGGCGTTTCAAGCAACAGATGGTAATGGTTGTCCATCAAACAGAATACATGAATCACTGCATCATATCTTTTTGTAGCCGATTCAAAATATTCAAGAAACTTTTCCCTGTCACGCTTGCTCTTGAATACATTTTTCCGTTCATTACCCCGGGAAGTCACATGATAAAAGGCGCCGGGATAGGTTATTCTCAAGGGACGAGCCATTATCCATCCTTTCTATATTCGGCTAAGGTGATAAAAAATCTTATAGCCTTTTACCAAGCGGTTTGTCAAGAATGAAGACCTGACACCGTCGTCTTCATTATTTGTCATGTGACAGAACCTTTTTAGCTAAATCAGAGACTTGTTTTTCCAGAGCCGCTATTCTGGCTTCCATTTTGATGATTTTGGTCCCTATATTCGGAGGATATTTTAAGCGTTTAAGATACGGTTTGCCTTCACCAGAGAGAAGCCAGTTTATATTGATTTTAAATTTTTTGTGAATTTTTAAAAGGGATTCAAAGTCCGGAAAGCCTTTATTGGTTTCCCATTGCAGAAGAGTGTTCCTGAAGACACCTAATTCTCTGGAAAATTCAATTTTTGAAAGTGAGCCTCGTATGAATTTTATCCGGTCGCCCATGGTGGTTTCATTGGATTCTTCCATTGATGGCCCCCTTATTTTTTAAGTAATTTATAGACTGGCCATCCTCCAAGATCCAGGAGCATAAGGCCCAATGTGCCTTATTGTCCAGTGCAACACAAAACCATCCGATTGTACAGCCATATACACCGAGGTATTTCATGGCTTTTATTACTAATCAATAAAAGTTTTACAAGCTAAATGTGACGGTCTGGCAAAAAATCCAACTTCTGCGTTGTGCTGCATTTCGCAATCATTCAACATACGATAAGTACTCATCATGATTGCAAAATCTGCGACGCCTTTTTAACCCGCCTATGTTTGGCGGGGGAGTTTTAACTTTTTACGAAACCGTCTAAATCGGACTTTTTACGAGTTCATCAAATGTCAATAAACCATAAACGTTCCTTAGTTTCCCAAAAATTTCGAAAGTTCAGTTTTTTGCTAATAACTGATCGAGATTTTTGACCCATTCCCTATCCATTATGAATGACATATAAATTCTGCGATGATAGTGTTTGGGGAAAAGGAATTTGCTTGACTTTCAACTGACTTCTGTGCCAGAATGTCCAAAATATGACTCCAGTACGATACAAATTCAATACACTTCATTAGAAAATTCTGACTTCCGCTAGCCTTCTGTATCGCTCCAGACCGAAGATTTTGACCTCTACCTCTATTGATTTGAGTGTAATCTTTTTGCGTTTGGTTTTAAAAGACTCAAGTCCCTGTTAATCTATCTAAATACAAATCATCAACGTCTGTGTCATAATCATCACTATGCAGGCCTATGAAATGGAGAAGAACATATTTCGCTTAGCCCAAACAATCGCTTTGTCAGGAATGCAATATTATTTTGCTGAAAAAGGGACCGGTGATATAGGGCCAGGGATTAAGCTTGAGAACGATATAATCTTGAAAAGGGAAAATCGACTGCATGGAAGAGATTATTTTTCGATTTTTGGGAAACTCAAAGTCCCTCGGAGCTGTTATCGCTTAGAAGGCTATTGTGGCGTAATGCCGCTGGATGCCCAGGCAGATTTGCCGGATCGGTGTTATTCATACCTTCTGCAGGAGATTATGGATTATTTAAGCGTTCGGGATGCCTTTGATGAATCAAAAGCTACATTAGAAAAAATTTTAGGATTAAAAATTAGTTCAAGCCGTTTTAAAGTGGTAGCCCAGGACACAAGTACAAGTTATGATGAGTTTTATGAACAGAAATCCCCGCCTTCCCCGGAAAGTGAAGGTGAATTCAGGTATTGAGTTTTGACGGTAAAGGTGTCCCTGTCATTAAGCGGGAATTGATGGAGTTAAAGGCCCGTTTGGGTAAGGGGGAAAAACGTCAGAAAAAGAAAGAGGCTCTAGTTGGTATCAGTTATACCGTAGATAAAAAAGATCGTAGTGCTGAAGATGTTGCTAAAAATCTGATCTATCCGGATAAAACTCAAAACAAGCCTGAGCAGAATAAAGTGAAGGCTCAAAATATACGACGTTTAGCAAGCCTGGAACGTAAAAAAGAGGATGTTGTGGATGAAATCATCCGTGATGCTCAAGTGAGGGATCCTGAATACCGTCGACAATGGGTAGTACTGTTAGATGGTGCTTTGTATTTGTGGACGTTGGTTGATGGACATTTAAAAGGTATTGAATATGTTGGAATTTTAGATATTATTCATGTTGTTGAGTACCTTTGGCTGGCTGGTAACGCCCTGCATGGAAAAAATGAAACAAAACAAACAAACCATTGGGTATATAAGCACCTCCTGGCAATTTTGGAAGGCCGCGTAGGACGAGTTATTGGCGGGTTAAAGCAAATCATTACCAAACGAACGCTTAACAAAAGTCAATTGCAATCCATAAAAGACGTGATTCGGTATTTTAAAAATCACCGTCCATGGATGAAATATGATGAATATTTGAAAGCAGGATATCCAATTGGAACCGGTGTTGTTGAATCGTCCTGTGGGCACACTGTAAAAAAAAGAATGGAAGGGTCAGGGCGACGGTGGTCAATAGAGGGTGATGAGTCTACGCTGCTTCTTCGCTCGGTATATACAAGTGGAGATTAACAGGGACTTAGTCTTTTTAAAACCAAACGCAAAAGATTACACTCAAATGGTTATTGGTTAAATTCTCCAATTCAACCATGCCATACTGGAGGGCCATTGTCCGGCCATTTGATTTAATTTAAAGTTTTTACTCCTATTTTCTTAAACGCAAAAAGCTTACACTCTATTGATTTCCTGTGAATCATATTCGACGATTCAAACCTTTTAGGAGGTCTCGCCATGCCCAAAGCTTTCATCACTCCTCGGGATAAGAGAGCGGAAACCGCTCTATATGATGAACAATTCCTCACCAGGGTCTTTGACAGTGTAACCGATCCCTTTGACATTTATGATCGTGATCTTTATATTATCAAAGCAAATAAAGCCTTTATGAATATCTTTCAAATCTCTGACCAACAGTTTATCGGCAGCTTTTGCTATGAGATCTTTTATAAACGCACCGAGGTTTGCGAAAACTGCCACGTGGAAAAGGTCTTTCGTACCGGTGAGCCGCACATGGTGGAAAAACTTATTTCACTGCCGGATGGACGGAAGTGCATTTGGGAGGTTCACTCTTACCCCGTAAAAGATCCTAACGGCATAACCATTCAAGCCATCGAGCATGGAAGAGATATTACCGTGCGTAAAGACCTCGAACACCAACTGCGAACATCGAAAAAATTCAACGAAAAAATTATCAACAGTATTACAGATAGCCTAGTGGTAATTGACCCCAGGACCCATACAATAGTTCAGGCGAACCAGGCATTTTACTCTCGCGTGGGCCTTGAGCCTACAAATGCAGTTGGGAAAAGGTGTCACGAGATTATGCGGGGCAGCCGTAAACCTTGTGGGACAAGCGGGATGGATTGTCCCCTTGAAGAAACGCTCCATACGAGGCTTTCGGCCATGTCGGATAAAAATTATCCGAACTTTAAGGGTGAAAATCGTATGCTGGCGATTTCGACCTATCCCGTTCTCGACAATCAGGGCCAGGTTGACCAGCCCTTTCAAGGTAGTGCTTCTGTAACGTAAAAATACTGTATTTATTGGCTAATTTTAGTCTCGGGATAGGTATGAACATATTTTTGTGTTAGTTTTGGAACAAAAAACACCCAGATAAAAAGTGATTAAGAAAAGACAAAATTGTTGTTGTCTATGACCATTAAAGGCTTTGCTCAATTAATTACTGTTCTTTCAATGCGTTATCTTGAAGAAGTACTACCTTGAAAGGCCTGGGCCAGGTTGACTTGATCATCCGATACGAGCGTGATGTCACCGAAAGGCGCAAAATGGAGGAAGCCCTAGCGTTTCGTTCCAAGGAATTGCAGAAGAGTCAGCATCAACTGGAAACACTCTTTGAATTTTCCCGTCAGGTGAGTGCTAAAACATCCCTGGCAGAGGTAGTTCATTTCATCCATGAAATCACGCGAAAAATCTTCCCCGACTCAGAACTTCTCCTGTTACTCATGGATGATGACGGCCAGAGATTCCTTGACTTGAAAGAATGCAGCCTCAACATACTTGAGCCCTTGTCACACGCTTTGCAAAAACTCAAGCAGTCGGGATTGGTCAAAGACTTTGTCAGATATCTGCAAAAAAACATGCAAGACCGGATAGTAGAATCTCAACAAACCGAGGACATTCCCGACTTTCTTAAAGTCATCTCGGAAATTTATCCGAGTTGGTTCGGATTGCCTGTTTCCATACCTGAACGCTGCATCGGTTATGTGGTGCTGGGTTTTCATTTCTTCTATGAGGTCCCCCGAAAGGACCTGAACTTTCTTCAAACCTTCCTTAGCCAGATAGCCGGAGACATACGTCATTTGCTTATTATCCATAAGGCGGAAAACAACCTGCTCCAACAAGAAACCATCCAGAGAATTTCCCATCCAGAGATTATCGGTCAAAGCTCGGAGATGCAGAAAATTTATGAACTGATCGATCTGGTCTCGGAATCCAACGCCACGGTTTTGATAGCCGGTGAAAACGGCACGGGCAAAGAATTGGGCAAGGGCCATCCACAAGCAGAGTCATCGCGGAGAGGGGCCGTTAATAGTAGCCAATTGCTCGGCCTATTCGCCGACCTTGCTGGAAAGCGAACTTTTTGGCCATGAAAAAGGGGCGTTTACCGGTGCCATTAAAACAAAAAAAGGGAGGATCGAACGGGCGATAGGCGGTACCTTGTTTCTCGATGAAATCGGCAATATTGCTTTAGCCACTCAGATTTTGTTGCTCAGATTTCTCCAGGATCACTGTTTTGAACGGGTTGGCGGAGAGGAAACCCTTGAGGCGGATGTAAGGGTGCTGGCTGCAACGAACCGGGACCTTTATCTGGAAATGGAAGCGGGTCGATTCAGGGATGATCTTTACTATCGGTTAAACGTTATCAGCATCATCCTGCCGTGTCTGCGCGAACGCAAGGAAGATATTCCCCTGCTCTGCAAGCATTTTCTCAAAAAATACAACCTGAAAGAGGGAAAAGAAATCCGGTCAATCTCCCCCGAAGCCATGCAAATTCTGATGGACCATGAATGGCCCGGCAACATCCGTCAACTGGAAAACTCCATTAGTCATTCCGTTATCCTTGCCCAAGATCAAATCATCGAGAAAAAGCATCTGCCATACTTCCTCAAGCAAGTCAAGGTGGATTTTCCCGCCACCTCTCTGGCCGAAAATGAGCGGCGGTTAATTGCCGATGTACTCAAGAAATCTAACTGGAACAAACATGAATCGTCTCGGCTTCTTGATATAAGCCGCAGCACTCTTTACAGCAAAATCCGACGCTATGGTCTGAAAAAAGAGACCTCTTGTGTCTGATATATGAACAGAAGAGGGTCCTTTTTCCGACAGATGGGAAAACCCTATTGAGGTCAGGTAGTTAACTATTTTTACCAGAGCCTTGAGTCGGATTTCATACATTAACCACGATCTTTCTTGAGATTAATATTGGTCCCACCCCGGTTGCCCCACTATTTTTTACCGACTATCTACCTGATATTTAATAGGAATACGCATCGGCATCTTAAGTATCCGTGGCGTATCCGTTTTCTGGCAAGGATTTTGTATTAGGTTTTGTATTTTAACAGATCCTCAATTAAAAGCTCAAACATGCTTTTAACGGTTAAGTTCTCTCCCGGCTTAGAAATAAAAATCGATAAAAATTTGTTGTGTAATCGTTCAAGAAGTTCAAACACGCGGGGTAGTTTATTTTGTGGAAAGAGTGATTAAAAGCGATCAGATCCTTCCTTTTTTTTCGGAGGAGAAAGGGCGAAGAGAAGGGCATCTGAAAGGTTATCCCAACTTAGTCAAGTTGTTCAGCCAAAAGCTACCCACAATAAAAGAAAGGAGGTGAGGCTTTGCAGAAAAAACCGACTCCCCCCAGCGAGGCTTGCTTGTAGCGGAAATTTCTTGAGGTGATGTGATTAGTTTTGCGGGTTGTTGTCGGCGGGAGGAGGTGGCTCAAGTCAACATCACAAAAACAATAGATTGGAGGTAAAAACATGGCAACAAAAAAGGATGTGGAAATAAACAGTCGGGCCGACACGCTTGATTTGATGCATCCCGATATAAGACCCTGGCCTGTGACACCTGCCCCACCGCCGGAAGAAGTGGAAAAGGTGTATGCAAAGCGCAAGGCGGAGGACTTCGGCAAATGGTGTGAGGAAAACCTCAGGTACGAGTACTGCTTCGGCAAACCCGAGGCCCTCCAGGGGATGAGGTTTGTCTGTTGCGGCCAGTGGAGAATGGGCAATATGTTTTGCGGCGGACTGCTCTGCGAGGCCGGGGCCGAGGTAATCAAAGTGGAGCCGCCCGGAGGCGACCCCTTGAGAAAGCTCACCCCCTTTGGCAGGGAAGAGTATATGCTCGAGAGTAAGATTACCGGCGAAAAATGCGGCCTCGACTTCCTCCACGAGATGAGGGGACAAAAATCTATTACCATTAATCTCGAAACTGAAGAGGGCCGGGCAATTTACAAGACCCTTTGCACCCAGGCCGACGGTGTGATCGACGAAATGCCCCCGGGCTATATGGACAGCATCGGTCTTGGGTACAGGGATCTTTGCGAGGAAATGCCGAGGCTGGTTTACTGTAATATGGCCGTACGCGGAACCTGGGGTTCCTATAAGGACAATTTGTCCAAGTTCGGTCAGTGGACCCTGGAGCCCTTTGGCGGCTGTGCCAACTCGTTTATCCACAATACCGGCTTTCCCCAGGACCAGCTTCCCAGGGGCAAGGGCGGCGACCCCACCCGGTCCGGTGTATGGTTTGCCGATTTTTGTGCCGGCGAGCAAGCGGCCAACAGCCTTTTGGCGGCGATGTACTGGCGGGATTATTTGGGCGGAACCGGACAGTTCATCGAGGTCACCGGTTCAGAGACCCAGATGGACATTCTTGACTTTGATATCAGCTGGTACGGCTTTAACGCCAGCATCAAGGCCAGGACCGGCGCCTGGGATCCCAACCTGAACCAGTATGAGTGGAATCCCTGCCGTGACGGATACATGATGATCGGCGGCCAGACCGACAGGCTCTGGTACCGGATCGGCATGTGTATCGAGCGAGATTTCCCGCAATTCGGAAGGCTGATTCACGAAGACCCCATCCTCAAGGAGATGGGTGGCAGGAACGCCCTGAATATGCTGGTCAAGACTTACACCCTGACCACCCGATGGCTCAGAGACATCAACAGGATCGAGGCCGAGCAGAAGCTTCTGGAATATGAAATTGCGGCAGGACCGGTTTTGTTTATCGATGAACTCTCCGAGTTTCCCCATTTTAAGTACCGTCCCTGGGTGTGCACCATTGACACCGATCATTACGGCACCATACTCTTCTCAGTACCGCCCAACAACTATCAGATGAGGACGCCTCACCGGGTCAAAGTGCTGGGCAGGCCGCTCGGGTATGATAACTACGAGGTATTACAAAAAATGTGCGGCATCGGCCAAACACAAGTCAACGAATATATAGAAAAGGGGGTGATGTAATGGCTAAAGACCCACGTGTAACAAGAATTGAGGATCTGCCAGGCCCCAAGAGCAAGCAAGAGCTTGAAGAAATGAAGATGCCTTACGAGGAATACTGCAGGGCGCAGTTCGATCCGGGCAATGAGTTTTCAAAACCTCAGTCACTCAAGGGCATAAGGTGGCTGAGCACTACCATGTATATCTTCACGCCTCACTCCGTGTCCAACCTGGCAGAATTGGGGGCCGATGTAATAAAGGTGGAGATGCCGAGAATGGGTGACCCCATGCGGCACTGTGCGCCGTTCAATGAAACCTATCTCTATCCTTTGCATGAGTCCAGGCCCATGACCGGTACCGGCATGGGGTATCTTAATGCGAATCCCAATGAATACCACATATCCATGGACTATCATATAGATGAAATGAAGGAACCCTTCTACGCACTGGTCAGGATGTCCGACGGATTGACGCAGTGCTACCGGCCGGGCACCTTCGACCGATGGAAGCAGAGTTATCGCTATTTGCAAGAGATCAATCCAAGGTTCATCTCCGTGTGGGGCGGCGGCTTCGGTTACGGACCAAAATGTTTTGGCGGTTCCTACGACATCCTGGGGCAAGCCCACGCGGGGCTCGCTTCGGTAACCGGCATGCATGAGTATATGGGCGGGCACTGTACCAAGCACTCCAATTGGTGCATTGACTGGTACTCCGGCACTCAGATTACCTTCGGAATTCTGGCAGCCCTCCACTGGAGGGAAAAGACGGGGCTTGGCACTAAGATCGAGTTTTCCCAGGTTCAGGCGGCCACCCGGTGTCTTGGGTATGCCGCGCCGCTTTACGGCAGGTTCGGCGTTGTCCGCCAGCGCTGGGGCAACTGGGACACCCAGCTCTGCGCCCACGGCATCATTCTGTGCGGCAAGTCCGAATACCCGGATGCAGAGAACCCGCAGGACCGGCTTGAAGCCAGGTATGCGATGATCTCCGCGTTCCAGGATGAAGACTGGAAAGAGCTGTGCGCCATTACCGGAATGAACGACCTCTATGACAAATACAAATCCCTTAATGAAAGGGCCGAGGGTGAAGCTCAGATTGAGATTTACGCGGCCCTTGAAAAATGGGCCGAAGACAAATCCCGAGGAGAGGTTGTGAAGGTCTGCCAGGACGCAGGTCTGCTGGCCGAGCCGGTGATGAACGACAGGGAAGTCTATGAATGCGAGCACTACAGGGAACGCGGCACCATCAGATGGATGGATGACCCCATTTTTGGCGATGTATTGCAGCACGGATCTTACTCGGCAGGATTGATGTCCAAGACTCCCAGGCGACTCTTCTGGATCTGGCGGCCGGTGGGTGCTGACAACGTAAAGGTCTACCATGAACTGCTCGGCTACCCAACCAGCAAAATTGAAGAGTGGTATGAAAATGCCTGGTTATAAAAGGAGGTATGAACTGTGTGTGATATAATTTGGTGTAAAAAAGATTTTGAGGGAAAGCCCTGTAACACCATTAATTATCTGGATCCTTACTGCTTTTGGAACTGGGAAGGCACCATCAATTGTGCCGAATGTGGGGCGGTCTACTATATCCACATGATCCAGGGCAAAATGTACAGGGGCCCGGAGGACAGACCCGGCCAAAAACCTGACACCAGCCCGCTTTATGCGGATAAGCCCCTGGACGGGTACCGATTTTACGGGGCGGGTATCGAAGGCAGGACCAGACCTTTTGAGTGCCTGCCCAGGCATATCTACCTGGGAGTGCCCGACATGGTGAAGTTCAGCATAAGAGGCAGACCGGTCAGAGGCCATAGGCCTCAGCCGCCAAGCGCCGGCATCGCCGGAAGCTATGGTTTTGACTGGGACATTGAAAAGCTATCTCCGGATCTTTATGAAGAGTATCAGCAGAAGATAAAGAACGGCGAAGTTTCCGAGTGGTAACTAAAATGTTAATTAAAGAAAGGAGTATCATATGGCAGAGTTAACACCTCAAGAATTTCTGGATGTATGCTTAAAGCCGGATAAAGAGTCTGACCATATATGCTGGGACTGCGTACATCTGAAACCGGTGATAGAAGACTCCAGTTTTCCTCCGGCAGACATTATCGGCTGGTGCAAGAAGATCCATTTCCCCCACTACTGGTGCGTAGCGGATTTCAATGTGGTCAAAAAATGCTACGCCTTTGAATCAAAGAAGAAAAAATAACATGAAGGAAAACGTAAAAAAGGAACTCGATACCATCAAACAGATGGTGCTCAGATGGCGAGAGAGCTATCTTGGATGGGCAACTTCGGACGGGGGAAACGATTACCTGATTGAAGAGTTCTCGGAAGAGATCTCCATGTATGTCTCCCCTTTGGTCCGGAGGTTGTATGAAAACAAGTTCCTAAGCCTGTCCGAGCATCACGAGTTCATGGAGTCTTGCTACAACCAGTTAAATGAGCTTCACGATCTTATTAAGATTAAGGAAGCTGAATCCCAAAAAACCCCGAAAGGGATCTGGGCATAAGCCTGTGTAAATCACAGGCTTATGCTGCGATAAAATCAAAAGGAGGAAAAGTATGCCTGAACTATGTCGTGTGGGTGTTTGCGGGTTTGACCCCATGCTTGTCAAGGGCTACGTTGTGACCGGGTTTAGAGGTCTGTGGTGGCACATATCAGACGAGATTTACGAGGAATATAACGTAAAACCCAATGACAAGATTTCCGGCAAGCTGCTCAAGGTTTTTGCTGGCCAAACTGGAGAATTGACCCACGAGCCCAATGTAGACTTTGAGTGGGATCTGTCCAAGGAATCCGGCCTTGCGGTTTTGCTGCCGCCCAAGGTTATTGTTGATTATCAGCTCACAGAATTTCACTTCCTGGAGTTGATCATTAATAAAATCAATAACCAGGAAGTCTGGCCAGGCAAAGATATGACGAGCACAAAGATGTGGCCCGAGGATAAAATGGATCTGGAATTTACCATTGATTACATTCCTCCCGTCATGTAATTAAAATTATCTCTTCCCCCACGCCTCTGCGAACAGAGGCTGGGGGAAGAAAAGGGTTCTTATTTTTGTACCAGGGAGGTTAAATCATACCGCTTCAGAGTCCTATCCAAACTCCCGTAAGCGGCGGGGGCCTCCACCTGCCACCCCCGCCGCTTATTTTTGTCGATTTCCAGGAATTTCCCTTTCAAAAACTTTGGGCATTTATTTCCCTGATTGGTGACGAATTGACATATTAGCATAAAAATCGAAAATCGAACTACCGCGGAAATTAAGCGGGGTCGAAATCAAAAAAACTGCAGTACATTGAATACGAATAACAGACAAACGGCTATTCTCATGTTTGTTGGCAATGAAGAAGTCCGCAATAATATTCTAGAGTTATGCAAGAAAAACAACTATTATCCGGTAATAGCAACTGATTCCGAACAGCTTATAAAAAAAATAAGGGGCATGAGCCGTGCAATCGTTTTTATGGACCACGAGGTAGTAAACAATTATGGAGCGAGGATTTATTCAAGAATCAATGTTGCTTGTTCCGGCTGCGATGTCCTTTTCCTTTGTGATCAAGCGCATCGAGACCTTATCAAGGAGGCCATGGAACTTGGTGTTTACGCGTGTATCCCGGCACCCTGTGAGGAGTGGGAGGTCTTGACTATGATCAGGAATATTCTCGCAAAAAAGAAACCACGATGAGAAAAGAAATCTTTCAAAAAACAAACTTCATGAAATATCCGGGCCAAGCTGCATGGGAACATCGCATGACTTCAGCCTTTAATAAAGAAAAGATACGCCGGTTTGCCAAACGGATTACACCAAAAAGCTGGAATATAATATTACATGAAAAAGATGCATTGGAAACCGCAGGTGTGTTAAATATCCTTTTAAGCATTCAGGGACAGGATACTCAGGTTTATGCGGATAGATATGGAAATAAATGTTATGAGTACCAAGGAAGAGTCGGTGAGAAATATTTTGCAAATAGATATGGTGACATTTTTCATACAAATCAGGTGAAGCCGGTTCTGGGTATGGTTTTGGGCCGAATGACATTTAAAGAACTAAATTCCTTTGGAGGCGACAAAAAGGGTAAGCACGCGAAGATTATTGTTCAGTTGTGGCCTGATTTAGGGGACTGGAGAGTTACTTTGGTTCACGAACTGGCGCACGTTGCCGTGTACCGGTGGCGAGCTTTCGTGACCAAGGATTATAAAAAGCAAGGCCTGTTTAAAAGGTACATCGGTGAAAATTTAAGGACGAGCATAATTAGGGAACAATTGTCCATGGAAAATCACCATGGTCCTAGGTTTAAAAAAGCGCTTTTATCCTTGGCCAAAAGAGCCATAAGGGAATTCGGAGAGGAAATATCCGAAGATGATGTTTTCTGGAAAACACTGAAGTTTGAATTAGAATCTTTTATGAAATGAATTTAGTTGGTTAGACACTATTCGAGTGGCTTATCAAGAAATCCTGGTGCATTAAATAATCAATAAAGTAGCTTATAAACTTCCTAAACGTCTTCCGATTTCCTTTACCCTCTTTACCATCTTATTGTCTGTCTCAAATTTTTGAAACATCTCCGGTGTAACCTTATTAAAATTCTTAAATTCCTCGGGAGACATCCAACGTGCCGGACCACCATATTGACAGGTTGTTCCAAATCCACATATAAAACACGGAGGGGTCATGGTATTGTAAAAAAGTTTATCCACTATTTTAAAATTAAAATAACTGTTTAGATGATAGCTGATTTCATCGGACACAATTTCGGCTTCGTTACCTCCTACAGCTACTGAGACCGCCGGCTTTCCCATGGTCTGAGGGTTTCGATGGCGCAAAGGGAAAAGGCGTTCAAGAAAATTATGGGTAAACCCATTTGCTTTTCTAAAATATACCGCCGCTCCAACAACAATGGCATCTGATTCCACGATTTCATCATATAACGGAAACATATCGTCTTCCATGACACACCGATTGTTCTTGGCACACTTGACACATCCCACACACGGCTTGATATTCATTTGTGCCAGATCATATATCCGATAATCCTTTCCGGATTCTTTTAACATCATATCAATTATTCTTCGCAGATTGCTATCAGGTTTTGGACTTCCATTAAATCCCAAAAGCATTATATACCCTCCTTTCTTAATCTTTTTCTTGATAATCAAACTTTTTGAATTAACGATCTTTATGGATGATTTCCACAAAAATTATTTTATCTTCTTTCCCTTTACTTGGTGCATGGTTTTGTTCGGATTGATTTGCAAACAATTCTAATGCTTCAACACCCATCTATTATCGATCTTTTGTCGAGTTGCAAGATGCAACCACGATGGGAGGCCAAGCTTGTCGCGCAAGCCGATCAACGCGTCTCCTAATTCGTGCTCATTCGAGAGACGCGAGCCCACCACGTTCTGTCTGAGGTGGATGAACAGATCCTGTACAACAGGATCCTTGCTTTGGAAATGCGATATAAAATAGGCTGAAAGCCGATTCTGATCTTCGCTCAGTTTCTTTCTGAATTGTGAGCATGACAGATCGGCCAGCCTCAAACGCCATGCTGTAACCAGGGGACGGGACTCGGCGGGAAGACTCTGAAGGATGTGAATGGTCCCTCGCTTAAAATCCTTACGTATTTCATCATAGAACACATCACTGATCGGAAGCATTCCAGTGTCAGTGAACAGGTTGTGAAGTATGTATGTGTTATCAACAGCATTTCTAATTTGCTTGACGAGGTCCTCTATTCCCGGGTTGAGATTCGGGTGATTCGCCGGCCAGGAGAGAATCGGAAAGCGGTCATGAAACCGCATCCGGACATGGAGCAATTCGTGTGCGATATCCACGATTTCGTCAGCAGTGCTTTTGTACCTGATTTCAACGTGCTGTGACCTGTCATCGAATTCCATTCGCGCGCGTTCGGGTATTCCATCATCCTGGATTAATACGATCGGCACCACATTAGAAACATGGTTGTAGAGTTGTTTTGCGTACTGAGTCTTGAAGTTGTAAGTCATTTTTATATCCCGGAATTAGTTATTAATGTGAACTTAATTTTTCGTGAACCTTTAGTCAAATCGCTTAATACACGAATTTTCCCTTCAATACAACGAAATCCAAATATACGTGATTTAATAAGCGATAGGAAGTACTGACGATAAAGGCGAATTTACATCTGGCGGTCCCTCTTTCAAGGCTTTTCAGCCACAGCGGCTTAATTCAGAAAACAGCTTGAGGTCATAAAAAAAATACCGCCGCAGGATTTTGGACATATTGAAAACAGTATGCAAATATTTTAGAGTCGCAATGCCAAACACAGCCCGTCTTTTTCCGGTGAGTGGAGTGGAAGAAATGCGAAAAGGTTAACCGACCTCCATTCCGAAGATTTGAAAATCAAACGGTTAAAAGGATCCGCATCTTTGAACCCCACGTTATCTGCGATCAGTAACCTGCCTTTTTTCAGCAGTCGGTGACAGTGAGGCAGAACTGAAGCATAGTACTCTTTATCAATATCCAGGAAAACCAAGTCAAAAGACTTATCCATTTCGGATAGTTTTTCCTGAGAATCACCGACAAGGATATCAATCTGATGATCCAGTCCGGCTCTGTGGAAATTAATTTTGGCTCTGGCTGCCATATCCGGGTCGTTATCGATGGTTACCAGTCTTCCCCGGGTGGACGCAAAAGCCCTGGCAAGAAAAATCGTTGAATAGCCGGTAGCAGTGCCGAGTTCCAGTATTCGCCGGGCCTGAGTTACACTTGCCAGAATATGCAGCAGTTCACCGACAATGGGTCCGACAATCGGAATTTCTTCTCGTCGGGCTTCTTCCTCCAATTCTATCAAAAGTTGATCTCTTTTGGGAAGAAACTGTCTGAAGTATTCTTCCGGATTATCTATGAGATCGGGCATATTTACTCCTTAGGGCTCATGAAAAAATAAGTTTACAATTTTGAGAATTGAGGTGCCCGGCCGGCAAGGCACAAAAACTTAACGATTCTCAAACTTGCCATGAACCAAGCCCATCACGGTTACCCCATAATTGTTAAGTAAACGTTTAAATGTGGGTATCTTCTGTTCAAAAATTAAACAAATTGCCTGTTTAAATCTTTAACATATTGACAGTTGGATAACAACAAAAATTTTAAATTCAAAGGTAACGGCTTTCTAAAAAATACCTTGAAAAGATCGAGTACATTCCAACATATTGTGTTAAAAAATCGATCATAGAAATATATGGTAGTCAAAATCTTTGGTTTCGACTTTTTACGAGACCCACAAGCTTCAATTCTACATTTTTTTATCTGGAAACCCGCAACCGTTAGCGTGAAACCGATACCCAATTATAATTGGCATTATTATTGCTGTATTATTTCATAAATCTTTCATAAAAATCCATGAGAATCTTCCCGTTACACTGGCGGAAAACTGTGGCTAACCTGGATATTTCTCGTATACAAGGCATTTATTACTAAAAAAAACTTCTCAAAAAATTACCTTAAATATTCAGGCTAACAATCCGGAAATTGATTCAAAAATAAAATATCGCGTCATTATATAAATCGGGCAGGGCAGTTGGTGAGCGGTTAAGAATGTTCCGAGTTTAAATGTGGCGATGGCTTAACAGAGGATGCACGCTTACCTTCCGCTTTGCCCCAATGAAAGGAGGTGACAAAGACAGGCCATTATATTGCAGAAAAACATCGCTCATAATGATTGTACAAAAGAAAGGAGGTAAGGTCATGAAGCATTTACTATTTTTCCTGTCTTTAGGAGTTATGATCGTTTGTTTCTCCTTGCCGGTATCTGCCGGGGAAAATAATAACCCCCTTACTCTTCTGAGTCCAGTCGGGGGGGAGCAAATAGAAGCCGGGTCGGTTTATAACGTGGAATATATGGCTCCCGGCAATGACTGTGTTTGTGTTGAAACTTCTTACGATGGAGGGTCCACTTGGAAGTGTAATTGTAACCGCAACAAAACAGATGGTCAAGTAGGCACCTTCAGATCTGCATATTTGATATAAGCCCAGGCGAGTTTTGCAGCATAACGTAATAGGGGCCATACAGGCTGTTAGCAAACGAATCTGAGCATCTTTTTGACGACAAATATAATAATACCATGATTAAGTTC
>RPGQ01000030.1 GCA_004193595.1 Desulfobacteraceae bacterium Eth-SRB2
GTGCCTGGATAAGAGATAGGATTTGAAATCCTCCATAACGAATACTTACCCGATTAAATGTCATTGTTGATGATTTAATGTTAAATAAATCAGCTACTATCAAGTTCCGTGCCATTTCATAATGATCACATTATGTTTCGACAAAAAAGCGGCCATCGGTCGGAACGCATTAATAAAATATTTACAATAATATCAAAATGTAATGATATTCCAACCCTCACGAAACTGCGTATCTCAAGAAGGCTCGCAGCAGAAAAGGAACAGGGAACAGGGGTCAGATGTCAGAAGTCGGAGGTCAGAGATCGGAAGTCGGAGGCTGGACGAAGGACGATGGATGAGGGAAGAGGGAAAAGGGCCAGAGGTCCCCAGTTAAATTCGCCCTGGTTAAACAAATAAAACAGGTTTAACTGGGTAAACTTCGCTTGTCTTCTTTGAAGCCCCGGTTAAACATAAGCAACAAATTGGTTTCACTGGGTAAAAATTTAACGGGGTCCCGATAACGGGATCTACGCTTCGCTTCGACCCCGATAAATCGGGATTTCCTCTACGCCCTAACAAGCTGCGTGGAATGCCGGTCGGTTTGGCTTCAATTGGGGATGCAAGATTTACATCTCACCGTTTGGTTCGCCAGGCGTAATCTATGAGCAACCGGCGGGAAGGGGTTCACATGGTTCCGACATACCTTTCGTATGGTTGTGCCTCAACTTGACGCCCTTGTTCTGCCTCTTACTTGGATTCATCTAACGATGACAACAGCTTACCCAATTCATCCAAAAACTCAGAGCACTGAGCTAATTGGAACTGAACATACTCCTGCTCAAAGGAGACGAAAACGACGTAATCACCCTCTTGCCGATCCTCGAAGATCTAATCGTACAACCGTCCCCACTTCATATCAAGAAGACCTGTTTTGATAAACTGGCGGTGAAAAGCAGCTCTGACACCTGAGTGTTTTCTGAACAATTGCTCTTGCTCAAGCAATACTGCACTCACACCATAGAATGGTAGGCGTTCACGGGTTCAAAGGTTCAGGGGTTCAAGGTTCCATTCTTATCCCCGGACTGAATTTGGGATGCGTATTTACGATAAAAGCGTCAGTTTCGTCAGGCCTAATCCAACATTTGAAGCTAAATTGGCAATTACTTGGGAAAATGAACATTTGTAATGAGGACTTTGGATCTTCAATGCCTTCTTTGTCTTTAACCCTGAACGTTGAACCCTGAACCTGTGAACGGTTACATAGAATGCAGCATAATATAGGCGGTTCATAGCAAAAGAGTACGAGCCGGCCTCGAACTCCCGCCGAGCAGAAGATAAGCTATCCTGAACCTTGAGCCACCAATAGCGAACCATTTCTGTACGTTGTTCTTTAGTGATCATACCCGAATACCATCACGAATGATTTCATCCCGTACAGGCAAGACGGAAATGATACCGGTCTCCCATGATTTCAGATCAACAACCAATGTGCTGAAAGTCGTATCGAACTGAAGATTCACTTCGAATACTACATTGGTGATCTCATGGCGTTTAAAGCGAATCAGAGGTTTCGAAGTCACGATAAGCAAATCCACATCTGATTCCTCATCCGCCTGACCACGTGCAACTGAGCCGTACAATATGAAAGCTTTGATATCGAACTTCTCCAGCAGCCTTCGCTTAATTTCACTCAGAGCTTGAAGCTGCTTTGAAGTGAGCTGTATATTATCAATATGCTTCATTGGCGCTCCTTGTCTGTTTTGTGGCGTTGTTTACTATTGAAATGTGAAATACGATTAAAACTCAGCCTATTTCTAAAAGCAACTTTATTACCGTATAGCATTTTTTATAAAATTTTACAACACAATGATATTATAGAGAATATAATTCGGAATTTTGTGGGAATTCTTTAACCTCAATCGAGCGTAAACAATATGATTACAAGAGACAGAGACATCAATCATGAAGGTCATTGTTGACACCAGTGTATGGTCTCTGGCCCTCAGGCGTTATAAATAAAGCGCTCCTGCTTCTCTTGAGGTTCAAGAACTTCAACTCCTGATCCTGGACCGCCGCGTCCAAATGATTGGTCCCATACGCCAGGAGCTTTTATCGGGCATTCGCAGTGACGCTCAATTCAAAAAACTCCGGAAACATCTTGAAAGTTTTCCGGACCTTCCAATACTCACCCAACACTATGTCACCGCAGCAAAATTTTTCAATCTATGCCGTTCACAAGGAATACAAGGATCAAACACTGATTTTTTGATTTGCGCGTTAGCTGTCAGAGACAAATTTTCAATATACACGACCCACCGGGACTTTGTACAGTTTTCGAAGCATATACCTATTGCACTCCACCGGGCTGAGCAATCCCGGTAGTTGGGATGAATAAAATAAGGGGATTATATTCTTTTATTAGCGACCAGACGGGCGAAATGCTCAAAAGAGCGGTCGTAAGTGCGTTCTGCATCATCCGGAAAACAGCAGGCCGACGGAAACACGAAAAATAACATATTAAAATTTCAGACTTTCTTTATTTCGTGTTTTTCCCTCGGCAAATCAACGGTCTTTTGTTTTGAATTGTTCCAGAATTTTTACCACCGCTTCTTCGGCAACATCCGACCAGTGCCGGTAGGCGCTGGCCACGGCATAACTCAAGCCGCCTCGGATATTGGCGCAATAGAGCGTTTCAACCTCACGGGCGATCATTTCCGCCGAATGGCGATGCGCCGTGGGCACGGCCACAGCAATCCGCCCGGCCCCGGCATTTCGCAATGCCGCCACCGCCACCCGCATGGTAAACCCCGAAGCCAGTCCGTCATCCACCAGAATTGCGGATCGATTCCCAAGCTCCAGGTATATGAAAAACCTCAGGTTGATTTTCGGTATTTGGAATTCTACGCGGTAATAAAGCGCAAAACCCAACACGCTTATTCAATTTCAAAACCAGGAAATCCTTCTATTTCTGACATGTTCGCCTGGGCTTCTTTAACGACTTGTTTTGGGAACATTTTGAGATCTGCTCTTTTGAAAGCATACTGCGGTAAGTGTTGGATGACCAGTCGGACCACCCCCATGGCCTGATCCCTGTCCCTTCGTTTTTTTACCGGTTCCCGGTCCTTTTGACCGCTTAACCAGAATTTATGTAGCGCAAAAGCTCGGGGGTCGGGTACCGCCATTTCAGAAGGATAGCCATCATCTCCTATCACCACTTGAGAAAATTTCGGAGAATTCAGCAACCATTGCAAATTCCTGATTTCAATGGCCTCCAGATCTCCCGGCCCACCCATTCGCCGTGCTTCTATGGTCATCACCTTTTTCGGCTCAGCTTTTATCAAGTCAACTATATATCCATGCCGGTTCATGGCCCGAAATCGCTGAGAACCGGAAAGTTCAAAGGAGCGATCCGTTTTTCTGAGAAGCGTCAGCAGTCCTCCCGGTTCTGTTTCATCGTCAGCCAGCAGCGTAAGTTTCGGCCGGATATCCCATAGAATATCCATATCTTTGGTCTCCATAATCGGGCGGTCAAAAAAAATGCCTGCGGCCGCTTCATACGCATATAACGCATTCGTACCCACGACAACGATATTTTTCCCCAGTAGATTTTGCTGAACCAACACCCTTAAAATATGGGTGACAATCCTGGGCACCCGCTGGATCATTGCCGCCTTGCAAAATCTTGCCTGCTCTTTTAACCGTTCTTTTAAAACGGACATCCGTTCCTTGAAATTTTTTTTGGCTTTCCGGAATTCGTCTAATATTTTCTCGGTTTCCGGAGATCGTATCCCCAAACTCTTTCCATAGCCGTAGCGATCTCTGGATCTGAATAAGTATTCCCGGCCCTTGGATTTTTTCCAATGCATACCGCCGGCGTAAGAAAGGGATTTTTTGTGGGCATCCAGAAAAACTTCATAGAGTTGCACCGTATCAATGAACACCCGCCTTTGGTTGTCTGTCATCTCTTTGAAAAACAAACTGTTTTCCATCATTCGGCTCGCTTTCATGTTTTGAAGGAAAACCAAGGCGTATTTCTTGGCAGCAAGTAAGCATGGGTTTTCCATCAATAATAAGTTTTTATAATTTGAAGGAAAACCACTGTTTTGTCAAGAAACTTGTAATCAGGCGCAAGTGTTTGTATTTTAAAAAAGATGGAAGAGTGAACTCAGAAATGCCGGAACAAAAATCAAAGTGGAAAGGAAATCCAACGGTTTTTTTCAAACTATATGACGGCAGCCACCGCTTCTTGGGCAAAATCGATAAATCCCTGGGGAAAGGTTCCAAGATAAAGAATGACCACGATGAAAAAGATTCCTAAAAGGGTTGTGGAAAATTTCAATCGGATTTTCGGCATGGGGGATTGGACGCTGGAATAGGACGCCCTCACCATCTTCAAATAGTAAAACACCGCAACACCGGTATTGATGACCGCCAGAATGACCAGCGCGTACATGTCCTTTTTAATTGCAGCGGTAAACAGGAAAAGTTTTCCGGTAAACCCGATGGTAGGGGGGATGCCGGCCATGCCGAAGGCGCCCACGGCCAGGGTAAAAGCCAGCAGGGGCGACCGCTTGTATAGCCCCTTAAGGTCATCAAAACTGATGTTTTCCCCGTTGGGAGCCAGGTTGTATATGACGAAAAAGCAGGCCAGATTCATCACAAGATAACCGGCGATATAATAAATGCCGGAGACAAACCCGAGTTCAGTGGCACAAACCAGACCCACCATGATATAGCCCGCATGGGCGATGCTGGAGTATGCCAGAAGACGCTTGATATCGTCCTGCACCAGTGCCGACAGATTTCCAAAGGTCATGGAGAGCACGGCAAGGATGGCCAGGACCCAGGCAAACTGGCCCGAATCCACGCCGGCCAAAAAAATCAGCCGGATCAACAGGGCAACGGCCCCCACCTTGGGAAGGGTGGCCACAAAAGCTGACGTCTCGTTGGCCGCCCCCTCGTACACATCCGGAGCCCAGAAGTGCATGGGAAAAAGCGCCAGCTTGTAAAAAAAGCCGCAAAGCAGCATAACCAGACCGATCATTATGAGAGGCTTTTTAAAGATCATGCCCGGAATGATAGTTACCAGATCGGCAAGATAGGTGGTGTGGGTCATGCCAAAGATATAGCTTATCCCATAAAGGGTGATGCCCGATGCCGCCGCACCGAAAAGCACATACTTGATTCCGGCTTCCATGGGCTTCCGGTACGCCCCGTGTTTCCGGAACGGAATGATGATAAAAAGGGCAAAAGAAGCGATCTCGAGACACAGGATGATGGTAATCAGTTCCACCGCGCTGCTCATGCATGCCAGACCGAAAGCGCTCAGCGTAAGGAAAAAATAATACTCGGGTTTAAGGGTGTTGCCGATGCCGGACAGACCCTCTCCCAGATAAATTACGATAAACAGCCCCAAGGTGATGATGATCTTGAATAGTTGTGAAAACGCATCAACGCGGTAAGCGTCAAAGAAAAGGGTGCCTTCCTGTCCATAAGTATATACGGATGCCGCCACAGCCAGCGCGGACAGGAACAGCCCCATTCCTTGCAGTTGGTTCTGGCTCGGCTTTGCCAACGACACAGAAAAAAAGACCAGAATCATAACGATCAATGCCAGTTCGGGTAGAAACAATATCATTCGATAATTTTTAAAAACTCCTTTTTACGCGTTTATTAATGGTTAAACGCCAACAGGTTTTTAACCATCTCACCCAACCCGTTCAGGACCGCATGATGCCCGGCCGGAGACGCGTGCATGCCGGACTCCACCTGTTTGACCAGATGGACGGTGCTGGCATCCATAACCTCCAGCAAGGGGGTGGGATGAAATCCGATCCAGAACACAAAAATGGTGAGAAACATCAGGGTTGCCGTCTCCCGGAAATTCAGGTCAAACAATTCTGAACGAGCCCCGGAGTGCCGGTGCCCGTCCGAATCCGCCCAGACCATCTTTTGAACCAGTCGGAGCATATAGGCCGCTGCCAGGATTGCCCCCACCACGGCAAAACCGCCCACGATCTTGTACTTGGTGAAGCAGGCAATAAGAACCAGCAATTCTCCGACAAAGCTGTTGGTTCCCGGAAATGCCAGGGACGACAGGGAGAAGATCACCAGAAAGCTCACATATATGGGCATCATGATCCCCAGGGCGGAATTGTCTGTAATCTCTCTGCTGTGGGTCCGCTCATAGATCATCCCCACAAGGATAAACAGAGCCCCCGTGGTGATGCCGTGGTTTACCATCTGCAAAATAGCGCCTTTGATTCCCACATTGTTGAGAAGAAAAATTCCCAGGGTGACAAACCCCATATGGCCCACGCTGGAGTAAGCAATCAGCCGCTTGACATCGCTCTGACCCAGGGCAAGATACCCGCCAAAAATAATCGATAGTATGGAAACCGCAATCAAATAGGGCATGCAGGTAACCGTGGCCGCGGGCGCTATGGGAAGGCAGAACCGCAAAAACCCGTACCCTCCCATTTTAAGCAGAATACTTGCCAGAATAACGCTTCCCGCCGTGGGCGCCTCTACATGAGCTGCGGGCAGCCAGGTATGCACGGGAAACATGGGAACCTTTATTGCAAAGGCCAGGGTAAACGCCAAAAAGATCCATATCTGGTAACTAAAACTATAGGAGTGTGTCATTAACTCGGGTATAAAAAAGGTGCCGGTGGTCACGTAAAGCGCTATGATGGCCACAAAAAGAAATATGCTTCCGATCAAAGTGTATAGAAAAAACTTAATGGAAGCATAGTCTTTGCGCGGTCCGCCCCATACGGCAATAATCAGGTACATGGGAACCAGCATGGCCTCCCAGAAAATGAAAAAAAGAACCATGTTGAGACTGATAAACACCCCGATCATGGAGGCTTCAATAAAGAGCAAAACGAATATGAACTCTTTAAATCGCTCTTTTATGTAAGTCCATGAGCAAAGGATGCACAGCGGCATCACCAAAGTGGTGAGAAGCACCAACAGAACGCTGATTCCGTCCACACCCAATACATAGCCGATATTTACAAACGGAATCCAGTTTCCGGACTCGGCAAACTGATATTTTGCCGTTGTCAGATCAAAAGAAAAAAACAGGGGCAATGACAGCACCGCGGTAACAACCATCACCAGCAAGCCCCAGATTTTCAGGTTCCGGTCCCCCCGTATCCCAAGGGTTATAAATGCCCCGAACAACGGAAGCGCCACCAGAACCGTCAGAATAGGATACCATAAGGTATTATAGATCAAATATTGTTCCATACACGAGTTGTCCTCGATCTACGAAAATTTACGCCTTATACCAATAACACCAGGATTAATACGATAAAGGTTATGGCCACGGCACCGCCGATATAATGCTGTATCTTCCCGGTCATGAACGTCCTGAGCTTGTCGCCGCCCTTAACCACCCCCCGTGCGGAGCCGTCGATCACCCAGTCAATGCCTTCCCAGTCAAACCAGGATAAGGCCCTGGCAAACGCCAGCGTCATCTTAAACCCCACGGTCCGATACACTTGGTTTGCCCAGTTATTGACCGCATCAACCGGCCGGGAAGCGATCCACATAAATACTCCGGCGCCCTTGCGGTAGAACCAGTCAAGGTCCAGGTTCATTTTGGGTGCGGGGGTAAGTTTTTTAACCATGATGTAAAAGCCCAGGCCGGTAAATCCCATGAGTTGCAACGTCTCGGAAAGATGGTAAGCCGTATAGGGATGATAAGAAACCGGAAACGGAAGCATTTTGTAAAGATATTCGGGATAAACTCCCATGAAAAAGCACAGAAAAGCCGCAATGGCCATCCCCAGGTTCATATTCCACGGGGCCTCTTTGGCCGGAACCCCGGAATCTTTTCCGAACCAGATAAAATACGGAAGTTTGATGCCCACGGACAGAAAGGTCCCCACGGAAGCCAGGGTCATCATGAGCATCAAAACCGTCCGGTGACTTTCGCCCGCAGCGGCGATAATCATGGATTTGCTGATGAAACCGCTGGTAAGGGGAAACCCCGAGATGGATATCCCTCCGATAACCGTAAAAATCATGGCCCAGGGCATGCGTTTATATAATCCGCCCAGCTCATTGAGTTTGGATTTTCCGGTCATCTCCAGCACCGCCCCGGCCCCCATAAACAGCAGGGCTTTGTAAATGATATGGGCATACGCGTGGGCACAGGCCCCGTTAACGGACATGGCCGTCCCGATTCCCACCCCGCAAACCATGTATCCCACCTGGGATACAATATGATACGCAAGAATGCGTCTGGCATCGTTTTCCACCACAGCGTATCCCACACCGTAAAGGGTCATGACCGCTCCCAGTATGGCCAGGGCCTCAAACCCCGGGAACGCCCGCGCCAAAACATAAACCGCGGTTTTTGTGGTAAAGGCGCACATGAACACCGCACCGGTCACCGACGCTTCGGGATACGCATCCGGAAGCCATGCATGGATCGGGGGAACCGCGGCATTTAGCATAAAGCCGATCATAATCAGATAGTCGGCCACGGTAGCCCCTTCCACGGCAATGCGTACAAAACTCAAATCGTGGACATTTTTATACCGCAGAAAAATACCCGCCAGAAGGATCAGCCCCCCGGCCACGTGAACCAGCAGGTATCTGTATCCGGCCTGGACCGATCGTTTCTTCTTCCGGTACCAGATCAGAAAGGTTGATGCCACGGCCATGAGTTCCCAGAAAATGAACAAGGTCAAATAATCGCCGCAAAGGGTGACCCCCAGGGAACCGGCCACATAAAGAAAGGCGGCAATATGCTGGCCCGTCTCTTTGACATGCAGCCCGTAAATACACCCGATAAGGGCCATGAGGGTAAACACGTGGAGAAACACCCGTGTCAACGGGTCCACTCTCCCGAAAACCAGGTCGAACCCCAGATACGAAACCTGGCCGAAACTTTCGGGCAGCCACTGAATCTGGAAAAACGCGATGAGCGGAACGGCCACGAGAACCACTTTCATCAGCCCCATTCGTTTGAAAACGGGCAGAAAAAAGGCTCCCATAAGAAACCAGGTGGCCGGATGCATAAAAATCGTACTATTTATCATAATAATCTTCCTCTTTCTCTAACCAGACATGAGAAAGACCTTTGCACACGACAATCATACCCAGACATCCCAGGATTCCAAACACAGACCAGAACCCCATGATTAAATCGCCGAAAAAATGCGTGCCATGCCGTTTTACAAAGAAATCGTAGGCCACCGTCACCAGCAAAAAGGCAAAGAACAGCCGTTTCAACACCTGCGAATGTTTATTTAAATACTCAAGTATTCTTTTCATCATCTTCCCAGCATTAAATTGATTATATTAATGAAAAAATCCGGATACACGCCGAACACTACGGAACCTAGGGCCGTTAAAAATAAAGGAATGACCATAAACATAATCAACGGAGAGCCCTCAAGGAACCTGCCGTCAGTGGTGTCTCCGGGCAGCGGTTTCCCGAAAAACGACGTGAAAAAGACCGGAACAAAATACCCGGCATTGAGCAGGCTGCTCACCAGGATTACGGTCAGAAGAATCATATTATGAACATCAAGGGTGCCCAAAGCCAGATACCATTTGGTCACAAACCCGCTGACCGGCGGGACTCCGATCATGCTCAAAGAAGCAAGACCAAAGGCAACCATGGTAAAGGGCATGCGCCATCCCACCCCGCCCATCTCCGAGATATCTTTTTTTCGTGTGGCAACGAAAATGGCGCCCGCACAAAAAAACAGGGTGATTTTGGCGAATGCGTGGTTGGTAATATGGATAAGCCCGCCGGTAATACTGTTGGGCGTCAGCATGGCCACGCCCAGAATAATATAGGAAAGCTGGCTCACCGTGGAGTACGCCAGCCGCATCTTAAGATTGTTTTTGGTCAATGCCACCACCGATGCCGTGATAATGGTAAAAGACGCCAGGTAGGCGGTAAAGGTTCCCAGACCCAGAATGTCGAGCAGGTTCACCCCGAAGACCGAGAGCATCACTCTGGCCGTGCAAAACACCCCCACTTTAACTACAACCACCGCATGGAGAAGGGCGGAGACCGGGGTCGGGGCCACCATGGCCGCAGGGAGCCAGCCGTGTATGCTGTTTAACGCTATTTTGTTTACAGGGCCAGGCATGTGCTGGACAAGGACATCGAAGACATCGGCGATGCCGTGCGGGCCAAAAAAGAAAAGGCGGTTACCGGCTGTCTTGACGAAATCGGAAATAAATCGCCTGTTCGATGTCGGAGGACCAATCTTCATGGCAAAACCATCTATGGATGCGGCCTGCGACTCCCGGAATGTATGAATCTGGAGAATAGCGATATCGATTTTTCAAGAATGGCTGTAATCAGTGCGGGTAAGGGAGACAAGGATCGGAAACGGTTCTTCCGGGAAGCACCGTTAATAAAATTTTGAGAAACCACATCGAGTCTCCGTGCGCAAATTTACGATAAAGACAGGGAAAACGGGGTTCTTGCGGGCGTCCAACTTCGCGGTGTTTGGAACGAAAGTTGCCGAATGCAGAAAAGAAATCGGCATGGTTTCTGGCGTTCCTTCAATAATGTGAAATTTCGGTTGACCTAAAGAACCAATATCTCTCCGGACGACACCACATTTATGCCGGAAATTTATGTTTTATTGTGATTAAAAGGCAGGAATAAGGGCGGAATACCAAAGCGGATAACGCGGCGCCATGCCTACGGCAATGTTTTCTTTGCCCACCTTCATGACATGATATCAGACAATACAGGACCCTCAGCCATGCAGATCTTAGAACGACGACGACATACACAATACGTTGTTAAAACAGGCTTCTTGGGGATCATTACATCCCGCTAGATAATATGATTTGTTTTCAGTCCAACTTGTTGTGTTGCATTTCGCAATCATCTTCAAACGCACAGCACGCCCCCAGTGATTACAAAATTTTTGCACGCCTTGAATTTGAACTTTTACCGAAACCGTTCCAAACCTTAATCTCTTTTACGAGTTCATCAAATATGTCCTCAGGTTATTTTTAGATTTGGAATTACATGCATGATAATCGTACTACCGGGTTTCCTATCCTTTCAATTCCATAACATCATCAGGGTCGATGGAGTGATACTTACGAAAAACAGCAATGATAAAACTCACCACAATGGCCGCCTCTGCTGCGGCGATACCCATAATGAACAACGTAATTATCTGACCAATGGCCGGATCAGGGGCAAGGAAGCGGTTGAACGCCATGAAATTTATTCCCGCGCCGTTAAGTATCAGTTCCGTGGAAACCAGCATTCCAATAAAGGTTTTGTGCTGGACCAACCCGTAGATACCGGCGATCAAAAGAAACACCGCCAGAATCAGATAAGTGTAAAGATTGTCGCTGATCAGTATCATGCCAAAGGGTCCCCCTTGTTTTCCGTTACAGAGGTTAATTCTTTTACATGGGCCGGTCCCTGGGTTGGTGCTGCCCATGGGTTTTTATCATCTTGTCCCCGGCCTTCTCTGGCCAGGATTATCGCTCCCACAATGGCGATAAGAAGAATCACCGAGATCAGCTCAAATGCAAGGCAATACTGATAGAGGAAGCTCTCCCCCAGATGCTCTGCCGAGAAATCCCTGACTTGAGCCGCCGCCGCTATCCATTCGGTCTTTAAGATGCTGATCATGAGAAGGAAAAAAGCGGCGGCCGCTGCGGATACGGCAAGAAATATATTTTTTCGGTCTTTAATGGTTTTTTCCGCGATCTCCGTGGGGGTGGATCCCACCATAATGCCGAAAATCAAAACGATGCAGACCGCCCCCACATAGATGAGAATCTGCATAAGGGTAAGGAACATGCTTCCCAGATAAAAATAGATGCCGGCGACTCCCAAAAGCGCCACGGCAAGACCTAAGACCGTATGCATAAGAATCCTTGCCCGGATGGTGATAAAACTTCCGGCCATGATCAGCAGCACGAATACAAAAAAAAGCCCTTCGGCAATGTACTGGTAAAACGTCATATGATCCGTTCCTCCAGCCGCTTGAGAATGTCATAGTGAAACGCCTCCCTGGAAAAGGCGGCAAGATTATATTCGTTGGAAAACTCTAAGGCCTGGGTCGGACAGATTTCCACACAGGTTCCACAAAGGCTGCATTTTGTAAAATCCAGCGTAAAAAGGGCCAATGTTTTTTTCTTTTTACCCTCCACCTTTTTACCCTTGACCCGGATACACTCGGAAGGACACGAGCGTTCACACATTCCACATGAGATACACCGGAACGTATTTTTCTCAGGATCCAGGACAAGATCGATATGCCCCCTGAAATTAGGCGTGATATCGATCTCTTCCCTGGGATACTGAACGGTAACCATGGGTTGGCACAATGCCTTAAGGGTCACCACCAGGCCGTCCACCAGGCTCTTTCCGCCGACAAACAAATCTGAAAAATAGCGCTTGCGCCAAGCAGTACCACCGCTGTTATCCGAAATATTGGCCAAAGAAAGGACTTTTGAATAGCTTCCCGCAAAATTCACAACAACTGATCAAAACGCACGCGGGGATAGGTCCACCGAATCGCGATCATAAAAACAACAGAAAATAAACCTTTAAGAGAAAAACCAGACAATGCCCAGATACTCGCCATGAAGTTTGGTCCGATGCCAGCTTACTCCTAAAAGGGCAGGTGCCACGGACGCACGGTGAACATGTTGGTATATTCTCCGAGAAAAGCCCATACCGTATTCGTTATTGGAATCAGCGGTGAGTTCGCTTTCAGCTTCCACGGAAGGTCGGTACACGGTTGGTTTCAACAACTCCACGGAATAATAGATAATAAACGCAAGGGGCTGAAGCAGAATGAACCAGATTTTCTGCTGCGCTCCCACAATCTCCTTTAAGCTGAAGGTATTGGCCATAGGATCACCGCAAGCATGGAGTAAAATCAGATTTCGTAACCAATGGACTGGGCCACGGCCATGGCGCGAACGAATACTTGTTATTGGAATTACCGGCCACCAAATCGCCGCGCGAGCATTTATGGAGGTCATGGAAACGATGGTACACCAATCCCAGGTTAAGATCCCTTGCCTGGGTTTTCACTGAAGGAATCACAAGAAGGGGCAGAGATGACCGGCGTGAATGACAGAATCGGCCCAAACCTGAAAGAGGTACGATCAACGTTCGCGGGAACGAGCAACTCTTTGCCCACAAGTTTTACCCGTCAACAACCAACTGTAGATGCCGTGAGGATCCCCACCTCCATGGGGCCGGGGCGTCTCTGCATGGCCACCACGCGATCTTTCGGCTCCAGATAGCCCATCATAATGGCATTGAAAAATAAAGGGGAAATGATGATGATGACGGCGAACACCATCCGGATCAATTCAGGGGAGGTAATGTCGAGATGATTTCCATAAGTTAACGTTTCGTAAGTTCTACAACTTTTTTGAAAATTCACGTTTATCAATTGCAAGCGGTATGCTAACTAACTCAAGATCTAACAATATAAGGGGCTATAATCGATTGAATTATATATTCTATCGGTCTATTTCCAGTCACCAGGTCCATACCGCTTCCCATGATCGACAGATCAAGGGAAGCAAGAATTCCACTTCACCCAGCTCCGGAGGCAGCTTAGAGTTTGAATAGACGGAACCCTTATTTTTTAAACGATAAGGGGAACCGAGGTTCCGTCGCCCTCAGGTAGTAAAGAGTTCTCCCCGAGGGCGGCTTCAGCCGCAAAGTGCAACAGTCGCCGGGGCAAGCGATTTTTAGGAACTTTGGACCAGTTAGCCGGACCGTCCGGCAGGTGTCAAAAGGGCCTGTTTCGACAATCCTTAAGCTCACCATGTTTCGCGAACCCGCACCTTATATCTATCAGACGAAGTGCGCTGCTTCTCCCACAGGCGCTTCAAAGTCAAATTCGGGATAGACCGGGTTCGTTTTCAGATATCATACGCGATGCGAACCCTGAAGTTCAGGACGGTTATGCCGTATCGAATGGCCCATGTCGAGGAAATAATGCCGATGTTCTCTGCGCGCGATGAAGATAATATTTTTGTCACCAGCTTTTCGTAAAATATCGTAGCGCTTGCCGTTTTGATAAAGGCGCGGGTGGCTTCCACAAACTTTGTCGTCGATCGGTAAACGCCTCGAAGAGAGCGGTATTAACAATAGGTGAGTCTGGAACGGAAGTCACATCTTCAGAATATCCAGGATATGTTCCGGTCGTCAAATCCATAGAGGGATCGGCGTAAAGGCCCCAGGTCAGAAGGTATGCTGAGCCATAGTAAAATGACTACGGCCGCGGTTCAATTCGAGTGATCACCCGGATATACTCCGCCCGTTTGGGCACCTGCGTGCCCGCCTTTCTCTCGATAAGAGAAACATATCCATGATGATTGTAGGGCAGCGCGCGCATAATCCATGCGTGCGGTATTGAATAAAGCCTGGCAGGGTCTGGACTCGCCATCTTTTTCGTGCATGCGGTGAATAAAACTAAGACCGGCTGCGGATCTAATACATACTCCCCGTCCATCTCCAGCACCACCAAAGAACCCGTGAGGTACTGGGGTGCTGCGGTCTATGTTAAAAATCGAGTTGGGTTCCTGAAACATGATTCACGCATAATCTATGGGTACATGACTATAAGTCGGATGAGGTTTCGGTCTGGATATCGACCATCCGGACGTTGGGCCCGACCGAGGCCTCCTCAAAATTGATTTATTTTTAGTTTTTTTTCTCTTCCTTTAGCAACGGATGAAATCTTTGTCTTCTTCACAAGAAGAAGGAGGGGCTCAAGATTGGGATGGTCGCTGAACCGTATCCCCATAAAGTCACGGGTCTCTCGTTCACCATGCCAGTTGCGCCCTGGTAAAATATAATATGCTGGGAACGGTCATGTCCTCGAACTTTTGAAACCGGGCTTTAACGCGACAAAGCCGGTCAAACGTTGCCGAACACAGTAAACCATCTCCAGTCAGTTTTGACCCCTCCACGGTCTCAGGCGGGACGCTGAATCCCGGTATTAAGGAAACCAGGTAAAATCCGTGATCATAGGCGGTTTGAACTGACTTTCGAACCGTCACTGTCAGCACAACCTCCAAGATGATACCCCGCTGAAGTCGATTAATAAAGTGACATCACCCGAGATTCATCACATTATTGAAATCCTCATGGGTCCCCATCATAACTCCAATCAGCACGACCTTCCTTTGGGGAACATCCGGGTGACAGTTCTGGGAATGGGATGACGCACGCCATGTCTTTTTCCTGAAGTTTCAAATGCCCTCCAACAAACCTTCCGGCCGGGGACGCAGGGAACATACATCCACCGGGATGATAAAGCATCCACCTTCGATAATATTATAGTTTTCGCTTTACATTGAATGGACCGCCGGAAGTGCACAGTTGCCCATAGCAATCACCATTTGGGAGGCATCTGCTCATACAGGGTTAGCAAGACCGGGCGAGTTTCCGGTTCCATACCGTACCGGCGACGATCATCAAATCCAGGTTTTATGGGCGAAGGTCAGATTTACCTCTGCTCCGTAACGGGAAATATCAAACCGGGCCCATGCCGGTTCCACATCATCTCGATAACAGGCAATCGAACGTCATGGGCGAATTGCCTGGCGCAATTTCAGCAATTTGTCAGTCCAGGTCCATGCAGTAAAGGCCGGAATCAAAGGTTCATACGGCCGTGGGGAAGGCGGCATAACATTCCGCCTTAATCCGTTCCCGTATAGGACTCAAATCGGGCCTTCACTAACGAAGGGTTTGTTTTTCTCCATGTAAAGCTCCTTTGGCCAGCCTTTTAATGGCCAAGGTTAAAATGCCGATAAAATAAAGATTTCTATCATACGGCAGAGGCGCCTTGATAAAAGATGCCGCAACCGGAAACAAATTTTACAAAATATCAACATCAAACGCCAGAAGATGAAATGAGATAATATGCAATGCGTAACGATAGCCCCAGGCTTTTGCACCGTAGCAAAGTATCCATCCCGCATTCATAGGTGTTGGGGATTTTTTTCAGATGAGTCCGTTTCGGACGGATGGGCCGATTCACAATGAACGGTGCAAATCACCCGATAAAAGGCCGACCATGAGGAAAAACATATATACATAATCTATAGAGACAGCTTCCGTCTCATTTCCCGCCCTCCCCGCATTGGTTATAGTTTAAAATTCGCAAATGAATTGTCTGCTTGACAAGGGTTATTATGATATTCTGTTCATAATTTCAACTCATTCAAACAGAAATGGATGAATCATGGTATCGCTAATGCGTGGCAAACCACTAAGCCCCGAAATAAAGCTTACTGTCTCTGCTAAGCGGTATTTTTGATCGAAACAAACTGACACCTGCGGGAGAACCAAGTGTGCCGAAGCGTGCTTCAGATGCTCTTGGTATTGGTATAGCAACGATCAAACGCATTATGGCCGACTATAATCGTGATCCTGGTCTGCTCGATGAAACCTACAAAATTACGTGGGCTTATTTATGCTGTTAGCGTGTCGTATCCAAGGAGTCTACTCGGTCATATATTCGAGGCACCGCAAACAAGACAACAGTTATTAAAACTTCTTAAGAAGAATATCCTGACCAAACGTTAACAAAGCAACATTAGCCAGAACAGCAATAGGTGGGGGTTGAATTTGGACGGGGGCCAGAATCCCCAACTTAAAGAGAAGGATCGTGTGATTTGCCGCCGAACGTTAGCAATGAAGACAATCGAGGAGTTCAGAGCATTGATACAATTCGCCCGGAAGTTTATCTTGATGAGTCGTATGTAAACAAGAATCATAGCAATGACTTTATATGGTATTACGGTGAAGATGGCCCTTGGGTGCAAAAGCCGACAGGCAAAGGAGAACGTCTTATCATTATCAATGCCATAACTAAATCTGGTTGGGTTCCAGGTTCAAAGCTTGTGTTTAAGAGTACGAGAAAGACAGGGGATTATCACGGCCAAATGAATTGGGAATTATTTAAAAAATGGTTTACGGAAATGCTCCTTCCTAATATTCCGGAACAGTCCTTCATCATCATGGATAATGCTCCATACCACAATATCTTATCAGAGCACTCCCCTCCAACGCCACAAAGCTCGAAGAAGGAAATCAAGAAATGGCTTGAACAAAATAAAGTTTACTGTCGTGATGATTGCCTAAAGCCTGAGTTGGTCGAGCTTTTGATCAAAATGGTCCCTGAACAGATCTATGCAGTCGACGAAATAGCTACATCATTTGGCCATAAGGTTCTCAGAACTCCACCGTATCATCCAGAACTACAACCGATAGAAACATGCTGGGGCGTAGTAAAAAATCATGTAGCCAGAAATTGCGACTTTACCGTGAAAAACTTGATAAAGCAGCTCGATTGTGGGTTTAATAAAGTCACCGCTTCAACATGCGAAAAAATTATTAAAAAAGTAAGAAAAATTGAGGATGAATTTTGGACAACAGATATAAAGATGGACGCACAATAATTCAGATATTTAGGTATCAATTCATTTGCGACGCACTATAGTGTCCATCCATAAATGGTCTTTTTGCCCAAGCTCTGCGTTATGTTCAAAAAATAATCCTCGGAATATTAAACATATGCCTGTGGTTATTTTTTTCACATGCCTTGATCTTGAACAAAAATCCTCATTTATATACGGACAATAGTTAGCGACAACACCTGATTGCAATAAGAATTGAATTTAACGTACTGAATTTCACCTTGTTGTTTTCAGCCAGTCCTATTTTGTGGTACCTGACTATTTTAATCATAATTTTTTATATTGCAACAATTATATCCGTATAAATATTTCTTAAACTAGGATTGCAAGATATGATAATGATTAAAAAATATCGTTATTTCAGGAATTTTGGATAGGTTTTCAATAAAATATCTGTAGGAATATTATTTGAAGAATTATAGAATGCTTACCGTTTTTATCAATCCGGAGTGGAATATGGCCGCAAACTATATAGTGCCTGAACGAAAACTGCTTTTTCCGCCAATATCTGCGTCAGACTCAAATTTTAATCCTCGAAATACTAACAGTATTCCTGTGGTTAAAATTTTCGTCTACCTTGATCTTAACGAAAAATCCTAGTTTTCGTTCGGCCACTATACAAGGGTAAAAATGCAATTGGTCGCAAGGGACCAGAAGTATGAGGGAAATATTCCCATCAAAATGACACCCCAGCATGCAATGGCTAGTGCAAGCACGGTGGTCCGAGAAGGTCTCGGCATGGTAACCAGCCCCTCGGAAGAATGGAAATACATCACCACTACCACCCTGAGATAGTAGTAGATGGAAATAATACTGTTTATGGCGGCGAATATGACCAGCCAGACATAGCCGGCCTTTATGCCTTCGGTAAATATATAAAATTTACCCATGAACCCACCAGTGGGCGGGATTCCGGCAAGGGAAAACATAAAGATCGCCATGCCCACCCCCATCATCGGGTATTTAAACCCCAGTCCTGCAAAATCGGAAATCTTGTTATATTCCCCTTCCTCTTTCCCTAAAAGCGCCACAACACCGAAGGCCCCGATGTTCATAAACGCATATGCCATAAGGTAAAACAACATCCCGGCCTGGGCAAGGCCGGTGCCTGCCACAAACCCTATGAGGATATATCCGGCATGGGCGATACTTGAGTAAGCGAGCATACGTTTTACGTTTTCCTGAGCCAAAGCCACCACGTTTCCAACGGTCATGGTCAGTAAAGCAGCGATCCACATGATGGAGGTCCAGTCTCCTTTGAGAGAAATAAGGGGAACAAGGATAACCCGGATCAGCGCTGCGAAAGCGGCTGCCTTTACGCCGGTGGCCATGAACCCGGTGATCACGGTTGGGGCGCCTTCATAAACATCCGGCGTCCACATGTGAAACGGAACCATTGAAACCTTGAAGCCGAATCCCACAGTCATCATCACCAAACCGGCAATAAGAAGTTTTGAATGCAGTATATGCGGATGACTCGATATAAATTTACCGATCTTTACAATATCTAAGGTTCCGGTTGCTCCGTAGATAAGCGCAAATCCGTAAAGGAGAAAACCCGAGGCAAAAGCTCCAAGCAAAAAATACTTTAAAGCCGACTCAATGGATCGGAGCTGATCTTTATGAAAAGCGGCAAGCACGTAAATAGAGACGGACATGGTTTCAAGTGCCACGAAAAGCAGAATCAGGTTGCCTGCGGCCGCCATCAGTATCATGCCGCAGCTAGCAAACATAAGAAGGGAGTAGTACTCTCCACAGTTTATACGTGAAAAGAATTTCTGGTAATTGATGGAGATCATGATGGTCATAATTAATATAAGCAAGACGGTCAATGTGATAAAGAAAGAAAAGCCGTCTGTAAAAGCCATCCCGCTGAAAGAAGACCCGCCACTGGTCGGCCATGTCATAATCAGACAGCCGAGTGCAATGATAGAGCCGGCAAGCGATATAAAACCGGTGGAAGCGGTTTTTTCCTTCCGCTTGAAGACATCGGCAAGAAGTACGAATAACGCGGTTGTCACAAGAATAATCTGCGGCCAAACAGCCTGCATGCTCATTGCCGGCAGAATGAAATCCAATGTCTCCATTAATTCCTCCAAATTTATTGTGCAAAAAAGCCGTTATTTTACAACGGTCTGTCTTTTATTTCATCCGGGTTTGCGGATCGATCCTGCGATAGTATCAAAGCGGCATTTGTTATCGCCAGGTTAGTATTGTTTTTTCCGGTCGCCTCTTGAACATACATTTGATAGTCTTTGTTGAATCTGTTGATAAAAAGAGAAACCGAAGCGTCCATTTTTCTCATGAAATATCCCGGAAAAATTCCCATTACAAAAATAAGCACGGCAATGGGAACCATCATGGCGATCTCCCGCAGGTTCAGGTCCGGAATATTTTTGTTTTCCTCTTTATCAACAGGCCCGAACATGACCCGCTGATACATCCATAACATATAGGTGGCCCCGAAAATCATTCCTGAGACGGCAAACACCCCAAAAAGCGGGTATGTTTTGAAGACCCCCACAAGAATCATAAACTCTCCCACAAAACCGTTTGTTCCGGGAACGGCAACCGACGCAAGGGTAACGATCATAAGGAAGGTGGCAAAGATCGGCATGACTTTTGCGATGCCTCCGAAATCTTCCATCATCCGGGAATGCCTCCTTTCATAGATGATCCCCACAAGGATAAACAAAGCGCCCGTGTTTAGCCCGTGATTCATCATCTGATAGATACCCCCCTCAACCCCCTGTATATTTAGGGCAAAAAGTCCGATCATCACATACCCCAGGTGGCTTACGCTGGAGTAAGCTACGAGGCTTTTCATGTCCGGTTGGACCCATGCCACGAGAGCCGCATATATGATTCCAACAACTGCCAGAACCGCGATAATCGGAAGGAACTGGTGTGATGCATAAGGAAAAAGCGGCATTGCAAATCGCAGAAAACCGTAAGTCCCCATTTTAAGAAGAACGGCGGCAAGAATGACGCTTCCGGCAGCCGGGGCTTCCACATGGGCGTCGGGCAACCATGTATGGAACGGAAACATGGGAACCTTGATGGCAAAAGCGATAAAAAACGCCATGCAAAGCCAGAACTGAATGGATATCGGTATATGCAGGTTATACAGCTCCAAAAGGTTGAACGTGGCAATTCCGGTAATCTTGTAATTGTAGTAATACAGGTAGATAATCGCCACAAACATGAGCAGGCTTCCGGCAGCCGTGTACAGGAAAAACTTGACGGCGGAATAGATGCGCCTGGGCCCGCCCCAGACCCCGATGAGCAGAAACATGGGTATGAGCATAAGCTCCCAGAAAATGTAGAAAATGACAAGATCCAGAGATACAAAAGCCCCGACCATCGCTGTTTCAAGAAGAAGCATGCTGATCAGAAACGCTTTGACATATTTTTGAATATACGTCCATGAACAGAGAATACACAACGGAACAAGAAAAGTGGTCAGCACCACCAGCCAGAGGCTTATTCCGTCTATACCGACAAAATAAGAAAGCCCCATGCTCTTGACCCAGGAGACATGTTCCACAAACTGCATATGCGGCGTTTCGGAATTAAAGTAAATGGGAAAAGCCAGGGAAACCGCGAATTCAAAAAGGGATATTACAAAAGCGGCTTTGCGCATAAGATCGTAATTTTTCTCTTTATCGCCCCGTATAAAAAGAAGCAAAAGCACCCCGGCCAGAGGAAAAAAAATAGTGAAACTGATGATCGGGAAATTAAGCTGGTTCATTCTGTCATCTCCAGAAGTTGCTATGTCTAGATGTTGTCCACATAAAATTGGATCATCTTAACTGCTTACCCACGTTACAACCAAACGATATCTCATCCTAAATATACAGTAAAAAGACATAATACATAACAATCGCCACCGTACCCGCTACGAAGGTTACCGCATAGCGCTGTACATAACCGGTCTGGATGTGACGCAGCATACTGCCGCACCACATAAAAAATTGAGCTGTTTTATTTACAAGGCCGTCTATGATCATAGTGTCAGTAATTTTCCATAAAAAGATACTGAACGTGTGAAGCGGTTTGATCACATTCCACTCATACAGTTCGTCAATATACCATTTGTTGAGCATAAGCCTGTATAATAAGGGGACCTTTTGAGCGAGCTTCTCGGGAATGCTCCTGTTTTTCATGTACATCATGTATGCGGTGAAGATACCCCCAAATACAATGAGTGTGGTAATGATCATCAGGAGGTATTCCATGGTATGTGAATGATGTCCGGCGGTTTCCGCCCCGTGCATTATTGCCGTGCCGGTAGCGTCTTGAAAAAGTTTCCCTTTTCCGAACCCGATAACCGGTTCAAGAAAATGTTCCACAAGATTGCTCCCACCCAGTGCCTTGGGAATGCCGATATACCCGCCCACCACGGAAAGAAATGCCAGTATGATCAAAGGAACGGTCATGGATTTGGGTGCTTCGTGAATATGTTTTTTCACCTCTTCAGATGCTCTGCATTCGTTGAAAAAAGTCATAAAGATGAGGCGGAACATGTAAAAGGCGGTCATGGCTGCGGCAAGCACGCCGATAAGCCACAGCATAAAGTTTCCGCTCGGGCTGCTGAAAGCCATCCAGAGGATCTCGTCTTTGCTGAAAAAACCGGAAAACCCCGGGAACCCGATGATGGCCAAGGTTGCGATGACCATGGTAGCAAAAGTGATGGGCATTTTCTTTCGTAGCCCGCCCATATACCTCATATCCTGTTCACCACTCATGGCATGTATGACACAGCCCGAGCACATAAATAGAAGGGCCTTGAAAAAGGAATGGGTCAAAACGTGAAAAAGACCTGCGGCAAAGGCGCCCACTCCCAGACCCATAAACATGTACCCGAGCTGGCTGACCGTTGAGTAGGCCAGCACCTTTTTGATGTCGTTATGGGTTAAGGCGATGGTGGCGGCAAAAAATGCGGTCATGCCGCCCACAATGGCAACAATCTGCATGGCAAGCGGTGACATGGTATAAAGAATGTTGCAGCGAGCCACAAAATATACGCCTGCGGTGACCATGGTTGCGGCATGGATCAGCGCGCTGACCGGAGTGGGGCCGGCCATGGCGTCAGGAAGCCAGACATATAAAGGAATCTGGGCTGATTTGGCCGTACATCCCAGGAAAAAAAGAATGCATATCAAAGTGATAAGATCCGGCGACAGGAGGGAAACATGGGCGAATACATCAGCGTATTTTATTGACCATATCCCGTGCTTTCCAAGATTCACGATCAAAAGCAGCATGCCGATGGCAAAGAAAAAATCGCCGATTCTATTCGTAATAAAGGCCTTTTTACCCGCAATCGCAAACTCTTTTGTACTGAACCAGAAGGCGATTAAAAGGTATGAGCATAACCCCACACCTTCCCAGCCCAAAAACATCAAAAGGAAATTGTCCGCCAGCACAAGGGTGATCATGCACAACATAAAGAGGTTAAGGTATGTAAAGTATCTGAAATACGTTCCTTCATCATGCTCATCATGCCACATGTAACCGATTGAATATATATGGATCAAAAAGCCGACCCCGGTGACGAACATGCACATAAACATTGAAATGGGATCGATCTGAAATCCCATTGGGACAGTGAATTCTCCGGATTCCATCCATGTGAACCAGATGTAATCGTAGAAACGCTTGTCAGGTTCAAGCCTTAGCATCTGAACAAAAATGATCAATGTCACGAAAAAAGCCAGCCCCACCGAACCGCAGGCGATCCAGTGTATAATGCTTTTATTTGCTTTTTCTATACGACGGCCGAAAAGACCATTTACCAGTACTCCAATAAGGGGCAAGGTGGGAATCAACCATACATAATCAAACATTGCATAAACCTCTATTTACCATTTTAGCAGGTTAAACTTGTCTATGTTGATGGAACCGGTTTTCCTGTACAAAAGGACAAAAATTGCCAGTCCCACCGCTGCCTCGGCCGCCGCCACGGCCATGACGCACATCACCATGAATATCCCTTCAGGGGAGCTATTGGCTCGACTGAAGGTGATAAAGGCAAGATTAACGGCCCCGAGCATGATCTCTATGCACAGAAACACAACAATAGCGTTTTTGCGGGTTATCACCCCGCCGCAGCCTATTGTAAAAAGTATCGCAGATAAAATGAGATAGATGTTTTGATATTCAGCCATTACAGTAATACCTTATTTTTCGATCAAATAATCAATTCTTTTTCGCCAGGTAAACCGCGCCCACAATTGACGCCGTCAAAAGGATCGACACCAGTTCGAAGGGGAGAAGTCCCTCGGAAAATATATAATTTGCAAGCAGTTCCACCTCTCCGAATTTTACCATGGCCGGATCCGTCATGGATCCTTTTAAAGCCATGGGACCGAAGCCGACCCCTATGATAAACAGCCCGATAAGTAAAAGGGCCACCAGCAAATACCGTCCGTTTAAAAGGTTTTTCAAAGGTTCTGCACTGTCATCCGAAACCCGCAGATTCAGCATCATAATCGCATAAATAATAAACATCATAATTGCGCCTGCGTAAACAATCACCTGCAAAATTGCGATAAACTGAAACTTTAATAAAAGAAAGAGAACCGCAATAATAAAGCAGTTTCCCACCATCCACATGGCACTGTGAACGGTATTTCGGGAGAATATGACCATTACGGCGGTGCCGATGGCGATGATGCTACAAATCAATATCAGTGCCTGTTCCATGAGCAAAAGCCCTTTTTAAATGCTGTTTGTAAGGAGCATCCCCTGTTATGAAGATGTTCGCACGTTGAGTTATTTTCCCTTGAAACTTAGCTTTTCAGGGGTTTTCAATTTTTCAATATCAAAAATAAAATCTGTACGGTTATAGTCGATATAATCATAAACTCCCGTCAATGTGATGGCTCCTTTGGGGCAGGCTTCCTGGCAAAACCCGCAAAATATGCATCGGAGTTCATTTATGACAAATTTTTTAGGATATCTTGTCTTTCCTTCTTCTTCATACGGAACAATAGTGATTGCCTCGGACGGACAAATCCGGGCGCACAGGCCGCATGCCACGCATTTGAGTTCCCCTTTCTCGTCAACCTCGAGTCTGTGGAGACCTCGCCACCGCTGGCTCCGTTGCGTCTTCTCGGTGGGGTACTGAAGGGTCACCGGCTTTGTAAGAAAATTCTTGAATATAAAAGAAAGCCCTTTGAAAAGGGGCTTAACGTATTTTCCCTTTTCAGGACGATCTTTGCTCACATGGATAACATCGGTTTCTTTCATTATCTTACCTGTTTTTCAGGATAGTATATAATATTTGATGAATTAGTAAAAAGCAAAACTCATCACGTTTTAGGTTTTAAGATTTAGGTTTTAGGAAATTAATTTTAATTGTTTTAACAAACACTTAAAACTTAATACCTAAAACTTAAAACGTCCGTAAAAAGTCGTATTTTTGACTTTTTACGAGACTATCATAACAGTGCCATCACCAATCCCGTGACCAGGATATTAAGAAGCGCCACAGGCAAAAGAAACTTCCACTCAAGCTTCATGACCTTATCGTAGCGCAACCGGGGAAAAGTAGCCCTCACCCAGATGCACAGGAAAATGACGGCAAACATCTTTAGAAAAAACCAGACCACGCCGGGAACAAAGGCCGGACCGTGCCATCCTCCCAAAAATAGCGTTGCGACCAGGGATGCGAAAACAATCATGTGTATGTATTCGGCCAGGAAAAACAGCGCAAATTTCATACTGCTGTACTCCACGTTGTATCCGCAGCAGAGCTCGGACTCGGCTTCGGGCATGTCAAAGGGGGTCCGGTTTAATTCAGCAATTCCACTGATCAGAAAAACAAGGAAGGCGATCGGCTGCTTAAAAATATTCCACACTCCGGCCTGGGCATTCACCATGTCAACGATACTAAAGGAGCCGGTAATCATGATAATGCTTATCACAGCAAATGCCATTGAAATTTCGTAGCTTATGATCATGGCTGACCCGCGCAGCCCGCCCATATACCCGTACTTGTTCCCTGAAGACCATCCCCCAAGAATGTTTCCGTAAGAACCAAGGGTTGAGAATCCGAGAATAAAAAGGATGCCAATGGACGGATTTGCAAGGTAGAGGTTGATTTCTCGTCCCAAGATCTTAATCGGAGGACCAAAAGGGATCACGGAAAGCAGAATAATGGCGACCGCAATACTGATCGCAGGGGCTAACACAAAGACGGTCTTGTCTGCGTTTTCCGGGATAAGATCCTCTTTGAATAAGTTCTTGATCCCGTCTGCAATCGGCTGGAGGAGCCCGTGAAACCCGACCCGCATGGGTCCGTATCTCAGCTGCATATGTCCCAGCACCTTCCGTTCCATATAGGTTGTGTAAGCAGCTATCAAAAGAAACACACTGAATATCACAATAAGTTTGATTACAGGAATGATTAAATATTCAACCATCTGGGTTACTCCCTCATGCAGCTTTGTTTATCTTGACCGCGCTGACCTTAAACTCGGGTATCTTTGCCACCGGGTCGACAATTGAATGTGTCAGGATGTTTGCCGGAGCTTCATGAAAATGGAACGGCATAAAAACCATCCCGAGTTGGGAACGCTCCGTGAGCCATGTTTTGACTTTTATACTACCCCGTCTTGAGGTTATCTCTATGTAGTCCCCTTCCGATATGTCCAGCTTTTTAGCATCTTCAGGGTTTATTTGCGCAATGGGTTCCGGGCAAAGACGATTCAGGCCGGTACCGCGCCGGGTCATGGTTCCGGTATGGAAGTGTTGCGGAACCCGACCGGTGCTGAGCAGAAACGGGTAGTCGTCATCGACTTCCTCGGCAGGCGGTATGTAATCAATGGCAAAGAAAAGCCCCTTGCCTCTGGCAAATTTTCCCACGTGAAGTACGGGCGTCCCGGGATGATCTTCATCCGGACACGGCCAGCTAATCCCGCCTTTTTCGATTCGCTTGTAGGTTATCCCCTTATAGCTGGGGGTCAAAAGGTTTATCTCCTCCATGATTTTTTCCGGAGTTGACGCGGGCATGGTATAGCCCATCCTTCTTGAGATTTCGCTGATGATCCAGGTGTCCTCTCTGGCTTCTCCCGGAGGTTCAACCGCCTTTCGAACTCTCTGGACCTTGCGTTCGGTGTTTGAAACCGTCCCGTCCTTTTCGGCAAAACAGGTGGCAGGCAGCACAACATCGGCCAGTTGTGCTGTCTCCGTGAGAAATATATCCTGAACCACAAAAAAATCTACACTTTCTATACAATGTTCTATATGAAGTTTGTCCGGGTCGCTCATCGCGGGATTTTCTCCCATGACATATATGGCTTTTACTTTTCCCGACTCGGCGGCGTCGAACATCTCCGTAATGGTCAGGCCGGGCGTGGACGGAAAGCCTTCCACCCCCCATGCATCTGCAAATTTTTTCCTCACGTCATCCACGGTAACCGCTTGATAGCCGGGAAAGACATTGGGCAGGCCGCCCATATCACAGGCACCCTGGACGTTGTTCTGGCCGCGTAGCGGATTGACGCCGCCGCCGACCTTTCCCACGTTGCCGCAGAGCATGGACAGGTTGGCACAAGATTTGACGTTATCCGTGCCGGTGGTATGCTGGGTTATCCCCATGGTATAAAGAATTGCTGCCACATTGGCCTTTCCATAGAGCCGGGCCGCATCATAAAGCTTTTCTTCAGGGACCCCGGTAATGGAAGAGACGTATTCCGGGGTATACTTTTCAACGCAGCTTTTCAACTCGTCAAAACCTTCCACCCGCTCATCGATGTAAGCCTGATCCTGCAAGTTCTCTTTAATGATGATGTGCATGAGCCCATTAATCAACGCAACATCGGTACCCGGATTATGCCGCAGCCAAAGATCGGCGTGATCCACCAACTCAATATGTCTCGGGTCTATCACAAGGAGCTTTACCCCCTTTTGATGGACGGCTTCCATAATGTAGTTGGCAATGATGGGGTGATTACCCGTGGTGTCGGTTCCGATGGCCAGAATAACTTCTGTCTTGAGAACATCACCAATGGGGTTTGTCATGGCCCCGCTTCCCAACGTAGCGGCAAGACCTGCCACCGTTGAAGAATGTCAGAGCCGGGCGCAGTGATCCACGTTATTGGTCCCGATCACCGCGCGCATGAATTTTTGAAAAAGAAAGTTTTCTTCATTGGTACACTTGGCAGAGGTAAGCCCGGCGATACTGTCCGGGCCGTGTTGTTCGATGAGGGCTTTGAACTTTTCGGCCACGGTATCAAGAGCTTCTTCCCAGCTGGCCTCCCTGAAAGCGCCGTTTTCTTTTATTAGCGGCTTTTTAAGGCGGCTTTCGTCTCCGATATACTCATATCCGAAGCGTCCTTTGTCGCAAAGGCTGCCCTGGTTAACGCCCGTGTCCACATCGGTGGTAATACCGATCACCCGGTTGTCCAGAACGTTCAGCTGAAACTGGCACCCGCAACCGCAGTAGGAGCAGGTGGTCCAAACCTTCTTGACCAGCCAGGGCCTTCCCTTGTACCTGCTCAAATTTTCGGTCAGTGCGCCGGTGGGACATACCATGAGGCATTCCCCGCAGGACTTGCATTTATCAGGATCCACAACGATCCTTGCATTTTCGTCCTCCCCCTCTATTGATAAAGCACCGATCTGTTTGAGATCCCGGCATGCCGCAACGCATCGTCCGCACAGGATACATCTGTCTGCCCAGTAACGGATCAGTGTTGTGGAGTAAGTATCATCCCTTTTTACCTTGCGGGGTTCATACGGAACATCCTCGATACCAAGTTCGTATACAATATCCTGAAGTTCGCATTCCCCGGCCTGGTCACATACGGGGCAGTCAAGGGGGTGGTGTTTCAATATCTTTTTCAGATTTACCGTGCGCTGCTCATGGAGAGCCTTTGAATCCGTAGTGACAACAAGGCCTTCTGAAACCGGAGCCGCACAGGAATTAACAGGCTCTTTCTCTCCCTCAATCTCAACAATACATATATTGCACGACTCGAGGGGCGGCAGCCTCTTGTGGTAACAGAGGGTTGGAATATGAATACCTGCTTTTTCAGCGGCCTTGAGAATCGTCGTCCCCTCGGGAACCTCAACCTCACTTCCGTCAATCGTTAACCTGACCATACTCATCTTTCCCTTTTCCGGTCACATGTATAAATAAAATTCTGTTATAAATAAAATCTGCCTGAATATTAAAAATCCCGGTCTTACCTGTCGATTTCGCCTAAAACAACATCGATGCTCCCGATGATGGCAATGGCATCCGCCACCATATGCCCCACCATAAGACGGGGAAGCGCACTGGCCAGGTAAAAACATGGAGACCTTATTTTAAGCCGGTAAGGATGTTCGCTCCCGTCGCCAACCAGGTAGAACCCCAGCTCTCCTTTGGCTCCTTCAACCGCCTGATACACCTCCGCTTCAGGAGCGACGGGACCTTTTACGTGGATCATGAAACGCCGGATCAACGCACTGATATCCTTTTGCACTTCGTCTAAATCGGGGTTGCTTATCCATGGATTGTCGACATTTACCGGTCCCTCAGGCAAATTTTCAATGGCCTGGTCAATAATTTTAAGGGACTGGCTGAACTCTTCCATACGCACCAGGTAGCGGTCGTATACATCCCCTTTATCCCCGACCGGTATCTGAAAATCAAAATCATCATAACTGCTGTACGGAAATGCCTTTCGCAGGTCATAGGCCACCCCGGACCCTCTGAGGCTGGGGCCGGTAAATCCGTAATTGACCGCTTCTTCCGCGGAAATGGTTCCGATGTCCATGGTCCGGGTCGTCCATATCTTGTTTTCCGTTAAAAGCTTATGGTAACCGTCAAGCCCCTTGGGAAACCATTTTACAAAATCTCGCACCATTTGTATAAATTTGGGAGTTGCGTCATGAGCCACTCCGCCGATACGGAAAAAAGTGGGAGTCAGCCGATATCCGGCGATCTCTTCATTAATGTCCATAATCATTTCCCGGTCCCTGAAGGCATAAAAAACAACGCTCATAGCGCCGATGTCCAGGGCATGGGTGCCGATCCAGAGATGGTGGCCCATGATTCGGGCAAGCTCTGCCATGATCACCCTGAGATACTGAGCCCGCTTGGGCACCTCGGTCCCCATCAGGTTCTCCACCGTCACGCAATAACCCATATTGTTTGCCGAAGCTGATGCATAATCGAGCCTGTCGGTAAGGGGGATTATCTGTTGATAGTTCCGGTTTTCAGCAAGTTTTTCGATCCCACGGTGCAGGTAACCGATACGGGGAGTTGCGTTTACAATGGTTTCACCGTCCAGTTCCAGTTCGATGCGAAGTACACCGTGCGTCGCGGGATGGTGGGGCCCCATGTTCAGGTACATTTTTTTGCTTTCAGCCATGATTTCTACACTCGTCTTTTACTAAGGTATTTGAAATCGTTATTTGAAAAAACCGATTATCGTGTGAAAACAGAAAGCCTCCTCTACGTGTAATCCTCGATGGTTTCCGGATCAAACGGTTTGTCAAAGTCCTTTCCCTCAAGGGGGAAGTCCTTGCGCAACGGATGCCCCTCAAAATTTTTCCAGGTAAGGATGCGTTTTAGATCAGGATGGTCTGAAAATGGTATTCCCATAAGATCATAAACTTCTCTTTCTGCCCAGTCTGCGGAGTGCCAGATACTGCTCACGCTCGGAATTTCTTCCCCTTCTTCCGCCTTAAGCCTTACAATGAGGCGGCTGAAATCCTTTGTTGACAAGAGAATATATACCAGATCAAAACGGGGCGTTCTGGGGGTATAGTCAATTCCCAGTATATCGATGAGCAGGTCATAGGGAAGGTCAGTGTTTTCCTGAAGCACGCGCATGGTTTCATAAAACCGGTTTTTCGCCAAAGAGATCTCCCGCTGGCCTTTGTTTTCACACTCGTTTACAATCGCTTCCGGAAATTTTTTATGGATAGTTTGGATAACGTTTTTGTAACTCATTCGCTTCCATCCTTTTTTTCAGCGTTCAGCCGGTAAAATCCGGCCTCTGGTCCAGTTTTTCCGTCCTTATTTTTTCCTGAATTTTCATAAGACCGGCCAGTACCGCTTCAGGACGCGGAGGACAACCGGGTATATAAACATCCACCGGTATGATCTGGTCGACCCCCTGAACCACGGCGTAGCTTTGAAATACACCCCCGCAAGAAGAGCAGGCCCCCATGGCGATGACCCATTTGGGATCTGCCATCTGATCGTATACCCTTTTAACCATAACCGACATCTTTTTAGTCAGTGTCCCTGAAACGATAAGTAAGTCCGCCTGCCGGGGTGACGGTCGAAAAACCTCGGAGCCAAACCTGGAAATGTCAAAATTGGACAGTGTACTTGCAATCATCTCAAGGGCACAGCATGCAAGGCCGAACGTACACGGCCACACGGAGTTGCTCCGTGACCAGTTGACCAGTTTCGTCAAACTTGTAACCATATAGTTTTCACCCTGCAGGTAATTTTCTATTCCCATTCCAGCGCTCCCTTTTTCCATACATAAACGTAACAAATCAGAAGAATCAGCATAAAAATAAGCATTTCCGCGAATCCGAACAGGCCGAGTTTTTTGTAATAAACCGCCCACGGATACAGAAAAACGGCTTCAAGGTCAAAAACAAGAAAGAGCAACGCGATGACATAAAATTTGACCGGGGTATCGGTGTATTGAGCGCCTTCGCTGGGAAGCCCGCATTCATAGGGCTCGTTTTTGACTTTAAACTTACGCTTGGGGCCGAGGATATGTGAGAGAAAGACGGTCACGCCGGCGAAAAGAATCGCCAGAATTACGGTATAGAGGATAGGATAATATTCTGTCAGCATATCTGATCGTGCCTCCGCATCCTTTTTTAGGCCGCACCTTAATTGTGCTGAAATTATGCTTATTTTAGCACAAATCTTACTCTGCAGTAATACGGCACAAGCCTGAAGTGTTATCACCGTGCGCTTTTTTTCCTTTGCTTACAAGGAGCGTAAAGCACATGGTAACCAGATAGAATATAACCAAGTCGGGTTTCTTATCTCAGAAAAAGGAGGGGGTCAAGGAAAAAATTCAAAATTTTAACCAAAGCAGAAGAGAGACCTTTGAAAAATGTTCAATTTTGTTCAAGGCCAAGGAAGGCGAAATTTTTAACCATACGAATACATTGAGTATTTTGAGGATTAACCCGCCAAAGTTCGGTGGCGGGTTAAAATTTGAGACTGTCGAAGCGAAGCGTAGATCCCGCCCATCGGGGACGCAGGCATTGGGCAAAAGAGGACGTTTTTCAAAGGTCTCGAAGATATTTGTTGGAATGTTTGAGTCCATGTGCAAGCCCGTCATGGAATTGCTCATCCTCAATGATGAAAAAATCGTGTTCACCCGAAAACCTGCATTAACTCCAGGTTCCGCCACCATCCGTGCTGCTTATAATTGATAGACCGCCGGCGTTAGTTACACGCACGCCCAAAAACAGTCCGCTGGAATTTGTCAAATGGACATCGCCCGGGATTGCCGGGGTTTGGGTCATTCCTCTATTATTAAATCCATAGGTATTGGCAGTGAATGTAGTATTAAAAACATCTACGCCATTTTGCAGGTTACCAGTACTTATGACGGTTTCGCCCATGTCCGGGGTCCAGTTCAATGGTGAAGATGTCTCTAAAAATACTGTATAAGTGTCGTTTGGAATATCAAATTTTACAACTGTAAGCGTACCGGTCCTTACCGCTTTGGATCTCGCCATGTTCAAATCATCATAAATGTTTCTTACGGATGTTTGTAACCTGTATTTGGGAAGCCAGGAAAAATAACTGGGTATGGCAATGGCCGAAATTATTCCAAGAATTGCAAGGGTAACGGTAAGTTCAATTAAAGTAAAACCTTTTTTATTCATCGGTATCTCCCATAAACAAAGCGATCTGTGTTTTACCGCCGTTAACCGGCGTATAGGTATCGATCATTAAACCCGTATTGTCTTTAAAAAGAGCCAAAAAAGCGACTGATTCCGGGTCATGGATATTGTTTGATGCAGATTCTCGTTCAACCCGTACGGACCACCCTTTTTTGCTCATATGATATTTATAATATTCTAATACTTTTTTCCATGAATCGTTGGTTTCTAGCTCGGCATAACAACCGCCCTTCAGGTGAATTAAGTTCACGATCTTCGAGTCCGGATAACGGGAAACCGTACCATTAAAAGCGTATGGCATTCTATCCGCACATCCCCCAATAAAGTATAATAATATCAATAAAATACCAAATTGGATAAACGGTTTGATTTTCATAAGTCAACCCTCTGTATTCTATAATCCTAACTTTGTTTAGAATATGTTGCAAAAATCATGCAAAAGTAAGAAATTGACTAGAGAAAATCGAGAAATGATTGAATTCCGGCGGGTTGTGTTAAATAAGCAAATTGCAAAACCACAGGTATTGCGACAATATTCGGCAATATCTTTGCCATTTTTTGGCACGTTTCACATTCTTTCGGAAAAATTTAATGCAAGCCTGGTGCATTCATGTGCATCGGGTAAGGAAACTTCAATGAAAGAAAAATTAATATAGTGTCCATCCATAAAATGGTAGATTTTGGTTTCCGGCAAGGCCCGAGCGAGTTTTCAACCGCAGGCATAGCGCGCTATTTCGAGGATTGAAAACGAGCGAGAACGCCGCCGGGGGCCGAAAGATGCCGTTTATGGATGGACACTAATCTAATCCACAAACAAAGGTACTATTTTAAAGCGCACAACATCAACCAGCCCTTTATCCGTAATTTTTAGCTCGGGAATAACGGGAAGTGCCAAAAACGAAAGCGTCATAAAAGGATCGTCAAGTATTGTGCCGAACTCCCGGGCGGCATGGATCAGGCGGTCTATCTTATCACCCACCGCTTTAACCGGTTCCCGGGACATAAGCCCTGCAATAGGAAGGGAAAGACCGGCGCAGACCTTGTTGTCATATACCGCCGCCAGCCCGCCTCCCATTTTAACGATAGCCCGGAATGCAGCGTTCATATCATCATCGGTTGTTCCCACAACAATAATATTGTGGGAGTCATGGGCCACACTCGATGCAATGGCTCCCCGCTTCAAGCCGAAACCTTTAACAAAACCTTTTCCCATATTGCCCGACCCGGTATGCCGTTCAATAACCGCAATTTTCAGAATATCGCGAGATATGTCGGCACAGGCCTTGCCTTGTGATATCTTCGCGTCCACAATGCGGTGCCCGGTTATTATCTGGTCCGGCACGATATCCATGACTCTGATTCGCCCGGTTTCCGCCGGGATGGAAAAATCTATTTGTTCAATGTCAACGTTCATGGACGGCGGAAAAAGAACCGGATCGGGTGTTGCGATTTCCGGTGAAATTTTTCCATTTTCAGCCACCCGAACACCGCCATAATACACAGTCTCCAGGTATGGGCAGTCAAGATCTGAAAACACCACCAGATCCGCTCTTCGGCCCGGAGCAATCGCGCCGACATTTTGGATCCTGAAATATTCGGCAGGATTTATTGTGGCCATTTGAATCGCAATCACAGGATCAAGGCCGGCAAATATGGCTTTACGAACCATTGAATCAATATGCCCTTCTTCCAGTATGTCTTGGGGATGTCTGTCATCCGTACACCACATCATACGGCGAGCGGTTCGCTCGTTTACAACCGGGATTAGTGCTTCCAGGTTTTTCGCGGCTGTCCCTTCCCGAATCATGATGTGCATTCCTAAATCAAGTTTTTCTTTTGCCTCCCGATCGGTGGTGCATTCATGATCACTCGAAATTCCGGCGGCCATATAGGCATAAAGATCATGACCGGAAAGTCCGGGAGCATGACCGTCCACAGGTTTCCGCTCTTTTTTTGCCATATTTATTTTTCCCAGAACTTCCGGATCCTGGTTGATTACACCCGGATAGTTCATCATTTCGGCCAATGCCAAAATCCGCTCATGACCCATAAACGGCAAAAGATCCTCTTTGGTGAGCGTTGCACCCGAGGTTTCCATGGTTGTGGCAGGAACGCAGGACGGGAGGGTGAAATAAATATTCATGGGCTGACCCCGGCTCGACCGAAGCATATAGTTTATTCCCTCAGTACCGAGTACATTGGCAATTTCATGGGGATCGGCCACCACGGTGGTGGTGCCGCAAGCAACCACAGCTCGGGCAAATTCGGTCATACCTGTCATGGAGCTTTCAATATGAACGTGGGCATCAATGAAACCGGGAGCCACAAAGCGTCCGCCAATATCCACCGTGTTTTTAGCATCATATGTCCCAAACCCTGCGATATATCCATCCGCAACAGCAATATCGCCGGAAAAAATTTCCCCTGAGAAAACATTGATAATACGCGCGTCGGTAAGAAGAAGATCCACCGGTTTTTGTCCCCGTGCGGAACGGATAATGTCTTTAAGAGCCATGTTTTCCTCTCTTTTTTTGAATTTATTTTCATATATAGTATAGCATTAAGTCGGCGTTGAACATTATCACAATGGCACGGCACTGCCAATATCATAACTGACGGTCTCGTAAAAAGTCCAACTTCTGCGTTGTGCTGCATTTCGTAATCATTCAACGTACGATAAGTACGCCTCATGATTACAAAATTTGCGACGCCTTTTTATCCCGCTTCTGTTTGGCGGGGGAGTTTGAACTTTTTACGAAACCGTCTAAATCGGACTTTTTACGAGTTCATCATAACTAGTGTCCAGCATAGATGTATGAATGGGCACTAACCAAATAGAGCGTTTCATATTTTGACAAAATATTACAAATATGATAAATTGTAAATATTTTAGTATATTATATAACTACTAAGCGTTGACAATTAAATTTCAAAAGCGGCTTTTGATTTTGCCGGTCAGCTTCCATATTAGAGTCTGTTGATTTAGTACTACAGCGTCTTTTTTTGTAGACATCTATAATCAGATGGTGTATAGTGGAAATCATAAGGGCGTATGAAAGAGTCACAGAGCGTTTACAGAGAAATCTGATCAAGCCAATATCGGTTTTGAACCCGCCCCTTCTCTGGCAGATGACCGAACTCACGGCGGACCCTTCCAACTCGGACGGCTTCCCCATGACTAAAATGATAACTTCCACTTCCTGACTGGGCGGATAGGGGACGTGATTTGAACCCGATCCAGTTCTCAAAGTAAGGAAAATTTTGATGCGGAAGCCCAAAATAATCCTCCCACCAAATAATAATACGAGCATGACAGTGTTGGCCGTTACGGAATGACCGGCCATCCGGTAATCGCCCCTTTCGGAATCATTTTGCGCAGGCTGCTCAAGCAGGAACTCCTCTATTCCTTTTTGCTGTGCTTCTTAGCTGGTCGATCTTTTATTTCAGATTTTAAGTATCGATACGCACGGGTACTTTACCGCCCCAGGCAAATCCGAAAACGATCAGCCGCTCTCCGGTTTCGCCTTCCTTCAGCAGGAACGTCGGCGTCACCAAACAGATCGGACGCACTTTTCGAATTTTCAATGTTTGGTTTCACCGGCGATCCGTGACACTTTGAATTCATCCCTCCTTAAAAGCCGTTCGCGGAAGTTTAAATACGCCGTCAAGTTTCGCCCCTGGATTTCTTAACACCTCGACGTACCTCCGATTAAAAGTGGCTCACGCTGGTTGGTAGCCTTCTCTGCCGCGGGTTTCCATACCCCCTACCAGAATTCAGCCATGCGGCCTTGGGTGCGATCCCCCATGAGTCGGCAGGTAACGGTTCCTTTGCTGCATTCATGACTTGATCGTAAAAATGATTCGGGCTGTTGATCCGGAAATCGCCTCGTTTGGTTGATTTAATCCATCCCAGGCGATCGGATGGTATGGACGTGTTTGATCTGGTAGGCATCGGTTCCCACCCAGTTCGGCCAAGGCCCTGCGGTTACCTTGAGAACCGAGATCAACTGTTTTAGGGAGCGCACTCATGGCATTGAAGGGCGCCATGATATGGGTTCGTTTAAAAATCGAGCATTGTCGGCTTCTAGCCGCCGCCAGATCCGCTCGGGCTTTATCCAGATGGGTTTTATGTAGCGCCAGTTCTTCCATGTCTTTGCGCCGGTTTGTCCCGTTTTAACTCTTATCCACGTTTACCACCTGGATGGCCCAGTTCCAGCTCTTCAGGAGTACTCGGCATGGGTAACCGCACTTTGCTTCTTTGCGTCAGGCACCCTAACTCGTAGTCTTTGATCGATCTGAAGCACTTCATGCCCTTAAAATGCTGCCTTCCGCGAATTCGCCGTGGGGATGGATTTCCACGATTTCTCTCCGATACGCGGGGCTTTAAGCACTATTTCGGTCAGGAATTACGGTTCCCATGGCCGTTACGACAATTTGATAGCCCGAAGGCCGCACGGTTTCGGACCGGAACAACCGGCGTCAGCTTGGCTGTGGGTGGTCGTTTCCGGTTCAGCGCACTGTTTTTCAGTGGTAAGATGCCGCCCACACCCACTGAGGATAATGAGCGATATGACAATCCTAGGATGGGTCGCCTAATTTGTACCGGAGTTTGAGTGTTTCCGGTTAACCTATTGATAAACTTATTATCCTCGCCATCTTTTTATCTCTGTATGATTATTCTTTTTATTTCTTTTATTTATGATTCGCGGGTTAACGAGTCTCGTCCATGTTCCGCCCAGCGATAGAGGCTGATGCGGGTACCCACCAGGTGGGTCTGCTGATTAAATCCCTTTCGAGCCCCTTCTTGAACTTTCAACAACTGGTCACAACAGTACCGAAGGTGTCGTTAAGCCCGTTACGATAGCGACTTCCTGCCTGTTTAAGGGCGTTTCTGAGCCGTATCTTAATACTTTCCTCGGGGCATCATCTCCTTTGATGTGCTCCTCGCCGCTTGACTCACTGACAAGCGCATCTTCAACCTCTTTTGACGGCTGTTAAAACCGTCTGTTTAAGCGGCCAAATTTTCATCCACAAATCAGCTACAACCAGGTCCACTTCCCGGCGTTTGCCGTCGAATATCGGGCGGTTAGATTGCCCTAACGATTATATGCCTTAGAACTAGTAAAATACCATACTGATCGTAATTATATCGCTCAAAAGTCACATAGGAAGAAGGCTATCGCTGAGGCTAATTTATTGAAAATTAAAGTGTCGCTGTAGTATTAGTCCAATTTTTTAAAAAATTACAAAAAAACACGCAGCATTTATCATTCCTTTGCGTAAGATCGTCAAGATATGAGCCTCTGAGGGAGTCGATTTTCAAGCAATTTTTTTTAAGTATAGTAAATCAACAGAGTCATATTAGAGCTAAATTTTAGGTTAATTTAACGTCTCGGAGATTCTACAACTTATTGAAAATGCAGATTTATTAATGACAATCTGTTTATTCCATTGGTTCGAAGCCCTAAGTTCATATTGATGGTATTATAACAATCCGAACTCATTATGTTTTAGGTTCTATGCAATTAAAATCGAATGTTTTAACAGAGAGTTAAAACACACCTCCTAAAATTTAAAACTCTCGTATAAAGTTGTTTTTTGACTTTTTACGAATGCATCATTATTTTTGATATTTATTCATTTTGACATATATACTTATAGATCGTAATTAAATGTTTCGGAAATTCTAGAACTTATTTAAAATACAGGTTTATTAATGAAAACCTGTTTATTTCATCAGAATGGAATGCTGGAATGTTGGAATATTGGGTATAAAGACGGAAGTAAGACATTATAATTGTAAAAAACTCCTTCAAACCCATTATTCCATTACTCCATTATTCCACTATTCCAATTGGGGCGAAGCCCCTAAGTTCTAACTCGTCGAAAACCAAGGAAATGCCACCGATAATGGTTATGAAAAATTATGTAACTGAACTTATATGCCTAGCGGTCGTATTGCTGCTGGTCACATCCTGCAGTCCGTTCAAGCCACGGGCAAGGCAATCACCGGCAGGTGAATTGCCGCGCACGTTTTCCCTTTATACGGCGGAATCCCAACCGTTATCCCGGTGGTGGGAAGTATTTAATGATCCTGACCTCAACGCGCTTATCACCCAAGCGCTCTCCGACAATTTAACGATAAAAGGAGCCTGGTCGCGACTCAATCAAACCCGGGCTCTGGCCGTTCAGGCCGGTGCAGCACTTTATCCGGATCTGACGGGCACTGGCGGGGCTTCTTTTACGCGTCAGCGCACAGGTGACGGCTCCCGGAAAACCGTATCCAATCAAGACTATTCCCTGGGAATTATCAGCAGCTACGAACTGGATCTCTGGGGGCGCATTCGTTCCGGGCGGGAATCCGCCCTTCTGGAAGTGACCGCCGCACGGGAAGATTTAAACACGGTGGCAATGACCCTGGCGGCCGAGGTTGCCAATCGCTGGATCAATATTATTTCCCAGAGGATGCAAAAACGGCTTTTGGAATCACAGCTTCAGGCCAACCTGACCTACCTGGAACTTATTGAATTGAGGTTCCGAATGGCCATGGTGTCGGCGCTGGATGTTTATCAACAAAAACAAATCGTTTACGACGTCAGTGCCGAAATTCCGCTGGTCGAGGCTCAGGAGCAACTGCAAAGGCATGAACTGACACTCCTGCTGGGAAAACCGCCGCAGACAGTGTTGAATATCAGCCGGGAAAACTTGCCGGAACCGGTGGGAATTCCGGCAACCGGGCTGCCGGCCGATCTTCTCTCAACCCGCCCGGATTTGCGCGCGGCCGGGATGCGGCTGTGGGCGGCGGACTGGCAGGTGGCGGCCGCTCGGGCAAACCGCCTACCGGCAATCAGCCTGACGGGCCAGGCCCGCTATGGTGATGGGGACTTGGACGTGCTTTTCGACAACTGGTTGCTCAGTCTGGCGGGCAATCTAACCGCCCCGATATTCGACGGCAAACGCCGGGAGGCCGAGGTGGACCGCAGTTTGGCGGTTGTGGATGAAAATTTGGCCGCTTACCGGCAGACGGTTTTAACAGCCGTCAAAGAGGTTGAAGATGCGCTTGTCAGTGAGTCCAAGCGGCAGGAGCACATCAAGGGTCTTGAGAAAGTATTAGATACGGCTCGAAACGCCCTTAAACAGGCAGGAAGTCGCTATCGTAACGGGCTTAACGACTACCTTCCGGTACTGACCCAGTTGTTGAAAGTTCAGGGGCTCGAAAGGGATTTAATCCAGCAGCAGACCCACCTGGTGGGTACCCGCATCAGCCTCTATCGCGCCCTGGGCGGAACATGGACGGACTCGTTAACCCCTTGAGAATCATAAATAAAAATAAGAATGTCATACAGGAATAAAGATGGCGGATAATAAGTTTATCAATAGGTTAACCGGGAAACACTCAAACTCCGGTACAAGTCGGCGACCCATCCTAAGGATTGTCATATCGCTCATTATCCTCAGTGGGGGTGTGGGGGCGGCATCTTACCTGAAAAACAGTGCGCCCCGAACCCGGAAACGGCCGCCGGCCAAGCTGACGCCGGTTGTTCAGGTCGAAACCGTGCGGCCTTCGGGCTATCAAATTGTCGTAACGGCCATGGGAACCGTAATTCCTGACCGAGAAATAGTGCTTAAGCCCCGCGTATCCGGAGAAATCGTGGAAATCCATCCCGAATTCACGGAAGGCGGCATTTTTAAAAAGGGCATGAAAGTGCTTCAGATCGATCCCAAAGACTACGAGTTGAACCTGACGCAAAAGCAAAGTGCGGTTACCCATGCCGAGTACTCCCTGAAACTGGAACTGGGCCATCAGGAAGTGGCCAAACGTGAATGGGAGTTGTTAAACGGGACCAAACCGGCGCAAGACATGGAGAAGGAACTGGCGCTACGCAAACCCCATCTGGATAAAGCCCGAGCGGATCTGGCGGCGGCCCAAGCCGACCTTAAAAAAGCAATGCTCGATTTTAAACGAACCCATATCATGGCGCCCTTCAATGCCATAGTGCGCTCTAAAACAGTTGATCTCGGTTCTCAGGTAACACCGCAGGAGCCCTTGGCCGAACTGGTGGGAACCGATGCCTACCGAATCCAAACGTCCATACCATCCGATCGCCTGGGATGGATTCAAATCCCCAGCCAAGCAGGCGATTCCGGATCAACAGCCCGAATCATTTACGATCAGGGTCATGAATGCAGCGGAACCGTTACCCGGCTCATGGGGGATCTTTCCACCCAAGGCCGCATGGCCCGAATTCTGGTAGAGGTAGCCGACCCGCTTGGCTTGAAGGCTACCAGCCAGCGTGGCCCACCGCTTTTAATCGGAGAGTACGTCCGGGTAGAAATCCAAGGGCGAAAACTTGACGGCGTATTTAAACTTCCGCGAACGGCTTTAAGGGATAATTCAAGTGTCTGGATCGCCGGTGAAAACCAAACATTGAAAATTCGAAAAGTGCGTCCGATCTGGCGTGACGCCGACGTTGTCCTGCTGAAGGAAGGCTTGAAAACCGGAGAACGGCTGATCGTTTCGGATTTGCCTGGGGCGGTGGAGGGAATGCCCGTGCGTATCGATGCCTTAAAATCTGAAATAAAGATCGACCCACCGGCTAAGGAAAGCACAGCAAGGAATAGGAGTTCCTAGCATGAGCAGCCTGCCGCAAAATGATTCCGAAAAAAAAGGGGCGATTGCCTGGATGGCCGGTCATTCCGTAACGGCCAACCTTGTCATGCTCGTATTATTGGTGGGAGGATTATTTTTGGGCTTCCGCATCAAGAAGGAAATTTTTCCTTACTTTGAACTGGATCGGGTTCAAATCACCGTCCCCTATCCCGGCGCCAGTCCCCAGGAAGTGGAAAGGAGTATCATTTTAGTCATAGAGGAAGCCGTCCAGGGATTGGAAGGGGTCAATGAAGTTCGGTCATCTGCCAGAGAAGGGGCCGGCACGGTTACCGTGGAGATGATTGAAGGGGAAAATCTTCAACGGCTGGCCCAGGAAATCCAGAGCGAGGTGGACCGGATTACGTCCTTCCCCGAAGAAGCCGAAGAGCGGCAGGTGGTGATTGTTTCCAGAAAGCGTTATGTGGTTTCTCTGGCACTCTACGGTGACCAGAGCGAGGGGATTTTGCGTGAATATGCCGAATATTTACGGGACCGATTGCTTCAGGATCCGGACATCACCCAGGTGGAACTTACCGGTGTGCGCAACTATGAAATCAGCGTGGAAATTCCCCAGAACACACTCCGGACCCATAACTTAACGCTTGAGGAGGTTGCTCAACGGATCGGCAGGGCGTCCGTGGAGCTTCCCGGCGGCGCCGTGAAAACCCCGGGGGGCGACGTCCTGGTTCGCGTTAAGGAACGCAAGGATTACGGGCATGAATTCGGAAAAATTCCGATTATTACCGCCAACGACGGAACCCAGGTTCTGCTTGAAGATATCGCAGATATTAAGGACGGGTTTGAAGAAACCGACAATGCCGCCACCTATAACGGCAAGCCCACAGTAATGATCGAGGTCTTCCGGGTGGGTGATCAAACCCCGGTTTCGGTATCTAATGCCGTCAAAAATGTGGTAGCCGAAGTCAATGAACAACTGCCTTCCGGTCTGGCGGTTGTTCTTCGCAATGACCGTTCGGAAATCTACCGGCAGCGTATGGGGCTGTTAACCAAAAACGGGTTAATGGGGCTGGGACTGGTGTTTGTTTTGCTGGCATTGTTTTTGGAAGCCCGGCTCGCTTTCTGGGTGGCTCTTGGCATTCCTATCTCTTTCTTAGGTTCCCTTTTACTTTTACCGACCATGGACGTCAGCATTAACATGGTCTCCATGTTTGCATTTATCGTCACCCTCGGCATCGTGGTGGATGATGCCATCGTGGTGGGGGAAAACGTCTATCATCACCATCAACGCGGTGTTCCCTGGCCGGAAGCCGCTATTTCAGGAACCCGAGAAATCGTCATGCCGGTCACCTTCAGCGTACTGACCAACATGGTAGCTTTTTTTCCCATGTTCTTCGTTCCCGGCATCCTGGGCAAGGTATTCAAACAAATTCCCGTGGTGGTAATCAGCGTGTTTGCGATTTCGCTGATCGAATGTTTTTTTATTCTTCCGGCCCACGTGGGCCATCAGAAACCGCCGGAAAAAGGGTTTTTCGCCTGGATTTACGTCCGGCAGCAACGATTCAGCAAGGCCTTTGTCCGTCTGGTTGTCCATCGATACGGTCCCCTACTGGAGTTGGCCCTTCGCTGGCGATATGTGACGGTGTCCCTGGGTATCGCTATTTTATTGATTACCATCGGCTATATAAAAAGCGGGCGCCTGGGATTTGAACTTTTCCCCAAGATAGAATCCGATTATGCCATGGTCACGGCCACGCTGCCCTTTGGAACCGCTTTTGAAAAAACCGAAAAGGTGCAGCAGATGCTGGTCCGGGCGGCCCAGGAGGTTGTGGCTGAAAACGGCGGAAAAACACTCATGGAAGGAATCTTCGCCAATATCAACAACAACAACAAGGCCGTGGTCCGTATCTACCTGACCCCGCCGGATAAGCGCCCCATGTCCACCGCGCATATAACGGAACGCTGGCGGGAACGGGTGGGGATTATTCCGGGATTGGAATCGATTTTATTTGAATCCGATGCCGGCGGACCCGGGCGCGGAGCCGCCATTACTGTAGAACTCAGCCATAAAGACATCGATCTCCTGGAAAAGGCCGCGTCTGAAGTTGCCAAGGCGTTAGGATTCTACCCCAATGTCACAGATATCAATGACGGTTTCGCACCCGGCAAACAGCAGGTTGATTTTCAGATCAAGCCCGAAGCCCGCAGTCTCGGATTAAGGTCCAAGGAAGTGGCCAGACAAATCCGCCATGCGTACTATGGTGCCGAGGCGTTGCGGCAACAGCGGGGACGCAATGAAATAAAGGTCATGGTCAGACTCCCAAAAAACGAAAGGGTTTCCGAGTACAACCTCGAAGAAATGATATTGCGAACCGCGACCGGAATCGAGATTCCCTTGCGCTATGCCGTCACCATAAACCGGGGACGGGCTTACACCGATATCAATCGCCGGGACGGTCGCCGGATCGTATCGGTGGAAGCCGATGTCCGGCCCCGAAGCAAGGCCGGCCAGGTGTTGGAGTCACTCAAGTCTGAAACCCTGCCGGTATTACAAAAAAAATACCCCCGTCTGACCTTTAGTTTTGAAGGTCGCCAGGCCGACCGGCGGGAAAGTATGCAGAGTCTGATGCGAGGCCTTTTGGCGGCCCTTTTGGTCATTTTTGTCATGCTGGCGGTTCCATTGAACAGCTATATCCAGCCCCTAATTATTATGTTGGCCATTCCCTTCGGCATCGTGGGGGCAGTGATCGGGCATCTGATCATGGGCTACAGCCTGAGCGTACTTAGCATGTTCGGCGTGGTGGCGCTGTGCGGGGTGGTAGTCAACGACTCGCTTGTGCTGATCGATTTTGCCAATCGCAAAGAACGGGCCGGCATGAGGCAATGGGATGCCGTTCATGAGGCGGGCATTCAACGGTTCCGGCCGATCATTTTGACCACCCTGACCACGTTCGGCGGCCTGTCACCCATGATTTTTGAAACATCCCGTCAGGCCCGGTTTTTGATTCCCATGGCCCTTTCTTTAGGATACGGCATATTGTTTGCGACGGTGATTACGCTGATTCTGGTGCCGTCCTTTTATCTTATTGTTGGCGATATCCAACAATTGATCAAAAGGAGATTTGCGCCCCATATCAAGTTCCGGCAAAAAGGGCGATCTTAGAAAGCTTCAAACTGGGATAATTAAAATCGGCCATAATATGGCTTTAAAAAATATCCCATATTTATTCCTTCCCGTATGCCTGGTTTCAGGTTTCAGGTGTCGGCGCCTCTGTTCATCATTCCTGACACCTGACACCTGACACCTGAAACCTTAAAATATGGAACTAAAATGAGATTAAAATTCCATCCGTATACACGGCGATTTTCACCACCCCAGCTTCAAACGTTATGCTCTTTTTATAATATTTGATGTAGCGGCCATCTTTTTTAACGTATCTTCCAGGTCTATGGTCAGCAGGTTCCGATCCCTTACAAGGATTCTTCCTGCAACGATGACATCCCGCACATCCGAACCCTGAGCCGTATAGATAAGGTGGGATACGGGGTTATACATGGGAACCAGGTGGGGCTTTTCGGTATCCACAATAATCACATCCGCCTGTTTGCCTGCTTGGATGGAGCCGATGTCTTTATCAAGTCCTATGGCTTTTGCACCGTCTATTGTGGCCATTTTCAATACGGTCCGGGCATCCATGACCGTGGGATCGAGAAGATTCACCTTATGAAGCTTTGCCGCGGTGTCCATTTCCCGGAAAAGATCCAAATCATTGTTACTGGCGCACCCGTCCGTGCCAAGACCCACGGTTACGCCGGCGTTTAATAGACTCGGAACCGGTGCAATGCCCGAAGCAAGCTTCATATTGCTCTGGGGATTGTGAGAAACCTTTGACCGGCGTTTTGCGATTATCTCGATGTCATCATCATCCAACCATATGCCGTGAACGATCAGCGTATTTTCATCCAAAATGCCGATTCTATCCAGGTAATTGACCGGAGTGGTGTGCTGTTCTGTCTGAATCCGGATATATTCGCTTTTGGTTTCAGCCGCATGTATCTGGAAAAAAAGTGCTTTTGAATCAGAGGCGGCCTTGGCCTTTTTTAACGTTTCTTCAGAACAGGTATAAGGAGAATGGCAAAATATTGAGGGGGTTATTAAAGGAGATACGCCCTGCCATTTTTCAACAAACCCTACCGCGTTCTTGATATTGTTCGACGGATCAGGCACACCCGGTGCAGGAAAATCGATAACCCCTTGTCCTAATACTCCCCTGATTCCTGATTTATAAACCGCCGATGCAACATCATCTTCGAAAAAATATCCGTCACAGCAGGTCGTTGTTCCCGAGAGTATCATTTCCGCACAAGCCAAAAGTGTCCCCATCCGGACGGTTTCGGGGGTTAAATATTTTGCTTCGCAGGGGAAGATGAATTCATTCAGCCATAGAGCCAAAGGAAGATCATCGGCAAGCCCTCTAAACAATGTCATGGGAAGATGGGTATGGGTATTTATCAAACCGGGCATAATGATACCGCCGTTGGCATCAATTATTTGTTCTGCTTCAGGCAGAGGCTTATCATCCACCCGTGCTTCAATCCTTTCGAGCTTTCCTTTGGTTATACAAACCACACCGTTTTCAATGATATCAAAATCAGAATTAACCGTAATAATGAGACCGTTATGTATGACAATATCAAAACTCATTTGTTTCCCTTAAATGTCGTCTTCAAAAATTTTTCTTTGGTATTGTAACGGAATATGAATGTCTGAAAATTCTATAACCCTAATTGATCGAAATTCGAGGATGCCCCAGATTCAAGACATCAAAAGCCGTAGTCATCTACTGCGAGCCCTTGATAACGAAGAAGATGGGGTATCATCGGATTTCCTGAAAGGTAAACAAAATGGGATTTTTTAATAAATTTATATCTCATTTATAGAAGAGTTATGAATTTGTATCTGAATTTACAAATAATGAATTATAAATCAAATAAATACAAATTTTTCCCATTTTGTTTACGATCATTTAGGGTATAACACTTCATGATACAATCCTATTTTATTGTCAAGATCGCTTGACGAATAAGAACACTCCGGGTAAAAAAACAGCACGAATGCCGAGCGGATTAAGACAAAACAAATATCGCCGGGAGGATAAATTATGAAGCAGGCGGATATTATCATAAAAAATGGCACTATTTTGACGTTGGATTCGGAAAATTCTATTTTTGAAAACGGCTTTTTATGTATTCGTGGCGATAGTATTTCTAAAATCGGGACCGGCAACCCCACATCATTTAAAGCCGAAAAGATCATAGATGCCGGGGGCGGCCTGATTCTTCCCGGCCTGGTGAACTGCCATACGCATGCTGCCATGAGCCTTTTCCGGGGGCTTGCCGATGACCTCCCTCTCATGGAGTGGTTAAACAACTACATCTTTCCGGCAGAACGCAATATGGACGCGGAGTTTGTTTACATCGGAACCCTGCTTGCCCTCGCAGAAATGATTATGTCCGGCACAACCACATTCTGTGACATGTATCTGTTTGAAGAAGAAGTGGCAAAGGCGGCTCGAAAAGCCGGGGTAAGGTGTCTGGTGGGAGAAGTCCTGTACGATTTTCCTTCGCCAAATTACGGGCCCGTGGAAAAAGGTCTGGAGTATACCGAATCGTTGATTCAAAAATGGCAAAAAGATCCCCTGGTATCCATTGCCGTAGAGCCTCATTCCCTTTTCACCTGCAGCCCGGAACTCCTTACCGCGTCTAATGAACTGGCTTTAAAATATAAGGTTCCGCTGATTATCCATGTGGCAGAGACATTAACTGAAGTTTCCGAAATAAAAGAAAAATACGGAAAAACACCGGTGAAGCATCTGGATTCACTGGGGCTTTTAGGCCCTCACCTGATCGCAGATCATTGCGTTCATGTGGAGGACGCGGATATAAAAACAATGGCCGTACACGGGGTTAACGTGGTTCATAATCCGGAAAGCAATATGAAGCTGGCATCCGGTATTGCCCCGATTCCCCAAATGCTTTCACAGGGCTTGACCGTAGGATTAGGAACGGATGGTTGCGCGTCCAATAACAACCTGGACCTTTTTTCGGAAATGGATACGGCTGCCAAACTCCACAAGGTGAACACCCTTGATCCTACGGTCATGGATGCTCTTTCCGTGTTGAAAATGGCAACGATTCAAGGGGCAAGGGTGTTGGGGCTTCAGGATGTCACGGGCTCTTTGGAAGTGGGAAAAAAGGCGGATGTCATTGTGATAGACACTCATAAACCGCATCTTACTCCCATGTATAACGCAACATCTCATCTGGTTTACGCTGCCAGGGGAAACGATGTCAAACACTCCATTATCAACGGTCAGCCGGTTATGGAAAATCGCAAATTACTGACGCTTGATATTGCCGAAATTATGACGCGGGCCAGAGAAACGTCGATTCGTGTGAGGTCGTGGCTGTCATTTTGAATCTTAACCGATAATCAAGGCGTTAATTCAATGGAATCCCTTACACTCTTTTGAACATTAGAAGGCTGGCGGAGTCCGGTTTAATATCAGGTCAACGCTTCACATAGGTCGGGAAGTTCTTGGATTATTTTATCCAATTCTGTCCTGTCTTTAGTGTGAACCATATCACGAACCAGGGTAAATTTCATTTGGACCGCTTGGGTGTAACCGAACATTAAGGCGGAAAGCAGAAAACTAAGATCAGAAAAATATCTCCGTGCAAACCATTGATGCCGGGAAGAAAAATGAGAGGAAATCTCTTCAATCCTATCTGAGGCCTTAAGAAGGGTCTTATCGTCTATAACTTCAGGGCCGTTTGTTTCCACACACAGGCAATAGGGCACCTGAAAATCAACGACTTTTTTCGGGAGAGATACTCCCAGGCTTTTCCACTGTTCCTGCAAATGTTTTTTAGCCTTACGATCACGGGCCGCAAGTGCCTCATAACGGGCTCGCGACCACAGCCCATAGGACCGGCAGCCAAAGAAACGATCCGGGTAAATCCGGCATTCTTGACCCTCTAAAAATGGGCACGATGTAATCTCCACGGGATTTAAAAAGAAGTACGTAATTATTTTTTGAATCAATGAGTTTCGCATGGCAGAATTCATTTCCACTAAGCGCCGGATCACCGGCAGTGCTTCCACCAGGGTCATTTCCGGCAGCATTGAACAGCAATGCGTTTTACGCCGGCATCGGGTTGCCGGCAAAAGTGCATATGTTTCTTTGAGTTCCTGCAGTTGATGATCTGAAGTCCGCAGCAACTCTCTGATAATATGGGGTGAAAACGTCAATTTATCAGCACTCCAAAAGTTATTTTCACACCTTTTCTCTTTATATTTTCCCCTCTTTTCTCTATTTTTCGATATAGAAACGCCACTTGCAGAACATATCGTCAGGATGAGGATCCGGAGGGGCAAAAAGGCACTCAACTCCAATGGAAGGATCTATTACCTGAGCAAAGCTTGTAAATTCACCCCGGTGCATTTCCTTGCAGTCAAATTCTCCCAGACCGCGCCTGAGCCTGGCTTCCTGTGTGGGGCATGACGGCACAGAGATAATCACTTCCTCGTCCGATTCTTGAATCTCATATCCTACCAGGATGCACCAGGGGAATAACTTTAGGGCATTCACAAAACCTTTAAGGCCCCTTTCCTTGATGTGAAACCGGGAGATCAAATCTTTTGCGGCCATTGCGGACACGCGTCCCCACACCTTTTCATTAAGTCGCTCTGCCGTGGGCTGGTCAAAGCGCTCCGCCACATAGAGAAACCAAAACGCATCAACCACTCTGTAATGCCATAGGAGAAATTCGATATATTTTCTGAGTTCCGGTGCATCCATTTCTTCAAAAATATCCATTTTCATGATTTTCTTCTCCTTTTCTATTGCGAACAGCATGCATGTATATTATTAAATTTGGCCAAATGTAAATAGTGCCCGAACGAAAACTAGGATTTTTCGTTAAGATCAAGGGCAAATCTGCAGGATAGCAGATTTGGACGGCTATCAAGCTGCCCGCAAGGGCGAGGGGCATGGATGCCCCGAGTCAACACGAAAATTTTAACCACAGACATACATTGAGTATTTCGAGGATTAAAATTTGAGTCTGACGCAGATATTGGCGAAAAAAACAGTTTTCGTTCAGGCACTAAATAGGGTCAAGGAGGGGGGTAACACCTGGCCGGGAGATAGCGACCAAAGGAAACTTCTGCCTTTAACCCCCCTCCTTTTCCCTTTGTGGGTGCTTCCCCTGCCGGTATCAGAGGAAAAAAAAACCCTTCAAACTCATAAAGTTTGAAGGGCTGCACCCAGTTTACTTGACCCTTATTGTATTTATTAATATACAACACTCTGTTTCACCGCAGAGAGATAAGTATATGTCAAGGCAGGTCTTCTGACTTCCGGCTCATTCTAGTTTCTGCGCCTTCCCACCTGGTTAAAACCAGTCAGTGGCATATTGCAGATTTCGTCACCGGTCACAGCGGCGGGACCGCTCTCGATTCTCACGGGATTCCCTATTAAGCCAAATCGGCACCTTGGTTATATTCTTAAATAATGTTTTAATATATGTCAAGTCATTAAGATGCGTCTGCCAGGGCAAACGCATTTTAATCCCACTACGGGGGAGACCGCTCCGCGACGGCGTATATCTCTTTCCAACCGACTGAAACTTGTGCTTAAGCACTCGTAAGCCCAAGCCGCACCGGAGGTTTTAAGAACAACTCATCGCTAAATTATATCATTGATTTTTTAAGTTATAATTTCATTCGTCTCAGGCTAACGCGTGCTAAAGCCCTTCAAACAGTCAGTCGGTCTCCAAGAGAAACACGCCGTCTCTACACTGAACTGAAATCAAATGCGTTTACCCTGATGCGTCTGCATCCAAAATGTGAACTTATTTTTGAGTACGATCTGAGCCTTTATTTATTATGACTTGTGTTGATGAACTGGTAAAAAGTCCGATTTAGACGGTTTCGTAAAAAGTTCAAACTCAAGGCGTCGCAAATTTTGTAATCATGAGGCGTACTTTTCGTACGTTGAATGATTGCTAAATGCAGCACAACGCAGAAGTTGGACTTTTTACGAGACCGTCAGTGTTTGTACCAGACCCTTAACCGTCCTCATGTAATCATTCATACCGTAATAAAATATGGTATTGTGATCGGCCCCGGGTATCTTTAGCATTTTTTTATCTGAAGCGGGACAGGCATCAAAAAGGGCCTGCGCATCACTGAAGGGTATGATATGATCATATTCAGCATGGATAAAACGTGTGGGCTTGTAAAAACTTTGAATTTTATCCATATTGCGAAGCCCCCCTTGATCACGGATTTCCATGGCATTGATATTCACTCCGAGCAATTTTAGCAGAGGCATGAAATAAGCAAAGCCGCTGTCAATGATGAGTCCGCCTATCTCATCTTGATAGTTTTCTGCAAGCTCAAGGGCAGAGGCGCTGCCTAAAGACCGTCCCATGACAATCAATGCGCCGGTATATCCATGGGTATTGAGCCACTGCCTGAAATAATCGAAGACCGCATGGCAGTCACGCATCATCCCGATTACGGTGGGAGTTCCGGTTGAGCGGCCGTACCCGCGGTAATCTACCGGCAAAAAGTTACTGCCGATACTCGAGTACATGGGGCCCAAATCGTTATAATCTGATACAATCTCTCCATTGCCATGAAAAAAGAGTATTACCGGAGCAGCCTTATCAAAGCCGTGAAATCGTGCACCGATGAAAAGGCCGTCTTCTACGGGTATGTTAAAGTCCTTTACATTCTCACCGGGTGGTGATGTGGATTCTTCGGACCTCGGATGAAATAAAAACCGAAGAATCTCGGGACGATCAAACGCGGAATAATCGATCTGCGATACATCGTTCATGGATTTACCCTCTTTTGTTTAAGGCCTTTTGAATAGCTCGTCAGGGTCAATGCGGTTTAAATCCTGTTTTATAATA
>RPGQ01000031.1:0-32844 GCA_004193595.1 Desulfobacteraceae bacterium Eth-SRB2
CTTCAGCTTTAACATACCGGTTTTTCGACGTAACAGCACATGAAATGCAGATCTGCAAACCGGCAACAACCCATATAACAAGCAAACAACTCTTGATGAACTTTTTATGCCACATAATATATTCTTAACAATCAAACAAGAAACCGGCAATAGCCAAAGCGAAAAATAAAAGCACAATTTCGTTTATACGGACAATAAGATAAAATAGCAAACTTAACCGTTGAGAGGATGTGCTCGATGCGTTCTTTTTTTCAAGAACATACTTTCTCAGGAGAATACTTTTAATTAATTTTTTCTTGACTGGGGTTTATTTTTTTATTAGATAGCAAGGTTCTAATTGATCCCCAGTAGCTCAGTTGGCAGAGCAAGTGGCTGTTAACCACTGGGTCCGCGGTTCGAGTCCGTGCTGGGGAGCCAAAAATTACATAAGCCGGGCATTCTGCCCGGCTTTTTTCATTTTTAGGGCACTGGTATGTGGTACGTGTACATATGTCATAAAAAGGGCCTGCTCTATACCGGCATTACCACGGATCTTGCCCACCGTATGAACCAACATAAAGCCACTTTGCTCTACTCCGAGGAATTCAATGACAAACAGACAGCCGCCAGATGAGAACGCCAAATAAAAGGCTGGACACGACAGAAAAAACTTACCCTTATTGATCGGAAAAGGTGAGTTTACCCTGAGCGAAGTCGAAGGGAGTCCGTGCTGGGGAGCCAACAAACTACAGGCCAGGGTATAAAAACCCTGGCCTTTTTAATTTTGTGAGGCTCCTAAATTTCCTCTCCAGAAAGCGCCGTGTTTTCGTGCCCAAGGGAAACAAACCGCTCGAACTTTGCGTGCATCGCTGTCATGGTTGATTGAGGATTTCTGGTTGGGGATTATTTTCTGGAACGCGATGCCTCTCTCTCGGATGTGGAGGGGAACCATTTTGTTTGTTTGGGATATAATTTTGTTTTAGAAAAACTCCTTGACATACAAAAGATGATGAAGTTATAATTAATTGTAACTTATTAATAATAAAAGAGATTTCAGATTTTGTTACGTTTTACTGCTATAACTCCGTAAATATCAGGGGCCTAAAAAATTTGTGATATGCTTGATATGCTTTTGATTCAAAGTTCAGCAGATTTTTATATCTTCCGTCAACTTTCTTGGACTTAAAATTTTAGATGCATAATCCTTTGATCATTATAACTTTATTCCTTTCTATAATATCCGCATTAGTTTTTCCTGATATTGGTTTAGCAGAGTATCCGGATGGATATTATGAGGTTCAAAGAGTTATTGACGGTAATACATTTGAATTAACTGATGGAAAAAATGTTAGATTAATTGGGATATATGCTCCGGAAGCAGAAGAAATTTGTTCAACCCAAGCAACTCAACAACTATCATCACTAATTGCAGGGGAAACAGTATATTTAGAAAAAGATGTATCAGAAACAGATATAGACGAGAGACTTTTAAGGTATGTTTATGTGAATGGAGTCTTTGTAAATCTTGAACTTGTATATTATGGTTACGCATATGCCGTTTCAGATTTTCCAGATATCTTATATGCCTCTCAATTAGCTGACGCAGAAGAAGATGCTATAAATAATGAGAGAGGTTGCCTTTGGGCAATAATTTGGCTAAACGGTGATGGAGACTCCAAATGGATCATAGGCAGCTGTTTCATTGCCACAGCAGCTTACGGTTCTCAGATGGAACCACATGTGAAAATTCTGCGTAATTTCCGTGATCGATTCCTGCTTGGCAATACAGCAGGAAAGATTTTCGTTGGTCTTTACTACACCTATTCACCACCTATGGCCGATTTTATTAAAAAACATGACCGCCTGAGAGCGATGGTTCGCATAAGTCTGTTGCCAGTTGTAGGTGTAAGCTGGGTTGCCTTAAAGCTTGGCCCCACATCCACAATGGCAATCATGCTTCTTTTTGTCTCTGGTTTTATAGGGCTTGTCTGGTTCAGACAAAAGTATAAGAATTAATCAACTGTCAACGACCAAGGTCTCTGTCACCAAAGATCAGACCAATTTTTGTGAGAATCGCTTCATTTGATCTTGCCACGACATGAAATCCATTAAAACCAAAAAATATCAAGTCGAGATCGTTTTTAAGATATCCATTCCTGATCACAGGTCTGGCGTTTGCGGTAATAATTGAGATTACCTCATATAAATCGTGCTTTTCAGAACCTTAGATTTTTTGCCAAAATAATAGGCATTTTTTTTGTTTATGTGGATACCAAAGAAAATTTAATAATCCTTATACCTTTTACCAAAAGATAACTTAAGTTGCAATCGGTCAACAGTATGATTTTCTTCGTACGTTCCGGTTAAGTTTTCTAATACTTTAGTATTAGATTTTATGTTTTGTGGTAATATATTGTCTAATACTCCGTGTATTTTTAAGAGAAAATATTCCGAGAAGTTTTTTTGTCCGGGAAGTTTTTTTGATGGTCATATTTTATTGACAGAATTCATCCATGCATTATTTTATGGTTAAAGAATAAATAAAAAATCACTAAATGTTACTCAGCTTCAACACCATAATAAAAAACCATGTGATGAATCATTATCACGAAGGTTACAATTTAAAATCAGGAGCTTGTTGTAACATTTGTGAGGCTTCTCGGATGTATGTGCATCTCGATGCAACTTTGCATTGTACAACGGCATTTGGGGAAGCCAAAAGTTTGGCAAGGGCTTTGTAGGATGGTTAACCTATCTTCATAACCTTTGCTGGGGCGATTCAGTTGAGTCGCCCTGTTTATTTACCATTAATCTTATCCCTCAACTTACCCGAGCATTTAAACCTAACAATCTTCCTGGGCACCAACATCATGGCATCCCCGGTAGCCGGATTTCGGCCTTTCCGCTCTTTCTTTTCCTTTAAACAGAATTTACCGAACCCGCTTATCAGGACATCTTCGCCGGATGTCAGAGTATTTTTAATAATTTCAAGAAGGCTTTCTACAAGTTCTGAGGATCTTTTTTGGGTGAAACCGATTTGATTGTGTATTGACTCTACGATCTGAGCTTTGGTAAGCGCCATGGTGTGTTTCTCCTACGGATATGAATTATATTGGGAAGCTTATATTGTATCGCATTTCAGTTGAATATTGTCAAGATTTTAATGGGTTATATGAAATGATGTTCGAACCATACGAAGGAACTCTGAAAAAAAGAGAGAATAGCGCTTATTGCCCATTATGAGAGAAAAGAGAATTTATTAGAATGGGTAAAATATAACGAAAAAAACTGGCCATACACGAATTGTGTGCCACAGGAACAACCGGCGGAGTTATATCGGAAAACTGTTCACTCGAAATTTTTAAACTTAAAAGTGGGCCTTTAGGGGACGATCAACAGCTAAGTTGAGCGATTTTTTACGAAGAGATGTGCTGATTGTAAAAGATTATAGTAAGATTCTCTAATAGATAGCCTGGGTCAATAAAATTCCGTCTCTGCTTTAATCTGAATATCCGGGGACAGCGTAAAATATGGTGTCGTGTCCCCGGATGCCATAGATCGCTTTAACTCAGTTCCGGGTGTCAACTCAAGATAACACTCAATACAAGCAAAATTATCCCACTGTAGCCTAACTGCCTGATTCGAACAATCCCTGTAGTGTGAACAATACAAATTTCTGTTTCCGTGTTTCGGAATCGGGTTGGGTTTTTGATACATTCCTTTTAGCTCCGAAAAATTTGTTTCCAGATAAAATTCAAGCAACGTTTATGACGTCAAATATAGAAAAGCAAAAGTTTCGTGGTTATTAGGAAAACATGAAAAATGTGTTAACCGTTTCGGGTGTTCTTAAAAGATAGGTTGTTTCAAAAAGATGGGCAGCCGGGTGCTTGTGGATAGACCTCATAAATGAATTGCTGTGACATTGAATTTCAGGGCAAAGATAACGGTGCTCTTACCTCATCAGCAATGGCCTTATATTTAAAATTATGTTAAATTCCATATCGTTAAGGATTTAAAGCCAAGCGGAGAACGGTTATCAAATGGGTTGCAATTGCAAAGCTAAATATTTAAAGCCCGGGATAAAACCTGGCCTTTTTTATTGGAAAATAGTATGTTGATTTTGTTTAATCGCTACGGGACCGGTACACTGGAATTATGATAAATATAAAGCCAGTAAAACCTCGAATGAAATAACGGGCAAATCTCTCATGTCGGTTTATTTCCAAAACAAGGAGAATGTTGAGGCAGGAATCATTTCGGATACGCATGGTCTTTTAGTGCCGGCAGCCGTAAAAACCCTTCATGGTGTTGACCTAATTATTCATGCCGGAGACATCGGCAGTACCGAAGTTATGGATGAACTGCGAGCCATTGCTCCGGTGGTGCGGCGAGTCTGGCTATCTATGACGACCGGCTTGAGATCTGGAACGATGGAACCCTTCCTTTGGATATATTTGGAAGGAGAAATAGATGGACTAGGCTGTCCAATTGGGCGTCCTTTCATATAAATAAGGAGATAATAAGTCGGCCCAATTCTGCCTTATTAACATCTGATTGTGGGATAAACGTCTCGAAATTGAGAAAAAGCATAAATGTATTGGGTTATTGAAAAACAGGCTCGGGAAACGGGATCATGAGCGAATATCAATACTTCGAATTTCTGGCCATAGACCAACCGCTGACAGAGGATGAGATGGATGAACTGCGGGCACTTTCAACGCGGGCCACAATCACACCCGTCAGTTTCACCAATTATTACAACTGGGGCGATTTCAAGGGCAATCCGGACAAGCTGATGCAGCGGTATTTCGATGCCCACGTCTATGTGGCCAACTGGATGACGGCCATATTTATGGTGCGTCTGCCCATTGAGGCTTTGCCCAAAGAAACCGCTGAAGCCTTGGCCGTGCCTTACATGTTGGATTTCAAGGCCATCAAAACCCATTGGGTCATTAGTTGGCGTTTGGAGGAGTCGGAAAACTACGACCGCTTCGGCATGGAGGACGGCCGCGGCTGGATGGCGCGGCTGGCCCCGGTGCGGGATGAATTGCTGCGCGGTGATATGCGCAGTCTGTACATCGGATGGCTGGCAAGCATAACCGGAGAAATGATGGATGACGATGAGATGGAACCTGTATCCATCAGCGGCCTGGGAAGTTTGACGGCGGCCCAACAGGCGCTGGCGGAGTTTCTGGAGGTTGATCCGGACCTGCTGGCAGGTGCCGGCATGGGCAGTCCGGCTGCTCAGAGCGAGGAAATTTCAGAAAAGGACATGGATAAATGGATCGATGCCTTGCCCCGGAATGAGGTAAAGGCGGTCCTGAAACAACTCCTGGAGGGCAAGGGGCAGCTGGCCGAACGGTCCATCAAAAACCGGTTCGCGGAATGGCGGCGTGGCCTGCAGACTGCCAAAACCGACCCGCCCCGGCGCACGGTGGGAGAACTGCGGGAGAATGCCGAGACAGCCCGGCAGATCCGGATGGAAAACCAGAAACGCGACCGCAAGCGGCGGGAAGTCAGGCGTCGCAAGGAGCACGAGGTGTATCTGGAGAACCTTTCAAAAGATTTTCCCAAGGCATGGAAGTCGGTTGCAAAGACTGTCGAACGGGGATCGGGCCTGGCCTATGACGAGGCCTGCCGCACCCTTGTCGATATCTCCGAAGCCTATGCGCTTTTTATAAACAAGAAGCAATTCCCAAAAGAATTGAAAAAATTCATGGCTGGTCACATGCGGCGCAAGGCGTTGATTCAACGTTTGGTAAAGGCCGGTATCTGGGAGGATAAATAAAAGATGATCCCGCGAAGCCCAAAAGGGGGTAAGGAACTCGACGCGTTGGACAAGATGATCGAGGAGATCACTGTCGATGCATACGGTGATGATGAGCAGCTCTGGGCCTTCCGGCAGGCCTTTGAGGACAATGTCGATCTGCCGGCCGATGGCTTTGTCATAGGGGAACCGGTTTCGGTGATAGAGGTGGACTACGACGGTAACCAACGACGCGGGCTGACGGCAAGATGCCGCCGCGAAGACGGTTCCGAATATGTGGTTGCGGTCTTCGATGTCGTGTTGCCGCAGGCTTCGGCAGGGGCACGGCACATCGCTGCGTACCGCAAATGGCTCAACCTTGATCCCTACCCTGCCGAAACACAGAAACCTTTTCGGCGCGGTCGGCAGCACAAGGCGGCAGCCGGTGATCTCGACTTGAGTAAGCCAGTCGATTTGGTAGCGCTCGCGGTCAAGGAGCGGGCCGCCCGATGCCGTTTGCTGGGAAGTGACCGGGTCATTACCCTGCGCACGAGCCGCCTTTGGGATGTGGCGCCTGGTACCATTGTCACGGTAACGCCTCGAAAACAGTGGCGTTATGCCGGACATCCGTATCTCTCCGGAGAGATTCAATCGATCCGGATCGACGTAGATGCCCTTGATCTGGTGCCCCTCGGTCTTGAGGACATGGGAATGTGGGACCCCAAAGAGGAGTATTGGGGAGAAGAGGACGAATCCATCGAGGAATGGGCCAAGCCGATTATCGCTCGTGGACCTCGCCCCATGTTCGAGATGGAGCAGGTGTTACCTGGTGAAAACCCTGATGATCCTTTTGATGATCCCATCACTCGGTCCAACGATCTCAAAGATGCTGGCGAGCGAGCAGAGGCGGAAAAGATCTTGATGGAACTGTGTCAGGCAGACCTGCGTTGCCTCGATGCCCATTGGCATCTGGGCAATCTTGTCTTTGATCGCCGTCCACAAGATGCCATTCGACATTACGAGGTCGGTCTGCGCATCGGCGAGCTCTCACTGAAAAAGGACTTTAATGGCGTGTTGCCGTGGGGCCTTATCGACAACCGCTCGTTTCTGCGCTGCATGCATGGCTATGGGTTGTGTCTCTGGCGTCTTGGGCGCTTTGACGAGGCAGAGCGCGTCTTTGATAGGATGCTTTGGCTAAATCCGTCGGACAACCAGAGAGTGCGGTTTCTCATTGATGAGGTGAAAGCTAAAACACCCTGGGAGGATCGTGAAAACGACTAAAAACCAAAGGGGTTGTCAATGATCGCCTTAATGAAGCCATTTCAAATATGGCGGATCCAAGAAGAAACTTATAATCTAAGGACAGTCTCCCAAAACCAAAATTATCTCCGGAAAAACTGCTCACAGGCCCGCCCATTAATTGAATCACACACTTTTTTGTAAAATTAAAGCGCAAGATAATTCTAACTGTAAATAGAAATGCCCTATTGTAAACAAAGATGTGCAAGATATATTTTATTGTGTTAAAATATCTTTCCTCATAATCATTTTAATTGCAGTTTTAATTATACCGTGCTAATAAAAAGTTGCTATGCAATTAAAAAAAATAGCCAATATTCAAAGCGGTTACATTAGCCGAGGTAAAATTGAACCCCGCGAGAACGGTACCCATTTCCTTTTACAAGCCAGGGATGTAGATGCTGAACGTCTTACATACAAAGCTGACAACCTGGTCCGCTTTGGTCCGGATTTATCTCGTAAAGACTGGGTATTGAAGACCGATGATGTGCTTTTTATGACCCGTGGCGTCCGCAACTATTCAATACTGATAAAAGAAATACCCGATCGGGTTTTGGCGGCAGCATGTTTTTTTATTGTGCGGGTGTCGAGTGATCTGCTTCTACCCTATTACCTGTGCTGGTATCTCAATCAGGCACAAGTGAAATATTATTTGAGCCGTCACAGCGGCAGGGGCGTCCATATGCCGGTAGTCAAGAGATTGGTTCTGGAAAACCTCAATATCCCTATCCCGCCTATTGAGGTTCAAGTTAAGATTGCGGAATTGGATGTGCTTCTGCGAAACGAAATGGAATTACTCGACAAGTTGGCTGAAAAACGTAAAAAACTGATAACGGCAGCCTGTCTGCATGCTGTTCGAAATAACTCATAGTTGAGGTTAATGTGATGAACGATCAACAAAAACGTAATGGAATTTTTAATAAAGTTTGGCAGGCATGTGATACGTTTCGTGGTGTAATCGATCCGGCCCAGTACAAGGACTATATCCTCACGATGTTGTTTGTTAAATACCTCAGCGATATACACAAATCCAAGGCGGCTGAATTCGAAAAAAAATACAAAGGAGATAAGGTTCGCATACAAAGAGCACTCGACCGGGAGCGTTTTATCATCCCGAGCATTGAAATCAGAGACAACAAAGGGAAAGTGGAAGATACTTTTCCTGGGCTGTTCGACAGCTTGTATGAACGGCGCAGCAGATCCAATATCGGTGAGTTGATTAACATCCTTCTGGAACACATTGAAGATGCCAACAAAACCAAACTTCACAATGTGTTTCGCAATATCGACTTTAATAGCGAGGCCAATCTTGGACAAACCCGCCAGCGGAATACGCGCTTAAAAAACTTGTTGGAAGATCTGGTGGCTTTGGATCTGCGACCCGAAGCCGTTGAACACATGGACATTATCGGTGATGTATACGAGTACTTGATCGCCCGATTTGCCGCCACCGCCGGCAAAAAGGCCGGTGAGTTCTATACCCCTGCGGAAGTCTCGGAAACCCTTGCCAGACTCGTATCGCCAAAGCCCGGTGACCGAATCTGCGATCCGGCATGCGGGTCCGGCTCCCTGTTGATTCGGACGGCCCAAAAGGTCGAATCAGCCGACTTTTCGCTTTACGGTCAGGAGATGAACGGCAGTACCTGGGCTTTGTGTAAAATGAACATGTTTTTGCACAAGGTCGATTCCGCCCATATTGAGTGGGAGGACACCATCCGACATCCGCAATTTGTTGAAGACGATGCATTGATGAAATTCGACGTGGTGATCGCCAATCCGCCGTTCAGCCTGGACAAATGGGGCCAGGAAATCGCTGCCGGGGATCGCTATGGCCGTTTTTATCGCGGTATTCCGCCCAAAAGCAAAGGCGACTGGGCTTTTATATCCCATATGCTGGCGACGGCGGTGGAAGGCAAAGGGCGCGTCGGTGTCGTTGTGCCGCACGGCGTCCTTTTCAGGGGGGGCCAGGAAGGCAAAATTCGTGAAACAGTAATTCGTGAGAATCTTCTTGATGCCGTGATCGGCCTGCCTGCGAACCTGTTTTACGGTACCAGTATTCCCGCAGCACTGATAATCTTTGACAAGTCCCGGAAACCCAACGCCAAGGGCAAGGTATTTTTTATCGACGCCGGCCGTGAATTCGAACAGAACACCAATCAGAATAAGCTCAGGACTCAGGATATCGACAGAATCGTCGATACATTTCAAAAACGCAAGACCATAGATAAATATTCGTACCTTGCAAACTATGCCGAGATCGAGGAGAACGCATTCAATCTCAATATTCCGCGCTATGTGGATACGTTTGAGGAGGAGGAAGAGATTGATATCGCGGCCGTTAAGCAGGAGATTGAGCAGATCGAAGCCGAACTGGCTGAAACCCGGAAGGAAATGAACAAATACTTGGAGGAACTTGGATTCTAAAGCTTGAAGTATCGGAATGGATATTCTGAAAGAAATTACCGGCTATTAACGCAACAGAACTTTTCTTTTCAGGCAATATCTGAATATTTTCAGATAGAAAAATGAAATATAGTGTTTTTTTATTGTGCGTTACCGCCAAAAAACACAATATAAAAATTTGTATTGTGTGTTGAAATAAAAAAACTGCTTCAAACGAACGAAGATTTTGAACGGGTTGCAAAACAGATCGAGAACAACAAATGAGCAAACGCAACGAAAACAGACCGGGATACAAAAAAACCAAGGTGGGATGGATTCCAGAGGAATGGAATTGTCAACACTTACATAATTTGTGTACAGCATCCGGACAATATGGCGCCTGTGCACCTGCAATTCCATATTTAAATGAAGCTCCTCGATATATTCGCATTACTGATATTACGGATAATGGTAACCTGTTGAATATAAACAAAGTCTCTATCCCCCCTGATTCTGCTGTAAAATACTTTCTTTCATTTGGAGACTTTCTTTTCGCCAGAACAGGGGCAACTGTTGGAAAGACTTATCTACATGATAAGGATTCAGGGCAATATGCATTTGCTGGATACTTAATTCGTTTTATCCCTGACGAGAACTTACTGTTAGGTGTATTTTTGAAAAACTATACACAAACGGATAGATACTACTATTGGGTAAAGACAACCCTTCATGCCGGAGCCCAACCCAATATAAACGCGGCTGAATACGGTTCGCTTTCAGTTCCTGTCCCCCCTCTCCCCGAGCAGAAAAAAATCGCTGAAATCCTTTCCACCTGGGATGAAGCCATCGAGCAAACGCGCAAGCTCATCGATGCGAAAAAGCGCCGCAAGAAAGCCCTCATGCAAGAACTGCTTACGGGCAAAAAGCGATTTAAGGATAATGGTGGGAACGATTGGCGAATTAGGTCTTTTGGAGAACTTGTTGAGCCTGTATCACGACCCATACCTAAACCAAAGGAACCATATCTATCGATCGGGATTCGTAGCCATGGCAAAGGAACTTTTCAGAAGATTGTCGAATTGCCTGAGAAGGTCATGATGGACACTCTATATCGCATTGATTTTCAAGACCTTGTAACAAACATTACTTTTGCATGGGAAGGAGCTATTGCTATTGCAACAGAGCGAGACAAAGGTGGGTTAGTATCTCATAGATTTCCTACATATCGTTTCAGAGAAAAAGAAGCAGATATTGGCTTTTTCAGCCACCTAATTTTATCGAAAAAATTTGTCTGGGATCTTGGTCTAATCTCACCTGGTGGAGCAGGCAGGAATCGCGTAATGAGTAAGAAGAATTTTTTAAAGCTTAAAGTTTTTGTACCCTCAATTGAGATACAAGAGGAAATCGGAAAGATACTAACAACAGCTGATAATAAAATAAAGGCCTTAGAAAACTATCGGAACACTGCGGATAAACAAAAACGCGGCCTAATGCAAAAGCTGCTGACGGGTGAAGTGCGGGTAAGTGTTTGAAGTTACAGTGGTAAGCACTGATATTTCCCCGCAATGATAAAAAAGGTTCGCTCGGACGGCGAACCCATCTCCTTTGGCGCTTACATCCTAATGGAATGGCCAATGAGTGATAAGATAATCGCTGTGTTGAAAAGAAATGTCAATAGGCAAGAGATGAAAAACATTCTTTTTTGTACATGCTTTGTCTTTCGTGTTTAATAAAGCATTTTGGAGAATATCATACTCTTGTTGATGTTCCGAAAGAAGGGTAAAAGTTTTTCCGGAATTTTCTTCCGCGACTTTTGACCAACAAAAGGTCAACAAAATATCATGAACCTTCCCATCAACATAAACGACCTTCTCACCGCCCGCACGGTTGAGTGGGAGCGGCTGGAATTCAAGGCGGGTTGGAACCCGCAAGCTGTGCTGCATACCATGTGTGCCTTTGCCAATGATTTTCACAATCTTGGTGGCGGATACATCATCATCGGTGTCGAAGAGGACAACGGTCGTCCGATTCTGCCTCCTCTCGGTCTGCCGGCAACGCAACTCGATGACATTCAAAAGAAAATTGTAGAGCTTGGCTATCGAATGGCTCCCTATTATCATCCCATTATTGGCCCCTGCGAAGTTAACGGAAGACATATTCTTGTACTTTGGGCAACCGGTGGGCAGACCAGACCCTACAAGGCTCCGGTATCTTTATCAAAAGGCGAACGGGGATTTGCTTATTATATCCGGAAAGGCTCGGTAACGGTTCGGGCCAGACACCAGGATGAAACTGAGTTGATGTCTCTGGCTGCTACCGTTCCGTTTGATGACCGAATGAACCGGAGCGCATCCTTGGACGATCTGGATTTGGGGCTGATACGCGCCTATCTAAAGCAGGTTAAAAGCGATCTTTTCCGGGAATCTGTTGAAATGGATTTTGTCCGGCTTTGCAGACAAATGAACATTGTCGATGGAGCGGATGAATCCGTATGGCCGAAAAATGTCGGGCTGATGTTTTTTAATGACAAGCCCTCACATTTCTTTCAGCAGACTCAAATCGATATTGTTCATTTTCCCGAGGGACCCGGTGCTGATTCTTTCACGGAAAAAATCTTCAAAGGGCCGCTTCACACCATGTTGCAGGATGCACTTTCCCATATCCGCTCCATGGTTATCGAGGAAAAGGTGGTAAAACACCCTGACCGGCCCGAAGCGGACCGGTTTTTCAATTATCCTTTTCCCGCCATAGAGGAAGCGCTGTGCAATGCCGTGTACCATCGATCCTATGAAATACGTGAGCCCGTTGAAGTGCGGATTCTGCCGGACTCCATTACTATCGGCAGTTTTCCAGGGCCGGACCGCTCCATCCGAGATCAGGATATGCGCAAATTCCGCTTTCTCTCTCGCCGTTATCGTAACCGGCGGGTGGGCGAATTTTTAAAAGAACTTGAAATGACCGAGGGGCGTGGAACCGGCATCCCGAAAATGTTGCGTGAAATTGAGAAAAACGGATCTCCTGAACCGACATTTCACACAGATAATGATCGGACATTTTTCCTTGTTGAATTTCCCGTTCATCCGTTTTTTGCAAAAGCTATGAAAAAAGAGGATGTTACGGAAGTCACCACGGAAGTCACCACGGAAGTCACCACGGAAGTCAAACGGCTCCTGGATGTTATGACCGGCGATCATTCTCGCAAGGAGCTTCAGGAACTACTCAGTTTAAAAAACGCTGAGCATTTTCGAAAAACTTACCTCTTACCGGCAATAAACGCTGGCTTTATGGAAATGACACTACCGGACAAGCCGAAAAGTCGGCTTCAGAAGTACCGGCTTACGGAGACAGGGCTGGCGTTGCAGAAATTGCTGGCGGGAGAAACTCGGGCAAGAAAATAGGAAAAGCCTATGGAAGAACAAGCCCCATTTGGAAAACCTGATTACGAGCTTCCGAGCTATTTAGAAAAGGTTCAATCGCAGCTTCCGGCCCTGCATTTGTTGATGCAGCTTGGCTGGCGGTATTTGACGCCGGAAAAGACTGTTCAGCTCCGGGGCGGACGGCTGGGTTCAACAATCCTGGAGCCGATTCTGGTCGATCACATCCGCACTCATTGTTGTTATGAATTCAAAGGCGGTACGCACCCATTCACCGAAAATGCCATCCAAAATGCGGTGCAGGCGCTCAAAGGATTCCGGGCCACGGGTGCAACGCACCAAAATGAACAGGCCTATGACCTGTTGTGTCTCGGAACCAGCGTGCCCCAGACAGTCGAAGGGGACACCAAGAGCTTTACCATCGATTTTATCGACTGGAAAAACCCTGAAAACAATCTCTTCCACTGCACCGCGGAATACAAGGTCGAGCGTATCGGATTCCAAAAGCATTATATTCCCGACATTGTGTTGTTTGTAAACGGCATCCCCCTGGTTGTGATCGAATGTAAGCGGTCCGCATATACCCAAACCCAAAAAAAACCGATCGACCTGGCCATCGACCAGCTTGACGATTATCAGGCCAAAGACGGCATTCCCCAGCTTTTTCTCTACAGCCAACTGCTGCTGGCTCTGGCTCGCGACAAGGCCCGCTACGGCACAACCGGTACGGTGCGGCAATTCTGGGCGACCTGGAGGGAAGAGCATCTTGACACCCCCATTCAAAAGTTAATTCATCAATCGCTCGATCAAGAAGATATCGACAAACTATTATCCTGGCCTTTTGCAGATGTCCGCAACGCTTACCTGTCTATTCTTGAGAAGGGCAGAGAAGTTTACGAACAGGACCGGGCGCTCTATGCCCTGTGCCGCCCGGAGCGCTTGTTAGAAATCGCGTACAAATTTATCCTGTATGACGGCGGCATAAAAAAAATAGCCCGGTATCAGCAGTATTTTACCGTGCATGACATCATAGATCGCGTGATGAGCGCTGCCGGGGATGAACCGCGACGGGGCGGAGTGGTCTGGCACACCCAGGGCAGCGGCAAATCGCTGACCATGGTGATGCTGGCAAAATCATTGGCCTTGCGAACGGATATTCTAAGCCCCAAGGTTATTCTGGTTACGGATCGGATCGATCTGGACGATCAAATTTGCGGAACATTTCGCGCCTGTGGTCTTGAACCGGAGCAGGCCAATACCGGCACGCATCTGGTGGATCTGCTGCTAGATCACCGCTCACACGTGGTCACCACGCTTATTCACAAGTTTGCTACGGCGGTTTCCAACCGGAAGTTAACCCGGGTGGGCCGCAATACTTTCGTTCTGGTGGATGAGGGCCACAGAAGCCAGTACCATGAACAGCATGCGCGTATGCGGCTGGCACTTAAAGGTTCTTGTTTCATTGCGTTTACCGGAACGCCCCTGGCCAAATCCGCCAAAAAGAACACCTTTGCCCAATTCGGAGACCTTTTCCGCCCGGCCTATACGATTGCACGCGCCGTGGAAGACCAGGCCGTTGTACCGCTGCTTTACGAGGGTCGGCATGTACCCCAGGCGGTCGAAAAAGCCGTCATTGACGGCTGGTTTGAAAAACTCACCCTGGGGCTGACCAACGATCAAAAAGCCGACCTGAAACGCAAATTCTCCACCGAACGCCAGCTCAACAAAGCCGTCCGAAAAGTTCGCATGGTCGCCTGGGACGTGAGTCTGCATTATTCCATGGCCTATCAGGGAACCGGCCTTAAAGGACAACTGGTTACCACAAGCAAAGAAACGGCCCTCAAATATAAGCAATTCATGGACGAATTCGGCCTGGTTTCCACTGAGGTTTTGATTTCTGCACCGGCCGCGCGCGAAGGTGAAGATAAGGGCGTTGGGCCGTCTGAAACAGAAAACAGCTTTTGGCAAACGATGATGGATCGGTACGGTACTGAAAAAAATTACAACAAACAACTGATCAACGCCTTCAAACACGGAGACACTCCTGAAATCATCATCGTGGTTGACAAACTCATCACCGGCTTTGATGCTCCGGCAAACACGGTGCTGTATTTGGCCCGCAAGCTCAAAGAGCACACCCTGCTTCAGGCCATTGCCCGTGTCAACCGACTTCATGAAGGCAAGGAATACGGACTGATTCTTGATTACAGCGGAGTTATTGAAGAGCTGGACCAAGCCATAGATTTTTATAGCCTTCTGGCCGACTATGACCGGTCGGATTTGGAAGAGACGGTTACCTACATTGCCGATAAGGCCGCGGAGCTGCCGCAACTGAATTCGAACGTATGGGAGCTCTTTGGCGAAGTGAAAGGCGCCAAGGACCCGGAAGTCTATGAAGTGCATCTGCGCGATGCGGACCTGCGCAACAAGTTTTATGAGCGATTCAGTCTGTTCGCGCGTACGCTGGCACTTGCCCTGTCGTCTGCCGGCTTCCTGGAAACCACCCCGACGAAAACGATCAACAGATATAAGGCGGATCTTAAGTTTTTCCAGAATTTAAGGGCAGCTGTTACCCAACGCTATCAGGAGACAATTAATTTCTCGGAATATGAGCCCAAGATCAAGAAGCTGATCGATACGCATGTTGGTGCCGGAGAAGTTGAACAACTCTGTGAACCGATCAATCTTCTGAATGCCAGGGAGCGACATCAGGTGCTCGAAGATAATGGGGTGAGCGTAGGGGCCAAGGCAGACAAAATCGCTGCTGCGACTCGACATGTGATCGAGCAAGAAATTGCCAAAGACCCTGCCTTTTATAAAAGGTTTTCCAGACTTTTGGAGGATGTGATCGAAGCCTACCATGCCGGAAGGCTTCAAGCCCTGGAAGCCCTTGAAAAAATTAAAGACATCTCGACCAAAGTTGTCACACATACGGACGATGATATTCCTGCAGAACTTATCGGAAAAGATATGGCGCGTCGTTATTTTGGATGCGTTTCCGAGGCATTGACTGAATACGGCGAGTCTAAAGATAAACCCGGAACCGATATTGCACTTCAGGTATCGGAGCGAATATCCCCCTATAAAATTCGCGATTGGCGCACCAACCAGGATGCCATCAACAAAATGCGGGGGGAGATCGACGACATCCTTTTTGAGGTTGTCGAGCGGCATGGCCTCGATCTTTCACTGGATGACCACGACGCCATCATTGACCGGTGCATAGAGGTGGCGATTGCCAATGAAGATTAAGGCTGAAAAACATATGTTGGAGTTCGGCTCTCGACGGATTCCATATCGATTACACCGCGCCGACCGCAAACGACTGCGCATCGTTGTGTCTCCCGAACTGACCGTGGATGTATTTGTGCCCAGGACCGTCAATGATGATCAGATTCATCTATCTGTGAAGAAGAAGGCTCCCTGGATAGCACGGACACTCGATAAGTTAGAATCCTATCATCCCTTGCCGGCTCCGAAACGATACATCAGCGGAGAAACTCTTGTTTATCTGGGACGGCAATATCGCCTCAAAGTTTTAAAAAGCCCGAAACAGCCCGCCAAACTGCTGGGTCGTTTTCTCTGGGTATGGGTTGAAGATAAGAACGATATTCAACGTGTTAAAAAGGCCGTAGATCAATGGTATCTAAAACGCGCACGAGATGCCTTGGCCCGTTACTTGGAAAAATGTTATATTGTTGCGTCGCGCCACGGTGTGCCGGAGCCATTACTGGTAATTCGTAAAATGCGCAAACGATGGGGAAGTTGCAGCAGCAAAGGTCGAATCACACTCAACGTTAATCTGGTAAAAGTGCCCGTACATTGCATTGAATATGTGATTATGCATGAGCTGTGTCATTTAAAACACAACAACCATTCAAAGGCTTTCTATTCACTTCTGACTCGTTTCCAACCGGATTGGCGCAAGCGAAAAGAAGCGCTGGACCACTTTAGGATTTCTTAATGTTTCATATGAGGAGATTTTCGCCGTAAAAGTAAGTTTTACGTCAAATGGGGTCAAAAATTTTCAGGCCAGGATAAAAACTATCCTTTTTTATTAATGGTTATTTGGCTGCTATGGACAATGGTTTTTCTTTTTTTCATGTTTTCTGAGCGTTCCTTCCTCTATCCTTTCTTATTTAAATTTCCTTGAATCCGCCGGACAGGTGAGCTATATGAGATGTAATTCAATGTTCCGGATACGCTATGAATGAGACCATTTTAATAGAAAAACTGATAAAAATTGAGGCCCTGTTTGCAGGGGCTGCCACGGAAGGGGAACGCGTTTCTGCAGATCGAGCCCGGCAACGCATATTAAAACGGCTCCAGGAACTGCTCATCCAAGATCCACCGGTTGAGTATAAATTCACCTTTAGCGACATGTGGTCCCGAAAGGTTTTTGTGACCCTATTGCGCCGTTACGGTTTAGTCCCTTATCGGTATTACCGTCAGCGATACACCACAGTAATGGCGAAAGTACCCAAGCGTTTTTTGGATGAAACGCTCTGGCCGGAATTTCAAAAGATTAATGAGGAATTGAATTCGTATCTACAAGAAGTTACCGACAGGGTTGTCAAAAAGGTGCTGCACGAAGACATCTCGGATGCGGTTGTTGTAGAACAGCCTTTAAAAATAGGTTTGGATCAAAATTCGATTTCAAAAAATCCAATATCTGCTCAAAATGAAAAGCCGGGCATGCCTTCCGAAACCCATAAAACAAATTCTCACAAAAACAAAAAAAAGAAAAAGCGAAAAAAGAAAAGACGCAACCCATAGCAAGTGTTGTCTGGAGCTAAAAAGTGCATAGTTCCATTCCCGCAAAAGCTATTTTTCCGAAAGCCACTAATTCTATTCAAAACGCGACGGCAAACACCTGTTACAATTTTGTTCGCTAAGTGTTAAGGCTGGGTAACAATTTTCAGGCCGGGATAAAACCTGGGCTTTTTTATTAGAAAATAGTATGTTAACTCTTTCAACTGCAACGGGAAGCGGTACGCTGGAATTATGACAAATATAAAACCTGTAAAACCTCGAATGAGATAACGGGAAAACCGATCATGTCGGTATATTTCCAAAACAAGGAGCATATAGTCGTAGGGGTCATTTCGGACACTCATGGTATTCTTGTGCCGGCAGCCATAAAAGCTCTTCACGGTGTTGACCTGATTATTCATGCCGGAGACATTGGCAATACCGAGATTATGGATGAACTGCAAGCCATCGCCCCGCTCGTGGCTGTCCGGGGAAATATGGACATGAAAAAAGGCTTAAGGGAACTTCCCGAAACAGAGACCATCCAGGTGGGTAATGTTCTGCTGTATATCCTTCATAATATTAACAAATTGGATATTGCTCCGTCAAAGGCTGATTTTGACGCCGTAATTTTTGGCCATCTCCATTATCCTTCTGTTGCTAAACACAGCCACGTGCTCTTTGTGAATCCCGGGAGTGCCTCACAGCCCCGCCGAAAGTCTTCGGCGTCACTGGCCTTTCTTCATATCCGGGGTAGTTCCATAAAAACACAGATCGTGGACATTGATGATTGATCGGTGTCCAAAGAATAAATCCCGCATAATGCATAAGAATTATGAAATCAGAAAAAGTCAAAATAAAAGTTGATGATGAGTCTGTATCCGCGGTTGTTTCAGCCCCTGATACTTTTAATGCCAACAGCAAAACGGGGTTGATATTCGCCCATGGTGCGGGCAACGATATGAATCACCCCTTGCTGGTTTCCGTATCCGAGGGACTTGTCGAACACGGCTTTATCACGTTAAGATTCAATTTCCCATACAAGGAAAAGGGAATAAAAAGACCGGATTCTCAAGGGAAACTGATTCAAACATGGTTATGTGCATATGATTTCCTGAAAACCGGGTATAGGTACAACATCCATAAGGTCATCACCGTTGGTAAATCCATGGGAGGTCGTGTGGCTTCCCAGATGGTTGCTCAAGGACTGATGGATGTGGAGCGGTTGATATTCCTGGGATATCCTCTGCATGCCCCGGGTAAAAAGGATAAGCTAAAGGATGCCCATCTGTATCATATAAAAGTGCCGGTACTGTTCTTTGCGGGCACCAGAGATTCATTATGTGATCTAAGCCGGCTCAATGGCGTTCTGGATAAGCTGGCATGCCAATGGGATCTGGATATAATTGACGGTGGGGATCATTCATTCAAGTTGCTCAAATCCGATCCGCGCACCCAAAAGGATGTTCAAATCCAGGTTTTAAATAAGTGTCTGGATTGGTTGGAGACGGGTTGATACATAAGGTTTTCACCATAGCGTTTTAATGGGTTTGAGAGAGATTAACATGGGCATGAGACCCTTAATTGGTGTGGCAGCGATTGTCATTAAAGATAATAAGGTATTGCTGGGTAAACGAAAAAACGCTCACGGAGCAGGAACTTGGGCATTCCCGGGCGGTCATTTAGAATTCAACGAGTCCATTGAAGAATGCGCCAAACGGGAAGTCCTTGAAGAAACAGGAGTACACATCAAAAATATCAGGTACGGCACGTTCACCAATGACATTTTCCGAGAGGATCAAAAGCATTACGTTACCCTATTCGTGATCTCAGAATATGATAAAGGTGCTCTTGAGTTAAAAGAGCCGGAAAAATGTGAAAAATGGGACTGGTTTTTTTGGAATGAGTTGCCGGCGCCCAAGTTTTTGCCTTTGGAAAATCTGTTGAAGCAAAAACGGGCATGTTTACAAATAAAGAAAACGGCTGCTGGTTTGGCATGACTTGTTTCCGTATGAGGATTGAACGGCCTGTTCCATGCGAGCGATTTCTTCATCCGACAGAGAGCCGAAGTGGCTTGCGCGTTTCCGTCTGGAGAGCCGGCAGTTGTTTTGCAGCCAGAAGCGAATAAAAAGGTCGATCTGCCGGTCAGGCATATCCACAATTTCCTGGATAGCCCTCTTAGTCTCGCCATAATTGGCCAGAAACGCCAATTCACTGGCGAGTTCCGTATCAATGTCTTTAATGCATTAAGATCTCACAATAAGTTACATTATCATAGTATAATCTATCTCATATCCGATCGACCGATATCCAGAAAGTCTTTTTTTATGCATTTTTTCCAACATGGGCAACTCGAGGTCTGAATAATCAAAAATTAAGACCTCATTTTTCATTTTATACAGACGATGAAGCCTGCCCGCATACTGCGCTATCGTCCCTTTCCATGATACCGGGAGAGTCAGAAAAAGCGTATCCAATCGGTTGTCATCAAATCCTTCGCCCAGATAACGACCGGTCGCGATAATCAACCGTTCTTCGTCATCCTGAATCGATTGGAGTTTTTCTGTTACTAGACGGCGCTGCTTTTCCCCCATGCCGCCTCTCAGAATCAAGAGGTTTCGAGTATGCGGGGAAAGCATAGAAGCCAGTTTCTCAAGATGACGGATTCTTTCTGTTAATACTAAAGGGGATCGCTTTCGGCTTATGGCATTGATCACATCTGTAACAATCATCTGATTGCGATCTTCATCTTCGATCATCGCATTATAGATTTCATGGATTTGAAGCGTCTCCTTATTCAGAAGTTCAGTTGGTAGACTGAATTTCGTTTTACGGATAAACACTTTGTGGTGGAACGGCCGCTGAACGGCTTGCTTTTTGTCATCAACCCGGTACCGAACCGGCCCACAATTCATAAATATGATGGGATGATGACCGTCCTTTCGGATCACAGTGGCTGAAAGGCCTGTAATATATCGAGCTTTGCACTGCCGGGCAACAATCTCAAAACTCCTTGCCGGAACAATGTGACATTCATCTATAATTAGGTGCCCGTATTGTCCAACAACGTCATTGACAATGCCTTTCTTCCTGAGACTTTGGATCGTGGCAACGTCTATTTTAAAAGTGGGTGTCCACTTTCCACCGCTGATTTGCCCAATGGCATCCTCCGGAATTTCCAGAAATGCTTTTAATCGTGATATCCATTGATCAAGAAGCTGTTTACGATGAACCAAAATCAATGTATTGACACACCTTTGGGAAATCAAATAAATACCGATAATGGTTTTTCCAAACGCGGTTGAAGCAGCCATCACGCCGGTATCATTTTGAAGCATGGCTTCGGCAGCTATTTTTTGGTCAGGACGTAACACACCTTTGAATCGAGCATGGAAATATTTACCCGTATACCGTTCATCAACGATTTCAGCTTTTATTCCCAACTCATCCAATACACATAAAATGTCTTCCAGACATCCGATCGGTATACCCATGTGCTTTACAAAATCCTCACAACAATTGACTATGCGATCTGTTTTATATGTGGACCTGCGCATGGCCTGGGCCTTATAAAATTCCGGATTTTGAAAAGCTGCTAACCGAATTAACCGATTTTTCAGGGCTGAATTGGTGAGTTCTGCTTTTTCAAGATAGATCTGGTTCCCGAGAACAAGGGTGATTTTCTTTGGCAAAGGACCCGTAATCGGATTTAATTTCTTGATCCGTGAAGGAGGGGCAAGCCATGGTGTTTCATCTTCCCTATCGGCTTGGGCTATTCTAACACCTATGATTCTTCCTTTTCTCTCAGCTTTTGTAACTATTACCTCAATCTCTTGTCGATTCATGCGCCGAATGGATGAAAGGTACGCCCATTGATCCTCATAGGGTGAAAAGTTACGATCTATAAACAGGCTATTCCCATTTTCACTGGGTATTTTCTGTAGTGGGAGTGCGATCAGGCTACCGAATCCGCCTTGTGGCATTGTATCCTGACTGGGGAAAAAACGATCATAAGAATCAAGACCGATTTCCGGACGACGTTCCATGGTCTCAGTCAGTAAAAACGCCCCCATTTTCCTGGCCAATTGAGCTTCCACCTTATCTGAAAAGAAAATCCAGACATGGCCGCCGTTTCCGGATCTGGATCGTTCCAGGGCAGCCGGAACTTGATAAATATCGCATGTGCTTAAATACGCGGCTACATCCTCCATCCAGGTGTCTTTGTCAAAATCGGCGGCTAAAAACCAGCAGGTTTCGTCAGGTAACAGGGGATAAACGCCGATGGTAAAATCACCATAGGATTTTTTAATCAAGTCAATCCCTAATAAATGGCTTTTAATAACATCATTGGTAACCGGCATTAACTCCCTGTTATTGCAATTCGAACACTTGATTTTTGGTTTGGAGCACAATCCCTTGATCCATTCATTTTTGCAATAAGGCTGATATCCCCTTCTTTTTGTTTTCTTGCTTTCAAACCGCTTCGGAAATACATCTTCCCTTCCTCGAAAGAGAGAACGGAATAAAGCAATTTTTTCTTGCTCCGACGAAAGTTCTGTAATTAGGAAATCCGATGGAGCGGATTCATCTATTTCATTATTAAGAAGGTGATACCGTTTTTCCCATAATTGATCCATATATTGAAGCAGTTGTTCTTTTTTTGCTTCAAGTTCGGACAATTCTTTTTCGGCGTCTGCTAATCGGAAGTTTATTTCTGATATTTTGTCCATGGATTTATTGGAGTTCCTAAAAATCGACTTTTAGCTGATGATCTTTATTTAATTTCTTACTCTTTTTTTTGTCAAAGAAAAAGGAAAAGCTCGATCTCGTGTGTGTGGATTTGTGTGTAAAAATTCTCCAAAATCTGATAGAATGTATAAAATTAACTTCGATATCAATAAGTTGTAATAGAAAAACTTCGGCTGCACCTTTGAATACCTTACCAATGAACCGCTTATAGGCGTGAAATATCTGACCTAATTTTCTGAAAACACAACTATTTCTCGCAACACAAAAGCACTTGACATTACCGTTCTTTATCGTATGACATATCATCTGATGGGTCGTATATTATGAATTCCGATTCGTTCAGGCCTGTTTGAGATCTGAAAGGAGATAAGCATTGAATCGTCATGCAGACATTCCCCAATTGGTCCGTGAGCTTCGGGAACGAACCGGGCTCACCCAAGAGAAATTTGCAGCCAAGCTCGGAGTGACCTTCCCGACCATCAACCGCTGGGAAAATGGCCGATCCAAGCCATCGCCGTTGGCGATGAAGCAGATCGAGGAACTGCTTCGCAGCATGGGGGATCGGGGCAGCGATCTTCTCGGCGAGCTTATTCGACAGGATGCATTATAACGGCTACCGAATGAAAAGAATAAAAAGAACGTTCCGGAGAAGATACGATGACAACAAAAATGACCAAGGAACTCATTGACCGCATCTTCAAAGAGCCGGGCATCAAATACGAATTCACCGAATTTGAAACGCTGGGAAAGCCAATTCACGAAATCCTTTCGATTTACCCGAAAACCGTTGAAACCGGCCGCGATGCAGGCAAGACTGAGTATTACCTGAAGAGCTTTGTCCCCTTTTCTTCAGGCAAAGAAGAAGTCCAGGTTCATGTGGAAGGCGGCAAATCGGCCCCCGAGGAGATTGTCCGGCAGCTTTGGATATACAAGCTGATCCAACAATACGGTTACCAGGCAGACGAGATTGATTTGGAAAAGAGCGTCCAGTTCGGCACCGAAGTGGGCACCAAGGCCGTCGACATCATCGTTTACACCGACGCGGCCAAAGAGCGACAGCAAACAGAAACTGCCAGCGGTGAGATCGATTATTGCAGTATCAAACATATTTCAGGGCGTGAATTGACGGACGCATCGAAATGCCAACCAATAGCTGGTGCAACTTTGGCAGGTCAAAATGACCTCTTGCTTGCAATTACCGGCGCAACAATCGGAAAGATCGGGATTGTCAAACGCTACAATCAACTGGCTTTTTCAGGCGATCTTTTCTGTCTCATGGCCAACCCAGAAATCAACCCTCACTATCTGCTTGTCGCACTGGATCATTCAATTGGACAGGTACAATTCACCCGCTGGATTACCGTCTCGACCAATGGTCATCTTGCCCTTCGTGATGTTAGACGCATTTTGGTTCCACGCCTTAAAAAAAGCACTGAAGATCGAATAGCTGAACTTGTTGAAGAATCATTGAGCATGCGTGTTGAGTCGGAAAAGCTCCTCGACCAGGCCAAAACGCGGGTGGAACAACTCATCGAAGAGGAGGTGCTGACATGAGCAAAGAGCTGGTGCGAAGTGATGGGCCCGATCCCGGCAAGGGCCAGTTTCTCGTTTATGAAGCCGAAGACGGCCAACTAAAAATAGACGTGCGCTTCGAGAATGAGAATGTTTGGTTGACCCAAAAACTGATGGCCGATCTGTTTCAGGTAACGGTTCCCACCATTAATGAACACATCAAAAATATATATAATGAAAGGGAACTTATCCCGGATGCAACTATTCGGAAATTCCGAATAGTTCAAAAAGAGGGGCGCAGAAATGTCACGCGTATGGTTGACCATCACAACCTCGACATGATCATCTCCGTGGGCTACCGGGTGAAAAGCCACGTGGCCACCCGTTTCCGTATCTGGGCCACCCAGCAGCTCCGCGAGTATATCATCAAGGGCTTTGTGCTGGACGATGAGCGCCTGAAAAACCCGGATCAGCCCTTCGACTACTTTGACGAACTGATTCGCCGCATCCAGGATATCCGCACCTCGGAACGGCGATTTTATCAGAAAATCACCGATATCTACGCCACCAGCATCGACTACGACCCCACCCTGGAGATCAGCATTGATTTTTTCAAGACCGTCCAGAACAAGATGCACTGGGCCATTACCGGAATGACCGCGGCGGAAATCATTCATGGACGAGCCGACAGTGACAAGACCAATATGGGGCTGACCAGTTGGCGCGGCGCCAAGGTCCGCAAACAGGACGTAACCATCGCCAAAAACTATCTCACCGAAGAGGAGCTTCTGACCCTGAACAACTTGGTGGAGCAGTACCTGATTTTCGCCGAAGGCCAGGCCATGCGCCGCATCCCCATGCACATGGCTAACTGGATCAAAAAGCTGGATGCCTTTCTGACGCTCAATGAACGTGAGATTCTCATCCATGCCGGCAGAATTTCACACCAAATGGCAAAAGAATCGGCAGAGGCTGAATACGAAAATTTCAACCAAAAGCGGATTCGGGAAAAAGATCGCCTGGAAAGTGATTTTGATAAAACTGTAAAGCAAGTGACAGACGGCAAACGAGAGAAGAAGCCATAAAGCTATCCCATGAGGACCAGCAATTGATCGACGAGCTTTGCAGGCAAAACAGCGTGAGCCGGGCTATTTAAACGGGGTAAGTCCTTAATATCAAAGCATCCGGGAAATATATTTTAGACCGGTGAGATGGAACGAAAGGTAACTTTTGCATTTTTTTCAACAACTGCCGCAAGTAGGTAAACTGCCATGAGTGAATACCAGTATTATGAATTTCTCGCCATCGACAGGCCGCTGACATCGGAGGAAATGTCGGCCCTGCGGGCGCTTTCGACCCGCGCCCATATAACGCCTGTCAGTTTTACCAATGAATACAATTGGGGTAATTTCAAGGGCGATCCGGATAAACTGATGCAACGGTTTTTCGATGCCCATGTCTATGTAGCCAACTGGATGACGGCAGTGGTTGGATGGCGCGCCTTGCCTCGGTGCGAGACGAGTTGCTGAGCGGGGATATCCGCAGTCTTTACATCGGTTGGATGGCGGCCGTGACCGGGGAGATGATGGATGACGACGATATGGAGCCCCTGCCTGTGGACGGACTGGGGAGTCTGACCGGAGCGCAACGGGCGCTTGCGGAATTTCTGGAGGTGGACAAAGACCTGCTGGCGGGTGCCGGCATGGGCAGCCCGGAGCAACATGACGAGGATCTTCTACAAGAGAAGATTGATGGATGGATTGAGGGTTTGCCGAGGGATGAAGTGGATACGCCTTTGAAACTGCTTCTGGCCGGTAAAGGACAGCAGGTCGAAAGAACGCTCAAGAACCGATTTGCAGCATGGCAGCGCGGCTCTCGTGGCAACAAGAGCGAAGCGCCCCTGCGCAACGTGGGAGAACTTCGGAAGAATGCCGAAGCGGCGAAAAAGATACGCCTTGAACAAAAAAAACGCGAACAGCAGCGGCGTGAGATCAAGCGCCGTAAGGAACGAGAGGCGTATCTAAAAGCCTTGTCCAAAAATTTTTCCAAGGCGTGGAAGACGGTTCAACAGACCGTCGAACGGGGATCGGGCCTGGCCTATGATGAGTCCTGTCGCGCCCTCGTTGATCTTTCCGAGGCCTATTCGGTTCATGTGAATCGAAAGACCTTCCAGCAAGAGTTGACAAAATTTATGGCCGACCACACACGGCGTAAAGCGTTTATTCAACGGCTCGTGAAAGCCGGAATCTGGCATGATAAGTGACGCAGAGACGAATCAGGAAAGGACTCATGGCAAGTCCGAAAAGCATAGATAAAATCGCGTTCGGGCCGTATCATGGCTGTCCAGCCTCGCATCCGCCTACGGTCTTTCGATGAGCGGCACCACAGTTACCAAGGATATATGTGCTTCGTATCGACGGAACATGACGGGACGAAAGCAGTGAATTCCAAATCGCCGTTGGGAAGGTCGTCCTTTGCCCGAACTGACCATGTTACCATGATTTCATTTCTTCCTTTAATTCTTCTACAGAAATGACATTACCCTGCCAAACCGCTTCCCTGCCTTTTCTCACTTTGTCAATCACATAAAGTCTGTACATAATCTCATCAATATTCACCGTATCCGGCATCTTAGAAATGGTTAAGTGCCTCTTGTTTCAAACTTCCCATATTATTCATCTCAAGTGTTTTATTCTCATTTCTAATATTCTAAAAACACGCCTAAGTCCTACTATATTAAAAAAAACGACAAAAAATAAAGGGTTTACACATTTTAAATGTTAAGATCTTGGGATCCGTCAAGATATTTTCATTAAAATAGAGTCTATGTGATTTTTATGGTTTTAATTTAAAACTTTTTTATTTTTAAATTAAGTTCATCGAGCTGGGGTTTGTCTGCTTGAGCAGGAGCATTGGTCAGCAGGCATGCCGCTTTCTGAGTTTTTGGGAAGGCGATGACATCCCGGATCGAAGGCTGTGCGCACAAAATCATTACCAGTCGGTCAAAACCCATGGCTATCCCGCCGTGGGGCGGGGCTCCGGAGTCCAGAGCCGAAAGCAAAAATCCGAATTTTTCCTCATAGGTTGCCCGATCCATTCCCAGTGCTGCAAACACCCTTTCCTGCAATTTTCTTTCATGAATACGAATGCTCCCTCCGCCGATCTCCGAACCGTTTAACACCAGGTCGTACGCCTTGGATCTCACGGAAAGCGGGTCTTTCTCCAACAGGTCATAATCCTCATCCAAAGGTGCTGTAAAGGGATGGTGCAACGCCTGGTTCCGTTTTTCGTTTTCATCAAATTCCATCAATGGGAACCGGGTAATCCAGACAAAACTGAACGTGTCTTCGTCTACCATGCCCAGTTTTTTCCCCAGGAAGTTTCGAAGGTGTCCCAGGGCCTCGTTGGTGATCTTGGGCTGATCGGCCACAAAAAATACCAAATCGCCGGGCTGCATATCAATACGCTTTGCAAGTGCCTGTTTTTCATGGTCGGTGAAAAATTTCGCAATGGGGGATTGCCAGGAATCTTCACGCACCTTGATCCATGCCAGGCCTTTGGCCCTGTAAATGGAGACAAATTCCGTTAAATCGTCTATTTCTTTTCGTGTAAAATTGACGCACCCCTTGGCATTAAGCGCCTTGACGATTCCCCCCTTTTTAACCACATTAGAAAAGAGCTTGAAACCCGCGTCCTGTACAATGTCCGAAATATCCACGAGTTCCAATTCAAACCGAATATCGGGTTTGTCCAGCCCAAAACGGCCAACCGCATCATCATAGGAAAGACGCTGGAAGGGTGTTTTAAGGTCCACCTCCAGAGCATCCCTGAAGAGATCAACCATCATGTTTTCTGTAATTTCCATCACATCGTCTTCTCCCACGAAGGACATTTCCATGTCGATCTGGGTAAACTCGGGCTGGCGGTCCGCCCTGAGGTCTTCGTCCCTGAAACATTTTACGATCTGGTAGTACCGGTCAAACCCGGACATCATCAGCAGTTGTTTGAAAATCTGGGGGGACTGGGGCAAGGCGTAAAACAGACCCGGGTTCACCCGGCTGGGCACCAGATAGTCCCTTGCACCTTCGGGTGTGCTTCGGGTCAGTACCGGCGTTTCAATATCGATAAACCCGAGAGTATTCAAATATTGTCTGATGGAAACGGCAGCCGCGTGCCTTTGGATGATGTTTTTTTGCAAAAGGGGACGCCGCAAATCGATGTGACGAAATTTCAGCCGAATATTTTCCGAAACCTCCAGATGGTCCTCAATCATAAACGGCGGAGTTTCGGCTGCATTGAATATTTTAAGTTCCGTGGCAAAGACTTCTATCTCACCGGTTTTCAATTTGGGATTGGTCATGCCTTGCAGTCTTTTTTCCACGTTTCCCCGAACGCCAATCACATATTCACTTCGAATGGCATGGGCTTTTTCATGGACCTTGGGGCTGACTTCGGGGTTGAAAACAACCTGCGTAATCCCCTTCCTGTCGCGCAGGTCCACGAAAATCACTCCGCCATGATCCCTTCGGCGCTGCACCCAACCCATGAGCACCGCTTCCATGCCAACATCATCTGCTCCAAGTTCACAGCAGGTATGGGATTTTCTCATATCTCCAAGTGTATCTAACAATGAATTAACTCCTTTCTACCTAAAATGCCTAACCCGGACAAGCCCGCCCTCCTGCCAAGCGGAGTAAGGCGGACGGGCCGGAACCAAAAATATCTGCCACTAAGGCACTAAGCCACAAAGGATATATTTATTATTCTTTCTTCGTGCCTTGGTGCCTTAGTGGCAGAATGAAAAAAGTTTTACCACAAAAAGCACAAAATTTACAACTAAGGAACTAACAGGCCTAAAATTCAGGTCTTATATCGTTAATTTTGTTTTTATATTTTCCACAACACGTTCGATGGGAATTGTTACCTGTTCTTTGGTGGTCATATTACGCAAGATAACCGATCCTTGTTTAATTTCATTATCGCCGACGATCAGAACATGTGTTGCACCCAGCCGGTCTGCCCGTTTCATTTGGCTTTTTAAACTTTTATTGCCAAAATCCATCTCGGTTTTGATCCCCTCAAGGCATAACGCGGATTTCCATTCAAAGGCAAGGGACAGGCTCTTTTCACCCAGTGCAGCCAGATAAAGATCCGGCGTTTTGATAAAATCATTACGATTCAGTCCTGTAATTTCCGCCAGCCGGTCAAAACCGATGGCAAAACCGGTTGCCGGGGTATGGGGTCCGCCGAGCGCCTTAACCAGGCCATCGTATCTGCCGCCGCCTGCCACGGCACTCTGGGCGCCTAATGAGCCGGTCTGAATTTCGAAAGTGGTTCGGGTATAATAGTCAAGGCCCCGGACCAGCCTTTTATCAATGGTAAATGGGACGTTCATTGCGTCAAGGGCTGTCTTGACGGTTTCAAAGTGTTGGCTGCATGCCGGACATAAATAATCCGGAATAGACGGTGCATGCGCCATGGCCTCTCTGCAGGCAGGCACCTTGCAGTCGAGCACCCGCAATGGATTTCGGTCTTTTCGCCGGACACAGTCTGAGCAAAGATCTCCGGTGGAAGATGTCAGAAAATCGGTAAGCACGGTTTTATATTTTGGGCGACATTCCGGACAACCCAGCGAATTGATATGTACTTCAACATCGGAAACAGACAGTCTTGAAAATAAGGTTACCACCAGAAAGATCAGCTCAACATCAACCAGCGGAGAATCCACCCCAAAAATTTCGGCATTGAGCTGGTAAAACTGCCGGTATCTTCCCTTTTGGGGCCTTTCCCGCCGAAACATGGGGCCGATGGTATAATATTTTTGGACCGGATCCGTTGAATAGAGTTTATGCTGGATATAGGAACGACAAACAGATGCCGTTGCCTCCGGCCGCAGGGTGATAAGACTCCCTTTTCTATCCGGGAAGGTGTACATTTCTTTTTCCACAATATCGGTATGTTCACCAATGCTCCTGGCAAACAGTTCCGTACGTTCCATAATGGGAATACGAATTTCCTTAAAACCGAAATCTTCAAAAAGAGACCGGGCGGTTTTTTCGACATGCTGCCAGAGTTCTACTTCCCCGGGAAGGATATCTTTAAATCCCCTGATTAACTGTATCATCCTTTATTTTTTGTCCCAGCGCAAAAGTTCGGTCACCTTGCTCAGGGTGCTCCCTTCTTTGATTTCTTCCCGGATGCGGTTTTCCTTCTCAAGCACGTCCACGCTCCGGTTGGCATATTCCACCGCCATGGCCCGCGGTAGCACCACAACCCCATCATCGTCACCCAGCAGCCAGTCTCCGGGTTCTATGTGCATATTACCCACGGTAATGGGAACGTTGATTTCTCCGAATCCTTTGGGCTCTCCCGCATTGGGCATGACAAGTCTGCTGAAAGCCGGAAATTTCATTTCTATGATTTCCGGACTGTCTCTGACCGCGCCGTCAATGACCACCCCGGCCAGGCCCTTTTGTACGGCCGAATGGGTTGCCAGTTCTCCCCAGATGGCAGGCCCCGCCCCACCGGCATCAATGACGATAACATCACCGGGTTGGGCCACATCAATGGCCTGGACCGGTTTGGACCAATCTCCGGGATACGTTCTTACGGTAACCGCACGGCCCACCATTCGGATGCCGGGAAAAAGCGGTCGAATTCCTTGCAAAACTCCGCCCCGGTGCAGGGCATCGGAAAGATTGGCCGACGATACCAGTTCCAGCATTTCCTTTATTTGCTCCTCTCCCTTTCTCTTAAAAAGGGTGGTACTGATGCTCTCACCGGTATCGATGCCCCTGCGGATTTCTCTGGATGCCTGTTCAGGGTCCATGGCTTTGCTAATGGCTCCACCGACAATGACGATAGAAGCGCCGGCTTCCACCGCTTTGGCGGCGGTTTCGGAATTGATGCCCCCGGCCACTCCCACCGGAATTGTCAATGCCCGGCTGACCTGTCGTAAAATTTCAAAAGGATCTTTTCCTTCCATTTGTTCGTCAATGGCGCAATGGACCGTTACCATGTCCGCGCCTAACGATTCAACGAATTTGGCTCTTGGCACCACATCTTTAACCGCTATCATATCGACGACGATTTTAGCCCCATAGTTCTTGCCTGCCTGGATGCACTCCCGAATGGTCGCATCGCTGGATGCGCCAAGCACATCCACTATATTAGCACCGGCTTTGGCCGCAGTTTCAACCTCGGTTCTGCCGGCATCCATGATCTTCATATCCGCCACAATAGTTTTGTCAGGGAAAAGTCTTCGCAGCTCCCGTACGGCATGGAGGCCTTCGCTCTTGATGAGCGGCGTGCCTGCCTCAAGCCAGTCAACCCCGCCGGCAATGCCGGCCTGAGCGTTTTTCAGCGCCCGTTTCAAATCTACAAAATCTAATGCCAACTGCAGAACTGGTTTCATGTTTCCTCCTTTACTCTATAACGGTGTGTCGTGATGAAACGCTGCCGATACTTTTTTTTCTTTTTTGATAAATTTCCAGAACTATCGCCTCTAGGAAAAGAAAGGCGGATTGTTCAAACAGGGAGCCGGCCATCTGCAATGAATAGGGCTCACCTTCACGGCAAAGCTTTGTGGTTCCAGGAAGATGGATGCTCATATCAACAAGCGAGGCGACTCTAGATTCCATATTTCCCAAAATCCCATAAGTTTCGGCATGGTATTTTTTAGCACTCTTTACCGATTCTAACGTCGACGGAGTCTCTCCCGATCCGCTCAGGACAATGAGCAAATCATCGCGGGTAATGGCCGGAGTAATGGTTTCACCGCAAAAATACACAGAAAAGCCCAGATGCATCAGGCGCATACAAAAACAGCGAAGGATAAAACCGGCTCTTCCTTGAGCGGAGAAAAAAATGGATTTAGAATCCAATATTCTCCGGATAAAATCTTGTGCGGCTTTATCACCCAAGCGTTGCACCAAGGACCGGTTCTCCTCCAGGATAGCCTCGATCATCTCCCGGATGGTGAACTTTTTATCATTTTTATAACTTGTCGACATCAAATGATGTTTCAGGGTTACTCTCTGATACTATAAAAGTCTAAAGTTAACCTATTGAAAAAACTTGCTGTTAAAATTTTAAAGTATGGCGAAATGGTTTCAGTGTGTCAAGAAAATATTAACCACTTCTGCATATCCAATAAAATTGTTTTTGAGCTGACAGGGCTTGACTTGGAAGGTCTTGTTGATTATATCTTTTTCACGTAATCTTATAACACCTCAATTTTTTACGAATCGGAGCCTTTTATCTGAGAGGTAATAATTGACAACCGGAGGAAACATCAATGGATTTTAAGTATCATCTGGAAAGCGCCTGGAAAATGACATTGCAGTATATTGCCCCACTAATATTCATGACTCTTGCCATGATTGCCATAAGCGTCATTACCTTGGGTATCCTGGCGCCGGTAACAATGGCCGGCTATATGCACTCTATTCTGCTGTTGGTAAGAGAGAGACGCGAGCCCAAGGTTCAGGATATTTTTTCACAAATGCGACTTTTTTTGCCTCTGTTATGCTTCGGTATTGTGGTCTTCATTATAACCATGATCGGAATGATGCTTCTTTTCCTGCCCGGAGTAGCGTTTTTGATTGCAGTCTCATTCTGCTGCATCTACATGCTACCGCTAATGACAGACAGAAATATGGGCCTAATTGATGCTGTCAAGCAAAGTTATTTAATGGTTACAAAAGAGTCTATTGTGGATCATATAGTTGTTTTTATTCTATTTATAGGCATATCCGCGATTGGAAGCTCCGTATTTATAGGTTCTCTTTTTACCCAGCCTCTGGCAACAATATTTCTGCTGTCAGTCTATGAAACGCTCGGAAAGGCAACGCCTGCGACACCGCCGGGTCCGCCTCCTTCGCAACCACCCGTGACCGGAGAATAATTACCTGAATCTTGCATATGAAAGCCTCCGGCTCGTGCAAAATTCAGGTATTAAACGTCTCGGAAATTTTACAACTTTCCGAAAATGAGACCTTTGAAAAACGTTCAATTTTGTTCAAGGCCAAGGAAGGCGATAATTTTAACCAC
>RPGQ01000031.1:32944-34907 GCA_004193595.1 Desulfobacteraceae bacterium Eth-SRB2
CAGGAATACATTGAGTATTTTGAGGATTAAAATTTGAGCCTGTCGAAGCGAAGCGTAGATCCCGCTCAGCGGGGACGCCGGAGTTGGGCAAAAGGGGGCGTTTTGCAAAGGTCTCAAAAAAAAGGTTGTTTGATGGTGACCTGTTCCCGAGCATCTTAAACTCGTAAGAATTCGGGCGAATAAATATGGATATGAACAAAATTTCCAAAAATGTTAAAAGCATACACTTGATCGCCATCTGCGGGACCGGAATGGGAGCCCTTGCCAGTATGCTAAAGGATTTAGGCTATGACGTAACCGGCTCGGATCAGCAAGTATATCCTCCCATGAGTGAATTTCTCTTAAACAAAGGCATTCAAATTGCCGAGGGTTTTAATGATAAAAATGTTTCATACGGTCCGGATTTGGTGGTTGTGGGAAATGCCGTATCAAAAGATAATCCCGAGGTTGTTAGAATGGATCAAATGGGGCTTGAATTTTGTTCCATGCCCCAGGCGGTTAACAGATTTATTGCCGCGGGTAAAAAGCAGCTTGTCATCACCGGCACTCACGGCAAAACCACCACCTCTTCGATTCTGGCCTGGATTCTTTATCACGCCGGCTTTGATCCTGTTTTTATGATCGGAGGAATCGTAAAAAATTTTAACAGCAATTATCATCTGGGTAAAGGTGAACACATTGTCATTGAAGGAGATGAATATGATACGGCTTTTTTTGATAAAGGCCCCAAGTTTTTGCATTATGATCCGTTCATGGCAATACTGACCGGCGTTGAATTTGATCACGCTGATATATTTAAGGATATCAATCATGTAAGGCAGGCCTTTGATTCCTTTATCGTCGGCATGTCTCCCCGGAGCACCCTGCTTGCGTATGACAATGATAAAAATGTCGCCGATTTAATCTGCAAAAGTCAGTGCAAGGTTGTACCATACGGCACAAATGCAAACGCGTTGTGGCGTCTGGGTGCTGTTTCCATTGATCCGCCATGGACTTTTTTTGAAGTTTTTAAGCATCATGCATTTTTCGGAAATTTTAAGACAAGACTTGTCGGAGAACATAATCTGTTAAATTCTTTGTCCGCCATTGCCGTTGCGGATAATTTGATGATCCCGGCAAAGGCAATAACAAAGGCTTTTGAAACATTTGAAGGTATCAAGAGGCGCCAGGAAGTGCGCGGCCAAAAAGGCGGCATTACCGTTATGGACGATTTTGCCCATCACCCCACGGCCGTTCGGGAGACCCTCCGGGCGGTCAAACCGTTTTATCCGCAAGGACGGGTGGTTGCGGTATTCGAACCCAGAACCAATTCCAGCATGCGCAACGTGTTTCAGGACATCTATCCGCTTTCATTTGACGATGCAGATCTCATATGCATCCGTAATCCCTCGCGCCTTGACAAGATTCCTCCTGCCCAAAGGTTTTCATCCCAAAAACTGGTGGCTGACCTCAAACACCGCGGCAAGGATGCGCACTACTTTCCGGACACCGATTCGATCATCGACTTCATCGTATCAGAAGCCGTACCCGGTGATTTAATCCTGATCATGTCCAACGGCGGATTTGATAATATCCACGAAAGACTGTTGAAATTACTGTAGATTTTCTAACGCTGTTGTCTGTTGGTGCATATGGGGAGCTTTTGGGTTCAGGGTGTCAAGTTCATCCACTTTTCAGGACATCCCTTTTCTGTGACGTTCGAAGCGCCTTTAATGTTTCGGTAAGGTGCAAGGTCATATCAACCCGGCGGCGCTTATGGTTTTTAATGTCTGTCATTCTGCCTTAGCGATAACTCCGCATAACCTCAATTTGACGGTTATCAAAATCATTCCATTTTAACTTATATTTCGCACCAGAAAAATTAAATTGGAGGATTTACATCTCATTTTGTCAATAATACGTCTAACTTGTTCATATTGTTGAAAATAAAAAAATCTAGACTTTACCCTTTAATTGTTTTATA
>RPGQ01000006.1:0-24107 GCA_004193595.1 Desulfobacteraceae bacterium Eth-SRB2
GGAGTGTTGATTTAAAAAAAAGAGCTTTAAACTTTCAGATTTTTTCCAGGGATCTGTTTTCTGAGAGCGATGAAAAAAGGGGTTTCTTCCATTACTCCACCACTCCAATACTCCAGTATTCCGTAAATCGTTAATTGCCGGCAAACTAAATCACCTCTGGGGATAATCAAAGCCGGTCCCTCTGGACCCGGATCTTTATTTAAGCGGCGAAGACGATTTGTATAAAATTACGCCGCGATTTTATCTTGGCACGAACTTTGAATTAATTTTTGAATTAAGTTAATAAGATAAGATATTCACAAGGGAGATCGGTGATGAAAGAACCATTAAATATTCGGACGAACATCGAGTTCTGTATTCATACGGCTGCTATCAATAAACAGAATTTATCCGAAACAGAGCTGGCAAAGGACAACTGCCCGATCTCATTTAATAAATTACTGGAAAATAGGATCAAAGACATCAGGACCGATGGCGAATTTCATAATACGGTATTACCTTTAGGAAAAGACCGATTAAGACAACTGATAGAGATTATACAAATTCAGATGAATAATTATTTATTTAATGCTCTTTCTGACTGTGATAACGATAACGATTTTCCCGAATTTCAGTTCGAATCGGTTGATTTTTCCGGGATAGGAAATCAGGTGGAGCCTTTTGTGTCAAAAATCGAACATGTTCTACAAAAAACAGAAGCGATCAAATCGCAAACCCATATGGATAATATCATTGATCATGCCTCAAAGCAATACGATGTTAATCCTGGATTAATAAACGCCGTTATAAGAGCTGAAAGTAATTTTGATGCAACCTGCACTTCCTCAAAAGGAGCAATGGGGCTTATGCAGCTTATGCCCGAAACCGCCAAGGAACTGGGCGTTAAAAATTGCTATAGCCCCGTTGAAAATATTATGGCGGGAACCTGTTATTTGAAAAAGCTGCTTGACAGGTATGATGGCAATACTCCCCTTGCTCTTGCAGCCTATAATTGGGGAATGGGTAATGTTGAAAGGCACCCCGAAGAATTACCACAAGAAACCCAAACCTATATCGCTCGTGTCAATGATTTTTTACATAAGGAGATATCGTAATGCGCGTTAAAAAAAGGAAGCTTTGTCAAGCGGTTGACAATCCGGCTTTAAATTCGCATCTCAATTTATTTGATCATGTGTTTATAGAGATTCATTCGTCAATATTTTGTTAAATGTGTCAATAAGTTGCCAGAAATTCTCTCCTTGAATTCCATTCAATTTAATTTCAAATTCAAAAGGCCTTGTCTCATCATTAATGAGTTCATATCTCATTGATATCATAACCGCTTATGATGTATCCGTACAAATCGTCAGAAATTATTTATAATAGGCACATATGTTGCAGACAGATTAGATGTGATAGAATAAGACAGAGTTCACAATAAACTCAACAGTGAAGAAAAATATTTATAGCGGGATTTTCGGAGCGAACTAACTGAATAAGGTGGAGGAATGGATGAAGTCGAGGATTTTAATTGTCGACGACGAAGAAAGCATACAATTTGCATTCAAGACCCATCTGTCAAATGAAGGACATGAGGTAATGACTGCAGAGGATTATTCTTCGGGCATAAAAGCGCTTTCTGAGAATGAATTCGATCTTGTGATAACGGATGTAATTTTAGGAGGCCAGTCAGGGACCGATATCTTGCTGGAAATTAGGAACAGGGGTATGAAGTGTCCGGTAATCATGATGACCGGGGAACCGAATATCGAAACTGCTGCGGATGCGGTGCGTTTTGGTGCCTTTGATTATCTTCCCAAACCTATTCGAAAGAAAACTCTTTTGAGGGTTACCTCACATGCGCTTCGCCACAAAACGATTATAGAAGAAAAGAACCGGATGGAGGCAGAAAATGAAAGATACCGTCTCAATCTGGATGCCATATTCAGGAGTTTACAAGATGCAATCATTACTGTAGATCGTGACATGCGAGTGCTGGAGGTTAATGAGACAATAAAAGAAATATGCAATATTTCCGCGCGCAAGATCATTGGAAGAAAATTTACAGAATTTAAAACTTCATGCAGTAAATCGTGCCAAAATGTTTTAAAAAAAATCCTGAAAGCGAATAACAGTCTCGGAGAGTTTCGTATCGAATGCGGGCATCAGGACCACCCTAAACAGGTCGCACTGTTGACCGGATTACCCCTGAAAGACCGTGAAGGAAGAGTCTTTGGGGCGGTTATGGTAATCAGGGACATCACAAGGCTGAACGGCTTGGAGCGGAAGTTGAAAGAACGGCGGTCATTAAAAATGCCTAAAATGATTGAAAATATTCAATTATTCGATTTTGTTTGAGGTCTACTTTTTTCTGCGAACAACCCTTCTCTTTTTTACCCTTTTTCGGGATTTTCTGGAAATAGGAGTTACTTTATTGGTTCCCTGAGATACCGAGTTAATCTTTTCTTTATTATTTTCTTCTAATTCCCAAGGAAGGTTTTGCCGGTATCTACATGTTGATCTGGGGCATTTTAAGATGGTTTTTCCAGCTTTGTCGGAAGTTTCTACTAAGAATGGATTGTTACATTGCGGGCAGAAAATATGATATGGCTTACCCCAGCTAATAAAATTGCAATTCTTAGTTAAACATCTATAAAAAATTTTCCCCATTGCAGTCTCTTCGGCCTGGACTTTCGACTGTTTACATAAGGGGCATTCAAGTGCAAGGTCTTCTTCAAAAGCTGCAATCTGACTTTCTATGGAATCAACGATTTTACGCGAATTATTTTTTTCAGAAGTTGTATCCGGTTTATCAATCATTGCTTCTTTTGCTTCTGCCATATTCTTTTTAATAAACGGGTCGTTATTTGGCTCAACTGGTTTATTGTCTTGCAAAGTGGTTTCGATGGGAGAGGTGGAATCATCTTCGGGTATGTTTGTATCAGCTATTTCCTCGGTCGGACTTTGCACATCCCTGTCCGTTTCTGTCAATTGTTCTGAGGGTGACTCGGACAAGGTGTCTATATTTTCTGACTCAATATCATCGTGAAGTTTGGTTTCAATACCTTTTACTCTTGTTTCTGGTCCCTGAGATTCAATGGGGTTATCTGTATCCGGAGCAATTTTATCTATTTCATCTTCCTCGGAAAAAGACTTACCAAAATCCAGCTTCCTGAGCTTCCCCTCATAAGCACCTAAAGATAAGACTTTAGGCGCAGACGGAGAAACCCGGGAGTCCTTATGCCGGCTGCCAACTTTTTGACGACCCAGAATGCTCGACTTTTTTATTTGAGTTTCCTGTTCCTCTGATTGTTCTGAAACCTTTGCCGGTTTTGAATCGGGTTGTTCTTTATTCAAAGGAACGCCCTGCATGTTTAAGATTTGATCAAATTGACTTATAGCGGAATCCAGATCTTTTCGTCCCGAATTAACCTCATCCATGGTCTGAATGAAATAGGCGACGAGATTCATTCCGGGCATACCCGGGAAAGTCCGATCAAGAACTTTGACCATGCTTGTGGCAGGCTCTCCCGGGATAAAATATTCATCATCAACATTGATATAACCCTTTTCGATCATATCCCGGACAACAATATTTACGTCACGGTTCGGTTCAAAGCCCATTTTTTCCAACTCGCTGATTAATGTTTCAGAAGTATAACGAGCAGATGAGCCGGAAGGAAAACTTTCTATCTCATTTTCACGTTCTATCAGAAGAATAAGACATGATATGATTGCAGAATTCATGGTCAGCTCACTAAACAGATAGCTGCTGCCGATCAAACGTTCTAAATGCTTAGTAAGAATCTTATCAAACATATCGAGCACTTTATTTCTACTGATGTCGGTGTCCTGTGTCATTTGACCTTCCTATTTAATTTTATTTTGTTAATTCGTATGTCTGAATTCGCATGATCCTGTGGTCACAGTCGACCCGTAAGGATTTTCTTCAGTTATGGCCAAATCCGTTAAAAGATTGACAGCTGTAGTGGTTTTTCCAACACCAACTTTTTAGCTTGCAATATAGAAAATTTGCTTAATAAATATAATACCGGGAATAAAACGATGTCTCTAAAATTTATAACTAACTGATATAAATTGTATATAAGAAACAGAAAGCCTTTCAGCAATTAAGTTATCTAAATAAAATTATGCAAAATATATACCAGCTTTGATCCGTGAAATGGAATGAGTTTTGCAGAACCTATAAATGAGTCTGTTGATTAATGGTCTTTTCGCACAATCTCTGCGTTATGCTAAAAAAATAATCCTCGGAATATCTAATATATGCCTGTGGTTATTTTTTTCGTATGCCTTGATCTTGAACGAAAATCCTCATTAATCAACAGACTCATAAATGAAAAGTTTGAAAAGGAGATTCCTATGGCTCCCATACTAACCTTGAAAGGTATCGATCAGGCTATATCAAGCCTTAAATACATAAATAAGAACACCCTAAAATATAGATATGTCCACCATATAAGACAATTTTACAGCAATGAAAATTCAGTTGAACCGGTGGGTGAGATAGGCAATGAAGAGCTGATAAAAATACTTTGGGATACAGGTGGAAGTTTTGAAGAGATAAAGAAAAAACGGAAAAACCTGAATAACCTAAGATCTTCTGTTAACGCTGATTTTAAAAAGCTTTATGACAAAGGGGGAAATCCAGAAGGGATAAAAATAGGACCGGGCAATATCTTTGTAATGTTAGATGATGCAAAGGATAAGATCCTTAATGAGTTCGGATATGATTTGCAACCCGATGGGACACTTAAATTAGACCAGATAATGGATATCCTAAGGCTGGCAAATGAAACCGTGTCCGGATCAATGGCTGTTCAAGAAAAAGAAGTTGGAAAAGACGGTTTAAGTAAAATAGATCAGTTGAAGAGCCTTATCAAGGGATTATCGGAAAAGGTGGGTTTGTCCTCTCCGGAACTGTCGGAAACGGATCATAAAACCCAAGGGGCCCTGGATGGTTCTATGGCGTTTCAAAAGGTTAACGATTTGGGAGAAGTTCCAGATGAAATTGCCGGAGAAGGCGAGATTGAAGGGTGTGTTGAAGAAGTTGATGAACTTGAGGAAGACGAGGTTTTAGAAACGGTTGATGATTTAGAGGACGTCTTAAATGAAATAGCTGAAGAAGACGAGATTGAGGAGAATCTTGATGAGATCGAAGATTTAGAGGAAGATGAGATTATAGAAGAGGTTGAGGATGTTGATCCGGATGAGCTTACAGAGGGGCCGGAGGATAGTGAAAGGGCTGGCGGCCAAGACGATCTGAAAGGCACCGGGATTGACTCAGGTGTAGACACGTCGGGGTCAGGGGAGGGCCCGGATGGGGTTGGGGCTTTAGAAAAGGATGCCGGTATGGGATCTCAGTCCGAAGATACCGGTGATGGCCATGTGGCTGTTGGTGATGGAGTCGGTTCAGAAGGTGGTATGGGTCCGTATCCTCTTATAGGGGATGAACTTCCTGAAGGTATGGAAATAGATGATTCTCAAGAAATTGAGGAGGTCGAGGATTTAGAGGAAGACGAGGTTTTAGAAACGGTTGATGATTTAGAGGACGTCTTAAATGAAATAGCTGAAGAAGACGAGACTGAGGAGAATCTTGAGAAGATCGAGGATTTAGAGGAAGATGAGGTTTTAGAAACGGTTGATGATTTAGAGGACGTATTTGATGAAATAGCTGAAGAAGATGAGATTGAGGAGAATCTTGATGAGATCGAGGATTTAGAGGAAGATGAAATTTTAGAAGAGGTTGAGGATGTTGATATAGATGACACTGTTGATGAGACTGGTTTTGACGGAGCTCCTGGAGGGGTTGGTGAGAATTTTGATGAAGATAATGGAAAAGATGGCATTAAAAAGGCGGAAGGTGCAAAAGAAAATGAAGAAATAGGACTTCCTGTTGACTCTTTAGGGAAGGAGTATTCTGATGAACTGAGTGATAAAGTAAAAAAAGATAGCCTTCTTGCCGAAGAATTTGACGGTTACCTCGGTGTAATGGATAGATATTATAATCATTATATATTGATTCCCGGGGGTGAATATATTGTCGGAACTAAAAAGCCCGGAAAGGATGAAAAATCCGAGCAATTGATCTCCTTATCACCTTTTTATATAGGCAGATTCCCTGTAACCAACGGGCTTTTCGAAATATTTGTTGAGAAAACAGGGTATAAAACTATGGCCGAAAAAGTTGGATATGGAAACGTTTATTATGGGCGTTTTCAAAGAAAAAAAGATGAAACAACAGGTTTAATGATATCTACATGGAATTCCTCTCTTTATTGCGAAACCGTGGAAGGAGCATGCTGGTATCAACCGTGCGGTCCCGGCAGCACGCTTCATAATAAAAGAAATCACCCCGTGGTTCAAATCAGCATTGAGGATGCTGTGGCTTTTGCAGCCTGGACCGGTAAAAGACTCCCCACTGAAAATGAATGGGAGGCCGCATCAAGAACTGGAAAGGGATGGATATTCCCATGGGGAAAAGAATGGAAAAAACATTCGTGCAACATAGAGAATAGTTGTACCGGCGACACAACCCCGGTGGAAAAATACGCAGAATTTGAAAACGATTTTGGGATCGCTGATACCATCGGAAATATTTTAGAATGGACATTTGACGATGTTACAGCGCAGTCAGATAATAAAAATAAATATAGATACCATATCGCAAAAGGCGGAAGCTGGATATCAGGAGATGACATCAAATTATTCAGCCGCTTCAAGATAGAGCCTGAATCTCACTCTAACATCCTTGGATTCAGGTGTGTTGCCCATTAATTTGAATAAACCGGGAATGCAAAACTTGCCTTGATATCCCGCTTACCCCCCCTTTACACAGGCATAAAATATTTTACTTTAACTCCATCACTTCAATGCCCGCCTGGGTCTGGAAACAGAATTGCGGTTAGACACTCAAAAGCTAATATTGTTGACGTGTTATGAACATTGTATTAAGATTTCCAAAATGTGAAGTGGATTACATAAAATTGATAAATAAATTACATAATATTCCTTTCAAAAATCCTTGGCTGATTGTATAACCATTGTATAACCAATTGAAATCTATGTATTTAATACTAACAATCAAGCTGTGCATGGTTTTTGCTGCCTTAAGAGTGTTGAACTACTTTGTACGATTGAAAATATTAAGTTTCAATAAGGATTTTATGGTTATGAATTATAGACCAACAGCAACAAATATAACCTTACAAAAGAAAAAAGATAAATGGTGTCCAGGTAGTATATGGGTAATATCTAAAGGTAGATATACAAGTTTTGATTTGAGCAGGATTTGGGAGGGGGTTAAAAAAAAGACGGTAATGGAATATAACATATCCGAGTTAGCCAGGTACTTGCTTAATCCCAATCCTATTCAAATAAAAAAAAAGCTGGTTGGGTGTGAAATTCATTATCGCACCCCTTTTTATAAAGTAAAAGAAAAAATCAGGAAAATATTACCACAAAAATTACACGGACTGTTAAAAGATAATCAAATCCCTGTTGAAGTGCTCAAATCAGATTGGGAGACAGACAAAAGCCCTGGTAAAAACGATAATTTTGAGTTCCATTTAAACAAAATAACAGAACTATTAAGACCTTATAATCCTATAATAAAAAGCCTAAACAAAATAGATCCAAGCAAAGTATTTGATGTGGTCGGAACCTGTGAGGATATTGGAGGACATCCTTCATATTTAAATATCCCGGGGAGTGTAAAGGATAAGCTTAATTATATCAGAACGAATATTTCTAAAGATGTCGGAGTTATCCTTGAAAAAGCTTATATTACCGATGGGTTGTTTGAAATGAAAGGATTCAATTTCAAATCCTATGATAAAAATAAATCATACCGGTTAATCAGATTTTCAATAAATGACAAATCAAAAGCCTGTGTTCTTGATTCCGATAATAAAGTTGAATTCTGGATTGATGATATTAAACTTGTTCAATACATGCAATTGTTTGATCAAATAATTAAAATAGATCCAAAATTAAATAATTCTCTTAGCCTGTGCACTGCCGGAAAAGCAGAACCGCTGAAACTCCTTTTTAGCAAACCGCTTGAGATAGATTATTCCGAAGCTCATTTGCCTGAAGTGTATAAAGGAGTGTTTGAGAGGCTTAATATAGGGACAAACAAAAAAGATATTGTAAAGAGTGTATTAAATAATTCTCAAGTTGGGATTTCGTTCAACTATGTTCCTCAATCCTCTTATGATGAAAAAAAATTATTCGTCAATTTTTCTGTGATGCATAATTTTAGAGCTCTTGAACCCATAAAAGATGATTTGCCTCAGGTATATTCAGAAATTGATAAGATCGCATCTGTGACCGAAGCAGGAAAATTTTATTTATTGGAATCTTTCAAGGGATACAAAAATGACAAGTGATTATAAAGAAAATGATTATGCCTGGATAAAGGAGTTGATGAATTATCCTCAGACTCTGGAGCAACACCTCTCTTTTTTTAAAGACACCTCCAACATTTCAGTGCCAAAAGACCCCATCGAACAGGTTATCTTTCAGGATAAAGCCAAGGGGGCAATAAGGAAAATCGCGCAAAACAAAGGACATATCCTTATGGTGGGAAGACCGGGGACTGGAAAATCGATGCTTGCGAATATGTTTAACGAGGTTATTGACAAGTCGCTCGGAGACTATTTAAGGCCAAAACAATCCATTGTAGCTTACCCGGGTAAAGATAAAAATAAGATACGGATTACCTATGAGAATTCTGAAAAAATAGATGACCGTGTTATAGAGATAATTAACAAGATAGTATCTGCAGAAGAAAGTATGGATGATTTCAGTCTCTCTGATCAGATAGATGCTACCGGGAAAGTAAAAAAATGCCTGCTCTGGGCTACAGGTATTAGTGTTGTTGGAGGCTTTTTCTTTGCTCCGGCATTTATTGTCACAGGACTTTCCGGTATCGGTGCAATATTCATGTACATGCAGGAGAGTAATTACAAGGTGCAGGAGAAAATACAAAAAGAGGCCTCCCCCACCGGCAACAAAAATGGTTTCAAGCATCTATATGACATGGTTCCGGAGATTTTATACGATCCCCGAAAAGATAATGAATTAATGGCAAGGATATCCGAACCGGATTCCAGAAATATGAAAGGGGGGTTTAGGCATGACCCGTATCAGTCAGGCAACCTTCATACTCCGGCTCATAAGCGGGCGTATTTAGGCGCCCACGCAAAATCTCCGATTATTTACATTGATGAGTTAAAAACGCTTATTAAGGTGGGGTATATGTCTGATCTGCTGGAGATAATGCAGAATAAAAAATTTATTCTTGAAGGTGGGAAGAACACGGGAAGCGGGTCCGCGGATCGGTCGGAAAGTCATTTAAAGGCCGATAATATAATTCTTGCCTGCTGCAATCATGATACTCTGGAATTTCTTCAGAAAGAAGGAGATGGTGCTTTCCTCAGTAGAATAGAAGACAAAGGAGAAATTATCCATTTGGAAAGCGCAGTTTCTGAAACATCGCAAAATATCAAGCAGGTTGTACAATATGTAAAGCAGGAAATACTCAATCTTGGGGAAGAATTCAAAGATGCCTGGGAAGAGGTAATAGAAAAGGAAGGTTATGAAGGGGTCAGGAAAAGAAGTGAGCACATATTCGGTAAAAGCCTTCCTGATGATTATAAATTGAAGGAGCGAGAGTTTTCCAGGGATGCTGTTTTGGAAATAATAAAGGAGCTTCGATGTCGTGCGTCAGATAAAAAATTAAGCAGTATCTTAAGGCCGATAAATGGTATCATCAAGACGGCCGAGTTTGAGGCAATACTTGATAATGCCCAGCTGGTTCTGCCGGAACATGTCAGGCGTGCTCTGGATGAACATTTAAGCCTTGAGGGAGCACTTTCAAAAGAAATGGTTAAGCACAAGAAGGATCTTAAGAAATATATAGGCGCGATGACGGATTCAATCGGTTATGTTGTGGGTCTGGCGGTAAATTATTCAAAATCGAGCGGGAAAATGTTCGGTCAGCCGTTGCCGATCCATTGTCAGATTAATGCAGGAGGTTCGGACACGGTTGTTGCCCCCGGCAAAATCGGCGATATTGCCAAGGCCGCTGCTCAAAATGTTAGAGCTTCAATAAAGAAAGTGTTGCAGAAAATCGGAGCACCTTATGTGGGATATGAAATGCATGTGGAATATATACAGGCCCATAGTGGTGTGGAGGGGGATAGTGCTTCCGTGGCCATGGATATTGCAATTGTCTCGGATTATATAAAGCAGCCGGTCAATCAAAAAATAGGAATAACCGGCTCCCTAACGGGTGATATTATTCTGGCTGTGGGGGGAGTTACAGAAAAAATTAGATCAATAATGGATCCTGTTCTTGGAATGGAAGGCGCATGCATTCCCTGGCAGAACAAGCACGACATAGAACCGCTTTTAATTAATACAGAATACGAATATATTCAGAATGACGAAATTCCGGGCATTAGAATTTACAGAATTCAAAAGAAAAAGGATCCTTTTGATATATATTTTTGCAAGACAAAATATAATGCTTATAAGATATTGATGGGCCTGGGTAAAGAAGAAGTTGAAAACAGGATGACCATGAGAAGCAAGGAAGATTTAGAGTTTATTCAGAGAATGAAAGGCACTTTGCCCAATTGAGATCACCCGTTAAAGGCGGGTCAATATCATCATTTAATACACCGGCAACAGAATTTTTTGAGATTCTACAATAGTCCGTCAGTTTATTGTTATTATCTGTCAATAATTTGCCATCCAGCCCACCGGCTAAGAAGCCCAAGTTCATGAATAATATATATTATATCTTATTGATATCATATATAAATTAATATTTCCCTCTAATCCCGTCAAAATAATTGCAAATCGGCACATATGTTGCAAACAAATAACAAGATTAAATCTAATCTCATTTATAAAACATCAATTAAGCCGAACATCTGCGATTATAAGATTGCGAAGCGATTTTGTTAAAATAAAAAAAAATGGCAAAAACAGAACCAATACAACGTAATAATCCTCCCAAATCGGCCACGTCAAGGAAATCAAGCCTGAAATCGACCATCATGGATCAATCCGGAGCTGGAAAGGTAAAGATTGGCGAGATTTTATGCAAAGAGGGCTACATTACCGGCACCCAACTGGAAGATGCTCTGAACTATCAGAAAAAAAATAAGGGGCGCTTGGGAAATATTCTTATTAAGCTCGGGTATATCGAAGATGAAACCATTGTAAGTGTGCTGAGCCGTATCCATAACTATCCTGCCATATTATTATCAAAAATAACTCCTGATCCCGAAGTCCTCAAGCTCGTGCCGTATGAAATGGCTAAAAAATACTTGGCTTTTCCTATAAGATTCAAAGGAGAAGATCTTGTAATCACCATGGCGGAGCCCACCGATACTTCTGCGGTTGCTGATTTGCAGAACGAAGTTCAAAGAGGCATCAGTATCAGTATTTCCACCGAGAAAGATATCGTTGAGGCTTACAGAACTTATTATAAAATAGATGATGAAGAGTATAACAGTTACATTGGCCAAAAAGAGGAAGTCGCCGAAGAAGATGAACCTGTTGCAGTAGTCGATGACTTCGGTTCTCTAGTTTCCGAGGCGGTGGGGGAATTGGAGTTAGTCGATTCAGGAAGCATCGAAGTCTCAGATGAATACACGGCATCTGATGCTCCCATTATAAAACTTGTGAACGGCATTCTTGTAAAAGCCATCAATGAGGGCGTAAGCGATATTCATATCGAGCCTTTTGAGAAGATGTTGCAGGTAAGATATAGACTGGACGGATATCTTTTCAAATCGATGAACCTGCCCACCACAATAAAAAATGCTGTAAATTCCAGGCTTAAAATTTTGGCCGGACTCAATATCGCCGAACGTCGTGTACCACAGGACGGCAGGATTAAAATGAACTTCGGGAAAAGAAAGACGATCGATTTTCGCGTTTCTACATTGCCAACCCTTTTTGGTGAGAGCATTGTAATGCGTGTTCTTGATCAGAGTTCACTTAATGTAGATCTGACCAAGATGGGAATTGAAAAAGAGGCGCTTAATTCACTTGAACGTTGTATTTTCCGTCCTTATGGCTTGTTGCTTGTCACCGGCCCCACCGGAAGCGGTAAGACAACTACTTTATACTCGGTTCTACATAAACTGAATAAAGAAGATTGTAAAATACTTACGGTTGAAGATCCTGTAGAATTCAACTTCAGGGGAATCAATCAGGTGAATGTCAAAAATGATGTGGGAATGACATTTGCTTCGGCTCTCAAGGCGTTCTTACGCCAGGACCCTGATATTATTATGTTGGGTGAGATTAGAGATCTGGAAACTGCCGAGATCGCCATAAAGGCTGCCATGACGGGCCATCTGGTTTTCAGCACACTCCACACAAACGACTGTCCTTCTACGGTTGGACGTCTTTTGGATATCGGGATACCGTCATATCTGGTGGGATCTTCACTGACAATGGTTCTTTCTCAACGCCTGGCACGAAAACTTTGTCCCAAATGTAAGGTTCTGGATAAAAATTTTAATCCGGCAGAATTGGAAGATATGGGATTTTCCCCGGATGAAATATCCGGGCTTAAAATATACGGACCCGGGGGGTGTTCAGAATGCAATGGGGCCGGATATAAAGGGCGCCTCGGCCTGTTTGAACTTATGGAGGTAAACGATAAGATTTCCAGAATAATCAGTGCCGAGGTGTCGGAAGACCAATTGAGAAAGGCCGCGATACTGGAAGGCATGGTCACATTAAGAGATGCAGGCCTGGAAAAGATACGCCAGGGGATGACCTCGGTGGAGGAAATATTGAAGCGGACAACCGTAACCAAAGGAGCCATTCCCGCATATCTTGCTGATCCTGAAGTAGAGGAATATGAAAATAAAGCTGTCATTTTCCGGGAAGGTAATAGAGGATCGGATTTTTTTAAGCTTGTCAAAGGTGAATTAATTGTAGTGAGAAGCGGCAAGAAGATCGCCGAAATAGCGCAGACCGGAGAATATTTTGGGGAAATATCCGCCATAACCGGCAAGCCGAGGTCTGAAACAGTGATGTCAAGAGGTAATTCGGTTGTCCAACGCTTTCCGGGTGATAAGCTGCCTGAGATCATCGAAAAATATCCGGAGATCACGAAAAAGTTTTTAGAAGTAAATGCCGATCGTCTAAATTATGCAAATAATATTATTGTAAATATTATGAATAAGAGAGTGCCATGAAAGTAGAATGCTCGAATTGTAACAAGGAATATAAAATTCCGGACGAAAAACTTCCGGTTGGGAAAAAGTGTGCCGTTCAATGTCCTGCCTGCAAAAACCGTATTGTAATCGATTTGCGGTCTCAGCCAAAGCAAAAACAATCTCTTCAACCATCAAAGCCCGTTGAAAAAGAGAAGCCCACAGTATCGTATGCCAAAAAGCGTCCAAGCGGCATGAGTTTAAAATACGGAATTTTACGATCATTGGGTGATTTGCCCGCCATGCCTCATATTGTGCAAAAGGCTCAAGATATTATTGCAAACCCGGATTCAAATTTGAATGAACTTTCACGTCTGATAGAAATAGAACAGGCAATCGCTACCAGAGTTTTGAAATTGGCAAATTCTTCATATTACGGTTTGAGCGGAAAGGTTTTTTCGGTTCAGCATGCTTCTGTTTTGCTGGGGTATAAAACTCTTGGAGAACTCATAACAGTGGCGGGTATTTCAAGCCTGATGGGTAGGAATCTGAAAGGGTACGATTTGAGTTCAGAAGATCTGTGGCGACATTCCATAGCTGTTGCCGTTGGTTCAAGGATTATTGCAAGCAGGAAAGATGCGGAATTCGGGAATGAAGCATTTTTTGCAGGGCTGGTGCATGACGCGGGAAAACTTGTACTTGATCAGCATATTTACGAAAGAAAGGACGATTTTGAGACGTTCATGGGAAATGGTCAACATACATTCCTGAGTGCTGAAAAAGAGATTCTGGGATTCGATCACTCAGAAATAGCCTTTGAATTATGTCAGAAATGGCAGATTCCTTCAAACCAAAGTGTTGCCGTACAATTTCATCATTATCCATCAAAATCCCAAGGCAATGAATTGGCTTACATACTTCATATGGCAGATTGTATCGCCATGATGAACGGATATGGAGCAGGTCAAGACAGTATGATGTATCAGATGGAAGAAGGAACCTTGGAATTTCTGGCCCTACAAGACAAAGATGTAGATGACATCCAGAGTCAAATCCTGGAATCTGTTGAAAAAATGTCACAAGAGATGCCTGCCGGTTAATCGATTAACTCCAGTGTCCTTAAAATATCGGAATTCGTAATGGTTTATCTCCTTTCATTACGCTAAGCGCTTTAATTCCGCTTTCCTTAGGGAGATCCTCGCATTTGCAAGCCTTGCATAATACTCTTTGATTTTCTTTGTCTGCCCGCGAACCACGGCCTTGAGCAGATCCCCTTCCAGTTCCGCCACTTCCAGGAGCCTGTAATAGTCCAGTGATTCTTTGAAGTGGGCGAGCACGATAAGACCCGTTAGCAACGGATGGTTATTGGTCACATTGGCATCCTTGAACTGCAATCCGTGTTCAAGCTCAACCTCCAGGCCTGACTGGAACTCTTTAGGGTCGATCTTTATTTTACCCTTGTATACCTCGGCAAGAATGACCTTTGCCTCTTTCAAGGATACGTTCGGCTCTTTCTTTTGGGTCCAGTCACTGATTTTGAGTTCCTTGCAAACTCTTTTGACTTCTTCTACAGTAACATACGTGGGAATTTTCATATCCTTTTCCTCCATGGATAAAGTTTTTGTGGAAAACTCTTTCTCCTTTTTAGGCCATAAGTTCACCTTTTTAAGCAATGGAATAAATTTATGGTTGGCTTTTGGAAGGGGGTACTGGTCAATGTCCTGGAGCTTTATCCAGAGATAATCTATGGGCCCGTTCAATTGAACATTACCCGCCAGATATTTGCAGCAAAATACATCCGCATGAATTTTAAAATGGGTATAAGCATGTTTTATGCGGGTCAGGAAAGAAGTAACTTGCACGGAAATATTCACTTCTTCTTGTATCTCTCTTATACAGGCTGTTTCTGCACTTTCGCCTTTTTTAACCTTTCCGCCCGGAAATTCCCATAACCCGCCCAAAAGTCCGTCAAGTTTTCTTCGGGTAATTAAAACATGAGAGTTTTTAAACACAGCACCAACGGCAATGTGATACTCCGGCCTGGGCGGGTTTTTGATCCGTTTCGGATAGTTATCTATGGTTTGGAATTGATATGCACGGCAAAAACGTTGAAGGGGGCATATCTCGCAATTTGGGTTTTTCGGTTTACAGATTAATGCCCCCAACTCCATTAATGCCTGGTTGAACATACCGGGTTGTTTTAAATCTAAGAGCGTATCGGATGCCTCTTTGAATATTTTATATGAAGCAAATTTGTTTACGGCCGCATCTATTTGAAGCAGGCGGGCAAGCACTCGCTTGACATTTCCGTCTACCACGGCATGGGGTTTATGAAAAGCGATACTTAAGACGGCAGAGGCAATGTAATCCCCCACCCCCGTTAACTTTCTAAAATCGTGCCGGTTACCGGGAATTTTCCCTTGGTGTTTTTCAACCACCGTTTTTGCCGCTCCATGTAGATTCCGTGCCCGTGCATAATATCCCATCCCCTCCCAGACCTTGAGTACGTGGTTTATATCGGCTTGAGCCAAAGATTGCACATTGGGAAAATGAAGAAGAAAAGTCCGGTAATAGGGCAGAACCGTATTCACCTGGGTTTGCTGTAGCATGACTTCCGACACCCATATGCAATAGGGATCATCTGTTTCACGCCAGGGCAGCGGCCTTTGATTTTTTTTATACCATAAGAAGAGTTGGGATTGGATTTGACGGATCTTTTTGGATTTCATATAAAGACAATTCATCACTTGATGGGAATGTTGATCCATCAAACATAAAATTACTCGGGCTAAAAACAAAAATAGCTTTAAATACAGGTATATCTTCCAAAAAGGACAAGGGGTGTCTAAAGCAATACTGCGAAAATTATTCTTTCGGGTGACACTCAATGCAACCGGTGGGGCCGGTGTTAGGCAGTTTTGCGTTCAACGTCTGGTATGACATTTCCATTTTTTTGCGTTTGGCGTTGATGGCGTTATGGCATCCCACACACTTTTGGTGAAAGGCATACTTGAAATATTTGATGCCCTCATCCGTATAATCCAGGTATTTTGTGGGCTTTTTCGGGGATTCGAGCAGATCATGGCACCCCGATGTTGTGCAGTTGGAAATTTGTGTTGTCCCGTCCCATTTGTGATGACACGCTTTGCATTCATAAATAAAATGTTTGGAATGATGGAATTCAACCGGAGATTTTTTTTGTTCGACGGTTTCTTCCGGCTGGAGCACAATAACGCCCATGGGAACACGCATAACCTCCAGCTTTTCTTCACCGGTATCTGTATCTTGTCCGGTTGCTTCCAATGAAACCCCCAGAATAAAAGCCATAATCAAACACAACACCCCAATGCGTATTTTATTCATCTTTATCCTTTTCATCAAAAAAATTAGTTTTAAATTATATGTCGTTAAAAAAATTCAAGGACAACATTTCTATTTTCAAGCCTACAAAAATAAATTAAAAAAATACTAATGCTAAATAAATTAAAAAATTTCAATAAAAAAATGATCTTTCCGGGTATTTTTTTAATGATTGTGTGGTTAAATTTTTCGTCTTGTTTGATCTTAACAAAAAATCATAGTTTTCGTTCGGGTAATTATTACGTTGGCAGGCTTTTGTTTATGCAGGCAATGAAGTAAATATAAAGGTGAATAGTTTTCATAATAGGTAGCAAAAATAATGTATTATATAAAAGATGTGTAAGAAAACCAAAAAGTTCGACGCGCTGGAGTGGCCTGGCCTGTTAAATAGGGTTCCCTTTGGGGAAATTTAACAGGGTGAACGGCCATGTGTTCCCATGTGCCCAACAATGGAGAACAGGTAGTCCGATATTACGGCTATTATAGCAATGTGGTGTGAGGAAAACAAATTTTTAAAAACCACACTCGGGCAGCTATGCTTCCTATGCCCAACATTCCAACATTTCAAACCGGTTAGAGAAAAATGCCTTTTCCCTGTCTTTTCGGAACGGTTAATCATCTCTGCTCATCTGAAGGAAATAACGGTGGAACCGGAGATCGGATGTCAGCTCGGGATGGAAAGCCGTGGCCAGCCATTTCCCTTCCCGAACCGCTACAGCGGTGCCGTCGCTTAATTTGGCAATAACGCCGGCATTCCCCCTTACAGCGGCAATATACGGTGACCGTATGAAAACGGCATGGAACGGTTCTGCCGTTCCGTTTTCAAGTACCGGCACAAAAAGATCGGTTTCGAAGCTGTCCACCTGGCGGCCGAAGGCATTCCGTTTGGCAAAGATATCCATCACCCCCAAAAGCGGCTGTAAGCTATCGGTCTCTTTGGCCAAAAAGATCAGCCCGGCACAAGTTCCCCATACCGGATGGGCGGCAGCAAATTCCCGGAGCGGATCCATCAGCCCATAGGTAACCGCCAGCTTGCCGATGGTGGTGCTTTCGCCGCCCGGAATAATGAGTCCGGTCAAACCGTGCAACTGTTGGGGCAGGCGTACTTCCGACGCTTCCGCTCCAAGCCGGCGCAGTATTTGAATGTGCTCGCGGAACGCACCCTGAAGGGATAGAACACCGATGCGTAACGTCTTCACTGCCAAGCCTTTACCAGCCTCGGGTTGCCAGTTGTTCTGACTCGGGAAGTGAACTGGCGCTGATGCCCACCATGGGTTCTCCCAGATTTTCGCTCACTTTAGCGAGAATCTGGGGATCATTAAAATGGGTGGTCGCTTCAACGATTGCCTTGGCACGGAGTGCGGGGTCGCCGCTTTTAAAAATACCGGAACCCACAAAGTTGCCGTCCACTCCGATCTGCATCATCAGGGCGGCATCGGCCGGGGTGGCGATACCGCCGGCTGCGAAATTCACCACCGGAAGCCGCCCCAGTTCTTTGGTCTCTTTGACCAGTTCATAGGGGGCCCCGCAATTTTTGGCATATGTCATCAGCTCTTCGTTGGGCATGAGTTGAAGCCGTTTTATCTCGCCCAGGACGCTGCGCGCATGGCGCACCGCTTCTACCACATCGCCGGTACCGGCCTCACCTTTGGTGCGGATCATGGCGGCCCCTTCGCCGATCCGGCGCAAGGCTTCACCCAAATTGCGACATCCGCATACAAAGGGGATTTTGAAATCGTGCTTGTTCACATGATGCGCTTCGTCGGCCGGTGTCAGCACTTCACTTTCGTCGATGAAATCGACCCCGAGTGCCTCTAAAATCTGGGCCTCAACAAAATGGCCGATGCGGCATTTTGCCATAACCGGAATCGATACCGAGGCGATAATCTCCCGGATCAGACCGGGATCCGACATGCGCGCCACACCCCCGTGGGCGCGGATGTCTGCCGGCACACGCTCCAGGGCCATTACGGCCACGGCGCCGGCCTCTTCGGCAATAGTTGCATGTTCAGGGGTAACCACATCCATGATTACCCCTCCCTTTAGCATCTGGGCCAGACCGCGCTTGACGGTTATTCCCCCGACTTGGGTCAATCCGTTGTCTTTTAATTCGGTTTTTTGGTTTTCCATTAAATCTTCTCCCCATATGGTTCTCTAAGATTCCCACCGCAGGTTTCATACCGCATATTAAAATCGGTTGAATGGTTAGGCTATATTGATGGGTCTCCTGCGGAATTGTTGGCGCAGATGGATAATGCCGACCGCTTTTTCAAGAAAAAGACCGCTTCATTTTCATTATCCCTTTTTCAAGAAATTGAATAGATAAATAATAAGTGCTTTATTTGTCAATACCGAATTACAAAATAAATCGGCTTCTCACCCCCTGTACGGGCCAAAAAGAGTTAATGAAGCCTCCTTCATTCTGCTGGTCATTCCGGCTGGGGTGTAAATCAAGACTGTTGTTTGCTAAGATTGCTATGGCTATTTGGTTTCAGGTTTCAGGTGTCAGGAATGATGAACAGAGGCGCTGAAACCTGAAACCTGAAACCTAAAAAAAGCTTCGGAACCACGGTGTGTCAATAGAAAGGCATCAGTGTTTACCAACGGTCTTGATTTCCACCCTCCCGGCTGGAGAACAATAACGCCCTTGTGATCGCACATAACCTCCGGCATCTCTTAGCCGGCATCTGTATCTTGTCCGTTTGTTTCACATGAGATCCCCAGAATAAAAGCCATCATCAAATTTAGTTGGCCGGATATCTGAAAGATAGATCGTCCATCCGCCGGAATCGATTCCCATCGGTTCCACGTTCAAATTTATATCCGTTTTCAAACCCATCACCAGGGAAATGAAGTATCATTCAACTTGCCTTAAAAAAACAAGGCCTTATCACTTATCATTCATTTTCAGATTGACAGAAACAGTATTTACGCTTAAAATATAATTAATTCCGTTATGAAAACGGACACCATTCTAAACCGTTTCCGAGACTATTCGTTAACGGGATCATTTCCTTCATTTAATAGCTTTCAAGAAGAAAGGGAGGTCATCATGAAGATTAAAAAAATCAAAAAAAGGTCAACCGGTCTCTGCAAATGTAAACGTTCCTGCTGATCAATTGTTACGTCTCATAAAATAGCCTGTGTATATACCCTCGTGGTATGGCAAACAGGCTATTTTATTTTGGTGGGTTTATGCAATGACTAAAAAAGACTTCAAAGACTATATCTGCCGGCCCTTTTGTATGTTTTATAAAGACGGGCAAAAGGAAGAGATGGCCTGTCAGGGAGCACTCGTTGTCGAGTCTTTGGTTGGTCAGAGACGGATTTCCATAGAGCAGGTATATTTATCGATTAAAGATTATCAGTTATGTTTAAAGCACAAGGATACATTAACCCGATATGTATGCCGGCAATGCCCGTTTATGAAAGAAGATTGCGACTTTCAATCCACTTCGCCATCCCATGATCTTGAACCGTGCGGCGGTTATATGGTCCTTGCCTGTTTGATTGAAAACCGGGTTATCGATACCCGTGACGTGGACAATCAGAAATGAGCAAAAAGAATTGGCAAGAGTCATATCTGTGTCTTCATCCCAAATCAGCGCTGAAGAAACTGGAACAGCCTTTTGTATATCATATGGGTGGGGATGAACTCTATGAAATTGATGAACGGGCCCAAGATTTCCTGTTACGATGTAACGGCGAATTACGTGGAAAAGAACTGACCACGGATTCTGATTTTGTCGAATATTGTCTCGAAGAGGGGATTCTTGAAGCACATGAGCAACCAGCCCCCAGGAGCGTTGCCGTTGATTACGGGCTTAAACCCTCCCTCAGATACCTGGAACTGCATCTTTTGCACAAGTGTAATCTTAACTGCCGGCATTGCTATCTGGGATCGCTGCAACCCATTGAAATGCCGGTTGAGGATGCCGTAAACATCACCCGTCAGTTTTCCGAAAACGGTGGACTGCGATTGCTCATTTCCGGCGGAGAACCGCTGCTTTATAAAGATCTTAAATCATACCTTGAACAGACCCAAGGGTTAAAGATACGCCGCGTTTTGTTTACCAATGGAATACTAATCAATTCCAAAAACATTTCCTGGTTGGATGTGGATGAAATTCAGTTCAGTTTAGACGGCTGGGAAAAAGGCCATGAACACCTCCGAGGCCGGGGAACATTTGAATCCACTCTACAGGGGATTCATATGGCCAATGCTGCGGGAATACCCATTTCCATTTCAACCATGATCCATCGTCATAACATGAATGAGTTTGACAGACTTCGCGATTTTATTGAAAAGATCAATGCGGTCGAATGGGGCGTTGATGTGATGTGCATCAGCGGTTCCCTTATAAAAAACCCGGACCTGACCGTTCCCTATGAAACTGCCGCCCGGTATTTGAATTACGCTTTTGGAGGCGGTTACCATGGTTCATCCGAAGGATTTGCCTGCGGCAGACATCTGATGACGGTGCTGCCGGACAACCAGGCGGTTAAATGTGGATTTTATGCGGACCGCCCCCTGGGGGACGCGCGAAAAAACCTGAAACACTGCTGGCTGAATATGAACCACATTCCTCTTGATCAGTTGGAATGCAAGGGCTGTGCAGTTCTTGAGGAATGCAGAGGCGGATGTCGTTTTCGGGCTCCTCATCCTTTTGCGCCGGACCCGGCCATGTGTGCGTTTTACGATATATCGCGGTAACTCACGGGGAGTTAGATAATTATACTGACATCTATAGTTTATTGAAAAGTTGTATCAAAGGTAACCGTTTACAGGTTTTTGAAATCCCAAATTCCAAGTACCAATGAACTTTACTATTCCGATTTTTTTCAGTATTAATGAAAACATCTTTTTCAATTTGTTTGCCTTTATTCACGATGTTAAAGTTTGGAATTTGGAATTTTCACTCACTCAATTGCTCTGTGAACTGATAGATATCGAAGCTATGTCTCATACAAATCATAAAGCGTATGCCAAACCTTCATATATCCAGTTTTACCCCACGCTTAACTGTAACTATTCATGCCGTTTCTGTTTTAACCGGAACCTGCCGGCATTAAAAGACATTGATATTGATGATTTTAAAAGCATCTTGTTGACACTCAAACATCTTGGGATCGATCATATTGACATGCTCGGAGGTGAGCCGTCGCTTCATCCGGACCTGCTGCGGTTAATTGACTTAATCGACCACAACGGGCTTAAAACAACCATCAGTACGAACGGAACAAATGTTAACCTATTAACCGCTATTTCGGAAACATATCCAAAAAAGACCGTAAGGATCGGAGTATCATTAAATTCTGAAAAGGTATCACACGATCTTCATACTTACATCATCACTTTCAAACCCATATTAAAAAGTGTTTATTCAAAACAAAGAATCCTGCCCAAGTCCTGTAAAGCCTATATGGGCATGCCGGGCATTGAATATTTTCTTCTGTATAGGGATATAGTGAATAAAAATGATGTTAAATACAGTGTGCCGTTTTACAGGTTTTACCATGATATTTTGAAATTAAAAAAAACAATCGGAAACATTGACGGGGTGTTTTGTTCCGGCTTCATTCCGGATTCGATCCACTACCCGGAACTAGACTTCGTCCGGTGTCCGGCCGGCACAACCAAGCTGTCTCTTCTGCCCAACGGCGATATGTACCCGTGTTACCTGTTTTTTCAATTTTCTGAATTTAAACTCGGAAATATTCTTGTGGATGATTTTAACGCCATCTGGCAACATCCCATATTAAACTATTTCAGAACATTTGAAAAAAACAACTGTCCCAAAACTGCCTGTTCGGTATTTCATTCCTGCCATGGGGGTTGCCCGGCGCTGAGTTATATTTTTTATAACAAGTTCAGCGGACCGGACCCGAGATGCGTAAATCAAGAATGATCGTCGAGCAAAGAAAAATCTATTGGAAGGAGCATCATAATGAACACGTTTGATCTAAAAAATCATGCATTAACTTCCGAGTCCGGTGAATTTATTTTTGGTTTGGAACATACCGGAAGCCATGCCTGCTATATGGTCTATGGGGTTTTAAAACCCGGGCAAGAGAAGCGGGTGATAAAACCCGGGAAAGGTCATGAAGAAATGGTTCTTGCTATAAAAGGAAATTTTGAAATATCCGGACGGTTCAGCGGTCAGCTAAACGAGGGCTGCGCATTTCATATTGCCGGTGAGGATACGGTTTATCTTCAAAATACAGAAACAACAGACGCATGTTATGTCATTGCCGGAGGTCATTCCCAAGACGGGCATCATCACTGATACCCAAATGAAACATAACGGTCATGGGAATCAGTCCGGATACACCGGAAAATCAAAAGAAGTTTTACTTTTTGCTGCAAGAATAAAATCAATTTTCAATATTGATACTCAAGAATGATTCTTGGTATTTTTATTTCTAGTTTGAATGGAGGACAATGGGAAAAAAATTCAAAACAGGAGGAAACCGAATGTATTTCATCGGCAATTTTATTCATGCGACCAATCAAGAGGAGTTACGGGAAACGGAAAGACGCCACGGTGAATTCAGCCTGATCTTTGATGCGGAAAATTCATACATAGCCTTGCGTAAGTTCAGAGACCGAATTGTCAAGTACAGAGAATCAAGCGACTTCTTTCAAGGTGACTGCTCCATTTATTTAATCCAGCTTTTTGAGTTCCAAGGATTTCCGATTAATGAAGCCATGATTCTCAACTACAAATCGATTGTCGGCAATCCCATTTTGCCTTTTATCCGGTGTTCATTCCCCAACGATTTGACGGATTCATGTCGAATTTTCGATTGGAAGAACAACATTCCGGAAATCGACGGACAAAGAGAAAAACTTTTTCTTCAGTTTCAAGCCGGTTCTTCCCATCTGATCAGTGAACCGGACGCTAGTTTTCAATTGTTTCTTGAACCGGAATGATTGTCAAAAGCCCGTTAAAGATGTTTATACATGATTTCTTAATTTAAGGGCAATGGGGTTGGCTTTCAAATAGACTTGTTGACTCAAATAATGTAAGAATCTGTTCGATGAACGTTTTTCTGACCTAAATGGAGCGATTTTATAGTTTTTAATAGGATCTATTATTCATCACCTGAAATGAGTGTAATAATTCTCATCCGAGTATTTAAGGATGAGCATCGTCCCACACTTTCTAATCGTAGCCATGGCAAAGAAGGAATCAAGACCGGTAATCGATGCCCGAAACCTAACGAGAATTTATACGCTGGGTGACAAGGAGGTGATCGGTATCAATAACGTCGACCTTGATATTGCGCCCGGTGAGTTGGTGGTGCTCAAAGGCAACAGTGGATCGGGTAAGAGCACCCTTTTGTCTCTCATCGCCGGTCTGGATTGTCCCACCCGAGGATATCTGAATGTTGCGGCTCATGATCTCACAAAAGCGACACCTTCCGATCTCACGTATTTCCGCCGTGAGGTCGTGGGTATGATCTTTCAATCCTTCAATTTGATGCCCACTTTAAACGTGCTGGAAAATGCCTGTCTTCCGGGATTGCTGGCGGGAAAATCTTCAGAACGGATGA
>RPGQ01000006.1:24207-90996 GCA_004193595.1 Desulfobacteraceae bacterium Eth-SRB2
CTCACGTATTTCCGCCGTGAGGTCGTGGGTATGATCTTTCAATCCTTCAATTTGATGCCCACTTTAAACGTGCTGGAAAATGCCTGTCTTCCGGGATTGCTGGCGGGAAAATCTTCAGAACGGATGAAATCCAAAGCCACCGAATTGTTAGAATGGTTGGGACTGGGAACCCGACGGAACCATTTGCCGGCCCAGCTCTCCGGCGGAGAAATGCAACGCACTGCAATTGCCAGGGCGCTGATCAATGATCCGGATATCATCTTGGCGGATGAGCCCACAGGAAATCTGGACAGTCGCAACGGTCAAATTGTGGTTGAATTACTTGCGGATTTAAATCGTGAATGGAACCGAACCGTGATTATTGCCACCCACAGCAATCTCGCAGACTTACTGGCAACCCTGACCATCTGTCTGAAAGACGGAATGATTACCGATCAAACATGCGACATTTAGTCTTTTTTTTTCGCTTTTTTATTTGGTTCAGTTTGCGAAACCTGCGCAAGCATTTGGGTCGTGCGTTGACGGTACTTCTGGGGATCGCCCTGGGCGCCGCTGTTTTCACCAGTGTGCGACTTTCCATCCATGCTGCTCTTCATTCCTTCACCCGAAGTATGGAAGTGATCTCCGGCCAGGCAGACCGGGTAGTTGTCCAACCGGGGGGACGAGTCCCTGAAGAATGGGTGTCCAAACTCATCCGGCTTCCCATTGTCCAGGAAGCTTCACCCATTCTAACCACATATGTCAGGTTTTCCGAAAAGAACGCCGAACCTTTTCTGTTGATCGGTTTTGATCCTATCTTGGATCGAAGCTTTCGCAAATGGCAGACTTCCGGATACACCGGTGAAGATGCCGGAAGCCGGCTTGAATTGCTCAAAAGACCGTATACCGTAATTGTCGGAAAATCTTTGGCCGAAAAATACGAATGCCATCGCGGCGATGTACGGACCATCGAGCATTCCCGTCAAACCGCCACCTTTACCGTTGTCGGAATTTTGTCCCCCAGCGGGTTGGCCTTGGCTGAAGGGGGGATGATCGCCTTAACCGATATTGCCACCTTTCAGGAGTTTACACAAATTTACGGATCCGTGGATCGCATTGATGTAAAGCTTGAGCCCAAGGCCACAAACAAGGATCTCGAAAAAATCCAAAAAATACTGCCTGAAAATATCTTATTGGGTTCACCCTCTGCCGCAAAAGAGAGCGGACAGGAAATGATTCGCGCCTATCATCTCAATCTTTCGATTTTAAGCTTTGCCTCATTGTTTGTGGGTATGTTTCTGGTATACAGCCTGGTGGCACTGAACGCCTCTTCTCGTCGTCACGAACTGGCCGTGTTACGCGCTACCGGGGCATCGCCCTACCTGTTGTTTATCGTGTTTTTGACCGAAGGAGCGCTGTTTGGTGTGATCGGATGGTTAACGGCACTTCCGATAAGCACGCTTTTGGTCAAGTATCTGTTGCAGGGTGTCAGCCAGACCATTTCCACATTGTTTGTGAGAGTTCAGGTAAACACACTCTTTCTGAGTCCGTGGGAAATTATATTGAGTTTCAGCATCACGGTTTTTACCTCGGGGATTGCCGCCTTGCAGCCGGCCCGGGAGGCCATGCAAGTATCCCCCAACGAGGCACTCGAAATATCCCGGCATGGCATGCAACTTAAAAAATCTCCTTATACACTTGCACTGGGAGGAATAGGGTGCCTTTTTCTGGTGATGCCCTTGTGCCTGATTCCAAAAATTTTGAATACGCCTTTGCCGGGGTATTTTGCCATGCTATTTCTGTTTGGCGGGTTTTCCCTTTTCGCCCCCTGGGGTCTTAAACAAATGGGGAAGGTTCTGTCACCGACGCTCCATAGATTTGCCGGGATTCCTGCCTATCTTGCCGGTAGATATATACGGGACAGCGGGACCCGAACCTCGGTGTCTGTAGGCGCACTCATTACTGCCGTGGCATTATTTGCATCTTTGGTCATCATGATTTTCAGCTTTCGACAAACGGTTACGTTGTGGGCCGGTCAAACGGTGAGCGGTGATTTGTTTGTCACCACTAAAATGGGAGATATCAACCAGTTTCGCTATCCCATGCCCCGGTCTGTTGTGAAAGGACTCCAGAAATTCAAAGACCGGGTGGACATGGTTCCCAGCCGCCGGTATTTTTTGAGCTACAACAAATTTCCATATGAATTCGATGTGCTGGATATCGACACTTTTTTATGTTATGGAGACTTCGTCTGGTTGAAGGGTGATCCAGATCAGGTGCGAATGTTTCTCAAGCACGGGAAGGGGGTTGTTGTTTCTGAAGTATTCTCCAATCGAACCGGATTGACGATTGGCGACCGGTTCCGTGACCGAATCGGATCATCGCTGGTTGATCTTCCGGTGTTGGGAATTATTCGGGACTACCGGTCTCGGGGTGGCGTGGTCTTTTATTCTCTGTCCCATTTCAGGACGCGCTATCATGACGTCCAATGGGGAGGATGTCGTATCTTTTTCAAAGATCGCACCCAGGACCTGGAAGCGATGGTCGTTTTACTGCAAAATGAATTCACGCGACGCTGGGGAGACACCGTGGAAATCATCAGCGGCAATAAGTTGCGAAACACCATTTTAAGGGTCTTTGATGAAACCTTTGCCATAACTACCGTTCTTTTACTTATTGCATTGGCCATTGCCGCTTTAGGCATTGCCACGACACTGACGGTACAGGTACTAGAGCGATCAAAGCAATTAAATACGCTATATGCCGTCGGCGCCAGCGTTGGGCAAATTCGGTCCATGATTCTTTGGGAAGCGGCCTTTATGGTCGTTGCCGGAGAATTGGCGGGGATGGTTTGTGGATTTATTCTGTCCTATATTTTGATATACGTCATCAATAGGCAATCTTTTGGCTGGACATTTCTTTATGGAGTGGACTGGGGGACACTGGCACTGTCATTGCCGTTGATTATAGTAACTGCGCTGGCTGCCGCTTACCCGGCGATCAAAATGGTATTTCGAGAACCACCGGCTGTGCTCTTGAGGGAGAATTAAACGATTTTCGAATTAACTGACTGACTCGGCTTGGGCGCTGAACATAATGGGTTATAAAAAACTTTTGATAGTTGTATTTTTAGTTTTTGTTTTTACCCATAGGTGGGCATTCGCTGAAAATACAAACGGTTTTCTTTCTGTAACCGGAGCCTGCAATCTTGAATTTCCCAGGGATCACGCAGCACATCCCGGATATCGGACAGAATGGTGGTATTACACCGGTAATTTGCAATCAGCTTCCGGGAATCGCTATGGATTTCAGCTCACTTTTTTTCGCAGGAGCATCATTTCCGAAGGAGCAAAGAAGAAGTGGCCTCAACCCGCATCCGCTTGGCGTACCGCTCAGATATATCTGGCCCACGCCGCCATAACAGATCTTGATGGGAAACAACATTTGCAGGCTCAACGCATGGGACGAGGGGTGCCGGGTATGGCCGGCGAATCCCGAAATACGGATATTGTTCATATCTTTCTCAAAAAATGGTCTATCCGAATGGGACCGCAGTTTCACCAGCTCAAGGTAATTTCCGGCGAATTTTCTTTTGATCTCAATTTAACCCCCGTTAAACCGCCCGTGTTTCATGGACAGGAAGGCTACAGCCGCAAAGGTTCAACACTCGAAAGAGCCAGCTGCTACTATTCATTTACCCGGCTTGAGACCAAAGGACAGCTGACGGTTTCCGGAAAAACACTTGCCGTTCACGGTCTATCTTGGATGGATCATGAATTTAGCACTGCGCCACTGGAACCCGGACTCGTTGGATGGGACTGGTTCAGCCTTCAGTTTTCAGATAAAACGGAACTTATGATCTATTTACTTCGCAAAAATGACGGCAGTTTGGGATCGGCCACCAGCGGAACGTATATTCGATCCAATGGAAAGACCCGACATTTGCTCAGGAATGATTTTCAAGTAACCGTCACGGGTACTTGGAAAAGCCCGAACTCCAAGGCTGTTTATCCGGCACGCTGGCGACTGCAGGTTCCGCAGTTGGCCATGGACTTAATCATTATTCCCAATTTGGAAAACCAGGAAATGAAAACTGTTGAGAGTACCGGGATGACTTACTGGGAAGGAAGTGTATCCGTCCGTGGATTTAAAAAGGGGAGCCCAATTACCGGTCACGGATATGTTGAGCTGACAGGATATGCCAAAGCATTTGATGCACTCTAATAAGATTCGGGAACTTTGTTACACTTTTTGTTTAAACTCGCATTCTTTGGTATGACAGGAAAGAAAAGTACCTTGTTTTTTGGTGGTTTTTTCAAGCAGGAACCTGGCGCCGCAATTGGGGCATTCTTTAGCGACGGGCTTGTCCCATAGGGCAAACGTGCAATCGGGAAAGTTGCTGCAGCCGTAGAATACTTTACCCCGTTTGGATTTGCGCTGCACAAGAGTGCCCCCACAGTCTTTCTCAGGACAAGTGACGCCGGTTGATTGTCCGCCGTTGTTAGAGACAACCGAATGAGTATTTTTACAATCAGGGTAACCGCTGCAAGCATAAAACGTACCGTATTTCCCCTGTTTTATGAGCATGGGTTTTCCACATTTTTCGCAGACTCTGTCGGAAGTTTCATCAGAAGACGGTTCAACAGGATGAATTACCCCTTTTTCATCCCGGGTGTAGTTTCGGGTATAGGTACATTTCGGATATTTGCTGCAACCCAGAAAATGTCCGTTTTTGCCGACCCTGATCGTTAGTGTTGAATTACATTCGGGACAGATCAGATCCGTTGGCATACCCACGGCCTTTAAACTGAGCATGTCTTTTGAAGCGGTTTCGAGTGCGTTTTGAAAAGAGTCGTAAAAACGCGCTAAGATTTCTAAAGAATTAACCTCTGAAGCTTCTACGCGGTCCAGGTTATCCTCCATCTTAGCGGTAAATTCCACATCAAATACTTCGGGGAAGCTTTGCACCAGCAGGTCGTTTACGATAAACCCAAGCTCGCTGGGCTTAAAATAATTTTTAACCATATCCACGTATCCCTTTTGCCTGATTGTAGAGAGAATGGCTGAATAAGTGCTGGGGCGTCCGATCCCGTTTTCTTCGAGTTCTTTGACTAAAGATGCCTCCGAGAACCTTGGGGGCGGCAGGGTAAAATGTTGCTTGGGTTCTAATTTATTAAGTTTCAAGACCATTCCTTCATCAAGTTCGGGAAGATCATCTTTTGTCTGGCGGCTTTTGCTTTCAATCTCTTCGTCCACAGACATATAAAGTGCCATGAAACCTGGAAACTTAACTGTTGATCCGCTTGCGGTAAACAGGTAGGAACCGGCTGTTATGGATACCGAGGTTTTATTGATAAGCGCCTGCTTCATTTGGGATGCCACAAAGCGCTCCCAGATAAGCCGGTATAAGGAAAGCTGGTCTTTGGAAAGATACGGGGTTACTTTTTCAGGGGTATTAAAAACCGATGTGGGCCGTATGGCTTCATGAGCATCTTGAGCCTTTTTACGGTTTTTGAAATACCTCGGCTTGTCCAGAGCATATTTTTCTCCGAATCTTTCCCGAATAAGTTTTTGGGCCTCAAAAGCGGCTTCCTCTGCAATTCGTGTGGAATCGGTACGCATGTAAGTGATAAGCCCTTCGGGTTCACCGGGTTCAACTTCTATACCTTCGTAAAGCTGCTGTGCGATGATCATGGTCTTTTTGGCTGAGAATCTTAACTTACGTATTGATTCCTGCTGGAGTTTGCTGGTAATAAAAGGCGGAAGAGGGTTTCTTTTTGTGGTTTTCTTCTGAACTTTCTCCACTATAAATTTTTCTTCGGACAGCTCTTTCACAATGGAACTCGATGCCTTTTCGTCGGGAATCTTAATTTTTTCCCCCTTCTTTTTAACCAGCTTTGCCGTAAATGGTGGTGGTGCGTTGTTCTCAAGGTGAGCCGTTATGGACCAGTACTCTTGGGACTCAAAGGCCTGGATAGACCGTTCCCTTTCACAGATGATCCTTACGGTAACGGACTGTACCCGCCCGGCACTGAGTCCGCCTTTTACTTTGCGCCACAATAAGGGAGATACCTGGTATCCCACAAGCCTGTCGAGAATTCTGCGAGCCTGCTGGGCTTCATACTTGTTACGGTTGAGATCTTCAGGGGAGGCAATCGCCTTATGAATGGCATTTTTTGTTAGCTCGTGAAAAAGAACTCTGTGGAATCTTCTCCCCTTTTTTTTGAGGACTTCGGCGGTATGCCATGCGATGGCTTCACCCTCCCTGTCCGGATCAGGCGCAAGATAAATATCATTTGAATCGCCCGCGGCCTGTTTCAACGATCTAATGACTTTCTGTTTACCGGGAATATTCGTATATATGGGTTTAAAACCTTTTTCGATATTGATGCCGATTTCTTTTGCCGGAAGGTCCTTTATGTGACCGACGGTTGCAGCGACATTGTAACTATTACCGAGATATTTTTTTATGGTTCTAATTTTAGTTGGTGATTCTACGACAACAAGCGGTTTGACCACAGTATTTCCTCACTGAATAAGTTTAAACGTATTTGAAATTATATAACTAAATGAATTTACAGGTTTTTAATAAAAATCCCTTTATGGCATTATTCCAATTGGGGGCGAAGCTTCATAAGCGCTAAGTTATTTTTTAAACATTTACAGGTTAAATTAATTAATGCCGTACGGAATTGTTTTGAAAAATGAATGTCGAACATATTAAAAAATGAACGTCCAACATCGAACAGACTGAACATCGAACATCGAACGTCCAACGTTGAACATCGAATAATGATGTCGCTCCGCTCCGCAATTTAATTTTAATAAATAAATTCTTGCCTTTGTCTTTCATTCAACATTCGATGTTGGACATTCGATGTTTACCCGCCTTCGGCGGCGCCAGAGGCGACCAGGGTTCGATGTTCATCTTTTCTTTCCTTTACTCCATCGCTTCCCGGGAAAAGAGTTTTCCCGGGGATTGGTGTACAATACCTTTTAGCTCAAGTTGTAGCAAAATGCTCGACAGCTTGCCGGGTTTCAAGGAAAGCTTTCTTGCAAGGTCATCGATGTGAACCGGATACGCATCAATGGCTTCAAACACAAGGGATTCCTCGGATGATAACTGCGAGACCCTTTCCATAATTTCATTACCGGTTTTATCCTTTTCATGCGGGGTTTCAATAATATATGAGAGTTCTTCCATAATATCCTGGGCATGTTCAACCAGTTTGGCTCCCTGTTTTATAAGCGTATGTGTCCCGGTGCTTTTAAATGAATGAATGCTTCCCGGGATGGCGAATACTTCCCTGTTTTGCTCTGCTGCAAGGCGCGCGGTTATCAGTGATCCGCTTCTTTTTGTCGCTTCAACAACCACGGTTCCAAGGGAAATCCCGCTAATTATCCGATTCCTTATCGGGAAATTGTGTGGCTCAGGTTCAGTCAACAAAGGAAATTCCGAAATAACGGCGCCATGTTCGGCGATCCTATGAAAAAGCTTGCGGTTTTCCGCCGGGTAAACAATCTCCAAGCCGCTTCCCAACACCGCGATGGTATTTCCTTTGCCTGTCAGCGCTCCTTGGTGGGCAGCCGAATCAATACCGATTGCCATGCCGCTGACGATCGTCATTTCACGTAAAGCCAAGTCTTTGCAAAGACGACGGGTTGTAGATATGCCGTATTCTGTTGCATTCCTGGAGCCCACAACCGCTATATTTTTAAAGGAATTCTTAAGACGGCCGAAAACATACAAGAAGGGCGGGGGATCCGGTATTTGAAGTAAAAGGGGCGGATAATCCGCATCCGACATGGTGACAATTTTATACCCTTTTTTCATCACAAGGTCGAAATCCTTCTTGACCGGATCAGGAATTTTGTGATGCTTTATTGCGGTGACAAGACGAGGAGTTATGCCTTTTACCTCAAAAAAATCCTTTCCGGAAGCTTTAAAAACATTCTCGGGTGAATTGAAACACTCTATTAGCCGCTTGAAAAGGTGATTTCCTATTCCCGGAACACTTTTCAGAACAAACCATGACAGAATGTTTTCCACTTATTTCTTTCTTCCGCGACCCTGCCATGCAAGGAGTATGGGGCTTGCAACGTAAACCGATGAGTAGGTGCCGATAACAACGCCGATTATCATTGCAAATGCAAAGTCATGAATAATTCCGCCTCCCAGCACAAACAGAGCAACAACCACGACAATGGTGGTTAAAGAGGTCAGTATGGTTCGGCTGAGCGTCTCATTTACACTTCTGTTAATTATGAATTCCAGGGGATTTTTGTGATATTTTCTCGAATTTTCCCGGATTCTGTCAAAAACAATGATGGTGTCATTTAATGAATATCCGATGATGGTGAGAAGAGCCGCGATAATCGGAAGGGTAAATTCCTTGCCAAAAATAGAAAATATCCCAACGGTTATGGTGACATCATGGATAAGAGCTACAATAGCCCCCATAGCGTATTTCAGTTCGAGAAACCAGAAAAGTAAAAGTGTTACGATCAATGCGGCTGCGATAAGATAAGGAACGCTGACATGAAAAACAGAAAGGAGATATACCGCACCCATGAGTGCACCGGCCATCACTCCGCTGAGAACCCATTTTAACTCAAAACGGCCGGATATGTATATGGTAATAAAGAGCAGGGCGTAAAACATGGCAAAAAGCGCTTTTTCCCGTAAGTCTTTGCCCACCTGAGGTCCCACCATTTCAACACGGCGAATGTTGACCTCATTCCCTGTTGAGGCTTCCAGTGCTTTCTGCACTTTTGAAGAAAATCCCTCTGAGGTCATGATGGATCTGTCCGTTCGGATAAGATATTCATTATCTTCCTGATCTCCGAACTGTTGAACTGAAGATTTGCCTAAATCTATGGTGGAAAGACCCGATTTTATGTTATTCAGGCTTGCCGTGGCGCTAAACTTTACCTGTATCAATGTGCCGCCGGCAAAATCGATGCCGTATCTGGGCCCTTTATGAATTAAGAGAGAGGCAATACTGACAAGGAGCATGGCCAGGGATATGAAGAAAGCAATTTTTCTCTTACTGACAAAATTAATGTTAATATCAGGTTTTATAAACTGCATTGATGGTGTCCCCTATGATTATGTTGTTATGCTTTATATGGTTATAAATGGTATTTTTAATTAAGTACATTTTATGTAATTCGCTGCCAGGGCACTGGAGTAGTGGAGTATTGGGTGACTGAGGTTGCAAGAGACATTTAACCCATTACTCCAGCACTCCAATACTCCATTATTCCGTTTCCTTTTGAAATTGCTATTTCATCCAAATGATATAATATTCCAATTAAAATAGGTTAAGGTATAATTAAATGCTTAGGCTTTTGACCTTTAGTTTTACTAAGAAATAATCGAATATTAACCGGGACAGAATAAGGGCGGTAAAAAGACTGGAAAGTACACCCAAACTGAGTGTTACTGCAAATCCTTTAACCGGACCGGTGCCGAACTGGAACAGGACAAGGGCTGCAATAAGCGTTGTTACATTCGCATCGAGTATGGTAAGAGAAGCCCTGTCAAAGCCCGAGTCCACCGCCGCTCGCGGTGTCTTGCCGATCCTCATTTCCTCCCGTATCCGTTCGAATATAAGAACATTAGCATCGACGGCCATGCCGATCGTGAGGATTATCCCTGCGATACCCGGGAGTGTCAACGTGGCCTGAAGGCCGGCCAGCCCTCCGGCGATCAGGATAATATTAAGAATCAGCGCAACGTCTGCGATAAGCCCCGAACCCCTGTAATAGACAATCATGAACAGAATAACGAGGATGCCGCCGACACCCATTGAGATGAGTCCTTTTCTAATGGAATCGGTTCCAAGAGAAGGACCCACGGTTCTTTCCTCAAGGATGTTGACCGGAGCCGGAAGGGCGCCGGCACGAAGGGCGATGGCAAGATCACGCGCTTCTTCAGTGGTGAAACGTCCGGTAATTCGGGCCTGACCGCCGGCAATTTTTTCCTGGATAACCGGTGCGGAATAGACTTTGTTATCCAAAACAATAGCCAGACGTTTTTTTACGTTTGCTTCGGTTATCCGGGCAAAATCCCTTCCCCCTTTTTTGTCGAAATTGATGGAAACATAGGGTTCGTTATATTGAGAGTCTATTTGAACCTTTGCATCAGTCAGGTGTGCCCCGGTTAAAAGGGTCCGTTTTTTTATAAGATAGGGAGTTTTTATAACACGCCGTGTTTCCGGATCTTCTTTAATGCCATAGAGAACCTCGATGCCCGGAGGCACATTCCCTTGAAGGGCGGAATTTAAATCATGGGTTTCATCGACCAATTTGAATTCTAAAAGAGCGGTCCGTCCGATAAGATCCTTGGCCCTTTTTGTATCTTTGATGCCGGGGAGTTGGATAAGTATGCGTTTTTCACCCTGTTGTCGAATATCAGGTTCACTGACGCCAAACTGGTCGATCCGATTTCTAATGGTTTCAAGGGCCTGTTCAGTTGCCAGCTTCTTGATTTGACTGGACTCACTGTCAGGAAGATCCAGTATCATCGTAAGGATTTCGTTGTGGGTTGATTTTGAAAGGATACGCAAATTTTTAAATTCTTTGTCGAGCATTTTTTCAAATTTATCAATGTTTTCTTGGCCTTGCAACTCCACGGAAATGCGGCTTCCATCCACACGATTCAAGCCGATATGCCGGATATGCTCCGTCTTTAAAAAACTTCGCATTTCCTGGCTGATACGTTCTATGGTGCTTTCCACGGCTTTTTCCGTATCCACTTCAAGTGCGAGGTGCATGCCGCCTTGAAGATCGAGTCCTAAGTTTATCTTTTTATGGGGCCAGAAAGATGGTTTTATGGTCGGAAGTATGTAAATAACAGCAATGACAATAACTGCAATAACGGAAACCGCCCGCCATGAGAAATTTTTCAATGATCTTTTCCTTTCCTTAAGTTGCGCCTAAAATAAAATGATGGCCACTAATCCAAACTGCAGACGGTTGCTCAATCACGCCGAAAACGGATAAAACTTGTGCATAAGTCATGGTAAAGAAAGAAAATCAGTTAATCTTTTCAAATATAGATAGCTATCTGAATCATCCCTTCTTTTTTTTTGTTTCCTGGGTTTGTGATGTAGTCTGGACTACCTGGCCGACATTGCCTCGGGCAATCTTTACCCGGACCTTGTCCGCTATTTCAACAGTCATCGTGGCATCATTTACGGCTGTAATTCGACCGTGAAGACCTCCGCTTGTGATGACACGGTCTCCCTTTTTAAGCCGGGTTATCATTTCACGATGTTCTTTGGTTTTTTTCTGCTGGGGCCGAATAAGCAGAAAATAGAATATAACGAACATCAGGATAATAGGGATCAGTGATGAAAATCCTCCTGCTCCCTGACCTGTAATACCTCCGCCTTGGCCCATTGCATAAGCGATATTTATCAAGACAAATCCTCCTTGTATGGAAATAGTATCGTTTTTTTAACAAATCGATTTTTCCACGAGTTTTATTCGCCTCAGGTGTGATTTTTCAACAAAAATTTAATTATACCTAAAGCGGTAATATTTTAAAAAAGCTAAAAAGACCCCTTAATTTTTTGTATTAAAAAAGTTTAAAAAACGGCGCTGATATACTGCAATTGAATGCATACGTCAAATGTTTATTTCATTATAGAAAACATGGTTCAAAGAACCGGGTCAAAGATCGACGGCTTTGAGATAAAAAAATACTTCGGGGTGCTTAATGTCCGGAAAACAGGAATGATGGTATGTCGGATCCTTTGGGTCCGAATTTTCAGTCAAATTAATTTGGCGGTATCCAGAGCGTTTCACCGTCAAATTGAATGCGATTTACATGTTCGTAATCGATGAGATCCAGAAGTGCGAAAATTTGGTCCATATTATAGATAACCACCTTACTCAAGGGATATATCAGGTTAAGATCAACATCTATTTTGCGTTCTTTTATGTTGTAAATATTCACCGTTCTTTCAGAAAATTTAAGAAGTTTACCAACCCCCGAGCTTTGCCCCCCCCTTTTAGGTTCGTCGGCAAGGGGTGAAAGGGAGATGCCTTTATGAGCAAAGTAATCTTTCAGGAAATTAAAATGTATATTCCAGATATTGTCTCTAGACTGAACGACGTATATTCCGAATGATTCTGAATTTTTCATTGGACCCATTTTTTTTGACTTGAGGTCCCTTTCAACAATATCACCGCTTTTAATACGTATTTTATCCAAAATTTCCTGCATGGAGACTGTTGAATCACCGATTTTAAAAGATTCATCAGATTTTGTAATAATGTCGACCCCTTTTTCAACTCCGTATTCTGCCTTGCGTTTTTGCATAAGCGCTTTGAGCTCTTTGTCTTTTTCGATGTTATTGTAATCAATGACACTTTTTGTTGTTGGAGGTAGATGAACTTTTTCAGGCTCATTTTTAGTATTGACCGTTGAATCTCTCTTCAACCAAAACCATAAACCGGCAACTGAGATAAGGATTATACAGCTTACTGCAATTCCTATGGCTTTACTTGATATTTGAAAGGTTTTCTTTTGCATAACAATAACGGTATCCTAAAAAGTCAAAAAATGATTTTTAATAAATATTATAAGTTTTAGTTTCTGAATGGTGAACTTATTTTTTCATGACCCTAACTCGGACAAGTCCGCCTCACTCCGATCGGAAGGAGGGGGGCTTGTCCGGGTTGGGGTCGTGTTTTACTGTTCACAAATAATCTTACTCATTCCGCGGACCAAAGTGTTGTCTCCTTGGATGGAGATGGAAAGATTGCGCCTTATTTCCAGGTCAAGAATCTCCTTGCGTTTCTTATTCAAAAGATAGTCGGCCACTACCGACGGGACGATTCCTTTTACTTTTGAGATGTTATCTTTTAAGGTTTCAAGACGAAGTTTTCGGAGAAAGTCGAGGACCAGCATCTCAGTGGAAAGTATAAGTCCTTTGCCTCCGCAATGGCTGCAGGATTCAAAACTGCTGGATTCAATGGAGGGCCTGAGCCGCTGTCTTGACATTTCCATGAGTCCGAACATTGAAATCTTGCCGATCTTTGTTTTGGCCTTGTCGTATTTTACATTGTTTTTGACGGCCCTAAAAACTTCTATTTTATTTTTGGAATCTCTCATGTCGATAAAATCGATTACGATAAGACCGCCCAAATCTCTGAGTCGCAGCTGACGGGAAATCTCCTCGGCTGCTTCAATATTGGTCTGAAGAGCGGTCTGTTCAATTGATTTTTTTTGAGTGGCCTTTCCTGAATTGACGTCAATGGCAACCAGCGCTTCTGTCTGTGTTATTATAATATCCCCACCGGATTTTAATTTAACACGGCTTTTATATATGGATGCAATCTGTTCTTCCAACTGGTATTTTGTGAATATGGGCCTGTCCGTTTTATAGTGTTTGACAATCTTGGTATGTTTTGGGGAAATGATTTTAACAAAGTTTTTAGCTTCGTGATATACTGTGACATCATCTATGAGGATTTCGGTCACATCGGAGGTGAAATAGTCGCGTATGGATCTTAAAACAAGGTTTTGCTCCTTGTAAATTAATACCGGGGGGGTTGCTTTGGCCACATCTTTTTTGATGTTTTTCCAGAGCCGCAACAGATATCTTAAATCCCTGGACATACTCATTTTGGTACAGTTTATTCCGGCGGTTCGGACGATGATGCCTAATCCTTCAGTCAATTTGAGATTGTTGATCATATCTTTAAGGCGGCTTCGCTCATCTTCATCTTCTATTTTGCGTGAAATGCCACGGTTATCGCTTCCGGGCATAAGCACCAGGTATCTTCCCGGGAGAGATATGTAAGTTGTGAGCATGGCCCCTTTTGTCATGAACGGGTCTTTTATGACCTGTACCAGGAGTTCCTGGCCGCGCCTCACCATTTTTTTTATGGATTTGTCTTTTGAAAGATTGTCCTGAAAATATTCGCTATGGATTTCATGCTTCTGAAGAAATCCATGGCGATCCGCTCCGTAGTCTACGAATACGGCTTGGAGGCTCGGCTCAACACGTGAAATAACGGCTTTGTATATGTTGCCGTGAATAATTTCCCTTGCGGCACTTTCGATATGAAATTCTTCGAGTTTCATATCTTTTACTTTTGCAATCCTGCATTCCTCAGGATCTATGGCATTAATAAGGATCTTGCTCATAATATATCGGTTCTTCAACACCGGGATTGATGCTTTTATTTTAAGCACTTTCTTTCTTAAATAAATATGAAATTGTCATATACAAGTCAAACAATTTCTTATCCCTTGCTATTTATATCATGTTGTGGCATGTGAAAATAATTTGTTGAAACCTAAGTTGAGCGATTTTTTGCGAAGAGATGTGCTGAGATCTTGATGCATAAGGGTTCGCGAAAACCATCCCGAAAAGACATGGGGATGGATATGTCGATGATTTTCTAGGATCCTTGATGCGCAAGTCCAAGATCCCGCGTCAGCGGGGAGATCGGTGCAGATCGAGTAAAAAATCGCTCAATTTAGGTGAAAGTATAGTTAGGTGTAACCCCATCTGGATAAACTGGAAAAGAAAAAGATTTTTTATTACAAAAACCTGAAAAAATAAAAATTTCGTACGTTAAGATTAACTTTAATTCTTTCCATAAAATGTCACAAAACCGCCTTTGGAGGGCACAAGATTTATCATTAAGAAACTAAACCATGCAAGTGAGGTAGCGTAGATATAATGGATGAAAGATACAATCCTAAAACCATAGAATCCAAGTGGCAAAATTTCTGGAAAACATCCAAGCTTTTTAAGGTCAAAGAGGATCCGGGTAAGGAAAAATATTATCTTCTGGAAATGTTTCCCTATCCGTCCGGCAACATACACATGGGGCATGTAAGGAACTATACCATCGGTGATGTGGTTGCAAGGTACAAAAGAATGCGGGGATTCAATGTTCTTCATCCCATGGGATGGGACGCATTCGGTATGCCGGCGGAAAACGCCGCAATCGCAAACAACACCCATCCCGCCAAATGGACCTATGAAAATATTGATACCATGCAATTTCAGCTAAAACGTATCGGTTTTTCATACGACTGGGACAGGGAAATCGCTACGTGCAGTCCTGAATATTACCGGTGGGAACAATGGCTCTTTTTAAAAATGTACGAAAAGGGAATGATCTATCGAAAGGAATCTTTTTTGAACTGGTGTGAACACTGCCAGACGGTTTTGGCCAACGAGCAGGTGGAAGCCGGCATGTGCTGGCGCTGTGGCAAGACGGTTCGGCAGAAAAAACTCTGGCAATGGTTTTTCCGTATTACAGATTACGCGGAAGATCTACTGGCATATTGCGACAAACTTTCCGGATGGCCTGAAAAGGTTATCACCATGCAGAAGAACTGGATAGGAAAGAGTGTGGGTGCGGAAATTCGATTTCCCATAGAGAATACAGATGAACAGATACCGGTTTTTACAACCCGGCAGGATACGGTTTATGGCGCAACGTTTATGTGCCTTGCTCCGGAGCATCCGCTGGTATTAAACTTGTCGAAAGGGACGCCTCGGGAAGACAAAGTTCGCGAATTTGTCGAACACATATCCCTGCAGGACCGATCGATCCGGGCGGTGGAAAGTTATGAGAAAGAGGGCGTATTTACCGGCGCTTATTGCCTCAATCCCCTGAGCGGCGCACGGATGCCGATTTATACCGCAAACTTTGCACTCATGGAGTATGGCACGGGAGCGGTTATGTCCGTTCCCGCACATGACCAGCGGGATTTCGATTTTGCTCGAAAATACAACCTGGATATCGTGGTGGTCGTAAAACCGTATGATGACGATCTGGATTCCGTAACCATGACCGAAGCATACACCGGTGAAGGTGTGATGGTCAATTCCGGCCGGTTTGACGGAATGGACAACGTCACGGCACTTGACGAAATTGCTTCTTTTCTGGAGCAGGAAGGAATGGGCAAAAAGACCACCAGTTTCAGGTTGAGGGACTGGGGTATTTCAAGGCAGCGATACTGGGGTGCGCCGATTCCCATGATTCATTGCAAAAAATGCGGTATTGTTCCCGTGCCGGAGAAGGATCTTCCCATTTTGCTCCCGGAGAATGTCGATCTTCTGGAGGGCGGAAGGTCGCCCCTTGGGGCTCTCGATTATTTTGCAAAGGCAACCTGCCCCGCTTGCGGAAGCCCTGAGGCCAGAAGAGAGACAGACACAATGGACACCTTCGTAGAATCTTCATGGTATTATGAAAGATACTGCAGCCCGAATTATGATAAGGGTATGTTTGACAAAACGGCCGTAGATTACTGGATGCCCGTGGATCAATATATCGGCGGCGTTGAGCATGCTATTTTACATCTGCTCTATTCAAGGTATTATACCCGAGTGTTGAACGACTTTGGGCTTGTAAAATACAAGGAACCTTTTACCCGGCTTTTGACACAGGGGATGGTCTGTAAAGAGACGGTATCCTGTCCGGAACACGGTTTTCTTTTCCCTGAAGAGGTGGAAGGGAGTGGCGAAAACCGGCATTGTAAAAAATGTGGCAAGGAGGTTACCCTTGGCCGGGTTGAAAAAATGTCCAAGTCGAAAAAGAACGTTATTGATCCGAATACTCTTCTTGAAAAATACGGAGCTGATACAACGAGACTTTTTTGCCTTTTTGCAGCTCCGCCGGAAAGGGATCTTGAATGGAGCGAGCAAGGTGTTGAAGGTGGGTATCGCTTTCTCAATCGTGTCTGGCGCCTTGCTTGGAACTGGATTGATCTAATAAAGGATGCCCCCCCTTTTGATGGAAGCCCCGATCTTCTGGAAGGAGAAACCCGTGAAATATTCAAAAAAACCCATGCGACCATATATAAAGTTTCAAAAGATATAGAAGACCGGTTCCATTTTAATACGGCAATTAGTGCAATCATGGAACTTGTGAATACCATGTACGGAATCGATCCGGTAAAAAATGATACTCAAGATACCAAGGTCATGCGATTTGCCATGGAATCTGTTGCGCTCCTTTTGTCGCCAATTGTCCCACATTTTGCCGAAGAGCTCTGGGCGGCCCTGGGATTTGAGTCAAGTGTTCTATTGGCATCATGGCCGTCATACAGGGATGTCGCCCTGTTAAAGGATGAACTTTTGATCGTGATTCAGGTAAACGGCAAACTAAGAAGCAAATTCCGTGTTGATGTGGATGCGGACGATAATACAATCAAAGCGTTGGCCCTTTCGGACGAGCGTGTTCAAAAATTTATAACTAATAAAACGATTAAGAAAGTTATTGTGGTCAAGAAGAAACTTGTGAATATCGTGGTGTAAGTGATGAAATTAACTGCAGAAGGATCATTGTTTGTTAAAAAGAAATATGCCTGGGCGATCATTTTGTTGGGGTTTCTTTTTTCGGCTTGCGGTTACCAATTTACCGGCGGAGGAAGTCTTCCATCCGGTATAACATCGGTTAGTGTAGAGATGTTTCAAAACCGCACCGCAGAAACCGGGGTGGAGACTATCATTACCAATGATCTCATATATGAATTTACCCGGCGTGAGCAGGTGATTGTTACCGGAAGTGACAAGGCCGATGCAATTCTTACCGGTGTTGTTCGATCGATAAGTGAAAGAACGATCTCCCACACAGGAGAGTATACCTCCAATGAAAGACGGGTTGAAGTTAAAGTCGATTTAAAATTAACCGGTCGGTCCGGCGGGGTCATATGGTCTGCAAAAGGCGTTTCCGACAACGAGGCCTATAAGGTAATGCCCGAAAAACAGTCTACAGAACGTAAAAAACGGGAAGCGATAAAAAGGCTTTCTAAAAGGCTTTCGGAAACTATTTTCAATGATTTAACCGCTGATTTTTAAAAGAATCCATCTCACAGCCATATAACAAAATCAGCGAGACCTTTGAAAAATGCTCAATCTGACGCCGGAATTGGGGAAAAGGGGGCGTTTTTCAAAGGTCTCTCCGCTTTCATTTTGCAGTATACGCTTTCTGACGGTTCGAACGTGCCGTGACCCGTGAGAAACTCGGGTTAGGTTGACATGGTATTTACAAGTCTGGAGAGGCGGGAAATTTTTCGAGATGCGGTTTTCCTGTGGATCACACCCTTTTTTGCTGCATTATCGATTATAGATTTTGCAATATTGAGTTCAGCCAGTGCCGTTTCATTCGATTTTTCGCTAACAGTTTGTCGTACGACTTTGACGATATTCTTTATTCTTGTTTTCGAAGATTTGTTTTGCAGGCGCTTTTTTTCGTTCTGACGCGCACGTTTTATCGCAGATTTATGATTAGCCAATTTTATCAGCTCCTTTTATTCTAATGTTATAAATAAAATCAGCATTCATACAGATTCATAGGAGAAATGTCAAGCTTTATTTTAACCTAAACAGAGCGATTTTTTACTCGATCTGAACCGATTTCTTGCGCCTCAAGGATCCGCGAAAATCCTCGACATATCCACGGGTATGCCTACGGTTTTCGCGAACCCTTATGCAACAAGATCTCAGCACATCTCTTTGCAAAAAATCGCTCAACTTAGGTTTAAGTTAAGCAATTCGAACTTAGGGGCTTGGCCCCATTTGGAATAGTGGCCCCGGTGAAATAGAAAAAAGTTACACCCCGGTTAAACAAATTTCTGGTTTAACCGAGCCCCGATAGCGGGATCTTCGCTTCGCTTCGACAGGCTGGGTAAAAATGACGGAATAACCAGATTGCTAAAAAAACCTGTAATTACGATAAGTTGGTAAATTTCCAAGTAACTTCTCAATAAGTTCTGGTGTATAAAATGATCATATTGACCCGCCAACTGATAATAAAATGTAACCTGTCTGGAACTCGCATTTAAGTGAGACTAAAGGAAAAACAGGTGCCGATCCTTTCAACAAACCAGCCAACCACTGAAAACCATCGCGTGACAAAAACTGCAGGTGTTGTTGGATCAGCAACTTTATTAAGCCGCGTTTTCGGTTTCATAAGAGATGTGGTGATTGCCTGGTTTTTTGGCGCCGGGTTCGCTTCGGATGCTTTTTTTGTAGCTTTTAGAATTCCCAACCTTTTAAGAAGGCTTTTTGCCGAAGGTTCTTTGAGCGTTGCATTTATTCCCGTTTTTACCGAATACCTTACAAAACGGGGAAAAGATGATGCCTTTGAAATGGCAAGGTCCGCCATAAGGCTCCTTTCCGTGTTGCTTGTTGCCACCGCTATCGCAGGCATTTTGCTGTCCCCGGTTATCATCCGGGTTATCGCTCCCGGGTTTGTCGCCTCACCCGAAAAATATTCACTTACGCTCCTTTTAACCCGTATCATGTTTCCGTATATTTTTTTCATCGGACTTGTTGCACTTTGCATGGGGATACTTAATGTCCTCGGTCATTTCGCCGCACCGGCCCTGGCCCCGGTTTTTTTGAACATCTCCATAATAGGCTCGGTATTCTTAATTGCACCTCACATGGCTGACCCGGTGACCGGGATTGCCATCGGGGTACTGATGGGAGGATTTTTCCAACTGGCACTTCAGGTGCCCTTTCTGATAAAAAAAGGGTTTTATTTCTGGGAAAAAGCAAATATTTACCACCCCGGTCTAAAAAAGGTCGGCCTGCTCATGCTCCCCGCCATATTCGGCGCCGCTGTATATCAAATCAACATCCTGGTGGGGACCCTGCTTGCTTCTTTGCTGGCCCAAGGGAGTGTTTCGTATCTTTATTATGCGGATCGCCTGGTACAGTTTCCACTCGGAATATTTGCGATAGCCATGGCCACTGCTGTTCTGCCAAGTCTTTCCAGGCAGGCGGCTGAAAAAGATTTGCAGGCTGTCAGAGATACTTTTTCATACGCCATGAGAATGGTCTTTTTTATCACCATTCCTTCAATGGTCGGCCTGATCGTATTAAGGGAACCTATTGTTGCACTGTTGTTTAAAAGAGGAGCTTTTGATTCGGAAACCACACGTTTGACTGCATATGCACTTTTGTATTATAGTATAGGTCTCTGGGCGTTTTCAGCGGTACGGATTGTTGTTTCCACGTTTTATGCATTACAGGACACAAGGACGCCGGTACGAAGCGCTGTGGTATCCGTTTGTGCCAATATCATACTTGGAGTCATTCTTATGGGACCCATGGGACACGGTGGGCTTGCGCTCTCAACGTCCCTTGCGTCAATGTTGAACCTGGGACTTCTTGTTCGGGCCTTGAGGACAAAACTCGGTGCGCTGGGGTTGAAAGGTATTATCCAGTCCGCCTGTAAAATAATGATTTGTTCAGGGATTATGGGGGCTGTGGTCTGGGCCACTTCGTTATTGATTATTCCCTCTGAAGACGGGACATTATCCGGCCTTTTCTTCGGGCTCATGGGAAGTATTGTGACCGGTCTTGTTCTCTATGGTTCTTTTTCTTTATTGCTAAAGAGCAAGGAACTAAAAAATATTCTGGCTATAGCCGGGAAGGGCATAAATAAAAAGTGATTTCAAAGCAAAATATTTTGCTTGCTTTTGCAATAATCATAATGTTTTCGTTGCTAATTTTTGCTCTATTTGGTGAAAATGGTCTCAACGATTTATACCTGCTGAAAACGGAAAGAGACATTCTTTTAAAGAAAAATGATGAACTGATCCGGGAAAACCTTTCCTTGTATCGCGAAATAGAAAGATTAAAGAACGATCCGGAATATGTAGAGAATGTGGCCCGGAATGAACTTGGCGTGATCGGTAAAGACGAGGTTGTGATCAAGGTGACGAAAGGCAGAAAGGCTAACTAAACGTCTCGGAAATTCTACAATTTATTGAAAAAAAAGGTATTTTATAGGTTTATATTCTTAAATCGGACATGGAATAATGGAATGATGGAATAATGGAATGATGATTTAAAGGAGATGACATTCCTCTATTTAATTTTCGTCAATAGGAATTTTACAATAACCCAACTTTCCATTTTCCCAGAACCCAATATTCCAATGTTCCAATGTTCCAATATTCCAACATTCCAATTGTGAGCGAATCGAGTTAAATTGAATTGATGAAAGATGATGTTTTTTATACCCGGACAATGGCAAAAGTCTATGCCGATCAGGGCAATTTGGGTAAAGCGGCAGAAATTTATAACTACCTATTAAAACAGGAACCGGGTCGCCAGGATCTCATTGATGCGCTTTCTGAAATTGAAAACAGAGGCTTTGACAAAGATCGAGAGAATCTTTTTATGCTGTTCAGTGAATGGATTGATCTTTTGCTCAAGTTTAACGGCATTCAAAAGCTTAAGAAACTACAAAGATATATCGGTGACCAGAGATGAAACGTATGATCAGTAATAAAAATATCGTACTGGGCGTATCAGGCGGGATTGCAGCATACAAGAGCGTCGAACTTTTAAGGCTCCTTATCAAGGAGGAGGCGAACGTCAGGGTCATTATGACGAAGAATGCCTCAGAGTTTGTAGGGCCTCTAACTTTTTGGGCCTTATCACGTCAGCCGGTTTGTACCAGCCTCTTTGAAACGGTTGATGATGCCTCCATCAGGCATATTGATTGGGCGAATCAAGCGGATGCTGTGATTATTGCACCGGCAACGGCAAATATTATCGGCAAGATCGCCCACGGTATTGCCGATGATGCGTTGAGCACTTTCGTTCTGGCGGTAACATGTCCGGTGATCATCTGCCCTGCCATGAACACGAATATGTTTGAAGCAAAAACGGTCCGGAGGAATCTTGAGAGAATTAAATCCGATGGGTATTTTGTCATGGAACCGGAATCAGGGGAACTTGCTTGCGGCACTACCGGACCCGGTCGCCTTCCTGAACCCGAAGATATACTTGACAGGCTGTTATTTTATCTTTCACCCAAAGATATGAAGGGTAAAAGGATACTGGTAACCGCCGGTCCGACTCGCGAATTTATCGATCCGGTTCGGTACATCAGCAATCCTTCTTCCGGCAAGATGGGCTTTGCGGTTGCAAGGGCTGCAGAACAAAGGGGAGGCGATGTTGTTTTGATAACCGGCCCCACAAGTCTTCCCGATCCAAATAACGTGACGGTGATCAGGGTAGGCACCGCCCGGGAGATGGCCCTTGCTGTTTTTGAGCACATGGAAGATTCGGAAATAATTATTAAGGCAGCAGCGGTTTCTGATTACCGGCCAAAGGAGCAGTCCGGACAGAAAATCAAGAAGGAAAAGGATGAACTGGTTTTGTCACTGGAAAAAACCCGGGATATTTTGAAAGAGATAGGGAGGAGAAAAAAAGACCGGACACTTGTGGGGTTTGCTGCGGAAACGGAAAACCTTGAACTGTTTGCAGAAAAAAAGCTGGTTGAAAAAAATCTTGATATTATTGTGGGAAATCTCGTGGGGGGACCCTCTTCGGGTTTTGGTATTGACACCAATAAGGTGACCCTGTTTTATAGAGACGGTACAAAGGAGGCTCTTCCTGAAATGCAAAAAGATGAGGTCGCCCATATTCTTCTGGATCGAATAATAAGGACAGGTAGCTGCAAACAAAAACCTGTTGATACAAATGTCTTATAACAACGATTTTGATACGGCCATAGAAGGACTTTGCGAAACCTTCCGATTCCTATCCCAAACCGGTTGCAGTGGTTTTGACTGTTCAAAGGAAAGTCTTAACATAATGGGATCTTGGGGACATAAACAGACACGTTTACCGGAAACCCTGGAGGCGATTCGAATGGATCTGGGTGAATGTCGCCGCTGCCGGCTTTCAGAAAGCCGAAAAAATATTGTTTTTGGCGCCGGTGATCCACATGCAAGACTGGTATTTGTGGGGGAAGGGCCGGGCTATGATGAGGATCAAAAAGGGGAACCGTTTATCGGGGCTGCCGGTCGTCTTCTTACAAAGATAATAGAGGCCATAAAATATACCCGCGATCAGGTTTATATATGTAACATCATAAAGTGTCGCCCTCCGGGTAACAGAAATCCTCTTCCCAACGAGATAAAGGCATGTTTACCTTTTTTAAAGCGTCAGCTTGCGGCCATAAAGCCGGATGTTATATGTGCCCTGGGGACGTTTGCCGCACAGGCACTGCTTGATACAACAACGCCTATTTCAAAACTCAAAGGGCGTTTTCATGATTATAACGGGATACGGGTTTTGCCCACATATCACCCGGCCTACCTTCTTCGCAACCCCGGCAAAAAGCGCGATGTCTGGGAAGATATGAAAAAGTTGATGAAGGCATTGGCCAATTAAACGACCCGGAAATTCTACAACTTTATGTAACTTGATAGTATAGGAATTTCCTTTTTTGGACACGGATGAGCACAGATTATCAAGATTCTTAAATTGCAAAATAACAATATTATCTGTGTATATCTGCGAAAATCTGCGTCCTATTTAACTTGAATTAAAAACATGAAAAATAAATTTTTCCTAATATCGGCCTTGTTATTGATTTTATTCTGCTGTCCCGAAAACGGTGTTTCAGAAGTAAATGAGGTCTATGTTATCCGGATGTCGGGTCCCATCAGTCCGGCGGCGGCCGGTTTTTTGAAAAAGGGGATTAACAAAGCTTCCGAGGAAGGCGTTTCATGTATTATCGTCGAGCTTGACACCCCGGGGGGTCTTGCCGAATCCATGCGTGAGATTGTAATGGCAATTTTTGCAAGCAAGGTCCCGGTTGTGGTTTATGTGGCCCCGAGCGGGGCCAGGGCCGCTTCCGCAGGCGTAATGATCACCATGGCGGCAGACATTGCAGCCATGGCTCCGGGAACAAACATCGGTGCGGCGCATCCGGTGGGGGCCGGCGGCAAGGAAATCAGCGGTGCCATGTCCGAAAAGGTGGTAAATGACATGGTGGCCCATGCAAGGAGTATCGCAGAAAAAAGGGGAAGGAACGCCGATTGGGTAGAAAAGGCCGTCCGAAAAAGTGTTTCCGTGACGGAAACCGTGGCGCTAAAGGCGAATGTCATCGATGTTGTGGCAAAAGACATAGATGATCTGATCCGTCAGATCAAAGGCCGCGAAATTGAAGACAAAGGAGTTTTAAAGCTCGATACTGTCAAAAAGACTTTATTGGAAGAGGATTTAAGGACTAAAATTTTAAAGACCATCAGCAATCCCAATATTGCGTATATTCTTATGATGATCGGTCTTGCCGGTCTTTACTTTGAATTGTCACACCCCGGCGCCGTTCTTCCCGGGGTTGTCGGCGGAATTTCCATTATCCTGGCTTTCTTTGCGTTTCAGACCCTACCGGTTAACTATGCAGGATTTCTCCTTATCGTTCTTGCCCTTATTTTTTTCATTATGGAGATGAAGATCGCAAGTTATGGACTTTTGAGTATAGCGGGCATTACTGCACTTTTGCTCGGCTCTATTATGTTATTTGAAAACAGCGGCACCGGTATGAGACTGTCATGGCAAGTGCTTATATCCACCCTTGTTCTGATTTCAGGCTTTTTTGTAGTTGTTTCAGGTCTTGTCTTTAAATCACATCTGTCTAAACCGAGAACCGGCGCACGGGGACTGATCGGGGAAATCGGAGTGGTCAGAGAATCTCTCATGCCCGAGGGCAAGGTCTTTGTGCACGGAGAACTGTGGAACGCAACCTCAAAAGATCCAATCCAAACCGGCACCAGGGTTCGGGTTGTAAAAATCGTCAATCTTGTCCTTGAAGTGGAACCGGTTGAAAGGAGCGTATAATGTATCCAGTAATCGTTATAGTTGTACTGGCTGTTTTTTTTCTGTCCGCGGCCATACGTATTTTAAACGAGTATGAACGGGGGGTTATATTCAGGCTCGGCAGGGTGATAAAGGCAAAAGGGCCCGGGCTGATCATCCTTATCCCGATTGTTGACAAAATGGTAAAGGTGAGTATGCGTCTTGTGGTCATGGATGTCGATTCCCAGGACGTTATTACCAGGGACAATGTTTCCGTAAAGGTAAATGCCGTTATCTATTATAGGGTCATTGAACCCATAAAAGCGGTTATCGAAGTGGAAGAATACAATTACGCAGTGTCACAACTGGCACAGACAACGTTACGGAGCGTATGCGGTCAGGCGGAACTCGATGAGCTGTTGTCCGCAAGGGAAAAGATTAATTCTCAGCTTCAGGAAATTCTGGATATGCACACGGATCCGTGGGGAATTAAGGTCTCAACAGTGGAGCTTAAGCATATTGATTTGCCTCAGGATATGCAGCGGTCCATGGCCAAGCAGGCTGAGGCGGAGAGGGAACGGCGTGCCAAGGTAATTAATGCCGACGGTGAATTTCAGGCGGCAGGCAAGCTGGCCGAGGCTGCTGAGATTATACGTGAACATCCCATGGCATTGCAGCTAAGATATCTCCAGACCATGCGTGAGATATCTGCTGAGCAGAATACCACCACGATCTTTCCGTTCCCCCTGGAACTTTTTAAGCCGTTTCTTTCGATGATAGATAAAGAAAAAAAGGGGGTTGGGGAATAAGGGTCATCTATTTATTGACATAATATGTAAAAATTGTTAACGAATCATGTTTTTAGCGGAGGTTTTGCAGCCTCCGCTTGTGCTTTTAAACAACGGCAAGGAAATATATACATCAGGCCCTTTTAAAAAGGATATTGCATTCGAATCGTTTGGTTTTTAACAGCTCAGACAATAACCCGTTTATAAACCGAATCATCTGAATACGGCGTCGGCCTCATTATTTTATAAAGCTAAAATGATACAAGAAAAGGAGAGTTTCAGGACATGGGTAAAAAGAAAAAGGAGATAAAAGAAAAACCGCTGGAGAAAATGACGGCCAAGGAATTAAGAGAAATTGGCAAACAAATACCAGAAATAACAGGTGTTTATGGTATGAATAAGGCCGAGCTCGTCAGCGCAATAAAAAAAGCAAGGGGGATAACAGAAGATTTAACGAAAAAAACTGATTCCTCAGTCCGGGAGATTAAAAAAAAGGTGAAGGCGCTGAAGGCGGATCGAGAAGCCGCTCTTAACAATAATGATGATAAAATGGCGAAAATTTACAGACGCCGCCTGACCAAAATGAAAAAAAAGACCCGTAGAGCCGCTTGATTTTTATGATTTTACTTTCTTTGGAAAAACAGATAGAATTTTTCATCGAGTCCCTTTCCTCTGAAAAGGGGTACTCCGTAAATACGTGCCGTGCTTACTCTCACGACCTCAAAGAGTTTGTATCAATTATTTGTAAAGAACGCTTTTCAGGGAAGAGGAACCAAGATTCTATAAATAATTTCACTGCAGATCAGGTGGATGGGTTAATGATAAGGGGGTATCTGGGGTTTTTATACAAAAAGAACAAAAAGGTTACCATAGCACGTAAGCTTTCAGCCATCCGTTCTTTTTTTAGATACCTCGTCAAACGTGGTGTTATTCTGGACAATCCGCTGGATTCAATTTTGACGCCAAAACAGCAAAAAACGATTCCCGTCTACCTTCCTGTTGATGACATTTTCAGGTTGCTCGATTCCATAAGGACGGATACGCTTTTTGGTTTAAGGAGCCGTGCAATTTTCGAAACCCTTTATTCGAGCGGCATACGTGTTTCTGAGCTTGCCGGTATGAATGTGTTTGATGTTGATTTTACAAAGCAAGTGATTCGTGTGCTTGGAAAAGGGAACAAGGAACGGATTGTGCCTGTGGGCAAAAAGGCGTTAACTGCTATTTCCGATTACAGAAAAAGGTTGCAAATCGAAGCCGGCATACGCACCGACGAAAATACGCCGCTTTTTTTAAACAAAAACAAGGGTCGCCTTACCACCCGTTCCATCGCACGTATTCTGGAAAAGACAGCAAAAGAATGCGGGTTGTTAATACCGGTTTCCCCACATTCCATGCGTCATTCATTTGCAACCCACTTACTCGATGCAGGGGCGGATTTAAGGGTGGTGCAAGAGCTGTTGGGCCATAAAAGCCTTTCTACGACCCAGAAATATACTCATGTAAGTATTGATCGATTAATGGAAACCTATGACAAAGCGCACCCGAGACGATAACATGAGACCTTTGCAAAACGCCCCCTTTTGTCCAATTCCGGCGTCCCCGCTGAGCGGGATCTACGCTTCGCTTCGACAGGCTCAAATTTTAATCCTAAAAATACTCAATGTATGGATGCCTGTCCCGATGTGTTTTTCATCGGGGTGGTTAAAATTTTCGCCTTCCTTGGCCTTGAACCCCGGTTAAATATTAAAAACGGATTTAACTGGGCAGGCAAAATTGGACATTTTTCAAAGGTCTCAACATAGGGAAAAAACGATGATATTTCATGGCACAACAATTCTTGCCGTCAGACATAAGGGCAAAGCGGCTGTAGCCGGTGACGGCCAGGTTACATTGAACAATACCATTATAAAGCATCACGCAAAAAAAGTCAGAAGGATTTACAATGACAGGATAATCGTGGGATTTGCCGGGGCCACTGCCGATGCCTTAAACCTTTCCGAACGCCTGGAAAAAAAGCTCGAGCGATATAATGGAAACCTGACTCGCAGTGCCGTTGAACTGGCACGGGACTGGCGTACCGACAAGTATTTGAGGCGTCTGGAAGCTATTATGATTGCGGTGGACGATAAAAACATGTTCGTTATCTCAGGAAACGGTGATGTGATTGAGCCGGACGAAGACCTCATGGGTATAGGGTCCGGGGGCATCGGAGCCCAGGCGGCGGCAAAAGCCATGATGAGAAATACGGATATGGATGCGGTTGATATTGTTAAAGAGGCAATGGAAATAGCCGGTTCCCTATGTGTATTTACAAATGATACGATTACCATTGAAGAGTTGTAAAAACAGTAAGGAAAATGGATCAATAACCCATAGGGAATGACCAATGACAGGAGATAACTAGTGTCCATCCATAAATGGTCTTTTTGTCCAATCTCTGCGTTATGTTCAAAAAATAATCCTCGGAATATTAAATATATGCCTGTGGTTATTTTTTTCACATGCCTTGATCTTGAACAAAAATCCTCATTTATGGATGGACACTAACTAACAAATTATCCATAACAGGTAGTTAACAAAAAATGAGCAGTCTAAAACCAAACGAAATTGTTCAAGAACTTGATAAATATATCATTGGCCAGCACCGGGCAAAACGTTCTGTTGCCATTGCTTTAAGGAATCGCTGGCGCAGGCAGCAGGTGCCCGTAGATCTTCGTGATGAAATTGTCCCCAAGAACATTATCCTTATCGGTCCCACCGGGGTAGGTAAGACAGAGATAGCCAGGAGGCTTTCAAATTTAACCGATTCTCCATTTACTAAGGTTGAGGCTTCCAAGTTTACGGAAGTAGGATATGTAGGACGGGACGTTGAATCTATGGTAAGAGATCTTCTCGAACTTACGGTCAATAAACTTAAATCACAGGAGCAGGAGGCCGTAAAAGAAAAAGGATGGCAGATTGCCGAAGAGAGAATGCTCGATCTTTTGCTTCCAAAAGGAGGAATGCAGCCGACACAGGAGCGTGAAGATTCGAAAGAGACAAAGGTTGAACTTGTAACATATAAAAACGATGAATCTTCCCCCACAAGGGAAAAGCTTCGAAAAATGCTTCGCCAGGGAAAACTAGATAATCGATACGTTGATCTTGACGTGTCAGAGCGAACCATGCCTATGGTCGAGATTTTCTCCAACGTGGGCATGGAGGAGATGGGGATTAATTTTAAAGATATGATCGGCGGTCTTCTTCCCAAAAGCACAAAGCGTCGCAAGGTAAAAGTACCCGAGGCCATGGAGATGCTTTCTGCCGAAGAGGCTCAGAACCTGGTAGATATGGACAAGGTGGTAAAAGAGGCCATAATTAAAGTCGAGCAATCTGGAATCATTTTTCTTGATGAAATTGATAAAATTGCCGGAAAAGACGGCACCCACGGTCCCGACGTGTCCAGGGAAGGCGTTCAGAGGGATCTTCTACCGGTTATAGAAGGGAGCACTGTTTCAACAAAATACGGTCCGGTCAAGACGGACAATATCCTTTTCATTGCTGCCGGGGCTTTTCATACCACCAAGCCTTCGGATTTAATTCCGGAGCTCCAGGGGCGGTTTCCCATAAGGGTGGAACTGGACGCTTTGGGGCAGAAGGAGTTTGTGAGGATACTGACAGAACCCAAGAATGCTTTAATCCTTCAATATATGGCTCTGTTAAAGACCGAAGGTGTTGATGTTATTTTTGAGGATGAAGCTATTGAAGAAATAGCCAGGATTGCCGAAGAGGTGAACAACATGACCGAGAACATCGGTGCCCGGAGGCTCTATACCCTCATGGAGTGCATGCTGGAAGATATCCTTTTTGAAGCGCCGGATATGCGCGAAAAGAAAATAGTCATCGATAAAAAGTATGTGGAAGACAAGTTAAAGGACATCAAAGATGACGAGGATCTGAGCCGGTATATTCTGTAAGCACCTAACTTCTCATGTGTATTGCTTACCTAAAGAAAAGAAGATAATATGGATTCGAATGTTGCCGACATACTGATGGAGGCCCTGCCGTATATTCGTCGTTTCTATGGTATGACCCTGGTGATAAAGTATGGGGGTCATGCTATGGTCGATGAGCAGTTGAAGGAGGATTTTGCCCGGGATATTACTTTAATGAAATTTACGGGACTGAATCCGGTTGTTGTTCACGGCGGTGGCCCGCAGATCAACTCTGTTCTTGACCGTATGGGGATTCATTCCAGGTTTGTGAAAGGGATGCGTCTTACGGATGAGGCGACCATGGATGTTGTGGAGATGGTTTTAGGGGGCAAAGTCAACAAGGGGATTGTTGCTCAGATCAATCAGCAGGGGGGTAAGGCTGTGGGGTTGAGCGGTAAGGACGGAGGGCTTATTCGTGCCAGAAAACTTCATATCGTTTATCAGGAGGATAAGGATAAGCCGCCGGAGATCATCGATCCGGGCCTGGTGGGTGAGGTTACCCATGTTAACCCGGATATCATCAATACACTGACCCAACAGGATTTTATTCCTATTATCGCACCGGTCGGGGCCGGGGAATCCGGTGAAACATACAACATAAATGCAGATCTCGTAGCAAGCAGTATTGCCATAGCCCTTTCAGCAGGCCGATTGATCTTGCTAACAGACGTAGATGGCGTTCTCGATGCTTCAGGGTCTCTCATTTCTTCAATTAGTGCGGAGAACATCAATCAGATGGTGGAAGAAAAAACCATTTCCGGAGGAATGATCCCTAAAATCGAATGTGCCATAGAGGCGCTGAAAAACGGAGTTGGAAAGGTTCACATTATAAACGGCAACAAGCGCCATGCCTTATTACTCGAGCTTTTTACCGATAAAGGGATCGGCACAGAAGTAACCATATGATTGACGGAAAGGCTTCACAATGACTCAAGAGATAATTAAAAAAGCAGACCAGGTTATCGCAAAAACCTATAAAAGATTTCCCATTGTCATAGCAAAAGGCAAAGGATGTACGCTTTGGGATACAGAGGGTAAAAAATATACCGATTTTGTTGCCGGAATTGCCGTATGCAATCTCGGCCATGCACATCCGGGAGTTTCAAAAGCGCTTTCCATGCAGGCGGACACCCTTTTTCATGTGTCCAACCTTTATTATACAATTCCCCAGGTAGATCTGGCATCCTGGCTTACGGAAAACAGCTTTGCGGACCGGGTATTTTTCTGTAACAGCGGTGCTGAAGCAAATGAGGCTGCCATTAAGCTGGCCAGAAAATATTTCAAGGAAAAAGGGGAAAACGGGAGATACAGAATCATCTCCATGGAGCATTCTTTTCACGGACGGACCATGGCCACCCTTTCCGCAACCGGACAGGATAAGATAAAACAAGGGTTCGAACCCGTGCTTGAAGGCTTTGACTATGTGCCGTTTAATGATATTAGCGCATTGCGCGGCACAATCGGCCCATCCACATGCGCTGTCTTAATAGAACCGATCCAGGGTGAAGGCGGGGTTCGCTGTCCTGATCCCGACTACCTTAAGGCCGTAAGGCAGGCTTGTGACGAAACCGGTATCCTTTTGATTTTTGATGAAATTCAGACAGGGATGGGGCGTACCGGCAGACTTTTTGCCTACGAGCATTTCGGTATACCGCCGGATATAATGACCCTGGCCAAAGCCCTGGCCAATGGATTGCCCATAGGGGCCATGCTGGCCAGAGAAGAAGTTGCCGATGCCTTCGGGCCGGGGTCACATGCTTCGACATTTGGCGGCACCCCGGTTGTCACCGCGGCGTCACTTGAAGTTGTCCGGGTGCTTTCAGAAGAGAATATAATCGATCATTGTAAAAATATAGGGGGTTATTTTAAGGACAGGCTTTCATGGTTGAAAGACAGGCATGAAGTGATTGAGGATGTTCGCGGTATGGGTCTGCTTCTGGGTATGAAGCTAAAAATAGAGGGAGATCAGATTGTTGCTTCGTGCATGGAAAAAGGGTTTCTGATAAACTGCATCCAGGGGAATATTTTACGGTTTATCCCACCGCTTATCATAGAAAAAGAAGATATAGACGCTCTCGTGGCATGTCTGGATGAGGTTATGAATTGAAGATTGAAAATTGACTATTTAAGAAACTCGCTCCCGCCTGCCATTATAAGGCACAAGCGGGCAGGTCAGCCCAATATTTTGATATTGATAGTCATAAAAAAAATTGGGAAATTCCTTAACTATTCAATCTTCAATCGAAAATATTCAATCAAAAGGCGAGGTAACATTGGAAAAAGATATCTTGACACTTATGGATCTTGCCCGGGAGGATTTTGAAGTCCTGTTTGAACGGGCGATTGAACTAAAAAAAAGGTATAAAAAAGGGATTGCAGACAGGCCTCTTGCCGGTAAGACCCTGGGTCTTATTTTCGACAAAGCGTCCACTCGCACACGCATTTCCTTTGAAGCGGCCATGGTTCAGCTCGGCGGAACGCCGATTTTCATAAGCGCCAAGGACACCCAAATTGCGCGAAACGAACCGGTTCGAGATACCGCCAGGGTACTTTCAAGATACCTGGACGGTTTGGCGATTCGGACCTATTCACAGGATTGGCTGGAAGAGTTCGCCGAATTTACCGACATTCCGGTGATAAATGCCCTGACCGATCTATTCCATCCGTGCCAGGTATTAAGTGATATTATGACGGTAATAGAGATCAAAGGGGATTATAAGGATATCCGGATTGTCTGGGTCGGAGACGGAAATAATGTGGCCCATTCATGGATAAATGCCGCGGCGGTTTTGGATCTGAACCTTGTTTTAGCATGCCCGGACCCATATTCCCCTCGTAAGGAGGTTATGAAAAAGGCTCTTGAGACAGGGGTTGGAAAAATTAGCGTAACCTCGAATCCTGTTGAAGCGGTAAAAGATGCCGATGTCATCTATACCGACGTTTGGGCCAGCATGGGGCAAGAGAGTGAACAGGTCAAAAGGGAGCGGGTGTTTGAGGCGTTTCAGGTAAATCAAGCGCTGTTAAAACATGCGGCCAAAGATGTTATGGTAATGCATTGCCTGCCGGCGCACCGGGGGGAAGAGATTACTGAAAATGTGCTGGAAGGCCCCAATTCGGTTGTCTGGGATCAAGCGGAAAACAAACTCCACATGCATAAGGCTATACTTGATGTTTTATTAAAACGTAACATCTGAAGGCAGTTTCTAAGAAATATTTTTTGTGCATTTTATGGCAAACAATCAAATGACAAAAAACAAATAACAAACAAATCTCAATGGCCTAAAAAAACAAATGACAAATAATTGGCTTTGGGTCTTATTTGGGTTTTGGTATTTTTTTTAATTTTGGAATTTGGAGCTTGTAGTTTGGAATTTATTTGAGATTTGATACTTGTGATTTGTTATTTCAGTTTTGTCCGGGTAAAACCGGGTAAAAGGAGAAGATCGTGTCTCATACCGTAAATAAGGTGGTTCTGGCGTATTCCGGGGGCCTGGATACATCCGTGATTTTAAAATGGCTGATCCAGACTTACCGTTGTGAGGTTGTTGCATTTGCTGCAGATATGGGCCAGGGGGATGAGCTGAATCAGGTGGAGGAAAACGCCCTAAAAACAGGGGCAACAAAGGTTTATATCGATGATTTGAAAGAAACTTTTGTAAAAGATTATGTTTTCCCTGCGTTTCGGGCAAATGCGATTTATGAAGGGCAGTATCTTCTGGGCACCTCTCTTGCCAGACCCTTGATTGCAAAACGGCAGATGGAGATTGCCCGGATTGAAGGGGCGGATGCGGTGAGCCATGGCGCCACCGGAAAGGGAAACGACCAGGTGAGGTTTGAACTCAGCTATTTTGCAATAGATCCGAATATAAAGATCATTGCTCCCTGGCGTGAGTGGGATCTTACCTCGCGAAGCGACTTGATGGCCTTTGCCCAACAGCACGGTATTCGAGTACCCACCACCCCCGCCAAACCATACAGTACCGACGGAAATCTTCTTCACATAAGCTTTGAAGGAGGCTTGCTTGAGGATCCCTGGCAAACGCCCCCCAACGACATGTTCCGTATGACGGTTTCCCCCCAGGATGCGCCGGACACGCCTGAATTTGTCGAAATAACCTTTAAACAGGGCGATCCTGTGGCCATAAACGATAAACCCATGTCTCCGGCCCAACTCCTCAAAGAGCTAAACCGGCTGGGGGGGCGTAACGGAATCGGCAGGGCCGATATTGTGGAGAATCGTTTTGTCGGCATGAAATCCCGAGGTGTCTATGAAACTCCGGGCGGCACGGTATTGCGGGCCGCCCATATGGCCATTGAATCCATTACAATGGACAGGGAAGTCATGCACCTGAGGGATTCCCTAATTCCGAAATATTCCGAGCTGGTGTATTACGGTTTCTGGTTTTCACCCGAGATGAAGCTTTTGCAGGATATGGTGGATCGAACCCAGACCAATGTCTCCGGGGTTGCCCGGCTTGAACTTTACAAGGGGAACTGCCGTGTTCTGGGACGTAAATCCGATGAATCGATTTACAGTGAAGATTTTGCAACTTTTGAAGATGACAGTGTATACAGCCAGAAAGATGCCGAAGGCTTTATACGTCTAAATGCGTTAAGACTGCGTATTCAGAAGATGATGAAAGAAAAGCGATAGATTAAAACCTAATCCGGTCAAGCCGGAAAAGTGACTAAAGTGAACTAAAGTTTAAAGTGACTAAAATTAAGGTGTCGCTCCCGCCTGCCATTGCAAGGCACGAGCGGGCAGGTTGCTCCATCTATTAATTAAGAATTGGCTCATATAAAAATTGGCAGAATTCCAAAACCTTAGGCATTTTAGATCACTTTAGATCACTTCACACTTTTTTAGATTATAAAATATAATGCCAGAAAAAGTAAAAATATTCCAACTAAGTGAATAAATTCTACGTTAACATGAGGATTATATGGCGAAAAAGCTCTGGGATGGCAGGTTTTCGGAAAAGACGGATAGAATCGTTGAAGACTTTACCTCATCCATCGATATAGATAAAAGGCTTTATTCCTATGATATTCAAGGAAGTATTGCCCATTGTCGTATGCTTGCCAAAACATCTATTATTTCCGAAGAGGAGGCTTCCTCGTTGATAGAAGGTCTTGGCGTGATAAAAAGAGAGATAGACCGGGGAGATTTTCAGTTTGATCAAAGCCTGGAGGATATCCATATGCACATTGAAGCCAGGCTTATCGCAAAAGTGGGAAAGGTCGCCCAGAAGCTTCATACCGCAAGAAGCCGAAACGATCAGGTGGTTCTGGATGTCAGGATGTATTTGAGGGATGAGACGCTACATACAATAAATCTACTTTTTATGCTTCAAAAGGTTATTGTGGATCTTACTAAAATCCATATGGATGTTGTTTTGCCTGGATACACTCATTTGCAAAGAGCTCAACCCATTCTTTTGTCCCACCATTTGATGGCGTATTATGAGATGTTTTCTAGAGACGCCGACAGGTTCAGTGATTGTTTGAAACGCATAAACGTGATGCCCCTTGGCAGTGCCGCCCTAGCCGGAACAACATATCCCATTGACAGGGAGTATGTGGCCGGGATTCTTGATTTTCCGGAAATATCGACAAACAGCATAGATGCCGTCTCAGACAGGGATTTTATCATCGAATTTCTTTCGGCGGCGAGTATTTGCATGGTTCATTTGAGCCGTATGTCGGAAGAGTTAATTCTCTGGTCTTCATCGGAATTCGGTTTCATCGAACTCCCGGATTCCTTTGCCACCGGCAGCAGTATTATGCCTCAAAAAAAGAATCCCGATGTTCCTGAACTTGTACGAGGAAAAACCGGCCGTGTTTTCGGGGATTTAATTTCTCTTTTAGCGGTCATGAAATCATTGCCATTGTCTTATAATCGGGACATGCAGGAGGATAAAACCGCACTGTTCAGCACGGTGGATATATTGACAGAATGTTTAGAGATTTACATAAAAATGCTTCCCAAGCTAAAAATAAATAAAGAAGTCATGAGGCGTGCCACATCCACGGGGTTTTTAAATGCAACCGATATGGCGGATTATCTTGTGACAAAAGGCATGGCATTTAGACAGGCGCACGATTGCGTGGGGAAGGCGGTTGCTTATGCGGCGAACAAAAAAAAGGAGCTTCATGAACTTACCTTGAAAGAGTTGAAATCCTTTTCTTCCCATATCAAAAAGGAAATCTTTGATATTTTAACTATTGAACAGATGATAAACCGGCGAAAATCTTTCGGCGGGACGGCGTTAAAAAACGTAACGGCTGCCATAAAAAAAGCTGAAAAGGACCTTGCCGTGAAGATGGAAGTCTAACTTGATAATGATGATAAAAAGAATTAAAAAAGGCCTTGTGTTACATTTTGTTATTGTTATTTTGGTTGTCTTTAATTTTTCAGCATGTGGCAAGAAGGGACCCCCTATGCCGCCCGTTCATGAAAAACCACCGGCGGCCGTGCAGCCACAAAATAATTGAAGATTGACGATTGCCTATTGAATATTTAAGAGGAAGACCTGATGACATATTGATATGATTTCTTAATTATTCAATTTACAATCCTATTGGTTTAAGGGGATGTAATGCATCATTTTGTTTACCGGAATAATGAATTATATTGTGAAGATGTCCCGATCCGTAAGATTGCCGAAAAGGTCGGCACTCCTTTTTATTTATACAGCCATGCTACGTTAAAACGCCATTTTCTTATTTTTAACGAAGCTTTTGAGGGTTTAGAAAGACTTGTATGTTTTTCTGCAAAGGCCAATACCAACCTTGCTGTTTTAAAACTGTTTGAAAGCCTTGGCAGCGGGCTCGATATTGTCTCAGGTGGAGAACTGTATCGTGGGTTAAACGCCGGTTTCTCTCCGGATAAAATCGTCTATTCCGGAGTGGGAAAGCGCACCGAGGAAATCGACTATGCACTTGAAGCCGGCATTTTAATGTTCAATGTAGAGTCCCTTGAAGAACTTGAACTTATAAATAAACGGGCGGGTTTTTTAAGAACACAAGCGCCTGTGGCCATTCGGGTAAACCCTGACGTTGATCCAAAAACGCATCCGTATATTTCAACCGGTCTGAAAAAAAACAAATTCGGCATTGATATGGAGACGGCTATTGACGGGTACAAGATGGCAAGCCGGCTTAAAAACATCACTATCGTGGGCATGGATTGCCATATCGGATCACAGATTACAGAATCAAAACCTTTTACAGACGCTCTGGAAAGCTTAAAGAATTTGATCGATGAACTCAGGAACATTGGAATCCAAATCAAATACATGGATGTGGGGGGCGGTCTTGGAATAACCTACAATGATGAATCCCCGCCCCATCCCCGCGAATATGCCAGGGCCATTGTTGATTCTCTTAAGGGCTTGGATCTTCACCTTATTCTGGAACCCGGAAGAGTTATTGTCGGAAATGCCGGAATACTGGTGAGCAGGGTTCTTTTCAGAAAGTCTGGAAAGGTCAAGGAGTTTGTTATTGCTGATGCCGGTATGAACGATCTGATGCGACCCACACTGTACGACGCGTTTCATGCCATAGCGCCGGTGAAAAAAACAGAAGATGAACAGATAACGGCAGACGTTGTGGGTCCGATTTGCGAGACCGGAGATTTTCTGGCAGTAGATCGGAAGATTTCCGATGTAAAGAAAGGCGACCTTTTTGCGGTGATGAGTGCCGGGGCCTATGGTTTTACCATGTCGTCCAATTACTGTTCCCGACCCAGAGCGGCAGAAGTAATGGTAAAAGATGACCGGTTTCATGTTGTCCGGGAGCGCGAGAGTTATAATGATCTTGTTGACGGTGAATCGTTGCCGCCGTTTCTTGATGATTAAAAGATTTTGTCCCTTTACTTAAGGCGCTTAGTTGTAAATTTTGTGCTTTTTGTGGCCAACCTTTTTTCTTTTCGCCATAAGGACACCAAGACACTAAGAAAGAATAAAACAATAAAATCCTTTGTGTCTTTGTGCCTTGGTGGCAAATATTTCTTGGTTACAGCTTGTCCGGTTTGGTATTTATGAAAAAAATTGATTTTTACAAGATGAGCGGAAGCGGCAACGATTTTATAATTGTTGACAACCGTAATAAAATTGTCGATGAAAACGATCTGCTAAATTTTATCGCCAAGGTATGCCGTAGAAAAATGTCCGTGGGTGCTGACGGTTTTATCCTTGTGGAAAACGCTGATGCTGCGGATTTCAAATGGCGCTTTTATAATTCTGACGGCAGTGTTGCGGAGATGTGTGGAAACGGCGCCAGGTGTGTTGCACGCTATGCATATTTAAATGGTATTGCAGGACCGGACATGTCATTTGAAACCCAAGCCGGTATGATTCAAGCCCGTGTTGCCGGCGATTGTGTTAAAGTAAAAATGACGGACCCGTTTGATCTTAAAATGGATTATACCATTGAACTTAAAAACAGGCCACTTACCATATCCAGTGTCAACACCGGTGTTCCTCATGCGGTAATTGTGGAAGACCGTATCGACACGGTTGAAGTTGTTAAAGTGGGAAGGGAGATACGGTTTATCGACAGGTTTGCTCCTGCCGGTACAAATGTAAATTTCGTGTGTCATTTAAAAGACAACATTATCGCAATTCGGACATATGAGCGGGGTGTTGAAGATGAAACTCTGGCATGCGGTACCGGGGCGATTGCCAGTGCCATTGTCATGGCGTGTAAAAAAAAGTTAACGTCCCCGGTAACTGTTCAGACACGAAGCGGTGGATATCTTAACATCTTTTATCAAGAGAATGACGGCAACTATCACGACATTTATCTTGAAGGGGATGCGCGTATTATTTACAAGGCCCAGCTCTGGGAAGATGCATTGAAAGACGATTTATGATTTTAATAAATTTAAAAATTCCGAGGCGGTAATGGGAATTCATACCGCATACATCGGTGCAGGGTCCAACATGGGGAATAGGCTTTTAAACTGTAAGAATGGTATCGCTGCCCTGACAAGACCCCAAAAGACAGTGTTGAAGGATTGGTCGCGATTTTACAAAACCGAACCTGTGGATTACAAAGACCAGGACTGGTTCGTCAATTCCGTAGTAAAGATTGAAACCAACCTCGATCCGTTTCAGCTGTTAGATGAACTTAAGTCAATCGAGCGGGATACCGGACGGGTGAATGGCCCTATACGGTTTGGTCCTCGGATTCTCGATTTGGACATCATTTTATATGATAATTTGGTGAAAAATTCATCCAGACTGGTCATCCCTCATTCCAGGATGCATAAAAGACGTTTTGTGTTACAGCCTATTTGTGATATAGATCCGGAAATTATCCATCCTGTTTTAAAAAAAGATATGCAATATCTGTTAGATATTCTGGATGAAAATGAACAAAGGGTTATTGAGTATCCATGCGATTATTAATTTTATTGGGCATTATATACCTTTGCTACAGGGTCCTGAAATCCTGGATGCTTCAAGGCGGATCACCGAAAAAAACGGTATTTAACAAAACTGCCGGCCAGATCGATGACGTCATGATCAAAGATCCTTTCTGTGAAATATATTTCCCTAAAAAAGACGGTGTGCATTTGAGAATCGACGGAAAGGATTTGTATTTTTGCAGCAAAGAATGCAGGGATAAATTTGTAGAAAAATATTCAAAAAATAACACCCAACCCGAATAAACCGATCTTAAAAAATATTAAAAAAATTACCATAACAAGCATAAATTTCAAAAATTTAAGGCCAATTTATCATACAGGAGGTTTAACCCGATGAAATTTTTTATCGACACTGCAAACATAGACGAAATAAGGGAAGCACACAGTATGGGTATGGTTGACGGTGTTACTACCAACCCAAGTCTTATTGCAAAGGAGGGCCGGGATTTTGAAGATATTATAAAAGAGATTTGTCAAATAGTTGACGGCCCCATCAGTGCCGAGGTTATTAGTACCGATACCGAGGGTATGATTAAGGAAGCCCGTAATCTGGCAAAGATCCACGATAATATTGTGGTGAAAATTCCCATGATCGTAGATGGCTTAAAAGCCACACGCAGACTTTCGGAAGAGGGGATTAAGACAAATGTAACATTGGCCTTCTCACCACTGCAGGCCTTAATGGCTGCAAAGGCCGGGGCTAATTATATCAGCCCGTTTATCGGTCGCCTTGATGATCTGTCCCAGGAAGGTCTTTTGCTCGTGGAGCAGATTGTTGAAATTTACAGTAACTACGCATTTGATACCGAAATTATCGTAGCCAGCATACGTAACCCGCTTCATGTGCTGGAATCGGCGTTAATGGGGGCGGACATAGCAACGATCCCTTTTAGTGTTCTCGGCAAGCTGGCTGCTCATCCTATGACCGATAAAGGTCTTAAGGCGTTCCTTGACGATTGGGAAAAGACAAAAAAGTAGGAACCTAATCAAAACAATGTTTCCCGGCGGGCAGATAAAAAATATATTGAGCCATCCCAACAGTTTGACACTGTTTCGTGTTGCTGCGGTACCGCTGATTGTGATTTTGCTTATGTTTCCGAGCAGAATATATACATTTATCGCTGCACTGATTTTCACCGCGGCTGCCATTACCGATTTTTTGGACGGGTTTTTTGCAAGGCAAAGAGGATTGGTGTCTAACTTTGGGAAGGTTATGGATCCTGTTGCAGACAAGGTTCTGGTTTCTACGTCTTTTATTATGCTTACTTCTCTCGGGTGGATACCGGCCTGGATTGTTTGTATAATAATAGGGCGGGAGATCGCAGTGACCGGCTTGAGAAGTATTATTGCCGATAAGGGGCAAGACATTTCCGCATCCAGTCTTGGAAAATACAAAACCGGATTTCAAATTGCCGCCGTCATTCCGCTTTTAATACACTTTCAATATCTTACCATCGATTTCCATGCAATAGGGATCATTTTTTTATGGCTGGCTTTGATATTGACTGTCTGGTCAGGTGCGGACTATTTTATAAAGTCCAGAAGTCTTCTTAAGAAATAATTTTTTCTTGACAAAATCGTAAAATATATTTATGAAACCCATATCGTTGAGCGGGAATAACTCAGTGGTAGAGTGCGACCTTGCCAAGGTCGAAGTCGCGGGTTCAAATCCCGTTTCCCGCTCCATTTTTTTTTGGGCGGCATAGCCAAGTGGTAAGGCAGCGGTCTGCAAAACCGCTATTCACCAGTTCGAATCTGGTTGCCGCCTCCAAATAAGCACAGGCTTACAGGTAATTTCAATAACTTGTGAGCCTTTTTTGATTCTTTACTTTAACCTAAGTTGAGCGATTTTTCTTTTTTAATAAAAACCATCCCAATGAAAGAATGAATCATGATCCGAATCAATGAAAATTATCTGAAACTTCAGTCTTCATATCTGTTTGTTGAAATCGCCAATCGTGTATCCGCATATCAGAAAGAGAACCCGGATGTGGGGATCATCCGTCTTGGAATCGGTGATGTAACGCTGCCGCTTCCGCCGGCATTTATTCAAGCGTTTCAAGAAGGTGTGAAAGAGATGGCTTCGGAGGCCACTTTCCGCGGCTACGGGCCTGAGCAGGGGTATGACTTTTTAAGGGAAAAGATCGCATTCAACGATTATCAGTCCCGGGGGGCGGATATAAGTCCGGATGAAATATTTGTAAGTGACGGCTCCAAATGCGATACTGCGAATATTCAGGAGCTGTTTGCCAAAGATATTAGCCTGGCCATTCCGGATCCGGTATATCCGGTTTATCTTGACACCAATGTGATGGCCGGCCGAACCGGGGATTTTAATGACGGGAGATATGACAAAATTTTCTATTTGGAGAGTTTGCCCGAAAACGGGTTTGTTCCACTTCTCCCTGAGCAACCGGTGGATTTGATTTATCTCTGTTTTCCCAATAATCCCACCGGTGCGACCATTTCCCGGGACACGTTGAAGACCTGGGTAGATTTTGCCCGGGAAAACAAAGCGGTTATTCTTTTTGATGCAGCTTATGAATCATATATTCGGGACCCAGCGCTCCCCCGGTCGATTTTTGAGATTCAAGGTGCTCGCGAAGTGGCCATCGAATTCAGGAGCTTTTCCAAAACCGCAGGTTTTACCGGTACCCGTTGTGCCTGCACGGTTGTTCCCAAAACCTGCATGGCTTATGACGGGAGCGGTCAGAAGCATTCCTTACATACGTTGTGGAACCGGCGGCAGTCTACCAAGTTTAACGGTGTGTCTTATCCGGTCCAGAAAGCGGCCGAAGCGGCTTACACTGAAGAAGGTAAAGCCCAGATTATCGGGTTGACAGACTATTATTTAAAAAATGCCGCCCGGATACGAAAAGAGATGGCAGAACTTGGTTTTGAAATTGTCGGCGGTGAAAATTCACCTTATATCTGGGTGAACTGTAAAAGCGATGCCTGGGAATTTTTTGATCAGCTGCTTAAAAGAGCCGGTGTGGTCACAACCCCGGGACCCGGGTTTGGCAAATGCGGCAATGGCTTTATCCGTATCAGTGCCTTTAATAGTTACGAAAACGTTGAGAAGGCAATGGCACGAATCAAAGACGTTCTTTGATCGAAGCTCATAATATATCAGAAATTAATTAGAAATTACAAAACATTTCAATACAGGCAGTGATCAAAAATATAACGATCACATATACAATAGGCGGTAGCGGTTTCCGTGAAGTGAATAAGCTCGGGCAGAGAAATCCTTTGATTAAAACCTCCCAAATGCGGACCGGACATAATGGCTATATCTTCCAGACCTCTTGGCAGTCCTGCGATGTTGTTCCGGCTGAACCCGCGCTCCAATAAAAATTCATTGAATTCAACATCGCTCATGGCCTGTTGATCCGTGGCCCTGAAAACTTCCTCCATATATCGATCAACTCCGAATTCCTCAATCAAACGTAACACAAAATTATCAAGATCAACGGGCAAATGATCATTTGTTTTTCTTCCGGTGAATCCTTCATAATAGGAGTTAAATGAAGCTTCTATCAGCTCCCGCATTAAGTCAGGGCAAAAAAGGTTCCGCGTATCTACGGGAGATCCCTTTTTATCAAAGCCCGCTCGTTTTGGTTGATGATTGCGGAAATAACTTGCGCAGATCAGAATAATACTTATAAAATGATTTCCAACCAGCCTGTAATATCTGAAAGAAGAGCCTGAAATAGCCTCAAGGTGCTCAAAATCTCTAATCCCCGATTTCCCCAGATTAGGATAGCGGCATGACAGTAACCATCTGTCCAGCCTTCCTCCTCTGGGCCATTCATAATACCCTCCGTCACATCGCCGGTAGCTTTGTATACGATTATGAAAAAGAGGTACCGGAGCTGTGTGAACAATACCCATGGACGCCAGTCTTCCCAGAAGCCAGGCGTTACGCTTCATAACCTCCACAAAATTCTTTCGATCCACACGTTCTTCATCAGGAAGGGGATTCGGATAAACAAAATAGTCGGGATGGACCATAAACCCTATGGCGGAATCCATGCGTATACTAACGCTGTTTTTCAGTTTATCCGGGGAATCTATGATCCTGAATAGATGCGCTTCTCCAAACCTTAACGGTGCGGGGATATCAAATCTTACCGGAAATTCGTGCTTGATCGTTTGCAAATACTCCATCCATAATGCCTCACGATTCAAGGATGCATTCTCAGAATTAGATCTCGACAGTTTTATTACAAACACAAGATCATCGGCTATAGAGAACACAAGACTTCGCCCGATACATTTCATATGGCAGTATTCATTTAAACCTGTTTTATCACACAACTCATCCCATCGGATTGCAGAAACTTTTTTTATGGGTTCCTCATTTAAAAAGGGCCCTTTTATATTCAGAGGAAGCGAGCCCAATGCCTCGGCCGCCGCCCGATGTGAAGGTCCGTCTGAACCCGCAATAATATGTTTAAGACTTTCTATAGATTCTGCGGCCAGGTCCGGGTTTTCACCGGCGGACGCAAGAAACCTGAGGGTTTTTGCCGCTTTTCTGTATAAAAAATAGGACTGCCTCTGGTGGGAATGAACTTTTTTTAGGATAACACTCTGCAGCGCATGAACCGTCTGTGACGATGCTAAAGAGGACCTTTTTTCTAACTCGTATTCAAGCATGGAAACCGCCATATATGTGGCGGAAAAGTCTAAACATGAGTTCAGTAAATAATTTTCACTGGTAACAAGATCTCTGTGCATGCGCTTATTCTTAATTCAATTCACAAATCCAGTATTCAATCATTCGCTCCGAGAAAACGGCTCTTGCCTTGATCTTGAAAAAAATCCTCATTTATGGATGGACACTAGTTAGGATTTAATTTATAGGGGAAGTGTTTTTTTCACTTTACAACTCGCAATATATGGGTCTGTTTTACTTTCTTCCTCAAAGCCTCAATGATAACCCGTGCAGCATCGTCTACATTATACACATGCTTTTTCGAGATGGATCGACAAGACGCCATTAACTCTTTATTCCCGGATAGCAGACCCAAGACATTCTTAAAATAACCATATGAATTGGCATTTGAGTTGCATAGATCATCTAAATTTTGGCTTCCTATGTTTACTTTTTCTTTCAAATCCAAATTGGAGATTAATCGTTCAACGGCTTCATCAACCGTTTTTGGAGGGATAGGAAGTTTGTTAATATAATCCTTTTGATCATAATCCGTAAGATGTTGGCCAGGTTTGGCCTTTATCAGTCCCAGAAAAATAATTTCTTCAACAATAACCATTGTCTCTTTATATATCTTAGCATCTTCACTGGTTCTTGAGCCCGTCACATTCAACACTTCAATTTCATTTTCTATTATCCAAGTATTTATTTTAGAACCTGCCATATCAACAGAAGTTTCATTTAAATCAATATGCAGACAGGGTCGTTTATTCTCCTTAGATATTTTTTGACTATAATCGGCACCACCGGTTAACTCTCCATGGGAGATGATTACCGTTCCATCAGAGTGGATAACATTTTGCTCAATTCGTTCTTTAAAACCGGCAATGGGCATTTCTTTTAATTGATATTTTTCCGGTAATATTCCCCTCTGAGTTTTACGGCCTTTTTGAATCCATCCGCCATGGGGGACTCCCAGTTTTATTGCCACATCTAATGCGGCCTGGTCTGCACCAATTTGACCACCTGATACAATTTTTTTAATCATTATCCTTACTCCGGTATGTCATCTGCTCTTGCTTCAGTTTAACAAAAAATTCCTCATTTGCATTGATATCCTTCTCATAATACCTGAATCTTGCATGAAAATTAATGAGAATCTTTAGGTTACTTATTTGAGCCGGGTTTATACAAAATAATGTAATTATAGGTTTTACCCAGATGGTATATCGTATAATATTCTTTTTTTATTCATTAATCATGGGTAACGCCCCGGTTTTGCCGGAAAGACTCCCAGAGTTTGACATTTACGGGAATATACGAAAGCCTCCAGAGTGTGAACCGCTCATTGCTCACAGATAAGGAGGCTTTCGATGAATCATTATCCAAGTTTAAGTCATACCACATGGGATTGCAAGTTATGTGTAGCTGCACATAATTTACATTATGTGCTGTAAGTTATTATGTGGAGTCAACGATAAATCATCATATTTTTTCAATGTCTTCGTCTCAATAACTCCACATAATATTCCAAAACCGCATAGCCCTGGTTAGGAAGAAAAGGGGTTCCCTTTGATCTGAACCCAATAATGATCATGTCCCTCTTAATTCCCGCGTGATCGGTCACCTTTAAGACGGGCGAGTTTTCCCCCATTTCTATATTCATAAGCTCGGACGCGCTGATAGGGAAAAACGGTCCGGTATATACTCTGTAGATTGAAGATGGTCTCTTTTAATAGAGACGAAACTGGTAAGTCCATTACTATGCTGGCTTTTTGACGAGATGTTCGTAAACAGCTACAAGATTTGACCCAGGCCAAGAGCTGACGGGCAAAATTGCCTTTAAAAAATATGGGATGGTAACAATCATCATGGGAATCTGTGGATTGTGCTTTACAATGAAAGTCATCGCGGCCGGTCCGGAGTTAGAAATTCATTCCAGTTACGCCCTTTGATCCTGCTCAAGGTTTATGAGACCGGTATCGACAAGGAATTTATTATTGGCCTGATAAAGTTACCCGGGATAAATCCTTTACCGGCAAACTTTTTTCCATGAGACGATCAAACTGGTATCTTATGGCATTCAGGCTGTTTCTAGGCCGCAATTCATAGACATTCCCAGGGCTTTGTTTTCAAAATATACCGAAATGGCTCTGTTTCGTGATACGCAGGTTTTAAGATCAATTTTTCTCTGCACAGAAGTAGCTCACCGACATGGCAAGCTTTTCCGTATCCTGCCTCAATTTTCCAGAGCGGTTTTCTGGAAGATCGACCGGGGATAGATAATTGCTGGTAATCAGAAAACCTATGTATAGAAACAGAACCAAGCCTATGGTGGAGTGGCCAGATTTCGCTTTCCGGGCAAGTACCCTGAAAGGGTGGATCTTCTCATAATAACCTTTTACAGAGAGCCCGGATATCCTCGGCTAAGCATTTTCAAAACGCTGGATAGTACATGAACACATCTCGATATATTTCTTCAAAAGGCGTTGATACGTCCCGTCCGGGCTTTGCACCTCTTCGAAACCGGTTAAAAAAGCCTCCCGCAGCCCGATGTTTTTCTTAGCAAAACGCGACGCCTATCCCTGCATGGAAGAAATAGGGGCCGATCACCTTTAAGCTTCTGCCGGGCCACTTTTCCAGGGCAACTCACCCAACTGGCGCATCTAATATAGTAGCGTCGCCTTCACCTTTGATGACAGCCGGAGCCAGTTCATTAAGGTTTCCGCTAAACAGCTTGACTTCCGCTCCAGTCTCTTTGAGACCATACAAGGAAGGATCGAGGCACGTTTTCGCTTCCAAAACGCAGCGGATCCTTAAGCAATTTTCATTTTGGGCAATGTCCTTTGTCAATGTCGCCATGTGGTTTGATCGGTTCTATGGCTGGTCGAATCCGCCCAAGTGCTACCAGCCAGACCTTGCGGGAAAAGTGGGTGTGTGGAATAGTCCACTATTTCTGTCGCCAGGGTATTTTATTAGCCGTTGGCAATAACATCCTCCTCTGACAGGTACTTCACCGCGATATCACTATCATTGCCTCTGGCCTGTACCTTTTACCGGTGGTAAGGTTCCGATCACATTTTCCCAGCCGGTTTTGACATACCATCTCACACCCAGATGTTCTCGGCAAAAAACGCTTAACCAATTCCACATCCATACCGTCCCGCTCCCTGGTGACAAAATTGGCATATAGGGTACGCCAAGATGACGCAGTACTCCTTCTTTGATTTCGGGAAGATCCTTCCTCCAGAGGCAGAACTCCCAGGAGATCCCCAACATTGCCGTTATGCATAACAAGGTTGTTGCGAAAATAAGACTCTTTTTTCCCCGGTTCATATGATCCTCCTAAAAGTTATAAAAATCCACCTTCCACTATAGGAATAATATTAGGTAAAATTTCCAAAAACGTGGCCGTTTAATCTGTTTTATTCCGTGATCGACTACCGTCGATACACCAGTATTACAATCCGAAAGTAATTAGTGTTGATTATATATATCTGAAAAATGTAATAAAAAATGAAAAGGATAAACTACGTAAAACGGATTTGATCCTAATTCAAATTGTAATATTATGGAAAAATTCAGTGACCTCCCCATGTGAGGTAAAGCCTTCTAAAACTTGGGACTTTGTAGTGCCAGTTCTCTGAAAACGTCGCCAAGCATATTTTCTCAGATCCCCCGAATAATACTTTTTTCCGGTATTTCGGAATCCAAATCAGATGATACTTGTAATATGTGTAGCAGAATTTTATGTTGAGTGAAACAGGAACTTCGTTGCTATTCCATGATTGATACTTTGATTTGTTGCACATAACATTCAATAATTAGCCTCTATGGTGGCAATGATTGTCACCCGTAATACAAAAAGGAGGCTTATTATGAACTCGATCCTTGTTTCAAAGTTAAAATGTTTTAAAAGGGTTAGCTCACTTATTGCTAGTGCTGCCAAGCATTTGGAAAGCTTGGGCTACAGACAAGGAACTATTGGAAACTATCAATACATATGGAAAGAATTTGCTCAATTTGCTCAGAAAAACTCGGGAGAGGAAACCTTTTCAACAGACCTTGTTTTTCAATTCCTTGATAGTTGCGGAATCTCAGACAAGGTTGAAACAAACATGACATTACGTCAACGTCACATCAGGAATGTAATGCACGCTCTTACAGACTTTGCTCTGCATGGATGTATTCAGCGCCGCAGTCATGTTGTTGCAAAGACAAGGCTATCCGATAATATGGAAGAAGCTTTGTCTGGGTACGAGCACTTTTGCTCTGAACAATTGTGGAGTCCTTTGGGGACCATACGTTCCCGTAATCGGGATATCACCAGATTCCTCCATTATCTCAATTCTCATGGCATCGCATCGGTCAAAGAAATTCAGGCATCAATACTTTCTCGGTTCGTGACATCATGTGCGCACTTGAAGCCAGCGACCATCGCTCATTTGGTTTCCTCTATTCGGTCGTTTCTACGTTATCTTTATATGACGGGGGGCATCTCTATCAATATGGCCGAATATGTACCCAAAATCCGGATTCGATCGGATGCGCATATCCCTTCAGTATGGAAAAGTGATGAAGTTGACGCCCTTCTGCCTGCCGTTGATCGAAGCTCCCCGTGCGGAAAGAGGGACTACGCAATCTTACTTTTGGCCGTCAGGCTGGGAATGCGCGTAAGCGACATCCGCAACCTGCGTTTTGAAAACCTTTTATGGGGACAGGCTCGGATTGAAATTAACCAAGCCAAAAGCAGTGAGCCTTTGGCTTTACCGTTAACCGAAAAGATTGGCAATGCCCTGATCGATTACCTTCGCTATGGACGTCCTGCAAGCCAGTTGCGAGAGGTATTCTTAAAGGCGAATGCACCTTTTATGTGACAATCATTGCCACCATAGAGGCTAATTATTGAATGTTATGTGCAGCAAATCAAAGTATCAATCGCGGAATAGCAACGAAGTTCCTGTTTCACTCAACATAAAATTCTGCTACACATAATGCAAGTATCATCTGATTTGGATTCCGAAATACCGGAAAAAAGTATTATTCGGGGATCTGAGAAAATATCTTGGCGACGTTTTCAGAGAACTGGCACTACAAAAGGAGTCCCAAGTTTTAGAAGGCCACCTCATGGGAGGTCACTGAATTTTCCATAATATTACAATTTGAATTAGGATCAAATCCGTTTTACATGATTTATCCTTTCATTTTTTGTGCATTTTCAGATATATATAATCAACACTAATTACTTTCGGATTGTAATACTGGTGTATCGACGGTAGTCGATCACGGAATAAAACAGATTAAACGGCCACGTTTTTTGGAAATTTTACCTATTATTCCTATAGTGGAAGGTGGATTTTATAACTTTTAGGAGGATCATAATGAACCGGGAAAAAAGAGTCTTATTTTTCGCAACAACCTTGTTATGCATAACGGCAATGTTGGGGATCATCTCCTGGGGTTCTGCCTCTGGAGAGGATCTTCCCGAAATCAAGAAAAGAGGAGTACTGCGTCATCTTGGCGTACCCTATGCCAATTTTGTCACCGGGAGCGGGGACGGTATGGATGTGGAATTGGTTAAGCGTTTTGCCGAACATCTGGGTGTGAGATATGAGTATGTCAAAACCGGCTGGGAAAATGTGATCGGAGACCTTACCGGTAAAAAGGTACAGGCCAGAGGCAATGATATTGATATCCTTGGTGAAGTACCTGTCAGAGGAGATGTTATTGCCAACGGCCTAACTAAAATACCCTGGCGACAGAAAATAGTGGACTATTCCACACCCACTTTTCCCACGCAGGTCTGGCTGGTAGCGCGGGCGGATTCGACCATAGAACCGATCAAACCCACTGGCGACATTGACAAGGACATTGCCCAAGTAAAGGAATTGCTTAAGGATCGCTGCGTTTTGGGGAAAGCGAAAACGTGCCTCGATCCTTCCTTGTATGGTCTCAAAGAGACTGGAGCGGAAGTCAAGCTGTTTAGCGGAAACCTTAATGAACTGGCTCCGGCTGTCATCAAAGGTGAAGGCGACGCTACTATATTAGATGCGCCAGTTGCGTTGATTGCCCTGGAAAAGTGGCCCGGCAAGCTTAAGGTGATCGGCCCTATTTCTTCCATGCAGGAGATGGGCGTCGCGTTTGCTAAAACATCCCCCGGGCTGCGGGAGGCTTTTAACCGGTTTTTCGAAAAGTGCAAAGCGGACGGGACGTATCAACGCCTTTTGAAGAAATACTATCCGGGTGTGTTCATGTACTATCCAGCGTTTTTTGAGAAAATGTAGCCGAGGATATCGGAGCTCTCTGTAAAGGAGTTATTATGAAGATCCACCCTTTCAGGGTACTTGCCGGAAAGCGAAATCTGGCCGCACTCACCATAGGCTTGGTTCTGTTTCTATACATAGGTTTTCTGATTACCAGCAATTATCTATCCCAGGTCGATCTTCAGAAAACCGCTCTGGAGAAATTGAGGCAGGATACGGAAAAGCTTGCCATGTCGGTGAGCTACTTCTGTGCAGAGAGAAAAATTGATCTTAAAAACCTGTCTGAAAACAGAGCCATTTCGGTATATTTTGAAAACAAAGCCCTGGGAATGTCTATGGAGTACGGCCTAAAGGCTAGCCTGAATGCCATAAGATACCAGTTTGATCGTCTCATGGAAGAAAAAAAGTTTGCCGGTAAAAGGATTTATCCCCGGGTAACTTTTATCAGGCCCCATGGGGAATTCCTTGTCGATACCGGTCTCATAAACCTTGAGCAGGATCAAGGGCGTAACTGGAATGAATTTCTAACTCCGGACAGCCGCGATGTGACTTTCATTGACAAGCACAATCCACAGATTCCCATGATGATTGTTACCATCCCATATTTTTTTAAAGGCAATTTTGCCGGTCAGCTCTTGGCCTGGGTCAATCTTGTAGCTGTTTACGAACATCTCGTCAAAAAAAGCCAGCATAGTAATGGACTTACCAGTTTCGTCTCTATTAAAGACCATCTTCAATCTACAGAGTATATGCGGACCAAGTTTTCCCCTATCAGCGCGTCCGAGCTTATGAATATAGAAATGGGGAAAACTCGCCGTCTTGAGGTGACCGATCACACGGGAATTAAGAGGGACATGATCATTATTCGGGTTCAGATCAAGGGAACCCCTTTCTTCCTAACCAGGGCTATGCCGGCTTCAGATATATTAGGACGCAGATCGCCCTTTCATCTTCTTGTGGCAATGGCGGTGTTATCGATAGCCGTTCTGATCGGGATGATGATTTTTTGGCGGGTCACCACAAACAATCTGGTTCTCGAGGCTCGCTTCGAAGAGGCGTCTAAACGGAGACAGGAAATCGAAGAAAAAAACAGACAGCTTGAGCAGGAAATCAACGAGCGCAAACAGGCCGAGGAGTTGCTGCGCAAAGCGCATGACGAACTGGAACGGCGGGTGAAAGAGCGTACTATCGAATTAGTGGAAGCAAATGAACAACTGAAGGCGGAAATTGAAGAGCGCAAGAGGGCTGAGAGGACCCTACGAAACAGCGAAGAAAAATTCAGATTTCTCGCAGAAAAGATGTTCGATATCGTTTGGACCATGGACCGGGATTTTAAAACCACATATGTGAGCCCCTCCATCGAGAATGTGCTGGGCTTTACACCGGAAGAACGAAAACGGCAATCCTTGGAGGAAATAATTACATTGGAGTCTCTTCAAAGGGTCCAAGAGATGTTTCTAAGAGAGCTTCGGAGATATGAGGAGGGCACTGTTGATCCGGACAGGTCAGTAATAATCGAGGTCGAGTACTACCGAAAGGACGGCTCTACCGTCTGGATGGAGAACACCGTGAAAGCCATACGGGGTTCCGATGGAGGAATTGTCGGGATGCATGGTGTCTCGCGTGACATCACTGAGCGCAAGATAGCAGAGGAAGAGAAGACTAGACTCCAGTTTCAACTCCAACAAGTCCATAAAATGGAATCCATCGGCATACTCGCAGGCGGTATCGCCCATGACTTCAACAACATGCTGGGGATAATAGTGGGTAATACTGAACTGGCAATGGATGATGTTCCGGAGTGGAATCCGGCAAGGCACAATTTGGAAAAGATTCGTACTGGCAGCATGCGTGCCAGAGATATGGTCAAGCAAATCCTGGCCTTCAGTCGCCAAAGCCAACAGGAAATGAAACCGGTTAGGATTAGCCCGATTATCAAAGAATCTCTCAAGTTATTGCGATCTTCAATTCCAACGACAATCAAAATTCACCAGAATATTTCAAGCGAGTCAGATACCGTTCGTGCAAATCCGACACAAATAAATCAGGTCTTCATAAATCTTTGCACCAATGCAGCCCATGCCATGGGAGAAAAAGCGGGTGTTTTAGAGGTTAGCCTTAAAAATATTGAACTGGATGAGGGTGCTGCAATTCATTATCATGACTTATCCTCTGGGAAATATATAAGACTGACCGTAAGTGACACAGGTCATGGTATTGTACCCAAGGTCTTGGAGCGGATATTCGACCCATATTTTACCACTAAGAAAGTAGGTGAAGGTTCAGGAATGGGGCTTTCTGTGGTTCACGGCATAGTAAAAACCCACGGCGGTGATATCTTTGTAGCTAGCGAATTAGGGAAAGGGACTACCTTTCAAGTATTTTTACCCTGCATTGAAGATGAGCCGGAAGCGGAAATTGAGATTGCAATTGAAATTCCCAGGGGCAACGAGAGAATACTTTTTGTAGACGATGAAAAGGCTATGGTTGATGCAATTCAACCGATGATAGAACGCCTGGGTTATAAAGTGACTGCAAGGACGAGCAGCATTGAAGCCCTGGAAGCCTTTCGTGCAAATCCGGATAGATTTGATCTGGTCATTACCGACTTTACCATGCCTAATATGACAGGTGTGGAACTGGCTAAAGAGCTCTTAAAATTGCGGTCAAATATACCTATAATTCTTTGCACCGGGTATAGTGAACATATAAATGATGATAAATCGAAAGCAAGCGGGATTCGCGCTTTTCTTATGAAGCCTGTTTTTTTGAGTGAAATCGCAAACATTATCCGAAGGGTGCTGGATGATGACTAAAAAAGAAGGCTTATTCCAGAAAACCTATCATCTGAGATATCTGCTCCTATGTGGGTCTATATTGTCAAGTTCTTTTATTTGTTTTTATCAGATTCCGTCAATTTGTTAACGAAAAATAGTGTATATCAAGGAAAATCGAAGAAAATAAGAGAAAAGTGAATTTTTTAATATTTTTGGCGATAGACTTAAGTTTCTTTTTTTAAATAAAGGAAAAATGGCCTATTTCATATTAAAATCGCTTTTTATCTAAATAAATGACTCTGTTGATTAACTCCAATTTAAAATTTGTCCCTTTTTTTGATTTACGGTCTATGGTAGTCTGAATTTTTATAATTTGTCGAAAAAGCTACGGATATATTGACCCAAAATTGTAACTTTGCTGCGGTCAAGGAACCCTTTACAGGGTACTACACCTGCACTTCGATGATATTTCCCTGATTTTGGACACACTCCACCGTATGTCTTATATACCTTTTCACATTGCAGGCAATAGCTGCAAGTAGAAGTTGAAGCCTTGATCCTTCTTCAGACCTGTGACGGGATTTTCGTGCGCCATGACCATTTGCAATTTCATTAACCAAAGATTTTGCTCCGGCTCTGATACCGCATTGCTTTCGGTATTCCGAATTCCCCATGTATTCGTGGTGGCGAACTGCACCGGCATATTGTTCTTCACTGACTGTCCGTATTAAGTACTCAAATCATCTTGACGGGACATCGCTTATTTAACTCATTGTTTCTCATTATCGGAATGGGCCAATACTTTCCTGTCTTTTTAGCGCCATTGATCTAACGGTACGCTTTCTTATTCGGGCGCCAAAGGCCCGACCGGCTGGGAGTAAAACCAACCTGCTTCTACCTCAAAATCGGCTATATCAAGAGGACGGTCTTTTTTCTCATAGTTCTCTATAGCACGGGAACGACCGGAACCCGATTAAATTCAAGCTTAATACCTTTTTTCTTCTGAAATACAAGGTAAATGGCGCAAAACTAACAAATCCGGCATCGCCATAAAACCTCGGGGTTTAGAAATCGTTTAATAATCACCCTCAATCCTTGATATCTCAACTGAATCTGAATGGCTTGCTGTCTCTAAATTAACATCTGTAATAAACTGAACATCATTTTCCGGGTCACATGTCTCCGTTGCAAATCCTTTATGTCCAACAATTTTTTGATCTCTTTTCCTTGTATATTCAGCATCCGTATTATGAGGAGTCGATATGATTTTATCGCCTTCGGGTTTCCTCCTCTTTATTTTCCCATATTGCGGGTAGGTAATGCTTAGTAGAGGTTTGAACACAAAACATTGCGCCACTTTCCATGAGCTGGTCAGGCATAGCTATTGAAATGTTTTACCTGATTGGTTGCCAGTCTGGTGCCGGGTGATACATATCACGGGCCCGTTTCCAGTATTTTCGGCGCAATCCTTATCCTTTTCTGTTAAATCAAATCCGTTTCCTCAAATTTATTAAGTGAAGGGTCAATCTTTATCCTGCCGTTTATAACGTCCGGCGCAGCGTAGGTGCGAAAACATGGTTTGTTTAACAAAGTATAACAGGATAACCGTTCAAATAATATACGCCAAAATGAATCCGTTCGTTAAGAGCTCGTTCAATTACCGCCGAAGCCCCAGTTAAACTCTTTGAATAGTCGGTACGCGGCTTCATCTTTCTCTAATTTCTGATAAAATTTGAACAATGTAGTGTGATCTATGTTGCCTTCTCCAAATGGTGTGCATGTGGCATTCAACCAGTCAATTCTTCGTTGGAATTGAATTTCGGCTACGCCGGTTGAAGTTTTCAAGATTCATGAAATAAGGAATTGATGACTTGAACGCTGCTGGGTTTATTTGAAAGAACACCTCCTTCAAATACGCCACAGATCGCAAATTGATCCTCTCGTTAGATTAGAGGAAATAGTTTCTCTCTATACGTATAGGACCCAGTCGTAGATGAAAGTAAAATGCCAGGGGAATAGCCAGTTTCGACAAGAATAGTGGGGACTTGTTTTTTTAAACATTGATTCTCCGCATAAATTAAACCTATATTGTTTTATTTCAATATGTTGTATCTATAATGCCAAGAATGCAATGTCAAGCGTTAATTTTAGTTATTATTAATTATATTAACAGGATATGCTATTTATTTGCAAATTAATTGCCCTTGATTAAATCAACAGACTCAGCAATGGCTCTGTCTTTTTTCATTTCCGATACTTTGCTATCTACGTTCGATCTGAAATCCGACCACGCGAAGATATTCTGTGTCTCACAGACATATCTGAAAAAGGGACAAAATGGGGATACCTAATGGTGAGCACACGAATCGGACCTGTTTCAGATCGTGAGATATCTCCAACGTCTATCAAGGCGGGTTGATGTTGCGATCACTGCAATGGAGTACAACAATTTAAATTTGTTAGATATCAAATCGATATCTCATTCAGTCCTGAAAGATAATTGAATGATTAAAGTAAGGTTTGAACGATAAAGTTCCCCGGAACTATTTTACCCCATTCTTGAAGATTGTAAGGATGTCCGGAAATGGGGATTCCAAACGTTTGGAATCCATTTTATGAAAATCATCGTCATCGTCGTTATATCGTTATTGTTTCGTTAAAACAACAAGTTGAAAATGACGATGCTAATGACGGTCTACCCCTGCTTTCTGACATTCCTGAAAACAGCTTGTGCAGAATTCTACACCAGCGATATTCACGTCCTATTCTCAACTTTCTCTGGCCGGCTATGATAGAGGGTAAAGAAATATGCTTGTAAATCATCGTCCTTATCGTCCACATCGTCCAGACCCTTTAAAATCAACTGCTTACCACGGACGATCATTGGACGGTCTCACAGATTTGGACGATCACAGCTTTTGATAAAAAGACGGGTGGCATTCAAAATCGCTTCCGCAGAATTCTGCGTATGCGATATTTTATGATTTCCGTACGTACGGAAATTGATTAACCGGTTGGATAGAGGGCTGTTTGAATGGTCTGTTTTCTTGGGCATTGGCTGTTTCGATGCTGGAATAAACCACTTTCCTACTATGGCTTACACACCTTACAAGGCGCATATCCCTGATTTATGACATCCTGCCTTGACTGAAAAAATATTTTATTTGCTGAAGACATCTTTTCAGCCAATCGGCATCCCGGTCGGTGAAATTCGTATGATGCTCAGCTGAAAAAATGAACAAACCACCGAGAGTCATCTTCCTCAAGAATCATACCAAACTTGATATTTCTATTTAAAGAAGCTTAAATTGAAGTAATTCCAATTGGTTATCTTGAATGCGTGGATTACAGACAAATATTATTATGCCAATATTTGGCAATAGTATTGCAGTTTATTGGCAATTTTATCAGAATGTTGGGGTTATATTTGAAGAAAGGATAAAGCTGAAAAGTCACAAAGTGTAAGACGGAAGGGTCTAATAGATCTATTTGAATGAAGTTATAATATAAAGTGTGGGATTAAAAGGGTCTCATGCTTGAAGTGCATCCTATTTTTTTAATCCTCCGGCACACTGACATATTTTTCAAGCGTTTCACTCCAATAAACCGGAAATACTTTCGTTGGATGGTACCAAGAATTTTGAGAAAACGATTCGAATGTTGTTATCCGGGATTTTTCGATATTCATAACGGTTTCAACATTTCCATAAATCGTTTTTATTTTGTCGCCAATTTGCATAGTATGATCTCCTGGGTTGGGGTTGGATTAAATAGTGGGGCAATAATAAACGACAATTATATTTTCAGACTATCAAATTGTTTTGAAAAGTCAATAGGTTCTGGTGAGGCTGTTTAAATAAAAGAAATAATAAATGATCAAAAATTTTATTACAAACTGACATACAAAAGAGTTTGTAAAAGAGGGGGCCTTATGCCTGATGAAAATAATAAATCGACAATTAAGGTATATTTTCGATAGGTTTTTATACAATTAATGAAGCCATGGTTTTATTTAAGTTAAGATGACTTATTACAATGGGACTCTTATGGTAAATTACGTTGAAAAATGGATTGATTACAGGAGGCTATCTATCGTTTTTGAATTAAGGAAGGTCGGGATTTTTTATTGTTATTTTTCAGACAAGACAGTTTGTAAAAGATATTCCCAGCCTACGTAACACACACACACACGTAAAGAAGATAAAAAATTATAAAATTAACAGATTTTTTTTCGGCAAGGAAACATTTTGAGTAGGGGAGGGTGTTGCCTTTTTCGTGAAAGGCAACGCATTTGATGTTGTAAATTAAAAAGGCACAGAATTGATGCTGTGCCTAAATTGTGCCCAAATTGTGCCCGTCAAGGTCAAAGTTAATAAAACGTTAACAAACGAAAAAAAAATTAAAAATGCTATTGATTAAACATGTTAGAAATACAGGAAAAATAAACGCTTTCAATTTTGTTCTACGAATCCGTAGGCCGCAAGTTCGAATCTTGCCGGGCGCACCAGGATTTATACAGCTTCCGAGTCATCCCCTATCACTTATTTTTCCCATTTAAATCTTCGAGCAATTGAATCATCTTTTCCTGCTGTTTTAATATCTGCAGGTTGGTCTCGACCATGAATCGGGTGGATACGGCGATCTGTTTCAGATAGTCTTTTGACGGGTCATTGCTGAATGTTTTGGTTCCTCCATAGCCGTTATTCTGGAGGGCCTCATAAAATTCCTTGGTCAGTTCAATATATACCCCTTCCGGAATACGACCCTTGATCCGATCATCTTTTGCGTACAGGGTTGAACTCATAATCAAGGTAGCCAAGAAAGCACCTCCAAAAAAGATCATACCTATTCGTTTTAGCGTTAACATTTTGTCACCTCACAAGAAAAGTTTTTTCGCTTTGCTCACATTGGAATAATGGAACAATGGAATGCTGGAATAATGGGTTTTTGGGCCTCCGGCATTCAAACATTCCATGCATGAGTTAAATATTTAAGCCTCAGAATCCAATTGTTTTCAATAGATTTTAGGAATTCCGAGACGTTTAATTTACGGTTGTTGTAAAAACAAATACTTTAGCACATTTCGTGCCAAAACACTCGTGCTAAGTATAGAAAATCATCATTTCTTTGATTGATAAACCAAGAATCTCAAAAAGCAATGGACGAATTGGGGCAAAAAATTCAGGTTTGAAATTCAGTGCTTAGGGTTCGCGCAAAAATAACTTCGCAGAATTTGCGCTCAGATTTGGTTCAGGTTTGGCTGATCCGAGAGAGCAAAACCACAGGAATAGCGAGCTATTTCGCGGCCAATTTTATAAGATCGGGTGCGAGTGAGGTATCAGCCAAAGATGGGCTGAAGCTGAGATGTAAAAATGTGAAGTTATTTTTGCGCGAGCCCTTAGGTACACAAAAAACCAAAATATGAAATCCAAAAGTCTTATTGACAATGTGTATGAGATGTGTATAGTTTGTATTGTCTGAGTTTTGCATGAAAACCAATGAGAATCTTTATTTTTTTATTCATTAATTTTCATGTAAGATTCAGGTATTAAATCCACACAGGGAGGCTGTTATGCGAACCAATATCGTAATTGATGATGATCTGCTGAATGAGGCATTTTCTGTGAGCAATGCCAGAACCAAAAAAGATCTTATTCATGAGGCGCTTACAGAATTTATCCGGATTAAAAAGCGAAAGGATATGACCGAATTGGCAGGTTCCATCAAGTTCTACAAAAATTATGACCATAAGAAGATGAGGAAACTAAGAGAATGATTCTGGTTGATACATCGGTTTGGATCGAAATTTTTAAGGACAAAACCGGACACGTCGCAACCGCCTTTCAAGAAAGGATTGGCTCAGAAAATTATGTGCTGAGTCGATTGAATCAATTGGAACTTCTCCAGGGTGCAATCGACCGGAAAGAATGGGAGTTGCTCGATGATTACCTGTCGACACAATACTACCTCGAAGCCACCAAACATACCTGGACGGAGGCCGCGCGGATTTATTTTGAACTCAGGCGAAGGGGAGTTACGATCAATAGTCCGGTGGATTGCTGCATAGCGCAGATCGCATTGGAGTATGGCGCTGTCCTCCTGCACAGAGATAAGGATTTTGAAAAAATATCTAAAATTCGACCCTTAGAACAAAAGCGATTCGATTTGTTTCAAAGAACGAGACGGTAACTTGATAGTATAGGAATTTCCTTTTTTGGACACAGATGAACACAGATTATCAAGATTCTTAAATTGCAAAATAACAATATTATCTGTGTATATCTGCGAAAATCTGCGTCCTATTTAACGTGAAAACAATACTTGAATGGCTTCCGGTGGTATATTGAAATATGTTTAAATTTATTCATGCAGCCGACATTCATCTGGACAGCCCGTTGCACAAGCTTGACTATTATGATGGGGCTCCGGTAGATGAAATTCGCCAGGCAACCCGGCGGGCTTTTAATAATCTGGTTCAGACTGCCATTGCCGAAGCGGTTAGTTTTGTTCTTATTGCCGGAGACCTCTATGACGGGGATTGGAAAGATTACAACACCGGGCTTTATCTGGTATCCCAAACCAGCAGACTTCGCCAAGCCGGAATTCCCGTTTACATGGTTGCGGGAAATCACGATGCCGCCAGTAAGATAACCAAAACACTACGGCTTCCGGAAAATGTTCATTTGTTTCCGTCGAACCAACCCGCAACCCATACCATGGACAGCTTAAATGTTGCGGTTCATGGCCAAAGTTTTGCAACGCCGGCCGTAAAAAAAGATTTATCACTTCTTTACCCTGCACCGCTGCCCGGTTATTTTAATGTGGGAGTATTGCACACCTGCGCTTCGGGCCGTGAAGGCCACGAGCCATATGCCCCGTGTACGTTAGAAGGATTGCGATCTAAAGCATATGATTACTGGGCATTGGGACACGTTCATCAGTATGAGATTCTTTCGCATGACCCGTGGATTGTATTTTCCGGAAACATTCAAGGGCGTCATGTTCGAGAAATCGGCCCCAAAGGCTGTGTGCTCGTTACGGTTGATGACAGGGGGCGTCCGGAAATAGAGTTCAAACCCCTGGATGTTATCCGATGGATGATCGTCACAGTGGATTCAAACGGCGCTGAAAGCGGCTATACGGTTATGGATCGTTTTTGTAATCGCCTTGAAACCCTATTGGATGAAAATGAGGACCGGCCCCTGGTTATCCGTGTTTTAATCCAAGGTGAAACGCCGGCTCACAGTGAACTCCTTGCCAATGTTGACCGATGGGGTAATGAGATCCGGGCAGCGGCTTTAGATATCAGCGGTTATAGGGTCTGGATTGAAAAAATTAAATTTCACACCCGTTTGCCCACATCTGAAAGTCATCTTCAGACCGCTGACGGGGCCATGGGTGAGCTTGTCACGTTGTTTGAAGAATTCTCAGACAACCCGGATTTATTGCGTGAGTTATCGGATGAGTTGTTGGATCTTGAGAAAAAAATGCCCAAAGAACTCAAACAGGGCCCGGACCGGATCCGGTTTGATGATGAAAAATGGCTAAAAAGTCTGTTGGCGCAGGTTCGACCAATGCTCTTTCAGAAGCTGATGCAAAAAGAGGGTTCCCAATGAAAATCCTCGAGTTCAGGCTTATTGCCTATGGACCGTTTACCGATAGGGGAATTGATTTAAGCGGCGGTAATCAAGGCCTTCATGTGATTTATGGTCCCAATGAGGCGGGCAAAAGTTCGGCCTTGCGAGCATTGCGGAACCTGCTTTACGGCATCCCCGAGCGGTCCACGGATGACTTTTTTCATCCGTACGCCAAAATGCGAATCGGAGCAGCCATTCAATCCGGCACGGGCGATGTGTTGGAAGTTGTCCGGCGAAAAGGCAGGCGCAATACACTTCGATCCGGGGATGATAAAACGGTAATAGAGGAATCCCTGCTCAACAAATTCTTAAGCGGGGTGGACGCCGATCTCTTTGTTACTCTGTTTGGTATCGACCATGCTGATCTGGTGCGGGGCGGAAAAGAGATTATCCGGGGCGGCGGAAGCATGGGTCGGCTTATTTTTGCTGCAGGATCAGGGGCCTCCAATCTTCGTGGGGTCCAGGAACAACTCAAATCCGAGGCGGACGGTCTTTTCACACCGGCGGGAAGGAAAAAGAAAATCAATGAAGCCATTGGAAAAATAAACATAAATCGTAAAGATCTGCGTAATGCCCAGCTGCCCGGCCGGCAATGGGCGACCCATGATCAGGCATTGAACCATGCACTGGCGCGCAAGCAAACCGTGGAAAAGGATTTGGCGAAAAAGAGGCGTGCGTTGCATCGTTTTGAACGGATTCAGGAAGCGCTTCCGGTTATGGCCAAACGCAAAGAACGAATCAATGAATTCCGAACATACGCCACCGCAGTGCTCTTACCCGAAGAATTTCCCACGCAAAGACGCGACCTGCTCACAACGCTAAAAGTCGCGGAAAACGATCGTGATCGGGCACTAAAAAGCATGGAGGTTATCCAAAAAGAGCTGTCCGATCTTCAAATTTCCAAAAGTCTGCTGGAAAATTCAACGTTGATTGAAGAAATCCATCGGGAATTCGGGAGTCAGCACAAAGCGGCCGGGGATGGTATTAAGTTAGAAACGCGTATGAGTGTTTTGCTCGGCGAAGCCGGTGAAATCCTTCGCAGCCTGCGGGATGACTTAACCCTGGACCATGCTGAAAAATTACGGATTAAGAAGTCGGAGGCGGTCCGCATACAGGATCTCGGAACCCGGTTTGAGCGAATCGTCACGCGTATCCATACGGCCCGGGAAACAATTCCCAACCTTACCCATCGTATTGAAAAAAATGACCGGAAGCTGGAAAAACTTGGAACCCCCAGGCAGGTAGACCTTTTAAAAGATGCCATATCCCGGGCTGAAGAATACGGGGCGTTAGAAAAACACCATGGCAAAGAACAATCTGAAATCCGTTCCGCGTTAAAGACGCTGGATGCGGCGCTTGGCAAACAGACCCTCTGGTCCGGATCGGTGGAAAAGTTGGAACGTCTTCCCGTGCCTTCAATGGAGACTATTGGACTGTTTGAAGACCAAACCGCAGAGGTAAAGATCAAGTACGAAAGTTTAAAAGAGGATTTCGAGAAGACTCAAAGAACGCTGGCTGATGTGGAACGGCAAATAGACGAGCTTCGGTTACAGCAGGAAGTGCCCACCGAAAAAGATCTTCAAAAGGCGCGGGAACAGAGGGGCAGGGGATGGCAGCTGATATTACATGCTCTGGAGGGTAAACCGGTATTGGACCAAGAAATTGGCGACTATATCAAAGAGGTCGGGCTTTCAAAGACACTTTCAGAAGCATTTGAAAACAGTGTTCACAAGGCGGATGAAATTGCCGACAGGCTCCGGCGAGAGGCGGAGCGTGTTGCCACTAAAGCCAAATTACTCGCCGATCAAACCGCCCATAAAAAACGACGGGGTCATTTGAAAGCAGAAATTAATGCCGCCGAAAAGGTAAAAGAGAAACTTGCCAACGAGTGGATGACGTTATGGGAGCCATCGGAAATTACGCCTCGATCACCCAAAGAAATGAGAGCATGGGCGCAACATCATATGGCTCTGGCCACAAAAGCCAAAGAGATCAGGGAACACCAGGCCAGAGTGGACCGGTTAAAAGAGGAAATCGACGTTCATCTCAAAAGTCTGAATCAGTGTTTAAAGAATCTTTTTGAGCCCCTTTCCGCGGAAGGAGAAACACTCACCGATTTAATCAAAAGAAGTAAACGGGTCATCCGGTCAGAAGAGGATCTGCACAATAAAATAAAGCAGCTTGGAAGTGAAAAGGCCCAGCGCGAACAAGAGTTGGCAGAAGCACAAGCACGTGTGGATTCCAGCGAAATGGATCTTTCTCAATGGCAACAAGAGTGGGCGCAAGCGGTCCGGCCGCTGGGTCTGGATGCCGATGCCGTCCCTGCCCAGGCCAATGCAGTGATGGAAGATCTCAACAGCCTGTTTGGCAAGCTTAAAGACGCCAATATTCTTCAAAAGCGCATTCACGGTATCAATCGGGATGCAGATGAATTCGCAATCAAGGTTACCGGCCTTGTGGATGCGGTGGCCAAAGACTTGAAAGATTTGCCTGCCGGTGATGCAACACTTGAACTCAACAACAGGCTGACACGGGCAAGAACCGCTCAATCACAACGGCAAACCCTTAAAAAACAGTTGTCTCAGGAACAGAATCGCATGGAAAAAGCGGTTGGCAGAATTGCCGAAATAGAAACCCGGCTCAACGGCATGTGTGAAGAAGCAGGGTGCGAAAGGTACGAAGATCTTCCGGAGGCCGAGCGAAAATCCGAAAAACGAAGACAAATAGAAGCTGAATTATACAACCTGGATGAAAGACTGCACCAGTTGAGCGCCGGAGATACCGTCGATGATTTTATCAACCAGGCCTCAAAGGTGGACCCGGACGGTATTGATGGGGAGATCCACAGGCTGACTGAGGAGACCGATACCCTTAATCAAGAAAAATCCGAACTGGATCAGTGCATTGGAAGCGAGAGAACGGAACTCGGCAAAATGGACGGTAGCGCCCGGGCGGCGGGGTTGGCCGAAGAAATCCAACTCCTTTTGGGCCGGCTTGAAAACGACGTGGAACATTATGCCCGGTTGAAAATCGCATCAAAAATTTTAAACCAGGCCATAGAACGGTACCGGGAAAAAAGCCAGGGGCCAATCTTAAAACATACCACCGACTTTTTTAAGCAGATTACCAGAGGTTCATTTCAAGGGATTCGTGCTGAATTTGACGATACCGGCCAACCGGTGCTTGTCGGGGTTCGAGCAGGGGGCAAAGAAATCGTTCCCGTGGACGGCATGAGTGACGGAACCGCGGATCAATTGTATCTTGCGTTACGACTGGCGGGTCTTCGGGATTACCTGGAACGAAACGAACCCATTCCGTTTATTGTGGACGACATACTGATCAAGTTCGATGATGACCGTGCGGTTGCCGCCCTGCAGGCGCTGGGGCGGCTGTCTGAACAAACCCAGGTCATATTCTTCACACATCACCGGCATCTTCTGGAACTTGCCAGAAAAAATGTTGAGTCTTCATTTTTAATTGAGCATATGTTAAATGCATGAAATTAAGAAAATATCTCGGAAATTCTATGAGTTTTTGAAAGTAAAGGGTAATAATTCAGCCACTAAGGCACAAAGGCACAAAAAGGGTATTAAAAGAATTATATTATAATCTTTGGTGTCTTCGTGTCTTTGTGGCTGAACGTTTACAAATTAATGAGAATCTTTCCTTATCAGGAGGCGAATAAATGATCGATATCGTAAAGCGATTTTTCAGCAAAACCAAAGTCAATAATTCCAACACCCAAAAACAAAACAGAGAACACGACTTGTGCGTTGCCATTTGCGCTCTGTTTGTGGAGATGGCGCGAATAGACGGAACGTTTACCCAAGGGGAGTTGGAAACCATTCTTTCCATTCTAAAAGAGAAATACGGCTTATCCGGAGAACATGCGGATGCGGTGATTGAAGCGGCTGATAAAGAACGGGACCAAAGCGTGGATCTCTGGCAATTTGCCCGGCTGATCAATGAAAATTATTCAACAGAAGAAAAAATAGAGATTGTTGAAACCCTATGGCAGATTGTTTATGTTGACGGAAAGATGGACCAGTACGAACACTACCTGATGAACAAGCTTAAAAACTTACTGCGTCTTTCTCACAATCAGTTAATTGATGCCAAATTAAAAGTAAAATATTCCCGTTAAAATAAAATGGTATGTCTTGTATCTCCGCTAATCCGGACAATTGCGAAATTTAGGCGTTTAGTTGTAAATTTTGTGCAGGTTATGGAAAAAATCAATCCACAAGCACCAAATATCAATTAAATTCCAAATTCCAATATTCAAATGACCAAAAAATCTTAAACTCCAATGTCCACACCTGTTTAGAATTTTGAATTTCGGTCTTTGTGATTTATTATTTGTTTTCTTCGATTTATCCGGGTTAGGTGGTGCCTGAACAGCGGTCAAGCCTCAAAAAATATCCTATATTTTTATTGAGTTGTAGAAAGTCCGAAACGTTATGTCCCTACTCCTTAAAAATCTTTCAGATGATGATGCCGACATATACCGGCTGGTCCTGTCCTCAACCGGCATCTCTCACCACTTGAGAAAAGAGGGAAACGGATGGGATATACGGGTTAATGATACGGATTATGAAAAAGCCCTGAATGCCGTCGAACAATACAATAAAGAGAACCCGGAGTTACAGAAAACTGAAGACCCTTTATATTACAAATACCAAAGGACATTTACAGGGATATGGGCATCTATTATATTGATCGCATGCCATGTCGCGATTGCAATTAGTGACAAAAGTGACTTATTTGTCAAGACATACGGATCATCGGCTTTTCATATTTTGCACGGAGAATTGTACAGAAGTGTGACATCTCTGATCCTTCATGCCGATCCATTGCATCTTATGGGCAATATTGCAGGTATTGCTATTTTCGGGACGGCTGTTTGTACAATCATGGGTTGGGGGGTGGGCTGGCTTATGATTCTTGCCACCGGAATGGTCGGTAATTTGACCAATGCTTTATTATATAAGACCGGTCATATTTCGGTTGGCGCTTCTACGGCCATATTCGGAGCAATCGGTATGCTGAGTGCTCATCAGTTCTTCAAGAAATTCAAGCAATCCGGGCAAAAAATAAAAGCGGTTCTCCCTTTAAGTTGTGGTTTGGCACTTCTGGGGATTCTTGGCTCTGGAGCGCACTCTGACGTGATGGCTCATCTATTTGGTTTTTTAGCAGGAATTGTATTGGGGTCTCTGTACAGTCTATTTGTGAAGGGTCCAAAAGCAAAAGGATATCAGGCCGGTTCGCTTTTACTAACATTCGGCCTACTTGCCATGGCCTGGTTGAAGGCTTTTTAACGTGTAATTTATTGATTTTATTGATCTTGCGAGAAATTGCTCATTTCTGCATTGGAAACTTAATTTGTGCCCAATATAGATTTGTGGATGGGCACAAATGAGTAACATCTGAAAAAAAGCATTTTTTATTTAAGTATGTCAGGATATTTGTCGATATGTATAGAAAAGTTCCAGCGGTATCTTGCCCCCCCTTGGAACTTTCTTAAAGCCCCCCGGGAAGGGATCCCCCGGGGGCACTAACTATTTTCCATCCAGAAATGGCCCTTTTCCGCAATCTCTGCGTCAATCTGCGGAATCACTTGTGCGGCGTACCACTTGTACGCCTCCGCGTAATTCCTCGATTTCCTTGACCTTGCGAGAAATTGCTCATTTCTACATTGGAAACTTAATTTGTGCCCAAAATGGATTTATGGATGGGCACTAACTTCTTTTTTTTTTAACGCTCTTGGAGATTTGCAAACTCCAAGGGCTTTTTTTGTGACCCTAATCCGGTTCGTGTGATTTAACCGGAGCCGCCGGGGAAGTCCCGGTAAAAAGACCCATTACCGACTTAATCCCGACTCTGTTTTCAGCCTAAGCACAGACTTTTTCTAATCAAAATGCATGGTCAACAGGGCAAAAATTATGAAAAGAACCCCTGAGACATGAAAGGCTTGTGCCGTCACTGAAAGAATTTGGAGTATAAAAATGGATAATGACGTCGAAGAGTTGTTTGACCAGGGCATTAACAAGTTTAATACTGATGCATACGACGAGGCAATCAAGATTTTTAAAAAAGTTATAGAGAAGAATCCAAACCATTCGGATGCTTTGTATTACAGAGCGCTTGCCTGGGCAAACAAAGGCGATTATAACCAGGCGATCGCTGATTTCACTAAAGCAGTGGAAAAAGATCCGTTCGATACGGACAGTTTGATAGGACGTGGAGAAGCTTGGCAAAGCAAGGGAAAATCAAAGCGGGCTCTATCTGACTTTAAAAAGGCGCTTAGCATAGATCCGGATAATCCGGATTATCAGAAGCTTGTAGATGATTTGGAAGAAAAATAACGAGCATTTAAATCATTTCTCTTGAAATCATGCCCGATTTAGTTTATTGGATTTTGAATGGTATGAAGGATTTGAATTCGAATCCACAATAAAATCTTTTCTTTAAAGTTAAACAACAGCCTTAACAAAGCATTATAACTATTTAAATAATTAAAATAAAATTTGCCTGGGTGGCGGAACTGGTAGACGCAAGGGACTTAAAATCCCTCGGAGCTTAGTCTCTGTACGAGTTCAATTCTCGTCCCGGGCACCAGTATAATCAAGGGGTTTAGCAAAACAGCGCGGCCCCTTTTTTTGTTATTTAATGATAAGTGGGTTTATCA
>RPGQ01000032.1 GCA_004193595.1 Desulfobacteraceae bacterium Eth-SRB2
CGATGGCGGATCTGGTTCCAAAGCTCAATATCTCGCAGCCTGCGGTCAGCATAAGTGCTCGGCGTGGAGAACGAATAGCATCAGAAAATGGATATTCATTGATGGATGAATAGAAATTTATAATATAGGATGTCCCGGAAGTATGTGCGAGAAACTCTGGTACCGTTTTTTCGATTTTTGGATAGGGTATACCGGTGGCGATATTTTCAGGTATTATCCGGTGAAGCGTCAAAAATAAAACAACGGAATCAGGTCTTCATTCTTCACATTGTGCCAAAAAACTGTGAAGAATGAAGACCCCTGGCTGTTCCCAAGTCATCTACAGATATGTTCATTTCATATCACCTCCGAAAAAAAAATGATTTATTTTACAATAGTTGAATCATGAATTCAAGCGCTATCCTGAAAAAATTCGATACGCATATCGTAAGCAAGCGTCTTTCCAAACGTCGGGTAAATTACTTTTCTGATTTCTCCGCCTCTGTTATCAAGAATATTTCATGAAAATTTTCACCCCTCGGGCTGGTATGTATAAAATACATCTTGATAAAATCTTTGAAACTTAATAATATTTTTGAAAAACATTTGGGGACATCGAAATTTAAAAGTTGCAGCCGGAGGCTCAACGACAGGTTGTTGACTTCATCGCTTTTCTGAAAACACGTTACAGGCGATCTCAGGAAGAAAAATGATCCAGACGAACAAATCTCGTTAATGAGCCATTTATTGGGATATGGAAAGATCGTGAAGATATGAAGGACAGCGGTATGTGGCTTCGAAATATTCGCAAAAAAGAATGGTGTTCAACGGGTTGAAGCTGGTAAAAGGAAAATTTGTTTACACAACCGATACTGATTCGTAGTGTTAGATCATACGAAGTTAACTGGAATCAAAGTAACATTGTTGGCGGGATCGGTTGCATGATCTCGGGATGTGGTTATTCGGTATACATTTCATGGTTGCCGGTGGATTATGAGTCTCGAAAGGCGGTTTTAGTACCTGCTTTTTCCCTTCCTGCTGTTTGTTCCAAAAGCGATTACTTATCCCCGCATTGATGTAATGCCTTAAATAGGGATGGGAGAGGTTATAACATAATCAGGAAAATTTTGAATGATTCTCATCTATATTAACGCAGAAGAAAAATATGACGGGGAATAATATTTTTGATTTAGAGGGATTGGAACACTTTCCCGACGAACCCTTGAAAAGCTATTGAGCCTATTAGTGTTGACACCCATTTTAATGTCCGACATAAATTTTACTTGAAATACAAACACCTATTTATACCCAACTCTTAAATTGGAGATTTAATGTGCGAATGTAAAAAAGCCAGCGAGGAGGGCAAGAAAAAATCCGACTGCAAGGTAGACGGTATAAAAAAGGATTGCCCTCTGACCGGAAAAATAGAGATCATAAAAATTAAGGTGACGGTTGACGCCGCAGACAATAAAGCCATTATGGATGATCCGAGTAAAAAGGTTGTCGTGAAGGCTGTCGTAACTTATAAGGACTCCAGCGCGGCGGACGCCCTTGACACTCTTCCGCCGAAAGTGGCCTTTACTTTCAGCGACCCTGCCTCGGACAATACGGCCAAAACCGATTCATATAAATATACCGCTTCTGATTATTTAGGGAAGAAAAACGACGCCGACGCCCTTCATTGGGAGCAGCACCCGGGGTTTGCCGCCTCAACCACGGACGGTTACAAAACCAATGGAAAAGCGGCGCTTAAGGTTATCGGTGAAACCAAAACAGCCGAGTCCAAAATTTATTTTATCCCCTCGGGTGTAGGCGGAGACGACTTCAAAATCAGAACCGCAGTCCATAAACCGGGAGGCGCCGTTGAGCTTGTCCACGACGAGAGCGACACATTGACGGTTTGGCGGTCCGTCACATTTGATAAAATTTACGAAATGGATGGCGAGACACATGTATCCACCAATGCCACCACCGTCAAGATCTCCCCGGTGTTCAATCCCGCTTTTGTCAAATATTCGGCCGGAATGCGCAATCCACTGGACGCGTCCAAAAGTGTAAAATATATCGGCTTGTGGAAAGATAATGCGACCCCTCAGGAGTCATGGGCGACAATACAGGCCAAAAAAGCCGACGAGACACCCACGGCGCAAGAAATGACCGATGCAAAATACGCCGGAGCCAACGACGTTCTCGTGAGCAAGCGCAACACAGCACGGAACAAGATAATCGCCAAAGCTCAGAAATGGGCTGATCGAATTGACAGTGCATTTGTGACGGCCCGAGATAAATGGGTAACCGATGCCAGTATTCCTGGGAATGCCTTGGTGGGAATCCGATATTATCACCCCAAATACTCCGATGGCGGCGGGAATCATCAAACTAACGAATGGAAACTCGGAGAGGCATCGGTTCCGGCATGGCTGCGGGTCGGGGCTTTTGCCAAAAGTGGCGGAGGCCATCATTATACCAATTTGGACCCCGACGGCCTGTGGGCCGGATGGGTCGGACTTTCACACGGCAACGGCATCGTCACTATTCCAAAAGGTCGTCCGGCGCCCGCTACGACCCAGACAATCCGTCATGAGGCGGGGCATGCCACGAAACATACGTTCAAACGCGAGGTTTTCGGGCCCAGTCTCGATCACTCGGCCTCCAATACCGGTATTATGTATTATTCGTCAGCCATGGGAGGAACGACCTTCTCAGCCAGGGAAAAGAAAATTTTAAGGGGTATAAACCCCTGAAATGAAATGTCATGATCAAGCCTTTTTTATTCTTTCTAACAGCGCTTTGTTTAGCCGGAATATACGGAGATTCGCCTATGCATATCAATTTTACCAAAACCAATTTTGTACTCGGGGAAACTGTCCCGGTGATAATTATCTATGAAAATGCGTCTGATAAAAAACTTGTCAGACCGGATCCGTCCGAATCCCTGGACGTCGTCATGCATGTAGTGGACAGTCAAAATAAAGAAGATCTCAATTACACCATGGGAATGTTGAAGACCACCGTGATCGATATGGCTTCCGGCCAATTTGTCGACGAGATGCCGAAAATCAAGGATATTGAAATCGCTCCGGGCGCCTCATACAGTTTTAGTTCGGATATCCACGAGCGAGTATATCTCCGCCCCGGGAAATTCGATTGTTTTGCATCCGAAAACAAAACCGAGTCGGACCATGTCCAGATCCGGATAGATTTTACAAAGGCGTCGGTGGATTATTTGGCGTCCATCAGCATGGATCAGGGAAAAGAATACGGGCGCAGGGAATGGGCCATGGACTGGATTGGAAAAATATACCCCCCATACCAGTTGAAAATTCCTGTTGCAGGCGATTCCGAAAGTACGAGATTGAACCATGAAAAATACAATAAGCAAAAATACGATGAATTCCTTAAATGGTGGCATGCTAACCGAAAAAGTATTGAATTCTAAAATGGTCGCCTTGATGCGTCGGCGTCCGAAATGTATCTTGCGATGAACGGCCGTTGAAAAGAAAACATGATTCGGAGATATGTAACTATTTGAAAACTGAGTCGAGTAAAAAAGAGGAGGAAAAATGCTGGTCATTCGCGCCGAACAGGCCGAAGCGCTAAAAGTCGCTGCAGTTAATAATTTCGTAAAAAGCATGGTTGCGCATATAAAGGAGTTTTTCCCGAATCATTTCAGGGTGTTTACAGGAAAAGGCGCTCACGTGGTTGCTGAATATGCCGTAAAACGCGCTCGACGTCACGATTTCGTCACAGAACGGAATGTCTGTCTTTACTTAAATGTGATGCTAATTTTAGGAAGCAACTTCGACGATGATCCGCAACTCGGATGGACGACGAGGATTCTCAAGGATGAGGATATAACGGATCCATCCGACCGGGCGGATATTCTTATGGATAAGACGCTGGAATATTTCGATGTCATTGCCGGTGTCAACAATCGTCAAATCAACAGAACTTTTTTGAAACTCGACAGGGAGTTTTCAAAAGCAGTGTCCGCGCCTTCTCAAGGCCCTTTCGAAGCAGACGCCCGCAATTTACTTAAATGGATCAATCCGAACAAGTATGAAGCCGTGGGTGATAAAAGCATTCGGGAGTTAATAGAAATAGGGATGGATTCGGCGAACCAGTACGAAGTTTTTTCGGAAAGCGGTATGCTCCTGTATATATCCCTGATGTTTATTCTCGGGAGTGGTTTTGACCGGGATCCCCAGGCGCCATGGGCTAAAAAGGACCTGAACGACCCCAACATTGAAACTGGAAACGAGCGGGCCGACCAACTTTTAAAAGATTTCATGTCCAACCTGAAGCTCTTTTTGAAAAATTACCATTCCACGGCCTAAAGGAAGCGGATATCCTCATTTAATTATCTTGAATTATTCGGCATTGCCGGTTTAATAGTATTTACTATGGACTCCATCTTCCCTGATTATTTGTGGCCCTCATCCGCGAATTCAGGCAAACAGACGGCGATGATGGGCATGGAGGTGGTCGCCAATGCGCCGAATGCGTGAATGGTGTCAAAGCCTGAATTGTGAATTAAAATATTTATTAATATAATATCAAATTGTTATCTTTTCATAAAAACCTATCTTTGTGGTTATATGTAACATGATGATGATAAGATTTCTCAGTTTTAAAGATGAATCTGGCTGTTCATTGAAATTGCAAACTAAGGGGTTGTATTGGTCAGGTGTGAGCAATTGAGGAACTGTTTTTTCGATTTTTGGATAGGGTATACCGGTAGCGATATTTTCAGGTATGATCCGGTTAAGCGTCAAAAAATGGTAAAATTGCCTTAGAGTCCAGACCCGGGATTTTGTAACATGAATTGAGGGAGCATTGAAGTCGGCTGTGAATGGGGTCAAACCTTGATTATTGATTAAAATGAATTGACACTTCTCATGGATGTTGCTAATAGTTCAATATGGACAGACCATTACGCATAGAATTTAAAGGACAGTGGGGTCGGGTAGAAATACGGCGCGCTCAGCTTTAGGTGGAGAGTTTCCATTATGCACCCTTTCGGTTTGTGCAGTGGGTTCCTAATTCAACCATGACTAACGTTTCCGCAAGCCCCCCTCTCATCCCCCGGACAGTCGGATTTCCCGAGTCCGGTTGGCAGCAATGGCATTTCCCCAGAACCCTTCCCATTTAACCCGGAGCTTAAGCTCTCGCACACATACACCCCTTGATTAGATGGTTTGATCTCTGGCTCGACCGTCTTTTTATGTCTCCACTGTTTACCCGGCACAGTGTCCGGTCAGTGTTTCCTATGACTGCCCGCCATTTACCGAGAGCCCCTTTGCCCGCTCAAGGTGTTACCTCTTGTGGCGCGGTGTTTAACACCACGTCAGGGAGCATTACCACCCCTTCATAGCTCTTACAGGCTCATGCGCCAGGCCAAATTCCTCTTGCCACCTCGATTTCACTCTTGAAAAGCAAGTCTTTGCAGGTTGTTGCGAGTCCCTGCTGGAAGATAGCCTTTCCCGACATTATCTCTGCAATCCTTGCGTAGGTGCTTGGACCCCTGCCCCGCAGCGTCCCTTCAGTGCATTTGCTCGCTTCTTCCTGAAGGACAACGGCCTCACCTTAGACGTCAGAGGTTCGGCACGCCAGAACTGTCCCTATAATGCAACTTCAACAGGGTTATTTTTCTCGAGGCTGCAGTCATTCCTTTATGTTCAGGCTCCCACGCTCGATAGACCCCCCAGGTTGCACCCACCGCTAAAGCTAATCTTTAGGGCGGCCGGGCCGTTACACCACGCATAGCCCGGTTGGTTACCTGCCCCGGGATGTGGCATCACTACGTATCCGACACGAGCAACTGATACGGCTGGACTTTCACCAGCTGGATTGCAGCCTTGTCGGCTGCTCCGACGTCCATTAATATATAAATACAAAAAAACTTAAGGATGAAATTGGCGACTAATTTATGAACTAATGGACGTTATATATTAAAATAACAAAAGGTTATACCTGAATCAGATTTCCGGGACGCCCCTAAAAATATAAGTTTCTATTTTATCTGATATATGATAGGGTTTTGTTATGCCACGTAACGCCCGTATTGATGCTCCCGGTGCCCTTCATCATATTATCGTAAGAGGCATTGAGCGAAGAAAAATATTTAATGATGACGTCGACAGGATTAATTTTCTGGATCGGCTGGGGAAGGTGCTTTCAGAAACCCATACAAAATGTTTTGCATGGGCTCTGATTCCCAACCACTTTCACCTTTTATTGCGCACAGGTGCTTGTCCGCTTTCCACTGTTATGCGCAGGCTTCTAACCGGACATGCCATGAATTTTAACCGTCGGCATCGTCGAAGCGGCCAGCTTTTTCAGAACCGTTACAAATCTATTCTTTGTCAAGAGGATACCTATCTATTGGAACTTGTCCGGTATATTCACCTTAATCCGATTCGGGCAAGGCTGGTTACAGACATAAAAGCACTGGACAAATACCCTTTTTGCGGGCACGCTGTTATCATGGGGAAAAAGAAAAAAGAGTGGCAAGATGATGCGTATGTTCTGAAACTGTTCGATAAAAAGAGATCAACTGCGCGGCGACGTTACAAAATATTTGTTCAGAAAGGCATCCAAGAGGGCAAGCGTCCCGAACTCACCGGAGGAGGACTCATCCGAAGCAGCGGCGGCTGGTCTGTGATCAAGTCTCTACGGCGGGCAAACATCCACTTTAAAAGTGATGAACGTGTGCTTGGCGATTCTGATTTCGTTGAGAGGGTTTTAAAGGCTGCCGATGAGTTTCTTGAACGCAAATACCAGCTAAAGTCGCAAGGCTATGATATAGATAAACTCGCTGATCGGGTGGCTGAGATTTTTTCCATTAAACCGGAAGAAATATTTCAGCCCGGAAAGCAACCGGTAAAAGTCAAAGCAAGAAGCCTTTTGTGTTACTGGGCGGTCAGGGAGCTGGGGGTTACGATGGCGGATCTGGCTCCAAAGCTTAATATCTCGCAGCCGGCGGTCAGTATGAGTGCTCGGCGTGGAGAGCGAATAGCATCAGAAAATGGATATTCACTGATGGATGAATAGAATCTTATAATTTTAGGGGCGTACCGGAAGTCACTTTTGTAATCATTCTCCATCATGAAACACCCATTAATAAAAGGCAAACTGCGCTAACTGCGGGGTTTGTTGGTTATATTTTTTATTGACAAATATCTCGATATGAGATAGATTCCTTTCATGCACATAATCTCCCGAAAGCGCTTACTTGAATTTGCAAAAAAGCATCCTGATTGTTCTGCCGCGCTTGAATCCTGGTATCGGATCGTCAAACGTACTGATTTCAATTCAATTGCCGAACTCCGACAGACTTTTCCGAGTGCTGATAAAGTCGGCAATTTAACGGTTTTTAATATGGGTGGCAATAAGGCTCGTTTGATTGCAGCCATACACTACAATACTCATCGGGTTTATATTCGGCATGTTTTTACCCATAAAGAATATGATCGAAGATCTTGGAGGAAATAATGAATATCCAACTTAAAGAAATTGCCAAAGTTTGGCCAGACATCCAGCCCATATTTTCTGTGCCGCACAATGAAAAAGACTACAATAAATTGGTCAATCTCCTTGATAACCTTATTGATGAAGTGGGCAATAATGAGAACCATCCGTTATCTTCGCTGATGGAGACGATTGGGAGCCTAATTGAAACATATGAATCCCAATATATCCCCGAATTAGAGGGTAATCCGATGGATACTCTGAATAATTTGATGGAAGAACATGGGCTGAAACAATCGGATCTGTCTGAAATCGGGAGCCAGGGGGTAGTATCGGAAATTCTATCTGGGAAACGTCAGCTAAATGTTCGTCAAATAAAACTATTGAGCAAACGTTTCAAAGTATCTCCAGCAGTCTTTATTTAAATCAAATTTCAAGAATATGGCCGTCGCGGAATGACGCCAAGCACAGCTTTGAGGCTTTCAAAATATTTTGGAAAATGGAATGGTGTCAAAGCGTTAATAGCGAATTAAAACAATATTTAGTATAATATTAAAAAGTTATTCTCCCAACAAGACCTTGATTTGTGGTTATATGCAGCATGAATATGATAAGATTTCTCAGTCCCATAGAGGAATCTGCATAGTTACTGAAATGGCAAATTAAACAGTTGTCTTCTTAAGGTGTAAGAAACTCAGGGACTGTTTTTTCGATTTTTGGATACGGCAGACCGGTGGCGATATTTTCAGGTATGATCCGGTGAAGCGTCAAAAAATGGTAAAATTGCCTTAGGGTCCAGACCCGGGATTTTGTGACATGAATTGAGGGGGCATTGTAGTCGGCTGTAAAATCGATGAGATGCCGATAGCGAACTTTTTTAACAGACCGAATTCTTTGTATTTTTAGAAAGTTTGCTAATTCGTTAAGCCTGATGGTTAAAGCCTGAATGGAACGCGCCGAGAAATCGACCAACTCACAGTATGCAAGAAACTGGCTGCAATACCGATGGAGCATGATGCCACCTCCTTGTCGCGCCATAGCTTTTCAGCAAAGGCGGACCGTTGATCATGCTCCATCATTAAACACCCATTAATAAAAGGCAAACTGCGCTAACTGCGGGGTTTGTTGGTTAGCAGAAGTAGTCGGTTATAAAAACTTTAAATTAATGACTGAAAAGGCTATTATCGATGCCAGAGCAGCTTTTGCCCGCGGTCGGGTTTACGTGGCGCCAAACCGTTAATAAAACTATAGAGGGCATGGTGCTGAAACTCTCCCATCTCATCTCGCGGAGTAAAACAGTTAAATATGTGTGCTTTGATGAAAAACGCTCACCAGAACCCGCCGTCGAAAGCCGACTTCTGGCTGCCAAATAAACTATCAGCAGCAACGTTGTTGCTTGATTGTTTTGATTTTCACTATTGCGCAACAATCTCCAACTTGTTCGGCTTTTAGCCGTTAACACCGGAGTAGTTCAGGTTTCAAGGCATTGAAGATATCCGCCAACTGGAAAAAAGCTGCAGATATTTTTGTCAGTGAAAATTTTAAGCAGCAATTGCGCACAATTTTACTGATAGCGGCGAGTCAGATGCTGTTATTTTTGGAACGGATCCTTAAAGCGTCAGTATAGTTCAGAAAAAGTTTACCGGAAATTTTGAGGATTAAGTGCCAAAATTGCACGTTGAAACAGATAATACCGAACTCCGCCATGGCAATGGCCACAGGTAATCCTCAAAAATTGCCGTCAGGTAGCACAGACACGGATAACAGCGAAAGGGATTTTCACCTTCAAGTTTACTGCGCTGTTTCAGTCGCTGAAATTGACACCCTGAAAGAAAAAGCTCCACGGCCTCCGGCCTACATCGAATCGGACGTTGCCCATCCAGAGCTGTTCCGGGCCCTCAAGGACTGGCGATCCCTGGGCGGGAGGAAGCGTTGCCCATTTTCGGTTTACATCAACGGATATTGATCCAGATTGTGGTATGCCTTCCTGACAATATTGCTGATCTAAAAAATATCGATGCGGCAGAAAACCATTGAAATACGGCGAAAACTTCTGGAACCGTTTGGCCTGTCACCAAAAAACACGAATAAAACAAGATCCCTACTGCCGGAGAGGTCAAAACTTCAAAGAAGTGCAGCGGAAAAAGAGCTCAAATTCCGACACGAAACAGAAGTTTCGATATGTTAAATAAAGTTGACTATTGCCCTGATTGCTGCAAAGAAAGGGCCTGGTACCGATCTACCATTGAAGGACATCTGAGCTGTGGAAAAAGGCAAATTGGATATCAACAAGCTGCTTTCACCTGAAAAACAACAGGCCATTGAAGAATTATCAAACCTTGATTATTGATTAAAACAAGTGCATGGTGTCGCGTCTTGAATAGTGAATTAAAACAATTTATAATTTAATATCAGTTATTTAATTTCTCAACAAAACCTTGACTTGTGGTTATATGCAACATGATTATGGTAAGATTTCTCAGTCCCATAGATGAATCTGCCCGTTCACTTAAGTGGCGAATTAAAAGCTTATATTCTTCTTGTGTGAGAAACTGTGGTACTGTTTTTTCGATTTTTGGATATTGGTATACCGGTGGTGATATTTTCAGGTATGATCCGGTGAAGCTTCAAAAAATGGTAAAATTGCCTTAGGGCTCAGACCCGAAATTGTTCTGGAAGCGGGGATCTCATTATCCGATCAGCCACCGGCTCCGGCGGCAAGACCGAGGCTGCCCTGGCTCCTTGCCCAGAACGGATAATCCGCTCCGGATTGACCGAATCAACCATCTACATCATTACCGACCCGCGCCCGGCTTTTGATATCCGCCGCCGGTTTGAATCAGTTCTAATCGAACGTCTCCGGACTCCGGTTTGCTATTCGTACCGGCGACATCAAACTTTGTGCGGTGGCGGTTGTCTATTTTATCATGCTCACAACACCGGAATCTGGACGTGATGCTGGGCAGCTCAATTCTGATTTGCGGGGTTTTCTCTTGCGGGTCACACGGTAATAATCGACGAAGTCCATCCCGTTTATCCATCAGTACCGTGGACGTCAACTACGGTCTGTAATGTTGCAACGGTTACAGAACGCCAGTTGGATCGACAAACAACTGCAGAATTGCCCACCAATGGCTATTGCCGATCCGATGTTGTTATCCGTTTCCTTGGTTTCAGTCAGATACCGTCCTTCTAATTGAGAATGTCAGCCGTCAATTGTACGCCTGATTCACCTTAAAACGATGTGAACACGAGCTGGTGACGGCTACCACTATTCATGTACGGAATGGAACTATCGGAAAATTCTGATCTTTGCCAACAGCAGGGGCCGGTTAACGATAAATTTCGGATTGTTAAACCAGCAAGAACGATTCATGGAGCAGCCGAACTGCATTCTCAACTCAATGCCCAGAGAACGACAAATCATCGAAAAGATTTCGGCAACGGGCCCGATCGGTTTGTATCGCAACCAGTACCCTGGAGCTGGCGTTGATGTGGTAATGTCATTGATGCGGTGATTCTCTTTGAGCCGCGCCGGATTCTGTTGCCGCTTTTCTCCAGCTATTGGCCGGGCTAACCGCCGCCGTCGGGATACGATTCATTTCTGGGGTATCTGCCGTGGTGAACAGGCTGGAAAAACAAATGCTTCGTTTTCTGGCCCTGCTGCGTCTCGCCGGTCAGGGCAGGTGGAGATCCCCTTTCTAAATGTTACCAAGCGTGTTGAGCCAGCGGGTGATTTCGTGTCTGTACGAAAAAGCAGCTCTCCCTCGCGCTGCGCTTCAAGATCTCTTTTCTTGCGGGGCAGGAACAGATGAATTCAATTCTCAATGATATGATCAATCTCTTCTGAAAAAGCATTTAGAAGTCGAGGTGAACGGTCTTTATACCGGTGGCTGGCAGTACCGGGATCATTGCTGGGAACTTAGGGGCTTCACCCCAATTGGAATAATGGAATAATGGCGTAATGGAATGATGGGTTTGAAGGAATTTTTTACAATTAAAATGGTTTATTTCCCCCGTACCCCCAATATTCCAGCATTCCAGCATTCCATTATTCCATTCCGATGGCATAAACCAAGAGCTATTAAAAAATATTTAGTATCAAACAATTATAGAATTTCCGAGATGTTAAATGAAAAGAGCTTTACTGGCTTGGCATGGGGTGTCACGTTTCCTATGAAGTGGCGCAAGCCGTACGGGATGCTGAAATCGGAAAAACCGGCGGTGAAAACGAGGCAGCGCCAGGACTTTTTCCCGTACACGCAAACTTTAATCGCAATGGGTTAAATAAAGAAAAAGGCTGTTGGATAACGGCATTGAGGCAATCCTCTCAACGGCATGTACCAATACCGGACATTCCTCGGCGTAATCGGCAACTTGATTCTTGGTGGAGTATCAGATAAATTTGCAAACCACATGGAGGATCTTCGTGTGGTATCCGATGAAGATTGGTCTGGAATGCTCCCGGTGGATTCAATTTGAAAGCTTTCTCTTCTTTAGAGGCCAAAGACTTCACCGTCTGGTTAATCGTCACTTCAAGATGCGGGCCATGTTTCCCTCAATGCGTTTTGCGCCACAGCCGAATGCTGCGCAGGCAGACGATTTATCTATGATAGCGCCTGATTGTTTTAAACAATATTTGACGGATCATCTGAAATTGTGCAAAGGCGATCCCAAAGAAATCTTGATTTCCGGAACCAGTTCCATGCTCGGCATCAGGAGAAAAAAGCTATTGCCTTTCTTGATACGCCCTGCTTTCGCGAGTCTTTGCTGACATGGGAAAAATCGCGGGACAACCGATATCCTTTTCCTTATGCGAAGATGCGCGTTACCGGGTCCGGCCTTTGACAGGAACCATAATTGGTGAATACTTCGTCATCAATAATGCAGCCGATGGCTGAACTTTCACTTTCTCCTGCCTGAAACATCACCGTTCAGGCGTACTCAGATGGATGATGAAGACGACAACCCTGCATGGAAGAGGACTGAATTTGAAGAAATGCTGACTGATTTGCGCAAGCAGAATGAAATCGCCACCATCATTTCAGAAAAACCGAAACCGGAAGACGCTGTCGCTCAAAGACAGGTTTGATGAGACCTGTGCGCAATTGCAACGGCTGGCGCAACAAAAACTCTCCTGCCGGTAATCTCTATCTTGCGCAGGGCGTTTTGATAATTGATGCTGTTTTGTCTCCATCTCTGCGTTTTTAACGAACTGGCAATAAAAAATCTCCATAGACGGGGTTGGTATTCTGATCTGATCCAGGTGTCTGCAGGAAAAAGAAAAAAGCTTTCAGGTCGAGGACATTAAAAGCAGTTCTGTTCCCCGCTACTGCAAGAAGTGGCAAGGTAATGGCGTTTTATGCCTTTCTGCTGAAACATTGATCCATAGCGACATGGAATGGTTTCAGTCTCTTGCGCCCTCTGGAATCAATCGTTTGCCAGCGGTAAAAGTGGCGGACACCGGTTTTCTGCTCATTCGCCTCTTAATGACGCTCCCACAGCGCCATAGCTTTGACCTGCGGCCTTATATGACCCACGTTTAAGCAATTTTAGAAATCTTAATGCGTGCCTCTCCGGTTCTTACATCCAGTACATTCTGGCAATTGCAGAAACACTGCACAAACTGCCCGTATTTCGAGTTTGTTACCAGCAGGCCATGACCAAGAGGAGGTTCAGTTTATCCCTCATCTGACGTTTGGTGCCGCAGAAATACGCTCTCGGCATGAAGAGTCTTGAGGAAACTTCTGCCTGGTTTGCATCTTCGTGTCAGCCACCTGTATCTTCCCAAGTCTATCATCTGCCTGCGGTGCAAACGCTTCTTCCGGCAATAGACCACCATTTGCCTTTGCAAAGAAGGCGTCTTCAGGGCGCTCTTAATGCGTTAACTCCTAACAACAAAATTGCCATAATAAAAAAGAAGACCTGCTTGTTTCCGCCAACATCTCAACAGCCTTTTCACCGTCTAATTCATGACCGATTTCGATGCAGCCCTGTGGAGAATAGTCTATGTATGCAGAAGAGGTGAAGACCTGAAACATTAACCTGGACAACATTTACCTCGCAGGTGGCGATAAATTCAGGATGGCAAAGCGCCGACACGGACCGGCGTCAGATCTGGCAGGATTTTTTCAAATTGTTTTCAGGAACTCACTGGCAATCCACTTATGAACTTAATGGAGGGGCCGCACATTTCCTTTTCGGAACGGCAGTCAGGCGGGGATAAAGTTGGGCAGCGCTTATGGAAGATATGCGTATGCGGACTTCTTCGTCGGCCTTAATCCTCATTGGACGAAGACTTGCGGCAGGCGCTTCAGAAGCATTTTTGCTACCGCTTCCCGGTAACATGACTCTTTTTGCCCTGAACCGAATATTAGGACTGGCTTGAATGAATCGGAATTCCTGTTCCTGACACTCTTTTTCGGGGACAGACACAGTGCGGAAATGAACGGCAGAACAGTAAAGAGATAATCCGGGGCATATCTTGGAACAGATTCTAGAAACTCAAACAGAAGCTCAAAAATGGATTTCATCACACCTGGAAAGCGAGTGGAACCAAAAGAGTGGCGGATATTCAGGGGCGGATCGACCGGGGCTGAAGCATATCAAGACTTTATCGGAAGCAGAAAAGGCTGTCAGGAAACAGACATAAAGCCTTGCAGGGCTTTCACTCGAAGAGCGGGTGGAACGTTTCAGGGCATTGGGACCCCTTAGAGTTTACCGGCACGGTTCTTGATGACGAAGGGGACGATTTCTTTATATGTTTACCATTTGCCGATGAGGCCGAGTTTCAAATTCCGCCGAGGAGACTTTCTGAAACTGGTTCCTGCCGTCCATGACCTGCAAAGCGGCATGCCTGTAATCATGGCTCAGTATTCGCCCCAGATCGGCGGTGGCCCTGCATTCGCGTCATGCACGGTAATGAGATTGCATAAAGGCATTTCTATTCCTGGAAGAAGATGGAGGATGACTGGAACACGCCCAACTGCTCAGGTGGTGCAAACCGTTTATTCTACCAGGGTCAGTCATCCTTTGACGGATCTGTTTGCGGAAAATGGGATTTTGAACAACCGTCTGACTGGCGGGAGTGGGTACATCTTGGGTGGCTTCGATCCGAGGAGCTGTGGCCCGGTTAAATCAGTCGCAGCAACATGCATTGCAATTGCCTTTTCAATACGCATTGGAGCCTGATTCAGGGCCGCCGGGAACCGGCAAGACAAATCTTCTTGGCTGGATTCTGATCGCCTTGATTCGCCACGCACAAACAACCGGCAACGCAAACTTCGTATTGCTGTAAGCGGTTCTACACATCGAGCAATTGACCGAATTGCTGAGCAAAGGTGGTTAATCTGGTGAATACTCATAATTTGCAGAATTTTCGGCACATTGCGTTAAACTGGGAAGATGGGAAGGCCCGGGTTCGAAGAAGAAAATAAAAACATGCGGGTAGAACCGTTGACAGACGCCGGCCCGGCTTACTCTCTCCTTATCTTATTGTTGGATCGATAGCCGGTTACGGGTTGTATAATATGTTCCAAAATCACAACAACGGCGTTACATTCCCAAACCATTCGATTGGGTGTCTTTGATGAAGCGTCACAAATGCTGGCGCCTCAGGCCATGCTGAGTCTGATTCCCCGCAGTGAGTAATTTTATCTTTCTCGGAGATATCCCGTTCCAGTTGCCGCCGGTAATCCGCTCGGCAACATTCAGAAAACCATGGGCAGAATCTGAATGACAATTGGTCGCAGAAACGGAAGCCGCGCCGTTCGCTGTGATGTTCTCCGGCGTTATCCGCATCATGGCAAACAGTTAAGATATAACCTATCCGGATGAATGCGGAGATCTGCATGTTTCCAAGTCGAACCTTGGTACGACTCCACGTTACGCCGGCGGAAAATGCCCGGACCGGCTCTCGTTAGATGGCCCGTCAATGAATGATCTGATTGATAAAGATTATCGATCTAAAACGGTTGTTCTTGTACTGACGGATCATCAGGTTGTCCATCAGGAGTCAGCGATTGAGGCGGAAATAATGGCTCAATTGGCCTGCCGTTTGCTGATAGACAGAGGTGTGGATAAAGAACAATTGGCGTATCTCTCGCACCGGGCCCAAAAACAACGCAATCGCCAGGCGGCTGAGCGAACTTTCAGGCATGAGCGCTGAGGATTTGCCTTTAATTGACACGGTGGAACGGATTCAGGGCGCTGAGCAGGATGTGATCCTGTTTTGCGCATGCTCCGACCCTGATCGTGTTCTCGAATTTCTGAATAAATCCAAACCGATTCAACGTAGCAATGACACCGCAGAAATTGATTATGAGGCAGCAAGACCTTCTTTTTTCAGCTATTGCTGACACAGAAAAAACAACTACAGGCCAATGCCTGTTTAAAGGCTTTTTGAACACTGCCGCGAAAATGACTGTTGTTTTGAATTTCAGCGTCAGTTAGATTTCCGGTTTTCTGATAACTGATTTACAGATGGACGAAATTTTGTCCTTTAGAACTATCCTGTAATCTGCTACTGGCTCCTTTTCCTTCTTCGTGCACCATAAGAGTTGATATCCATCTCTGCAATTTCAGGATGATTCATTATATCCTGAGAACTTGCAACGGATTTTCAAAAGCGCTTTTATGTCTGATTTAGGCCTTCCCTGAATCCTTTAAAATGTTATATCCTTATGCTGCGAATCATCATCTTAATTGCGGCATGCGCACAGTTGTTAGTAGTTAGTCGATTTTTCCGAGCAAAATAATGCCGTCATGGAAAATTCCTTTTGGGTTTGGATGAATTTTCTCATATAATCATTATGTTACTGGTTTCATAAAGGAATGACACTCTTGAAAAGAGGAAAGTAATGCAGGTCATCCGAGGAGAAATAAAGAGAAAAACCCCTTAACAGAGTGTTGCGACCCATTCCCCGTTACGGCCTAATCTGATTGGCATATCCATATGTAAGATACAATCGATACAAAGGAAGCTTGATTCATCGACAAGATCGATGCGTTTGGCGAATCCCCGGTTATTGATATAAAATGTTTCATCCCAGCAGCGCCTTAAAACAAGATATACGGTTACCGGACTGGGTGGTATAATTTATGGCCGAGTTTAGTTCGCTTCAACCCGACTGCAATTGCAGGGAACGAGCGAACCCAGGTCACAGTGGAATGATGGAATAATGGAATACTGGGGTAATGGGTTTTGAAAAAATGGGAACATGGGTTATTGATAAAATCGATCTTGATAGGGGAGTTGAAAAATCCATCAATAACAAATTTCTTTAGAAACCAACATTCCACTATTCCATATATGAGACAAAGACCATATCATAAGTCGATTTATTTACGGTAAAGTTGTGAATTTCACAAGGCAAGATCGTAACACGGACCTTTCCGGCCAGATTGAAAATTACATACACGAACGACGGACCGGTTTTACCATTGCCAGAGTAAAAAGTTCACGGGCATAGGGATCTTGTGTATCACCATAGTCGGACACCTGATATCGCCCGGCTCGGCGAAATCCTCAACATGCGTGGCGAATGGGTGAATCATCCAAATTTGGAGAGCAGTTCAAGGTTATTACCAGATCCAAGACCACGGTTCCGCTTCGTTTATGAATCGAAAGTATCTGGGCTCGGACATCATCAAAGGGCTCGGAACCTGTCATGGCGACCGAATCGTTAAAAATTTGGAGAACAAACACTGGATGTCATCAATGAAATCAAAAGCTTTCCCGGGTCAACGGTATCGGCAAAAAACGTATCGCCATGATACAAAAGGCATGGGATAGAGCGAAGAGATTCGTGATGTCATGCTGTTTCTTCAAGCTCATGAAATCAGCTCCGGCTATGCTCACCACGAAAATATTCAAACAATATGGGAATCGATCCATTGCGGTGGTGACAGACAATCCCCATCGTCTTGCAACGGATATTTTCGAATAGGATTTGTGATCGCCGACCGTATCATATCAAAACTTGGATTCCCTGAAGATTCACAATTGAGGGTTGAAGCAGGCATTCTCTGTATCCTCAATCGGCTCCTCAGATGAGGGCGTCTTTTATATGAACCTTATAAAGAGTCGGGAATCCTTGGCGTTGGAAGAATGGTTGTCGAGGAGCACTGGGTAATATTACCGTTGAACGGAAGATTGTTGAAGATATAAACAAAAGAATCGAAGAAGTTTAAAACAACAAAGCCGTATACCTGGCCAAAGTTTCATTTATGCGAAACCAGCATCTCGAACGGTTGAAGATACTCTAACCGCTCCTAAATCTGTTCGCCATGTCGCATCAGAAAGGCTATAGTTGGGTCCAAAGACAACTGAATATTACCCTGGCGAAGGAAAAACAGATCAGGGCTATAGCTTCGCTCTAACAAACAAGATCATTTTTGTCGTTATTTATTCCTATGGCCAGGGCGTTCCGGGTACCGACCATTACCACCAGATCCCGGCCTCTGGTTATGGCTGTGTAAATCAAATTGCGCTGCAGCAGGATATAATGCTGGGTAAGAATGGGAATCACCACTGCCGGATATTCCGAGCCCTGTGATTTGTGCACCGAAACAGCATAGGCCAGGACGATTTCATCAAGGTCGGAAAAATTGTAGGTAACATCCCTGCCGTCAAAAGTGACGATCACCTCGTATTCCTCGGGTCGGATACCGGTAATTCTTCCGATGTCACCGTTGAAAACCTCCTTGTCATAATTATTCCTGATCTGCATTACCTTATCCTTAACTCGAAAATTCCGATTTCCCCTTACGATGCCGTCTTGAACCGGATTGAGTGTTTTCTGCAGTTCCATATTGAGGTTTTCAGCCCCCACCACTCCCTTGTGCATGGGCGTTAAAACTTGAATATCGTCCACCGGATCAAAACCGAACCGTCGGGGAATACGTGTTTTTGTCAACTCAAGAATAATTTCAAGAACCTTTTGAGGGTCTTCCTGCCGGATAAAATAAAAATCGTTGTTGGGCATATCGTTTTCAAATGACGGGACAATACCGTTATTGATTTTATGAGCATTGACAATAATCCGGCTCCCTTTGGCCTGGCGGAAAATCTCGTTGAGTTCCACCACCGGCACCGCACCTGATGTAATCATATCATTGAGAACATTTCCCGCTCCCACTGACGGCAACTGATTCACGTCTCCCACAAGAATAACCGTCGCAAAAGACGGAACGGCCTTTAACAGGTGGTGCATTAAAATAGTGTCTATCATGGAAGCCTCATCCAGTATGAGAAGGTCGCAATTGAGGGGTTTCTCTTGATTTTTCTGAAATCCTCCCTTAATAAAACTGAACTCCAGCAGGCGGTGAATGGTTTTGGCCTCGTGACCCGTTGTTTCACTCATCCGTTTTGCTGCTCTGCCCGTGGGCGCAGCCAGCAGTGTTCTTACGTTAAGCCTGGAAAAAATTTTTAACACCGCATTGATAATTGTCGTTTTACCGGTGCCCGGTCCGCCGGTAATGATCATGATCTTGTTTGTTAGAGCGAAGTTTATAGCCCTGATCTGTTTTTCCGCCAGGGTAATATTCAGTTGTCTTTGGACCCAATCCATAGCCCTTTCTGATGCGACATGGCGAACAGATTTAGGAGCGGTTAGGAGTATCTTCAACCGTTCGGAGATGCTGGTTTCGCATAAATGAAACTTGGCCAGGTATACGGCTTTGTTGTTTTCTTTAAACTCTTCGATTCTTTTGTTTATATCTTCAACAATTATCTTCCGTTCAACGGCAATATTACCCAGTGCCTCGACAACCACATCTCTTCCAACGCCAAGGATTTCCCGACTCTTTTTTATAAGGGGTTCATATGGGTAAAAGACGTGCCCCTCATCTGAGAGCTGATTGAGGACATAGAGAATGCCTGCTTCAACCCTCAATTGTGAATCTTCAGGAAATCCAAGTTTTGAGGCGATACGGTCGGCGATCACAAATCCTATTCCGAAAATATCCGTTGCAAGACGATAGGGATTGTCTGTCACCACCGCAATGGATCGATTCCCATATTGTTTGAATATTTTCGTGGCATAGCCGGAGCTGATTTCATGAGCTTGAAGAAACAGCATGACATCACGAATCTCTTTCTGCTCATCCCATGCCTTTTGTATCATGGCGATACGTTTTTTGCCGATACCGTTGACCCGGGAAAGCTTTTGGATTTCATTTTCGATGACATCCAGTGTTTGTTCTCCAAATTTTTTAACGATTCGGCCGGCCATGACAGGTCCGAGCCCTTTGATGAGTCCGGAGCCCAGATACTTTCGAATTCCATAAACGGTTGCCGGAACCGTGGTCTTGGATTCCACAACCTTGAACTGCTCTCCAAATTTTGGATGATTCACCCATTCGCCACGCATGTTGAGGATTTCGCCGGGAGCCGGCGATATCAGGTGTCCGACTATGATGACAAGATTCCTATGCCCGTGAACTTTTACTCTGGCAATGGTAAAACCGGTCTCGTCGTTCGTGTATGTAATTCTTTCAATCTGGCCGGAAAGGTCCGTAAGCATGATCTTGCCTTAGAAATTCTACAACTTACTGTAAATAAATCGACTTATGAGATATGGTCTTTTGTCTCATATATGGAATAGTGGAATGTTGGTTTCTAAAGGAATTTGTTTATTGATGGATTTTTCAACTCCCCTATCAAGATCGATTTTATCAATAACCCATGTTCCCATTTTTTCAAAACCCATTACCCCAGTATTCCATTATTCCAACATTCCAATTGTGACCTGTCCGCTCGTTCCCTGCAATTGCAGTCGGGTTGAAGCGAACTAACTCGGCCATGTAAATTATACCCAGTCCGGTAACCGTGTATCTTGTTTTAAGGCGCTGCTGGGGATGAAACATTTTATATCAATAACCGGGGACCCGCCAAACGCATCGATCTTGTCGATGTGAATCGTGTTTCCTTGTATCGATTGTATCTTACATATGGATATGCCAATCAGATTAGGCCGTAACGGGGAATGGGTCGCAAACACCCCTGTTAAGGGGTTTTTCTTATTTCTCCTCGGATGGACCTGCATTACTTTCCTCTTTTCAAGAGTGTCATTCTCATGAAACCAGTAACATACGATTATATGAGAAAATTCATCCAAACCCAAAAGGAATTTTCCATGGACGGGCATTATTTTGCTCGGAAAAATCGACTAACTACTAACAACTGTGCGCATGCCGCAATTAAGATGATGATTCGCAGCATAAGGGGATATAACATTTTTAAAGGATTCAGGGGAAGGCCTAAATCAGACATAAAAGCGCTTGAAAAATCCGTTGCAAGTCTCTCAGATATGGTAATGAATCATCCTGAAATTGCAGAGATGGATATCAATCCCCTTATGGTGCACGAAGAAGGAAAGGGAGCCACAGTAGCAGATTACAGGATAGTTCTAAAGGACAAAAATTCGTCCATCTGTAAATCAGTTATCAGAAACCGGAAATCTAACTGACGCGAGTTCAAAACAACAGTCATTTTCGCGGCAGTGTTCAAAAAAAGCCTTAAAACAGGCATTGGCCTGTAGTTGTTTTTCTGTGTGAGCAATAGCTGAAAAGAAGGTCTTGCTGCCTGCTACAATCAATTTCTTGCGGGCTCGTGTCATTGCTACGTTGAATCGGTTTGGATTATTCAGAAATTCGCTGAGAACGTGATCAGGGTCGGAGCATGTAAAGCCAAACAGGATCACATCCCGTTCAGCGCCTTGAATCCGTTCCACAGTGTCAATTAAAGGCAAATCCTCAGCGCTCATGCCTGAAAGTTCGCTCAGCCGCCTGGCGATTGCGTTGTTTTGGGCCCGGTGCGGAGAGATAAGCGCCAATTGTTCTTTATCCACACCTCTGTCTATCAGCAAACGGCAGGCCAATTGAGCCATTATTTCCGCCTCAATCGCTGACTCCTGATGACAACCTTGATGATCCGTCAGTACAAGAACAACCGGTTTTTGCGGATCGATAATCTTATCAATCAGATCATTCATTGACGGGCCATTCAACGAGAGCCGGGTCCGGGCATTTTCCGGCGCCGGGCGTAACGTGGAGTCGTACCATGTCTGACTTGGAAACATGCAGATCTCCGCATTCATCCGATAGGTTATATCTAACTGTTTGCTATGATGCGGATAACGCCGGAGCAGAACATCAAGCAGCGAACGGCGTGCTTCCGTTTCAATCAATTCGTCATTCAGAGTCTCGCTCCATGGCTCTTCCTTGAATGTTGCCGAGCGGATTACCGGCGGCAACTGGTGGATATCTCCGAGAAAGATAAAATTACCTTTACCGTAAATCAGACTCAGCATGGCCTGAGGCGCCAGCATTTGTGACGCTTCATCAAAGATTACCCAATCGAATGGTTTGGGGAATGTAACGCTGTTGTTGTGATTTTGGAACATATTATACAACCCGTAACCGGTCGATCCAACAATAAGATAAGGAGAGAGTAAAGCCGGGCCGGCGTCTGTCAACGGTTCTACCTGCATGTTTTTATTTTCTTCTTCGAACTCCGGGCCTTCCCATCTTCCCAGTTTAACGCAATGTGCCGGAAAATTCTGCAAATTATGAGTATTCACCAGATTAACCACCTTGCTCAGCACCTGGTCAATTGCCTGATGTGTAGAACCGCTTACAGCAATACGAAGTTTGCTGCCGGTTGTTTGTGCGTGGCGAATCAAGGCGATCAGAATCCAGCCAAGAAGATTTGTCTTGCCGGTTCCTGGCGGGCCCTGAATCAGGCTCAATGCGTATTGAAAAGGCAATTGCAATGCATGTTGCTGCGACTGATTTAACCGGGCCACAGCTCCCTCGGACTGAAGCCACCCGCGTACCCACTCCTGCCAGTCAGACGGTTGTTCAAAATCCCATTTTCCGGCAAACAGATCCGTCAAAGGATGACTGACCCTGGTAGAATAAACGGTTTGCACCACCTGGAGCAGCTTGGGCGTGTTCCAGTCATCCCCATCTTCTTCCAGGGAATAGGAAATGCCTTTATGCAATCTCATATTACCGTATTGACGCGAATGCAGGGCCACCTCGCCGATCTGGGGCGAATACTGAGCCATGATTACAGGCATGCCGCTTTGCAGGTCATGGACACCGGCAGGAACCAGTTTCAGAAAGTCTCCCCGGCGGAATTTGGAAACTCCGGCCTCATCGGCAATGGTAAACATATAAAGAAATCGTCCCTCGTCATCAAGAACCGTGCCGGTAAACTCAAGGGGTCCCAATGCCCTGAAACGTTCCACCCGCTCTTCGAGTGAAAGCTCCTGCAAGGCTTTTATGTCTGTTTCCTGACAGCCTTTTTCTGCTTCGATAAAGTCTTGATATGCTTCAGCCCTGGTCGATCCGCCCTCTGGAATAATCCGCCACTCTTTTTGGTTCCACTCGCTTTCCAGGTGTGATGAAATCCATTTTTGGAGCTTTGCCTTGAGTTTTAGAATTGTTGCAAGATATGCCTGGATTATCTCTTTACTGTTCTTGCCGTTCATTTCCGCATCAGGCAGCCTGTCCCCCTGAAAAAGAGTGTCAGGAACAGGAATTTCCGATTCATCTGCCAGTCCTAATATTCGGTTCAGGGCAAAAAGAGTCATGTTGCCGGGAAGCGGAAGCAAAAAATGCTTCTGAAGCGCCTGCCGCAAGTCTGTCCAATGAGGATTAAGGCCATGACGAAGAAGTCCGCATACATGCATATCTTCCATAAGCGCTGCCCAATCCTTTATCCCCTGCCTGACTGCCGTTCCGAAAAGGAAAATGTGTGGCCCCCTCCCATTGTCTATAGCGGATTGCCAGAGTTCCTGAAAACAATTTGAAAAATCCTGCCAGATCTGACGCCGGTCCGTGTCGGCGCTTGTGCCATCCCGGAATTTATCGCTTACCTGCGAGGTAAATGTTGTCCAGGTTAATGTTTTCAGGTCTTCACCTCTCTTCTGCATACATAGACCTATTCCACAGGGCTGCATCGAAATCGGGTCATGAATTAGATGCAGGAAAAAGGCTGTTGAGATGTTGGCGGGAAACAAGCAGGTCTTCTTTTTTATTATGGCAATTTTGTTGTGGAGCAACGCATTAAGAGCGCCCTGAAGACGCTCTCTTTGCAAAGGCGCAAATGGTGGTCTATTGCCGGAAGAAGCGTTTGCACCGCAGGCAGATGATAGATTCTGGGAAGATACAGGTGGCTGACACGAAGATGCAAACCAGGCAGAAGTTTCCTCAAGACTCTTCATGCCGAGAGAGCGTATTTTCTGCAGGGCACCAAACGTCAGATGAGGGATAAACTGAACCTCCTCTTTGGTCATGGCCTGCTGGTAACAAAACTCGAAATAAGGGCAGTTTGTGCAGTGTTTCTGCAATTGCCAGAATGTACTGGATGGAGAACCGGAGAGGCACGTATTAAGATTTCTAAAAATTGCTTTAAACGTGGTCATATAAGGCCGCAGGTCAAAGCTATGGCGCTGTGGAGCGTCATTAAGAGGCGAACGAATGAGCAGAAAACCGGTGTCCGCCACTTTTACTTCGCTGGCAAACGATTGATTCCGAGAGGGCGCAAGAGACTGAAACCATTCCATGTCGCTATGGATCAATGTTTTGAGCAGAAAGGCATAAAACGCCACTTGCCACTTCTGGTAGTAGCGGGGAACAGAACTGCTTTTAATGTCCCCGACCTGAAGTAGAGTTTTTTCTTTTTCCTGTGACACCTGGATCAGATCAGGAATACCAACCCCGTCTATGGAGATTTTTTTGCCGGCTTGCCCGTTAAAAAACGCAGGAGATGGAGACAAAACAGCATCAATTATCAAAACGCCCTGCGCAAGATAGAGATTACCGGCAAGAGAGTTTTGTTGCGCCATCCGCTGCAATTGCGCCCAGGTCTCATTAAACCTGTCTTTGAGCGACCGCATTTTTCCGGTCTCGTCTTTTTCTGAGATGATGGTAAGGATTTCATTCTGCTTGCGCAAATCAGTCAGTATTTCTCTTTCAAATTCCCGTCCTCTTGCCATGCGCAGGGTTGTCAGCTCATCATCCACCTGAGTACGCCTGAACGGTTGATGCTCAGGCAGGAGAAAGTGAAAGCTTAGCCATCGGCTGCATAGTTGATGACGGAAGTATTCACCGATTATGGTTCCTGTCAAAGGCCGGGCCCGGTAACGCGCATCTTCGCATATGGAAAAAGGAATGCCGGTTGTCCGGCGATTTTTTTCCCATGTCAGCAAAGGCTCTGCGGAAGATGGCGTATCAAGAAAGGCAATGACTTTTTTCTCTGGATGCCTGAGCATGGAATCAAGGTTCCGGAAATCAAGATTCCTTGATTCAATATTCCCTGATTTAATATTCAGTGGATCGCCCTGCACGATTTCGGATGATCTGCTCAAGTATTGTTTGAAAAAAACAATCAGGCGCTCATCATAGATAAAATCGTTCAGTTCACGCAGTATTAATTCTTTCGGAAGGGTGGCGCAAAAGGAATTTAGAGGGAACATGGCCCGCATTACCTTGAAGTGACGATTAATCCAGGCGGTAAAGTCTTTTGGTTCTAAAGGAAGAGAGAGTTTTTCGAATTGAATCCAATGGGAGCATTCCAGACCAATCTCATCGGATACCACACGAAGATCCTCCATGTGGTTTGCAAATTTATCTTTGATACTCCACTCAAGAATCAAGTTGCCGATTACGCCGAGGAATGTCCGGTATTGGTACATGCCGTTGGCTGAGAGGATTACCTCAATGCCGTTATCCAGCACAACAGCCTTTTTCTCTTTATTTAACTCATTGCGGACAAGTTTGCGGGTACGGGAAAAAAGCCCCGGCGCTGCCTCGTTTTCACCGGTTTTTTCCGATTTCAGCACGTCCCGCATGGCTTGCGCCACTTCATAGGAAACGTGACACCCCATGCCAAGCCAGTACAGCTCTTTTTCATCAATCCGGTCAGCAGGTTCAGTCAGCACCCGCTTGCATTTTCCCTCATCAATCCATAAAATCCGCAGCCGCCGGCCGGCAAGAAGTACACGATCGCCGGGGTCGAATTGTTTGACAATGGATTCAGGAATATCAGCCACGGATTCGTTAGATACCTCAAGCCTGTACTCTTCTTCATTTGCAGGAAAATTGCTCCAGATCCGATGCTCCAGCAATGCATCCCGGTACTGCCAGCCACCGGTATAAAGACCGTTCATGCCGGACTTCTTTAGCCAGTTTTTTTTCAAAAGAGACTGGAATATATCATTGAGAATTGAATGGTCATCTGTTCCTGCCATGCAAGAAAAGAGATCTTGAAGCGCAGCAAGGGAGAGCCGTTTTTTTTCGTACAAACACGAAATCACCTGCTGGCTCAACACGCTTGGTAAATATTTAGGCAAAGGCGATTCCACCTTACCCTGACCGGCGAGACGCAGCAGGGCCAGAAAACGCAGCATTTGTTTTCCAGCCTGTTCACCACGGCAGATGCCCCAGAAATGAATCGTATCCTGACGGCGGTTAGCACGGCCAATCCGCTGGAGAAAAGTAGCAACAGAATCCGGCGGCTCAAAGAGAATCACCGCATCCACATCACCCACATCAATGCCCAGCTCCAGGGTACTGGTTGCGATACAAACCGACCGGGCCCGTTGCCGAAATCTTTTTTCGACGATTTGTCGTTCTCTAACATTGAGGTTGGAGTAATGCAGTTCAGCCATCCCCATGAATTGCCCTTGCCGGTTTAACAATCCGAAAATTTTATCACACCGGCCTCTGCTGTTGGCAAAGATCAGAATTTTCCGATAGTTCCATTCCCGGTACAGGTCATCAAGTAACGTCACCAGCTCGTGTTCATCGTTTTTAAGGTGAATCAGGCGTGGAAGAATTCGACGGCTGACATTCTCAATTAGAAGGACGGTATCTGGACTGAAACCAAGGAAACGGATAACAACATCGGGATCGGCAATAGTCGCCGACAGGGCAATTTTTTGCAGTTGTTTGCCGATCCGGCGTTCTAACCGTTGCAACACATAGACCAGTTGACGTCCACGGTACTGATGGATAAACGGATGGACTTCGTCGATTATTACCGTGCGGACCCGCAAGAGAAAACCCCGCAAATCAGAATTGGAGCTGCCCAGCATCACGTCCAGCGATTCCGGTGTTGTGAGCATGATGTCGGGACAACCGCCACCGGCACGTTTGATGTCGCCGGTACGAATAGCAAACCGGAGTCCGAGACGTTCGATTAGAACTGATTCAAACCGGCGGCGGATATCAAAAGCCAGAGCGCGGGTCGGTACGATGTAGATGACTGATTCGGTCAATCCGGAGCGGATTATCCGTTCCAAGCAAGGAGCCAGCGCAGCCTCGGTCTTGCCGGAGCCGGTGGCTGACTGGATAATGAGATCCCTGCTTTCCAGAATGGGTCTGATTGCCTGCTCCTGTATAGGATACAGGCACGGAAAAGCTCCATAAAAAGCCCGGAAAGTATTAGGGAGCAGAAGAAGTGGTGAGTAATGGTTGTTGTGCATGAGTAAAAAAGATTGTTATGAAACAATTATTGATTTTCACAATATAATCCAAACTCGCAACATAACGTCCTGCAAGTCTCCGGCAGCTCCTCCTGCCATGCTATTTTCACAGAGTATCTGCCAGGTGTTTCTGCCAGGCCAGCATCATTTTGATTTCTCCATAGGAGTAATCATCTCCCAGGGCAGTTTTTACTTCACTGAGGGAATTATTGTGATCTACAGCAAGTTCCTTTTCAATGGCCTGTTGTTTTTCAGGTGAAAGCAGCTTGTTGATATCCAATTTGCCTTTTTCCACAAAAAAGCTCAGATGTCCTTCAATGGTAGATTGTACCAGGCCTCTTTCTTGTGCAATCAGGGCAATAGTCAATCCTTTATTTAACATATCGAAACTTCTCTGTTTCGTGTCGGAATTCTGAGCCTCTTTTTCTTCCGCTGCACTTTCTTTTGGAAGTTTTTTGACCTCCGGCAGTAGGACCTTGTCTATTCCGTGTTTTTTGCGATAGGCCAAAACCAGTTCCACAAGTTCTTCGCCGTATTTCTCAATGGTTTTCTTGCCGACTCCATTTATTTTTTTTAGATCAGCAATATTGTCAGGAAGGCATACCACAATCTGGATCAATATCCGTTGATGTAAAACCTGAAAATGGGCAACGTCTTCCTCCCTGGCCTTGCGGGATCGCCAGTCCTTGAGGGCCTGGAACAGCTCTGGATGGGCAACGTCCGATTCGATGTAGGCCGGAGGCCGGAGCTTTTTTTCTTTTTCAGGGGTAAAGTCAATTTCAGCGACTGAAACAGCGCGCAGTAAACTTGAAGGTGAAAATCCCTTTTCACAGCACTGTGCTCCAGCTACCTTGACGGCAATTTCTTTTTTGAGATTACTCAGGCCATTGCCAATCTTTTTGCGGAGTTCGGTATTATCTGTTTCAACGTGCAATTTTGGCACTGACTCCTCAAAAATTTCGGTAAACTTTTTCTGAAACCATACTGACGCTTTGCTGATCCGTTCCAAAATAACAGCATCTGACTCGGGCAAGCCGCTATCAGTAAAAATTGTGCGCAATTGCTGCTTAAAATTTTCACTGACAAAAAAAATATCTTTCGCAGCCTTTTTCTCCAGTTGGCGGATATCTTCAATGCCTGAAACCTGAACTACTCCGGCGTTACCTGTCAAAAGCCGAACAAGATAGTTGAGATTGTTGCGCAATAGTGAAAAATCAAAACAATCAAGCAACAACTGCTGCTGATAGCTGATTTTGGCAGCCAGAAGTCGGCTTTCGGACGGCGGGTTCTGGTGAGCGTTTTCATCAAAGCACATTATTGCTTCATCCGTTTCTACTCCGCGAGATGAGATGGGAGAGCTCAGCACCATGCCCTCTATAGTTTTACAACGGCTTAAGGCCACGTAAACCTGACCATGGGCAAAAGCTGCTCTGGCATCGATAATAGCCTTTTCAAAAGTCAGCCCCTGACTCTTGTGGATGGTGATGGCCCATGCAAGTTTCAGTGGGTATTGCTTGAATTTACCGATTATATCCTCTTCGATTTCCTTATTTTTTTCGTTCAGTGTGTATTTGATGTTTTCCCAAATGATTGGTTCAACCACGATTTCCTGTTTGTCGCCGGGGCAGATAACGCTGATGTTTTTCCTCGAAATTTTGGTTATTTTGCCGATTTTACCATTGTAATAGAGTTTTTCAGCAGAGGGATCATTGCGCACAAACATCACCTGCGCCCCCTTTTTAAGCAGAAGAGTGGCTAAGGTCGGATAGATATGTTCAGAAAAATCTCCGGAAATTTCAGCTTTGAAACAGTGTTCCTTTTTGGTCAGGGCCTGAAGTCTGGTCTGATTGATGGATTCGGCGCTGCGGTTGTGGGTGCTTAGTGTAATATAGCCCTGATCTTTGCCTGGTTTAAAATCCTGAATGTAACGCTGATTAAGATCCGCTATGGATGATTCATCAAGCCGGTTATCACGTACCCGATTCAGGAGCTTTATGAAACGGGCGTCTGACTGACGATAAATATGCTTCAGTTCAATGGTAAGCAGTTCGGTAAGACCAAGCGCTTTGCTGCTGAAAAAATAAACCGACTCATAATGTTGCTGCAAAAGGCGCCATTCATCTTGCTTTGCCACCGGAGAGAGCTGATGCAGATCGCCGATCACAAGCAACTGCACCCCGCCAAAGGGCTGATTATTACGACGATAGCGACGCAGCACAGCATCCACTGCGTCTAATAAATCGGCCCGCACCATACTTATTTCGTCAATCACCAGCAAATCAAGGCTTTGTATAATCCGCTTTTTTTCTCTGCTGAACCTGAACTGGCGCTGCTTATTGCTCTCGTATGTTTCGCTTCCCGGCACAAATGGGCCAAATGGCAACTGAAAAAAAGAATGGAGTGTTACCCCGCCGGCGTTGATAGCCGCAACACCGGTTGGTGCGGTGATAATCATCCGCTTCACCGTGTTCTTATACAAATTATGGAGAAAGGTTGTTTTGCCGGTGCCCGCTTTACCTGTCAGAAAAATATTGCGGTCAGTGTGCTGAACAAAGTCGTTGGCAAGTTGCAGTTCATGGTTTGTGGGGGACATGGTTTTACCGGACATGCGCGTTGTTATCGTTTTTTATTTCTGTGCCTTCATTTTCTTTTCTATAATATTCAAGAAACTTAGAGGGAGAAAGAATATTTATTCTTTCTCTGTGTGAAGAAGGATAATGAACAATATTTCCTGTGATTAAGTATCTCACATTTCCTGCGATGGCAACTTCGAGAAAGGCTTCATCATCTGGATCAGGCAGAGGACTTTTGAACGGTAAGGCTGAGACGAATTGACAGTTATGCTTAATAAAACTAATACGATTTTCATTTTTGACGTTTTGACCGCGCATCTTTTATCTCAGCATCAATTTCACTCAGACTTAATTTGTCGGTTCCTTTTCTTACAGAGTCGTATTGGATTGATGCAACAGCATTAGTAGCGCGGGCATGACGAAATGCGGCTAAAACTTGTTCCAGGTTGTTTTCATTAGTTGAGGACAGGATTGCAATCGGTCTGCCGTTACTTGTGATGACCATCTCCTTTTGATCCGGTAGCTCCTGCCAAATTTGCGAAGACTTGGTTTTTAAATCTCTAACGCTTAAAAATTTCATAATATCACCTCCAATTGTGTCTCGATTATAGACGCAAATGAGGTTCATTTCAAGCTCGATTTTGGTTTTTTTACAGATTTTAACACCTATTTTTATTTATTGGGTTCGAGGGAGTAACACAAAAACATGAGTCTTCGCCTGCGGCTATTCTACTACAGGCGTATTAAAGTCCTCTATCCATTATAAGCAATGCTTTTCCGGCGCTTACGTACTGAAAGACGTGTGTTTACCCGAGAGATATTCCACGTGCCACGGGATGCCGCATACGGCAAAAAGTGGCTGAGGGGCAGGGATGTTTACGTTATGATTTTCATTAAATGAGAAACGCATAAAATCATGGATGTCAAGGACACCCTTTTCTTCATTTCTTAACCCCGCCCAATTTACGCCGTAGCCACGGATGGCGAAGGCGTATTCTTTATACATTTCTTAACTTTACTCTCAATATCCGATGGTTCAAAAGAAACATCCCAATGCCATTTACCGAAGCCGCCTTGTTCATTAATTGCCTTTATCCATTCATTTAGATATTCTCGTTTTGTTTGGTTTTGCTGACTATCTTTACCTTTTGTTTCAATGACCATATATTCGCCGTTTGCAAGCCTGATAATAAAGTCGGGATAATATTTTCTTATGACTCCTTTGTGATTATATAGAATTGTAAATCCTAAATGATCATTTTTTACAAAAGATGTGACTAAATCTGATTTTTCAAGAAAATATGCTTCCGCAGCTTCCCATCCGCTGTCATATACGCAATGGCTGATATGTGATTTTTCAATCCATTCGCAAGGCTTACTCGTAAACCAGGTTCTTACACCGGATGTTGATCTGATTGGATTCTCCTTGTCAAACACAGGAGTTAATTTTTCAGTATTTTCAACTCGTATTTCTGACCAGATGTGTTGAATGATTTTATTCATATTGAGAATCATCAATATCTTCTTTTTTGAATCATCCTGATGAAATAAATCATGTTTGATTGTGATTTTATTCGACTGAATAAACTCCTCAACAATTCTTACAACCTGTGCAAGAAATATCTCCTTGCTTCCTTTCCAATCCGGTCGTTTTTCTGAATTATATATTGTAGAAGCAATCCTGAAAACTATTGTCTGCACTCTTGTGTCTTCTGCAATTTTTTCCAGACCAATTGCAGCTTTAACAGCCTGGTTTGGTTTCCCGGAAATAATCGCAGCCAAATCTGCCTCTGTAATAGACTCGTAAGGGTCTATCTCTAAAATCTTAACCTTGCCCCAATCCATCTTTAAAACCGGTCGATATACATGATCTATTCTGAGAATATTCGGCCATGTAATTTCATGCTTTGATTTTTCTTTTACAGGCTCTATTTTTGTTTTTGGCGGTGGAGGCGGAGGCGGTGGCCCGTCACCTCCTTCATGTGGCAAGAACGTAAATGGAACACCGAATATATTAACATATTCCGGTTGAAATAAACCATCATCGCCTGCATCATAACTCACTCTTCGAAGTCCACGCCCAACGACCTGCTCGCATAATAGCTGGCTGGAAAAAGCCCGGAGGCCCATGATATGGGTTACTGTCCTGGCATCCCATCCCTCTGAAAGCATGCCCACAGAGATTATATTTTGAATCTGTTCGCCCGTTTTGCCCTCTCTGCCAATAGTATCAACAGTTTGACGTAATAACTCAGCCTGCTGTTTTTTTGTGAGTTTTGGGCGATTTTTTATTTCAACGGTCTCTGTTTCCGATTCAGCTTCATTCAGTATCTTACTGTCTATTTGCAGAGTTTTATCTGCATCACACAGTTCAGGGATTAATATCCGGTTAATGGTCAAAAGCATATTTTATTCGTGCCGAAGTTTCGGTTCTATTTGCAACAGTAATCATCACAGGCGGCACTTTATGACCAACATCCACCCATTCATTTCTGGTTTCCTGCCAGTCTTTTCCTAAAAGATAATATGCGTTTATCAATAAGTCAGGAAGAGGTTCTGTTTCATCTGCTTTACGATTAATATCATCTTTTACTTCATCATCCGCATAAATATGATAAAGTCGTGATTTGAGTTCTTTTGTCGCTATACTATCATCACGAACGACAACCCGAGGTGTTTTTACCAGCCCCGATTCAATGGCATCATTCAATCCAAAATCAGAGACAATCCATGTAAACAAGGCTTCTTCTGCTGATTTTTTACCGGATGGCGTAAACGGAGTGGCAGAAAGGTCAAAGCAGCGCAGAATCCCTCTTTGTTCATGTATTCTGTCTAAACCCCCGACCCAGATTGTAGCTTCTTCCGCACTGTCTTTGTCTGAACCGGTTCGCTTATATTTTCCGATTGCTTCCGGGTTCATACGCCATGCGTGGTGTGCTTCATCGTTAATCACAAGAATATTCCGCGAATTAGCCATATCGCCCAAGACCTGCCGGACATAAGCTTCACCGCTTATTTCTCTCCGCTTTCTTTTGTCCACAGACCGCAAATGACCTTTTTTGATTTTGACATCAAGTTTTTCCTGGGTATCCCATGCCAGCGTATGCCAGTTTTGTATCAGCACTTTTCCTTGTCGGAGTTTGTCCATAAAAGATGCCGGTACGATATTAAACTCTTTATAGTAGTTTTCAGAGTGAGTTGGCTGTAATACCTGCAACCTGCTTTTTACTGTCAAACCAGGAGCTACAACAAGAGCATTTTTACTGAACCGCGCATCGGTCGGGCTGGTTACTTTATTCAAAAAATTCCAGGCAATAATCATGGACATAATAATAGTTTTTCCCGAACCTGTGGCCATTTTACTGCACCAGCGTTCAAAAGCGCCGCCGTCTCCATGAATATCTATGCCCACTTTTTCAGCAGCAGGGGCTTCGATCAGCCAGATAAGCGTTTCAATCGCCTCCAACTGGCAAAAGAAAAATCTGCGGTCTTTGCGTTCCTCCGGGTCTTGCCAATGCTCCAAAAGCCGTTTGGTGATGCCGGTTACTCCGGGATAACCTGCTTCTCTCCACGTCTTAACTCTTGGACGGATTTTATTGACCTGTTTAATCTCAACAAAAATGCCCGGATCGTCAAAGGCTCTTGAGTTTGGTGTGGCCATGACATAACCCGCAGGTCTTCTGCCTTCCTTAATATTAAAATTTCTGTTTTTTCTGTCGTAAGGCCAATACTGTTTTGGCTCTTTGTAAGGGCTGTTTATAATCAGCTTGTCAATATTTTTTGCCATTATTTTTTACTCTTTTTCAATTTTTTTACCTGTTTTTCAGGTGGAAGAAAATTGTCTCCTGTTACAACACTTTTTCCTGTTTTACTTTCAAGCTCTAATCGAGCTTTTTGTGCAATAGCGCCGCCTTTTCTCGACATTTTTATTTTCATTAAAACCTGTTGACCGGGTACTTTCGGCAATTTGTCTGGTAGAGAGTTCGGCCAATGCAGTAAAAATCAGTTCAGCTTCACTCATGTGGTCACGCAAATTTTGAGACTTTAATGATTTTATCTTTTTATGTTGCTTCACCGTTATCCCTGACCATTCTTTATGTATAATGCTGGTAAGGATGGCATATTCTTCCTCATTTTTGATATCGTGTTCTTTCCAATAGTCGGTCAATTTATTACGGGTTTCCTGTCCCGTCATTCGTTGCTGAATCCATTTTTCGCTACGCCCATGCTGCTGCCAGTATTCTCTTGCACGATCAAGAGACTTTGCCGGATCTGCCATATCCTGCATGCGCTCATAGCCTACCTTGGCAAGCCATAACTTAATTGACTCGGCCTTTGGGCTTGGAACAGACTGTATTAGGCGAAGCAGTATTTGAGGGGTTGCTGCGTCGGTTTTATATCTTTTACCATCTGCCGCAGGTAATTTCAGTTGGTGACAATTTGTCACCGACTGGCTGCCCTCCTTTTTTAACCGACTTTTAAGCTTATTCCAATATTTACGAGTTATTTGATAGTCGCTGTTTTGAAGAAGCACATGAAGAATATCTATAACAGAAAAAAACCAGATCTCTTTTTCTTCATCATAATGTCTGCGGATTTTATATTCTTCAAATACAGCAATAGTTCTTTCTATATCAGTTGTCATACTAAATTCCTTCGGCACTCTTAACCGGTGACAAACTGTCACCGGTTGGTTTTTTTCTTATAATGTAATCACTCGCAAAGATTCTATTCCTCTATCATCAATGATTTTTACTGCTATGGTTTTGCCCGGTTTAAAGCTAAGGGAAACAGTGCCGTTAAAGGATTCGATTTTTTCTACATCTATTTCAGCTTTTAAGTTCTTAGCCAGTTTTGTCCATCCGTCTTTTTTACCAGCCATTGGGAAGAACACCTGTTATGGAAAAAGCGACCGGTTGTCATAATCAGTATCCAGCATCCACATGGCGATATTCTTTTTCCCTCCGCTTTCCACATTGCCGGTCTTTGGATTGTAATAGTCAAAACCCATCACTTCCACCTGCACTTTGCCGTCTTTTTGTTTATGAACCTTTACATCAGGCTGACCCACCAGCCAGAAACTTTCATTGCCTGAGCGTTTTTTACGCAGATCATCGGTAAACATATCTGCATTCATCTGGGCTTTTAATAGCCGCATACCGGCAATTTCAGGAGTGAGTTCGTCAATATCTTTGGCCGCTTCATCGTCGAACTGGAAAGCGCAGAACAATAGCATATCCGGTTTTAAAGCACGTGCTTCCTGCCAGGCGTCTTCTACCTGTCTTTGTTCCAGTGGCGCATGTTCGGGGCCAAAGACAACCAGTGCTTTTTTGGGAACATCCTCTTTGGTTTCCGCTTCTGCTTGAATGAATTTTGTGCCTGAAAGCGGCTCGACTCGGGTGAACTGAATTATCTTTCCGCCTTTGGCTCTTACACCTGCTCTTAATAACTCATCCCGCCATTCGCTTTGTCGAAGGGTTTAACCGTTACGGGCAATGGAGGTGTCTGAACCGCTGTCATCTTTTTCCAGTTCATCAAAGCTTTTGGCATAAGGAGCAGGGACGGCTTCTACTGTAAAAGGGCCTGTGATACGGGTTTTCTTGTTGTCAATATAAGGCTGATCGTAAAGTGTTTCAGTTGCCGGAGGTTCATTGTTGGCAATACTTTTTAGCGTAATATGCGGCACGGTCTTATACTCAAAACCACTTCCGATGCCTTCATCTGGATGTGCCAGTTTGTAGTAGACAAAATTTGCGGTCATCAATCGTTGTTTGGCAAGTGTAAGGGCTACTCTTGAAGTGTCGCAGGTTATCCATCGTCTGCCCCATTGTTCGGCAACATTGGCTGTTGTGCCGCTGCCGCAGGTGATGTCTAAAACAAGGTCGCCTGGATCGGTTGTCATTAGGATGCAGCGTTGGATTGGTAGGTCTCCTGTTTGAACAACATACTTTTTGTTTTGAGGGCCAACCGTGTCATTCCAAGGATTAGTTAAAACGGTTATTGGAAAGTCATCGTAATAAAGGATATAGTTTAACAAGTTTCCTTTAGGTTGTACTCTTTTTTGTTTCACAAGTATATCCATTTTGTCTTTTTGAATGCCCCATCCATTTATCGGTGGTGTGTACACCTTTCCTTGAAACTCGTATTTATAACGATTTTGTTCGTTATAACCTATTGGTGATGGATGTTTAAGTCGAAATATCCGTGAATTTTTTGGGCATAATTGATGCTTTGACTTTTCTTCATTCGTCATTTTTCTTATAGTTCCATTCTCTAATTCTAACCAATCCCAATCTTGTGAAGAAGAAATGTCATAGTTATTCCATAGCTTAAAGTATTTAATAATATCTTTATTTTTTGAATACCAAATAATAAAATCATGCATTTGCTCTAAAGTCTTAGTTCCCAAAGGCATGGTCTTTTTTCTGAAACTTATCTGACTTACAAAATTTTCACTTCCAAACACTTCATCCATAATCTCCCGAACATGATGCACATTCTCGTCACTAATCTGCACAAACACGCTTCCGCTTTCATGCAGCATTTCACGAGCAAGCAGCAGGCGATCCCGTAGATAGGTCAGATACGAATGAATGCCCAGCTCCCAGGTATCCCGAAAGGCTTTAATCATTTCCGGCTCCGCAGACAGGTCTTCGTCTTTGCCGTCTTTTACATCCCGCTTATTTACAAATGGCTGAAAGTTACTGCCATATTTAATCCCATAAGGCGGGTCAAAATAGACCATCTGCACCTTGCCTGCCATGCCCTCTTTTTCCAGCAGGGAGTTCATCACCAGCAGGCTGTCCCCGGCAATCAGGCGGTTGCTCCAGCCCTCTTTATGCTTGTAAAAATCAATGGCTTCCCGCAGGGGTTTTTGTTCAGTTTTAAAAAGCGACATCTGCGCCGGCCCGGCCTTTTCTTTTGTTACCGTGTCAATAATGGTTTTCGGGTCAATACGCTCATGAACATGCAGGCTGACTGTCGGCACTTCAAAACTGGTGTGTTCCGCCTTGCCTGCCCACTGTAATTGCGGATCAAGGTGGGGATCATATTCATAGGTTTTCTTTTCGCCTGTATCCGGGTCACTCTTCGGCGTCACCAAACCCACCGGAGGGTTATTCGCCCGCTTTTTATTCGAGTGCTCGTACTGTTCGATCTGTTTTTCTGTTTTCTTTCTTTTTGCCATTATTTTCTCTCTTTGTTCGGTCACTTACCTTTTTTTGATTGCCACGGGTGTCGATTGTAATTGGGCGATGTGTTTTTTTGGTGCTAACTGTTAAGTGTTGCGGAAGCAACGCTTTAATTTGTCCGGTTTCTTAGTATCACAAACAGTTAATTTCGTTAGACACCCCTTATCCCCCAACTTTCAACTAATTTTTTAGCTCGCTCGGGCACACCCCATGAGCCTTCAATCTGTCTATTATTTTCAGCAGCCTTTGTAATTTTTTTAGAATAGATGGGACTCCAAGTGTCTAGTTCCTCCAGTAGTCTCATGTTGTCCTTTGCATTTTGAAAGCTATCTGACGATTCAAATCGAGCGACAAGAACCTCCGCCATTCTTCTTTGAGTTTGTTTATGTTGGCGAAGCACATCGAATATTTCCTTTACTATATTTTCAGATGTTTTTCCATTTCCGTTGAATGCTTGAAAGCGGCCAATAAAGCCATACGGGTCTTGATCAAATCTGATCGAAAATACAGGCAAACCACGACCCATTGCGAAACCCACTTCTTGATCGGTCCAATTGCTTTCCTTAAAACCGTCATGCATTAGTGCTATAGTATTTAAGAAAAAGTTTTTGGGGTGAATTTACTCTACTTCACCGCTAACTTATTATAGAAACCAAAGAGTGAAAGCACCTCATTTTTCAAATCTTGGAAGTGAAGCAGCGCCTCTTCCACTT
>RPGQ01000033.1:0-4921 GCA_004193595.1 Desulfobacteraceae bacterium Eth-SRB2
TGCTTTGAACCCAGGATAATATTTTTCTCTTCCACTCTCTATAGAAATACTTTAAAATGCTTTAAACAAATTACAAAAAAAAGAGTGGTAGTATTTTGTCTACTACCAGAAGTTATTGAGAAGTTACCTATAATCAAGCCTTGAGCAATGAAAAACACGAATATCCGGGACGTCCATAAACAAGTAAATAACTTGACAAACAAATGCAAAAGGGCTGATACGATGACAGGCACCATACTTTCATATCGACAAATAGATCCTGTAAAACTTCAATGCAAAATCGATCTTAAAAAATTACTTCCTGCCCCGAAACAAAGAGAACGATTTAATAAAAAGTGGAACAACTTTCTTGAATCTGACCCATGCAATAAAGATCTATTTGAGCTTAAAGGAGACCGGTTAAAATATCAATCCGAGCAACTTATCCCTTCTAAATCCGATGATCGCCTTCCTCTCTTACTTGTCTTGGGAAACCCCGCCAGCCATTCGGTAAAAGAGGGGATGTTTTTTTCTTTTGAAGGAGATAAAAAAGAGCATCGTTTCTGGAAAATAATGAGGACTTCAAGAGTTCTTGACCTTCCAATTGAATCTCATTTGTCAGTTAAAGAACAAAATCATCGACGAAAAAAGTTTTTACTTGAACTAAAATATGAAACACCGTTTCGTGTCGGTCTGTGCGTGTTCATATCAATACCTAGTTCCGCGAGCAAGGATTATTCAGGTGTTGCTGGTATTCAGAAACTTATCGGTGCTAAAGCGATGAAGGAACTTGAAAAGGAAGAAACTCGCAGGGTAATTGAATGCGCCAAAAAGTTTCTAACGCCCAATGGCATTGCCGTTGCGTTTCAGAAAAACGCTTGGAACGCTTTACGATCCAAAGGGGATCCTGAATATAAACTTACTTTAGCAAAAGAAGGCAAACTAAATGGCAGATTTAAAGAGATGATGAATATCCCTTTGTTTGGAGTTCCTCCAACCCGTTTGTCTGGCCCATGTTCGAGGGTTTTTCGCAAATTATTAAAAGGATATAACTTGCCTTAAAATTTATTAGCGATCTATTGGCAAAAAATGCTAATAGAACTGCTAATAGAATTTCAAAAAAACACTGGGGGCACAGTCGGAATTTAACCTTGATCCTTGATTTAAAAAATAAAGCAACCTTTTAAGAGACGGGAGATTAAATGCCTCTTGCCCAATACCTTAAAAGCTTTTCCCGCCTAAGGACATACAAAGACCGTAAAAAGTGATTGGGGTAATTGTTTATTGATTAAAATGAATTAACACTTTTCATGGATGTGTTGCTAATCGATTCGGGCACTGAGAGCTTAGAGGAACTGAATAGAAAAATTTGCCAATTGGCAATAATCCAAAAACGATTTGCAATAGTAATGAAGCATGATGGCAACTCCCCGTTTTCACCGCATTTGCTGTGTTACAGGGTATTCGCGGTAGCTTATTACAGCTTCACGCCCTGCGCCTTGTAACTGCGGCGAAATCGGCAATTGCAGATTTTAGGTAAAGGGCAAACTGTGATAACTGCAGGGTTTGTGGGTTAAGATTTCCGGGAATAAAAAAATGCGAATAGTCTGGATTTCATCATTTTTTGTTGTCTTGATCTGGTCAGGAATACATCCGAAAGACTATTTTACTTGGTTTTTAGAAGTAGCCCCTGCGTTGATAGGGTTGATTGCGGTATCCGTAACATATAAAAAGTTTCGTCTTACAAATCTTAGTTACGTTCTGATATTGATTCATTGCATTATTTTAATGATCGGTGGTCATTATACCTATGCAGAAGTTCCGCTCTTCGATTGGATACGAGATTATTTTGAGCTTGAAAGGAACAATTACGACAAGGTTGGGCATTTGGCTCAAGGCTTCATTCCCGCTATTATTTCAAGGGAAATATTTATCAGGAAATCAATTATAAATAGTACGGCATGGCTAAACTTTTTCGTTGTTTGTTTTTGCCTTGCTTTGAGCGCATTTTATGAACTTATTGAATGGTGGGTAGCAATATATACAGGTGAATCCGCTGAAGCTTTTTTAGGCACACAAGGCTATGTGTGGGATACCCAGTCAGATATGGGCTTAGCATTATTGGGTGCGGTTCTATTATTGATAATTTTATCAAGATTACACGATAAACAATTGAATAGAATTAAAACTTAACATGCGAATTCCATCGGGTAACAGGCTCGAAAATCTAAAGGGTAATCGAAAGGGACAATATTGTATTCGCATCAAGGACCAATGGAGGGTGTGTTTCAAATGGAAAGAGGAAAATTCCTTTGATGTTGAGATTACGGATTATCATTAGGAGGGCATTATGAAAGAAAAAAAACTTCCTCCCGATCGGCAAAGCCGCTGAATTTTATCCATACCGCTCAAGATGTTAATGTACTAAAGACATTAACAGAAATAACGTCCAAGCCACTGACCCACCAGTTTTCAGGAGATAATTTAATGAAACCAAGAATGCATATCTTTCTTGGACTGTAATCTTTTCCATTTGTGATTGTAACATACGTTTTATAAAATTGTTTGTAGATAAAGAGATATTGCCCGGGAAGTGAATCGAAATGAAAAGGGAATCTTTAAAGAAGCACTACCAAAATATTTCCGATAAGGTCTTATCATGTTTGGAGGCTACCGGGAAAAATGCGCCATATAGTTCACGTAGGATGGTCCGCCGAGAATGCAGCGGCGCAAAAGGGGAATATAAAAAAGCCCGGAGATGTTCTTTGAGGTGAGTTGAACCGCTTGGGCCCATTCGATCATCTCTGAAGGTTTGATAAACCGGCTGTACCGATGCGTTCCTTTGGGTACCAGCCCGAGAAGATATTCCGCAGCTAGAATCGCCAGCAGGTATGACAGCGGATTGCGGTTGAGGGTTGCAAAAAACACATGCCCGCCGGGCCTGACCATGTTTTTGCAGGATTTGATTATTGACCATGGCTTGGGAACGTGTTCGAGCAGCTCCAGGCAGGTGACGATGTCATAGCGCTGCGAATGGGATACGGCAAAGGCTTCGGCAGTAACTTGCCGGTAATCGATCTTCAAGCCTTTTTCAACCATGTGATTTCTGGCGATTTCGAGGGGGCCATTGGCGGCGTCGATTCCCGTTACTTGGGCGCCTATTTCCGCCATAGCTTCCGAGAGAATACCGCCGCCGCAGCCGATGTCGAGCACCTGCTTGCCGGCAAGACCGGCTCGGGCGTTGATGTATCGGACCCGGGTCTCATTGATGTCGTGCAGGGCGCCGAACTCCCCTTCGCGATCCCACCAGCGGGAGGCCACGGTCTCGAATTTGAAAATTTCCGATTCGTCGATGTTTTTTTCGATTGTCGCCATGGTCCACCTTCCCCCTGACCAATGATCCGATCCTGGAACGATCCAAAGATGACCGGCACTATTGATATGCATAAGACCATATCAGATCAACTGCCGGAATGTAAAATCCTTTTTGTTTTTCAAATGAATACGTGATATTCGTGCAAAAGGTCCTGCATGAATACGGAACATCGTTTAGAACGAGGAAAAATTTTAATAGGTTAAAGAGGGGTGTTTATGAAAGGAACATTTAGGTTATTGTTTGGTATGATTTTAGTTTTCAGTCTATTGGGTTTATTTGCCTGCCTTCCTTCGGAAGAAGCATCCAAGGAAGAAAAATGGGATATCAAAAAGCAGAGTATTGAAAAAAAAGCACTTGATTTTGCTCTTGAAGACCTTAACGGCAATAAGGTCAAATTGAGTGATTACAAAGGTCAAAATGTCCTTTTGGTTTTTAGTACAACCTGGTGTTCCTATTGCCGGAAAGAAATTCCTCAGTTAAAGCAATTATACGCCAAGTACAAAGAAAAAGGATTTGAAATTATTAATATAGATATCCAGGAACGCAAAGGCAAAGTTTCCGCATTTACGGTTGAACATAAACTTCCTTATAAAGTTCTTCTGGATAAGGATGGTACGGTTGCATCAATGTATGGCGTAAGAGGCGTACCGACCAAAGTTCTGATTAGTAAAGACAGGACAATTATTTGTGTTGCATGTCGTTCAATTGATATTATTTTGGATATGTTGTTTAATAATTCGCCAAAGTTCGATGGCGAATAAATCCTCGGAATATTAAACATATGCCAGCCTGTTGGAGCAAAGCGTAAATCCCGTTATCGGAGCCCCGTAGGTCCCAGTGAAAATACCGGGACAGGGCCGGCAGATCGTACCGGGGTGGTTATTTTCAAACTGACTCTGTCAGCCCCCAAAAAAAAGATTAAGGTTGATCTGGTTATATGGATTCTGTGTCTTCCACCCTAAAAGGGAAGGATCGGATTCCGATGCTCATTTTTTTCACCCATATTCTAGCCATGGTAATGGTTTCCCCGGTAGGGCTTGTTATGCTTGGAAGTTCTTCAGCATAAGAAATATCCTCCGTATTGAATTCATAATAGAACGTATTGGTGCTAAATGGATCGGCTACGAGAATAATTTTTCCGGAGTCGCTTGGTTTTTTTCGGGGAGACCCTGAAAAGGCGACATACGTTCTCAGCAAAGTTGCTATATCTTTTGGTTGTTTGTATGTTTGAATCTCAAATTTTTCCGATGCTTTTAAGTGTGTTGTAGTTGGCATAAAAATCTCTCCTGATACTCAAAATCGTTTTAGATCAATATAAAAGACATAATTTATTTAATTCATATTTTTTGGGCAGTTATGATGAGTGAAAAATTTAATAATTAAAAATGATGGTTTCGTAAAAAGTCTGTTCAAAAAATATTGACCGCAATATGTTGTACTTTATTATTATTTAATGCCTAATATATTGTAGCTAAAATTCCGAGTTTTGACTTTTTACGAGATCATCAAAAATAAATTGAAATTTAAAATTGTCAAGATTTCTATTCCCCCAATCTATAATCATCA
>RPGQ01000033.1:5021-15736 GCA_004193595.1 Desulfobacteraceae bacterium Eth-SRB2
ATAATCATCAGCAGAAATCTTGAACAACTATAGCCATGCACAAAAAACAGTGCATCATGCACATTTTTCTGTGCATTTTTTAATCTCATCTGCCATCTAAACCTCGCCACTCTTTACCAATAAATTCCCATAACTGACTGTAAAATATTAATATTTGACATCTTATAAGCACAAAAAAAGAATTTGGCACGGATGTTGAATAGGTTGAATAGGTTTCAATCAAAATCCTGTCCCAAGGTATTGAACAAGTGGTGAAAATAGCAATTGCTCGTTATGAAATTAATATTCAAAGAAAAAGGGCAAGGATTTCAATAATCCAAAAATAGGATCTTCAACTATGGCCAATGTAAAAGAGTTTACAAAGCGCGGGACGCATGAACGGTTAAAGGTTAAGAACGGTGCAATAGCTATGATCAAACCATTGAATGCTCTTGCTACAACTCATAAATATTGTCAAATCATGAATATCAGCAAATGCGGCCTTGCCTTTCGTTGTATCGATAGAAATGGCGAATCAAGCGAACCATTTGAATTAGATGTATTATTTATCCAAGATAGTGTCTGTTTTACATATTTGAAAAATATACCGTTTAAGACGATTTGGGTTTCCCATGAACCCAGTAAGACCTCATCCAGCCACCTAAAAACTATGCAGTTGGGTATTCAATTTGAGGCAATGACCCCCCAACAGAAATCTCAATTGGATCGTTTTCTCGAAAAATGCACAATGAAGTGAGTGTTACCTCGGAATCAAGCATCATCAATGAGACTTTTGCAAAACGCCCATTTTTGCTCAATTTCTGCGTCCCCACTGAACGGGATCTACGCTTCGATTCGACAGGCTCAAATTTTAACCCGCCACCGAACTTTGGTGGGTTAATCCTCGAAATACTCAATGTGTGGATGCCTGTCTCGATGCCTTTTTCATCGGGGCAGTTAAAATTTTCACCTTTCTTGAACTTAAACAAAAATTGACATTTTTCAAAGGTCTCATCAATTTTCGCTGGTCAAAGACCTGAATGGGTGTGAAGTGGTCTTATTCACAGGGACTTTCAAGGGCTTTTCCTTCAAGCCACCTGTTTACAAAATGTTTTGTAATACTTAAATCAATCCCGGTTTTTTCCGAAACTTTTTCCAGTTTTTCCATTATGTTCTGTACTTTTTTATGGTTTCCGATGAGCGCGTAAATTTCGACACTTCGTTTAAGAAAATTAACGGCAAGCTCGTCTTTTTCCAGTTTTAAATAGGCAGATCCGATTGCGGCCAGATCGTCGGCAATACTTTTATTATAACCGGATAGACGATCCGCTTTTAGGGCCGTTTTAAAGAAGTCCATGGCTTTTTCATAGCGCTGAGTTTCAAACATTAGTTTCCCGAGAGCGAAGTTTACTGTTGCAAATTCTAAAGGGTTTTCCGGATTTGTATTGGAAAGAGCCGTTTGCATCAGCTCCTCAGCACGACTGTATTCCGTTTTTTTGATTAAGATAATCCCTTTGTTAGTGAGAAGCGGGCCAAACAGTATCCGGTTTTTCTTGGCCATTTCTTCTGCAATATTAAGAACTTTCTCCGCTTGTTCGAGCCTGTCGCCGTCTATGAGTGCGGCAACCTTGTTTGATAGTACCTGCACTCCACCCAGAGGGTCATCCATATCAGAGTATATTGCAAAAGCCTCATCAAAAAAAAGAAACGCACTTTCAAAATCCCCAGTGATTCTGTAAACGTTTCCGATGTTGTTGAGACTCATGGCAACACCGCTTAATTGATCAGATGCAACAAACAGCTCGTGAGCCTTGAAAAAGTATTCCAGGGAGTCCTTGTAACACCCTTTATTATACCGGGCGATTCCCCTGGCCATTTCTTTGGTGCCGGCGGTTATGTGTTCAGGCATTATCTTTCCCGAGTTTCCTCCTGCGCATGAAAAGCAAAACAGAGCAAATAACGGAATAAAAAATGCGTTACATGGTTTCATAAAGATCTCTTTCTTATAAAAATTATTTTTTTTATACTATCATGAAAACCCAAAAGTCAAAAGAACAAACACAAAAAGCGTTTGACAGTATTAAACCAATTTTTTAAAAGGTTTTGAAGCCGTCTTTTTGTATCCGAATGGATCTGTTTAAAACGGTAAAAATAAACCGGACAAATTGAGGATCACATGGCTATTAGCTTGGCACTTATCATCATTTTGGGATTAGGGGCCGATTATCTGTTTAAGCGCCTGCAATTGCCGGGTCTTATCGGCATGCTCATGGTCGGGGTTCTAGTTGGTCCTTATGTTTTAAATTTTATGTCCCCTGAAATGATGAAAGTTTCCGGGGATTTTAGAAAAATAGCACTAATCGTCATTCTGCTTAGGGCCGGCTTTGAGCTTCGTCGGGATGCATTGAACCGGGTGGGACGTGCGGCGGTTATTATGAGCGCGGTGCCGGCGGTTTTTGAAATCGGGGGAGTTATGCTCGTGGCGCCCAAGCTGCTCCACATCACCTATCTTGAGGCCGCCATCCTTGGCAGTATATTGGGTGCAGTATCTCCTGCCGTTGTTGTCCCGCTTATGATTGACTTTATGGATCGAGGACGGGGGGCCAAAAAGGCCATTCCCACGATGATCCTCGGGGCCTCTTCGTTGGATGATGTTTTTGTTATTGTTCTGTTCACCGTATTTTTAGGCATGTACGGTGGGGAACAGACTAATATTTATATGATGCTGGGTGCAATTCCCGTCTCTATTGTTCTTGGAATTATCGTCGGAATTATTCCCGGATATTTTTTATATCACCTTTTTAAGAAATATGACTGGCGTTCTCCAAAACGGACCATGCTGGTTATGGGGGTTGCCATAGTTCTTACCTGGCTGGAAGCGGTTTGTGAAGAATATGTGCCCGTGGCCAGCCTTTTGGGCGTCATGGCCATCGGTTTCATTATTTTGGAAAAATCCGAGCCTATTGCACATATTATTTCTCAGAAACTAAAAAAACTATGGATATTTGCAGAGCTTTTGCTTTTTGTTTTGGTAGGGGCTCAGGTGAACATTCATGTGGCCTGGGAAGCAGGCCTGGCCGGAGCGTTGGTAATTTTTGTCGGTCTTATTTTTAGAAGTGTGGGAACGTATATATCGCTCATTGGAACGCCTTTTGATTGGAAAGAGAAACTGTTTTGCGTGGTGGCGTATATTCCCAAAGCAACTGTCCAGGCTGCTATCGGGGCGGTGCCCCTTGCGGCGGGCGTGGCCTCAGGAGAGGTTATTCTGGCGGTTGCGGTGTTATCCATTCTCCTGACGGCGCCCATTGGCGCCATCGGCATTATGATTTTTGGTGAAAAAATACTGGATTACGGTGAACTTTCGGCATACAGATTCAAAGAATTGCGAAATAAGCTGGAACTTCCTCATGTGGGTGAAAGGGTAAGAGAAAAACAATCCGGCAGTATATGGAAGGTGGTAGAGGAAAAAGAAATGTGGATGGAACCGTCCTCTGTTGCCGGTGGTTCTGATGATCCTCCCCGAATGATTCCGGCAATCTGCATCCGGTACTGGGGGGAAGAAATCAGTAAAAATTCCGGCAAAGACAAGATCCTGACATTTAAATACAGCCAGAACGGTCCTTCCTTTCAGGAACACTGGGAAATTCTTTATGACTGGTAATATAAGGAGACTTGGGTGGTGAAAATCGCCGTGTATACAGATGGAATTTTAATCCCATTTTTGTTCCATATCTTAAGGTGTCAGGTGTCAGGTGTCGGGAATGATGAACAGAGGCACTGGAGCCTGACACCTGACACCTGAAACCAGGCATACGGGAAGGAATAAATATGGGATATTTTTTAAAGCCATATTATGGGCAATTTTAATCATCCCAGAAGGAGATTATCATGGAGTGTGACGTGATTCAAACAGATCAAGCGCCGTCTGCCATCGGCCCGTATTCCCAGGGCATAGCGGTGGGCTCCTGGCTTTTTGTGAGTGGGCAGCTCGGAATGCACCCCCAAACCGGGGAACTGGTAAGTCATGATTTTGCGCCCCAGGCGCGCCAGGCTCTGGAGAATCTTCGACAGATCGTGCGGACCGCAGGATGCGATCTTAACTGTGTGACGGCGGTGGATGTTTTTGTCACCGACATCGGTGATTTTGCCGAGTTCAACGAAATTTACACCGGATATTTCTCTGAGCATCGACCGGCCAGGGCCGTGGTGGAAGTGCGTGGCCTGCCCAAGGGCGCTAAAGTTGAGATCAAGTGTATTGCATATCGCGGGCCCATTTAACTGGTTTCCATCCAGAAATGGCCCTTTTCCGCAATCTCTGCGTCAATCTGCGGAATTACTTGTGCGGCGTACCACTTGTACGCCTCCGCGTAATTCCTTGATTTCCTTGACCTTGCGAAAAATTGCTCATTTTTGCATTGGAAACATAATTTGTGCCCAATATAGATTTATGGATGGGCACTAACTGATTGATGTGAAGTAGAGAAAAGCCTATCCTGGTTTATCAAAATGGGAAACATACTGTGAAAATTGAGCATTTTACAAAGGTCTGATTAACCAGGTTGGAGAGGATGCTTAAACGAATCTTTGGGAGTTTGATTTTTAAATATAAATAAAATCAAGATATTAAATAACCTGAGGGGTCGGGGAGTTTTTTTAATTTAACCGCTCCATAAATAATCAGCAACGACACCGTACAAACTCATGCATAAGGGCTCGTAACGAAAAAAACAGTATATCAATATTTAAATAAATAGGTTCGGTAGATAACATTTTTTATCTTTTCCTTACAAATTTATTAAAGCGCTGTTTTTTCGCAACGATTCCTAATGCATTCAAACAGTGTACGGTTTCGTTGCTGATCATTCATTCCGCTTAATTTGGGGCTCTAAAAGAAAAACTCCCCGACCCCTCAAATAAACTAAAAACGTATTTTTCCGGAAGGAGGGATAATATGCGAAAGTTTTGTTTATGTATTTTAATTTTAATTCTAAGTGCTATCGTCGGATGTGCCAATAGGGCTTGTGACAAAACAAAAGAAGCATATATCAAACAGGGAGTTGCCAATGTAAAATTAGAAAAATATAATCAAGCCATAGAGGATTTTAGCCAGGCCATCAAACTTGATCCGAACAATGCCCAATATTATTACAAACGAGGAATTACATATGGTAATTTAAACCAGCATCAGCCAGCCATAGATGATTTTAACGAAGCCATTCGTTTAAACCCGAAATATGCCGAAGCATATTCCAACCGGGGGTTTGTCTATATGGTGAAATTAAAGAATAAGAAAAAGGCCTGTTCTGATTGGAAACGGGCTTGTGATTTAGGGGATTGCAAAAATCTAAATCTGGCGATAAAAAAAGGGCTTTGTAAGAATTAATTAAGTTTTCGCTTTCGAGAGATAATTCACGAAAGCTGTCTCGAACAACAAATCAATACTATCCGGCCGATAGTCGAGATTTAGTTTGAAATCATCAATCTCAAATCTTTTGATTGCTATTTTTTTATAAATATCAGGGTTTTAAAAATTGTTGCGATTGCCATTATTATCGAGAAGCTCGCCGGCGAGATTATCCGAGATGTGCCGGGCGTTGTAAGCGTAACATACAACATAGCGCTCAAGCCCCCCTCAACCATCGAAGCCGTCTAGGGATGGGGAAGTATCTTCTCAACAAGTTAGGGACTTCTCCCCAATTCAGAACTCCTGACCTGTATACGTAATCTCAACGTGATATGAAGGTTTAGTCGTAATTTCAGACGCAACAATTTAAACATCGAACATTCGACGTTCATCTTTTATATGCCCTCAAGGTATGGATTCTGGTAATATACCAGAACTGGCGTTATAAGATTCAGGTATGAATATGACAACTTGCTATTCCATCATCATTCCTGCTTATAATGAGGAAAAGTGGCTGGCCCGGACGCTTCCGTATCTAAAAAAATCCATGGAAACGTTGGATGTGTCCGGAGAAGTCATCGTTGTAGATAACAATTCTAGGGACGGAACTTCCCGTGTGGCTCGCCGGCACAACACCCGGATCGTTTTTGAACCGCTCAATCAGATTTCTCGGGCTCGGAATACCGGTGTAAGCATAGCAAAAGGTCGCTATCTCATATTCCTGGATGCGGATACTTTTCTTTCGCCGGTCCTGCTGAAAACCGCATGGCATCATCTTTCCAGGGGCAGGTGCTGTGGCGGCGGATGCCTCGTGGATTTCGACAAACCGATTTCTCCTTTTTCCCGAAAAATTCTGGATCTGTGGAACTGGATCTCCATAACATTTGGTTTTGCGGCAGGATGTTTCATCTATTGCCGGCGGGACGGCTTTGAAGCCATCGGCGGTTTCAGCGAAAAGGTATATGCCAGCGAGGAAATCTGGTTTTCACGTGAGTTGCAATCCTGGGGCAATACGCGCAATATGGCCTTTCAAATGATCTCATCCCATCGGATTATCACCTCCAGCCGTAAGCTGGACTGGTTTTCTCCCCTTCAATTGGCGCTTTCAGCCGTGGTACTGACGATTTTTCCATTTTCAGTGCGGTTTCGTCGGCTTTGCTCTCACTGGTATTATAGACCTAAGAATACCTGAGGGGTCGGGGAGTTTTTTTAATTTAACCGCTCCATGAATAATCCGCAACACCACCGTACAAACTCATGCATAAGGCTCGTAACGAAAAAACAGTGGCTCAACATTTAAATAAATAGGTTAGCCCATCTTTGTGATTTTAAAATATTTTTATAATTATATCAATAAGTTATATTTTCATATGGCACTACATTTATTTTGATAGTACAATTATTTCAATTGGTTGCTTCGTTTGAAGCTATCCGTATGGCACTACATTGAGAATTTGCGTAAATGCCGTTTGTAATACATTGAAATAATTAGTAAATAATTTTGTAGCGCCATAAAATATTTGTTCAAAATGCACTTTTTTGCTCTTTTTTCACAAAGATGGGTTAGGCGGATAACATTTTTTATCTTTTCATTACGAATTCATCAAAGCGCTTTTTTTTTCACAACGATCCCTAATGCATTCAAACAGTGTAGGATTTCGTTGCGGATCATTCATTCCGCTTAATTTGGGGCTCTAAAAGAAAAACTCCCCGCCCCCCTCAAGAGTACCTGACCCGATTATATTGTTCATATCGGTGTTATATTTCATGAGAAATTGGAATTGCGTGTTATGGGGTACGTGTTGTATGTTGGAAAAGAATAGAGACGCTTGGTCTTAAGCTGACGGATTGAAGGCAAACATTTTGCGAAATTTCGGGCGAAAACCATGCTAAATACTGGATAAATAATGGCTAACCGGAGGGACGAATGATTATCGGTGTGGATACCGGGGGAACATTTACCGATTTTGTTTACAAGCAAGGGGACACGTGGGGCGTTTACAAAGTGCTCTCCACCCCGTCAAATCCTGCAGAGGCGGTTCTTAACGGGCTTCACTATCTGGCACACGGAAGAAAAAAACAGATCATACACGGCTCTACGGTGGCCACCAATGCCATTCTCGAAAGAAACGGAGCCAAAACCGCATTGATCACCAATAAAGGGTTCGAGGACATTATAGAAATCGGGCGCCAGAACCGCACCCGATTGTATGATCTTTGCTTTCGCAAGGAGCCTCACATCATCCCGTCAGATCTAAGATTCGGCCTTCCGGGAAGAATCCTTCAGACGGGCGAAGAACTTATGCCCCTGGATACCCAAAAGATTGAAACAGTGGGCAGACGCCTCAAGGATCTTGATGTTGAGTCGGTGGCAGTCTGTTTTCTTTTTTCCTATGTGAACCCTTGTCATGAACAAAAGATAAGGCAATTACTGGAGCCTTTAGGACTGCAACTATCGCTTTCCCATGAAATTCTTGCTGAATTCAGGGAATTTGAAAGAACCTCCACAACGGTTATCAACGCCTATGTTTCCCCGAAGATGCAGCGATACATCGGACACCTGATTGAAGAATTGGGCCTGGAGGATTCGTTGGGGATCATGCAGTCCAACGGGGGAAGTATTTCCGCCGAGGCGGCCATGAACGAATCGGTAAGGACCATTCTCTCCGGTCCTGCAGGCGGGGCGGTGGGCGCCCATGAGATCGGTAAGATGGCCGGATATTCCAAACTCATTAGTTTTGATATGGGAGGCACATCCACGGATGTCAGCCTGATAGACGGGAACCTGTCTTTGGCCTTTGAAGCGACTATATCCGGTTACCCCGTAAAGGTCCCGATGATCGATATTCATACGGTTGGCGCCGGTGGAGGCTCCATGGCTTTTTTTGATGAGGGAGGCGCGCTTAAGGTGGGTCCGGAGAGCGCCGGTGCAGATCCCGGTCCCATCTGTTACGGAAAAGGGGACAGAATTACGGTGACCGATGCAAATCTCTATCTGGGAAGATTGATTCCGGAGCATTTTCTTGGGGGCGGAATGGCCTTGATGGACAAAAGGCTTCCGTTGTATTTTGAAAACATGGCGCAAAAGGTCGGACTTTCTCCCCAGGAACTGGCGCAAGGGATTCTGGACGTGGCCGACACGGCCATGGAGAAGGCCATACGTGTGATTTCCGTGGAAAGGGGATATGATCCCCGGGAGTTCACGCTTTTTTCCTTTGGGGGTGCCGGGGGGATGCATGCGGCGTTTTTGGCCAGGCTTTTGAACATACCCAACGTGCTGTTGCCCCCCAACCCCGGCATCCTGTCGGCCATGGGAATGCTTATGGCTGACGTGATTAAAGACTATTCCCTAACAATAATGAAGAAGCAGGAGAATGTTACGGTAAAGCTGCTGTCCGAAGGGTTTGAGGAAATGGAGCGCAAGGGACAGGAAGATCTCAGGGCTGAAAAAATTCCTGACGGCGGAATCCTGTTGGAAAGATATCTGGACATGCGCTATGACGGGCAGTCCTATGAAATTATGCTTCCCTTTGATGAGGATTACGTTGAAAGATTTCACGCACGCCACGAAAAAACTTACGGATACCGAAACCCGGACAAGGCCGTTGAAATCGTCAATATCCGGCTTCGGGCAAGGGGTCGGCCGGAAAAACCACGGTTTCAAAAAAAAGAAAAAATGTGCAAAGAGCCTCCCCCTGAAGCCTTTCTTGGAGAAAAACAGGTCGCTTTTGATCAACGCCGGATACGAACGAAAATAATGGCCCGGCATAAACTGAACAGCGGAAACCGGATCCATGGTCCTGGTATTTTGGTAGAATATTCTTCTACGATTGTGATTCCACCGTTTGCCAATGCCTTTGTGGATGAATACGGTAATATCATCATGGAAATAATGTGAAACCTTGGTCTCAATGTCATGAAAAGCGGAGGAGAGAGATGACCGTCAATCCGATCTTGCTGGAAGTTTTTAAAAATCGCTTTGCTTCCATTTCAGAGGAAATGGGAGTGACGCTGATACGGACGGCGTTTTCACCCAATATAAAGGAGAGGCGGGACCTTTCGTGCGCCGTTTTTGATCACGCCGGAGAAATGATCGCTCAGGCGGCCCATATCCCGGTACACCTGGGTTCAATGCCCCTGTCCGTCAAGGCGGCCATTGAGAGTGTTTCCTTAGAGAAAGGGGATATGGTCATTTTAAACGATCCGTTTAAAGGAGGCACTCACCTGCCGGATATCACTCTTGTGGCCCCGGTATTTGCCAATGACCCGGCGCCGGCTTTCTTCGTGGCCAACCGGGCGCATCATGCGGATGTGGGAGGTATGACCTCCGGTTCCATGCCCCTTTCCACTTCAATCTTCCAGGAGGGCATTATTATCCCCCCTCTGAAATTGGTTGAAAAAGGGAAGATCGATAAAAAACTCATGGAGTTTTTACTGAGTAACGTCAGGACACCGGTGGAGCGAGAAGGCGACTTTGCGTCCCAGATCATGGCCAATATCACGGGCGTGCGCAGAACCGGGGAGTTTATAGAAAAATATGGTCTGGAGACGGTCCGGTTTTATGCCGGCAGCCTGATGGACTATGCGGAGCGGCTTACCCGAAAGACGATCCGAAAAATTCCGGACGGAATTTACGATTTTGAAGACGTTATGGATGATGACGGGATTTCGGATGACAGGATAACAATCCGTGTAACCATCACTGTTCAAGGGGACGAGGTCACCCTGGATTTCAGGGGCTGTGATTCTCAGGTTCGGGGGAGTATCAATGCCGTATACGCCATTACCCTTTCCGCAGTTCTTTATGTGTTTCGGTCGCTGGTCTTAGAAGATATTCCCACCAATGCCGGATGCCTGAGGCCTATCACCGTCTTGACCCAAAAAGGAACCATTGTGGATGCTCTGTTTCCGGCCGCCGTGGCCGGGGGAAATGTGGAACTGTCTCAGCGGATTGTGGATGTGGTGCTGGGCGCCCTTTCAAAGGCGGTGCCCCATGCGATCCCTGCCGCCGCTCAAGGGACCATGAATAACGTTACCATCGGGGGTATGGATTTTCGAAACCAAAAGCCGTTTGCATATTATGAAACCATTGGGGGAGGAATGGGAGCATCGTCTAAAGGTCATGGGGAATCTGCGGTCCACAGTCATATGACCAATACGCTAAACACCCCCGTAGAGGCCCTTGAATACAGTTATCCATTCCTGGTTACCGAGTATTCCATACGCCGAGGCACTGGCGGACAAGGCCTTCACCGGGGAGGAGACGGCATTGTCCGGGAAATCGAACTGCTTTGTGAAGCGGATGTGACGGTCCTGTCCGAGAGAAGAAAAA
>RPGQ01000007.1 GCA_004193595.1 Desulfobacteraceae bacterium Eth-SRB2
AAAAAGGGGTTTCTTCCATTACTCCACCACTCCAATACTCCAGTACTCCGTAAATTGTTAAATGCCGGCAAACTAAATCCCCTCTGGGGATAATCAAAGCCGGGCCCTCTGGACCCGGATCTTTACTCGATGGCTTGAATCGCTTGGGGTGGGATGTAATACTTTATCGTATCGCCGACGAATATTTGGTTATGGCGATAAGTTTTTTCAGTCATTAATAAAGCTAACCCAACTCCTGAGTCAACAACAACCCGAATCTTTGAATTTTCATCCATGACTTGACGTACAATCCCGTGTAATACATTAACCGAAAATTGCTTCCCGGCTTTTCTGAAAAGTTGGATCTGGTTTGGATCGATAAGAACCCTTACTCTGTCTGTAGCAGTGTTTATCTTCTGTGCGGTCATAAGCAATGATATATTCGGGTGGATAACGCATCTTGTCTCTCCAGGGCTGTTAAGATCTAGAACCGCTGAAAAGACATTCTCGTAACCGGCATCTATGAGTCTGCCCTGATCCAGAACCAGGGTTTGATCTGCAATGGTCCCGGCCTGTGTGCGATCATGAGTCGTAAACACGATGGTCATTCCCTTTGTTTGGTTGATTCGTTTAAGAATATTTAGAATGATTGCCTGGTTCTCAACATCTACACTGGATGTGGGCTCATCGCACAAAAAAATCCGTGGGGATAGCGCTAATGCCCTGGCTAAAGCCACCCGCTGGGTTTCACCTCCGGAAAGTTTATGGGCCTGAGCCAACGCAAAATCGCGCATTCCCACCAAATCCAAAGCCTCTTGGATCATACGAGTCCTTTTACGTTTAGAAATTTTTCTGACTTTGAGGCCAAATTCTAAATTTTTCAATACCGTGGTTGTAAACAAGATCGGGAATTGATCAACCATTATTACGTCCCGGCGCAGGGCCTGTAGTTCCGACTCAATAAATCGGACCGGCTTGGAACGGTAGTAGATATTCCCGCCGGATGGTGGCTCCAAAAAGCCGAGGATATTCAATAGGGTTGTTTTACCCGCTCCGTTAGGTCCCAATAGGGAATAGATACGATTTTCCTGGATCTTCAAATTGGGGATGTCTAAAACGGTTCTTCCGTCATAGATTTTCGTAAGCTGGTTTAACTCATAAACCGTCATGCTCGGCTTCTTCCTTGAAAAAAGTGAAACAGCATATTCATACCAAAGCTGATTCCCAGTAATATGATTCCTAATGCAATGGAAAGGATGAATGCCCCCTTGTCATATTCCAGGGCCATGGCCGTGGTCATGGTTCGGGTAAATCCTTTGATATTCCCACCAAGCATCATGCTGATTCCAACTTCCGAAATTACCCGGCCGAAAGCTGCAATGATCGCTGCAATAACTCCGAAGCGGGCTTCCCGGAAGATGATCCATGCGGTTTGAATCCGGTTCGCACCCAGCGTCATGGCGGTCTTGCGATAGCGATCATCGATACGGTTGATGGCCGCAATGGTAAACACCGTGACAACCGGGATAATCAGAATCACTTGGCCGATAATAATTGCTTTTTGGGTGTAGAGTAAATCAAAAGGCCCGAATATGCCTCTCCGGGAAATGAATGTGTAGACAAAAAGGCCAATAACCACCGTGGGCAAAGCCAACAACGTGTTGAGAACCGTAATCACCATTCCCTTGCCGGGAAACGCTTCAAAGGCCATAGTAAATCCTGCCGGCACACCCACAATCCCGGCGATTAGCGTCGAGGCTATGCTCACCTTTAGAGACACTCCTACGATGAAGATCATTTCGGCATCAAAAGAAAAGATAAGAAAAAAAGCCGAAATAAAACTGTCAATCAAAAGATCCATAGTATTTAATCTCGGAAGTCGGGGTGTTTTTCTTATAACGCTTGGAAAATATTGAATCGAAAAAACTCCCCGATTCCTCATTTAAGATGCCGATCATTTAATGGCATCCGGGTAAAACAGCTGTTTATCGATAAGGCGGTAGTTGGCAATCACCGACTGACCCTTTTTCGATACCAGCCATTGGGCAAACGCATGGGCCAGTTCGTAATTCACATGGGGATGTTTTTTTGGGTTAATCGGTATAACCCCGTAGGGATTGGCCAAGATTGGATCTCCTTCACAAAGAACATTCAATGCCAAGGGAATATCCCGACCATACTTGTATTTTATAAAGGTTCCCCTGTCCGCCAAGGTATAAGCCTTCTTTTCATCAGCAACGGTCAGGGTTTTTCCCATACCCTGTCCAATGGACAGATACCATTGGCCCGATCCCGCAGGATGGACAAAAGTAATTTCTCTTTTTTTTCCTTTTTTTATGATTTTATCTGTTTTTTTCTCAAGAGGTATTCCGCTTGCTTTCCAGAGAGTTTGTTCCTTGGTATGGGTGCCGCTGTCGTCACCGCGTGATATAAAAGTTGACTTGGCGCCGGCGATTTTTTTCAGCGCCTCGGCGGCACTGATCAAACCTTTTATCCCCGCCGGATCATTTGACGGGCCCAAAATGACAAAATCATTGTGCATGACCGCATATCGTTTTGTACCGTAACCTTCCTGAATAAACTTTTCTTCCCTGGCCTTGGCATGGACAAAGATAATATCCACATTACCGTCCATACCGTCTCGAATGGCCGCTCCGGTTCCCTTGGCAATCACCTTAACTTTAATCCCCGTGTCCTTTTCCAATTCCGGCAACAGGACGTCGAGAAGTCCTGAAGCCTGAGTGCTCGTTGTCGTGGACATTTTTAAAATTTTTTCTCCACTCATTGCGACATCCCAAGAAAAAGTGATGATCAGAGTGATGCAGCATAACGCTGCCAAAAATTGTTTCATGTTTTCCTCCTTTTAACTCAATTAAATGAAATTAAAACCGGTTGCCCTTGGATCTTAAATTTTTGCTGGCCTTGGGGGAAAAACATTTTTCCTTAAAGACTCACATGATAGACGGTTTTTTCTTCCGCTAATTTTGTAAAGCCGTTTTCGTGAAGTGTCTCCAAAAAAGCAAAAGACCCAACCAACACCCATTCGGTCGTATTATATATATCTCAAAATCCATAAAAAATCAAAAGGGCAATTCCTATAAAAAAAATTGCCTCTATTGAAAAAAGATTTCACAACAAAATAACGGCGCTTATATCGGGGGTCCCGGCAGGCATTCAAAGGTCGGATAATAAAAAGCAGGGGCATTGAACAATGCTTCTAATTTAACGTCTCGAAAATTCTATAACTTTTTGAAAATACAATTTATCATCTATTATCACATATCATCACTCTTTCCTGTTTTTTTAGTTTTTCAAACCATCCTCGGTTAAACACCATTTCAAAGAAGTACACAGATACCGGGCCTGTGTTATTTGAGTGACAATGTATTTTTTGATATGAGGTTTATAATAATCATAGCCTGTAAATCCGCACATGGAAATAATAAAAACGATTATAAATGTTCCCAGTATTTTTATTATTTTTTTCCTTTTGGCTTGTTTTTGGTTTTTCTTTATTTTATCCTTTAGTTCCGAATCTATTGGGCTTAAATGGCTAAGGTCATGCATGGTTTCCTCTTCTACTCATCCAGCACGAGTGTAAATCAAGACTGTTGTTTGCTAAGATTGGTATGGCTATTTAGTTTTAGGTGTCAGGTGTCAGGAATGATGAACAGAAGCGCTGGAACCTGACACCTGACACCTGACACCTAAAGAAGGCTTCGAAGCCACGGTTTGTCAGTAGAAAGGCATCAGCGTTTACCAACGGTCTTGATTTCCACCCATACAGCACTCTGTATCGTCACTCTGTACAGTTCTTTCTTTTCTCATGCCTTGATCTTGAACAAAAATCCTCATTTATGGATGGACACTATCTATAATACTTAATTTTTTTGATGATTAACAATTAATCGGAATATGTTTGCAAACTTTTCAAGCTCTCGGCTTCGAAACATGCTTTGGCCAACTGTAATGTATGATAATCCATTTCAAAATCATCCCAGCCTAAAAAATGTAATCGTTTGTTTATCTGTAAATGATTCATATCTGGATTATCTAACAGACAACTTTTCAAACTCGAGATGAACCCCGAAATTATGCTTTTTCCCATCCCCTTTTTTTCCAATCGATGTATTAGAATTTGCTTATGTTGACTTAAAGAGTACATTATCACCGTCTTTATACAGGAGAAACCGATTTTTCAAAATGCTGTTAATAATACTGGGGCACATCTTTATTTTGCAGTATTCAAGTATTATATGCAAAGATCATGCAAAATCAATTAGTTGAATAATAACCACTTAGATATTAAATAGTTACGCGAATTGTATGGCAAGCAAAGCAGGGTTAATTTAGGGCAAACCATTTGAAATTGTGTGATAAACTACATAAAATCTATGTAAATATTTTCATATTTGGGGTCCTTGCAAAGAAAAGACAATCATGGAAACATCCCGGGATAAACAGGAGGGTCTTTATTGGTTCTATGTAAGATTATTTCTTGACGGCCTCGTAAAAAGTCCAACTTCTGCGTTGTGCTGCATTTCGCAATCATTCAACGTACGAAAAGTACGCCTCATGATTACAAAATTTGTACGCCTTTTTATCCCGCCTATGTTTGGCGGGGGAGTTTGAACTTTTTACGAAACCGTCTAAATCAGACTTTTTACGAGTTCATCTTTCTTGAATCTTGCATGAAAATTAATGACAAGGTTTAGGTTACGTGCCCTATCTTTCCGTTTCGATATAACCATATAATTTCTTTAAGATATTTGTATTTTCTTGTATTGAAAGGGAAATTGGTGTATTGAATAATTGCTGATCTAAAATATATATTGGCGATAAAATTTCTTTCATCAAGAATTGATGGAACAGACAGTAAAAAGGAGGTTTAACCATTGACCGATCCATCACACGGAGCGGCCAGGCTCAGGCAATTGTTAGAAGCTCCCGAATTTATAATCATGCCATGCTGTTATGACGGCATTAGCGCAAAGCTGATTCAGCAGTGCGGTTATTCTCTTACCTTTATGAGCGGTTTTGCGGTTTCGGCCGCACGCCTGGGATTGCCGGATACGGGGCTTATCTCCTATGCCGAAATGTTGGATCAAGGTCGTAATATCTGCTCCTCGGTTGATATCCCGGTGATTGGAGACGGGGATACCGGTTACGGTAATACGGCAAATGTCAAGCGTACGGTTCACGGGTATATCCGGGCAGGATTTGCCGGTATTATGATTGAAGACCAGCGCAGCCCAAAACGCTGTGGTCACACCATAGGCAAAGAAGTGGTTAATCGAGAAGAAGCTCTCATGCGACTGCGTGCCGTGATCGAGGCACGGGATGAAGCGCGTGATCGAGGAAAAGATGTTGTGGTGGTTGCCCGCACCGATGCACGGGACACGCACGGACTTTCTGAAGCCATTGAAAGAGCAAAACTTTTTGTCGAGATAGGGGCTGATATTATCTTTATTGAGTCCCCTGTTTCAGAACAAGAAATGCATAGGATTTGCGTTGAGGTTGGCGGCTGCCAAATGGCGAATATGGTTGAATACGGAAAAACGCCGGTATTGCCGCCTGAGTCACTTAAGGAGATTGGGTACAAAATTGCTGCGTATCCGTTAACGCTATTGTCTTCGGCGGTTTATGCCATGCGTGAAGCCTTGCATGATATACGTAAAGGGAAACAACCTGAACGGATACTTGATTTTACAGAGTTGCAGGCTGTGGTTGGATTTCCTGAATATGATGAAACTTTGAGGCGTCTTGAAGGTGAAAAATAGGGTCGGTTACTCTTCCTCTCTTTTAAAGGATGCCTTAACAAGTTAGCTCGTTTCGCTCACAATTGGAATAATGGAACAATGGAATGCTGGAATAATGGGTTCTGGGCCTCCGGCTCGGAGAGTCTACGGCTCAGAGAGAAAATGGAAACGTGGGTTATTGTAAAATTCATCTTGACAGAGAATTAAATAAGTGAGTAGCATCATTTTAAGATCAACATTCCAATATTCCATCATTCCAACATTCCATGCACTAGTTAAATATTTAAGCCTCAAAACCCTATTGTTATCAATAGATTGTAGAAATTCCGAGACCTGATTATACAGGCCGGATCATAAACTCCCTCAAAATGCTTACCCCCATGCTTGACGTCCGGGAACCGGAGGTCGAGTAGCAATAACTCGGCGAAATTTTCATCTCATTCTGTTCGCAAGGAAAATTTTGCCCGCATAACAAAGCGCTTTTCGCCTATTAAATTTCTTCACATCATTCGTCAACTTACTTAAAATACAGGTTATTATCGGCGTTTATTTAAAAGAATCTCGGCAAAACGTCTATGGCATATAATCTGCATATACTGGTAGTGGTCCGCCGAGGACCATCATGTTTAGATAAATTTTTCATAAGAAATTCATAATAGCATCCAAAGGGTATGGTTTATGATTCAAAAAATGATACTGACGGCAGGGATAATCTTATTTTTGTGTTTTGCAGTAACGATCATCGGTGAGACATCTATGATATTGAATTTCAAAAGTGGTCTTCTCGTATTCGGAGGGACATGGATAATCGGTTTTCTATCTTTTCCCCATAAAATCCACAGGGATCTGTTCAAGACCCTGTATGCCATGTTTCGGAACCCGGAAACAAACTACCAGAATTTAATAGAACAAATTGTAAGGCTATCCCGCATAAAAAGGATTTACGGTAAGTTTGTACTGGAGAAAGAGTCAAATAATATAGAAAATCTTTTTTTGCGTAAAGGTATTGAGTTGGTCGTGGATGGATATGATCCATATGAAATTCACAAGATCATGGAAAAAGAATATGAACTCTATTTCTCTCGCAAGGAATCGTTGATCAATATGATGGACACCTTCCAAAAACTTGCTCCGGCCATTGGTTTTGTCGGTACGATCATGGGGCTTATAGATGTGTTGGGCAATATAGGAAGTCCTTTGGAAATGGGCAGAGGAATGGCCATAGCCCTGCTTACGACCCTCTATGGTTTATTATTCGCCAACTTTTTCTTTCTCCCTTTGTCTAAGAAACTTTCTGAACACATCAAGGCCGAATCAATACTACTTTACATTATCTTGGAGGGAGTATTAGATATTTCCAGAGATAAAAATTCCACGGGCGTTGCATACCGATTGCAATCTTATATACGGAATTATCAAGGTGTTAATGAAAATGTTCCGGAATATCCGGATCGCAAGGGACAACCGGTTCCTCTTTCTCCCCTGCAAAAACTGACGGCGAAAAAAGAAAATGCTTAAGCTTGACCGGCAAGAACTCAAGGATCGTCTTGAATTATCCGAGAGAAAGAGAATCCAGCTACAGAAGAAAATGGTCGCCCAAAAAACCATTGGGGAGGAAGCACCGCTTTGGACTATGGTAGACCTCATGACGCTTCTTCTGATATTTTTCATCTTTCTGTATTCGCCATATGTCAAAGGATCATTATCCGCTTCGAACAATCCTCCGGAAGACAAATCCACGGTTCAGATCGAAACTCCGCCTGCCTCTCAGCAAACCACAGATATGAAAACCGTTGTTCAACCTGACCTTGCCCAACCGCCTGATCTGCCGGTACCTAGCCAAAGCAAAAAGTTAGATAAAACAATACAGCAACTCCACCTGGAAATTCTTAACACCATGAAGGAAGTGGATAAAGACGTATTTTCCGTTCGAAGTAATCAGCATCGCCTTGTTTTTGTTCTGGGCGAACGCATTACTTTTAATGTAGGTGAAGCCAAGTTGTTGGAATCCTATAAAATTATCTTCACCCAAATTGCTAACTTCATCTCGTCAAAACCCGGATACCAGGTTGTCGTCTCAGGCCACACGGATAATATCCCCATTAATACAGAAAAATATCCCTCTAACCTAGAACTGTCCTCAGCCCGTGCGATCAACGTGGCCAAATTTTTAATCGACAGCGGCGTTTCTCCCCACCGAGTGTCCATCCAAGGGTTTTCAGAGTATCGCCCGCTGTTTGAAAACACCTCGCTGAAAAGCCAGCAGGCGAACCGTCGGGTGGAAATAGCATTGATTAAAGAACAAAACCGGACGTAAAAATCCGGGTCCGGCCGGAGGCTTCTTAAAACCTAACCCGGATAAACAGGAAATAACAAATCACAAGCATCAAATCTCAAATAAATTCCAAACTGCAAACTCCAAATTCTAAATAAGATCCAAAGCCATTGGTTTGTTTTTTTATTTCTCGGAAGATTTTTGGCAGATGGAGGTTTTTGGGCCAAGACAGACGGTGCACCTATCATCACTGCACAACTGGCAAAAATAGCAGTCTTTGCACGGATGCTTTTTCAAGCTTTCCTGTTGTTTTTCAGGAGCATAAACTTTTCCCTTTAATCCGGGTACTGAAACAAATTTCATAATTCAACTCCGGCGGCAGTTTAATAAGTTCTGTAAAATCTCAAAAAGGTCTAAAGTATTAAATGGTGATATTGACCCGGCTCCATATTTTTTTGAGAAGTTAATAAGTTGTGACTTATTCTTTTAAAATAAGAAGAAAATTGATCCGTTCAACCCCTCTCACAATGTGAGACCCATTTTTTCCTATTATATATATCATAAAAACAAAAAGGGGAAACCCTTAAAAAAAGATATGCCGGGTGGAAATCAAGACCGTTGGTAAACGCTGATGCCTTTCTATTGACAAACCGTGGCTCCGAAGCTTTTTTTAGGTTTCAGGTTTCAGGTGTCAGGGTTAAGGGGGAAACGAGGTGACCATCGGCATATCCGTAACAAAATTGAAGACGTGAATCGTGCCAGGGGCGAAGCAGCTGAGACCATTCACCATCTGTTCATGGCGAAACTCAAATCTGGCCCATTACTACTGAACATGTTTCCTGACACCTGACACCTGACACCTGAAACCTGAAACCTGAAACCAAATAGCCATAGCAATCTTAGCAAACAACAGTCTTGATTAACACCCAGATATGCCCCTGTTGAAAAGAATATCACAATGATTCTAAAACTTTATAACGAATGTAAAACCATAACCTATAATATCTCCATCCTCATTTGTATCAATAATGGCTGCTTCGCAAAACCTACCGAACCATTTAAATAGATGTGTTACGTTAACCTTTTCTTTTCTTTCTGATGTTAGGGAGTCAAATGTTATAAATCCCTCTGGCATAGCGTTATACACATATCGAATATTGCTCGGCCCTAATGTCGGCAAGGAATCAGCAGCAGGATCATTAACACACCCGATACACGGTTCAAATACATTCAGGTCTGTCACAGATGATCTTTTGTTTGTCATATGTTGAGCTGTTGACTCGCCATATTCCTCGATGGATATTGATTTTCCGGATTGCAACATTTCTTTACAGAAAATATAGAGCGGATCTTTTTCGCGGGGGGTCAGGTTGAAATGTCTTCCACTTGGATAGCTTTTGCTTTTTTCAATTAGCTCTCGCGGTTCGCCTGCTATTGCTGTTGAAGTCAGTAAAACCATTATGCCAATTAACAGGGAGGGTACCGCAACTATCCAAATTTGTTTTATATCTCTCATCTTCTTTTTATTGGGTTCTAAAAAACCTGCTCCTCAGGGCCATGCCTGTCCCGCATTGCGGGGGTCAGAGATCAATGGCTCTGCCCGTATAAATCAACCGGAGTACTGGAGTATTGAAGTATTGGAGTGTTGATTTAAAAAAAAGAGCTTTAAATTTTCAGATTTTCTCCAGGGATCTGTTTTCTGAGAGCGATGAAAAAAGGGGTTTCTTCCATTACTCCACCACTCCAATACTCCAGTACTCCGTAAATCGTTAAATGCCGGCAAACTAAATCCCCTCTGGGGATAATCAAAGCCGGGCCCTCTGGACCCGGATTTTTACTAGTTATTAAGATTAAAAGTATGCCCTCGGGTTTGTTTCTATTATGTAAATTACGGATGAGCTTATGGTAATATGCAAAAATCATACAAGACTTAAGACGCTATTTAAGAAAATAAGAAAACGCTTAAATTCCAGTTGATTAGCTTAAAGAGGGAAATTGCGAACCAAAAGCAATTGACAATATTTGTCAATTATCATGCCATTCTTTGATATGTTTTTCACTCTTTTGAGGCAATTCAAGTGAAAAAAAAACCGGTACGTCTCAATGGATTTTGAATTGAAGCAGACCTTGATTTGAGCCTGATGCCTGCCCGATAAGGTCGAGGATTCGCTGATGCGGTGGCTTTAAATTCTCATAAGGATTGTCTATAATATCCCCATTTAAGATAAGTTCATAATCTTCAGAAATATTTCCGAGACGTTTAATTAAGCGTCATTTGGTGTTCATTTTTCCCAATAAAAACGAGTTTGCTAAATCGCTTATTGGACCTGCCAATTTTCTTTTCCAACACATCTCTACCAAATTGATGGATGGTATTTAGATCATCGGTGTCAATAAAGATTTGATAAAAACCAATACCACGATCTAATAAGGCATTAAACAATTCATGTGCAGAATTTCCGTCAAAATCACCGAACAATTTCAGGTGGAGGCTATCTTTCGTTTCATGAAATAAGATTCGGAAATTTGAAGCCATTGGTATTCCTCCTTGTATCTGATTTAATTGATATTTTATATCATTGCAAAAATCATGCAAAACCAATGAGTTTAATTAGTTTTAAGAATATTAATTAGTTAGCTTAATTTTAAAAAAAATGTTCCTAAATATTGTGAAAGAAACACCATATATTTATTACAATTTTTTCATATTGGGTAATAGAAAAGAGAAAAGTAAATTGTAGGAGAGAGAGGATGAATGGATGGGGTCTAGAGTAAAGAATCCTGGCCCAAAGGACCAGGTTTTTCAGGGCAAAATAAAATTTAATATTTTTCAACAAAACGCTGTCTGTTATTGGCAAACCATTTTAATGTATAGACGCTGTTTCAAAACCTCCCGTTCAATTTTTCGATCTTTTTTTCACTCTCATCCCTGTCATGCGCAGAATTAGCCCCACAGACGGTATTATCAGGCCTGCCGTACTGCGAGGGTTTATCGGTTTTACCGTATCCGAACAAGCCCCCGATAAAACCAAATACTTTTTTGATTCCCCGCCAAAGCTTTGGCAATACCCAAATCATTAATAAGATGAAGACAATCATCAAAGCAATGAAAAGCCAGGGATAATGCAGAGCCGTCCAGAGACCACCGATCACTAAAATGTCTTCCACAACTGAAGCAGTCCAGTTGGTTAACGGCTCGGGAGAGGTGTTGATGATAATCCTTGAACCCGACTTGGTGGCGTGGGCGCCGGCTGCCAAGCCACCCCCCAAAATTCCGGCAGTTAAAGCCAGGGACGGATTGACATCACCCACTGCACCGGCGGCCATTAAAACCCCCGCCGGGATGCGGATGAAGGTATGAAATGTATCCCACCCTGTGTCAACCCCCGGCATCTTGTCAACGATAAATTCAACAATATACATTACACCCGCCGCGCCAATTACCAGTGGATTCATAAGAAGTTGAAGGTTGGCCGGCAGGACAATGTTTTCTGTTATCCCCAGCAGTCCCAGAACCAAGATCGCTGCGTAGAGATTAATACCGCTTGCCCAGGCGGCACCCATGGCCAGAGATATCGTATTTACGATCTGATCAAGTTGTTCCACTAGGTTTTAAGACCTCTCTATATCCTTTTGTGTAGGCGTTCACGGGTTCAAAGGTTCAGGGGTTCAAGGTTCCATTCTTATCCCCGGACTGAATTTGGGATGCGTATTTACGATAAAAGCGTCAGTTTCGTCAGGCCTAATCCAACATTTGAAGATAAATTGGCAATTACTTGGGAAAATTAACATTTGTAATTAGGACTTCGGATCTTCAATGCCTTCTTTGTCCTTAACCCTGAACGTTGAACCCTGAACCTGTGAACGGTTACCCTTTTGTTTACATCTCAGTTATCAGTATTCATCGATTCACATGCCTCGTCGATCTCTTTACTTCATTTTTCGGGAGCAGGCATATCATGTTCTTGCAGCGCCATATGGAGTTATCGTTGTAATGATGCGATTATGCAAACGGCCGTTATCGGCGATAAATCCGTTTACCAGTGTTTTGGGACGATTAAAAATGAAAGGCGCATTGTTTAGGTCTACGCAACGGCCCCCTGCTTCCGTAATTAGCAGCACACCGGCACAAATATCCCACTCATTCTTAGGGCCGCGACTCCAGGATGCATCGCACAAACCGGCAGCGACCCTCGCCAGTTTGTATGCGGTACTACCCATTATGCGAATTTTTAACACGTCTTCAAAGGGTTCAAATTCACCCCGTTTGCACTCGGAACGGCTGGCATCCACCAGGGCACCCTCCAGTTGGTTGCGTTTTGTAACTTGCGCCCGGCTGCCGTTTAAAAATATACCGCTACCGCGTACACCATAAAAAAGTTCGGCGGAAGCCGGATTGTAGATAACGCCTAAAATGGGTTGTCCATTTTCTACCAAGGCAACGGAAACGGCAAACTCCGGGATTCCCATGATAAATTCCTTGGTGCCATCCAGCGGATCCACGATCCAGACTTTCTCTTTTTGCAACCGGTCAGGCTGATCAACGGTTTCTTCACTCAACCAACCGGCTTCGGGTAGACGGACGGTCAGGCGTTGATGCAAGAGAGTGTCGGCGGCGTAATCAGCGTCTGTGACCGGGTTGTCCGGTGATTTATCTTCAATGGTATAAGAGGACTTGTAATACTGCATAATGGCAGCCCCGGCTGCCTTTGTAATCTCAATTGTGTCTTTTAGTAGCGCTTCCATAATAAGCTTTTCCTTATTATTGTTTCCCCATGCATAATTTAACGTCTCGGAAATTCTACAACTTATTGAAAATACAGGTTTATTAATGGCAACCTGTTTATTTCATCAGAATGGAAGAATGGAATATTGGAATATTGGAATATTGGGGATAAAGGCGGAAGTAAAACATTATAATTGTAAAAAACTCATTTCCTTCAACTTGGTTCAGTACAAGCGCACCTATTATTCCATTACTCCATCATTTTTAACCCGTGAAACTTTTTTCTATTTCACCGGGGCCATTATTCCAATTGGGGCGAAGCCCTTAAGTTCAAGTATAACGTCAGCGATTAAACTGTCCGCTGTAATCCATTGTCCGATGGATACTTTTGATTCAGAATATTAATCATTACAAATTTCGAACCTTATCGCAAATACTTTATAGTTCCTTGCATTGACACAAATCCATATTCCGTTTATATTCCATTTATACTTTCCCGTCAAATTTTGATGAACTCGTAAAAAGTCCGATTTAGACGGTTTCGTAAAAAGTTCAAACTCCCCCGCCAAACATAGGCGGGATAAAAAGGCGTCGCAAATTTTGTAATCACGAGGCGTACTTATCGTACGTTGAATGACTGCGAAATGCAGCACAACGCAGAAGTTGGACTTTTTACGAGACCGTCAAATTTTGCATGGTGCGGGGAAATAGGTGCTTAAAGGATATAAATCCATATAACATCGGTCAGTTGTCTTAACGCTGTTTATTCCTTTTGGATAAAAAAGTGAGGAATCAATGCATTCAGAAAAATTGCGAGTGGCATCAGGAGTCAGCCAACTGGACAACTTGCTTGGAGGGCTCTATATCGGAGATAACGTGGTCTGGTATGACAATTCCGGCAGTCTGGCCTCCGTGTACTGTCTGAACTTCATTCAGACCTCCCAAGTACAAAACAGGCCGCTCATTTACGTCAGCTTTGACCGTTCCCCGAAAAACCTTTTGGAAAAGCTGGGGGTTTTGGCCCAGAACAATCAATTAATCATTCTGGATTGCTTTACATACGGAAAAGGTTCGGGTTCCAGAGTCTTTCTCAATTTTTATGAAAATAAAAAATCCAAGTGGCCCTGCCAAATCATCAGAGTGGATGAGCCACGGCAAATCAACCAGGTAATGGAAGCCCTTTACGGTATTCATGGAACTCTGGAAGGTGAGGTTCGATTCGTTTTTGAAAGCCTGACCGGCATGCAGGAACTATGGGGAGGCGAGCAGCATCTTATCAACTTTTATTCTCACTCCTGTCCCCGGTTATACGAATTAAACACCGTTGCGTACTGGATCATCGAAAAGCGGGCTCACTCCGCCAGACTCAGAGCCCAGATCAATCAAATCGCCCAGGTTGCCATTGAGTTATCCGTCAAAAGAGGAAAGACCTCATTAACCATACTAAAAGCTGAAAATCGCGAACTGGATATGATAAACAAATCCTTTAATTACTGGAGCAAAGATCTCAGAATTACGTTCGATTCAGAAAAGCGTTCAACCGAGTGGTTTGATCTGGGGTTGCGTTTAAAAGAATTTCGTACACGGCGCGGCCTCTCTCAAACAGAACTGGCAAAGCTTGTCGGCGTGACACCGAGCACCATTTCCCAGGTGGAGAGCAACATCATTTATCCGTCTTTGCCCGCGCTTCTCAAAATGGCGGAAGTTCTGGCTGTTGAGTTAAGTTCTTTTTTCAAGGAATCCATTGATATGAGCACCCGGATGATTTTTCCTTCCGGGGAAGCGGTGGATATGAAGTTGCCGAATTTGCCGGGAGGTAATATTTATGCAAAGCTATTGATACCCGTGGATTTTAAGCCCAAAGCCGAACCTTATCTTCTTGAAATTCCGCCTAAAAAAACTCTGCCCTCTCATTTTTTTATCCATAAGGGAGAGGAAATCGGCTACTTGTTATCAGGGAAACTGCAACTGAAACTGGAAAAGTCCTTATATAACGTCCGTTCCGGTGATGTGATTTATTTTACCTCTGAAATGCCCTCCCAGTGGAAGAATCCCGGCCCGAGTACGGCTAAGTTGCTCTGGATCAAGATCAAGTAACCCACGGATTCGATAATATCCTCTGTTGTAATCTTTCCCCTGTGTTACGAAGATAATGGGTAACATCTCAATAAATTATGGATTCGGGTCAATATGATTATTTCATACACCGGAACTTATTGGGAAGTTACGATAATGGACCCCATTGAAATCCTGTGAGCCTTTGAGGGTTGGTAAAAAAGTGCTGTAATTAAAAAAACTCTTGACATCAAATAAGTTTTAAAGTATATTTAATATGCTGATTATATTAATAAATACTAATAATATTATTTTTTAATAAGTAACACTAACAGATCCAATTAAGGGAAAGAGGTAATATAGCAATGCCTACTGTATTTGAAAATGCCATTATATCTAAAGCGTGAAAAATACAAACAATGGTAACGCAAATAAAGGAGGTGCATCATGAATATGAAAATCGCATTGATTGACAACGATTGTTTTGTTCGGGCAAAAACGGACTTTGACCCAAATGGAAAAAATGAATCGTTCAAAAAGTTTTTTCATCAAGTTAAAGAAGAATTATTGCCGGGGCAGAGAGCGTATCTTGAAATTAAGGATTCAGGAACCGATCCAATCACTTTTGAGATTTCTCATTTGGATTGCCCTCCTTTTTAAGAGAGGGTTACACGGGCACAATTGTATAAAGAGGGAGCAGATTACTTATAATCACATGTGACGAAACGGGGTGACACATTATTTTGTATCATCTCGTTTTTTGCTTTTTGTTAACCGCAAATATTTTCAATCCTTCAAAAACAATTGATTTGGGTTTTAATCCGTGCCTTTTACCCCTTGTCGTTCTTCATCAAAAATCAAATCCCCGCCAGAAATCAAGTGTCATCGGAATATCAATACCTTTTGAAATAGTATCGAAACTTTATCGCAGCAGTTGTACTTATTTTTAAAAGGAAATTGCTATGGATTGTTGATTGCCGAATCCCCTTTGTTTGTGGTATGGTATTAAAGATGAGTTCTTGATTGCCGTGTAGCAAATCAAGCTATAAAGCTGTCAAAGGCTCTAACTATTGTCCATCCATAAATGGTCTTTTTGACCAATCTCTTTATCTTTCAAAGCAGAAAACTTTTTGATGAACAATTATCATACAAACCTTCATATTTTGAATTATAGGGAACTGAGAGAAGCGGGATGGGCTGTTTTAAAGACGGATTCAGTGAATCTGATTTTTACGTTGCGCGACTGTTATATGCTTGATGTCTTTGATCTCGATTCATCAGCGCATGTTGCATACCTTGATTTTGATATTAAAAAGAAGATTATGCTCGGTGACGCCTTTGGCTCGCCCGCAATCGGTTTGCCGTTTACCAATCAATTTCGGAAAACCTTTGGTAAGGACATTCTTCCGTCTAAAGAGTTAAGATCTCACCATAATGTCGGATTTTTTGTTGAGAGGGCATACAGAAATAAAGGGAAAAAGCGTCTTTGGAATATGGATGAAGTTTTGATGGCTATCGCTCTGGAGATTGCCTTTGAAGAAGGTGTTGAGATCTTCATCATTAAACCGACCGGAGATAGATCCCGGTATTATCGCAACAAATTCTACGCAAGGATTCACCCCACCACTGGAAATGATGTCATTTTAAGAATTAATTTGAGACGGGTCAGAAAAAAACTAAAACACATTGAACTTCATGAAATTAAAGGCAAAACCCAATTTTTCAGGGTAAACTGTCACCCGGATACATAACCAAACATCTCGAAAATTCTTCAACTTAATGAAAATATATAACAATCTTGAGGTTTGATCACTTGTCTTGAATATGGCCCCAGTGAAATAGAAGAAAAGTTTCACAGGATAAAAATTTTGGTTTCAGGTTTCAGGTGTCAGGTGCCGGCACCTCTGTTCATCATTCCTGACACCTGACACCTGAAACCAAATAGCCATAGCAATCTTAGCAAACAACAGTCTTGATTTACACCCGTATTTCACTATTTCAATCGGGACGAAGCTGCTAAGTTTCCCCTATTCCTGAAAGACCCGGAAAAAATGCCACAACGGTACAAAGAAAAACCATTTTATTTAAACGGCAGGATTTCACCGAGCCGTTTGTCGTACATTTTACCCACTCCGTATTCGCTGCGTCTCATGAATTTTTCCTTGGCAGGTCCGATGATTTGCATTTCAGGATGTTTTGCCTGAACTTCCAAGGCGATGCGCATCTCCTTGGTGCATCCGGTGCTGAAGGTGGCGTCCTTGCCGACCCATTCCGGCGGAACCTTACTGTTCATGATCTGAAAGGCCTGAACAATGTCATCATAGGTCTGAAATCGCCAGATATCGATGTGCCCGCTGCGCTGGACAATTGCCCACATGTACATCAAGTCATCGGCATCCATGCCGGGTTCAAAATAATCCGATGGATTAATGATGAACGTCATGGCAAACTGTTCTTTGAGATACTCGATTAAAACCGACATGATTTTTTTGGCCATAGAGATCCTGTCGGGAATAGATCCGATGATTCCGCTGTAAAAGATCACCGTCATTCCGCGCTTCTTGGCGTCCACCATACGGTCAATGATTTTCTTGGCTTTGTTTTCCAAATCCTTGTGGGAAAATTTGATCACGGCCGGATGTTTGGGTTTATAGGAGATAGAAACCGCTCCCTGATCGTCTGCGGAGATGTTAAAAATATCCTGGGTGAACTGAAAATGGCTATCAAAAAACCGACGTCTTTGGTCGTAACCTCGGGAAATGACCCCGTTGACCTCTTTAAATATGCGGGCAAAGGTTGTGGATGCCAGCAATAGATTGAGGTTTTCGCGGGTTCCATCGGATACGGCGATGATTTTATAATCGCTTCTCAGTGTTTTGACAAGTTCGTTTTTGCTCATGTTTTTTTCCTGAAGGAACAGAGCGCCTTCAAGCTCTCGGCGCAGAACCTCGTCTTCTTGCGCATCCTCAAAGTCGACCTTGCTAAACAGAGGCCCAGCCTTGAAAGCGATGATAATTTTGTGACCCAGCTTAGCCAGGTAATTAATAATGGCCAAATCGACCACAAATTCTCCGGCTTCATCGGCCAGCCACAGGATCTTTTTGGTGCCAACTTTGCGCGATTGATCGTTTGGGGTTTGAATGCCCATGAATCGAGACAGGGGCTCGATTCCGTTGCCGGTTAACGGAAGGTCGAACATGCGCAGAAAATCTTTTTCGGTGTACGATATCGATTCATACGATTCCCACTGTGAGCTTTCCACCGCCAGTGAAAACAGCCGTTTTAATTCCAGATCTTCAACCAATGCTTTGAGTTGCGTCAGACTCGATAGCGAGTTCGTTAAATCCGTGCAGTCGAAATAATTCAATGCCTTTTGAAACCCTTCCGAGTTTAGCATCCGGCTGACTCGGCGATTGCGGTTGGCTTTTTCGATAGTGTAGGGGTCCTCAATTTGGGTATGATTCAAGAATATCCGCATCAGACGCTTTTCCAATCGCGAAGGTATCATAATTTCATCGCGGGTTTCATGCCGATACTTGATTTTGATAAGGGCTTTCAAATAGTCTTTTTCGTTTTGATCTTTAATCTGCCGGTCGATCAGTTTCAGGATCCGCCCTAAAACCTCTTGGTATTTGCTTTGAATGAAATCAGATTCTTTTCTGCTCATAATCGCCGCAAACATTCGGTCTGAGCAGGGATAGTAGCGTTCATCGTCTTCGGTATAGACCGTGAACTGAACCTGCTCCGGAGCGGCGGCCTGCTCCGGGTGGGTGAAGTGATCGAGATGGTTCTCGATAAAGAATGCCGTGAGCCAGGCGTCCATTTCGGGATCCAGTCCCGGTTGATAGGGTTTCTTGGACTTTGTTTGCCGGGAGTGTTTCTGGTTGCCCTTGTGAGCTCTCATGGGGCCTCCTTTGAATAAAAAAAAAGCAGCCGTAGACTGAGTTCCATGCGGATTATGTATGGACCCGAATTGCTGCGGCCTTTAGGGCTCGCGCAAAAATAACTTCACATTTTTACATCTCAGATTCAGCCCATCTTTGGCTGATACTTCACTCGCACCCGATCTTATAAAATTGGCCTCGAAATAGCTCGCTATTCCTGTGGTTTTGCTCTCTCGGATCAGCCAAATCTGAGCGCCAATTCTGCGAAGTTATTTTTGCGCAAACCCTTAGCGGTAATGGCGATAGTCGACATTGCATTTATTGGCCTTGTAGGAAAACTTGCGAACCGTGGTTTTAAGTATTTCAGCCGCTAAGGTAATATTACCCCGCGTATTTTTAAGCGCGTCGATGATCATCTCTTTTTCGAGATTTGCCACCGCATCTTCCAGGGATAAAACCGGCAATGTATCCGATTCCGTGCCGGTTTGTAATGTGGGTGGGAGATGGTAGCTATGGATGACCGCTTCTTCACATAAAAGCACGGCCCGTTCGATGCAGTTTTCAAGTTCTCTGACGTTTCCCGGCCAATGATAATCCATGAGCATATCTATTGCAGGTGTGGAAAACCGCCGGATGGTTTTATGATTCTCCCTGGCATATTTTTCCAGGAAATGATCGACCAAAAGCAAAATATCGGTCTTGCGTTCTCTTAAAGGCGGCATGTAAATTGGAAAAACATTCAGGCGATAATAGAGATCATGCCTGAAACTATCTTCTTCAACACCCTGTTCCAGATTTTTATTGGTAGCGGTTATTATGCGAACATCCGTTTTAATGGTCTGGCATCCCCCCACCCGTTCAAATTCTTTCTCCTGCAAGATGCGCAAAAGCTTGACCTGAACTTCTATACCCACCGATCCTATCTCGTCTAAAAATATGGTCCCTTTATTGGCCATCTCGAATTTGCCCAGTTTTTGCTTGATGGCTCCTGTAAAAGCGCCTTTTTCATGCCCAAACAACTCGCTCTCAATAAGATTGGCCGGTAATGCCGCACAATTTACTTTAACAAAAGGCCTTTTTGATCTGAGACTGTTGTAATGTATGGAGTTGGCAACAAGTTCCTTGCCGGTACCGCTTTCTCCGCGAATAAGCACCGTAGCGTTGCTTTTGGAAACCTGAGAAATCATTTGATAGACTTCGCGCATTTTGTTGCTGTTGCCGATAATATCGGTAATACGATATCGATTTTCCAGTTCGTTTCTAAGTCTTATATTTTCTTCTCTTAAATGCTCCTTTTCCAGACGGATGGTTTCCAGGTTGATAACATGCCGTGCGACCATTGTTGCAACCACAGACATGAGCTTTTTACCATCTTTCAGGGGATAGAATTCGTCAAAAGGCATGTCAAAGCTCAATGCTCCGATAACCTGGCTGCCTTTTTTTATCGGCACACAAATAAAGGATAGTTCCTTATTCCGTAGGGTCTTTCTGGTAGCTGTCCGGTTAAGAAAAAGGGGCTCCTGGCTAATTTTGGGTATGGTGACGGCCTTGCCGGTCTCAATGACCCGGCCGGTAATGCCTTCACCTAATTTATATTTTCCTTTTTGCATAGCGCTTTTGGAAAGCCCGTGAGCAACCTCTATGCTTATCTCGTTGCGCAAAGGGTCTAGAAGGGTTATGGTACCCCGCAGCATGTTCATTGAGATGGATAGAATGTCCAGAACCTTATATAAAGATTTTTTAAGGTCCAGGTGCTCATTGAGTGCTTCACTGATTTCATAAAGCAGGGTAACGTCTTCAATTTTTTTCATAATCTAAACTTCCGTGCATCTTCCCCGTTGGCTGGTTTGCGTTACCGAAAATAAATACATTAGTACTTAAGTTATAAAATTGTGCTTTTTATGGCAAAAGTTTTTAATCAGTATAATTTCTTTATTGTGAATAATTGAATATTGTCGATTGAAGATTGAATATTTAAGGAACTGTGACATTGACGATTGAATAGTGAAAATTTAAGGAATTCTATCAATTATATAAAAATGACATCGCGAAGCAATACAACAAATATTCAATTGTCAATATTCAATTAAATGGCTTCCTTAAATAGTCAATTGTCAATATTCAATTTTCAATCCCTTTTTGTTCCGGCTTGTCCGGGTTAGGTTATGGGCATATACTTTTCTATTTCATACTGGCTCACATGGGTCCGGTACATGTTCCACTCAATCTTTTTATTTTCCACGAACTTATTGAAAATATGTTCACCCAGGGCTTCTCTCACAATTTCTGATTTTTCAACCTCGAGAAGGGCTTCATAAAGGTTATCCGGAAGGGTAAAAATACCTCTTTTCTTTCTATCTTTTGCTGACATTCTATAGATATCCTCTTCAATAGGATCAGGAAGTTCATATTCATTCTCAATTCCTTTAAGACCGGCTGCCAGCATAACCGCAAAAGCAAGATAAGGATTACAGGCCGGATCCGGAGCGCGAAACTCTATGCGGGTGGCCACCTCCTTGCCGGGTTTGTACATGGGAACCCGAATCATGGCCGAACGGTTGCGGCGGGCCCAGGAAATATAGACAGGGGCTTCGTAACCGGGCACCAGCCGTTTATAGGAGTTGACCCACTGATTGGTCACGGCGATGATTTCCCGCGCATGTTTCATGATTCCGGCAATATACCCCTTGGCCATTTTTGACAAATGGTATGGATCATTTCCGTCAAAGAAAAGATTTTTGTCTCCCGCAAACAAGGACTGATGCACATGCATGCCGCTTCCGTTCTCGCCAAAGATCGGTTTGGGCATGAATGTGGCATAATACCCATGCTGCCGGGCGATTTCCTTGACCACGATTCGATAGGTCATGGTTTTGTCGGACATGCTGAGTGCATCGTCAAACCGCAAGTCGATCTCATGCTGGCTTGGTGCCACCTCATGATGGCTATATTCTACGATTATGCCCATATCCTGCAGAGCGAAAATCGTTTCCCGCCTTAAGTTGGAAGCCATATCCAGAGGAAGGCTGTCAAAATATCCTCCGGTATCAATCCCTTCAGGCTTTTCTTTGCTTTTAAAATAGAAATATTCGAGTTCAGGGCCCACATAAAAGGTGTATCCTTTTTCTTCTATTTTCTTTAAAAGTCTTTTAAGCACATATCGGGGATCTCCTTCATACGGTGTATGATCCGGATTGACAATGTCGCAGAACATCCGGGCCACCGGTCTTTCCTCGGGTCGCCATGGCAGCAACCTGAAGGTGGCAGGATCCGGCAGGGCCACCATATCGCTCTCTTCGATACGCGCAAAACCTTCAATAGAAGATCCGTCAAATCCCATGCCCTCACTCATTCCCATTTCAAGTTCGGATTGAGTGATTGCAAAACTCTTTAGCATACCCAGCACATCCGTGAACCAGAACTGAATAAAACTGACATTTTTTTCTTTAACGATTCTCAAAACATCTTCTTTGTTTTTACACGTGACACAGCTCATTTTAAATACCTCTCTGTTGTTATTTGATATCCGCATGATAATTCTGCAGCGACTTCACAGTGGCCTGTCCTTTTCTTCGCCGGGCAATGCCTCTGGCAGCTGCTGTGGCTGCGGCGGTTGTTGTAATATTCAGGACCTTATATTTTATTGCCGCCTTTCGGATATAGGAATCGTCCTCCTTACTTTCTTTTCCGCTGGGCGTGTTGACCACCAGATTAATCTCTCCGTTTTTAATTGCATCCACAATGTCGGGCCTGCCGTATCCTAACTTGTTGATGGGTTCGGAATCTATGCCGTGCTCAGCCAGAAAACCATGGGTCCCTTTTGTGGCCCGGATTTTAAAACCGAGTTCCTGGAAAAGCCTGGCCGGTTCAAGGGCGCTGGGTTTGTCCCGGTTTGCTATGGTGATCAGGACGGTTCCCTGGATGGGCAGCGTCATCTGGGTGGCCTCCTGGGATTTGAAAAAAGCCATTCCAAAGGAATCCGCCAGCCCCAGCACTTCGCCCGTTGAACGCATTTCCGGTCCCAGGAGCGGATCCACCTCGGGTAACATATTGAAAGGAAACACCGCCTCTTTTACGCCGAAATGAGGTATCGACTTCTTTTCAAGGCCCAGATCCGAGAGTTTTTTGCCCAACATGATCTGGGTGGCCAGCCGGGCCATGGATATATTACAGACCTTCGAAACAATCGGTACCGTACGCGAAGCTCTTGGGTTGGCTTCCAGGATATACACGGTATCCCTAACAACAGCGTACTGTATATTCATCAGACCGACCACATGAAGCTCCACGGCAATTTTCCGGGTGTATTCATTAATGGTTTCTATGTGCTTGGGCGGGATACTGATGGGCGGGATCACGCATGCGGAGTCTCCGGAATGTACGCCGGCAAGTTCGATATGTTCCATCACCGCAGGGACAAAGGCATCGGTGCCGTCGGCAATGGCGTCTGCTTCGGCCTCGATGGCGTTTTCCAGGAACTTGTCGATTAAAATCGGCCGTTCCGGAGAAACTTCTACGGCCACAGCCACATAGTGCAACAGCATTTCTTCATCCAGAATGATTTCCATGGCACGCCCGCCTAAAACGTAAGAGGGACGAACCATCAAGGGATACCCGATCTTTTTGGCAATATCGAGTGCCTCCTCCACAGTGCCGGCCATACCGGATTCCGGCTGAGGTATTCCCAATTTACGCATCAACTTACGGAATCGGTCCCGGTCCTCTGAAAGATCGATGGTTTCCGGAGACGTACCCAGGATGTTAACCCCCGCTTCGGCCAGCTCATTGGCAATATTCAGGGGCGTCTGTCCGCCAAATTGGACAATAATACCTTCCGGTTTTTCTTTTTGGTAAATGCTCAGGACATCCTCGACCGTCAGGGGCTCAAAATAAAGCTTATCCGATGTGTCGTAATCCGTGGAAACCGTTTCGGGATTGCAGTTCACCATGATGGATTCGTATCCCGCCTCCCGGATGGCAAATGCTGCGTGCACGCAACAATAATCAAACTCAATTCCCTGGCCGATACGGTTGGGTCCTCCGCCGAGAACCATTATTTTTTTTCGGTCACTCACTTCTACTTTGTCGGAAGCATTATAGGTCGAAAAATAATAGGCCGCATTCTCCACGCCACTGACCGGAACCGGCTCCCATGCTTCGACCATACCCAGAGAAGTGCGTTTTGCACGAATATCTTTTTCACGAACATCAAGAAGATGGGCCAGATATTTATCCGCAAAACCGTCTTTTTTGGCCTGAATGAGCAAATCATCGGGAAGCATTCGGTCCCTGTGTGTCAGGATTTGTTCCTCAAATTCCACCAGTTCTTTCATCTGCTCGATAAACCAGGGCTTGATATGGGTGATATGGTAAAGTGTTTGAATATCGGCACCTTTACGCAATGCCTCGTACATAATAAACTGTCGTTCGCTGGTAGGAGTACCCAGCATATTCAACAATTCGTCTTTGGTTTTTTTATTGAAATCTTTGGCAAAACCCAGGCCGTAACGGTCAATCTCCAGGGAGCGAATCGATTTCTGAAAGGCTTCTTTGTAATTTTTTCCGATACTCATAACCTCGCCAACCGCACGCATCTGGGTCCCGAGCTTATCTTCGACGCCTTCGAATTTTTCAAAGGCCCATCGGGCGAATTTAACCACAACGTAGTCGCCGGAGGGGGTGTATTTTTCTAAGGTTCCGTCCCGCCAGTAAGGGATTTCATCCATGGTCAACCCTCCGGCCAGAAGCGAGGAAACATATGCGATGGGAAAGCCGGTTGCCTTGGAGGCCAGAGCCGACGAGCGGGAAGTTCGCGGATTAATCTCAATAACCACCACCTTGCCGGTTTTGGGATCATGGGCAAACTGAATGTTGGTTCCGCCGACAACCTCAATGGCTTCCACAATGTCGTAAGAATATTTCTGAAGCCGTTTTTGCAGATCCGGATCGATGGTCAGCATGGGTGCAGTGCAATAGGAATCGCCGGTGTGGATACCCATGGCATCAACGTTTTCAATAAAACAGACGGTGATCATCTGGTTTTTGGCGTCGCGGACAACTTCCAGCTCAAGCTCTTCCCAGCCCAGTACCGATTCTTCGACCAGAACCTGGTTTACGAGACTTGCAGAGAGACCCCGTGAGGTTATTGTGCGAAGCTCTTCAACATTATACACCAGGCCTCCCCCCGTACCGCCCATGGTGTATGCCGGACGAAGTACAACGGGATACCCCAATTTTTCTGCGACCTTTTCTGCATCCTCCACGTTGTTAACCGCCTGGCTTTTCGGCATTTCAATTCCCAGCCGATCCATGGTTTCCTTGAATGCCGTCCGGTCTTCTCCTCGCTCGATGGCATCGACATTTACACCGATGACCCGGACCCCGTATTTTTCAAGCACACCGGTTTTCGCAAGCTCGGATGACAGGTTTAGACCGGATTGTCCGCCCAGATTCGGCAGCAGCGCATCCGGCCGTTCAGCCGCGATAATATCGGTTATGGTTCGAAGGTTGAGCGGTTCAATATAGGTTGCATCGGCCATACCCGGATCGGTCATAATGGTCGCCGGATTAGAATTTACCAGTACGATTTCGTAGCCAAGGCTGCGCAAGGCTTTGCATGCCTGGGTGCCTGAATAATCGAATTCACATGCCTGGCCGATGATAATGGGACCTGATCCGATAATTAAAACTTTATGAATATCTTCTCGTTTGGGCATAGAGTTTCCTTCCTCACTTTTTTCGTAATAACTTAGCCACTAAGATTATAATAAAACTCTTTTAAAATCCGTTTTGTGTGTTTGAGCCTTAGTGACTAAACGGTCACTTTTTTCTTTCCAAATTAAAAATAACTGCTTGCATCCCAACAGTGAGTGCATAATTTTTCTTTTGGCAGGCCGATGGCTTTTACAAGATTTTCCAGTTTTTGATATTTTAACGACGTAAGTTTCAACCGTTGCCTGATTTTTTCAACCATTGCCTGATTTTTTTCTGATTTTGACTTTGCATATTCATTTAAAAATTTATCATCCGTATCTTCGAGTTCCCTTATGGCTTTTCGTCCTGCAAGATCCAGAGTTGATCGAGAGCTTGAAAAATTGAGGAATTCGCAAGGATAGATCAAGGCGGGGCATGCGGGGCGCATATGAACCTCGGATGCACCGTAGTCAAATAATATTTGTGCATGATCCTGTAATTGAGTGCCCCTGACAATTGAATCTTCACAAAAAAGAATCTTTTTCCCTTCAATCATTTCTCTGATGGGAATCAGTTTCATTTTGGCGACAAGATCTCTGATGCTCTGATCCTGAGGCATAAAGCTTCTCGGCCAGGTGGGGGTATATTTAACATAAGGCCTGATATATGGAATATTTTTCTCGTTAGCATAACCGATTGCATGACCGGTGCCTGAATCCGGAATTCCGGCAACATAATCGATTTTATAATCATCCTCTTTTCCCAGAGCCGAACCGCATCTGTATCGAACAAATTCCACATTAATTCCTTCATAGCTTGAGGCCGGATACCCATAGTAAACCCACAGGAAGGCACAAATCTGCATTTTTTCCCCGGGCTTTTTTTTCTGCTCACATCCATCCGCTGTCATAAAAACAATTTCACCCGGGCCAAGATATTTATAAATATCAAAACCCAAATTAGGGAATGCACAGGTTTCCGAAGATGCGGCATAAGCGCCTTTTTTTTTGCCGAGAATGATGGGGGTTCTTCCTAATTTGTCCCGGGCGGCATAAATTCCTTTTTCCGTGAGCAGAAGCATGGAGCACGAACCTTTAATGGCTTCCTGAGCATTTTGGATGCCGTCCTCAAAAGAATCTTCCTCACAGATTAATGTTGCTGCAATTTCTGTTGGGCTTAAGTCTCCACCGCTTGTTTCGGAAAAATGAATTTTCTTTTTAAACGCTTTTTTTGCTAGTTCCACAATATTGTTTATTTTTCCAACGGTAACGATACCAAATCTTCCCAGATGAGATCCGAAGATCAACGGCTGAGCATCGTGATCGCTGATAACTCCAATACCGATGTTACCCGAAAATTCGGGAAGATCCGCCTCGAATTTGGATCTGAAATAGTTATTCTCAATATTATGAATGGACCGTGAAAATCCCTTAGAGTTTTTTGTGGCAAGACCTCCTCGTTTTGTTCCCAGATGAGAATGATAGTCTGTTCCAAAAAAGAGATCGTTTACACAGTCTTCTTTAGAAACAACACCAAAAAATCCGCCCATAAATAATCCCTTCCTCCTGTAAAAATTAGTTCGTGTTCATTCATAACCTCATTTATGGATGGACACCAGTTCGAAAAAAAATATCATAACAGTCGCTATAGTTGGTCTGGAAAAAATATTCAACAGTTAAGTCATACTAATTTACAATAGACTAAATTTATCCGGTATATTTTACTAAAAAATCGAAAAACAACTGTCGAACTTAATATAAATTAGCTTGTTGAACACTCGGTATGCTTTTGTTGACGGTACCCTATAAATCAAGGGAATCCATTCAAATGGCTTAAGGGGCGGGATGGATTTTTTCGAAGGCATGAAATATGTTGATGGAGCGGTGTGCAACCGGACCCCTGCCGAGGGAAAAGTATCTGACCTTGGGGATGCGAAAAAACGGGTTGGTTTAGATGTTATTAAAGGTTTAAAGCTCCTCACAACGCTGCCGTTGTCGAGATGGAAAATGCGCACGCGGTACCGGATCAATGGGCAAGCTATGAATTTGGTGTCTGCCGTTTTGATCCATGTATACGCAGTAAAGACTGCCGTTGCTGATTATTCATGGAGGAATTAAATTAATAAATCTTCTGGATTCCTTTTTTATTTAAGTGAATAAATATTCATCCAAGAAGAATCCCCCGGCAGTTTACAGTCCCAGAACAGCCAGCCATCAACGGTATTCCGTGTTATGGAAATCGCTGCTGCCGACGGCGATAAGAATTTTTTTCCGTTGATCATCAAAGCACCGCCACAAACTTGGGCATAGTAGCAATACCCTTTGTATTTACAACGGAATTCTGTTCCATTGGGGAATGCAACCCCATCAACGACCCACGACACGTCGCCGACGGTATTTTTGAGACTTTTTGGGTGAATACGGTCTATTTTAAAGGATTGTTGCAAAGGAATTTCAACACGAAGGTCTGAATCGGTTTTAATGCTTTCCATAGGCCCCCCTTAAAGTTTACTCATGAGCATACAGCTGTCATTTATGGATAAAGGGATATTAAGGATTTGAAATAGATTTATTATTAGCACAAATTAATTTATAATTCAACAATTAAGTGAAACTTAATTTATCGTAACAATTAATACAGACTTTAGGTGATGGCAGACGTCCTTGCAATTGATATAACCTCTTTTATTCGGGTGTAAATCAAGGCCGTTGGTAAACGCTGATCCTTGTCTATTGACAAACCGTGGCTGCTAAGCCCTTTTTTAGGTGTCAGGTGTCAGGGCTAAGGGGGAAACGAGCCGACCAATAGCAATTATATGGACGTGGAGGATCTTGAGGTCTATAAAAAGTTGTGTCGGTTACACATTTGTTGAATGGATTGGAGAATATGTAAAGAACCGGGAAAATAAAAATCCGGGCCCAAAGGACCCGGATTTGGTTTATCCGGGAAAGGGGTTAATATTGCATTTTTCAACTGAATTAACCCCATAAAAAAAATTGCTCAATTTAGATTAAAGTAAACCTTGATCCAGCATGGCATTCACCACCTTTGTAAATCCGGCGATATTGGCACCTGCCATATAATTTCCGGATACACCGTACTCAGCAGACGCATCCAGACAGGTCTGGTGGATGTTTTTCATGATCATCTTGAGGCGGCGATCCACTTCATCCGCGGGCCAGTTCAAACGCATGCTGTTCTGAGCCATTTCCAGGCCGGATACGGCCACCCCACCGGCATTGGATGCCTTGCCGGGAGCATACAGAATTTTCTTGTCCAAAAAAATATTGATGGCTTCCGGGGTGCTCGGCATGTTGGCCCCCTCGCAAACCAAGTGAACACCGTTTTTCATCAGGTTTGCCGCATCTGTTGCGTTGATTTCGTTCTCGGTGGCACTGGGAAAGGCGCAGTCTGCTTTATGGTTCCACAACGGATTATAATCTAAAGAAGTATCCGCTTCTGTGTAAACCGCTTCGGAATATTTATCAATATACTCACTCATTCTGCCGCGTTTGATATTTTTCAGCCGTTTCACATGGGCGAGTTTTTCACTGTCGATACCCTCTTCATCATAAATATAGCCGGAAGAATCGGAAAGGGTAACCACCTTACCGCCAAGCTCAATAATCTTTTCCACGGTGTACTGGGCCACGTTGCCGGAACCCGATACCAGGCAGGTTTTGCCTTCAAGGGTTTGGTTTTGAGTTGCCAACATTTCAGCGGCAAAATAAACACTGCCGTAGCCGGTTGCTTCCGGACGAATAAGACTTCCGCCCCAGCCCAGACTTTTACCGGTCAAAACACCGGTGAATTCGTTGCTCAATTTCTTATACATTCCAAAAAGATATCCGATCTCCCTGGCGCCTACGCCGATGTCTCCTGCCGGGACATCCGTATCCGGACCGATATGGCGAAAAAGCTCGATCATGAAACTCTGGCAGAACCGCATCACCTCGTTATCAGACTTTCCTTTGGGATCAAAATCCGATCCACCTTTGCCTCCCCCCATGGAGAGGGTGGTCAGTGCGTTTTTAAATACCTGTTCAAAAGCCAAAAACTTGAGGATGCTCAAGTTGACCGATGGATGGAAACGCAATCCCCCTTTGTAAGGGCCGATGGCGCTGTTCATTTGGATCCTGAATGCACGGTTGACGTGCACTTGTCCCTGATCATCCATCCAGGAAACTCGAAACATAATCACGCGTTCAGGCTCGGTAATTCTTTCCAATACAGCATGTTGACGGTATTGTGGATTCCGGTCCAAAACCGGTTGAACTGAGTAAAGCACCTCTTCCACAGCCTGATGAAATTCCTTTTCACCCGGATCCCTGACTTTGATTCGTTCCATGACTGGATTCATATATAACCTCCTACCTAAATTGATTTTATTAATGATGTTTTTTTTAAAAGCTATTTTTCATTAATACTGCACGAGATTTTCTGCCGTCGATCTTGATGGTCAGCGGAGCATCCAGCCTTAAATGCTTTAAAAAAGCTGTTTCGGTTTTTGGCGGCAACAATTTCAGCCATTCCCAGTTGATAAAATCTTCATCGTTTCCAGTGATAGTAATATAGCTGATTCCCAACGATGTGATATTATGGAAAAAGTGCGTTCCCTGGGAAGGGTCGGCCTGCAGTTTATCATGGGTTACTTCGATGATGGCCCCTACGCCTGAAATGTCATTCCACCCAACAGGAATCCCGAGCCAGCGGTCGGCAGAGCCCCAGCGTCCCGGACCAATCAGGAGATACTTACGTTTTTTCTGCATGAGCCGCCCGTTGATTTTGCCAATTTCAGTGGCGATGTCAACGGTACGGGCGGGGTCGAACCTGTCGGGATTCACCAAGACAATATCGGTAATATCCCGAAATTCTCCGTTACCCATGGCATGGTTTGAAAAACAAAAGGCCCTGGCGATCTCCTGTTTATTAATTTCAACATCCATGCTCTGCCTGACCAAGACCATGGGTCTGATCTGTAATAGGGAAAACTCTGCCTTCTGGCGATTGTCCAACGGAATATTAACGGCAAATTCGATTTCAACGGGTCCGCCCATGCCTTTGCGTCCCATCTCCAGGAGTTCTGAAACAATTCCGGGAAGCGGGAATGAGTTGTATTTCAAGATCCTGGCAAATGTCAGTACCGGTTGCCCGGAAGCCATAGCCGTATCTCTGATCCTGTGATCTTCGGGAATATAGGTGCTTGAAAGAAATTTAACCGGATCGTGATCCAGAACCTCATCAATTTCCAATTTCGCCAGCGTGGCATCATCAACCGATCCAAAGTTATTCGGAAAAACATCCATCTTTAAAGCATAGAAAAAGCGCTGGGCATTTCTTAAGATATCATCCACCGTTGAAAACTGTGGCAATAACTGAGGATACTTGGGAGAAAACCGCAGGGCTTTGCCCCCTTCCATCACAGTTTTACCTAACCCCAGTGCAATATGCACAATTCCCTCTTCGGGCTTCATTTGTGAAATAGGATAAAAGTTATAGGACTGGGCCACGCCGGAAAAGGTGGGATAGAAATAGCCGTCATACTCGGATCCGGTCAACTGCTGAATGAGAACCGCCATTTTTTCATCTTCAATTCGATGTAGAGTACTCTTGGCATAAGACCGTGGCGTTTGCAGATAGGTTGAAGCATAAACGAGTTTTATCGCCGTAATCAGCTGTTCAAGCCTTTGGTTTTCATCGGAATGATTGTTGGGCAGCATGTAGGTTTTGTAAATACCGGCGAAGGGCTGAAACTGTGCATCCTCAAGGAGACTGGAAGAACGAACCGCAAGGGGATAGGTTGCCTGCGCCAAAAATAATTCCAGGTCGCGTTGCAGCCAATCAGGAAATTTGGCATCTAAAAAGATCTTGGAAACGCGGGCATCGGTGATATCACCACCCAGAAGGTCTTTGAGATTGTTTTGATCGATAAACGCGTCAAAACCTTCCGTGGAGATTACAAAAACCCTGGGCACGCGGACAACGGCACTCGGGAACTTTTTATGGAATTCTGCATTTTCCTTAAGCAAAGCCGATAAAAAGGCAAGTCCTCTGGCTTTACCCCCCAAAGACCCTTTGCCGACTTTAACAAAATCTGTATCCGGGTCAAATTTTCCGGGAGCAAAATCTATGACAATGCCTCTCTGCCGCCCTTTACGTCGCTTATGGATGCAGGAGACAAGGTATTGTTTAATATCGTCGGTGCTGGAAAATTCGGTTGCTTTAACAGGTTTCAGTTTAGAAGCCAGCATAATCTCGCTACGTGCAAAGAACCAGCTTGAAAAGTGATTGCGGGCCGCATGGTAAAAAACCGACTCATCCGGAATTGAAGGCAGGATCTGTTCCATGGCTCTTAAATTGGATGCCCTGGCTATTTCCCTGCCGTCAGGAAACCGAAAAATAAAATCGCCAAAACCAAGATGGTCAACAAAAAAGGATTGAATTTCAGAACTCAATGACGGCGAGTTTTTATTCAAAAAGACCGCCGGGATCTTTGCCGCTTTTTGCCGGTTCGATTCATCAGTGCTTAAATTGAACAGGGGTATGTCCGGATGTTCTTTCTTGATCATGGAAAACAATGCAAAGCCGGCCTGGTCATCCATTTCTCCGTTGCGCGGAAAATAAACATCAGAAAAGACACTAAGCAGATATGGCCGGTATTTCCGGTACAATTTTTCGGCTTCCTCATAGGTTTTGGCCACAAGGATTTTGGGTCGGGCACGCATTCTGAGGATGCGGTGCTCTGAATTCAAAGACCCCTCCATCACCGCCTGGGTTTGCATCACAATCTGTTTATACAGCAGCGGCAGCAGAGATGAATAATAAATGGGCGAGTCTTCCACCAGAATAATAACCCGTACCCCGGCCTTATGGGTATCGTAGTCCACGTTCATCCGGTCTTCAGCGTTCTTAATAAGGGCCAATAGAAGATCGGTATTTCCATACCAGACATAAACGTTGTCAAATGAACTGCGCTCCATATACTTGGAATCCAGAAAGAGCCTGCTGGTTTTTTGAGCAAGCAGAAAGACCGGAAGGTCTGGAAAATGTTGTTTTATCTTGCGACTTAGAATGGATGGATTCATATCATCCAAACGGGGCATGGTAATGACCAGGTCAAAATGATTGCGGGATAGTGCATCCAGAGCCTCCCGGACGGTAGATACCCAGGTAAGTTTGGGGGGTCGGGAGAGGTTCAACCCCCTGTACTCCTTAATAATCCTTTCGGCAAGACGTCCTTCCTCTTCCATGATGAAGGCGTCATAGGGGCTGGAAACCAGGAGGATATCCGTAACTTTTTTGGCCATAAGCTCATGGAAAACCTTAAAGGAAAGATCAAAATCATCTGAATAGTGACTGTTAAATATGGGCATAGCAGCCTCGTTTGTATCCTGTTGATTTACTTATTTATCCTGTCATTACAAGCCATATGATGTCAAGTATTATATCGATCGTAACGTTTTAGGATAGAAACGGTTTAACCACTTAAAATTTTTGACTTACAGCATCTTGTACTTAAAAAAAAGGCTTTCTGGAAAGATTTTTCCCGAAAGCCTTTTTTGTTCAGATGAGATTATTAATTTTATGCATTAAGTATTTTTTTGGCGACTTCATCATTCACATCTGAAACATGTGGAATACCTGTCTCTTTTTCAGTTTCTCTATTGCCGGAGAAAAGGTCGGTGCGGGAGATTTTGTCAAGAGAGAATTTCCTTGCGCCAGCCATAAGCTGCTGTAACCCACAAGCCAACTTATCGGCCAATGTATAGAAGGCAATTGCACCATAGGGAATATCATTCATCTCTTTTTTGCCAACTTTTTTCTGTAGGTCAAAATACGAGGCAAAAATCTTTTCGGCCTTGGTACCAATGTCACTTACAGTTTTTGGCAAGGCATCCCAATTGCCGTTTATTTTTTCTTTCCTTTCCGGATTAAGTGCGCCTTCGACATTTGCGCCCACAAAACCCGGAATCATAATTGCCCTACCCATACAGATTAGTTTTGTATATGGAGCACCAAGTGCCAATCCTTTGAAAATACTGTCTTCAAGCGCAAATCCGCCTGCAAAAGACATATCAACCACCTTTTTCCCCTTTGCTGCCAGGATACTTGCATATTCATAAGCCTTTGAATGTAGGAAGATGGATGGTACTCCCCAACTCTGCATCATATTCCATGGGCTCATCCCTGTACCACCGCCTGAACCGTCAATAGTAAGCAAATCGCATTTTGCATCTGATGCAAACTTCATTGCCATTGCCAATTCTTCCATGCCATAAGACCCGGTTTTTAACGTAATTCGCTTGAAACCAATGCTGCGGAGGTATTCAACGCTGCTCATAAAATCTTTGCGCACCTGTTCGGCTGTATCTAAATTTGAGGCGCCCAATCGACTGTGTCGGGCAAAAGACTTGATCGCACCTTGTTTGAATGCTTCTTGTACTTGAGGCTTTGTCGGGTCTGGGTCGACAATATACCCTCTATTCTTTAGAAAAAGGGCGTAATCAAGGCTTGTCACTTGTATCTCACCACCGATATTTTTAGCACCCTGTCCCCATTTCAATTCAATAATACACTTGTTTCCATATTTTTCAGCAACGAATTCTGCAACACCATTACGCGTATCTTCAACATTTAGTTGGACAATTATTGCGCCATAGCCATCATAATAACGAAGATAGGTATTTATTCGACGTTCCAGTTCGGGAGAGCTTTTGATTTTACCCTTTCTGGCTTTTCCCTTACCTATCTCTGACTTGAGATCAACCCCAACAACATTTTCACCGATAACAACAGGTATGCCAATCAAAGCACCGCCGATGGCAAAGGAATCCCAGTATTTTTCAGCGATAAATGTTGACCCGAGCGCACCTGTCATAAGAGGCATGCGGACTTTGGTCTTCATCGTATCACCGAACTCGGTTTCAAGGTTTACATTCGGAAAGATACAGTCATCAGGATCATTGGTCAGGCCTTTACCGAGACCGTGTGAACCGTAAGCATATCCCTGAATTCGAAGTGAATTGTAGGAAACTCCGACATGAGTTGTATTGTTGGCTCCTGCGGTTACCATACCGAAACTTCTCGGATAGAGCAATTTACGGCCCACAAGACTAGAAAGCCAAGTTTCACATTTGCCCTTACAATCGGCCCTACAAAGTGTGCAGAGGCTTGATTCAGCTACATTTCCTCGATTAGTGGTTCCAAGGACATCATTACTTTTTGAAAACCTCATGTTAAATCCTCCTTAAAAATTAATATGGATTATGAATAAAAAAAGGCGCCTCCCCTAAAAGGGAAAAGACGCCTTTGTCTTTTATCGTTGAAAAAATCCGCACGCCTTTGTGCGAAATTTTAGCAATGCTAATTTAATCTTCGGATTATTAGCTATACTAAATTAATTTGTCAAGGGATATTTGATTGGTTTTATAAGATTTCTCAGAGAGTTCATGGTGGGGTCAATAAAAAGCGCCCAATACTTTTTTGTCGCTTTTTACTTTTTCAATTCTGACCTGAACCAGGGTATTTTTAAGATTATCATCACCGTTTACATGAACCGGCATATAATTTGATGTGATTCCCTTAAGCAAACCCGTAAATTTGTCCCTTTTGTCTTCAATAAGGATTTCAACCGGTTTCCCTGTAAACTTTTTGTAAAAATCCTTTCTTTTTACCTGGCCCAGACTGCGCATTTTCTTACAGCGGGCTTTGATTGTTTTTGAATCCACCGGTTGTGGATATTTGCTGGCCGGTGTACCCTTTCGAGCTGAAAAAGGGAAAACATGCAGATAGGTAACGGGCAATTCAGCGATTAATGAATAAGTGTTTTCAAAAGCCTTTTCGGTTTCACCGGGAAAACCGATTAACGTATCCACCCCTATGGCAGCATCAGGAAGCAATTCATTAATTTTTATAATCTGATTTTTGAAAAGCGAACGGGTATACGGACGGTGCATCTTTTTTAAGATAAGATCATCCCCGCTTTGCAGAGGAAGATGAAAGTGATGACAAAAAATGTCTGCTTTTGCCACAAGCTGTATGATATCATCCGTAAGCTCATGGGGTTCTATAGAACTGAGTCGCACACGGCCCATAGGATGGGTATCACCAATCCGGTGTAACAGCTCTGTTAAACCGGTTTTTGGAGAAAAATCCAATCCATAGGCGCCCAGATGCACACCGGTGAGGACAACTTCGTGGTATCCGGCCTGCTTGAGCTGCTTTATATTTTCTAATACGTTTTCAATCGGCATGCTGCGGCTGCGCCCCCGCGCATAGGGAACAATGCAGTATGTACAGAAACTGTCACAGCCGTCCTGAATCTTTAAAAACGGTCGGGTTCTGTTCCCCGAGACCGGCGCAGGGGTCTGTTCGAAATTGTGTTCAGATAATATGTTTTGCCGAATCAGGCGTGGGTAGGGAGCTTCTTCTTCTGATAAGATGATATCGGGTATTTTAGATTTATCCCCGTGACCGATGATGTGGTGAATGCCGTTTATTTTATCGATTTCATCAGGCTCGGTCTGGGCATAACAACCGGTTACAATAATACATGCCCCGGGGTTGGATCGTATGGCCTTTCGCACCGCCTGCCGTGACTGCATGGATGCTTTCTGCGTGACCGTACAGGTGTTGATAATGCACAGGTCTGCTTTTTCTTTCGGGTGTACCGGATGCCATCCTGAGTTTTTCAGTTGATGGGCCATGGCATCCGACTCGGATTGATTTACTTTACACCCCAATGTGGTGATCGTAAACTTGGGGAAATGATTCTGTATACTCGATACCGGATGCGAGCTTACCCTTTTTTTTCGTTTTTTCATGAAATTTTATGCAATACTCAGATAATAACTGATTTTATATACACGGGTCATATGTCTTTTATCAATAAAAAAAGCTGACAAATACTATTGAATAGAGCATTTTTTAAAATGCAATACAAGGGAGTGATGGGGAAACTTCCTTATTCTTATAAAAGGTTCGAAATCCTTATCCCGAAATCCACGCTCTTCATCTTTCAGGCTTTGAATAGTGATAAAAGTATGTTAAAAGAACTTAGGGGCTTCGCCCCAATTGGAATAGTGGAAGTTGTAGAATTTCCGAGACGTTTGAATTATTAAGTTTTGTACTGAGATTAAAAGTAAAATTATGAAAAAATCCTAAGGCCGTTAACCCTGAATCTCTGAACCGTGAACGCTTACGATATGTTGAACCTCCGTAAAGACGTCCTTAAAAAAGGAGTAAAACCGCTTTAGGAAAAAGAAAAGGTCCAAGGGGAACACATAAAAGCGTTAATGAATAAATAAAGATCAGGGAGAATTTCGCATGGAAAAAAATATCGGTTTTATCTCCACGCGATTTGCCGGAACCGACGGCGTTACTCTGGAGACCAGTAAATGGGCCCAGGTGCTCAAGCAAATGGGTCACCAATGCTTCTGGTTTGCCGGCCGGCTGGACAAGACTCCGAGCCGAAGTATGCTGGTGCCCGAGGCTTTCTTTCAAAACGAAAAGAATCAATGGATCAACGAGCAAATCCTGGGCAAAAAAGCACGTTCATCGGGAGTCACCGATACGATCCAAAGCATGAAAACGTTTCTGAAAGCCCGGATAAAAGAATTTATTGCAAAGTTTTCCATTGATTTGCTTATACCCGAAAATGCGTTGACCATTCCCATGCACGTTCCTTTGGGCATTGCCATCACTGAAATTATCGCTGAAACCCAGATTCCCACCATCGCCCACCACCACGATTTCTACTGGGAGCGGACGAGATTTTTCGTCAATACCGTGGGAGATTACCTTCGCATGGCATTTCCGCCGAATCTGCCCAACATGGAACATGTGGTTATCAATTCCGCGGCCCAGGAAGAGCTGGCCCTTCGCACGGGAATTGCATCGATCATTATTCCCAATATTCTTGATTTCGACAACCCGCCCGCCGTGGACAGTGAACGAACCTTAAGACTCCGGCAGTCCATCGGTCTTAATCCGGAGGATATTATGATCCTGCAGCCCACCCGGATCGTCCAGCGCAAGGGAATCGAGCATGCCATTGACCTGGTCAAAGATCTTAACGACCCGCGCTACAAGTTGGTTATCTCGCATGAGGCGGGTGACGAGGGATTTGAATATGCCGAGTGGCTCAGGGAAGAGGCCGGGGAGCATGGTGTGGATCTTCGTCTGTTTAGTATTTTTATGGGGGACCCATGGAGTGACAATGAAAAGATAAAATCGGAATATACGTTGTTTGATGTGTACCCATGCGCGGACTTCATCACTTATCCCAGCCTGTATGAAGGGTTTGGCAATGCCTTTCTGGAGGCCATCTACTTCAAAAAACCAATGCTTATTAATCGGTATGCTATTTTTGTGCGCGACATTGAACCCAAGGGATTTGATCTGATCGGCATGGATGGCTTTTTGACTAGAAAAACCGTCGAAAAAGTAAGAGAGATTCTCACTTCGAACCAGCGAAAGGATCAAATGGTCGACCATAATTACCAGATGGCCAAGCGGTATTATTCTTATTCAATACTTCAAAGATGGCTAAATACATTGATGACCAATTTTTTCGGCATGGAAGCCCAATCTTAAGCCATATCTGTTTTTTTTATGCTCACTTAAATGCGAGTTCCGGACATGTCACATTTTATTATCAGTCGGCGGGTCAATATGATGATTTCATACACCGGAACTTACTGAGAAGTTACCCTGATTTTTATAAAACATTTGTAAATCCAGCCAAAGTACGTTACGCTCTCAATATCGATTTTTCGGAAATGAAACCAGCTGCTTCCGGTTGCGCTTCATTCCAAATGGTTGACCTTTTTGGCGGTAAATATGAAAACCGCCTGTGACGATGTCAAGGCAGAATTGGGTCCTTGACAGGAATATTATGGAGGTAACCGTGAACTCGTCACCTGTTATCGCTTATTTTTCCATGGAAGTTGGTTTAGAACCGAATATGCCCACATATGAAGGAAAACCCTAAAATTTATTTGAAGGTTCAAAACACCATGTGCGATTTATACACAAGCTTGTCGTGCAGTTTTCAGGGAAAACATTGGTGATTACTTAAATGACCGAGAAAAAAGGCATGGCGGCAAAGCTCAATTTTCAAAGAAAATTTTCAGCATTACTGGTTTATGGAAGGCCTCCCCTGGTATTTGGTGGCATGCTCTGCGGAATTGCGGTTATGTGGACCCGGAACCCGCTGCTCTACACCTTGGGGGTGTCGCTGCTTTTTATTTCTATGATTTTTGACATGATCGACGGGTGGCTTGCAACCCGGTTTCATCTCCACTCCACATTGGCTCATCTCGCCGACCGCATCATGGACAAAATTGTTTATTCAATCATTTTCCCCCTGGTGGCTGTGGGCATTATGTGGCGTGTTCTTTTTACCTCGCCCGCCGGAACCAAGGCCCAATTGCTTCATGGCATTTTTGTATTGATTTTGTGCGTAGCCGTCCTAATTCGTGACAATTTTGCTCATTTCATGCGTTTTTTCGCTATGCGCACAGGACCGGAACCGGAATTAAGAGAATTTACACGGCTAAGAACAATTGTGGCCGCGCCGGTCGGAACCCTTTTGTACGCATATGCTTTTTATGTTCCGGGGGACCCGACTTCTCTGATTTATATTTGTACTTCCTGGTTGGGCAATCTTCATTTGCGCGTTTTGTTTTTAATCGAAATAATATTTTTAATTATAAATTTTGGATCAATCGCTGCATACTGCCGAAAATATGGAACCTACTGCCTGGCCGAGATCTGTGATGAGGATGAACGTCTGCGGCTAAAAATTTTGTCCTTTTTCCCCAACTCATTGACCATCATGAATGCCGTAATGGGGTTACTGGCCGTTCTTTTTGCTTACCAGAATCGCATTCGTGAAGCCTATCTTTTTCTGATCGGCGCCGCGATTTTTGACAAACTCGACGGGGCGCTGGCTCGAAAGCTGGGACTGACGGAACCCCTTCACTTACAGAATCGGGCGCATCACATCAGCTTTGGAGGTGTTCTGGATGACATTGCAGATGGCGTTAGCTTCTGCATTGTTCCGGCCTGGATCTTTTATTTGTTACTTGCCGACGTTTCGGATCCCGTGATCCGGCAACTACCGGTGGGGCCGGTGGCCGTCCTGTATACCCTCATGGGGATTGTCCGGTTAATTTACTTTACTATTGACCGCACCCCGATTCCCGGATTTTTTAAAGGAATGCCCACTCCTGCAGCGGCGTTGCTGGTGGCCGCACCGTTAATCATGTTCAACCAAGCCGTCGGAGATGCCTCGGAATGGGCCCGTTACTGGGGTATTCTCTGTTTTGGTTTGATGATTTTTTCAGCGATTATGATGAACCTTTATCCCATACGCTACCTGCATATCGGACGCTTTATAGACAGACATTCCTGGTTTGGTCGTCTGAACCTGCTGCTACTGGTCATCCTCATATTTACCCCCTATTTGGGATATGCCGCTCTAATCTATATGTTCCTGTATGTGCTCTCGCCCCTGATCACCCGCCGCATCCAGCCGAAAACAAGTTAGGGTTCGCGCAAAAACAACTTCGCAGAATTGGCGCTCAGATTTGGTCCAAATTTGGCTGATCCGAGAGAGCAAAACCACAGGAATAGCGAGCTATTTCGAGGATTAACCCGCCAAAGTTCGGTGGCGGCTTAAAATTTGAGTCTGTCGAAGCAAAGCGTAGATCCCGCTCAGCGGGGACGCCGGAGTTATTAAGAACAATTCGTCGTTAAATTTGCGGTTGTTTGATCAGATTAACCGATGATGTCCAGGATAGAATTTAGCATTTCGTCATGGGCCCTGATGGTTGCCAGATTCACCTCATACCCCCTTTGTGCGACTATAGATTGCGGAATTTCTTCTGCCAGATCCACATTAGACATCTCTTTTTCCTCAATTTTACCATCCTTTACTTCAACAACAGTGGGGCCGGGATCTTCTGGATGAGTGATTTCTACTTTGACACTATTTTCAGGGCCTTCAACTAATGTTGCTCTGCTTTTTTTAAACCCCTCTGTTTCCACATTTGCCACGTTATTTGCGATGACATCCATTTTTTTATCAAAGGCGTTTAATGCTGATAACGTGCTTTTTGGTGAAGAAATCATGAATTTTACCTCCGTTTTAAACCGGAAAAACCGGCTTTTTGCTCATAGAGCCTTGAACTCCAAGAAAATGAAAAAAATTTAAAAGTGCCAAAGATATAGAACAATAACAAGACAAAGAGACCTTTCCAAAACGCCCCCTTTTGCCCAATTCCGGCGTCCCCGCTGAGCGGGATTTGTCAACAGGCTCAAATTTTAATCCTCAAAATACTCAATGTATTCCTGTGGTTAAAATTTTCTCCTTCCTTGGCCTTGAACAAAATTGAGCATTTTTCAAAGGTCTCACAAACATAGGGTTTCTTTAATGCAGAGTTGTTTTTGAAACAACAAAGAAATGGTGAAAATCAGCCAGGCAACCCTGCTGCCGTATCCTCTGAATCTCTGGATTTAGGCCAGTGGCTTTGCGTCCCACTCTTTCGAGTGGTTTGCCTTTATCTAAACTTTAAAGATCTATCGGTCATTTGTAGTGAAAACTTGAATAAAAAATAACATACCTGGAAAAGGTTTGACTTTTAACTCATTGGAATCAATTGATACTTATCGTCTTGCTTTTTGATTTTAAAGCCGTAGATTCTGATGGTCTCCGTAATGGACCTACCGAAAATAAAATCGATCATTTCAGGATCAAGGCCTCCCTTTTGCACAACCAGTTCCCTGATTTGGGCGTCATATTCAATTATGTCGAGAATGCCTTTAAGCGCCTCATTCTTTTTATTTTTTTTAAGAATATCAATAAAAAGATCGAGCTTTTCATATGAGCATCGCTTCTGGTGATTTTCAACCAAGTCCCACAGTCCTTCAATGTTTGAAAGAAGATCTTTTCGCGTCAACCTGTTTTTAGAATAAATCTTTTTAATTTCCCGTGTATCCCAGCATTTAAGAGCCCGGCATTCAAGAGGTCTGTTGTCATAAATCGTGCATTCATTTTCTTTTTCATTAAAAAAAATACAGGTCCACGAATCTTTTTGACCTTTTAATTTTATGATATCCGAAACTGCCGGCAAAATGCACTCTTTAATATTATCATAAAATAGTTCACCCTCTCTGATGGTATAAAGATATTTTGATAAAATTATACCTTTTTCAATCAGCATCTTATCTTCAAGGTGAAAACACGGGCCGCCTTTTTTGCAGCAGGTGCCGCAGCCAATACATTGTGTAATTATTTTACTCATAAAAGATTCTCAAAAAAGTCGTTCCCCTTGTCGTCTACAATAATAAATGCCGGGAAATCTTTGACGGTTATCAAAAAGATGGCTTCCATTCCGAGTTCGGGATACTCTAAAGTTTCAATATTTGTAATACACTCTTTACCCAGCCGGGCTGCCGGGCCGCCGATGGAACCCAAATAAAATCCCCCGAATTTTTTACATGCCCGAGTCACTTCTTTTGAACGATTTCCTTTTGCCAGCATGACCATGGAAGCGCCATGCTCTTGGAAAATGGGCACATACGGGTCCATTCGTCCGGCGGTTGTCGGGCCGAAAGATCCTGAAGCATATCCTTCAGGGGTTTTGGCCGGACCGGCATAATATATGATGTGGTCCTTGAAATAGCGCGGCAGCCCCTGGCCGCTGTCAAAGCGCTCTTTAAGTTTGGCGTGAGCGATGTCTCTTCCCACCACGATTTTTCCGTTCAACAGAAGCCGGGTCGCAACCGGATATTTACTCAGTTCGGCACGGATTTCATCCATGGAACGATTCAAATCCATAGTGACGGCCGCCGTATCCTGCTCGCCGGACTCGGGAAGGTACCTGGCCGGATGGGTCTCAAGGCGTTCCAGAAAAATTCCTTGCCGTGTAATTTTAGCCTTTATATTACGGTCTGCGCTGCAACTCACACCCAAGCCCATGGGGCAGGACGCGCCGTGTCTTGGAAGACGGATAATCCGGGTGTCCAGACAAAAATATTTTCCGCCGAACTGGGCGCCGATGCCCATCTTTTGTGATATCTTGAGCAGTTCGGCCTCAAGTTTTATATCCCTGAATGCATGACCCGACGGGTTTCCGGTTGTGGGAAGCGTGTCCAGGTATCCTGCTGAGGCTAATTTGACTGTTTTCAGGTTGAGTTCAGCAGAAGTTCCGCCAATAACAAATGCAAGATGATACGGGGGGCAGGCGGCGGTTCCGAGGGTCTTCATCTTGTCTTTCATAAAAGATACCAGTTTTTCAGGCGTTAACGTGGCTTTGGTTTCCTGGTAAAGATAAGTTTTATTTGCAGATCCGCCGCCTTTTGCGATGAAGAGAAACTCATAGCAATCTCCTTGTGTGGCATAAAGCTCGATCTGAGCAGGAAGATTGCAGCCGGTATTGACTTCATCGAACATGCTCAGAGGGGCGTTCTGGGAGTACCGAAGGTTGTTTTTTGTATAAGCATTGAAAATACCTTTTGAAAGGGCGTCTTCATCACAATAGCCTGTCCAGACCTGCTGACCCTTTTTACCCATTACAATGGCAGTCCCGGTGTCCTGGCACATGGGAAATACGCCTTGTGCTGAGATAACCGCGTTTTTAAGCATTTCAAGGGCAACGTACCGGTCGTTGTCGGAACTTTCGGGATCATCAAGAATCTTTGCCAGGAGGGCCAGGTGAGAGGACCTCAACAGGTGTGATACGTCTTTGAAAGCCTGTTCAGCCAGAAGGGTAAGCCCCCGGGGCGCAATCTTTAGGATTTCATTGCCTTCAAAAGACTGTAAAGAAACATGCTCATCCGTTATTCTACGATATTCGGTTGTGTCTTCCTTGAGAGGAAACATTACCTGATATTCAAAATCAACCATTTATCAATCTCCTTTTGTAACTGTTCAGACGGGTGATGTTTTAGATATATTTAGAGGCATGCGTTATGGGTGTCAAGGGGTTTAACTAGTGTCTAACTATATAATCTTTGCGATCTTTTTGAACTTTATAAATTTATCAGATTTTCCGGCAGAGATGGTCAAAGTATATAACCAAAATTTAGCGATTTATTTTGAAGATGTTGAGGAGAGATCATGGATAGCATTGACTAATTCTTTAAGCGCACAGCCTTTTTGTGTCAAACCGGACAAAAACGGTTTGGCCAAGGTTTATTAACAAGTTATGAACAATAGATATCTAATTAATTTAATTAACAATAATCAAGCAATTATTGTTAACCATCCTAAAATACATACAGTTTTAAATATCGTTTATTTTCTAAGTATTATAAACAGATATATAAAAATATCGGGTTTTGAACAGCAAGAGGTTTTCAGGTAGATCTTACGAAATCAGCGCTTTTCTTTTATTTTCAAAAACAAAGATAAATATTGCGGTAAGTTTGACGGTCTCCTAAAAAGTTCAAGTTCCCCCGCCAAACATAGGCGGGATAAAAAGGCGTCGCGAATTTCGTGGAATGAGGCGTACTTATGTACGCCGCAGTGAACACGAAATGAAGCGCAACGCAAAAATTGAACTTTTTACCAAGCCGTCAAGTTTATACAAAAAAAGAAAGGGCCCATCAACTGATTGGGCCCCTTCCTTTTTAACTATTTGTAACTTGTATGAAAAACCAGATAGATTTTCGTTTTAACGGCAGTCAACGCAGGTTTCAAAATGTTCTAACGGCAGATTGGTTATTTTACTAAAATACTCAAGTTGTTTTTTAGGGGCAAAATATTGGCCACACTTCCGACATTTTTGCATGGGATAATCATACTTCATAATTGTTCTGACACCGTTCTCTTCTTTCATGGGAATAAACTGCACGGGACAAACATAAACACATGAGCCGCAGGCAATGCAATCAGGAGGAGACTCCATAAAGGGAGTGGCGACTTTTCTCGTGATTCCGCGTCCGGAAAACCCGATAGCTGAAACACCCACAACTTCACGGCAGGTTCTCACGCACTGGCCACAAAGGATACATCCTTTTTGTTCAATCGGGAAACGGGTTTCCTTAACGCCCAATTCATCAGCTATTTTCCGGAGCGCCGGATGTTTATTATTGCGGGCGAGCAACAGTTCGATTACGAGTCTTCTCACATTAAGAACTCGCTCGGTATTTGTTTTCACCTCCAGTCCGTCAGCCACCTCGAAAATGCAGGATGCCACCAGACGGGCTCGTTCGCCTTGAGTAATTTCCACCATACAAAGCCGGCAGGCTCCGTATGGAGCAAGTTCTTCGTTGCTGCACAAATGAGGGATGTAAATGTTTGCATCTGTTGCAGCTTCCAGAATGGTAGTTCCGGCAGGCGCATGGATTTTCAAGCCATCAATTGTTAATGAGACCATTTCCGCCATGATTATTCCTTTTTAAAAGCTTATAGTTGATTGCAAATAGCCTTGAGACCTTTGTTAGGAAACCTTGACCGCATCAAATTTACAAGACTCAAAACAGGCCCCACATTTGATGCACTTATCCTGGTCGATGGTATGCACTTCTTTTTTCTCGCCCGTAGCCGCTTCAACCGGACAAATCTTGGCGCAGACCATACAACCGGTGCACAATTCAGGGTCAATCGTATAGGTGATCAGGGCCTTACAGACTCCTGCGGGACATCTTTTTTCCTTAATATGAGCTTCATACTCATCCCGAAAATATCGTAAGGTGGAAAGGACCGGATTGGGAGCGGTTCCCCCCAGACCACAAAGGGAACCATCAATAATAGCCTTTCCCATCCACTCGATGGTTTTTAGATCTTCTTCTTTACCGTTGCCCTCGGTAATTCTTTCCAGAATCAACCGCATCTGGTGAACGCCTTCCCGACAAGGGGTGCACTTTCCGCACGACTCTTCTTCCAGAAACTTGAGAAAGTACAGGGCCACGTCAACCATACAGGTGCGATCATCCATAACAATCATCCCGCCGGATCCCATCATGGAGCCAACTTTGCTCAGGGCATCGAAGTCAACCTGCAAATCAAGATGACTTTCAGGAATACATCCTCCGGAAGGACCGCCAACCTGCACGGCTTTAAATTTTCTGCCCTTGGGGATTCCCCCTCCGATATCATAGACGATTTCTCGAAGCGTAATGCCCATGGGAACTTCCACCAGGCCGGTGTTGTTGATTTTGCCGACCAGGGCAAAAATCTTGGTGCCTTTACTGTTTTCAGTGCCGATGGATCGATACCACTCGGCGCCTTTATTAATGATGAGAGGAACATTCGCCCATGTTTCTACGTTATTGATGTTCGTGGGTTTATTATACAGGCCCCGTTCGGAGGGAAACACATATTTGGCACGGGGTTCGCCACTGCGACCTTCGATGGAGGCTATCAGCGCGGTTTCTTCCCCGCAAACAAACGCACCGCCGCCCCGAACAATTAAAACATCGAAATCAAAGCCGGAACCCAGTATATCTTTTCCCAGTATCCCGAGTTCACGAGCTTTTTCCACGGCAATGGTTATGTTTTTCACCGCCAGGGGGTATTCATTTCGAACATAGATGTAGCCCGTATCTGATCCGATGGCATAGGCTCCGATGAGCATTCCTTCTAAAATTGAATACGGATTTCCTTCTAAAAGACTTCGATCCATATAAGCGCCGGGATCCCCTTCATCCGCGTTACAAATGATATATTTGGGAAGACCCGGGGCCTTTCGAGTGGCTTCCCACTTGAGGCCCATACTAAAACCGCCGCCCCCGCGGCCCCGCAACCCGGCGGTTTTAATTTCTTCAATGATCGCTTCCGGCTCCATGCCGTTTAAAACCTTTATTAAGGCGTTGTAGCCGCCAATGGCGAGATAGTCTTCCAGGCTGTTCGGGTCAATATTGCCGTTCATTCCGAAGACCAGTCGCATTTGTCTCTTGTAAAAAGGAATTTCATCTTCGTGAAGAATCTTTTCCTGGGTAACCGGATCGACATAGAGAAGTCGATCGATAATTTGTCCATTCAGTACGGTCTCTTTGATAATTTCCTCGGCATCATCCAACCCAACCCGCTGGTAGAAAATGTTCTGAGGATTAATGACTACCAGGGGACCTCGTTCGCAAAATCCATGGCAGCCACTTGCTCTAACTTCTACTTTTCCTTTAAGGTTCTGCTTCTCGATTTCAGATCTAAAATTATCAACAAGCTTCTGACTGCCGTAAGTCAAGCAGCCGGTTCCTGCACAGATGGTAATACAGGGTTTTTCGGGATCGCGGCTGTTTTTAATTTCTTCCTGCAAGCTTTTCAGCTCTTGGGCTGTTTTAACTTTCTTCATCAATCTTTACCTTTTTGCCTAGTTTTTTCAGGATTCTATTGGTCTTAGAAATGCTTAGATTACCATGATATTCCCCATCGACCACCAGGATAGGGCCTAAGGCGCAGGCCCCTAAACAATTGACTGTCTCAAAGGTAAATTCCAGATCCGGAGTGGTTTCACCCGCCTGTATCTGCAGTATACGTTCGATATTATCCTTCATCAGCGGCACCCCCCGTACATGGCAGGCCGTACCCGTACATAATTTCATTTCATGTCGGCCCCGGGGTTTGAGACTGAAGGCCTTGTAAAAGGTGCCCAGCTCGTAAAGCTGGCTTATGGGAACTTCAAGGAAGGCACTGACAAGGTTGAGTGCTTCCCGGTTAAGATAATTATATTCTTTTTGCACATCCTGGAGGATGGGCACCAGGAACCCTTTATCGTTGTGGTATTTGTCAATGATTTTTTTTACCCTTGTTTTCATTGGTGTTCCTTCAAAGAGCAGTTTTCGCTTTCAGTTGATTATACTCGCGGGTGACCCTTTCCTGAATTTGGTCGACCAGCTCCGGAGTCAGATGACGGAATCTTCCCTGTGGTTTCAAATAGTCCAAAACCGGTTTAAGTTCGGGAACATCCACGGTTATGCGGTATTTCCCGTTCTCCACTTCATATAGGGGAAACACCCCGGTTTCAACGGCCTGTCTGCCGATCCAGATGGCCTTATTCGGGGGAATCCGCCACCCGGTAGGACAGACAGAGAGGACATGAACATAGGCCGGGCCGTGAATACGGGCCGCTTTTTTCACTTTTTCAATGAGGTCAAAAGGGTAACTGGAACAGGCGGTGGCCACATAGGGGATGTTGTGGGCAACAGCAATTTCACCCATGTTTTTTTTCCAGGTGACTTGACCGGGTTTTAGTTTTCCGGCCGGTGAGGTCGTGGTGGCGGCCCCAAAAGGAGTGGACGAGGATCGCTGTATACCCGTGTTCATATATGCTTCATTATCATAACAGACATAAAGAAAGTTGTGTCCTCTTTCAAAGGCGCCGGATAACGACTGAAGTCCAATATCAGTGGTCGCCCCGTCACCGCCCATACCGAGAAATACCGTTCCTTTATCAGGAAGTTTGCCTTTCCGGATCAGAGCCTTGGTTCCCCCCTCAACGCCGCTGGCCACGGCAGAGGTATTCTCAAAGGCCACATGAATCCAGGGCACTCGCCAGTTGGTGAAAGGCAGGGGGGAAGAAACTATTTCCATACAACCCGTTGCGCTGGAAACAATTACATTTTGTCCAAGCGCTTTGGCCACCAGCCTTACGGCTAATGCTTCGGCACACCCCTGACAGGCCCGATGCCCCGGAGAAAAGTATTCTTTTTTGGTTATCAGGCGACTTGCGTAAACATTAAATCTTTCCATTATTCTCTGACTCCGTAAATGATGTAATCTTCCTGTCTTACCTTGCCTTTGACCATTTGTTCGGTTTTTTCAAACATGGCCATATAGTCCTCTACGGTTACATCTCTTCCCGCTAGTCCACAAAGGAAATTGGTAATGATCGGCATGTTTTCTTCCAGGTAAAGGAAGGAACGAATCTCGCTTGCCACCGGGCCGCCGACCCCGCCGTAGGTAATCGCCCGATCGATGACAATCATTTGTTTAACCCCCCGGACAGCCTCCCGAAATTCTTCGAAGGGAAAGGGACGCCAAAGCCTTAACTTAACCTGACCCACGGGTTTGCCCCGGGCCCGAAGCTGGTCTACGGCAAGGGAGACGGTTTCTCCAACACTTCCCATGCTCAGAAAAACGGTCTCAGCTCCCTCAACGTGATAGGTTTCAACAGGTTTATAGTATCGGCCCACCAGATCACCCATATCTTTCCAGGCTTCCAGAATTACAGCCTTGGAATTTATCAGCGCCTGGTCTTGAGCCATTTTTGCCTCAGTAAAAATCCCCGGCAGGCCAAATGCTCCCATGGTCACGGGATTATCGGGATGAAGCCGATTAACCGGCTCAAAATCCGGGAGGTACTGTTTAACCGTTTCTTGATCCCAGAATTCTATGGGTTCTATGACATGGGTAAGAACAAAACCATCCATATTCATCATAATGGGTAATGACACCGCAGGGTTTTCCGCTACCCGAAAGGAAAACATAACATGGTCAAAGGCCTCCTGACCGTTTTCAGTAAAGAACTGAATCCAGCCGCAGTCCCGAACTGACATAACATCCGTATGATCATTCCAGATGCTTAACGGGCCGGACAAGGAACGATTTGCAAGAATCATAACAATGGGAAGCCTCATGGCAGGGGCTATAAAAACAATTTCGTTCATTAATGCCAGTCCCTGGGAACTGGTACAGGTAAAGGTTCTTGCCCCAACCGCAGATGACCCGCAACAGACGCTCATGGCAGAATGTTCAGACTCCACCGGAATGAATTCGGCATCCAGCTCTCCATCGGCCACCAGTTCTGATAAATGTTCCACGATATGTGTCTGAGGGGTAATGGGATAGGCGGCAACAACGTCCACGTTTGCCATTTTAACCGCCTCGGCCGCTGCTAATGAAACTTCTATTCCGACTCTTTCGCCCATTATTCTTCCTCCTCAACCATGGTTATACACCCGGTAATGCATTCCTGGGCACAGATTCCGCATCCTTTACAATAATAGAGGTCTGCTTCAAAATATCCGTCCTCGGTTTTTTTGATAGCCATATCCGGACAAAAGATATAGCAAACACCGCATTTAATGCATTTTTCTGTATCCCAAACCGGCCGAACCGATCGCCAGTCACCGGTTCTGTATTGACTGGCATTGCCGGGTTCACTTACCACGCATCCGACCTCCAGGTCTTTCCAGCTAAGCTCTAGTTCTGATTTAGCCAATGAAAGTCTCCTTATTTATTTTGTTATTTGGGTTTCTTCGTATGCTCTTGTAAATACTTTGATATTTTTTTCCGCAATTCGCCCGAACCTTTTCTTAAGGGGTCCGATAAGAGAATCAAAGGGGACAATATTACGTGCCTTAAGAATAGAACCGAGCATAGCGGTATTGGTTATGGGAAGTCCTATTTCTTCCCTGGCTATTTTGGTGGCATTTACAGTAGCTATGGTATGTTTAATTCCAAGTTCTTTTCTCAGTTCCTCTCCCGAGTATTTGGAATTGGCACACAGAATTCCATCCTCCTTGAGTCCGGATGTCACATCAACAAGGCGGAGGATTCCCGGATCCAGAACCACTACCACGTCCGGCGTGTAAATAGCAGATCGAATACGAATTTTTTTATCATCTATTCGGCAAAATGCGATTACCGGCGCACCTCGCCTTTCCGGGCCAAAAGTGGGAAAGGCCTGGGCATACTTTCCTTCATTAATGGCAGCCAGGGCCAAAAGTTCGGCTGATGTAACTCCCCCCTGACCGCCCCGACCGTGTAAGCGAACTTCGATCATAGTTTACTCCTAAGCATAAACAATTTAAGGTTTTGCCAACATCTATTTATTTCTATATGAGATGTCAAGGTATTTATCAACAGATATTTATTCCCGGAGGACGAGTTTATTTCTTATCTAAAAAAAGTATTAACTTTCATTTCGCTTGTTGATCTATGGTGTTTGATAATTTAATAATCGATAAAAACATACGAAAATAGCTAAGTTTAAAAGAAATTTGGGTGATATATAACATAATGAACTATAACTTGGTGTAATCGCCGCAATTAAAACCAATTTTTTTCATATTATAGAGTCCCTGTTAGAAAAAGGAGCGCTATGTATCTATCCGAAAATATAATAATTTTATTAAAACAAAAGGCATCAGATTTGGTCAGATCCTAGATTCTTAGTTTGAAAAATGATTGCGTATCAATAAAAAAAGTGTTTTTATATGCGTTTTTTATATATGTAAGTTAGAATTTGACGGTCTCGTAAAAAGTCAGATTTTGATGGCAAAGTGAAAAGCTCCTAATTCCCCCGCCAAACATAGGCGGGATAAAAAAGCGCGCAAATTCCGAGGAATGAGAAATATTTATAGTACGTTGCAGTGACGAGGAATGGACCGCAACGCAGAGATTGTGCGAAAAGACCATGACAAAAACCAAAGGGAAATTTCCGCCGGTGGTTACACTTAATTATTCCAAGGGTGACTTGATCATCAAAGAGGGCGACTACGGAATCTCAATATATGAGATTATAAGCGGTAAAGTCGGAATCTTTGTCCAATCCGGCGGCACGGAAACCAGCGTTGCTGTCCTTGGCCCCGGCATGATTGTCGGTGAAATGGCCTTTATTGCCGGTAACACCAGCACACGTTCCGCATCGGCCAGGGCCCTTGAAGACTGTTGTCTGGAAGTGTGGCATCCTGCTATGCTTTTAAATGCTTATCAAAAGATGCCTGAGGTTCTGAGGCTCATCGCGGGCCAAGCGTTAAAGCTTATTGTGCGGATGAACAAAATGGTTGTTGAGTTAAGCTTAAAACAAGGACAGCCAATGAACAGACAAACTCAGGAGCTGTCTGATCAGTGGACGGAGGAGCGCAAGTTTTTCCGGAAAATGGTCAGTCTGGAATGCATTTTTCGACCGGTAAACAGCCCCAAGAATCTTAAGTTTCTGGGCCGAATCAGGGATATCAGCAAGGAAGGCTTGCAGATGACGGTTAAGACGTCTGGCTTACTTAATTACACCCTGACCTCCGGTGATGAACTTTTCATAAGCACATATTTTACATTAGATCAAAAAGTGAATATGACCGCTAAAATTGCTTGGCTCCAAAAAGGGAAAACAGGGGGCACTATTTCCTTTGGAATGGTCTTTACCCATATGGACCCGGATGATCGAAAAAGGTTGGGTTTCTTTTTAATGCCGTAACGGGGATTCATACATGACTGTCAATTCACAGGTGCTCGGGTATATCGTGAGCGAGGAAAGTTACTCGGACAAGGCTGTTATCGTTAAAGAAGGCAGCGTTGGTGACTGGGTTTACGTTATTTTAGAAGGCCGGGTCAAAATAAAAAAGCGGATTTCCGGAGGTTTGCTGACCATTGATACATTGTCCGAAGGAAATTTTGTCGGAGAAATGGCAATGTTAAAACAGAGTAATAGTACACGAAGTGCTTGGGCGGTGGCAGATGGACCGGTTATATTAGGGGTACTTGATTCCGTACGTTTGCTACAGGAATGGGAATCCCAACCGGCGAAAATAAAAAAGCTCATATCGAATCTCATACAAAACATCGAGAAATCAACCCAAAAGGCGGCAGATATGATTGAAGCGTCAAAATAGTTCGCAAAAAATTTCACCCGTCATATCAAACAATTCTTTCATAGAAGACCTTAAACCGGTCCAGTTTTTTGGGAACAACCTCAACACCAATTCCGGTTCCTTGGGGTATATTTATGAAGCCGTCCGGTTCCAGAATCACAGGCTTGTCAACAATATCTTCAGTAAAATATCGTGAAGTTTCCGAAGTGTCACCGGGGAGAACAAAGCCCGGAAGTGTCTGAAGGTGAAGGTTAAAGGCTCTTCCGATTCCGGTTTCAAGCATACCTCCCGACCATACGTTGATGCTGTTGTTTAAACAAAACTCCTGAATCTTTTTGGATTTTATCATCCCGCCCACTCGTCCCTGTTTTATGTTTATTATTTTACAGCTCCCAAGGGCTACGGCGGTCTTTGCGTCATTAAGATTCTTTATGGATTCATCAAGGCAGATCGGAGTGTTGATTTGCTGCTGAAGCAATGAATGATGATATATGTCATCGTAACACAACGGCTGCTCGATCATCATGAGATGAAATTCATCGAGCCGTTTAAGAATATGTGAATCATGGTGAGAGTAATCGCCATTTGCGTCGGCCATTAGTTGAATATCCGGAAATGTCTTGCGAACCGTTTTCAGGATTTTGGTGTCCTTTCCCTTTTTTATTTTGATTTTGATTCTGTGATACTTTTTGTCACATGCATTCTGGATCGATTCAAGGAGATCATCCATGTTTTCCATGATCCCGATACTGATTCCTGACATTATTTTTTTGGATTCACCTCCGATAAGTTCAAACAGAGGAATGTCATATTTTCTGGCCATAAGATCCAAAAGTGCATTTTCTACAGCGGCCTTGGCCATATGGTGCCCTCTAATTCTTTCAAATTTCAACAAAACGTCGTGTATGGAAAAATTTTTCAGGGTCATTAAAATAGCGGCCAGGAATTTTTTGATGATATGGATAGATGTTGAATTGGTTTCATAGCAGTAGTAAGGATCCGGAGAAGTTATGCATTCTCCCCATCCGGAAAAATCATGGGAAGTGATTTTCAAAAGCAATGCTTGTCTGTGGGTCTGGACGGAAAAGCTTGTTTCAAAAGGCTTGACAAGGGGAAGTTTCACCATAAACAGTTCCACCGAATCGATCTTCCGGATTCTTTTCATTGATCCTTTTATCTCCTTAATTTATAAAAAATTCTCTTTTTATCTTGTGAGAATACAATGTCTGTAACAACATAGCCCTTCTTGAAGGCGGATTCGAAAAGACGTCGCGTTTTCATTCTCCATTCAATGGCTTGATCCAAATGGGTTTCTTTCAATAATCTTATATTTTCGGGCAGTTCAATGTACGCTGTTTCTTGGGTAAACTGTTCCGGTTTTTTTGAGGAAATGACCTCTATAATTGAAGGCCCCTTTTTTTTCATTTTTTTGACAACTCTATCGGATTTTAAATTCCAGGTAACAATAAGCCGGTCCGTAGAAAGTCCCTTGTGGAGACCACTTTCTCCCTCCCCATATATATTTCTTTCGTACTCCGTACTCATCACTCCCAACCGGTGAAAATTAAAATAAGCATTCATGGATTCAAGGGGGTCAAAATTCCAACGCATCACAGGGTATCCCATTTTCAGTACTTCTTTTCGCTGTGCTTTTTTCAGTAAAAAACCGAACCCCCTTGACTGATATTCTTTTTTGACTCCGGTCATGTGAGAGTAAATGAAGTACTCTCCTTTCCATTTCCCGATAATTGCATAGGTAAAACCGGCCAGTTCCCCATGGGCGAACAAGCCGTAGACAAGGCCCCCATATTTTTGCACCCGTGTCATCAAGTGGTGTGGTTCCGTATCCAGATCCGAAAACCCCCAGGCACTTTTCTGGATATCAAGCAATTTCTTAAAATCTTCGATTTTTTCTATTTTTTTTAGTTCGATCATCATAAATCTCCGGAAAGAGGTATTGGGCGCTTTGGATAAATTTACGAGGAATATCGATAAACTTCAAAGCCGGGAGTTTTGGACACGTGCAAAAAAGATAGAACTTAGGGGCTTCGCCCCGCCTGCCATTGCAAGGCACGAGCGGGCAGGCCCAATTGGAACAATTTTATTTTCTCTAAGATAACATGTTAGCAAACTTTGTCAAACATATGGTCAAACCGGGAATTGCCGCTAAAATTAAAGCGAATAAAATCCTTGACAATATGGATTGGAATACTTAATTTTTATTTTTTGAGTATATACTCATAAAGGATTGTTATGGTAAGACCCAAAAAGCATCGCATGGTGGCTTTTAACCCTGATATCAGCTACTTCAAGCCAAGAGGGATTCCCATGCGCGACCTTTCAGAAGTGCGGCTTACGGTTGATGAACGTGAAGCCATAAGGCTTGCTGACCTTCATGGTATGTCCCATGAAGAAGCAGGACAAAACATGCATATTTCAAGAGCCACTTTTGGACGGATTATTCAGCGGGCCAGAAAAGTGGTTGCAGATGCTCTGATTAACGGCAAGGCCATAAATGTTGAAGGCGGGAACTACAAGATGGCAGATCAAGTACGAACGTTCATGTGTGACAAATGCAATCACAGATGGGTTAAACCCTTGGGTACGGGAAAGCCTGAAAGGTGTCCAAGATGTAATCATGATATGGTTCATTGTTGCGAAGGGTAAGTTAGGGTAATAGCATTTTGATTAATTTGATATAACCTTTAGTCGTGATATAACTTTTATTAGGAGATAAGAATTATGGTACAAATTCAAAAAGGTGTTGATGACGCCCAAAACAAGAAAAAGGCGCAGGAGGAACAGGACGCTTCTGTGGATAGATCTTTGAAAAAAATAAAGAAAAAATTCGTCGTATTAAGCGGCAAAGGCGGGGTGGGAAAAACCAGCACTTCTGTTAACCTGGCCATTGCACTTGCCAATAAGGGATTCAATGTGGGTATTATGGATGTGGATTTACATGGACCTGACGTACCGAGAATGCTCGGGTTAAAAGGGATGCTGGGTCTGAGCAAGACTAACAAACTGGATCCCATGAGCTATTCGGATAACTTGAAAGTCGTTTCAATAGAATCGCTGATTGCAAGTAAAGACGATGCCGTTATATGGAGAGGTCCGCTTAAATATTCCGCCATCCGGCAATTTATCGGTGAAGTTGAATGGGGTGATTTAGACTTTCTGATTATTGATTCCCCCCCGGGAACCGGTGATGAACCTTTGACCGTTGCACAGACCATTTCCGATGCCCAGGCAATCATAGTTACGACACCACAGGAGGTGGCCCTGGCGGACGTCAGAAAATCCATTAATTTCTGCAAAACCGTAAAAATGGAGATCTTTGGTCTTATTGAAAATATGAGCGGCTTTACCTGTCCCCACTGTAATAAAATGGTCGAGTTGTTCGGAATCGGTGGAGGAGAAAAAACCGCCACGGACGCGGGCATTCAGTTTCTGGGAAGAATTCCGTTTGATCCGAATTTTGTTTCATGCGGCGATAACGGCATCTCTTTTCAGGAAAAATATACAGATTCTCGGATAACCCAGGTGTTTGCCGATATAGCTGAGAGAATATCCAAATAAAAAGAATGTCTTGGAAGTTCTACAATTGGTTGAAGTTAAGAATTTTTTAATAGCTCATGGTCTATGCCACTTCCATGGACGGATGGAATACTGGAATTTTGGAATAGTGGAACGTTGGGTTTAAGGAACAATATCATTCTAATTCCTACAGTAACCCATCATTCCATTGTTCCAATATTCCAATTATGAGCAAAGCGAACTAACTCGACGTCTCGGAAATTCTAGGACTTGTCGAGATAACAGGTCGCCATTAATAAATTTGTATTTTGGACAATTTTTAGGATTTCCGGGACGAACCATCAGCCATCCAAAGCCCGCCGATCTATTTGGCCGAATAAGATAGCCTTCCTTGCCCTCAATACCTGCTATTCCAACGTCCCACGATATTCGATTCCGGCAGAGCCAATTATGTCTGACCCCCGCAATGCGGGACAGGCCTGGCCCGGAGGATCAGGATTTCAATACTAGGTTAAAACAGTGACTTGCTATCTATCAATATTTATTTTATAAAAAGCCTGATTATGATGGCCTGGTAAAAGATTTTTTACCAATGTGTCAATTTTTCTTTAATTCCTTAAAATTGAATATTTTGCATTTATTGGAAAAAATAGTGTTATGATCGAAAAAAAGCATCCTATGCGTGTAGATATCGGGGGAATAGAGCTAAAAAATCCGGTAATGACGGCATCCGGCACCTTCGGATATGCCGGCGAGTTTGAAAAACTTATAGACTTAAACCGTCTGGGCGCCATTATTGTAAAGGGATTATCCCTTGAACCGTCCAGAGGAAACCCGCCGCCGAGAATCGTTGAAACCGCGTGCGGCATGCTGAATGCCATTGGCCTTGAAAACGTGGGCCTGAAAGCATTTGTGAAAGAAAAATTGCCGGTTTTAAAGATGATTAATGCGCCGGTTTTTGTAAACATCTATGGAAAAAGTATGGAAGATTATGCTGAACTGGCCTCGCGCCTTGAAGATATTGAAGAAGTATCCGGCATTGAAGTAAACATTTCATGTCCCAATGTAACGTGCGGTGGTATGGCCTTTGGGGCTTATCCTGAATCTGCAGCCCGGGTTGTCAGGGCGGTTAGAAAGCGCACGACCCGGCCCCTGATGGTCAAGCTTTCTCCCAATGTAACCGATATTACTGAAATCGCTCGCAGTGTGGAAGGAGAAGGCGCCGATTCCATCTCCCTGATTAACACCATAACGGGTATGGCCATAGATATTGAAACCCGACGTCCAAAGCTTGCCAACATAACCGGAGGGCTTTCCGGACCGGCAATCCGGCCCGTTGCCCTCCGAATGGTCTGGCAGGTGGCTCAAGTGGTCAAGGTACCGGTAATCGGCGTTGGCGGAATCATGACGGCAAAACATGCACTGGAGTTTTTGATCGCAGGGGCTGTAGCGGTTCAGGTGGGTACGGCCAATTTTATAAACCCCCATGCCACCATAGATATTATAGAAGGGATAGAAGCATTTCTAGTGAAAAAAAATATTACTGACCTGGGGGATATCATCGGTACCCTGAACGTATAAAATTTTGCCCAAGGGGCCTTGCAGTCCCTTGGGCTTTTTTCAAAACACGGTCAGGTCATTGCGACCACGGGATTGGATTTCAAGTATTCCAAACGGTTGAGTCCGTTTACATAGGCTTTGGCACTGGCAGTGATGATATCGGGGTCTGCTCCTCTGCCCAGTGCGGTTAACCCCTCTTCGCTTAAACGGACCGTGACTTCGCCCTGGGCGTCCGTGCCGCCGGTAAGGGCGCTGACCGAAAACCTCAATAGTTCGGATTGCGTGCCGGTTAGTTTGGCGATGGCGTTAAAAGCGGCATCAATGGGTCCGTTTCCGTAACCTGCATCCTGAACAGATCTTTCATTTATCAAAAGCTTGACGCTTGCCATTGGAAAGACAGTGGTTCCGCTGGTCACGTGCAGATATTCCAGACGGAAAATATCGGTGGTTCGCAGGATGCCCTCGGTAACAATAACTTCCAGATCTTCATCGACAATATATTTTTTCTTATCGCCCAGTTCCTTGAATTTTGTAAAAACAAGTTGTAACTCTTCGTCGGAAAGATCATACCCCATATCCTTTAAATGTGAGCGAAGGGCGTGTCTTCCGGAGTGCTTTCCTAAAACCAGCTTACTGGCGCTGAGACCGATGGTTTCCGGTTTCATAATTTCATAGGTCATGGGATTTTTAAGTACGCCGTCCTGATGAATTCCGGCCTCGTGGGCAAAGGCATTGGCTCCCACGATGGCCTTGTTGGGCTGAACCATGATACCGGTAATCATACTGACCAGCCGGCTTGTGGGATAGATAAGCTCGGTTTTGATATTGGACCCCAGCGGCAGGTAATTGGGTCTGGTATGAAGAGCCATGACCAGTTCTTCCAGGGAAGTATTGCCGGCCCGCTCACCGATGCCGTTGATGGTCACTTCGGCCTGTCTGGCACCGGCACTTATTGCCGCAATGGTATTTGCGGTGGCAAGCCCCAGGTCATTGTGACAGTGAACACTGACAACGGCTTTGTTTATATTGGGGGTATGGCTCATGACATATTTGACCAGATCGGAAAATTCCATGGGTATGGCATAGCCCACGGTGTCCGGAATGTTTATGGTTGTTGCGCCGGCGTCAATGGCGGCTTCAAAAACCTTGCACAAAAAATCCCGATCGCTTCGAGACGCATCTTCTGCTGAAAATTCCACATTGTCGGTAAAAGACCCGGCATATTTGACCGCTTCCACAGCGGTTTTGACAACCTGGTCTTTTGTCATGTTCAGCTTGTAGTGCATGTGAAGGTCGGATGTGGCGATAAACGTATGGATCCTCGGTTTTGCAGCATGCTGTATTGCACCCCAGGCTCGGTCAATATCTGCTTTGGAGGTGCGCGCCAGGGCGGCAACCTCGGTTTTTTTGAGTTTTTCCGCGATCTTTGAAACCGCGTCAAAGTCGCCTTTTGAGGCTGCAGGAAATCCGGCTTCCAGCACATCTACCCCCAGTTTTTCCAACTGCGTGGCAAGCCGCAGCTTTTCCGCGGCATTCATGCTGGCGCCGGGAGATTGTTCGCCGTCTCTTAATGTGGTATCAAATATAATGACTTGTTCTTCCATTATTTTACTCCTTTTTTTTCAGGGTTTGGGTGATAGATGGGATGATTAAAATTGCCCATAATATGGCTTTAAAAAATATCCCATATTTATCCTTCCCGTATGCCTGGTTTCAGGTGTCAGGTGCCAGTGCCTCTGTTCATCATTCCTGACACCTGAAACCTGAAACCTTAAGATATGAAACAAGAACGGGATTAAAATTCCATCTGTATACACGGTGATTTTCACCACCCCAGGTGGTAGGTATTAATTTGTCCCTGTTACTACAACGAGTAAAATCCGACCAAGCATAGGCCGCAGGACAGGATAAAAAAATTGTCCCGCGGCATTGATTCCATCTCTTTTAATCAAGATTCTATTCCTTTTCATCGTCGTTTTTTTATTTTGCCCTGAAAATCCTGGTACTTTGGGCCAGATCAAAGTTCTCCGGCTCTGCCTGAAGAATCGCTGCAAGAATTTGAAGTGAACTAAAGTTTAAAGTGGCTAAAGTTAAGGAATTCTGTCAATTATATTTAAATCAGCGGAGCGAAGCGACACCATAACTTTAGGCACTTTAGATCACTTTAGACACTTTCAACTTATACGGTTTTAACTAAAACAGCCCCTTTCAGGGGCAAACCAAAGCATGGTCCTTTGGGCCAGGGCTCTTTACTTGTCATTGTTTAGCCATAGACAGCTTATAGTGAACACTTTCTGCCAGGGCATGCCAGCTTGCTTCGATGATATCCTCGGAAACACCGATGGTGCTCCATATATTATCTTGATCCCGCGACTCTATGAACACACGAACCCTGGCCGCGGTTCCTTTGCGTCCATCGATGACCCGGACTTTGAAATCGATCAGTCGCATGGCCTCGAGTTCAGGATAAAATTTATTCAGGGCCTTGCGCAGGGCGTTATCCAGAGCACTGACCGGCCCGTCTCCTTCAGCGGCGGTGATTTCTTCCTTGCCATCCACGGAAATTTTGATGGTGGCGTGGGCGGAACAGGGGCGTTCAGCGTCTTTTTCAATGTGCACCCTGAAGGATTTGAGCTTAAACAGGGGGCGGTACTGGTCGGTAAACTTCTCCAGCAAGATCTTGAACGATGCGTCAGCCACATCAAACTGGTACCCTTCCTGCTCCATGCGTTTAACTTCCGTAACGATTTTGCGACTGTCAAATCCGTTGGCCCCCAACTCGATGCCGAGTTCTTTGGCCTTGTATTCAATGTTTCTTTTCCCCGAAAGGTCCGATACCAGAACCCGGCGCTTGTTGCCCACCATCTCCGGTTCCATGTGTTCGTATGCCCGGGATACTTTCATGATGGCACTTACATGAATGCCCCCTTTGTGGGCAAACGCGCTATTTCCCACAAAAGGTCTGCTGTTTAAGGGAATCATATTGGCCATTTCGCTCACAAACCTGGAGAGCGATTTCAGTTTTACTATGTTTTCTGCAGAAACACACGGGCGGTTCATCTTGTAATAGAGGATGGGTATGATAGAGGTGAGATCGGCATTGCCGCATCTTTCTCCGTATCCATTAATGGTTCCCTGGACCATAACCGCACCGGATTCCAGGGCCTGTATGGAATTGGCCACGGCCAGGCCGCTGTCGTTGTGGGTATGAATGCCGATTTTAACCGGCAGGGCATCCGGTTTTGTATTATATTTTTCGGCAAGACCACGGCGAACCTGGTTTATTATGGATCTGATTTCAGACGGCAGGCTGCCGCCGTTGGTGTCACAGGGTACAATAAATTTTGCTCCGGCATCTATGGCGGCAAATAAGGTTTCCAGGGCATAGTCACTGTTCTCCTTGAACCCGTCAAAAAAATGTTCGGCATCGTAAACCACCTCGCGATCATTTTCTTTCAGATAGGCAACGGATTCCCGGATCATGGCAAGGTTTTCTTCCAGGGTGTTGTTCATGACCTGCTTAATATGAAGATCCCACGTTTTTCCGAATATGGCTACCGCGGGAGTCTCGGCTTTAAGCAACGCTATCAAGTTTGGATCGTCGGCCGGGTCGATACCGGGTTTTCGAGTAGAACCGAAGGCCGTTATACGGGTATTTTTGAATTTCACTTTTTGCGCCAGATCGAAAAATTGCATGTCCCTGGGGTTGGAACCCGGCCAGCCGCCTTCGATGTAATGTATACCGAAATCATCCAGCCGTTTGGCGACTTGTATCTTTTCCATGGCGGAAAAGTTTATATTTTCTCCCTGGGTTCCATCCCTTAAGGTGGTGTCATATAAGATGATCGGTTCCATGATGTTATACTCCTATAATACCATTATTAAACACTTATTAGCCGTATCAACGATTTATTTTAAATGTTGAATAAGCTATTGTATTTTCAAGTTAAAAGTGAGCTAAAGTTTGAAGTGAACTAAAGTGAACTAAAATTAAGGAATGCGCTTACAGCGCAGTAAAATATAAAAATAACAGAGTACCATAATCCCGGAGTAATAAGCTCCACACCCATGAAATAGGCGTTGTATTTCATGGGGCAGGCATTCCAAAGGGTAAACTTTAGGCACTTTAGATCACTTTAGGCACCTTAAACTTAAAATCTATGGTTATCGATTTTCAGGCCGCAACGACCGTACCGCAGCCCCGGCCTGCCACATTTCAGAATTTTTGATGACATCGAGTTCCTTTTGCAGTTTTTCAAGGTAGTCAGGAGCGCTGTTTGCCTCAATCACCCTTTTGGTTTCTACGCCGGAAACCACTCTTTCATACAGTTCGTCAAACAGGGGAACCACTGCATCCCGGAACCTGGGCGCCCAGTCCAGGGCCCCGCGCTGGGCGGTTGTACTGCAGTTTGAAAACATCCAGTCCATGCCGTTTTCAGCCACCAGCCGGATAAGGCTCTGAGTGAGTTCCTCCACGGTCTCATTAAATGCTTCGCTTGGTGAATGCCCGTGCTTTCGCAAAAGGTTGTACTGGGCTTCCATAATACCTGCCAGGCATCCCATAAGAACACCGCGTTCACCGGTAAGATCACTATGAACTTCTTTTTCAAAAGTGGTGGGGAAAAGATAGCCTGAACCGATGGCAATTCCCAATGCCAATGTTCTTTCCTTTGCTCTGCCGGTATAGTCCTGGTATACCGCAAAACTGGAATTGATGCCGCTTCCGTCCAGAAAATTCCTGCGTACATTGGTTCCCGATCCTTTTGGTGCCACCATAATTACGTCAACATTATCAGGGGGTATGACACCGGTTTGCTCCTTATAAACAATTGAAAAACCGTGAGAAAAATAAAGCGCATCCCCTTGGTTAAGGCATTCTTTTATCAGAGGCCAGGTGGCTACCTGCCCTGCATCGGAAAGGAGTTCTTTAATGATAGTCCCCTGCTTTGCCGCTTCTTTGAGGGGAAATAAGGTTTCACCTGGAACAAACCCGTCGGCAACAGCCTTATTCCAGTAATGGTCTCCCTCAAGCTGTCCTATTATCACCTTAAATCCGTTATCTTTAAGATTAAGCGCCTGAGCCGGTCCCTGAACTCCATAGCCGAGAATTACAATTATTTCATCTTTAAGCACTTCTTTAGCTTTTTCCAATGTAAATTCTTCCGAAGTAATTACTTCTTCTTCAGTACCGCCAAAATTAATCTTAGCCATGTTATTCTCCTATAAAAATGTTAAAAATCAGAAATGAAACACCTAAAAATTGTCAAAACTTTTTTTTACTGCCACTAAGACACTAAGAAAGATTAGTAAAAATCCTGGCCCAAATGAGCAGGCTTTGCTTTGCCCCTGAAAGGGGCTGTTTTAGTTAAAGCCGTACAAGTTAAAAGTGTCTAAAGTGATCTAAAGTGCCTAAAGTTATGGTGTCGCTTCGCTCCGCTGATTTTATATATTTGGCAGAATTCCTTAACTTTAGCTCACTTTAAACTTTAGTTCACTTCAAACTCTTGCAGCGATTCTTCAGGCACTAACTATCATAAAACATGCCCAAGACCAAAGTCATATCCTGTGGGTATCTACCGGGCCTCCCGGATGAGCGCAATTATGCCTGTTTTTGCAATCTCCTTGATTCCGATAGGTTTTAAAAGATTTAATATGGCTTTCATTTTTCCTTCATCACCGGTCACTTCTATGGTGTAATGATCGAGGCTCACATCAACCACTTTGCACCTGAATATATCCACAATCCGCAAAATTTCGGCACGGTGCTCGGCTTTGGCCATGACCTTGATAAGGGCCATCTCCCGGTGCACAAATTCCGTACCGGTGAGATCGTGGACTTTAACCACATTAATGAGCTTGTTAAGCTGTTTTTCAATTTGTTCAATGATGGGCGGTTCTCCGGTGGTAACCAGGGTGATCCTCGATACCAGAGGTTCTGTTGTTTCGGCAACGCAGAGGCTTTCAATGTTAAATCCCCGGCCGCTGAACAGTCCCGCAATTCTGGAGAGTACACCGGGTTCGTTGTCTACTATAATCGAAAGTACATGTTTTTCTTCTGTCATGGGTAACATCCTTTTTTTTCTCGCCACTAAGGCACCAAAGCACAAAAAAAGAAAAATAAATATATCCTTTGTGCCTGCCCGCCATGGGCTTCGCCATAGGCGAGGCGGGCGGGTCTTAGTGCCTTTGCGGCAAATATTCTTGGTTTTCTCCGAGCTGTAGGCTCTACGAGCCGGAAGCCGGTTTGTCCGGGTTGGGTTATACCAGAAGCATTTCCGTTACAGGAGCCCCTGCCGGAACCATGGGGTAGACACATTCTTCTTTTTCTACCACAAAATCCATTATTACAGTTTTTTTGGAAAAAAGTCCTTTTTTCAAAACGGGTACAACCTCCTCGGGTTTTGTTGCTCTTAAACCCACAGCGCCATAGGCTTCGGCAAGCTTTACGAAATCCGGAGCACAATCAAGGCAGGTGGCGGCATAGCGTTTGTCGAAAAAAAGTTGCTGCCATTGGCGGACCATACCCAGATGGCCGTTGTTTAAGATAACAACTTTTACCGGAAGACCGCATTGTATGGCCGTGGTCATTTCCTGGATGTTCATCTGAATACTGCCGTCCCCTGCAACATCGACCACAAGCTTATCCGGACAGGCGAGTTGCGCTCCGATAGCGGCCGGAAGTCCGAACCCCATACAGCCGAGGCCTCCGGAGGTAATAAAGTGGTTGGGTTTGTCAAAGTGATAATACTGGGCGGCCCACATCTGATTCTGCCCGACTTCGGTGGTGATAATGGCCTCACCTTTGGTAAGCTCATAGAGCTTGTCCACCACATACTGGGGCTTGATAACGTCTTTCTGATTATAGGTCTGGGGGGATGTGCTTTTCCAGTGATCAATCTGATCGAACCATTTTTTTCGCTTTTTTTTGAGATCGCCCAGGTCTTCTTTGTCCAGTAACTTGTTGAGTAGGGCAAGGGTTATTTTGCAGTCGCCCACAACCGGAACCGTGACCGGAATATTTTTTCGTATGGATGTGGGATCGATATCAATGTGTACAATCTTGGCCTTGGGTGCAAATGCATCTGTCTTGCCGGTAACACGGTCGTCAAAACGGACGCCGATGCCGATCATAAGATCACATTCTCCGGTGGACATATTGGATCGATAGGTACCATGCATGCCGATCATACCGAGCCACAAGGGATCCGTACCCGGAAATCCACCCAGGCCCATCAGAGAAGCCGTCAAGGGAATTTGGGCTTTACGGGCAAGTTCCGTAAGCTCTTTGGAAGCTTTTGAAAGTATAACACCACCCCCGGCAAAAATAAGCGGTTTTTGGGAGTCTTTAATCATCTCCGCAACCCGTTGCAGCTGTTTTACATTCGGGCTGTAAGTGGGCTTGTAAGACTTAAGCTTATTTTTTTTGGGTGCCTTGTAATCGATGGTATTGGCGCTTACATTTTTAGGAATATCTATCAAAACAGGTCCCGGGCGACCGGAACTGGCGATCAAAAAGGCTTCTTTGATAATCCTGGCAAGATCTTCGGTACGTTTAACAAGGTAGTTGTGTTTGGTGCACGGTCGGGTTATGCCCACGGTATCGACTTCCTGAAAGGCATCATTTCCGATCAGATGTGTGGGGACCTGCCCGGTAAATATTACCACCGGAATTGAATCCATATAGGCGGATGCAATACCGGTTACCGTGTTGGTTGCACCGGGCCCGGATGTTACCAGACATACCCCCGTCCGGCCGCCGGCACGGGCATACCCGTCAGCAGCATGAACCGCACACGCCTCCTGGCGAACCAGAATATGACGGATATCCGTTCTCTCCAGTTCATCATAAATGTCGATGACTGCACCGCCCGGATATCCAAAGATCGTGTCAACACCTTCTTCTTTTAGGACCTTCATCATAATTTGTGCGCCTGTTAGTTTCATGTTTCTTCCTTCCTTTTTGTTTATTTTACGACCGCTCCTTCACTGGCAGATGAAACCATGCGTGCGTACCGGGCCATATACCCATGGGTGATCTTGGGTTGCGGCGGGGACCATTTTGATAACCGCTCGTTGATTTCTTGATCAGAAACCTTGAGTGCTATTTTTTTCGCAGGAATATCAATGGCAATTTGATCTCCCTCCTGAACAATGGCAATGGGCCCTTTTTGCATGGCTTCCGGTGAAATGTGCCCGATGGCCGCGCCTTTGGTGCCTCCTGAAAACCGGCCGTCCGTAAGCAACGCCACATGAGCATCCAACTTCATGCCGACGATAGCCGAAGTGGGGGTCAGCATTTCCCGCATTCCGGGGCCTCCCATGGGCCCTTCATACCGAATAACGATAACGTCCCCTTTGTTGATATTGCCGTCCATGATGGCCCGGCTTGCTTCTTCCTCCGAATCAAACACCCTGGCCGGTCCTTCATGGCATAACATTTCATCCATAACAGCAGACTGTTTGACCACGCACCCTTGAGGCGCGAGATTGCCGAACAAGATGGCAAGCCCCCCTTCGGCATGGTATGGGGTGTCTGTTGACCGGATCACCGTATCATCCAGTATGCCTCTATTTTTTATATTATCTTCCACGGTTTTGCCGGTTACCGTCAGGCAGGTGTTGTCGATCAGGCCGGCTTTGAAAAGTTCATTCATTACCGCAGGAATACCGCCCGCCCGGTTCAGGTCTTGAAGATGATGCGTTCCGCCCGGGCTGAGTGAGCAAAGATGCGGGGTCGCTTTGCTGATTTCGTTGATCTGATTAAGATCCATGGCGACATTTGATTCCCGCGCGATTGCCGCAAGATGAAGCACCGTGTTGGTGGAACATCCCAGGGCCATGTCCACGGTTAATGCATTTTTAAAGGCCTTATCCGTCATGATACGTGACGGTGTGATATTTTTTTCCAATAGATACATAATTTGCTTGCCGGCCTCCTTGGCCAGGCGGATACGGGCCGACATCACTGCGGGGATCGTGCCGTTGCCGGGCAGGCCCATGCCGATGGCCTCGGTTAAGCAGTTCATGGAGTTGGCCGTGAACATGCCGGCGCATGATCCGCAGGTGGGACAGGCCGCATCTTCGATACGATTCAACTCTTCTTCGGTCATGTTCCCTGAAAGTACCGCACCCACAGACTCAAAGACCGTAACCAGATCGATTTTATCAGAGCACGTCTTTTCAGGATGTTCTCCGGCCAGCATGGGACCGCCGCTGATTACGATGGCCGGCAGGTTGAGACGCACCGCCGCCATGAGCATTCCGGGGACGATTTTGTCGCAATTGGTCACCATAACCATGGCGTCAAATGCATGGGCCGTGGCCATAACCTCAATGGAGTCGGCGATCAACTCCCGGCTGGCAAGGGAATATTTCATGCCTTCGTGATTCATGGCAATGCCGTCGCAAACCCCGATCACGCCGAATTCAACAGGCGTTCCTCCTGCCATATAGACGCCTGCTTTTACGGCCTCTGCGATCTTGTCCAGATTGATATGACCGGGAATAACGGCGTTGGCCGAATTGGCGATACCGATCAGCGGTTTTTTGATTTCATCATCCGTATATCCGATTGCCTTAAACAAAGAGCGGTGGGGCGCCCGTTCAATACCTTTTTTAGCCAGATCACTTTTCATTAGATACATCTCCTTAAATAAAAATTAGCCGGATTTCTCTTCATCTTCTCAAAAAAAAATCCGTTATCGGCCTTTTTGGCTGATAACGGATTTTGTTTTTTGTTTTGTTATAAAATCAGGCCATTATCAACCCTTTGCCTCGTAGTAGACTAGTACATCTACGACGAGGAGAATAATAAGGCTAATAAGGTTGTTAATGGCGATAAAGTTTTTCATGATATCCTGCGTATTAAGTTAGATATCACTTTTAATGGTTCTAAACTATAATGTCAAGCTTTTTCTTTATTATCTAATCCGGATAAACCGGAAAAGTTACAAGTGATCTAAAATTTGAAGTGATCTAAAATTTAGGAGTCGCTATGCTCCGACTGATTATATTAACTTGTCAGAATTCCAAAAATTTAGTCACTTTAGTTCACTTTAGTCACTTCACACTTAAGAATTTTAGGCATTTTTTTTCATAAAATACTCAGAATTTACAACTAAGTGCCTAAATTCTTCAAAAGAAAATTATTAGGCCCCTTTGGGCCACAAATGATGTTGACTTTTGTGGCTCACTCGGGCTATTATTTTTATGGAGGTGATAATTATGGTAAAAACAGCAACCGTGCGAGCAAGGATTGAACCCCTACTAAAGCAAGACGTGGAAAAGCTTTTTAAAGAAATGGGTCTTACCACGACTCAAGCAATAAACCTGTTTTATCGACAGGTCAAGTTAAGGAACGGGCTTCCATTTGGTGTTGTTATCCCCAATAAAACAACTGAAAAGGTATTCAAAGACACAGATGCAAAAAGAAATCTTATTCGTTGTGAAGATACAAATGATATGTTCGATAAGCTGGGGATATAAATGCGAAGTCCTTCATACACCAAACAATTTGCAAAAGATCTGAAAAAAATGGAGAAACGGGGAAAGTCCCTGGAAAAAATTAAACCAATTCTCAAAACACTTATAAATGAAGAACGCCTTAACCCGACATACAAGGACCATAAATTACTTGGAAACTATAAAGGCAGGCGGGAATGCCATATCGAACCGGACTGGCTGTTGATTTATAAGGTAACCGATTCGGAAATAATCTTCGAAAGAACAGGCACCCATTCTGATTTATTTGAATAAAACCTGACGGCTTCGTAAAAAGTCCAATTTCTGCGTTGCGCTTGATTTCGCGTTCACTGCGGCGTACATAAGTACCCCTCATTCCATGAAATTCGCGACGCCTTTTTATCCCGCCTCCGGAACCCGATGCTCCCTGACACGGGCGATCGGCAAAGCCGGGCGCGGATTGGATTTTTTCCTCGAACCGAGGAAAAATACTAGGTCGATCACCCCGAAGGCCGGCAGGCCGGCGCCTTAAAACCGCCGGAACCGGAGGGAATGCCCTGGGGGCGAAATGCGGCGGTGGACATGAGTTTGGTTACGTCCTTGCAGGCGCACTGCGGACATTCGGGCGGGGGGTCCGCCGGAGACAAAACCAGTTGTTCAAAACAGTGACAACAGCTTTTACATTGATATTCATAGATCGGCATCGTTCTTTCCTCCTTCAGAAAAATGATTTTATAAACGGGTTCGGGCCATTAGTCAAGATAAAGCCGCTTTTAAACCCAAATCATTGATCTGCTGTTTTGAATCATTATTGCCTTATTTTGTGATGTATGTTTAAATAGTCCAGTGAAGGAGGAACACTATGGCGACAACAAATGACAGAGTTATTGAAGAAGCCCTATCCCTTCCGGCAGACATCCGCCTAAGCTTGGTTGAGAAGCTTCTGACAAGCCTCAACCTTCCAATCGATGAGGAAATCGATCGCCTTTGGGCAGAAGAAGCAGAACGTCGCGTGTCACAAATTGAGGAAGGCAAGATTAAGATGGTCCCCGGTGAGGAAGTCTTCGCCAGAATCCGGGCAAAGCATGGGAAATGAGATTCTATTTCCACGAACATGCGGAAACGGAGTTTGACAGGGCTGTTGAGTACTACGAAGATTGCCGGCATGGCCTCGGCATAGAGTTTGCACAAGAAGTTTACGCGACAATTGGCCGCATTATCCAATATCCTGATGCATGGTCGCCAGTGTCCAAGAATACTCGTCGCTGCCTTGTCAACCGGTTCCCTTTTGGCGTCATTTATCAAGTCAAGCATAACTTTGTACGAATAATCGCAGTTGCCGATCTTCGACGTCGCCCAGGCTACTGGCTGGACAGAAAGTGAGCGAAACCTTTAAAGATAGAGACGATCCCGACATATGAATTGGGCAAAAGGGGGTATTTTGCAAAGGTCTCGAAGCCCGATGTCGGTTTAATTTTTCTGTAAGGGTATTGTTTGGATTTCAACCTTCCCCATCTCATTAGGAGGTCATTATGAAAGAAAAAAAACTTCCTCCCATCCACCCTGGTGAGATTCTGCTGGAGGAATTTTTAAAACCCATGCGAATTAGTCAATATCGGCTTGCTAAAGATATAAGCGTACCGCCAAGGCGTATCAACGAAATTGTTCACGGTAAAAGATCGATTACCGCGGATACCGCACTCCGCTTAGGAAAGTTTTTTGGCATTTCACCCCAGTTTTGGCTAAATCTTCAAACCAGATATGATCTTGAGATTACTGAAGATTTGCTTAGAAATCGTCTTGATAAAGAGGTGCATGCCTTAAATATCGGTGCGGCTTGATCCATTTTCAGGATTATAACCGCTGGAGATCGATATGGAAAGGTGGGCAGAATGAACCAATGAAACGGACCGCATACATAAGCGGAAACTGAAGTACATTTTACAGGGACTTTTTACCCGGATTCCCTATATGAAATTTCACCAAAAAGCCCCAGTCATCCTGCTCTTTTCGCCGACAACACCCATTTTTTATAGGCATTTTATAGGTAATATTTAGGATTGATTATTAAGGCGTAATAGTGTATGTATATCTTTGAATTTACAAGAATATCTTTTTGTCCAATTCATATTGATTCTCATTCTCGACCTGGTAGTTGATGCAGACACATAGCGAAACCCTAATTGAGCGTAAACAAAACCGAGAACGATGATAATACATTTATTTCAATAAGAATTTTGATGATTCGACGACATTTTAATATCTCTGCTATCAGTGAGATATGAATTCTGTTATTTTACCTCGATTTTGTTTACCCTGTGGGAAACCCGATGACAGCGCCTTGAGCAAAGCGAAATCCCGCCTTAAGCGGGGATCTTCGTCGTTGTCACGGGTTCGCAGTATTTCACTACGGCTTCACACGTGACGCCTTTCGTAGTGAAACGAAGATCCCGTTATCGGGGGAATCTGGGGCATCCTCGACTTTCGCTCAAATAGGGTGGAACGTTCATTTTTTAAAATATTGTATTAATCGGTTGTGCACGTTTAATACGAATTTCCTAAAGAGATTTTTGGCAAAAATCCAGGTAATATCGCAGCCACTTTCGATAATAAGAATAGTATTTATCCGGAACAACTTTTTGAATCAGCAGAGCACTATAGAGAGTGTTTATATTTTGGGGAATGGGTATCATTGTGACATAACAGTTTTCTATATAACATCTTTATTACGGAGTTATGTAGATAGAAAATACACACAATGCCGCTTTTTTCTTGTCGATTGATATTTTTTTCGAATATTATGCATAAAACAATAGAATAACTGGTTAACTGTTTTGAGGAGCAAAATTGAACCCATCAGATATTCATACTATCACTATATATCAGAAAGAATATTTTGATATATTGATGGAGTTTTTTATTGGTGCTACTGGTAAGATTCCAAGCAATTTTTGCGAAACCAATAAGTTTCCTGAAGCTGTCCGGGAAATGGGTGAAAGATATAGGGGCAATGAGTCTAAACTTCAAAAGTCATATCAGTCGTATATTACATTGGAAGAAAAGCTCAAGAAACTCTACGGAAAAGAAAGCATAGAGTGTTTCAAGTCTGCTAAAAATATAAATTGCTGCAAAGTCAACCTTGGTGGAAGTAGCCGGTTTTATGAAACACAGCTTAACGCAACACGAAAATCTATATTATTTTCAGATATAGTACTTATTCCTGACCCTGTCATGCCTTGGCTGGAAACTCGGCGAGAGCATGAAAAGTTCAATTTGGTTCAAACTCTTCAAGCAGCATATTTTATCCTTCACTTGAAGGATATGCTCTCAGATGAGTTTGATCTACCTCCTTTTTTAGTGTTTCCAAGTTGGGAAAAGTCGCTGGAAAAACATGATAAGGTAACAATTTCGTCAACCCAACAACTTATAGCGGATATTTTTTCTTATTATATTGATCCGACAATTGAAACCATTGAGGATGTGTTAACTTTCGCTAAGTCAAATGAAAAGGAATTTTTAGAACGAATTGAAACATCCAATTTGTTCATCTCACCTGGAGGCGAGATAGGTGAACCGATAAAGCAAGCCATACAAGCTTATAAGATTGAAGCACAAACATGGCGGACGAAAGAATTCAATGATCTCATGGATTCTTCACCAGATAGTGTAGTTGTGTTAAATGGTATTATGGAGAAAATTCAACCTCAATATCATATTTTGGAAAATTCTTATGAATTGAAAAGCAACCCTCTATTATGCGTTGATGCCCAAGCCCATTATTTCAGATTGATCGGCAAGATGACTAACCAGCGAGTTTCGAATTTAGATTATTCGGATAAAAAAACATTATCGATTCTATCTGCTCTGATGAACAGACGTTTAGACTTCCTTGCTAACATTAATAACGAACAGCTAATATTTTTGAGAAAAACCAAGGAAAATGTAGAATTTCGCCACAAATTAAGAGAGTTTATAAACAACCTTCCTGAGACTAAGATTGATGATATTAGTTATGTTGCATCGGAAATTTGTTCTCAAATAGAATCATTGATTACCCAGCATGAGAAACAAATCGATTCACTAAATAGAAAATATGGAGCCAAACACAACTATACCGCACTTATTGCCGGAGGTGGACTTGCTGTAACAATGATGCCAGCATTAGCACCATTTTTAGGCGCAGCTTTACCCATAGCCTTAACAGCTGGAGGTAAGTATATAGCGAATAAATTTGAAGAAATCCAAGAAAAGAAAATACTTTCTGGCTCTATGATGGGAATCTTCGTGTTGGCAAAAAAACAAATATCCTTAAACAGCAGATAACCAAGCTAATGCAGCCGACCCAAAAAGCCGGGCGGCTGATTAGCGACGTTGGCCATAAAGGAGCACATAGTGGACCCAATCGACGAAGTTAAGCGTACAGAACAGATGCTTATCCAATATAAACAGAAATATATACAGGTTCATCAAGTTCGATCGTCCCCGCCGCCGTTCCCCATATGCGGTCATGATGTCATACACCAAACAATAGATTATTTGGTACGAGCTTATCATACGATTTGTTCACTCATGGAGAGAGGCGAATATATTCATGCAGCCGTATTGGCTCGCCCCTGTCTTGAATGGGCTCTTAGACTCATGTGGTGTCGACAGGAAGAGGATGGATGGCAGCGCATAGTTTCCTATCTTGCCGCAGAAACTCTAAAGGCAGCTGATGCTGAAAAAGAACAACACGGGAGTAGCCCTATTTCTGAAAAAGCAAGGCAAACTTTGGAACATATCCGAAGTCAGTCCACTGGCAAGATTCCGAACCTAAAAGACATGTTAGATGCCATTGTATGCAAACAAAGTTCATCGTAAGCTCTGATTGTTTTCAGAGGAAATGCTTAACGGTTAGCGCAAACTCTTTAAAAAACTTGCCAGATTATGCTGCTTTTTTTACTTCTGAATCGACAATTTTGATATTTGAATACGATTTCA